>NZ_JBEGDX010000003.1:138-153652 GCF_040202975.1 Xanthomonas sp. WHRI 10207 | reverse complement strand
CCGGGTCCGCTCCTACGACAGCACTGCGGCTGGGAGATACAAGCGGCAGACCGTGCGTCAGTCCTGCGGATACCCGAAGCGCACTGCGATCAACGTGAGCAGGTCGAACTGGGCGCCGAGTACGCCGCGATAACTGCGCCAGCGACCGGACGCCAGGCGTGCCGGGCCGCGCGGTTCGACCAGCGGGAAGTTCAGTCCGAACGCCTGCTCCAGCGCCGTGGAAATGCCCTGCGGGTCGCTTTCGATACCATCCAGGCGGATGATCCGGTGCGGGTACAGATCGCGTTCGTGCAGCACGGCCAGCTGTTCCAGCGCCGCCAACAACCAGTCGGTGGCCTGCTGCGGCGACTGCACGGCCAGCGGCGCGGATGCACCGGCCGAGAGCCAGTCCAGCAGCATGTCGCGCGGGTCGCGCAGCGCGATTGCCAGGCGCCCCTCCGGCAGATGCGGGCGTAGCGCGGTGAGCAGGGTGTTGTCCCACCACAGCAGCCAGTCGATGACATTGCCATCGTCGATACCGCGGCGCAGCAGCTGCGCTTTCCAGCCTTCCACCAAGGCCATTGGCGCCAGTTCGCCGGATACCAATTGCTCGACGCTGCGATAGCTCTGCAACGCGTCGGACGGCGGCGTGGCGCCATAACGGTCGCCGCGCACCAGCGGGGTGGCGGCGTCCATCACCGCGATCAGCCGTTCGACATGCGAGCCCGGGGTGCCCCAGACAAACAGCGGACGCGCGGTGACGGTGTCGGGAATGCTGCCCAGCGCCGGCCACTGCATCGGCTGTTTGGCAGCCTGCGGCGGCAACGGCAGGCGGTGCTGGGCCTGTTCGCGATGGAACTGCATCCAGGTGGCCAACGCGGCGTCGGGCTGGCCGGCGCGGTCCTGCACATTGCCTAGCCACGGCCGCAGCACGGTCTGCTGCGGTGCGGGCAACGACTCGATCAAGGATTCGACACAGGCGATCGCCGCCGGCGGGTCGCGCTCCAGCAGCGCTTCGACGATGCGCTGTTCGCCGCTGATGCGGCCCGGCTCCACCGCCACGATCTGCCGCGCCACCATTTCCGCGTCCTCGGCGTGGCCCTGCATGTCGTGCACGCGCATCAACGCTTCCAGCGCCGGCAGGTGCTCGGGCATGCCCAGCAGCCAACGCTCGATCACCGCCTGCGCCTGCGGCCCGCCGACCGGCTCCACTGCCAGCCGCGCCAGCCATAGATCGTGCGCATTGCTGGAGGTGGCCAGCGCCGCATCCAGGGTGTCGCGCGCATCGTCCACCGCGCCCAGACGCTCCCAGGCGGTGAGCAAGGCATGCAAGGTGCGGCGGTCGGCCGGCCAGTGGGCCAGCGCCAGGCGCAGATGCGCAGCCGCCTGATCGGGGCGACCGGCCTGCAATTCCATCTCGCCGGCCAGCCGGCGCATCGCCGGGATGTCGCCATCGGGCTGGGCCAGCACGCCCTGCATCGCGGTCAGCGCATCGTCCAGGCGGCCCTGGCGCTGGGCCAGCTGGGCGATGAACGCGCGCAGCGCGGTGCCCGGCGGATTGAGCTCGACCACGCGCTCGAACGCGCGCTCGGCAAACGCAAAATGTTCCTTCTGCAGATACGCAAAGCCCAGCGCGAACATCACCCGTGGGTCGTCCGGCAGCTGCTCGGCAGCGCGGGTCAGCAACGACAGCGCGCGGTCGCTCTGGCCGCGACGCATCTCCACGACGCCATCGACCGCCAGCAGCTGCGGGTGGTCCGGCGCCAGGCGTGCGGCGGTACGGCTCAGTCGCTCGGCGTCGTCCAGATCGCCGCGCCCCACCGCCAAGTGCGCCTGCATCACGTAGGCGTTGAACTGGTTGGGGTCCAGCGCGGTGCTGCGCGACAACGCGGCATCGGCCGCCGACAGGTTGCGCGTGGCCAGCAGCAGCCCGGCGTGCAGCAGGTGCAGATCGGCGTCTTCCGGGGTCAGCGTCAGCGCGGTTTCGATGCTGGTCAGCGCCAGCGCAGGTTGGCCTTGCTGTTGCAAGGACAACCCGAGCCAGCGGTGCGCGGCAGCGTTATCGGGCGCGGTGGTCGCCCACTCGCGGGCCAGCGCCACCGCATCGTCGGCCGCATTGCGGCGCAGGGCTTGAAGAATGGCGTCTTGCATGGCGGCGGCGTGTCCCGGACAAACCACTATTGTAACGATGCGCGCTGCGGCGGCTTGGTGTGCGACGGACGCTGCGATCTATCGCCACGCCCGCGTTGTGACTGCCCGGCGTTCAAGTGGAAGTTCAACGCCTGTGCAAGGCCCTTTATCCAGCGCCGTTGCGGTTCTAAGAGCGATTGATCGTCCGGGTCGGGCGTTGAAACACGTGCCGACATCCGACGCGGCACGCTTGCGCCGTCGGCCACGCAGAGCATCCCAAGGACCAGATGCCTCGTGTACCAGATCGCAGCTTGGGGACCAACGGAGGCCGGCCCTAGTCGTGGACGGAACAGGATCTCGCCGGTCTGCAGATCCGTGTAGAGCCTGACCGAGCTGAAGTAGGCCATCAGACCGCCTGTAACCGCTGATAAAACCGCGACCAGGGCATCGAGAGACGGATGTCTTTTCAGCCTGACTGTAAGAGTAGCCAACAAAACTCCTGTGCAGCCGCCAGGCGGGCGCGCCCGGCGCACAGTGCGGCATGGACCACGCATACACGCCGGTTCTGAGCGCGCCGTCCGCAGCCACCTGACAACTGCTCGCTACGGTGTGTTAGCCGTCCTAAAGAGCGGCGGCCAGCCGCTCGGCCACCCAGCGTTCGGCAAAGCCGTCGCCGCGGGCGTTTTCCAGAAAGCCGCAATGGCCGCCCCAGCGCGCGATTTCCAGATGCGCGTGCGGCGGCAATTGCCAGCCGGCGAAGTCCTCGAACGGAATCACCGGGTCGTCTTCGGCCATCAGGATGTCCGAAGGCACCTGCAGGCCGGCCAGCCGCTCGCCGGCGATCGAATAGCTGTCGAAATACGCTTCCAGCGAACCGTGACCGGTGTGCTGCACTGCCAGCCAGGCCATCAGCTCGCGCATGTCCAGCGCCAGGGTGGCGTCGTCGTAGCCGTGCTGGTCCGGAAAAAGCTTGCGCTTGCGCAGCAGCGATTCGCGCCATTTGCGGCGGAAGTACCAGTCGTAGAACTGCGGGCCTTTTTCCAGCTGGGTCATGGTGGCGGCCGGGTCCAGCAACGGACATACCGCCGCCACCCGCGCCAGCGGCAGGCCCGCCGCCGGTGCCCGCAACGCTAGCCGCAGCGCGAAGTTACCGCCCAGCGAATACCCCGCCGCCAGTAGCTGCGGCGCGGGAAAGCGCCGCCACAGATCGCCGGCCGCGTTGACCACCTCGTCGATGCGATCGGAGTGGAACAGGTCCACATTGAGATGGTGGGTGCCGCCGTGATCGCGAAAATTCAGCCGGAATACCTGGTAGCCCAGGCCGAGCAGGCGCGCGGCGGTCAGCCGCATGTAGTTGGAATCGGCGCTGCCTTCCCAGCCGTGCAGCAGCAGCACGGTGCCACGCACCGGCGTATCGCCGGGCGGTACGCTCATCCAGCCCTGCAGCCGTACGCCGTCGCCGCCGTCGAGAATATGTTCGCTGGTGACCGCGCCGCTGGCGCTCAGCAACTGACGGCTGCGCAACCGGCGCAAGCCGCTGCTGGCCAGCACCGATTGCACATGCGGATTGCGCAGCCAGCGCGGCGGCTGAAAGTCGGAGGCGTTCATGCGCTCATCGGGCCAGGCACGAAAGCGCTGGCCGCAGGGTGGATGAGCGCGCGCATCGCCGGCTCAGGACTCCATCGCGGCGATGATGCGTTGACGCGAGGTGTCGGCCAGGCGGCGACGTCCTTCGATATCGAACGCGCCGATCGGCTCCAGGAAATGGATTTCAGCCAGGCGCGACGGCTCGCCGAGCAAGCGCACGATGTTGGCGAAGAAACTTTCGCGTTCGCCGAACGCCACCACCGCCTGCGCAGCGCCACGCGTGCCGTAGCGCAGCGCCACAGGCTGCACCGGCACGCCGGCTTCCACCGCCGCCTGGAAGATGCGCGCATGGAACGGGCCCACTTCGGTACCGCCGCGGGTGCGCCCTTCCGGAAACACGCCTACCGGCTTGCCGCTGCGCAAACGCTGCAGCATTTCCAGCAGCACCCCGCCCAGCGATTCGGTGTTGCCGCGTTGATGGAAGATGGTCTGGCCCTTGGCCGCCAGCCAGCCCACCAGCGGCCAGCCGGCGATTTCGCGCTTGGCCACAAAGCCCATCACGCGCTGGCTGTGCAGCATGGAGATGTCGACCCAGCTGACGTGGTTGGCCACGAACAGGGTGGCGCCCGATAGCGGCGTGCCGAAGCGACGCAGACGGAAACCGAAAATGCGCATCAGGTTGCCCTGCCACCAGCGGATCATCAGCTCGTCCAGGGTGTCCTCAGCGCCGGTACGGATGCGCGCCAGCGGCGGCGTCACCACGCACAGCATGGTGATCGGCAGGAACACAGACAGATGCAACAGCAGCAGCGGCACCCGATACAGGTACCGGAACCAACG
This sequence comes from Xanthomonas sp. WHRI 10207, assembly GCF_040202975.1. Classification (NCBI taxonomy): domain Bacteria; kingdom Pseudomonadati; phylum Pseudomonadota; class Gammaproteobacteria; order Lysobacterales; family Lysobacteraceae; genus Xanthomonas; species Xanthomonas sp. WHRI 10207. Next base: position 149,116 of record NZ_JBEGDX010000003.1, on the reverse strand, counting down.
CAGCGGGCCGCCAGCGTCGCGCGTGGCGTCCAGGGATGACTCGCTCATTCGACGAACGGGACCGGTAACGGGGGAAGGAGGCACGACTATTGTGACAGCAGCTCGGCCGCGGCGCAGTGCCGGCAGCGGATGGCGCTGTTCCACCCATGCAGCTGCCAGGCGTGCTCAGCCATTGCTGCGCGCCACCACGGCCAGGGTCAGGCGCGAGACGCAGACGCGCTTGCCGGCCGGATTTTCGATGACGATGTCCCAGACATGGGTGCTGCGCCCCACGTGCACCGCGCGTGCGGTACCGGTGACCAGGCCCTCGGTGGAGGCACGCAGATGGTTGGCGTTGATCTCCAGCCCCACGCACATCTGGGTGGTCATCTCCACGCACAGATTGCCGGCACTGCTGCCCAGGGTTTCGGCCAGCACCACCGAGGCGCCGCCATGCAGCAGGCCATACGGCTGCTTGGTGCGCGCATCCACCGGCATGGTGGCGCGCAGCCAATCGTCACCGGCCTCGGTGAATACGATGCCCAGATGTTCGATCAGGGTATTTCGGCTGGCGGCGTTGAGGACAGCAAGATCGACGGGAGCGCGGAAGGTCATGGGCTGGGATTTGTGATTTGGGGGAATCGGGAATCGGGAATCGGGAATCGGGAATCGGGAATCGCAACAGCATCTGCGAGATTGCGACTGGTGCAACGCCTGCCGCTGTCTGGTGGATTTAAGGCTACTGCAATCGTCGGTGTCGCTGCTTGCCACGGAGTGGCGGGAGTGGTCGCGCCGCTGGGTGAGCGGGTGGCCTATACGGTTGCCGGCAGCTCGCGCGCCGCTTGTTGCTGTCGAACGATTGCAGCCATAGAGCGGTAAAACCGCAGCGAGCAGTCGTCAGGTGCGTGTGGACCGCGCGCTCAGAGCCGGAGTGTACGCGTGGTCCATGCCACACCGAGCGCAGGCCGCGCCCACCTGGCGGTGAGCACAGTCGTTTTGTTGGCTGTTCTTAGCTGTCGATCAAAGAATCGGCACCAGGCCGGCGCCGAATGCGGTCAGCATGCGTACCAGCAACCATTTGGGGCCGACGTTGACCTCGGGGAAATCGCCAACTGCCACATAGCACTGCCGGAACTGCGGGTCCTGGCGCTTAAGCGGGAACGGGCAACCCGGGCCGGGCTGGAACTCGTAATTGGTCGCGTAGCGCCACGGCCAGAAGTCCAGCACCGGCAAGGCTTCGGAGACCTTGCCCACGCTGTAGTTCAATCCGCTCAACACCGGCGGCTTTTCGCGCGGAGCCACCGTCCAGGCATTTTCCGGGTTCATATCGCGTTCGATGCTGGCCGCCAGCGCCTGCGCAAAGCGCGGATCGTCGATCACCACCGCCGCTTCGGTGTTGTAGTTTTCGCTGCGCGGATCGAAGTTGTGCGTGCCGATCACGCCGATGCGCCGATCCACCACCAGCGATTTGGCGTGCAGCCCCATGCGCGCACCGGCGCGGGTCACCGGCAGCGGTTTGTTGACCGCACGCGTTCCCAGAAACGAGGGCCGGGTTTCGGTGCGCAGCACGCGGCGATCGACTTCGCTGCCGCCAGGCGTACGGCCGGCGCCGCTGCTGCCACGCACCGCATTGCCGGCCGCACTGCCGCCGATCAGGCGATTGTCGCGACTGTCTTCGTTGATGTCGGAGGCAGGATTGAGCGGGTCCGGCACCAGATTGGCGTAGTCCACCGGCGCATCCAGCGGAAACGGCTTGAACTCGTACAGGTTGAAACCCAGCTCGCGCATGTTGCGGCGTTTGAACTTGTACGACAGCGCATACACGATGGGGTTATCGGTGGCCGCCAAGCTATTGGTCGACACCACGATGCGCGGCGGCTGCGGGCGTTTGCGCAGCTCCCGGAAGATCGCCTGGGCCTCGTCGGACAACACCAGATACGGCGTTTGCAGCAGCACTTCCTGCTGTGCGCCGGCGATCAGGCTATCCAGCTCCGGCGCCGTCGACACTGCTTTGGAGGCATGTTCCTTGCGATGCTTTTGCGGCAGGTCGGCCACGTAGAGCACGCGCTGCACCGACATCGCCGGGGTGACGAAGGCGTCGCGCACGAACTGCGGATCGCGCGCTTCCTGGTCCACCCGCGCCACCCGATCCGGGCGGCGGAATTGTGCGGGCGGCATCTGCGGTGCGCCCTGTTCCAGCAGCAGCTTGCCCACATCGTTCAGGCGCTCGGCCGGGACACTGCGCCGCGCGCGCCAGAATGCATCGAAGTTGGCCGCCATCGCGCGTACTTCCGGGCCGGCCAGAATCACGTCGCGGTCGCGGAAGTTATATTCGCTGTCCCAGTCGTAATAGTCGTCCTGGTAATTGCGCCCGCCGACCACCCCGAGTACGTCGTCCACCACCAGCAACTTGTTGTGCATGCGCTGGTTGAAGCGCCGGAAACAGCACACCACGCTACCGGCGTAATCGAAGTAGTTGAGTTTGACCTTGCCGAAGGTGGGGTTGTAGATGCGCAGCTGCAGGTTTTCGTGGGTGCTGGCGAGCGCCCCGAGAATCTGCAGGTCGGCGATTGCCGACAGCTGATCGATCAATATGCGGACCTTGACCCCACGCTGCGCCGCATCGGTCAGCGCGTCCAGAATCATGCGCGCACTGTCGTCCTTGTCGAAGATGTAGGTCTGCAGGTCGATAGTGCGGGTTGCGCTGCGAATCAGGTTGAGCCGCGCCACCAGCGATTCTTCGCCGTGGTCGACGATGGTGGCGTAATGCCGCGGCGCGGCCGGCGTGGAGGCAGTGATGGCGTCGCCACCCAGGGTGCGCAGCGGCGAGGGCTGGGCGCAGTGATTGGCCTGGGTGCAGCTCACCACGGTGCTGCGTGCCGCAGCGGCAACGCCGGCGGCACGGTTGCGTTCGATTTGCGACAGGCCGGCGCATCCGGTGCCGAGCAACAGGGTTGCCAGCACGAGGACCCTCAACAGGAACCTCACGGGCGCCGCGCCTCCTGCAACCGCCCACGCAGAATGAACGTCACCCTGTCGCCCAGGGCCATCTGCCACGCATTCATTCCGTAACGTCCACGCAGGACCGTACCTCGACTGATCACGTCGCAATCATAGCCCGGCCGCGCGCATTCAGCCGGTGCCACATGCAGGGTCTCGATGTGGGTGATTCCGCGGATGGTCAGGTTGCCGGTGATGTCGCCCCCTCCCCTGACCACCTCTTCGGCATACGGCAGCGACTCGAATTCCACCACCGGGTAGCGCGCCACGTCGAAGAAATCCTCGCCCCGCATCCAGCTGGTGTAGCGGTCCTTGCCCGGAATCTCCACCTGGGTAGCGTCCAGCCGGAAGCGCACTTGCATGCGCCGATCGGGCAACTCCACCAGCTCACCGCGAAACCGCGGGAAAAACCCCTCCATCTTCATGCCGAAACGGGTTTTGATCTCGAACCCGAAACGCGATTGCGCCGGGTCGATGGCGTGCACTTTCTGCTGTGCAAGGCAGGGAAACGTGACCCAGAGCGCCAGCCAGGCAAACCAGCGCAGCGACGATGACACAGATCAAGGCCACCAGAAGGCGGTCAAACGGGCGATCCCCGGCTCGATGGTGGCGTCCAGCGGCAGGGCCAGCAAGACGATCGAGGCGGTCGGCATGCCGCGGTAGTCGCCGGTCTGCCCGCTGTGCATCAGCGCGGCCAGCCGCTCCAGGCCCGGGTTGTGGCCGACCAGCAGCAGGCGCTCGGCCTCGCGGTGTTCGTCCACCAGGCTGGCCAGGGTGCCGGGGGTGGCCTCGTAGATGCGTTCGTCCAGGCGTTGTTCGATGTACCCGGTGAGCTCGAGCACCGCCTCCAGCGTCTCGCGGGAGCGCCGGGCCGGCGAGCACAGCACGCGGTCGGGGACTAGCCGCTGTTCGCGCAGCCAGCGCCCGGCAGACTCCGCTTCGGCGATGCCGTGCGGGGACAGCGGGCGGTCGAAGTCAGCCTGGCCGGTATCGGCCGGCTCTGCATGGGCGTGTCGCAACAAGATCAATTCGCGCATAGGAACTTTCCGGTTCTAGGACTTCTTGAGCCACTTCAACAGCGGCTCCCAGTCCTGTTGATGGTCGCGCACCTGCGCCGAGCGGTAATCGAACAAGCTGCGCCCCAGCCCGGCCATGACCACGTAGGCCTGGGTGTCGCGCAATTGGGTCACCAGCGGATATGGCCAGGTCCCGATCATCTCGGCGGCCTGCTGCGAAGTCTGGGTCCAGGGTCGGGCGCGGTTGAGCACCAGGCCGACGGGGAGCTTGCGCTGGTGCACGCGCGGCACCTTGGCCAGCGTGTTGAGAAAGCCCACCACCGCTTCGATGTCCAGCGCCGAGGACAGCACCGGCACCACGATGGCGTCGACGTGGTCCAGGAACCCGCTGAGGTCGTCGGCCATCGCACCGGCCGGCGCGTCGATGATCAGCTGGTCGGTGCCATCGGGGACCGCCGCCTGCCAGTTGCGGCGCTTGGTGGCGTCGATCGGCAGCACCGCACTTTCGAGGCTGGCGCGTCGCTGCGCCCAGCGCGTGGACGAACCTTGCGGATCGGCATCTGCCAGCACGGTGCGCTGGCCCTGCAGGGCCGCATATGCGGCCAGGTTGGTGGCGATCGTGGTCTTGCCGACGCCGCCTTTGGAAGCGGCCACCAGGACTGTCTTCATGCACGCCTCGCTTCCGGGAGCAAGCCGGCAGCGTACACCGCGGCAAGGTGAGGAAGTAGTCGAAACGCGTTAAACGCGATGCGTGCGTTTGTCATCGCAGTGCAGCATCGGCGCACGGTTCAGCCGCGCACGTTTGCGGCGCACCTTGTGTCTCAGCGAATTGCGGCGACGGGATGCCAGTCCGCCGGAGGCAAAGCGGCAATGCCGCTGCGTTGCAAGGACGCGCGCAATGAGGGGATTTCACCTTGCGTCAACGTGATCTCAACCTCAGCAGCGGCCGTGGCAAAACTGGGCGTGCGGCGCTGTTGATGCTGCTGCAACCACCGCAACTCGCGTACCCGCGCGTGCCAATACGCAGCATCGCGGCCGGTGCTCAGGTCTGCCATGCGCTCGGAGCCGATCAACGCCGTTACCAGCATTGCGTCGTCGTTGCCCAGGCTGCCGAGGATGGCCATGCACTCATCGCGCAATGCAGGTGCGGCGATGGGCGGGGTGCATCGGCGCGTGACCTCGGCCAGCGACGGAATCACGTGCGCCGCCCAGGCGCCCATCACGTAGCCCATCGCCATCTCCGCACCAGTGGACGGCAGATCTTGTGCCTGCAGTTGCGCGCGCAGCTGCACCGATTGCAATTGTGGCCATTGCATCCCGGCATAGGCGGCGTGCAAGGCCTGCCCCAGCGCAACGGCGCCGCTGTCGAAATGGTCTGCACGTGCGGCGGCCTGCCAGGCGGATTCGGCGGCGAGCCGATCGCCACGTCGCTGCGCAGCGCTGAAGGCCCGCAGCGGCGCATCGGCGTTGCCGGCATCGGCCTGTTCCAGAAAAACCACTGCGCCGGCCGGGTCACAGCGCAGCTCCGCCGGGCAGCCGTTGGCCTCTACGCGCGCGACCAGCAAATCGCGGGGCCGTGCATCCAGCGCTCCTTGCAGCACTGCCCGCTGGGCTGGCGCGTAGCCGGTGGCGGCGGACTCCGTATCAGCCTGCGCGTCATCGCTGAGCCATAGCAGGCCTGCAACATAACGCTGACGCGGCTGTTGGCTGGCGGCCAGGGTCTGCAGCCGCGCCTGCATGGCCTGGCCAACTTGCTGCGCCCACTGCTGCACCTCGGGTGCGTTGGCGGGGTCGGGCATGGCAGGCGCTGTTGCCGCAGAGGCCGACAGGCTGGTGCCAAGGCACAGCAGCGCAACTGCGATCTGACGATATCCCTGCATGTGCTTGTCTTCCGTGTGAGCGCGGCGCCATGCCGCAGGCCAGCATTTCATGCCGCTGCGGGCGTATCAAGCCACCAGGCGCGCCAGCAACCAGGACCAGGCGGGCAAGGTCAGCAGCGAGAGCAGGATGCTGTAGCCGACCATGGCGGCTGCCAGCCTGGGGGCCAGCCGATGCGAGATGGCCAGCGCGGCGGCGGTGATCATGGTGGGCATGGCCGATTCGAGCACGTTGGTCTGCAGCATCAGCCCGCGCAGGCCGAGCGCCCAGGACAGCGGCAGCGCCAGGATCGGCATCACCGCCAGCTTGAAGACCAGACCCACCGCGAGTGGCTTGAGTTCGTCGGCGGGCAGACGCAACTGCAGCGAAAAGCCCACCGCAAGCATCACCAGCGGCAACATCGCATCGGCCAGGCTCTTGAGGCCTGCGCCGATCCAGGCCGGTGGCTGCGCGGGCATCAGCGTCAGCGCGAACAGCAGCGCCCACAGCGGCGGGAACTTGAGGACACGGGTCAGTATGATTTTTGCGGTGGGCGGCGTATCGCCGCTGTAGCGCGCCAGCACGTACAGGCCGAAGGTGGACAGCAGCACGAAGGTGCCGAACTGGTCGTACACCACCGCGTACGGCAGGGCCTGGTCGCCCAACAGCGCGCGCACCATCGGAAACCCGATGAAGCTGGAGTTGGTGAACACCACGCACATCAGCAGCGCGGCGTACTCGGCACGGCCGAAGCGCAACACGCGGCTGCAGCCCCACAGCAGCGGCACAATGATCGCGGTCAGCAGCCATGGTGTGGCGATCACCCCAGCGAGCGAGGCGTCCAGGTGCAGGCGCGGCACGTAGGTCAGCACCGAGGCTGGCAGACAGATGTACAACACGATGCGGTTGAGCACGTCGGCGCTGTTGTCCGGCAGCACCTTAAGCCGCGCGAACACCAGGCCAAGCCCCAGCATCGCCAGGATCAACGCAAATGCATCCACCGCCATGGCTGATCGTGTCTGTTGGAGAGCGATGCACAGAATCGCACAGCGCCGGGTCCAGGCACTGGGGAGGAGTGGAGGAGAGCTAGCGTGGCGTCGCGCTTACGCGAGCAACGCGTCGGCCAGATGGCCAGGCCCCTTTACGGCGCAACAGATCGAGCCGGAACAAGCGGTCGCGCGCGCCATCGAATCCCTGCACGAAGAACGCGTCGCCATCGGTGCGCAGCGAGACTTCCATCGTTTGCCTATCCCGAAGCCAGTCTGTCGAGGGCGCGGTGCCCTCGCCGCTCGCGGGACACGTTGTGAACCCATCGCTGGGAGCTCGATGGCCGCATCCATGCCGCCAACGGTCCCGCAATCGGCGAGGACACCGCACCAGGCAGGTTGCTGGCTGCTTTATTGAAAGCCCTGCATAACGACCAACTCGACTGGCCCTTGCCCGCTCACCGTTGCGGGACCTTAAGCGGTATGGCTGCCGCGTAAGGGCTGACTAGGACGTCCTTGCAGCGTGTCCCGCGATGGTGGGCGGGCACGGACCCTGCAGCAAACCTGCAGACCACTGCACGGCATGCGCTGCAGGCGATCCCTGCAGCGCGGTGCGTCGCTTACGGAAACGCCGGCGGGCTGGCCTGCCATGCCGCAAAGACCTCCGCCAGGCTGGTGCGCTCTGCGTCGCGCCAATCCGGCAGCAGGCTGGCGTAATTGGCGGTGCTGCTCCAGCGATCGGGCCAGGTGCGCACGGCGGCGGCATACCACTCGGTAGCCTCCTGCTTGCGTCCGGCCCGCCACAACGTCAGTGCGGCGGTGATGGGCAACCATTCCGGCGTGGCCGGGCGGCCATTGGCCAGGTTGGCCCACTGCTGCAGCGCCTTGTCGGGCTTGTCGGCGCGCACCAGGTCCCAGCCGTAGTTCCAGGTGATGGTGCGATATTGCTGGCTGCCATTGGAGACCAATGCCAATGCCCCCTGGTACAGCTCATCGCCCAATTGGGTGCGTCCGCCGGCATAGGCCAGCGAGGCCAGCTGAGCGCGCGGTTCGGCGGCGCGTGCGTCACGCTGCACCATCGCTGCCAGACGATCGACCACCGCATCGCCCTGCCCCGGCACCGCGACCACGGCCTTGGTGGTGCTGCGGTCTTCGTCGAAATAGAACTCCTTGGGCTTGGGCAGGCTCTGCGCCTGCGCCAGCGACCACACGCCTCCGAGCAGGACCAAGGCGGCCCATGCGTATTTCCTTTTCACTGTATTTTCCCCTGAAACAGCAAACGACCCTTCCCGTCCCCATCCTACCCGCAGCGCGACGGCTGTGCATCCGCATGCGAACGGGCGCGTGAAGGCTGACTGTTACACTTTGCGCCGCCGTTTTGGAATCCGTCGGGCGAGTCATTGGTTTCAGATGACACGCACCGGGTCCCAGCCACCCTTTCCGGGCACGCCATGACCAGTACCGCTGCACTCTCTTCTCCCGACTCTGCCAACACGCCGGAGCTCGGCCGGGTGGATGCGGACTACACGCTGGACCACAAATACACGCGCACCGATGGGCGCATCTATCTGTCCGGCGTGCAGGCCCTGGTGCGGCTGCCGTTGCTGCAGCGCCTGCGCGACGACGCGGCCGGCCTGGATACCGCCGGCTTCATCAGCGGCTACCGCGGCAGCCCCTTGGGCGGACTGGATCTGGAACTGTGGCGCGCGCGCAAGCATCTGGATGCCGCCAGGGTGACCTTTACCCCGGGCCTCAACGAGGACCTGGCCGCCACCATGGTGTGGGGCACCCAGCAGACCAACCTGTTCCCCGGCGCCAAGGTGCAGGGCGTGTACGGCATGTGGTACGGCAAGGGCCCGGGCGTGGACCGCAGCGGCGATGTGTTCAAGCACGGCAATGCTGCCGGCACTTCGCCGTTTGGCGGCGTGCTGGCGCTGGCCGCCGACGACCATGCCTGCCGCAGCTCGACCCTGCCGCATGGGTCGGAAGACGAATTCGTCAGCGCGATGATGCCCATCCTCAACCCGGCCGGGGTGCAGGACATCCTGGACATGGGTTTGCTGGGCTGGGCGATGAGCCGTTACACCGGGCGCTGGATCGGCTTCAAGACCATCGCCGAGACGGTGGAATCGTCCGCGTCGGTGCAGGTGGACCCGTTCGCCCGCAGCATCGTGCTGCCGGAGGATTTCGCGCTACCGCCGGGCGGTTTGAGCATCCGTTGGCCCGACCCGCCGGTGGATCAGGAAATGCGCCTGCATCGCTATGCGGTGGCGGCGGCACAGGCATTCGCACGGGCAAACCAGATCGACCGGATCGTGCTGGATTCGCCACGTGCGCGGCTGGGCATCGTCACCACCGGCAAGAGCTATCTGGACGTATTGCAGGCGCTGGAATACCTGGGCCTGGATGCGCAGGCCTGCGCGCAGATCGGTATCCGCGTGTACAAGGTCGGCATGACCTGGCCGCTGGAACCGGTGGGCATCAGCGCGTTCGCGCAGGGGCTCGACGACATTGTGGTGGTGGAAGAAAAGAAGGCCTTCATCGAGCGCCAGATGAAGGAGCTGTTCTACAACTGGCCGGCCAACGCCGGTGCGCGGCCGAGCATCGTCGGCAAGTACGACGAACTCGGCGCATGGATTTTGCCGTCGACCGGCGAGCTGACCCCGGCCACGATCGCCGCGGTGATCGGCAAGCGGATCCAGCGGTTTTTCACTGCCGATTCGATCGAGCAGCGGTTGCGCTGGATGGAGACCAAGGAAGCGGAAATGGCCTTGCCGCGCGCGCAGTTCCCGCGCGTGCCGCATTACTGCTCTGGCTGCCCGCACAACACCTCCACGGTGGTGCCGGAAGGCTCACGCGCGCTGGGCGGCATCGGGTGCCATTACATGGTGACCTGGATGAACCGCTCCACCGACACCTTCACCCACATGGGCGGCGAAGGCGTGACGTGGTCGGGGCAAGCGCCGTTTACCGATACCCCGCACGTGTTTCAGAACCTGGGCGATGGCACGTATTTCCATAGTGGCTCGTTGGCGATTCGCCAATCGGTCGCCACCGGCGTCAACATCACCTACAAGATTCTCTACAACGATGCGGTGGCCATGACCGGCGGCCAGCCGGTGGACGGCACGCTCACCGTGCCCGACATCGCCCATCAGCTGCGCGCCGAAGGCATCCATGAGATTGCGGTCGTCAGCGACGACATCGGCAAGTGGACGCGGCGGCGCGATCTGTTTCCCGCTGATGTGGCATTTCATGATCGTGGCGAGCTGGATGCGGTGCAACAACACCTGCGCACGGTCAAGGGTGTGTCGATCCTGATCTTCGATCAGACTTGCGCCACCGAAAAACGTCGACGCCGCAAGCGCGGCAAGCTGGTCGATCCGCCCAAGCGGGTCATGATCAATTCGCTGGTCTGCGAAGGCTGCGGCGATTGCGGCGAGAAAAGTTTTTGCGTGTCGGTGCTGCCCAAAGAAACCGAGTTCGGGCGCAAGCGGCAAATCGATCAATCTAATTGCAACAAGGATTATTCCTGCGTCTCCGGGTTCTGCCCGAGCTTTGTCACCGTGCATGGCGGTGCGCTGCGCAAGGGCAAACAACGCGATGCCAGCGCATTGCTGGATAACCTGCCAGCACCGCCGCAACGCACCACGCTGGAGCAACCCTGGAACATCCTGATCACCGGCGTCGGCGGCACTGGCGTGGTCACCATCGGTGCGCTGCTGGGCATGGCCGGGCATCTGGAAGGCAAGGGCGCCACGGTGCTGGACCAGACCGGCCTGGCGCAAAAAGGCGGCGCGGTCACTACGCATATCCGCATCGCGCGCACGCCCGGCGACATCCATGCGGTGCGCATTGCCGCCGGCGAAGCCGACCTGGTGGTGGGCTGCGACATGGTGGTGGTCAACGATTATTGGGCGCTGTCCAAGGTGCGCGATGGCCGCACCCAGGTGGTACTCAACACCTATGAAGCGATGCCGGGCAGCTTCACCACGCAGCCGGACCTGCAGTTCCCGGCTGCCGAGATCATTGCCGGTGTGCGTACCGCGCTTGGCGGACAGGAGCCGTTATTGTTGGACGCCACGCAACTGGCCACTGCACTGCTGGGCGATGCGATCGCCAGCAATCTGTTCGTATTGGGCTATGCCTGGCAGCACGGCTTGGTGCCGTTGTCGCATGCGGCATTGATGCGCGCGATCGAACTCAATGGCGCGGCGGTGGCGATGAATCAGCAGGCCTTCGCCTGGGGCCGGCTGGCGGCGGTGGATCTGCCGGCGGTGCAACGCGCTGCAGGTCTGGCCAACGCTGACGTGTCTGCACATCGACACGGTGACACACCCGCCGCACGTGCGCCCGGTAGCTGGGAAGACCACACTCTCAGCGGACAAAACGCACCGCGTGCGTTGGCGCAAACCGATGGCAGCACACTGCATGGCGATGTGGATGCACCGGTGCATCCACTCGACGATGAGCAGCTGGCGCAGTCGCTAGACGAAGCGATTACCCGCCGCATCGCGTTTCTGGCCGACTATCAAGATGCTACCTACGCGCAGCGCTATCGCGCGCTGGTGGAACGCGTGCGTGCACACGAGGCACAACGCGTCCCCGGCAGCAGTGCACTGACCGAAGCGGTGGCGCGCTACGCTTTCAAGCTGATGTCCTACAAGGACGAATACGAAGTGGCGCGGCTGTACACGCGTGGCGATTTCCAGCGCCGGCTGCAGCAGCAGTTCGAAGGCGACTACACGGTGCGCTTCCACCTGGCACCGCCGCTGCTGGCCAAGAAGGATGCACACGGCCATTTGATCAAGCGCGAATACGGGCCGTGGATGTTCAGCGCTTTCAAGCTGCTGGCACGTCTGAAATTCCTGCGCGGAGGCAAGCTCGATGTGTTCGGCTACACCGCCGAGCGGCGCAGCGAGCGCCAGCTGATTGTCGATTACCTCGCCACCGTGGACGGGCTGCTGGATAGCGTGGATGCCGACAACGTGGGGCTCGCCGCGCAGATCGCCAGCATCCCCGAACACATCCGTGGCTATGGGCACGTCAAGGAGGCGCATCTGCGTGAGGCCAAGGCGCGCGAAGCGGCCTTGCTGGCGCAGTGGCGCAATCCGAAGGTGCTGCATGTGGTGCAGGCGGCTTGATGTCGCCGAGCGATGACACTTCGCCGATGTAAGCGATCGACGACATCCAGCTGGAGATGACTGGGTGCTTGAGCGCGAATCGGCCTGTCGATGTAAGCGATCGACGACATTGCACCAATGTCGTCGATCGCTTACATTGCAGCCATGGATACTGTCCGCACGCCGTCCGATATCGGCAACATCGTCCGCGCCAGGCGTAAGCGCTTAGGCTGGGATCAGGCTCGCCTGGCCAACGAAATCGGCGTAAGCCGGCAATGGGTCGTCGATATCGAGAAAGGCAAGCCGCGCGCGGAGCTGCAATTGATCCTGAGAGCACTGCAGGCGTTGGGACTGGAGTTGATGCTTAGCCCAGGCGTTGCTCAGGCTCCGCAAGCGCGCGTGCCCGATCGCGGCACCGTGACGCCGATCAATCTCGACGCGATCGTTGAACATAACCGGTCCAATACACCAGTGGGAACCGACGTTCTCAATGCGTTCAACAACACCCTCCTCACGAACCAATTCTCGTCGCTCGATAGGCTGAAAAATGCAGGCTTACTCAGACCATCATCGGCATTGGATGCTGTAAAACAGTCTCCGGCGCAGGCAGCCTTAACAGCAGCGCTGAATCAGTATCCCTCAATGATCAATGCACCGAATGAAAAACATGTAGTGAATGAAGTCTTGCAGAACCAGGTCTCCGCACTTGATCGTTCGAAGGTTGGCAAGGCAGCGAAAATTTCCAAAGTCATATCGGCATCTTCTAAAAAGAAGGGCGATCCGTGAGACTGATCGCACTGATCGAAAACCAGGTGATCGGCTATCTGGCGCCCGACCCGCATGGGCATCCACGGTTCACCTACACGCCGGACTGGCAGCATTCGAAAAGTGCGATACCGCTGTCGTTGAACCTTCCCCTGAGCAAGGAGGATCACCGCACCGAGGCGGTCAGTGCAGTGCTATGGGGCTTGTTGCCAGACAACGAAGCCACCTTGCAACGCTGGGCCTCCAGGTTCCAGGTCTCTCCGCGCAACCCGCTCGCCCTGTTGTCGCACGTCGGCGAGGATTGCGCTGGTGCGGTGCAGTTCGTCACCGAAGCCCGGCTTGAGGATGTGCTGTCCGGCGCCAGCGACAGCATCGAACCACTCACGGATGGCGAACTGGAAGCACGCTTGCACAGGCTGCGCCAGGACATCGGCGCGGCGCGGCGCGCCAAGTCGATGACGTCGGGCAGTTCAGCCTGGCCGGCGCGCAGGCCAAGATCGCGTTGCTGCACGACGGGCAGCAGTGGGCAATCCCGGCCGGACGCATCCCGACCACGCATATCCTCAAACCACCGAGCGGCGAATACGACGGGTTCGTCGAGAACGAGCTGTTCTGCCTGCGCCTGGCGCGCAGCATCGGCCTGCCGACCGCCGCCGCCCAGGCGCTGCGCTTCGGCGATGAAACCGCCATTTGCGTCGAACGTTACGACCGCATCGCCAGCAACGGCAGGCTGCTGCGCGTACACCAGGAAGACGTCTGACAAGCGCTGGGAGTGATGCCGCAGATCAAGTACCAGAACCAGGGCGGCCCGGGACCGGCTGCGCTGTCGCAACTGTTGTGGACGCACTCCTCGCAGCCGCGGCAGGACATCGACACCTTGTTCCAGGCGTTGGTCTTCAACCACCTGATCGGCGGCACCGATGCCCACGCGAAGAACTATTCGCTGCTGCTCGGCCAACACCGGCAGGTCCGGCTGGCACCGTTGTATGACATCTCCAGCGCCCTGCCGTATCCGCAGCTGCAACAGCGCAAAATCAAGATGGCAATGAAGGTCGGCAGCCACTATCGCTGGTGGGACATTCGTCCAGGCGACTGGCGGCAACTGGCCGAAACGCTACGCCTGGACGGCATGACCTGCCTTGCCTGGATGGAGGTGGCCGCAAGCGACCTGCCCGATCAGGCGCGTGATCTTGCCGTCGTGCTTCGGCAGGAAGGCGTTGCGCATCCGGTTCTGGATGCGCTGGTGGATGCCATCGCCGCTTCGTGCCACCGCATGCGCACACTGTTGCAATCGAACTGATGATGGTTGGAACCGGATCGCCAGGCCGCGTTCGGCCATGGTGGCGATCCGGTTCGCTCACACCGGGCGCAGCAGGCGCAGCCCGAACCAATCCTTCGCATCATTCCAGCCGTGCGTGACCTTGAGCCCGGCGGCGGCGGCCAGTTCGGCAAAACGCGTATCGGTGTATTTGTAGCTGTATTCGACCTGCATGGCTTCGCCTTCGGCAAAGGCGAATTCCTTTCCGCCCACGTGCACGCGTTGGTCGCGCTGACTGATCAAAAAGGTTTCGATGCGGCCGCGTTCGCTCGCATACACCGCATGGTGACGGAAACCATCCAGATCGAAGTCGCTGCCGATCTCGCGATTGAGCCGCGCCAACAGGTTCAACGTGAACTCGGCAGTGACGCCGGCCGCATCGTTATAGGCGGCTTCGATCAGGTCGGAATCCTTGTCCAGATCGATGCCGATTAACGCGCAGCCATCGCTGCCCATGGTCTGGCGCATCGCATCCATCAAGGCGATGGCGGCAGTGTCGGTGAAGTTGCCTAGCGTGGAGCCGGGGAAGAACACCACGTGTCGGCGCGAAGGGCGCTGCGCATCGGGAAGACGCAACGGTGTGGTGAAGTCGGTGCAGACCGGCAGCATCTGAATCTGCGGAAATTGCTGGGTCAACCGTGCGGTGCTCTCCAGCAATGCGGTGCGCGAAATTTCCAACGGCGTGTACGCCACCACATCGCGCAGGCCTTGCAGCAGCAGCTCGGTCTTGCGGCCACTGCCGCTGCCGTATTCGACCACATGCACGTCGGGGCCAATCGCCTGCGCGATCGAGGACATGCTGGCTTCCAGCAACATCAATTCTGTGCCGGTGAGGTAGTACTCCGGCTGCCGGGTGATGGCTTCGAACAGCTGCGAGCCGCGGGCGTCGTAGAAATACTTGGACGGCAGCGTCTTGGGTGTTTGCGACAAGCCCGCCAGTGCGTCGGCGGTGATGTCGTCCGGCTGCGGACGCAGATCGGTCAGCGCGGCATGGGCGCGTTGCATGGCATGGGCGGCGGCGTTCAAGGCAGATCCTTGGCAAGACGCACGCCGGCAAACTGCCAACGCGCATCGGAGGGGAAAAAGTTGCGGTAACTGGCGCGCAGGTGACTGGCCGGCGTGGCGCAGCTGCCACCGCGCAGCACCCATTGCGCATTCATGAATTTGCCGTTGTATTCGCCCAACGAGCCAGGCCATGGTGCGAAACCCGGATACGGCAGATAGGCACTGCCGGTCCACTCCCACACATCGCCAAACAGCTGCTGCATGCCGGTGTCCACGGCCTGCGCAGCGCGGGGATGCAGTGCGTCGGTATCGACAAAATTGCCCTGCACCGGCACCCCGGCAGCCGCCTGTTCCCACTCGGCTTCGGTGGGCAGACGCGCACCGGCCCAGCGGGCGAACGCATCGGCTTCGAACAGGCTCAGGTGACAGACCGGCGCGTGCGCATCGCGCGTGCGCCAGCCATCCAGGGTGAATTCGCGCCCATCTGCATCCCAGTACAGCGGATGCTGCCAGCCCTGCGCCTGCACCATCGCCCAGCCATCGCTGAGCCAGGCACTGGCGCTGCGGTAACCGCCGGCGTCGATGAACTCCTGGAACTCGGCATTGGTGACGACACGGTTGGCCAAGGCATGCGCCCCGATCAGCACGCGGTGACGCGGCGACTCGTTGTCGTAGGCAAACGTGTCGCACTGCGGCCATGCCGGTGCACCGATCTCAGCAATCTGCTCATCGCGCGCATGCCAACGCAGTGCACTCGGCAATGCAGCTTCGGGTGCGGGCGCATCGCGGTAGGCCGGCTGCAGCGGATTGCTCCACAACGCGTGCTTGATGTCGGTCAGCAATAATTCCTGATGCTGCTGCTCGTGCTGGATGCCCAGTTGCACGATGGTGCAGGCCTGCGCGTCGAGCGCGCCATCTTGCAAGCGCTGCTGCATGTGGGTGTCGACGGCCGCACGGTAGTCGCGCACCTGCTGCAGCGATGGCCGCGACAACACGCCGCGACGTGTACGCGCATGCATCGGGCCCACACTTTGATAGTAACTATTGAACAAAAAATCCCACGCCGGGTCGAAAACGCGGTACGCAGGGTCGGACTGCAGCACGAAGCGTTCAAAAAACCAGGTGGTATGCGCCAGATGCCATTTGCTGGGGCTGGCATCGGGCATGCTCTGCACCATCGCGTCTTCCGCGCTCAGGGGTGCGGCAAGACGGTCGCTCAGCGCGCGGGTCTGCGCGTAGCGTTGCAGCAGCGTCAACTGCTGTTGCTGGCGGTTGACCACCAGGGGTGAGAGTGCAGACATCGCCATATGCTTGAGGAGCGTCCGTGAACGCGCCGTGTCGGCGGCATGGCAGCCAGCGGTAAGCTGTTGGCATGCCATCGTCTTCGCTGCCCAGTTCGCTCCCCACCCCTGTCGCCTGGGAACACCGGCACCGCGCATTTGCGCTACCCGATGAGGTCATCTATCTGGACGCTGCCTCGCGCGGGCCGTTGCTGACTGTGGTGCAGGCCGTGGCGCATCAGGCGGTCGATGCGATGGCCACGCCGTGGCGGTTGCCATTCGATGCATGGCTGCGCGACATCGAGCATCTACGCCGCTTGGCCGCCGGTCTGTTCGACAACGATGTCGATGCGGTGGCGATGTTGCCGTCGGCCGCGCATGGGCTGGCCACGGCTGCACGCAATCTGCCACTGCATGGCGGCGACGCGGTGCTGCTGCTGGACGGGCAATTCCCGTCCAACCTGCTGATCTGGCAACGGCGCTGCACGGAGGTGGGCGCACGCATTGTGGCGGTGCCAACCGCTGCCGGCACAGTGCTGACCGATGCGGTGCTGGACGCGGTTGAACAGACGCCTGCGCTGCGCATCGTCAGCCTGCCGCATGCGTACTGGCTGGACGGGCGGCAGCTGGACCTGGACCGGATCAGCGCGGCGGTGCACGCGCGCGGTGCGGCGCTGGTGCTGGATCTGAGCCAAAGCCTGGGCGTCATGCCGACCGACCTGCCGCGCTGGAAGCCGGAGTTCGTGGTCAGTGTCGGCCATAAATGGTTGCTGGGGCCGATGGGCCTGGCGTGGCTGTGGGTGGCGCCGCAGTGGCGCACGCAGGGCGTGCCGATCGAAGAACACTGGATCGGCCGGGATGCCGGCAGCAGCTGGGAGTTTCCGGTGGCGCAGGCGCCGGAGTATCGCGAAGGGGCACGGCGGTTCGATGCCGGCGGCGTTACCGACCCGTTGCGGATTGCGATGGCAACGGCCGCCCTGCAGCAAGTGACGGCCTGGCAACCCGCACGTATCGCTGCTGCGCTGGGCGCACTGACCGCGCAGTGGGATGCGGCGTTATCTGCGCGCGGGCTCGGCCATTGGTGCACCCTCGGCCATGCGCCGCATCTGACCGCGTTGCAGCCGCCGGCCACCCAGTTGGATGCGGTAGTAAAGACGCTCGGCGAGCAAGGCGCGATCTGCACGCGGCGGCATAGACGTTTACGTATCGCACCGCACCTGAGTGTTGCCGACGATGCCCTCCTGCGCTTGATTGCTGCGCTGCCAGGGCAGTGACGCGGTACGCCAGCGCATGTAGGAGCGGACCTGGCCGCGACGGGGCGTGACCCGAGTAAGGCGGTGTCGCGGCCGGGTCCGCTCCTACGGGTTGATGGGGGATTATTTGTCCGCTGCTTAACCGCGCTGACTGAGCCGCAGGCCGCGTGGGGTTGCCCAACGCTCCAGCCCTTCGAATGCCGCCTGCACCAGCAGTGCGAGGACGGCGGCGGGGATCGCGCCTTCCAGAATCAAGCCGATGTCGTCGAGACGGATGCCGGTGAGAATCGGCTGACCATACCCACCGGCACCGATCAGCGCACCCAAGGTGGCGGTGCCTACGTTGATGACCGCAGCGGTCTGGATACCGGCCACGATAGTGCGGCGGGCCAGCGGCAATTCCACGCGCCACAATCGCGTCCAGGCCGGCAACCCGATCGCTTCGGCGGTCTGGCGTAACTCACGCGGAATCGAAGTGAGCCCGGCATGGGTATTGCGCACGATCGGCAGCAGGCTATACAGAAACAACGCGGCAATCGCCGGTTTTGCGCCGATGCCGAACAACGGAATCATGAAGACGAACACGGCCAACGAGGGCAGCGTCTGCAACACACCGGTCAACGACAACACCACCTGGCCTAGCCGCGGCCGCCGCGCTGCGAGCACACCCAAGGGCAGCGCAATCAGCAACGCGAAGCCCAGCGAGATGCCGACCAGCGCCAGATGCTCGCGGGTGTGACGCAGCAACCGGCCGATGCGCGAATCCGCTTGTGCCGTGGCCGCAACGCCCAGCCATTGCGCGGCCACCGCCGCCTCGGACTGCCGCTCCAATTTCACCTGCGCATTGAGCCGCTGCATGGTGGCTTCGTCGATCCGTCCCTGCAGACCTTGCAAAGCCTTGAGCATCGCCGGTGCGCGCTGCGCCAGGTCCTTGCGATACAAAAACACCGCTTGATACTCGGGGAAATATTGGCGGTCGTCGCGCAGCACTTGCAGCTGGTAATACGGAATCTCCGCATCGGTGCTGTATAGATCGGTGACCTCGATCGCCCCGCTTTGCAGCGCGCGATAAGCCAGATCGTGATCCAGCCCGGTGGCGGTCTGCGGCAAGCCGTAGGCCGCACGCACGCCGGGCCAGCCGTCGGCACGCTGCATGAATTCATTGCTCAACCCGATCTTCAGTGCCGGGTGGCGGGCCAGATCAGAGAGCGATGCGATGCCCAGCGCCTGCGCACGCGCACGGCGCATACCAAACGCATAGGTGTCCTGAAACCCCAGCGACTCGGTCATCGCCAGACCGCGTGCGTCCAGCGCCGCACGCAGCTCGGCGTGGCTGGCCTTGGGCAACTGCAGCAGTTCCTGCGCCAGGGTGCCGGTGTATTCGGCATAGGCATCGATCTGGCCGGTTTCCAGCGCGCGCCACAGAATGCGCGTGCCGCCGAGCTGGGCACGGTGTTGCACGTCCACGCCATCGCGCCGACCGGCCGCAGTGGCGATTTCGCCCAGGATCACTGCCTCGGTGAAGTTCTTCGAGCCGATGGTCACCGGCGCGGCCTGCGCGCCGAGGCTGCAGATCAGCAGCAGCATTGCCGCAAAGAGGCGCGCCATCATGCGGCGTCGCCGATGCTGCGTTGTGCGGTGAGAAACCGCTGCACGAACGCGTCGGCCGGCTGCTCAAGCAGCTCGCGTGCACTGCCCTGTTGCACCACGCGGCCGGCGCACATCAGCACCAGGGTGTCGGCCAGATACGCCGCTTCGGCGACATCATGGGTGACCAGCACCACGGTCTTGCCAAGCTGCGCAAACAGCGCGCGCATCTGCGCCTGCAGGTCGTAGCGCACGATCGGGTCGAGCGCCCCCAGCGGTTCGTCCAGCAGCAGCGCGGGCGGGTCCAGCATCAAGGCGCGGATCAGCCCCACGCGTTGGCGCTGCCCACCGGAGAGTTCGGCCGGATAACGCGCCAGCAACTCCGGCGGCAACTGGCACAGCGTGCACAGGCTATCCAAGCGCGCATCGATGCGTTGTCGCGTCCAGCCCAGGGTCTGCGCCAGCAGCACCACGTTGCTGCGCGCGTCCAGGTGGGGGAACAGCCCACCTTCCTGGATGACATAGCCGATGCGTTGGCGTTGCGCCTGCAGACTGGCGCGCGCCAATGGCACGCCATCGACAGCGACCGTGCCGCTGTCAGGCCATTCCAGCCCCACCAGCATGCGCAACACGGTGGACTTGCCGGCGCCGCTGGGGCCGATCAACGCCGTCGTAACGCCGCTGGCAAAGCCCAGTGTGACCGTGTCGAGTGCGATGGCCTGGCCGTAGCGGCGGCTGACCTGGTCGAGAGTGAACATGCGCGCGAGCTTGCCGAACGCGACGTCAGGCACGCGCGAAGGTGCGCATCAGCGCGGCGGCGCCAGCAGTTCGCGCGCGCTCAGATAATCATCGCCGTTGGCGTCCTGACGTGCGAAGCGCTCGATCAAGGTGGCGCGATGTGCGGCGCGGGGGATCGGCTTACCGCGCCGGCCCGGCAGTTCGTCGCCTTGCAGCACACCGTCGTGATCGACATCGCGCTGATCGAAGGCGTAGCTCATCCAGTCCAGATATTCATCGCGACTGACGCGGCCATCGCCATCGGTGTCCATGCGCTTGAGATAGTCCTGGCTGTCCTGCACCTGGGCATGTGCCGCAGACGCGCACGCACAGACGATGCAGGCCATCAGCAGCGCGCGCGTCACCGAGCCTTTCCAGCCGCGTGCGCAGACCGCAGTACGCGTGCCGCTGCGCTTACGCGCCACTCAGCGCATAACCCTTGAGCCGCGCCGCGTACGCCTGCAGCGCGGCGTTGCCACTGGCTTCGGCCTCATGGCACCACTGCTGCAACTGCTTGAGACGCTCGGACGCATCATGGCTACGCGCTTCCAGCACCGCGGTCAGGCGCGCGCGGTACTCGACCAACGTACGCATACGCGGACGCTGCGCCACCCAGGCCTGCAACTGCGCGCGCGCATCCGGCTTGAGCCAGCGCCCGTCATCGACCAGGCCCTTGCGCAAACGCCGCGGCAACAACTCACGCAGCTTGGCGCCGGTGGCGGCGGCTTCCTCGCGCAAGGCCGGCTTAAGCACGTTGCGCTGGTAATCGGTCATGGCCTGGAAGCGATGCGATAACAGCGCTTTCAGCGTATCGGCATCGGGCACGGCGATATTGGGGCGGATATCCAGCGACGGGGCAACACGCAGCACCTTGGCCAGACCCATGGCCTGCAGTCCGCGAATCGCGATCCAGCCGATATCCAGTTCCCAACGCCGCATCGAAAACCGTGCCGAACTCGGAAACGCGTGATGGTTGTTGTGCAGTTCTTCGCCACCGATCCACAGCGCCCACGGGGTGAGGTTGGTGGAGGTGTCGGCGGATTCGAAATTGCGATAGCCCCACCAATGGCCCAGGCCATTGACCACACCCGCCGCCCAGAACGGAATCCACGCCATCTGGATCGCCCATAGCGCAATGCCGGGCAAGCCAAACAACACGCCGTTGAGCACCAGCAGTGCGATCGGCCCGGCATTGGCGTGCGGGGTGTACAGATGCCGCTCGATCCAGTCGCTGGGCGCGCCCTTGCCGTACTGCTCGATGTCGGCGCGTTGCGTACGTGCTTCGCGATACAGCTCCACGCCGCGCCAGAACACCTGCTTGATGCCCTTGGTCTGCGGGCTGTGCGGATCTTCGTCGGTTTCGACCTTGGCGTGATGCTTGCGATGGATGGCCACCCATTCGCGGGTGATCATCGAGGTGGTGAGCCAGGTCCAGAAGCGGAAGAAGTGCGCCACCACCGGATGGAAATCCACACCGCGGTGCGCCTGGCTACGATGCAGGTACAAGGTCACCGCAAAGATGGTGAGCTGGGTGAACACCAGCAGCACCGCGAGCATGCCCCACACACCCAGCCCGGCCACGCCGGCGGTCAGGAAGTCGATGATCGGATCGGACAGCATCGGCAGTTCCACGGCGGCGGTTTCTCGTTGGTCGATGCAGACATGATGGGGGCGATCGCGGCAAACTTCACCCTTCGGATGCGTAGGGTGACGCCTGCCTTCCTAAAGCGGTTCACACGTGTCTTCTCCCTTACTGCCTGATGTCTTGCGTATGACTGTTTCCACCGATGTTGCCGATACGTTTGCCGATGCGCCTGCGCTGATCGAACTCGACCAGGCAAGTGTGATGCGCGGCCAGATCCGGGTGCTGCATGCGTTGCGTTTGCGGATCGCGCTTGGCCAGCACACTGCCATCCTCGGCCCCAACGGCTGCGGCAAATCCTCGTTCATCAAGCTCATCACGCGCGAGCTGTATCCGCTGGCGCGTGGCGATGGCCAGCCCGCGGTGAAGGTGCTGGGGCAGGCGCGCTGGCAGGTGGAGCGGTTGCGCTCGCAGCTGGGGATCGTCAGCGGCGATCTGAGCGTCAATCTGGCGGACATGCCGGGGCTGGATGTCGAAAGCGCGGTGCTGTCCGGCTTCTTCGCCAGCTACGTGGTGCCGCCGCATCACGAGGTCAGCGACGACATGCGCGCGCGGGCACGTGAGGCCTTGGCGCTGGCACGTGCCCTGCCGTTGCTGGATCGACCGTTTGCCGAGTTGTCGGCCGGCGAGACCCGCCGCGTGCTGATCGCGCGCGCCCTGGTCAACCGCCCACAGGCGCTGTTGCTGGACGAGCCGTCCACCGGCCTGGACCTGATGGCGCGCCAATACATGCTCGACACCTTGCGCGGCCTTGCCCGGCAAGGCATCACGCTGGTGCTGGTGACTCACCACATCGAAGAGATCGTGCCGGAAATCGCGCGGGTGATTCTGCTGCGCGCCGGCACGGTGATCGCCGATGGTCCGCGCGATGCGCTGCTGACCGATGCCAGCCTGTCGGCAGCGTTCGACGGCCCGGTGCGCGTGCACCGCGACGGCGAGCGCTATTGGGCGACGGTGGGGGAATAAGCGCAGCTAACACAACGTGGCGAGCCGTCGTCAGGTAGGTGCGGACGGCACGCTCAGAACCGGAGTGGACGCGTGGACCCTGCCGCACCGAGCACCGGCCGCGTCCGCTCGGCGGTGAGTGAGCACAGTCGTTCTGGGAGCTGCTCTAAGCCGGCGGTGCCAATGCTGCAGTCAACACGACACCGTTGCCCGATGCAGGCGCTAGCCACGCTGCGGCCTACTTCAGCGCATCCGCCTGGCCGCGACCGCCTCGGCGGCGTGCAGGTCTGGCTGGCCCGCGTGCGGCGTCTAGCGTCGCAACCACGCCTGACCGCCTTGCACGGCATGACCTTGGACACGGGACGCGGTGCCGGCTGCTGCGGCTAGACTCGCCGCACACACCGACAGGAGTCTTCCCGATGGCCCAGTGGTATTTCCATATTCCCGGACAGGCCGACCGTATCGGCCCGCTCGACGATGCCAGCGCCCGCGCGCATGCCCAGCGCCAACCCGACGCGCTGGCCTGGCGCGATGGACTCGATGGCTGGACGCCGGCCCGTCAGCTGGCCGACCTGCAGGGCGGTGGCAGCGCACCGCCTCCGCTTGGCAACATTGCCAGCGCCGGGCGTGCCGATGAGATCGACTACCGCATCGTCGGCAACGACATGCAGTTTGTCGAAGTGGAACTGGACCCGGGCGAGAGCGCCATCGCCGAGGCCGGCGCGCTGATGTACAAAGATTCGGCGGTGCAGATGGACACCGTGTTCGGCGACGGCTCGCATGATGGTCAGGGCGGCAGCAGCGGCGGGCTGATGGGCAAATTGCTCTCTGCCGGCAAACGCGTGGTCACCGGCGAGAGCATGTTTACCACCGTGTTCACCCATGCCGGCAGCGGCAAGGCCAAGGTGGCGTTCGCAGCGCCCTACCCCGGTACGGTGCTGGCGCTGCGGCTGTCCGAGCACGGCGGGCGCCTGATCTGCCAGAAAGACAGCTTCCTGGCCGGCGCGCGCGGGGTGTCGTTGGGCATCGCCTTCCAGAAGAAGATCCTCACCGGCCTGTTCGGCGGCGAGGGCTTCATCATGCAGAAACTCGAAGGCGACGGCTGGGTGTTCGTGCACGCCGGCGGCACTGTGGTGGAACGCGACCTCGGCCCCGGCGAGCGCATCGACGTGGACACCGGCTGCGTGGTCGCCTATCACGCTGGCGTGGACATGGACGTGCGGCGCGTGGCCGGATTGAAGAGCATGTTCTTCGGCGGCGAAGGTGTGTTCCTGGCCACCCTCACCGGCCCCGGCAAGGTCTGGCTGCAATCGCTGCCGTTCTCGCGCATGGCCGGCCGCATGCTACAGGCCGCCCCGCAAGCCGGCGGCCAGCAACGCGGCGAAGGCTCGGTGCTCGGCGGGCTAGGAAGGCTGCTGGATGGCGATAACCGGTTTTGATGGTTGGCGCGGCGAGGCCGCGTCGATGCTCGCGGCATTTTGCGGCCAGGCAAGTGTGGTGGCTGGTGTGGAGCGCCGCATACATGCCGGAGACGCCCCACTGACGCAGGTCCAGGTCCGGCGCGCTTCGGGAGCACGCCTGTCTTGATCGACTGCCGGCGATTCCCCCCATCCGCCCTACGGGCACCTTCCCCCGCACGCGGGAGAAGGGACGTCGCGCGCGCAAGTCGGGACGTTGCTCCGGGGAATCGGGATGTCGCACTCCGGCGTAGAAACGTCGCCATCGCACGCGCACTAGCCCCTCTGCCGCAGGGGTGAGGGGACGACGCGAAGCCACACCTGCAATGGCATGACGACAGGTTTCGCGCACCCTCATCCGGCGCTCCGCGCAAGCGTTTTCCCGCCAGTAGAAAGTGCAGCAGAGGCTTGCACCACCAACAGCCTGTGCAAGTTCTCGATCACCTCCACCATCGACCACCCCGCGGCACAGCAGCGACCGTGACGGCGCGCGTGTATTCTCCCTCGCCTTTCCCATCGACGTTTTCGCCATGACTGCGCTCCGCCGCTCCCGCTCGCTTGCCCTGTTGTCCATGCTCGGTCTGCTCTCGGCCTGCGGTGGCGAGCCACGCCCGGCAACGCCTGCGCCGGTGGTCCAGGCGCCTTCGGCCGCTGCGGCCAAACCGGTGAAGATCGGCATCGCGCTTGGCGGCGGCGCAGTCAAAGGCTTTGCGCATATCGGCGTGATCAAGATGCTCGAAGCCAACGGGTTTGCGCCTGTGGTGGTGTCGGGCACCAGCGCCGGCAGCGTGGTCGGCGCGCTGTATGCCAGCGGCATGGACGCGTTCGAAATGCAGGAAAAAGCGGTGGCGCTCGACCAGACCAGCATCCGCGATGTGCGGCTGTTCTCCGGTGGTCTGGTGCAGGGCCAGAAGCTGCAGGACTACGTCAACGAGCAACTCGGCGGCAAGCCTATCGAGAAGTTGCGCAAGCCGTTTGCGGTTGTGGCCACGCGCCTGGAAGACGGCGAGCGCACCGTCTTCGTGCGCGGTAACGCCGGCCAGGCGGTGCGTGCGTCCAGCAGCATTCCAGGCGTGTTCGAGCCGGTGACCATCGGCAAATACCATTTCGTCGACGGCGGTGTGGTCAGCCCGGTGCCAGTGGATGCCGCGCGTCAGCTCGGCGCCGAATTCGTGGTGGCAGTGGATATTTCCAGCAAGGCCAGCGGCAAGAATCCGGGCGATCTGCTGGGCACAGTGAACCAGTCGATCTCGATCATGGGGCAGCGTCTGGGCGAAGCCGAGCTAAAGCGTGCAGACGTGGTGGTGCGCCCCAAGGTCAACGATATCGGCTCGGCCGATTTCAATCAGCGCAGTGTCGCCATCCTGGAAGGCGAACGCGCCGCAATGGTCGTGATGCCGCAGATCCGCGCCAAGATCGCGCAGCTGCAGGCCGCGCGTAGCAGTGCCACGCGTAACGCCGCCGACCAGGCTGCAGCGGCAAAACAACAGGCCTACCAACGCTGCCTGGAACAACGGTCGCGCTGGCAGAAACTCCGCGGCAAGGACGAGGAATGCGTGGCGCCGTAAAGTGGTTGTGGTGCGGCGGGATGTCCGCTGCGCTCGATGCCTTGCTGGATTGGAGGTATAGGATGATCGTGGGGCTTGCTGGTGGCATGCAGGTGCTGCGGTTTTACTGCTCACTGTAAGCCGCGGTCCGCGACGTCAAGGAAGAACCGCACGTCTGCATGTGGCGGGATGCGTGCGACGGTGAGTTGCATGTGCTCGCTTGGGCGCGGATGAGTGGGTTGTTCGGTGTTGTGTAACGTTTTTGCGCATCGGTGGTATCGGGACGGCGTCGCGGCCGGGGCCGCTCCTACGAAGTGCCGCATCTCGCTTGCTTGATGTAACGTGTTCGGCGCGTTTTCCGCTCGCATGGTTTACGGCGTTGTCTGCCTGCCATTTGCACGCTGTTGCGCGAGAGGTGCTGATTCAGGCGAACTAGCTTTTTCGCCTTGGTCGATGCCTGTTGCGTAAGCGCTGATGCTGTGTCGGGACGGCATCGCGGCCGGGGCCGCTCCTACGAAGTGTCGCATCTTGCTTGCTTGATGTAACGCGTTCGGCGCGTTTTTCGCTCGTATGGTTTACGGCGTTATCTGCCTGCCATTTGCACGCTGTTGCGCACGAGGTGTTGATCCAGGCGAACGAGCTTTTTGTGCGTTGGTCGATGCCTGCTGCGGAAGCGCTGATGCTGTGTCGGGACGGCGTCGCGGCCGGGCCCGCTCCTACGCACGGCAGATACGTTGAATTCCGCTTTAGGAAGTGAGTTGCGATGCCGGGCCGATCACCGTGGTGCATGCACCGCGCGGTGATCGGCCGGCATTGTCGTTTCCTCAGTAGCGCCAGCGCAGGGACACGCTGACAAAGCGCGGTTCGCCGTAGTTCTGGTAATCCAGGTTGGCCCAGTAGGTCTTGTCGAACGCATTGCGTACCGCCAGCGTGGCGGTCCACTGGTCGCTGATGCGGTAGTTGGCGTTGAAGTGCACCAACGCATACGGGTTCTGCACCACGGTGACCGGTGTAGTGGCGCCGCTGCCATCGCCGGTGGGGCGCGCGATGTTGAAGCCGCGCACCGCGCTTTGCCAACTCACGCCACCACCGATGCTCAGGCGATCCCACGCGCCGGGCAGGCGTACCTGGGTGGACAGCTGCAGATAGTCTTCCGGCAGGTTGGCGTAGATCGCATCGGTGGGTGCGCGCGTGACCTTGACGTGGGTATAGCCGGCATTGACCGTCCAGCCCGGCAGCATCTCGCCGTTGATATCCATCTCCCAACCGCGGCTCTTGGTGCCGTCCACGCCGATAAACGCGGAGGTTCCATCGGGCAACGACGATTCGGGCTGGGTCATGTCGCGCACCGCGTAGTTGTCCTGCTTTGCTTCGAACACGGCGGCCGTGGCCATGGCGCGGCCGTCGAGTAATTGCGCCTTGATGCCGGCCTCCAGGTTGGAGCCTTCCACCGGTGCGAGCAGGTTGTTGTCCTTGTCGCGGT
The DNA here is from genome assembly GCF_040202975.1 of Xanthomonas sp. WHRI 10207. Taxonomy (NCBI): domain Bacteria; kingdom Pseudomonadati; phylum Pseudomonadota; class Gammaproteobacteria; order Lysobacterales; family Lysobacteraceae; genus Xanthomonas; species Xanthomonas sp. WHRI 10207. The sequence goes on along the minus strand of NZ_JBEGDX010000003.1, from coordinate 122,096 downwards.
AGTTCTGCGGATTGAAGATTTCGGTGTAGCTGGCGTACACCGAAACATCCGGAACGATGTCGTACACCAAGCCCACGTACGGGGTGACTTCATCGCTCACCTTGTAGCGGCCGGTGGTACCGGTGTAGCCGCCGCTGACGTTGAAGGCCTGGGTGCGCGTTTGCCAGGTGCTCAGGCGCGCGCCGGCGATCAGCGACAGTGGGTCTGCCAGGCGAAAGCGTGTGGAGGCGTACACGCCGCGCTGCGTGGTGCGTGCCTCACGGCGCGCGCCGGTGCGGCTGTAGCTCACCTCGGGTGCATCGCCATCCCAGTTGCGGATGTCGGGAATCCGATAGCAGCGCTCAGACCCACCGCTTTCGTTGATGCACGATCCCCAGCCGCTGGGGTACTGCTGCGCGATGCCGTAGGTGGTCGATTGCAGATCCTGCCAGCTGCCACCCAGCACCACGTCGTGCCGGCGGCCGAACAACGAGAACCCGCCCGACAGATACACATCCACGCCATCGCGGGTGTCGCTGGTTTCGCCGACGCCGGTGCGCAAGAACACGCCGCTGCCATCGGCGGCCGGATAGCCGGTGCCGTACACGCGAATGCTTTGCACATCGCCCTTGGTGTGCGCGTAGTTGACGCGCAGCAGCCAATCCTCGCCGAAGCGTTGTTCCAGATTGGCGAAGGCGGTGCTGGTTTCGCGCTGCCAGCGCGTCCATTCCGGTGCCATGTTGGTCGAGCGCGACAGATTGGCCAGCGTGCCATCGGCCGCAAAGAACGGCACCGTGCCCCAGGTCGAACCGACCGGGCTGTTGTCCTGACGTTGATAGCCCACGGTGAGTGTGGTGCTGTCGGTCAGATCGCCTTCCAGCACCGCCATGCCGGACATTTTGTTGTCGTGGTAGCGGTCGTAGTAGTAGTCGCGATCTTGCCAGGCCGCGACCACGCGGCTGCGGAAGCGGCCGTCGTCGGTGAGCGGTGCATTGACGTCGGCCTGGGTGCGGCGGAAATCCCAGGTGCCGGCGCTTGCGGCAACCGAGGCGTCGAACGTCTTGCCTGGGCGCTTGCGCAACAGGTTCACGGTGGCCGAGGGAATGCCCGCACCGGTCAGCAGGCCGTTGGCGCCGCGGATCACTTCGATGCGGTCGTAAAACACCGTGTCGTATTCCTGATTGGTCGCGCCGCTGTAGGTAGGCAAGCCATCGACCTGGAAGTCGGTGATCTGGAAACCGCGCGCAAAATACAGTGGGCGCTGGGTGTCGTAGAACGACACGTTGACGCCGGTGACGTTGCGCATCACGTCATCGATGCTGAAAAGCGACTCGTCCTCAAGGCGCTGCAATCCGATCACGCTCACCGACTGCGGCGTCTCCTGCAGGGTCAGCGGCAGGCGCGTGGTGGTGGCCGGCTGTGCGCGGCTCACCGTGCCGTTGACGGTGACCTGGTCGAGCGTCTTGGCATCGGCCAGGTCGGCTGCGTGCGCAGCGGCAGGCCGGGTCAACGCGCACAGCAGGGCAACAGACAGGCAGGTCAGTGGGTGGGTCAGTGCAGGCATCGGTCTCTCATCGATCGTGGGCGCACGCTAGGGCGTGGCGACAGGAAGCAGGCAGGCGTCGGCGTGCTGCTCGGGCGACGAGCTGGCTGGCCTGGCAAGGCTGGCGGATCGACGAACAGGACATGGCCGGAGCCGGCCAGACGTTATGTAAATGTAAATCGTTATCGTTTGCAGAGCAAGTGCGGTCTGCCGTGGATCGTCTGCTCCTGCCGGCGCGATCTGCGCGACGGTGCCCGCTGCCGGACGTCGTAGGTCAGCCAGATTCGTTGATCGCAACAGGTTGTACGCGCGATCGGGTGCGCCCTATTCCGCCGGCGGAACGCGCTTCGCATCCCGGGGTTCAGGCGACTAATGCATCACGCCAGATGCGACAGCGGCAGGCCTTCGGGCGCCTTGACCGTGCGCAGGACGAAACTGGAATTGACGTCGGACACGCCGGTGGCATTGAGTAGCCGATCCAGCAGAAACCGCGAAAAATGCTCCAGATCGCGCACCTGCACCTGCAACAGGTAATCCATGTCGCCGGTCAGCGCCCAGCACGCCACCACTTCGTCCCAACCGCGCACACCGTCGGCGAACAGCTCGATATCGGCCTGACCGTGCTGCTCCAGCTGCACCCGCACAAAAGCCTGCAGACCCAGCCCCAGCGCGCGCGCATCCAGGCGCGCACCGTAGCCGGCGATGATGCCGGCGGCCTCCAGCCGTTGCGTGCGCCGCAGGCAGGCCGACGCGGACAGATTCACCTGCACGGCGAGCTCGGCGTTGCTGGTACGCCCCTGCGTCTGCAGCAAGGCGAGCAACCGCAGATCGGTGCGGTCCAAGGCGATTGGTTGGTCCATATGTTGCGCAGCAGCAGATCGAGACGCATGAATCTTGCGCGTAAGTGCTGGCACTGCGCAAGATTCGCAATCCTGTTGCGCAGCGATCCGGCTAAGGTGAATCCTTAGTCGCTACGGAAGTCCTGTCGCATGAACACTGCCCCGCGCCGCGTCGAAAACCAGCTCACCGACAAGGGTTATGTGCCGGTCTACACCACGGCCGTGGTCGATCAGCCGTGGGACGGCTATAGCAGCGACGACCATGCCACCTGGGGCACGCTGTATCGCCGCCAGCGTGCGTTGCTGGTGGGCCGCGCCTGCGATGAGTTCCTGCAGGCGCAGGACGCCATGGGCATGGACGATAGCCAGATCCCGCGCTTCGATGCGCTCAACGCGGTGCTGCAGGCAGCCACCGGCTGGACGTTGGTCGGCGTGGAAGGCCTGCTGCCGGAACTGGATTTTTTCGATCACCTGGCCAACAAGCGTTTTCCGGTGACCTGGTGGATCCGCCGTCCCGATCAGATCGATTACATCGCCGAGCCGGACCTGTTTCATGACCTGTTCGGGCATGTGCCGCTGCTGATGAATCCGTTGTTTGCCGACTTCATGCAGGCCTATGGCCGTGGCGGGGTCAAGGCGCACGGCATTGGCCCGGACGCGCTGCAGAACCTCACCCGACTGTATTGGTATACGGTGGAATTCGGCCTGATCAACACGCCGCAAGGCTTGCGCATCTACGGCGCCGGCATCGTGTCGTCGAAAGGCGAATCACTGTATTCACTGGACTCGCCCGCGCCCAATCGCATCGGCTTCGATCTGCAGCGCATCATGCGCACGCGCTACCGCATCGACAGTTTTCAGAAGACCTATTTCGTCATCGACAGCTTTGCGCAGTTGATGGATGCGACCAGCCCGGACTTCACGCCGATCTACGCGGCACTGGCGCAACAGGCGCAGGTGCCGGCCGGCGATGTGCTGAGCAGCGATCAGGTGATTCAGCGCGGCAGTGGCGAAGGCTGGAGCCGCGACGGCGACGTGTAAAGCAGCCACGTTGGCGCTGCGCTGCCCGCCGCGGGTCAACGCAGCGGTCCAACGTGATTAACGCCGCGAAGGATTGCGCGTCCGTGTGACCTGCGCTGCGTGTCTGACACGGTGAGAGGCGAGGCTGAAAGCCGTGCGCCGTGGTGCGTGGCTGCATTGCGCTGCCCTGTCGCGCCTTGGCCAGATGGCGGCGTCACCCTGGCAAGGCGATGCGACGCATGTGCAGATCGCGCTGCGGGACAACGCAGTGCGCAGCGACTCGACACCGTCGCCAGTGCGGACTATGGTCGAGACTCCCCACATCGCATTCGCTCAATGGACCTGACGCATCTGCGCATCCGGCGCTTGGAGCTGGACGACACCCGCCTGCTGTTCACCCTGGCCAACGGCATCCGCATCGACGAGCCCATCCAGGCGCATCGGTTGTTGCTCAAGGCCACGCCACCACAGCGCGCGCACTGGCAGATCACCGAGGACGGCCATGGCGTGAATTGGCCTGCGGTGGCGCCGCCCACAGCGGAGGGGCTGATCAACATGCCCGAGCTGCTGTGGCGCCGTCGCGCCGCACGCGCGCAGGCAAAACTGGCAACGTTGCGCGGACGTCTGGACGCGCTATCGCCGGGCGAACGCGAGCTGGTCGCGCTTGCCCGGCTGGATGCGGACATGACCGAAAGCGGCTACGCCCGCTACTTCGACCGCTGGGATGCGGCCACCCGCAGCGACGCAGTGCGCGGTCTGGCAGCAATGGGCGCAGCGCAAACTCGGCAGGCCATCGAAGGCCTGGGCGCGGTGTTCGAATGGCTGGAAGAAGACCCCGACCTGCTCAGCATCGAAGACATCCTGGACGCCATGAACGAGGCCGACCGCCAACGCGTGCAGGGCTGGGAAGAGGTCTATTACCGCCGCTCCAGCGACCTGGCACGGCTGGGCCTGGTGCATTACGGGGTGGATAAGGCCTGAGCCTTCATCCATGCGCTGCGCGCCTTGTGCGACGGGCATGCAGGGTGACGCAGACGGACACGCCGCGATCGCGGCGTGCGAGGGCAATCCCCGTCGCGCATGCGGGCACCTCAGCGACGCAGTGATCCGGCAGCGGCACGTGCGCAACGGCGCACCGGATGGCTGGGTGCTTATCCGCAGACAGGCACGCCCACACGCATCAGCGCCGACTCACAGCCGGCATTGCGCATCGTCCACCCCAGGCACGCGCTCCCATTGCCAGGCGTCTACCTGCTCGCCGCGTGGCAGATAGTCCACATCGAACTCCTTGCCGTCGCGACGCAAGCGCAACTGCAGGTGCTCGGTCTGATTGCCCTGGATGCCGTCCTGCGGCACCGGACGCACGATCTCATCGCCGTTGCGCACTCCTACCTGCGCCGCCGCCGACGCTGCCATCAGCCCGCGCACGACGCGCTTGGGTTCGGCCAGCACCGCCGGCTCGAATCCCAACACATACCGCCGCAGCGGCTTGCTGGTCCTGCGAAAGCACGGCCCGAACGCGTCCGACGCCGGCAACGGCGGCGTGCCGGCCAGGAAGGCATGAAAGTCCTGCACCGCCGCCTCGCCCAGCTCCGCCTTCAGCAAGGCCTCCCAATCGGCCTGTGTTGCCTCGCGCTGCTGGCCGATCGCCAGCAACGCACGCAGCAGGTCATCCAGCGAACGCTGGCCCTGCGATCGCTTGCGTAGCGCATCGTTCACCGTAGCCAGATACAACATGCCGCGGTCGTAAGCGAGCGTGCGGATACGGGTGTCCTTCCAGAATCCCTCATCGATGCGTGCGTTGGGCAGATTTCCCAGCGCATTGGTGTAGTAACGCGCCGCGGTCATGTTGAGCGAATCCAGAAACTGCTGCGGGGAGAGCAAACCGAATCGCAGCGGCAGCAGCGCCTGGTAGAACACCGCCGAGCCTTCGCTGAACCAGGTCGTGGACTCGGGCCCGTGCTCGGAAAGGCGCGGCTGATAGGTATGGAACATTTCGTGCGACAAGGTGATCTTGATCAGGTCCACATCGGCGCCGGCCCCTGCGCCATAGGTGGTGACGAATGACTGGTTCAGTGCGGTGCCGCCGCCCGCGTTGACCGGGTTGTAGCGCAGGAAGATCGTGTAGGGGCTGGACTCGGGCTGCGGAAACGCCAGCTCGAACTGCTCGTGCAGCTTGCCCACCCACGCGGATAACGCATTCGCATCGAAGGGCGGCTGGCCTTGCCAGGCGACCGAAAACCCGTCCGCACGCGGCACGCTCGGCCAGCGTCCGACCTCCCCGGCCATGAAGAACACCCCGGACAAACTGTCGTTGTCGATCTGCGCGACCTGCACCGTCCCTTCGCCGAACGAGCTCACCCCCTTAGCGCCATCGGGCAGCTGCGTCAGATCCCAGCGAATGGTCAACGCGTACGTTTGTGCCTGCGGCGGCAGCACCAGAAACATGCTCGACACTGCAGAAAACGCATGCGCATCGTTACGGAACGAAATGGGCGGCGCCGGGCCGCGCGGCGGCCGGGTCGCATTGGCCGGGACACGGTAGTGCAGGCTGAGCGGGCCGCCGAGCGCGCGTGGCGCAGTCCAGACGCGCAACGGGCCTTGATCGCCGCGTTCCTGCGCGGTGGCCGCGCGCCCGGCGAGCTGCACCGTCCCTTGCGCATCGGCGGCTTCGATCAAGACGATGTGCTCGGCAGCGCTATCCACGTTTCCCTCTTGCATCGGCAGCTGCGCCACGATGCCGCCGCGGGCCACGGTCAGCGCGGCCAGGCGCAGACGCACCTCTAGCGTGTCCACGTTGCCCTTGGTTGCATGCGGTGCAAGCTCCAGGTCCAGCGCAATCGGAGCAGGGACGGCCGATGCCGGGCTGGCCAGTGCGCCAGGTGCCAGCGCGATGAGCACACACAGAAGCAACCAGGAAGTTTTCATGCACGCCGAGCAGTGTGGGATCGCCGATCATGCCGCCGGTCGAGGCCGCCTGCCAGCATGCCGAAGGTCATGCGGCGCAATGCACGGCGATGGCTGCAGTCCTGGATCGAGTGCCACCGGGGTTGCAGCGCTGGGTCGGCGGGGCATCGCTTGGGTGGCGCGTCTGCGGCGCCCATACCTGCGCTGCATCGCGCCGACGGTTCACCCTGCCGGCGCTGGCAGGTAGGCCAACAACAGCACCAATGGTGCATCACCGGTCTGCTGCAATGCATGGGTGCTGCCCGGGCGCGTCAGCAGTGCATCGCCCGCTGCGACGTCGTACTGCTTGCCATCCAGCGCGTACAGGCCACGGCCGCTGACGATGTAGTAGACCTCGTCCTTGTCGTGCAGATGCAGGCCGATGCCGGCACCTTTGTGCAGCACGCGTTTGCGCAGTACAAACTTCAACTCCGGCGCGTCTGCGAAAAAGGGATACGCCGTGGTGGGGCCGGCGCCGCCGTGCGGGCCGGGTTGTTCGCGGGCGAGATCGCGCTCGTGCACGACCAGCGACGGATGCGTCTGTGCGACGCGTTGCGCGGCGGTATCGGGGGCTGCGCCGCAATCGGCGTCGCGACGCAGCTGGGGTTTTAACTCAGGCTGTAGATGCACCCAGCCGTGCACGACCAGGCAGGCCACCGCGGTGGCACCGGCGCGGCTGAAATGGGTGCCATCTGCTTTGCCCTGTTCGGGGACGAACAGAAAGTACGGCTTGGCGGCTTGCTCGCCGAGTGCGCGAATCCAGTCGCTGGAACTGGCGTTGAGATCGATCAGGCCGACGTGTTGGTCGGCCGCCACTTGCTGCATGGCCAAGGTGTAGCGGCCATGCGTATCGAGCAATGCGCTGAAGTCGTAGAGCAGGCGTGCGGCCGGCGTGATCAGGATCGGCGTGGCGCCCTTCTCGCGCGCGGTGGCGATGTATTGGCGCAGGAACCGCACGTAGTCGCCTTGCGGGTCGGTATAGCGTGTGGAGTCTTCGCGTTTGGCATCGTTGTGTCCGAACTGGATCAGCAGGATGTCGCCACGTTGCAGCTGCTTGGCGATGGCGTCCAGGCGCCCTTCGGCGATGAAACTGCGGGTACTGCGGCCGCCTTTGGCGTGGTTGTGCACCTGCCACTGGGCGGGGTCGAACCATGCTTGCAACATCTGGCCCCAGCCGGCTTGCGGTGCGCGATCGGCGCCGTACTCGGCCGCGGTGGAATCGCCGGCGATAAAGATGCGATGGGGCGCAGCATGGGCATGGGCGATGCCAGTGCAGAGCAGCAGCATGGCGATGAGCAGTCGACGCATGAGGGGCTCCTGGTGAGTGCGGTGTTTGTTGTTGCTGTTGTTGCTGTTGTTGCTGCTGTTGTTGCTGCTGTTGTTGCTGCTGTTGTTGTTGCTGTTGTTGCTGTTGCTGTTGCTGTTGTTGCTGTTGTTGTTGCTGGTGTTGCTGCTGCTGTTGTTGCTTTTGGATCTGGTCTTGCTGCTATCTGCAGTGCGGTACCGACGTATGGCTGCACGCTTGATGCGTGATTTCGATGCGACTTGCATCCGTACTTCGCGCGTTGGCTGGATCCAGAACGGGTGACGTGATGCTTCGGTGGGTCATCCTCAACATCGGCACTTGCTGATTATTGAGCGGGTCCGATGCCTGCGCTTGACTGCCGGTTGGCTGCCTTCCGCCCTACCCGCGCCCCGAGCCGCGCTTGCGGCACGCGCGCCTATGGCGCGTAAGCCGTGCCTTCTCGCCTCGGTGGGAGAGGGGCTCGATGCATGCGCGCTTTCGATCAAATGCACGAGTGCTTGTGGACGAATGCACACTGCTTCTGCTCGCGTCCACGCACGCTCTCTGTTCGCAACGGATGCACTCACGCTTTTGGGCGCCTGCATCGGAGTCAGTCACAGCAGGGCGTGCAGTGACTGTCACCCACTGCTTGTCTCAGCAGTGGGTGACGCCGTGCGATGCATGACGCGTCAGCGACGTCTCAAGCACTCACCTTGCGGCGCATACCTGCTCCCGGTGCAGGAACACAGGCATGCGCATGCGGCTGCACTCAGGCAGCAGCGGCTTCGCTCTTGCCCAGCAGGCCGGCGACGAAGTTGCGGATCTCCGCATCCTGCGCATTGTCGAAGAAGCACTGCTGGAAGCGCTCGCCGCCGATGGCCTGCTTGATCAGTTCCGGGTCGATGGCGCGCAGGCCGTCGAGGTAGGACTTGGCGGTGGCCTGCTTGACCTGGGTCAGGATGCCGGCGTTGGCGGCCTGCGATTCGCGACGCTCGGCCGGGTAGCCCAGACCGCGCTCGCCGCTGAAGGCCTTTTCGAAGATGTAGCGCACGTTGATTTCCGCGCCCCAGCCGTAGCCCTTGGCGAATGCCAGCGACAGTGCGTTGCCGTTGTTGACCTGCGCAAACAGGTAGGCGTCGGTCGGCTCGATGCAGTAGCCGCAGAACACGCCCGGGTGAGCGTTGAGCGACATCAGCGCGCCCTGGCCGGTGCCGCAGCCGGCGACGACGAAGTCGACCGCCTTCGAGTTCAGCAGCAGGCTGGCGACGATGCCCAGATGGATGTAGGTCAGGCGGTGATCGTTGTCGCCGTCCATGCCGACGTTGAACACGTTGTGGCCTTGTTCGCCGGCGACGTCGTTGAGCTGCTGCAGGATCACCGGGTTCTTGGCGGCCTGACTAAACTCATTCATGAGTGCAATTTTCATGGGAATGCTCCGATTGGTTGGGGAAGAGTGGTTCGGAAAAAGGATGGAGGCTAGGGACTGCCGCGAGGTGCTTTCGATTGCGTTCCCATCCGGGGCTTTCGGCGCGAAACAAACAAGACGTGACCAAGACTCTGCGCACCCCTTGATGAGCGTCCCGGACGAGTTGCTGCCCTCATCCGCCCTGCGGGCACCTTCTCCCGCTCGCGGGAGAAGGACGTGGTATCGCGGGACACCAGGGGCGGCTGCGCGCGTCTGACAGTGCGCGCCATCGCCATGCGATCTGGATCAGCGCGCCAGCCAGCCGCCATCGACCGGGATGATGGCGCCGTTGACGTAGTCAGAGGCGCTGCTGGCCAGGAACACCGCGGTGCCGCCGAGATCGGCCGGCACGCCCCAGCGCGCGGCCGGGATGCGATCCAGGATCGACTTGTTGCGGTCTTCATCGGCACGCAGCTGCGCGGTGTTGTCGGTGGCCATGTAGCCCGGCGCGATGGCGTTGGTGGTCACGCCCTTGCTGGCCCATTCGTTGGCGAGCAGGCGGGTAATGCCGGCGATGCCCGACTTGCTGGCGGTGTACGAGGGCACGCGGATGCCGCCCTGGAACGACAGCATCGAGGCGATGTTGATGATCTTGCCGCGGCCCTGGGCGATGAAATGACGGCCAGCCGCCTGCGCCATGAAGAACGCCGACTTCAGGTTGACGTTGAGCACATCGTCCCAATCCTGCTCGCTGAAATCGACCGCGTCGGTGCGACGGATCAGGCCGGCGTTGTTGACCAAGATGTCCAACCCGCCCAGGCCGGCGATGGTGGCGTCGACGATGCGCTGCACCGGCTCGATGCTGATCAGGTTGGCTTCGATGGCGATAAAACGGCGGCCCAGCGCCTTGACCTTTTCTTCGGTCTCGGTGGGCGCCTGGATGCCGGCGGCGGCGATGTCCGCGCCCGCTTCGGCCAATGCCAGCGCGATGCCCTGGCCCAAGCCGGTGTTGGCACCGGTGACCAATGCGACCTTGCCTTCGAGACTGAACGGATTGCTCATTACCTTATCGCTCCTGCTGGGTGTGCCACGTTGTGATGAGTGAGCCGCGCGAGGCGCGGCAGAGTGCGTTTACGTTGTTTGAACTGGTGCTTCGCCAACGCCGCGTCGGGGCGCGCTGACGTTGCCAGCGCTTGCCTGGAAAAACGGCGTCGCTGGAGCGAACGATGGATCGAAACCGGGCTTACTTGAGCTGGCAGATGTCCAGCACGTGCATGTCGGTGTAATCCAGGTTTTCACCGCCCATCGCCCAGATGAAGGCGTAGTTGCTGGTGCCGGCGCCCATGTGGATGGACCACGGCGGCGACACCACCGCTTCGTTGTTCTGGATCACGATGTGACGCTGCGCTTCGGGCTCGCCCATGAAGTGATAGACGCGGTCGTTGGCGCCGAGGTCGAAATAGAAATACACCTCGCTGCGACGGTCGTGCAGATGCGGCGGCATGGTGTTCCAGACGCTGCCCGGCTTGAGTACGGTCAGGCCTAGCAGCAGCTGCGAGGACTGGCAGGTGGCCGGCACGATGTACTGGTAGATGGTGCGCTCGTTGCTGGTTTCCAGCGCGCCACGATCCAGCGCCACTGCATCCTTGATCGACAGCTGCTTGGTCTCGAAGCGCGCATGCGCCGGTGTCGAGGCCAAATAGAACTTGGCCGGGTTGGCGGCATCGTCCGAGGCGAAGCTGACATCGGTGCTGCCCATCGCCACGTACAGGCCGTCCTTGGGACCGAGCGTGTAGGCGGTGCCATCCACGGTCACGGTGCCGCTACCGGCGCCGACGTTGATGACGCCCAGTTCGCGGCGCTCCAGGAACGGGTGACCGGCGGCGGAGGCCGGCTCGGTCTGCTTGGGCAGTTCCAGCGCAGTGCCAAGCGGTGCGGCGCCACCGAGCACGAAGCGCTCGTAATGGGTGTATTTGAGCGTCACCGCACCATCGACGAACAGGCCGTCGAGCAGATACAGCTCGCGCAGGTCATCGTTGCTGGCGCCCTTGATGGCATCCGGGTGGGTGGCGTAGTGGGTCTTGCAGTACAGGGACATGCGCGATCTCCGTGGCAAGCGGGGGGAAGAGGGCTTGCTCCGTGGGTAGTCTACCGGCTCTGGTTAACCGGTGTCATTGCGCAGTGCACGATAGTGGGAGTGCGTAGGTCTGAGGGACTGCCTGCTTCCTTCTCCCACCGGGAGAAGGTGGCGCGCAGCGCCGGATGAGGGTGCGAGGCGACGCGCAGCGTTGGGGGCGCAGCTTGAGTGGCGAGTGTGTCTTACCGCGTTTTCAGCGCATGCCTCCGTTGTTCTCAGATGCCTGTCTGCCGCCGTGCCCTCACCCCAATCCCCGCTCCGCGCCCTGGCCCGCGCTTGCGGCGCGAGCGCTCCAAGGCACGCCCGACCGCGGCGCGCCTGCCGTGCCTTCTCGCCCCGCAAGCAGGAGAGGGGCTTTGATCCCTTCTCCCACCGGGAGAAGGTGGCGCGCAGCGCCGGATGAGGGTGCGAGGCGGCGCGCAGTGTTTGGAGGCGCGGCCTGAGTGGTAAGTGCTGCCTTCCCCCGCCTGCGGGGGAAGGTGCCCGAAGGGCGGATGGGGGCAAGCCGTTGGCAAGGCAGCTGTTCTCACCTTGACCGGCACAACGTCCTGCAAGGTGGAGCGGAAGGCCCGCGCCGCGTGGGATCGCGGCGCGCGGTGCTCAATCTTCCGGCGGTTGGCAGGAGTCGCGCACGATCAGATGCGGGCGCACGCTGGCGGTGGGCAATTGCGGGGCATTGTCGGGCTGGATCAGCATGGCCGCGGCGGTGCGGCCGGTATCGCGGGTGTGGCGACGCACCGAGGTCAGCGGTGGCCACAGGCGCGAGGCCAGCGAGCTGTCGTCGTAGCCGATCACCGAGAGCTGGCGCGGGATGTTGATGCCGGCGCGCAGGGCGACCTTGTAGATACCCGCAGCCATTTCATCGTTACCGGTGAAGATGGCGGTGGGGCGCTTCTTGCCCAGCAGCAGCTTTTCGGCGGCGGCCACGCCCGATTCGAAGGTGTAGCCGGCTTCGACGATACGCTCGGACGGCAGTTCGATGCCGCGCCGGGTCAGCGCGTCGGCAAATCCCGAGGTGCGTTCGATCGAGGAACGGTAGGCGCTGGGGCCGGTGACCAGGGCGATGTCGCGGTGGCCGAGCGAGAGCAGGTAGTCGGCCGCCTCGGCAGCGCCGTCGCGGTCGTGGGTGATCACCGTTTGCGAGGTGGTATCCAGCGCGACCGAGGCGATGCGGGTGTAGCGGCAGCCGATCTCGGCCAGCATATCGGCCAGCGCCTGATCTTCGGACGCGCGCGGCACCAGGATCACCCCGTGCAGCTTCTGCGCCTGGGCGAAACGACGTACGCCTTCGATGTAGCCGGGGCTACGGCTGTCGCAAGGGTGCACCACCAGCTCGAAACTGGAGCCGCGCAGCGCGTCCAGCGCGCCGTACTGCATGTCCACGATGTATTGCGCGGTGGGATTGTCGTAGACCATGCCGATCAGGAACGAGCGCCGGAACGCCAGCCCGCGCGCGAGCGGGTCGGGCGAGTAGCCAACCTCGCGCATCAACGCCTCGACCTTCTCACGGGTGTCCTGCCGCACCAGCGGCGAGTTGTTGATGATCCGCGAAACGGTCTTCTTGGACACGCCCGACATCCGTGCGATGTCGTTGATCGTGGCTACCTTGCCCTTCGGCAGGCCGGGCATTCCCTCTTCAGGCATCTTGCGGGCGGGCATAGCGGTCAACCAGTGAAGTTGATTGGATTCTACCGGCCAGACGGCCGGCAGACCTGAGCGAAGCCTGCCGCCACCCCGGACCCGCCGCGCAAGGCACGCCGCAGCGGCCATCGCGGCGGCGTGCCCAGCGATGCAGAACGGTCAGTCCAGGGCGCGGTAGCGGAAGTTGCGGAACTCCACCTGGCCCGGGCCGGCGGCATACAGCGCCGGCTTCAATGCCAGGAACTTGCCGGCCACGTTGTGGTGGTAGCCGGACACTTCCATCTGCACCGGGTACTTGGTCCACGTCTTGCCGTCGGTGCTGCTGTGGATGGTGACGATGTGGCGGTTGTTGGTGACCCGCAGCCACAAGGTGCCACCGGTAGCACTGGGGGCCAGCGTGCCGGGGCGTTCTTCGCCATAGCGGTGCATGACGAAGTTTTCGCCATTGCTGCCCACGCCGGCGTAGAGCTTGTCGCTGTAGAACAGCAGCGCCCCGCCCTGCCCGCCCGGTGCCACGGTCATCTGCACTTCGAACTGGTAGGCCTGGTCGGTGGCGATCACCGTCAGCGGCGAGGCGTTGCGCGGGGCGGTGCCCTTGCCCTGCAGGCGCAACACGCCATCGCCCACCTGCAGGCGCTTGGCTTCGTCGGCCGCCGGGTTGAAGAACGCCCACTGCGGGCCGAGCGTCTTGGCGCGGAAGTCGTCCGACAGCGCCAGGCCGTGGGCCAGCGCCTGGCCGCTGGGTTTTTTCAGCGGGGTGCCCAGATCGCCGCCCTTGGCGACGAACCAGCCGTCCGCGGTCCATTCGATCGGGTCCAGCAAGGCCTGCCGGCCCAACGTCCAGAAGCCGTGTTCGTAGCCGTGGTAGAGCATCCACCAGCGTTTGTCGGTGCCTTCCACCAGGGTCGCGTGGCCACGCGACCACCACGGCTCGTCGGCGCTCTTGGTGCGGGTGATCGGGTTGTTGGGCGCGTTCTGCCACGGACCGTGGATGGAGCGCGAACGCGCGGTGATCACCATGTGCCCGGTCGGCGGGCCGGCGGTGCCGCCCACGGCGGTGGTCATGTAGTACCAGCCGTTGTGGCGGGTGATCTTGGGGCCTTCCTGCGCGTAGCCTTCCACGTCCCAGCTTTCCGGGTACTTCCAGCCGTCGTAGACGTGCTTGGGCGTGCCGACCACGGTCAGGCCGTCGTCGGACAACTGCACGTAATCGCCGCCGCTGAGGAACAGATACCGCTTGCCGTCTTCGCCCACCGCATGACCGGGGTCGATGTACTTGCCCAGGCCGATGTCGACCGGTTTACTCCACGGGCCCTTGATGTCATCGGCCCACACCACGAAGTTGCTGCGCTCGGCCTGGTCGCCGCGACGGGCCGGGAAATAGATGTAATAGCGCTTGCCATGCTTGATCAGGTCCGGCGCCCAGATCGCACCGACGTTTTGAGTGATGGCGTGGCCCAGCGGCTGCCAGTTGACCAGATCGCGCGAATGCCAGATCGGCAGGCCCGGATACGCGTCGAACGAGGACAGCGTGAGGTAGTAATCGTCGCCGTCCTTGAGCACCGACGGGTCGGGATGATCGCCGGCCAGCACCGGGTTGAGGAAGGTGCCATTGCCTTGGTCGGCAATGCGCTGATGTTCGATACCGCGCTTCCAGTCGGCGGCCATGCTCAGGCCGGTGCACAGCACCAGCCCGGCGGCCAGCAGCCAACGCAAGCGCGCGGGTGTCATACGGTGACGCATGCTTTCTCCTTGTCCCCGTCGCGCGGGGCGATGCAGGGCCGGCGCCTAGATCGCCGGCTGCTGGATGAAGGCGGGAGACTCCCGCCAGCACCGACGCGCTTACGCGCGCAGTGCCCTCGGCAACCAGAGCGACAGCTCCGGGAAAAACGCCACGATCAACAGCACGCACAGCGCCGCCAGCCAGAACGGCCAGATGGTGCGCATGCTTTGGGCGATGGTGATCTGCCCGATGGAGGTGCCGATAAACAGCACCGACCCGATCGGCGGGGTGATCAGGCCAATACCGCCGGCCAGCACCATCACCAGACCGAAATGGATCGGGTCGATGCCGTAGGCCTTGACCACCGGCAGGAAGATCGGCGTGCAGATCAGGATCTTCGGTGCCAGGTCCATGAACATGCCCAGCAGCAGCAGCATCACCACGATCATCAGCAGCACGGTGTTCTTGCCGTCGGCCACCGACTGTAGCAGTTTCACCGCCGCTGCCGGCACCTGCAGATACGCCAGCAACCAGCCGAACACCGCCGCTGTGGCGATCACGAACAGGATCACGCCAGTGGTGCGGGCGGCATGCGTGACGGCGGCGAAGAACTCGGCCCAGCGCAGCTGGCGATATAGCAATGCCGTGACGATCAACGCGTAGACCACGGCGATCGCGGCGCTTTCCACCGCGGTAAAGATGCCGGCGCGGATTCCGATGAAGATCAACGCCACCAGGCCCAGGCCCGGCAATGCACCGAACAGGCGCAAGGCCACCGCACGCCAGCCGGGGAACGGCTCGGTGCCGTAGCCACGATGGCGCGCCACCACATAGCCGGTGACCATCATTGCCGCGGTCATCAGCAGCGCTGGGAAGATGCCGGCCGCAAACAGATCGGCAATCGACAGGCCGCCACCGGCCGCCGCCGAGAACAGGATCAGGTTGTGCGAGGGCGGCACCAACAGCGCCACCAACGCGGCGGTCATGCTCACGTTCACCGCGTAATCGCGGTCGTAACCGCGTTTGATCATCTGCGGAATCATGGTGCCGCCCACCGCCGACACGTCGGCGATGGCAGAGCCGGACACGCCACCGAAGAACAGCGACGACAGCACGCTGACCTGCCCCAGGCCACCGCGCACGCGCCCGACCAACGAGGACGCCAGCGCGATCAAGCGTTCGGAAATCCCGCCGCGCAGCATCAGCTCGCCGGCAAAGATAAACAGCGGAATCGCGATCAACGATGCCGAGCCGCTGCCTGCGGAAATCTGCTGCACCAGCACCACCGTGGGCAGATCCAGATACAGCAACGTGGCTAGTGCGGCCGCACCCAGTGCATAGGCGACCGGCACGCCGATCAGCAGCAGCACCACGAAGGTTCCCAACAACATGGCGATGCCCATCAGCGCACTCCTCCGGTGTGGATCGGGCGCAGCACACGCCACAACTTGTACAAGGCAAACACCACCATCAGCGCACCGCCAATGGACAGCGGCAGGTAGTTGATGCTCTGCGGCATCTGCGCGCCGGCCATCTTGATGTCCAGGCCATCGATCAGCAGCGCCGCACTCCACCACGCCAGCACGGCGCCGATGGCCATGATCATCAACGGGCGAATCAGATCGAACAGTTTGCGCACCAGCGGTGGCACGTGGTCGCCCAGCAGGTAGAAGCCGAAGTGGCGATTGGTGTGCACACCGGCGGCGGCCGCCAGGCTCAGCGCGGTGCTCAGCAGCAACAGCGTCACCGGCTCGGTCCAGCTCGGGGAATTGTTGAGCACATAGCGGGTGAATACCTGCCAGCCCTGCACAACCACCAGGCCAAGCAGCGCCAGCGACGCCACGCCAATGGCAATATCGGAAACGCGGTCCAGCGCGCGCTGCAACGGCGCGGCCGGGACGGCGACGGTCTCGGGTACGGTCATCGGGATACCTCTATGCGAAATCGCGGATGCGGCGGTACAGCGCTTCGATCTCCGGCTGCTTGCGGTATTCGGCCAGCAGTGGGGCGGCGGCGGCGCGGAACGCCGGCATGTCAACCTGGTTGAGCTTCACGCCGTAATCGATCACCTGCTTGCGTGCGACCACCTCCGAGGCATCCCAGAGGTTGCGCATCACCGGCACCGACGCGCGCGCCAGTTCCACCACCAGGCCGCGATCGGCCGGGCTGAGCGATTCGAAGCTCTTGCGCGACATCACCAGAATGTCCGGCGCGTAGGAATGCTCGCTCTGCGACCAGTAGTGCGCCGCTTCGAAATGACGGCTGGACTGGAAGCTGCGCATGTTGTTTTCCGCACCGTCGATCATGTGCGTTTCCATCGCCGAAAACGTCTCGCCCAACGACATTGGCGTAGGGTTGGCGCCCAGCATGCGCATCAGCTTGAGAAAGATGTCCGACGAGGCCACACGCAATTTCAGGCCCTTGAGATCTTCCGGGCGATGCAGCGGATGCTTGGTGTTGTAGAAGCAGCGCGCACCCGAATCGTAGATCGCAAGACCCACCAGATCGCGCTGTTCGAAGCTGCGCAGAACGCTGTCGCCGACATGGCCGTCGATGGCACGGCGCAGATGCGGCACCGAGTCGAACACGTACGGCAGGCACAGCGCCTGGGTCAGCGGAAAGGCGTTGTTCAACGCACCCGAATACACGCGGGTGATGTCGATGGCGCCGAAGCGCGCCATGTCGATCGCCTCCGACTCGCGGCCCAGCTGGCCGGAGTGGTACTGGCGCAGCTTGAGCCGGCCGTTGGTGCGCGCTTCGAGCTGTTTGCCGAACCACCGCACCGCCTCCACGGTGGGGTAATCGCCGACGTGGACGTCGGTGGCGGTGAGCAACTGCCCGCCGGGAATCGGTGTGGTGGCGCCAGCGCCCAGCCAAGGAGCGGCTGCGGCGGCGCCAAACCCGGCACCGAGGAAATGTCTGCGTGTGATCATTGGCGCCCTCCCAAGCGTCTGGTCACGGGGTCCACCGTTATTTGGCGGACACAGCCGTACAGGAAATGTCGCCGATGCCGGCGAAGCGAATCAGGGCACGCTGTCCCACTTCGATGTCATGGATACCGGTGGCATTGCCCGTGGCAATGAGATCACCGCGCTTGAGCGGACGCCTGCGCTGAGCCGAACGGCTGAGCGCAAATGCGTAGGCCGCGCGCAATCCGCCGGGCAGCGTGGTGGCGCCGCCGGTGCCGACGACCTGGTCGTCGATCAGGGTTTCGGCGCTCAGCGTGGCTTCGTCGCGGGCGAGCCAGTCGGTCACTTCCGGGCCCAGAATCAGCCCGTTGTTGTTGCCGAAATCGGAAATCACCACACGCGGGCCCAGTTTGTTGATGGTCGCCAGCGGGCTGCTGGCAATCTCCACGCCGATGAACAGCGTGGCTGGCAATTGTGCAGCCTGCTCCGGGGTGAAGTGGCTCTGCTCGGCCGGCGCGTCGGCGTCCAGACGCAGCACGTACTCGGCCTCGACCGCACCGAAGCCGCCTTCGTAGATCGGAAACTCGGTTGTTCCACCGGTAGCATTCCAGAGCTTCTGCGAGAAGATCGGGCCGAGCAGACGCTCATCGCCGGAGGCATCGCGGCGTTCGGCGGCGATATAGCCCACTTTCCAGCCGACCACGTGGTCGTGCCACTGGCTGATGGCGATGTCCTGCACCTGGTAAGCGGTGACCAGATCGTCGGGGATTTGCCCGGGAAAGTCGGGAAGCGAGGCCCCTGCACGGCGTGCCTCCACAAAGCGCTGGGCGATGTCGGACAGCGTGGATGTGGACGTTGGCGGGGTGGCGGCGTCGTTGCTCAAGGGTGACTCCCTGATAGGTGTTTTGTTGCACTGCCAATCGACAGCGGCACGGTGTGCTGTATATGGTAAACCGGTGTCATTGGCAATGTGCAGTGCGACATTGTGACCGCGATACCGAAGTGGCCCTGGGAGGGGTAGATGCAGCAGACACGCCAAAAACCTTGTGGAAACCGGGCATTGCAGGCCCTGCGCCGCTGCCTGGCAGTGACCGTCGCCGCCTTTGCACTGGCCAGTGTGCCGGCCTGGTCGGCAGAACGCGCCAGCGCCGATACCGCCGCCGAACAGGCCAGCCGGATCGCCCTCTGGCCGCAGCCAATGGCACCGGGAGACACGCCGTTGCCGCAGCCGCAGCGCATCGTGGACCGCAGCAGCGATGCCGCTCTGCCCGACCGCTATATCCAGAACATCGGCCAACCCTATCTGGTGGTCTACCGCCCCAAGCGGCCCAACGGCACCGCGCTGCTGGTCACGCCCGGCGGCGGCTATCAGCGCATCGTGCTGGACAACGAAGGTAGCGCGCTGGTGCCAAGCTTCGTCGACCAGGCCGGCATCACCTTGTTCGTGCTGCGCTACCGGCTGCCCGGCGAAGGCCACCCGAATGGCGCCGACGTGCCGCTGGCCGATGCGCAACGCGCGCTGCGGCTGATCCGTGCCAATGCGGGCCGCTACGGCATCGATGCGCAGCGGGTCGGGGTGATGGGGTTTTCGGCCGGCGGCCACGTCGCCGCCAGCCTGGACACGCGTTACGCCGCGCAGGTGTACCCGGCGCAGGACGCCGCCGATGCGCTGAGCGCGCGGCCGGACTTCGCGTTGCTGATCTACCCGGTGATCGACATGGACAGCGCCAATGCGCACATGGGCTCGCGCGAGCGCCTGCTCGGCAAAACGCCCAGCGCTGCGCAGGTGAGTGCGTATTCGCCGCAGTTGCACGTGGATGCGCACACCCCGCCGACATTTTTGCTGCACGCGCAGGACGACACCGTGGTGTCGGTGCGTAACAGCTTGCTGATGCACGACGCGTTGCTACGCGCCGGCGTGCCCAGCGAGCTGCATGTCTTTCCGCAGGGCGGGCATGGCTTCGGCACCGCGGCCACCACCGGGTTGACGGTGGCGGTGTGGCCGCAGCTGGCGCAGGCGTGGATTGCGCACGTCAGCAAGCCACCGGCTGCGGCGCAGGACGCGGCGCGATGACGGCGCCATCCACGCCCGACGTGCGCCGACGCACGCTGCTGCGCAGTGGATTGCTCGTCAGTGCTGCCGTCGCGTTACCCGGTGTCGCCAGTGCCGTAGCGCCACCACCGCGCGATGACAGCGCACCGCTGGCACAGGTGCGTAGCGGTGCACTGCGCGGGTATCGCGAGCAGGGCATCTGCGTGTTCAAGGGCATCCCGTACGGCGGCGACACCGCCGCGCGGCGCTTTCAGGCGCCCGTGCCAGAGACAGCGTGGAGCGGCGTGCGCGATGCCACCGGCTTCGGCGCCGCCGCCCCGCAACCCAAGGCCAGCGAACCCACCAGCGAGGACTGCCTGTTCCTCAATGTCTGGACGCCCGGCCTGCGCGATGGCGGCCGGCGGCCGATCCTGTTCTATATCCACGGCGGCGGCTACACCACCGGCTCCGGCAGCGACCCGCTGTACGACGGCGTGCGGCTGTGCCGGCGCGGCGATGTGGTGGTGATCACCGTCAACCACCGGCTCAACCTGTTCGGCTATCTGTCGCTGGCGCAGCTGGGCGATGCCAGCGTTGCCGATTCCGGGAATGCCGGGCAGCTGGATCTGATCCAGGCGCTGCAGTGGGTGCGCCAGCACGCGGCCGAATTCGGCGGCGATGCCGGCAATATCACCGTGTTCGGTCAATCCGGCGGCGGCGCCAAGATCGCCACGCTGATGGCCATGCCCGCCGCGCGCGGCCTGTTCCATCGCGCCTGGACCATGAGCGGGCAGCAGGTCACTGCGGCCGGGCCGCGCGCGGCCACCCAGCGTGCGCAATTGCTGCTGGAGGCGCTGAAGATTGCACCGGCCGATCTCGCACGCCTGCGCAGCGTACCGGTGGCGCAGCTGCTGGCCGCCGCGCAGGTGCGCGACCCGTCGCGGGTGGAAAACAGCGCGTTGTATTTCGGCCCGGTGCTGGATGCGCGCAACCTGCCGGTGCATCCGTTCTGGCCGACCGCGCCGTTGCAGTCGGCGACGATTCCGATGGTGATCGGCAATACCCGCGACGAGACGCGCGCGTTTCTCGGCAACGATGCGGCCAACTTCGCACTCACCTGGGACACGCTGCCGGCCAAGCTGGAAGCGCAGCAATACGTGGACCTGTTGCCGCAGGTGGTGATCGCCGAATACCGCCGCCTGTATCCGCACTACTCGCCATCGGAGGTGTTCTTTGCCGCCACCACCGCCGGGCGCTCGTGGCGCGGCGCGGTGGAAGAAGCCGAAGCGCGCGCACGCCAGGGCGCACCGACCTGGGTGTATCAACTGGACTGGGGCTCGCCGCTGGACGGCGGCAAGTTCGGCGCCTTCCACACGCTGGATATTCCGCTGGTGTTCGACACCATCGGCCAGCCCGGTTCGCGCACCGGCGACAGCGCCGATGCGCAGCGCATGGCCGACCAGATGAGCGCTGCGTTGATCGCGTTTGCGCGGCATGGCGAGCCCACGCATCGCGGCGCCCCCCGCTGGCGGCAGTATTCGTTGCAGCGCCGCGAGACCTTGCTGTTCGATGTGCCGAGCCGGATGGAAAACGACCCGCGCGGTGGCGAACGTCGGCTGTATCAGCAAGCGCCGTTTATCCAACGTGGCACGTTCTGAGCGCTTGTTCTATTGAGCGACGAACAGCACGTGGCAGGCAGTCGCCACTCGGATTCTTATGGCGTGTTCGCTACACCGGGTTCCGAGCGATACAGACCGACGCGGGCACCGGCCGCACGCTTGCTGCGATCGCGCAGCAGTATTTAGAGCGACCAATCAATCGTAGCGAGCAGGTGTCAGGTGCGCGTGGACGGCGCGGAGGAACCGGAGTGTCCGCGTGGTAATGCGCACCGCGCACCAGCTGCGCCTACTTGGCGGTGAGCACAGTCGGTTGGTTAGCCGCACTTATTCGATCTTGAGGTGATCCATGCGTAGGTACTCCGTTGCCCCATCCATGCTGCTGACTGCGCTGGCAGTTGCCTGCCTTGCGTTCGCTGATGCCACCGCTGGCGCCGTGGTCGACACGCCACTCGCCTCCACGGCATCCGCCACCAACAGCGCAAACAGCAGCGCACCGGCCGCGACACGGCCGCTTGCCGCCAGCAAGATCGTGCTGGTGGGCGATTCCACCACCGCCGTACAAGGCGGCTGGGGCCCGAGTTTCTGCGCGCAGCATGTGACCTCGTTCCTGAGCTGCCTC
The DNA here is from genome assembly GCF_040202975.1 of Xanthomonas sp. WHRI 10207. Lineage (NCBI taxonomy): Bacteria > Pseudomonadati > Pseudomonadota > Gammaproteobacteria > Lysobacterales > Lysobacteraceae > Xanthomonas > Xanthomonas sp. WHRI 10207. The sequence goes on along the minus strand of NZ_JBEGDX010000003.1, from coordinate 100,399 downwards.
AACCTGGCACGCGGGGGACGCAGCACCTCCAACTATCGCGCCGAAGGCTCGTGGGACATCGCGCTCAAGGAGATGCGCAGCGGCGGCTATCGACAGGTGGTCGTGTTGATCCAGTTCGGTCACAACGATCAACCCGGCAAGCCGGGGCGGTCCACCGACTTGGCCAGCGAATTCCCGGCCAACCTGCGCCGCTACGTGGCCGAAGCGCGCGCCGCCGGCGCGGTGCCGGTGCTGGTGACGCCGTTGACGCGGCGGCAGTTCGAGGCCGGCCAGTTGGTGGATGACCTGGGCCCCTGGGCGCAGGCCACGCGTGCGGTCGCGCGCGAGCTGCAGGTGCCGCTAGTTGATCTGCATGCGCGCAGCCGCGCTCTGGTGCAGGGCATGGGGCCGGTACTGGCGATGCGGCTGGCGCAGCGTCCCGCCGAGCCGGCGCAGATCGTCGCCGCGCAATCGGGCACCACCATCGGCAAAACACCGGCGCAGACGGTTGCGCCATCTCCGGCGTCTGCGTCAACGTCGAAGAACACAGCCACGACCAACGCCGCTGCCACAGCGCAGGACAACGCCAGCGCCGAGCCGATGGGCCAGGCCAAACTCGCGTTCGACTACACCCATCTCGGCCCGGACGGCGCCGATCTGTTCGCCGCCATCGTGGCCGACGAGTTGGCGCAGCAGCTGCCTGCGCTGCGGCCGCTGTTGATTCCCTAGGGCGTGTCACGCAGTTGCCGACCGAGCGGCAACGCGGTAGTTGCAGACGAAATAGATAATTCGCATGCGATTGTCATGCGAATGTAAGGAAGTGTGATGGTGGTTCGTCGGGTCTAGTACGACTGCAACCGCACCTAGGTCAGCGGATGGTCCACGCGCGGCAAGGTTCCACTTCTCACTCGGGGCAAGACTCATGCGATCAGGTGTTCCCGTCGTACCTTACGTGGCCTGCGCCACGTGTGTGGCCGTCATGGTGGTGTCGGGCGCCGCAGCGGCCCAGTCGCACACCTTCGAGGTGGCGGCCCAGCCGGCGCAAAGCGGCATCCGCGCCTTCGGCCAACAAGCCGATGCACAGATCCTGATCAGCGAAAAAACCGCCGCAGCGGTCGACACCGCAGAAGTGAAAGGCACCTACGAGGTCGAGCATGGCCTGGACGTACTGCTGAGCGGCACCCGTCTCAGCTGGCAGCGCACCGGCCCCAACAGCTTCTCGATCGTGGAAAGGAAGTTCCGCGAAGACACCGTCGCCCTGCCCGAAATTACGGTGCAAGGACGCCGGGAGTGGACGCTCAACACGGGCATCAGCCGCTCCGAGGATGACAGTCAGCCCTTCGTGGTGATCGATGGCGAAACCATCCGACGCTCCGGTGCCCCCAATCTCGAAACGTTTCTGCGTAACCAGCTCAGCGTCAATGCATCGCCAGGCACCTCCGACCAGGGAGGCGCATTTGAGACCCGTAACGTCAGCTCTATCAATCTGCGTGGACTGGGCGAACGCGAAACGCTGATCCTGGTCGACGGGCGCCGCATCGCCGGCACCACCAACAGCGACGGCAGCCTGGGGCAGCCATCGCTGTCAGGCATTCCGATGGCGGCGATCGAGCGAATCGAGGTCCTGGCGTCCTCTGCTTCCGGCATCTACGGCAACGGTGCCACCGGCGGGGCGATCAACATCATCATGCGCCGCGATTACGCCGGCAGCGAACTGTCCAGCACCTACAACAACACGTTCGATGGCGGCGGATCAGGCCGGCGCTTCGATCTGACCGGCGGCCGCTCGCTGCAGGATGGACGCACCAACATCACCTTCAATGCAAGCTGGTCCACCGCCAGCCCGATCATGAATCGCGACCGCTCTGCGCTATTGCTGGACAGCAAACGCCGCGGACTTGCCAACAATCCCAACTACTACCGGTTCGCTTCGCCGCTGGGCAACACACCCAATATCCGCTCAACCGACACGCGCAACCCGCTGCAGCTGGATCCGGAATACGGCGGCGCCACCCTCCCCTCGTTCTATACCCACGTGCCAGATGGCTATCGCGGTTTGGCCCAGGACGGGGTGAACCCGCTGATTGCCAATACCGGCACCTATCAACTCGACTTGTCCACGACCGACGCACGCGACGGTGGCCAGCGCGAACTCATCTTCGGCACCGAACAACAGGCCGCCTCGATTGCGCTGCGTCATGACGTCACCGATTGGTTGAAGCTCTACGCAGAGGCCAGCATGACCCGTGCGGTCAGCAAGGCACGCCGCAACTCGATTCCCAACGATCTGGTGCTGGCCGCCGATGCGCCAAACAATCCGTTCGCGCAGGATGTCACGGTCACGGTGCCGTTTTCCGGGGGAAATTCCGTGGTCAACGAGAACATCGCGCAGACCTACCGCGGTGTGTTCGGCGCCATCATGCAGCTGCCCGCCAGCTGGCAGGCGGTGATCGATGTCTCGCGCAGCCAGAGCCGCTTGCGCAACGATGACTTCCCTACCGAGGTCGCCCAGGACACCCTCAACACGTTCCGCAACGGCGAACAGGACATCCTGCGCGACGTGCGACTTGCGCCCAATTTCAACTATGCCTACGAAAACGTGCCTTACGGATCCAGGCAGACGCCCACGCGCAACGACCTGACGGTCGCCTCGTTACGCCTGGCAGGCCCGATCCCGTTCAAGTTGCCGGGCGGCGAACCGACCGCCACGGTCAGCCTGGAGCGCACGCTGCAGAAGCAGGCCGAAAGCATGAACGCACAAAACAGCGCCACCCAGTCGTTGGTCAATATCTCGGCGCCCGGCCGCGAGCAGGTCGACTCGGCCTATGCCGAAATCAACCTGCCGTTGATTGGCAGCGACAACAAGATGCCGCTGGTACGCGAGCTGTTGTTGACCATCGCCGGCAGGTACGAGCGCTCCGAAGAGACCGGCTCACCCAATGCCAACTGCCTGTTCATAGACGGGCCGCTGCCGAGCCTGGACATTCGCTCGCTGTGTCCGCCGTCGCAGCCAGCCTCCAGTGCACGCAATGCCCATTTCAATCCAACCTACAGCGCGCGCTGGCGGATCATCGACAGCATCACCCTGCGCGGCTCCTATGCGACCGGCTATCTGACTCCCAAGCTCAACGAACTGCTCAAGATCAGCAATCCGTTGCTGGTCGTCAGTGCCACCGACCCGCAGCGTGGCAATGAGCAGATCGGATTGCCGAGCCCGCTCTTTCCTGGTTCCTACTACCTCACCGGCTTCAGTGGCGGCAATCCCGATGCCCGGCCGGAAACATCCAAGACCTTCACTGCGGGCATCATCGTGGAGCCCACGTTTGCAGACGGGCTGCGCATGTCGCTGGACTGGACCCGGATCACCAAACGCGACAACTACTACGATCCACTCGAACTGCTGACCCCGGATGGCAACCCGCAGGTGCAGCGTTCCTTCGAAAGCTTCCTGAGCCGCTACCCTGGTCGGGTCACCCGTGGGCCAGCATCGGACGGCTACGCAGTCGGGCCGATCGAGACCATCGACGCTTCGCTGGCCAATCTGGTTGGCTCGGCCAGCGAGTCCTACGATCTTGCGGCCAGTTATTCGCATGATCTGTTCGGCGGCCAGATCGGTGTCGGCCTCAACGCGACCTATGTGGATAGCTTGACCCAACAGAAGGTGCCCGGCGGTGCCAATACCAACTATGCCGGCGTCATCGGGGCCGACTTCTTGTCGCGCCTGAGCGGCATTGGTGGGCTCAGGTGGAAAGGATCCGGCCGAGTGGAATGGACCGGTACGCATCTGGGACTGTCCTGGCAAGCCAGATACTTCGACTCCTACCATCTCAACGAAACCAGGACGGTTGAATTCAGCCAGGGGGCGGCCAAGATCCCCAAACAGATCTACCACGACGTCTCCGGATCCTATGCATTTGCTGACGGCACCACGCTGCGTCTGGGCATCAACAATGTCCTCAACAAGCGCCCGCCGGTCGATTCGGTTTCGCCGGCACGGTATTACAGCACCTTCGGCGACCCGCGATTGGCAAGCTATTATCTGACGCTGATCAAGAGTTTCTGACGCGACAAGATTCATCAGGGGACGGGCCGCGCAGGATTCGACCTGGGGCCATTCGAGCGTATCGGCAGGTCATGCAGTGCGGAGAGTGTCGTAGACGAAACCCGTCCAATGAACGAACGCCGGTCGACGAGCGAGATCGAACGCACGCGGTTAACGCGCTGGGTGGCGAGGGAGATCGTGCCCCACGAGGCGGCGATCCGCAGCTGGCTGCGCCAGCGTGGTCTGAGCCCGGAGGATGTCGACGATCTGGTGCAGGAGGCATATGCCAAACTGGCCGGCCTGCGTCATGCCGAGCAGATCGACAGTCCGGGGGCTTATTTCTTTCAGACGGTGCGTTACCTGATGATCGATCAGATTCGACGCGCGCGCGTCGTGCGCATCGATGCGGTAGGACAGATTGCCGACCTGCCATGCCATGTCGACGAACTGGATCCCGAGCGCGTCACCAACGACAGACATGAGCTTGATCGTGTGCTTCGATTGATCGAAGCCCTGCCCGAGCGTTGCCGGGCAATCATCAAGATGCGCAAGATTCAGGGCTTGTCACAGCGCGATATCGCCGCCCAGTTGGGAGTCAGCGAAAGCATCGTGGAAAATGACGCGGTCAAGGGCATGTTGCTACTGACGCGGGCGCTGCAGAGCGACCCCGAACAGACGCAGCCGGTACGAAGGTGGCGAAAATGAGCACCCGTCAAAACGCGCAGGAGATCGAACAGGAGGCCATGCATTGGGTGCTGCGCCTGGATCGCGAGGGGCGCACGCCCGCAGTGTCCGAGGAACTGGACCAATGGCTGGTGGGGGATGTCCGCCGCCGCGGCGCCTTGCTCAAGGCCGAGGCAACCTGGTGCTCGCTGGACGCACTGGCAGAAACCAGCGATGCCGCTTTCCGCCACGTGCCATCGCCTGCACCGAAGTCCGCTCCGTCGCGGGCGCCGCGCCGTGCGCGCTGGCCCATGGTCGTCGGTGCATGCGCGGCAGTCGCCATCGCCGTTGTTGGTCTGTCGGTCCTGCTACCGCGCGGCGAGCAGTACCAGACGGCCATTGGCGAAGTCCGCCGGGTGCCGCTGGCCGACCGCTCGACCATGGCCATCAACACCGCCAGCAAGGTCAGGGTCGCCTATATCCAGGAACTGCGCGCCATCTCGCTAGAGCAGGGCGAAGCGTGGTTTCGGGTCGCAAAGAACAAGCAACGTCCGTTCGTGGTGTCGGCGGGGCCGGTCCGGGTCGAAGCAGTCGGCACCGCGTTTTCGGTGCGGCGGCACAGCGACGGTGCCGATGTCATGGTGACCGAGGGCGTCGTGCGCGTGTGGGTGGTGGGCGCCGAACCGCGCGCGGTGGCATTGTCCGCCGGCTCGGCGTTGTTCATTGCCGATACCGCCGACATTCGACAGGAGCCAGAGATCGCCGCGCCGGTCATCGAGCGCAAGCTGGCATGGCGTGCAGGCAGGCTGGATCTATCGGGAGAGACGCTGGCCGAAGCGGTTGCCGAATTCAATCGTTACAGTCCGACCCCGATTGTCGTCGCGCAACCGCAGGTCGCGCAAAAACGTCTGTTCGGCGTGTTTCGTCTGGACGATCCGGAAGGCTTCGCCCGCACGGCAGCCATCACGCTGGGCGCGTCGATCAAGCGCCGCGACCAGACCATCGTCATCACCGACGGCCGCGAAGTCGACCACCCCAACGCCCAGTAGTGCACCGGCTTGGCGTGAGAGACAGCACGGTCGCAGCGCCCGGATCGCGCTGATGCATTGGTGCGATCGCCCCACGCTGGCGCAACGGCCAACTCATGCGCGCATCGCACAGCCCGCCTCGGCGGCCCATCCACTGTCTCGCACCGCCATGCAATGACGGTGACGGTGACGGTGACGGTGACGGTCATCGCAACAGGCAACAGGACGCTCGCCGACGTGTCGTGGTGAATGGTGAGCACAGGTCGGCGCCGTCGATTCGACATGCCAACTGTGGTCGGTTCGCATGCACACCAACACCGCCACCCACCCATCGCTGCCCTGCGTGGGATGACGTGGCGTCGCCGTTCGAGGCATGCACCGACTGCTGCGGTGATCGCCGGCCGAGTCGGGCGGCGATCACCGGTGCGCATCAAGGTTGCGCAGCGACGTCCGAATCGGCAGGCACCAGTTTGATCGGCAGGCCGAGCGTTTCCAACTGCGGCCTGACCTTGGCCGCGTCGGCGACCACGACCCAGACCAGCTTGGACGGATCGACCACCGCCCCGATGGCCCCTCGGGCATCGGCGAGTGTGAGTGCGCGGTAGCGGCTGGTCTGACGGTTATCGTAATCGTCGGGGCGCTGGAAGATATCGTTGGAACGCATCGCATCGAGAATCGACTTGGAGGTTGCGAACTCGCCCGGTAGCGCATGCACGCGGCTGTCCACTGCCAACTCGAACTCGGCCTGGGTCATCGGCTGACTGCCCACATACGCCTGGATGATCTCGCGGATGGTGCTGATCGAGGCGCCGGTCTTGTCTGACTGCACCGGAGCGACGACGGAATAGCTGATCGAATGCGCCGGCGTGCGAAAGCCTGCGCGGACGCCGTACGTCCAGTTCTTGCGCTCGCGCAGGTCTGCATTGAGGCGGCTGAGGATGCCGCCACCCAGGGCATCGTTGGCCACTTCCAATGCGGTGAGCTCGTCGGTCCCTTTCAAGGCGGTGTACTGCCCGGCCAGAATCATCGCTTGCGCCGAGTCCGGGCGATCGATCAGCACAATCTGCGGCGCGGCAGGGCGCGGCGCTGCCGAGAAATCCTTCACTCCAGCCGTCCCGGTCGACCGCCAGTCGCCGAGGCTACGCTCGAGCATCGGCTGGATCTCGGCAAGCGGGCGTGCGCTGACCACAAACACCTTGGCCTTGTCAGGCCGAAACCAGGCACGCTGAAATGCAAGCAGATCACTGCGGCGCAATGCGGCAAGCACCTTTGCATCTCCGGTTCCCTTGTCTTTGGCGTAGGGCGATGCCGGGTTGATCAGTTGCAGCATGGCGGCGCTGCCAAGCGACTGTGGGTCGGTGGCCTCCTGCGCGATGCCAGCCAGCAAGGTTCTGCGCTGCAGTTCGATTTCGGCCGGGGCAAGCGCGGGATTGCGGGTCATGTCCGACAGCAGGTCGATCGCCGGTGCCAAATTACCGCCAGGCGCAACCACCGTCAGACTGGTCCGGTCTCTGGAGCTGCCGGTCGCGATTTGCGCACCCAACCGTTCCAGAGCGCTGGCAAATTCCTTCTGGCTGCGCGTACCGGTCCCCTGCTGCAACAGCGACAGCAGCAGATTCTGGGTACCGATTGCATCCTGCGGATCGGCCGCAATGCCTGCATCCAGTTCGATGGAGGCATAGCTCATCGGGCTGGAGCTGCGTTGCGCGTAGATCACTTCGATCCCGTTGGACAGTCGCGCGTGTTCGACCTTGGGAAAGGCCAGGTCGGTGAAGGTGCCGATCGCCGGTAACGGACCGCGCGTGCCGACCACCGCTGCAGCATCTTCGGTCTTTTTCGGTGCAGGCGCGCGCTCGCTGGCCTGCGACTCTTCGTAGCCCACGCGTGGACCCGGTGCCAAGGTCAATGCGTAGACCGGGCGAGCCAGCCATTGCGCTGCCGCAGCGCGCACCTGCGCTGGCGTCTGCGCGGCAAGCGCAACGGCGCGTTCTTTCAGATAGCCCGGCCCCTGATCCAGCAGGCTGCCGTCGGCCAGCGCGTAGCCACGACTGGAGACCGAATCCAGCCCGCTGATGGCGCTGGTGAGATCCATCGTGACGTAGCGCTGCAGCGCATCGACGCTGGGGCCGTCGCGCAGGAACGCTGCAACCACCTCATCCAGGCGTCGGCCTGCGCGTACCGGATCGACACCGTCAGCCACTTCGCCGGAGACGACGAACATGCCGCCTTGATCGTACAAATTGACGCTGGCAGCGGCACCGGTGAACAATTTTTCGCCACGGACCAGAACCTCCTGCAGCGGCGATGTCGCGAGCGCTCCCATCACGCCGGCGGCGGCTTCTAACGGGATCGAACGTGGATCGTTGCGTCCCGGAATCGTCCACACGCGGATGATCGATGTGGCCGAGACCCGATCTGTCATGGTCTCGTCCAGACGTTTGGGCAACGATGGAATCGGCGCGACCGGCCGCTGCGCGCGCGGGCCGGAGGGAATGTCGCCGAAGTACTTGACCATCAACTGGCGCGCGGTGGCCGTATCGATATCGCCGGCCAGCGTGACCGTGGCGTTGTTGGGGCCGTAGTGATTGCGAAACCATGCCTTGACGTCGTCGAGGGTGGCCGCATCCAGATCGGCCATCGAGCCGATGACGCTGTGACCATAGGGATGCCCGCTCGGAAACAGCCGCTCGGTCAGGCGATACTCGACCAAGCCACCGGGTTCGTTGTCGCCCTGGCGCTTCTCGTTCTTGACCACGCCACGCTGTTCATCGAGCCTGACCTGGGAGATCGCGCCGAGCAGATGTCCCATGCGATCGCTCTCCATGAACAACGCTCGTTCCAGCGCGGGCGTGGGCACGGTTTCGTAATAGCTGGTTTTGTCGCTCTGGGTCATGCCGTTCTGGGCGGTGGCACCGGCCACCTTGAGCGGAGCGAAGAAATCGCCAGGCGCGTTTTCGCTGCCGCTGAACATCAGGTGCTCGAACAAGTGCGCAAAGCCGCTGCGCCCCGCCGGCTCATGCTTGGCGCCAACGTCGTAGATGACGTTGACCGAGACCAGCTTGACGCTACGGTCGGTGTGCACGATCACCCGCAGGCCGTTGTCCAGGGTGAACGTTTCGAAGGGAATCTCCGCCGAGCGCACCAGCGCTGCGAGCGACGTCGGCGTAGGTGGCGCAGCAACCGCGCGTTGGGCGATACCGAACGCAATCACCGCAATGCCGGCGACGACGCAGGTTGTGACGTTTCTTGGGTTCATTGTGCAAGGATTCCCATGGCAAAAAGCGACGCTGCGTCGGACGACGCAGACGGCAACATTGCTTGTTAGACGAACCGTCGGGCCGCTTCCTTATCCGGCACGCAGGCAACACACAGCGTCCCGTCTCGCCAGGATCGCCGCAGGCCGACGTCGTGACAGCGCACCGGCGCAGTGCAGGCCCGGCGTGCCTTCTCACCCGGGCCTGCACGCATCACGGCGCTGTTGCGGCGGCAGCGGGGATGACCGTCACCGGAAGCCCGAGTTGGGCAAGCTGCGGCTCGACCTTGGCCGCGTCGCCGAGCACGACCCAGACGAACCTGTCCGGATCAATCGACTGCTGCAGCGCCGCCTGCGCCGTCTCGCGATCCAGGCGGCGATAGCGTTCGACCAACGTCGCTTGATATGCGTCGGCGCGGCCGAGCAAGCGATTCTCACGAATGGCATCCAGATAACTTTGTGCATCGCCATAGGCCACCGACAACTTCCTGATCTGGCCCTCGATGACAAAGTCGAATTCTTCGCGCGTCATTGGGCGTTTGCCCAGAAACTCGGACATCTCCCGGCGGATCGTGGCGATCGTCTCGCCGGTCTTGTCCTGTTGCACCGGCGCATTGACCAGGTAGCGGGTCGCCATCTTGAGGGTATCGAAGCGGCCATCGACGCCATAGCTCCACCCTTTGGTTTCGCGCAGCTCGGTATTCAATCGGCTCGAGAAACTCGCTCCGAGCGCGATGTTGGCCAGCGTGGCGTCGGACACACGCCCGCGATTGCGCGTCTCCACCGCCTGCCCGGCGAGGATCATCGACTGATCCGAATCCGGATTGTCGATCAGCACGATGCGCGGCGACGACGCCCTGGCGGGTCCAGGCAGGTCCTTGCGCCCCGGTGCGCCCTGCGAGCGCCAATCGCCGAAGCTGCGCTCGAGCAGCTGCTGCACGACCCCTGCTGGCAGATCGCTGCTGACGGAGATGCTGGTCTTGTCTGGCCGGAACCAGGCGTGGTGGAAGGCGATCAGATCCTCGCGACTGATCGCCTTCACCGCGTCCGCATCTTGCGGCCCCTGGTGACGGGTATAAGGCGAGTCGGCATCGATCAGCTGCAGCAAGGTGCGTCCCACTTGCATGAAGCCGTCCGTGTCGGCGGCAGCGATGCCGGCAATCATCTCGTCGCGCTGCTCCTGGATCCGGTTCGGGTCGAACGCGGGGAAGCGCAGCATGTCCGCCAGCAGCGTCAGCGCCGGCCGCAGGTTGGCGCTGGGCACCGACAGCTTGGCGGTGGTGCGGTCAGGGTCGGATTCCAGACTGGTAGATGCGCCAAGTCGGTCGCGCTGGATCGCAAGCGCATCGGCATTGCGCTTGGTGGTGCCCTTGTCCAGCAATCCCAGCACCATGGCGTGAGTGCCAGGCCGCTGCAGCGGATCGGCCACGACGCCGGCATCGACATCGATGGTGATCTGGGTGAACGGCACATCGCCGCTGCGCAGATACATCACCTCGATGCCGTTGCTCAGGCGCAGCTGCTGCGCCTGCGGAAAAGCGATGGCGCCGAACACACCTACTGGCGGCAGGCCACCGCGGGTTCCGGCAACCACCGGGTCGACAGGGGCCGCCACACGGCGTGCGGAAGGCACGGCGGCAGCCGCGAACGCCGCTGGCGCCCCTGGCAGGACCGTCAACGCGTACGCGGGCCGGCTGAGCCAGGTGGCTGCCGCTGCCTGCACGCGCTCTGGCGTTTGTGCGGCCAACGTCTGCAACTCGGTCTTGTAGAAGTCCGGCCCCTTGCCCAAGCGCAGCCCTTCGTTCACCACAGCGAGCTTGCTGGAGGGCGTCTGCAGCGCGGCGAGCTGCTGTGCGAGCTGGCGGGTGACATAGAGGTCTATGTCGTCGGCCGACACAGGGGTGGTCAGCATGCTGGCGATGGCGGCATCCAGCTGGCGGCTTGCCAGCACCGGATCCACCCCAGCAGCCACGCTGCCATCGATCATGACGATCCCCGAATGCACCGAGGTGTCCAGCGTGACCGCAAGCGCGCTGAAACTCTTTTCCTGCTGCACCAGCCGTTGCTTTAGGTAGGACGATCCCATTTGCGCCATCGTGGCCACCGCCACCTTGAGTGATGCAGCCACTGGATCGGCCTCGCCGGGAACGGCCCAGGCGCGGTAGAGGTGCGGTGTGGACACCCGATCCGTCAAGGTGTCTTCCAGCCGCCTGGGCAAGGTCGGTACCGGAGCGACCGGTGGCAGATTGGACGGGCCGGCCGGGATCGCGCCGAAATATTTCTCGACCAACCGCTTGGCGGTGTCAATGTCGATATCGCCGTCCATCGACAGGACCGCGTTATTGGGCCCGTAGTGGGCACGGAACCAGGCCTTGACGTCATCCAGTGTTGCCGCGTCCAGGTCAGCCATCGAGCCGAAGACCTCGTGCGCAGCGGGATGTCCCGGCGGATACAACCGCTCGCGCACGCGGTAGCGCACGATCGCCAGCGGCTTGCTGTCGGCCTGCCGCTTTTCGTTTTGCACCACGCCGCGCTGCTCGTCGAGCTTGGTTTGGGTGAGTGCGCCGAGCAGATACCCCATGCGGTCGCTTTCCAGAAATAGCGCCTGCTCCAACCCGGGGGTGGGCAGGCTTTCGTAATAGCTGGTGCGATCAGGCATCGTGACGCCGTTGAGTTCGGCACCCAGCCGCTGCAAGGGCAGTGCGTAGTCACCCGGCGCATTCTCGCTGCCGTTGAACATCAGATGCTCGAACAGGTGCGCAAATCCGGTTCGACCTGCAGGCTCGGACGTAGAGCCGACGTTGTAGTCGACGGTCAGCGTGACCATCTTGGCGCGGTGATCGGAATGCACGAAGACGCGCAAACCGTTCTGCAGCGTGAAACTCTGGTACGGAATATGGATCGCGCGTACAAGCTCCGCCAACGGCGCAGGTTCCTCCGAAGCCACACGTTCCGCATTGGTCGCCGTGGTCGCCGCTGGCAATGCGCTTGCTACTGCGCTGACGACGCTCGATACCAATGCCAGCCCAAGCAGGCCAACGTACAAGCGAGCGGAAAAAGTCCTTTTTGTCGCAGACGTTCTCATAACGATGTCCCTGGTCGTGCCACTTGATGGACCGGTGCCGAAGCTCCTGCAGGCTGCATGGAATGCGATTGCGCGGCACCGGACGCCTGCTCGGCAAGCACGATCGAGTAGGTCCCTGGCCCGGTCTTGAGCCAGCGCAACCCGCTGTGGCGCAACAGGACCGTCAATGCCGACTCGATCGGGTAGGCCCCTTTCAGGCTACTGGTACGGCGTGCGGCAACCGCGTCCTGCGAAACCAGAATTTGCACTGTCGTGGCCTGCCGTGAGAAAGCAGCGATCCCGCTGGCGGCAGTTTGCGCGGGAACATCGAAGCGCCAGATCTCTGCCGGCCCAGTCGCTGCCGCCGTCAGCAGCAATGACAGCAGCGGCACAGCGCACACTTTCTTCCAGCACATGTCGTTCCCTTGCAAAGCGGCCCGCGCGGCATGCCTGGACCTCATACCTCAAGGACGAAGCACAGCGACGCTTCCTTATGTGCACATCCTGCAGGCAACCATGCGACGGTGCAGCCGCTGCTGAGGTGCCCTGAGCGGTGCGGTGCGGTGTCGATTGGCTCCGCGCCTGTGCCTGTGCCAGTGCCTGCGCAAAAATGGCGAGCGCCGTGCAGAATTAACACAGCGCATCGCTGACCAACACGACCAAGCCCAGCGCACGCTGGCGTCTGGCGGCCGATCGGCACGCGTGGTCGCAGCCTCGCCCTGGCCTGCCGGCAATACCGATCAAGCACGGGTCGACCGCAGTGATCAGATCCGTCAGGCCGCGCGCGGCGCCGACGCATCGGCTTCAATCACCTGCGCGTGCTTGAGCTCTTCCCACAGCGCTGCGGGAATCGCCGCCCGCATCGAGGCCGCATTCGCCTGCGCCTGCGCCTGCTCATCATCTTCGGATAGCACAGCAGCAGACCGGTTGAGCATGCGCGTGCTGCCATAGCCCTCGCCAATCCGTCACTCGTTGCAGTCGCCCATGGAATCAATGCGGCTCGAACACCTGCAATGCCGCGCGTGGCGGTCCATTACCCAACCACAACGTTGCCACACTGATCGGCAACCTGAAACGACGCGGACCGGCACTGCCCGGATTGATGTACAGCACGCCATCGCGCGTCTGGATCGAGGGCTTGTGCGAATGCCCGCTGACGATGACATCTGCCGCCACGCCCGGTGCCAGCGTTTTCAGATTATGCAGCACATGGAGGCGCACGCCATCGATCAGCAGATCCAGCGTCTGCGGCAAACCCGCGGCCCACGGCTTGTCGTCGATATTGCCGGCGATTGCATGCAACGGTGCCAGTGCCTGCAGCGCGACAAGAATCTCCGGCTTGCCCACATCGCCGGCATGGATGATCGCCGCGGAGCCCTGCAGCGCAGCCACGGCTTCGGGCCGCAGTACGCCATGCGTGTCGGAAATCAGGCCAATGCGTAAGGCGGTAGCCATCATCGGCTGGGTGTGAAGGTGGGGGGCGATGAGGATGCACTGCTGGATGATGCCGTCGCGTCAACATGCCAGTTTGTCGAGCCAGCAGCATGGTCAGCAACCAAACGTTCCGCCGCAGATGTCCGCCGGCAGACCGTGGCGGCCGGGCATCAATCGGCGCGGTGTATTGCGCGCGCTTTCCAGGCCCAGACGCTGCTGGGATCGCCCTGCAGTCCGCGCCGCTTGCTCGCACGCGCAAGTTGCCAGTACGCCCATGCCAACACCAATGCAATCAGGTCCGCGACCAGTGCCGTCGCATCCTGCCACGGCAGCATCACACCGTGCGCCGATAAGCAGCTGGCCAGTGGAATCAGCGCCGTCAATCCAGCGCAAGCCAGCAACACCTCGTACGCACCACGTGCAGTGGGGCGGATCAGCGCCCACACCAGCACGGCGGCAAAGACCGCGTAGTACACGCTGCGTTCCTGCCCCTGCGGCAACACGCGCGCGGCGATAAACAACGCAGAGATGCCGGCGACACTGCCCAGGCAGATGCCTACGGTGAGGCGCGCCATGGCATGGGTACGACGCGGTTGCGCAAGTTGGCGGCGCTTGCGGCGGGTTTCGATCCACAACAGGTTGCCGCTGTAGAACAGGAATGCGCCGCCCAGGCCCAGCAGGAAATACAGCCAGCGCACCGGGGCATGCCCGAAGTTGCCGAAGTGCAACGCCTGCAGCCCACGTAACGCGGCGGTGCCGGGCGACATGGTGGCGGGTGCCAGCACGCGCAGCACCTGGCCCGTGGTAGCGTCCAGCGCAACACCGCCCAGCGTGTTGAGCCGGCGTTGGTCGTGATGGCCATAGACCTCCACCCGCGCGTTGGCATCGCCGGCATCGTGGAAGGCCAGGCTCTCCGGCACAAAGCCCGGGCTGGCGGCACGTGCGGTGTCCAGCAGGGCCGCAATCGGCAGCAGCGGTGCAGTGCGCTTGGCTGGCGCCACATGCGGTGCGAGCTCGAAATCCGGCTCCAGGATCTGCATCAACTTGCCGTCGAACACCAGAAACTGAAATGGCGCCAGCAGCAACACACCCAGACACAACACTGCGCCGGACCAGGCAAAGATCACATGGAACGGCAGCGACAACATGCCAACCAGGTTGTGTGCGTCCTGCCACAGGCGCTTGAGGTTGGCACCGATCCGCAGCGCAAACAGATCCTTGAAGAACACTGGGGCATACAGCACCACGCCACTGACCAACGCCAGCCCGTACAACACGCTCACCACGCCGAACAGATAGGTCCCGGCCACTCGCGGCAGGCCAGCAGTGAAGTGCAGGTCGTAGAGGAAATCGGCAAAGCCCACGCGCTGCGGCAGCTCCAGCAGGCCGCCATCCGGTGCTGCCTGGTATTGGCGCATGCCGCCGCTGGCATCGGCCTGCGCGCCATACCAGTACAGCCGTGGAATCGGCCCGTGCTCGCCCGGCAACAGCAGCAGGAACGATTCGGCCACCTGCGGATGCGTGGCGATGACGGTGTCCAGCAATGACTGCGCGGCGGCAACCGGGTCGGCAGGCGCCGTCTCCTCGACCACCGGCGCAGGCTGCCAGGCGCTGAGCTCATGCGTAAACACGGTGATCGCACCTGCATAAAACGCAATGAACAAGGCCATGCCGGCCAGCAGACCCATCCAGCTGTGTACCGACAAAAACAGACGTAGCGTCGCGGCCTTCATGCCTGCAGCTCCGTCCAGCCCAGCGCCTTGACGGCGGCCAGCGCGAGGTAGCACAGCACCGTCAGCCCACCCAGCCACAGCCAGGCACGCGCAGCGCTACGAAACGCGAATGGCCAGGCCATTGCGCCGATCCACACCGGAAACATCAGCAGCAACCATGCCAGCGTGTAGGACTGGCGCGGCCCCGGTAGCAACAACGCGCATAGCCCCACCGCCGCAACCGCCAACGGCAACCCCAGCACCACCGACGCCAGCCATCTAGCCCACATGCCGCACCTGCCTGCGTTGCGCACGCGCGTACTGCCACATGTCCACACACGGCAGCACGATGGCTGCCAGCATCAGGGTGGTGAGCGCGGCAAAGATGCCAGCCCAAAGTCCCAGGGCCGTGCTGGCGCACACCAGCGAGAGTGCGAACAAACCGCAACCGCCAAGACGCAGCGCACGCACCAAGGGTGCACGTGATTGCCACACGCGTTGATGGCTGGTTGCCAGATAAAACGCGGTCGCCGCGCCTGCAGCGGCAAGCAAATACGCGCAGGTCATCAGCCAGATCATGCGACCACCCGCTTGCACACAGCTGCGCATGCGCCTGGCTTGGCGATCGCGGCAATGCGCAGCCAGTCAGCTTGCCCAACCGGGCGCCACTGCGCGCCGCGCAGCACGCTGGCGGACGTGCGCGCACGCACGGCAGGTCTGGGTACAACAACATCGTTCAACACACGCACGCGCGACTCCCGTAAAGACGGTCCACGGAAGGCATGGCGGCGGCTGTGCCCAGCCACCCTCCCCGGGCGGCATGAGGCGCGAATTTAGCAGGTGCTCCATCGCCGGACCAGTCGTCCGGCGATGGGCGGGTGCATCACCCGTGCGGCGTGAGCACGATGACGCCCAGCGGCGGCAACAGCAGCGGCAACGACTGGGCGTGGCCGTGCATGGATTGCTGCTCGGCGGTCACGCTGCCACCGTTGCCCAGGTTGGCACCGCCATAGATGCCGGCATCGCTGTTGAACACTTCGCGCCATTGGCCGCCCTGCGGTACGCCGATGCGATACCCGTGCTGCACCACCGGGGTGAAGTTGATCACCACCAAGACCGGCGCATCGCCGCGTTTGCCCTTGCGCAGGAACGCGAGCACGCTGTTGGCCGCGTCATCGCCGACGACCCAGGCAAACCCGGATGGATCGTCGTCGTATGCGTGCAATGCCGGGTATTGCACATACAGCCGATTCAAATCGCGCACCAGTGTTTGCACACCGCGATGGCGCGGGTCGTCGAGCAAGTGCCACGGAATGCCGCCGTCGTGATTCCATTCGGTGGGCTGGCCGAACTCGCAGCCCATGAACAGCAACTTGCGCCCGGGGTGGGTGAACATGAAACCCAGATACGCACGCAGATTGGCAAACCGCTGCCAGTCGTCGCCCGGCATGCGGCCCAGCAACGAGCCCTTGCCGTGCACCACTTCGTCGTGCGAGATCGGCAACACGAAGCGCTCCGAATACGCATAGACCATGCTGAAAGTCAGCTCGCCGTGGTGGTAGCGGCGGTAGATCGGGTCCAGCCCCGCGTAATGCAGGGTATCGTGCATCCAGCCCATGTTCCACTTGTAGTGAAAGCCCAGGCCGCCATGCGCGACATCGGCGGTGACGCCGGGAAACGCGGTGGATTCTTCGGCAATCATCACCGCACCCGGGGTGTGCTCGCGCACCACGTCGTTGAGCCGGCGCAGGAACGCGATGGTTTCGTAATTCTCGCGTCCGCCATGGATATTGGGCACCCACTCGCCGGCATTGCGGCTGTAGTCGCGATACAGCATCGACGCCACCGCATCCACGCGCAGCCCGTCGACGTGGAAGCGCTGCAGGAACTCCAGCGCGCTGGCGATCAGAAACCCGGACACCTCGCGGCGGCCGTGGTTGTAGATCAGCGTATTCCAGTCGCGATGGAAGCCTTCGCGCGGGTCGGCGTGTTCGTACAGCGCGGTGCCGTCGAAATGCGCCAGGCCGTGCGCGTCGGTGGGAAAGTGCGCCGGCACCCAATCGACGATGACGCCGATGCCTTCGCGGTGGCAGCGATCGACAAAGCGCGCAAAGCCATCGGGCGAGCCAAAGCGCGCGGTCGGTGCGAACAAGCCCAAGGGTTGATAGCCCCATGAGCCGCCGAACGGATGCTCGGTCACCGGCATCAATTCGACGTGGGTGAAACCCATGTCGGCCACATACGGGATCAGCCGGTCGGCCAGACCATCCCAGTCCAGGTCCACGCCTTCTTCGCGCAGCCAGGAGCCGGCATGGATCTCGTAGACGCTCATCGGCGCGTCGTGCGCCTGGCGGCGCGCACGCGTAGCCATCCAGCCGTCGTCGCTCCACTGGTGCGGCGTAGGGTCGGCCACGATCGAGGCGGTGCCGGGTGCAAGCTCGGCGCGACGCGCGACCGGATCGGCCTTGGCCGGCAGCTCGTGCCCATGCGGGCCACGTAGCTGATATTTGTAATGCGCGCCGGGGCCGACATCGGGCACGAACAGCTCCCATACGCCGGACTGGTGACGCAGCCGCATCGGGTGACGGCGCGCGTCCCAGCTATTGAAGTCGCCCACCACCGCCACGCGCGAGGCATTGGGCGCCCACACCGCAAAGCGCGTGCCGCGCACGCCGTCTACCTCGACCACGTTCGCGCCCAGCGCATCGGCCAATTGCAGGTGGTGGCCTTCGCTGATCAGATGCAGGTCGAAGTCGCTGAGCTGCGGCCCGAACGCGTACGGGTCGGCCGTCTCCTGCTCGCCCCCGGGCCAGCCGATACGCAGCCGATACGCACCTTGTGCGGGCAACTCACCGGCAAACAGGCCGGCTTCCGGGCCGGCCTCCAAGGCAATCGTCTGCCCGTCGTCGAGCACGGCGCTGACATGGCTGGCGCCCGGCAGGTAGGTGCGCAGCAAGCGCCCTGCGTCGGTCGGGTGCACGCCCAACACGGCGAACGCATCTCCGTGTCGCGCTTCGGCCAGGGCGCGTACCACGCCGGGGTCCCATCGATTGGTCACTGCTGTCATCCCTCCACTCATCATGTGTCTCCTGCACCGGCGCGTGCGCGTTGCAGGATGCGTCGCAAGCCTTCAATCGGCACCATCAACCAGCCCGGGCGATTGGCTGCTTCGTAACGCACTTCGTAACAGGCCTTCTCCACCAGGAACAACAAGGTGGCTGCGTTGAACGCCGCCGGCGCAATCCACGGATGGGCGCTGGCGTCGAGCACGGCATGGTAAGCGTCCAGGAAGGCCTGCGTGGAGCGGCGGCGGAACTGCGCCAGGAATTCATCCAGGTGCGTGTCCACACCGACGCCTGCGCGTGCGGCGGTGCCTTCTTCGCCGCGTGCCGAAACCTCGCTGGCGTAATCGAGCGAGCGCAGGAAACCGGCCACATCGCGCAACGGGCTGGCCTTGGCGCGACGCTCGGCCAGCGGCTTGGCCGGCTCGCCTTCGAAGTCGATCAACACCACATCATCGAAGGCCACCAGGATCTGGCCCAGGTGGAAATCGCCATGCACGCGAGTTAACAGCGAATCGGCCAGCACGCTCGGCGCCTTGGCCAGCAAGCTGTCCAGCTGCGGGCGCTCGGCGAGTACCGCTTCCAGTGCCTCGCGCTCGGTCGCGTCCTCGCTCCCCGACAAGCGCGCGTTGACCATCTCCCACATCTCTTCGACCTGGCGCGCCACACCGGCCACCACATCGTTGGCCGTCGGCAGATCGATCCGCTGCGGTGCGAAGTCCGCATCGTCGGTGGCGCGCGACAAGGCCTCGTGCAACTCGGCCAGGCGCTTGCCAACCACAGCCGCAAACGCGTCGTAGCCAGCAATGGCCTCGGCGCGCGACTCGTCGGTTTGCGCGGTGGCGTATTCGTCGAAGCTGCGCGCCAGATGGTCCAGCGTCCAGCGCCAGGCATCGCCCTGGTTGCGGATAAAGCCCTGCAGCAGCGCAATGGTGGTGATGGTGCCCTGCCCGTCGACGCGGCTGACGCTGCCCAGCAGCGGCGCTGCATTGGCGTAGCCCAGCTCGGTCAGGCGGCGGCCGATTTCGATTTCCGGGTTCGCACCGATTGCCACATGCCGCAATAGCTTGAACACCGCCTTGTCGGCGACCACCAGCGAGCTGTTGCTCTGTTCGGCCGACAACCAACGGATGTCCGGATCAGCGGGGATCTCCAGCTTGGCCAGCACCGGCGTCGCTTCGAAGCGCACCTGGCCTTGCTGCGAAGGATCGTCGCCATCGCAGAAGTCCAGCGTCGCATTGGTCCGCAAGGCATCGATCACACCGCGCACCATCGGCTTGAGCGCAAACGCATCGGTGAGATAGCCCACCTCGCGCCCTTGCCGCACGCGCGCCAGAGCCAGCTGTTCGGCCAGAGTGCTGGGTTGGTCGCGCTCCCACACGATGCCGATCGGCAGCATGTACGAGGCGTGGTGGCCGTCTTCCAGCTCCACGTCCAGCTCCAGCAAACTCATTGGCTCATCGCCCGGCAATGGCGTGCGGCGCGAGATGCGCACGCTGCGCAGCGCCTGATCCTTGGCCGAGAACCAGCGCCGCGCCGACAGCCACGCCGGCAGGATTTCACCTTCCAGGGTGGGCAGATGCGGCAGCAGCGCGTTGCTTTCGTCGGTGTCGCTGCGCAGCACCAGGGTGCGGTAGTCGGGCAACGGTACCGGGCTGGGCACATGCCAATCGGGCAAGGTGCCTTCGCTGACCAGCTGAAACGCGTAGAAGCCGAACGGCGGCACCGTGAGCAGATAAGTCAGCCGGCCGATTGGCGGGAAGCTGCCTCCGCCGATGATGTCCACCGGCACGCGGCCTTCGAACTCGGACAGATCCAGTTCCACCGCCTGCAATGTGTGCGACAGGTTGGCCACGCACAGCACGGTTTCGTCCTGATAGCAGCGCAGATACGCCAGCATGCGGCGATTGCCCGGATACAAAAAGCGCAGCACGCCTCGGCCGAACGCCTGGTAGCGCTTGCGCACGCTGAGGATGCGGCGGGTCCAGGTCAGCAGCGAATGCTGGTCGCGGATCTGCGCTTCCACATTCACCGCCTGAAAGCCGTACAGCGGGTCCATCACCGGCGGCAGCACCAGCTGTGCCGGGTCGGCGCGCGAGAAACCGCCATTGCGGTCGACCGACCATTGCATCGGGGTGCGCACGCCATCGCGGTCACCCAGATGGATGTTGTCGCCCATGCCGATCTCATCGCCGTAATACAGCACCGGCGTGCCCGGCATGGTCAGCAACAAGGAGGTCATCAATTCGATACGGCGGCGGTCGCGCTCAAGCAGCGGCGCCAGGCGGCGACGGATGCCCAGATTGATGCGTGCGCGACGGTCCGAGGCGTAGGTCTGCCACAGATAATCGCGCTCCGAATCGGTGACCATTTCCAGCGTCAACTCATCGTGGTTGCGCAGGAAGATCGCCCACTGGCAGCTCTCCGGAATCTCCGGGGTCTGCCGCATGATGTCGGTGATGGGGAAGCGGTCTTCGCGCGCGATCGCCATGTACATGCGCGGCATCAGCGGGAAGTGGAACGCCATATGGCATTCGTCGGCGTTCTGGCCGAAGTATTGCTGAGTGTCTTCCGGCCACATATTGGCTTCGGCCAGCAGCATGCGGTCCGGGTATTCGGCATCCAGGGTGGCGCGGATCTTGCGCAGGATGGCGTGGGTCTCGGGGAGATTTTCGTTGGAGGTACCGGAGCGCTCGATCAGGTACGGCACCGCGTCCAGGCGCAGGCCATCCACACCGCGATCCAGCCAGAAGCGCATCACTTCCAGCACCGCTTCTAGCACCGCGGGGTTGTCGAAATTCAGGTCTGGTTGATGCGAATAGAACCGATGCCAGAAGTATTGGCCGGCCACCGGGTCCCAGGTCCAGTTGGACTTTTCGGTGTCGCAAAAAATGATGCGCGTCCCTTCGTACTCCTGATCGGTATCCGACCACACGTAGAAGTCGCGCTCCGGCGAGCCGGCCGGCGCGTTGCGTGCACGTTGGAACCACGCATGCTGATCGGAGGTGTGGTTGATCACCAGCTCGGTGACCACACGGATGCCGCGCGCATGCGCCTGCGCCACCAGCTGTTCGAAGTCGGCGATGGTGCCGTAGTCCGGATGCACCGCCATGTACTCGGCGATGTCGTAACCGTCGTCGCGGCGCGGGCTCGGGTAGAACGGCAGCAACCAGATGGTGTCCACGCCGAGTTCGGCGATGTAATCCAGCTTGGAAATCAGTCCCGGAAAATCGCCGATGCCATCGTCGTTGGAGTCGAAGAACGACTTGACGTGCACCTGATAGATAATCGCGTCCTTGTACCAAAGCTGATCTGCGATCACCGCCGATTGTTCTGCGTCGGCCTGTAAAGCGGGAACTGCATTCATGCGACCTCTCCTGCGCGGATGCGCCATAACGCGAACGGTCGCGCTGCCTCTACACGGATGTGCTGGTGTTTGCCTTGCCACTCGAACCGATGCCCGTCCCACAGATCTTCCACCGCAACGGTGGCGTGATCGGGCAAGCCAAGTTCCCACAACGGGATTTCGATATCCGCCTCCTGGCCGGCATGCGGGTCCAGGTTGATCGCCACCAGCACCATGCTGCGGCTACGGGACAGATACCCGGCATCCAGGAACTTGCCGAAATACAGCACCTGGTCGTTATGCGCCTGATAGAAGCGCGTCCCCAGATGCGATTGCAGTTCCGGATGCATGCGGCGCAGCTGGTTGAAACGGGTGATCTCATCGACGATGTCGCCGGGCGCGCGCTCGGGCCACGCACGCAACTGGAATTTCTCCGAGTCCAGATACTCTTCCTTGCCCGGTGCCAGCGGCGTGGCCTCGCACAGTTCGAAGCCCTGGTACATGCCCCACAACCCGGACAACGTCGTCGCCAATGCAGCGCGGATCAGATGCCCGTTGCGCCCGCTGGCCTGCAGGAACAGCGGATTGATGTCCGGCGTATTGACGAAGAAGTGCGGGCGGAAGCACTCGCGCGGCACGCCTTCGTTCAACTCTTCCACATAGTCCTGCAGTTCGTGCTTGTGGTTGCGCCAGGTGAAATAGGTATACGACTGCGAGAAGCCGCACTTGGCCAAGCGGTACATCATCTTCGGCCGGGTAAAGGCTTCGGACAGGAACACCACGTCGGGACGACGCCCGCGCACATCGGCAATCAACCACTCCCAGAACGGGAACGGCTTGGTGTGCGGGTTGTCCACCCGAAACAGCGTGACGCCTTCATTGACCCAGAACAGCACTGCGTCGCGCAGCGTGTTCCACAAGTCCGGCACCGCGCCGCTGGCGTAGAAATCGACGTTGACGATGTCCTGGTATTTCTTCGGCGGATTTTCCGCATACGGGATGGAACCGTCCGCGCGCCAGGTGAACCAGTCCTTGTGATCGCGTAGCCACGGATGGTCCGGCGCACACTGGATCGCAAAATCCAGCGCCACTTCCAGACCATGCGCACGCGCGGCCTGGATCAATCGACGGAAACCCTCCAGCCCACCGAGCTCGGCATGCACCTCGGTGTGGCCACCGTCGGTGGCGCCGATCGCGTACGGGCTGCCCGGCTCGCCATCGACGGCGGTGACCGAGTTGTTGCGCCCCTTGCGGTTCTTCGCCCCGATCGGGTGGATCGGCGGCATGTACAGCACATCGAAGTGCATCGCGCGGATATGCGCCAGGCGTTCGATCACATCGTCAAAGGTGCCGTGCCGCGCCACATCGCCGCTTTGCGAGCGCGGGAACAGCTCGTACCAGCTGGCAAAGTGCGCCGCGCGACGTTCCGATTCCACCCGGTAGGTCACCGGCGTCTCGGAGCGGAACGGCTTGTCGTCGGCCAGTGCCATCGCCTGCGCTGTATCCGGCTCCAGCACGATGGCCAGCTGCTGCAGCGGCTCGCTCTGCGCACCGATGCGGGTGAGCAGGGCCTGCAAACGCTCGGCCAACGCACCGGTGCTGCGTGCATGCGCGGCCTGCACCACGGCCACCGCTTCCTGCACGTCTACCGGCAACACCGTGTTGGCCGCGCGCTTCTTTTCCAGATCCGCATGCAAGGTGGCGAAGACATCGCGCCAGCCTTCCACACGGAATTCGTAGGTGCCGATGCGCTCCAGCGGGAACTCCGCGCGCCACCGGTCGTTGCCCAGCGCACGCATCGGCGCGCTGGACCAGGTCTTGGCATCGGCCGGCCGCCACAGCACCGCCACCGCGATGCGGTCGTGCCCGTCGCAGAACGCATCAGCTTCCACACAGATGCGGTCGCCCACCGTGCGTTTGACCGGGAAGCGGCCGTTATCGACCGAGGGCGTCACCGATTCGATGCACACCCGCGGCCAGGCAGCTGCGGTCTGCGCACGCGGCCGCATGCGCGGCACCGCCAGCACATGGCGTGCCGGCACGCTGCGGTATACGCGCACCTCGCCCGGTTCCAATGCGTCGAGCGTTGCGCCGGACAAGGTGCGGCCATCCTCGACCACCAACGCCTCGGCATCGCCAAGCAGCCGCAACAGATCCGATGCCGGCACCGGCACCACATGCCGCGTATCGCCATTGATCAATAACAAGGCGGGTAAACCGCCCAACGGCTCGACCGCAACCGCGGTCAGGCCGGTGGATTCGCGGAGCAGCGGGCGCAGCCGCATGCCGGCATTGCTGGTCGGCAACCCATCGGCCGCGCGAATCGACTGCGGCAAGGCATCCAGCTGCGCATCGTCCAGCAACCAGGCGCCACCCAGGGCCAGCGCCAGCTGCCAGTGCTGCTCGGGCGATGCCGCACGCTTGCCATCGGGCGCATCGAGCACAGCAATGACCTGCGATGCCAGCGCACGCAGCGCAGTGTCTTCATCGAAGAACCAACTGCCGCGCCCGTCCCACCACGCCAGCGACGAAAACGCCGCATCGAAGCCGGCACCGGACAACTGCTGCAAGGCTTCCAGACCCAACCCGGGCGTCCACGCCGCAAACACCACCTCCGGCGCCTGCGCATGCACGCGCGCGATCAACTCGCGCCAGCGCTGCACCGGCACCTGTTGCGGCTGCAATAGCCGGAAACCGCCAACGCCCTGCCCGACCCACTCCAGCAAGCGCGCACTCCACCACTCCACCAGCGCCGCACCTTCCTGCGCATAAGCAAAGCGCGCCTCGGCCACCTCCGGCGTGGCGCGCGGCTGGCGCGGGTCCGGCACCGCCGTGCTGCGCGCACGAAACCACTGCGGGTTGTCACGCACCACCGCGCTGGCGCCACCGATTTCATCCAGGCGCACATCGATCAACAGCTTCACGCCCGCGCGGTGCGCCGCCTGCGCCGCCTCGCGCAGATGGCCGTCGTGGGCATCGGCACCAGCCGCCGGCTCGATCAACCGACCTTCCGCATCGCGCGCGAAAGGCGCCGCCATCACCACGTAGTCGCAGCCCGCCTCGCGGGCCGCACTGCAGCGCTGCTCCAGCCCGGCAGATGAAGACGTCTCATTGAGAACACAGATCCGCATGACGCCTCCTCAGCAGACCACGGCGCGCGAACGCACCGTGACGATTGGGGACATATCGCACGCGTCATGTCGCCACGCCGCAGCGACTCGCGGAGGAAGCGCCGGTCCAACACCCGCCTGGATCACGCCTTGCCGCCCCGACCCCTGCCAGCGCGACGCCCGACCGACCCTGCTACCTGTGACTGCACTCATGCGCAACTCCGCAACGATTCTTGACCCATGCAGTCAAACACTCCCACTGCGAATTTCATGTGTCGGTCGAATTGACGAAAATCAAACAAGCGCGGCGGTGAGGGTGAGATGGCACGAGAACACGCCGTGGTGGAGGTCGGGTGCATCGCTGACGGTGGTGCAAGACAACCTGTAGGCATAGACAGGCTGGTTGACGTGTCATCTGCGCGACAACATCCACCGCGACATTTGATTCACATCGATGCCGTGTGGGTGTCGTCTTGGCTTGCTGGTAACCCCGGTCATGCAGTCGAGGCGATGAAGCGCTGACGCGCTGCCGCTACCGATGCAAGTCAAAGCAAGATCAAATCACATGCAACGAAACTAAAAATGATGGCTAACACGATCAGACATTCGAGCGGATCAGCCTGAATATCTAACCGACAACAGCAATTAACCTGCAGTCGCCGGAACTCATGAGTTCACGCGTTCGATTTAAAGAAATAAATTCCG
This sequence comes from Xanthomonas sp. WHRI 10207, assembly GCF_040202975.1. Lineage (NCBI taxonomy): Bacteria > Pseudomonadati > Pseudomonadota > Gammaproteobacteria > Lysobacterales > Lysobacteraceae > Xanthomonas > Xanthomonas sp. WHRI 10207. The sequence continues at coordinate 75,001 of NZ_JBEGDX010000003.1, read as the reverse complement.
ATATTTCTTTTTATAAATTTAATAAATGGATATTCTGATAAAAATCAATTTGCTGAAAAAACGGCCAAATCGCTAATTTCAATAGCGAAATTTGTTTCTCCTCGTATCACGATCTGCGATAGAAGGTCAGGATTTTTCCTACAGGCAAGCTCTTCCGTTTGCATTAAAATCTCGTTAGGGGCGGCGCGGAAGCGCCGGTAGTCGTTATCGAGTCGGGCGGTCATCTGCACATGGATTCAGGCAAAAAAGGAACGGCACGCATGCGTGCCACGTGGTGTATTGCGCTTTTTGCGGGCACGGCAGCCCAGGTCTCTGCGCAACAGATCGTCGATCCCGCCGCGCAGGAGTTGTTGCGGCAGCAGGAGCGCGAGCGCGTTCTGCGCGAGCAACAGGAGGCGCGGCCGGATGTTCGCCTGAAACGCGCCCCGGACGATGGCGTCGAGCGTCTTCCAACCAATGAATCGCCGTGCTTTCGGATCGAGCGCATCGTGCTCGATGGGCAGGCTGCAGATGAATTCCGTTGGTCATTGAAAGCTGCCAACCCTCGGCAAGACCCCGCAATTGGTCGTTGCCTGGGCACCGACGGCATCAACCTGGTAATGAAACGTGTGCAGAACGCGGTCATTGCACGCGGCTATGTGACCACGCGCGTGCTAGCCGCGCCGCAGGATCTCACCGGCGGCACCCTGACGTTGTCGCTGGTCCCCGGGCGTGTGCATACCGCCCGCTTCAGCGACCCGGCATCCGCACGTGCAGCGATCGCCAATGCTGTGCCTGCACGTCGCGGCGATCTGCTCAATCTGCGCGACATCGAGCAGGGACTGGAGAACTTTCAGCGTGTGCCGACCGTGGTTGCCGACATCCAGATCGCTCCTGCCGAAGGTCAGGGAACCGGCCCGGGAGAGAGCGACCTGGCCATTGCGTGGCAACAGCGGTCACGTGTGCGCACCAGCCTGAGCCTGGACGACGCCGGCAGCGACGCCACCGGCAAACTGCAGGCAAACGGAACACTGTCGCTCGACAATCCCCTGGGCCTCAACGAGTTGTTCTACGTCAGCCTCGGCAAGGGCGTGTTCAATGGTGCCGGCAAAGACACCGATAGCTGGACGGTGCACTACGACGTTCCCTACGACTACTGGCTGTTTGGCGTCACCGCCAGCGCATACGACTACAGCCAGGCAGTGGCCGGCGCGATCGAGACTTATGATTACAGCGGGCGCAGTCGCACTGCCGAAGCGCGCATCGATCGCCTGCTATTTCGCAATGCCACGATCAAATTCGGGGCGTATGGGCGTGGCTGGTGGCGACAGTCCACCAGCGCCATCGACGACACCGAAATCGAAGTGCAACGGCGGCGCACCGCCGGCTGGGAAGTTGGCCTGAACCACCGCCAGTTCCTTGGCAAAGTCACCCTGGATGCAAGCGTTGCGTATCGACGCGGCACCGGTGCGTTCGATGCATTGCGCGCTCCGGAAGAACTTGCACGCGCATTCGACCCGTCGATTCCGCTCGAAGGCACCTCGCGCATGAAACTCATCATCGCCGATGCCCAGCTGACGGTGCCGTTCCAACTTGGCTCTCAACGTCTGCGTTACAGCGCCTCCTGGCGTGCGCAGTGGAACCGCACCCCACTGGCGCCGCAGGACCGCTTTGCGATCGGTGGGCGCTTCACCGTGCGCGGGTTCGATGGCGAATTGACGCTCAGCGGCGACCGTGGCTGGTCGCTACGCAATGACCTCAGCCTGGCACTCGGTGGCGGGCTAGAAACGTATCTGGGCGCCGATTACGGCCACATCGGTGGGCAATCCGCGCGCTTTCAGAGCGGCGACCATCTGGCCGGCATGAGCCTGGGCCTGCGCGGAGGATGGCAACACGTCTCCGTGGACGGGTTCGTCGGCGCCCCGTTGGAAAAACCCGCGAACTTCCCGACTGACTACACCACGTTCGGCTTCAGCCTGTCCTGGCGCTACTAAACATTCCACAAGGATTAGTGACATGAATCGCGTCTACCGTCTGGTCTTCAATCGCGCGCTGCGCGTGTGGCAAGTGGCATCCGAGTTGGTCCGTGCACCGGGTGGCAGCACGGGTGTTGCCGCTACGCGCGCGCACAGGCTCACGATGGAGCCACTGCAGTTTGCGATGTTGTGCGCGCTCGGCTTGGTCGGTGTCATCGACCTTGCTCAGGCACAGTCGGCTGGCCGTATCGTGGCCGATCCAGCCGCGCCAGGTGGCGAGCGCCCGACGGTCCTGACCGCTCCCAATGGCGTGCCGATGGTCAACATCACCACGCCGTCGGCCGCAGGCGTGTCGCGCAATCGCTATTCGCAGTTCGACGTTGGCCGCGAAGGCGCCATCCTCAACAATGCCCGGGGACAGACACAGACCCAAATGGGCGGCTGGGTGCAGGGCAACCCGTGGTTGGCCACCGGCAGCGCCAGGGTGATTCTCAATGAGGTCAACGGGCCGGCAAGCCGGCTCAATGGCTACGTGGAAGTCGCCGGGCCTCGCGCAGAAGTGATCATTGCCAATCCGTCCGGCATCCAGGTCGACGGTGGCGGGTTCCTCAACGCCAGCCGGGTGACGCTGACTACCGGCACACCCATCCTCTCCGGCGGGGCGCTGGAAGGCTACCGTGTGACCGGCGGCGCTATCCATGTGGGCGGTGCGGGCCTGGACACCAGCGGCGCGGATTACACCGATCTGATCACCCGCTCGCTGCAGGTCAATGCCGGCATCTGGGCAAATCAGTTGCAGGCGAGCCTGGGCAACAACGTGGTCAGTGCCGACCAGGCACGCATCGCGCCGCAGGCCGCCACCGGTCAGGCACCCACCTTCGCACTGGACGTCGGCGCGCTGGGCGGCATGTTTGCCAACAAGATCTGGCTGGTCGGCAACGAACGCGGCGTCGGCGTGCGCAATGCCGGCAACATCGGCGCGCAAGCCGGCGAACTGGTCGTCACGGTAGATGGCCGGCTGGAAAACACCGGTGCCTTGCAATCGCGGCAAGACACGCGCATCACCGCAACTGGCGGTATCGCCAATGCCGGCACGCTGAGCGCCACGCGCGAATTGCGCGCGTCCACAGTGGCCGATCTGGACAACAGCGGTGGCGTGCTCAATGCGCAACGGCTGCAGATCGATGCGGCTGCATTACGTAACCAGAACGGCACTATCGAGCAGACCGGCGTGCAGGCACTGGCATTGAATGCCGGCAGTGTGCGTAACCGTGCCGATGGCAGCATCGGCGCAATCGCCGCCGTCGCGCCAAGCGACGGTGCAACGCCCGGCACCGGTGGCGACAACGGCGACAACGGCGGCAACGGCAACAACGGCAGCACCGACGGTGGAAACGGCGGTACACCGCCTCCCGTCAGCGTGCCGACGCCTGGCATCGTGACGCTTGCCGCAGGCGCGCTGACCGTCTCCGGCCTGATGGACAACGATGGTGGCCGCATCAACGGCGGCGGCTCGGTGTCGCTGTCGGCTGCAAATGGGCTGGACAACAGTGGCGGGCGGTTGGGCGTGTCCGCACTCAGCGCACGCGGCGACCTGAGCAATCGCGCCGGTACGCTCGCCGTCTATGGCGATGCCGATCTGCAGCTTGGCGCCTTGGTCAACGACCAGGGCCGCCTCACGGTGGCCAATACACTCGGCCTGGACACACAGGCGCTGAGCAACCGAGGCGGTGAACTGCGTCATGCCGGCGGTGCGGCGAGCGCCTGGCAGGTGCGCGGGCTGCTGGATAACCAGGGCGGTGTAATTTCCAGTAATGCGGCAGCGCTACAACTCAGCGCACAGGCATTGGTCAATGCGCAGGGCCGCATCGAACACGCCGGAACGCAAGGTCTGACATTGTCGGCGCAGGACTGGTCCGGTGCCGGCGGCAGCATCGCCACACCGGGCGCGCTCACCTGGCGCGCAGGTGCGGTGGATCACCGCAATGCCACGGTGAGCACCACACAGCTCGACCTGCAGGCAACCAGCGTCGATAACCGTGGTGGCGCGCTGCTCTCGACCGGCATTCAACCGGCGACGTTGCAAGTACGCGACCGCCTCGACAACGGCGATGGCGGCACCATTGCCAGCAATGGCGATCTGCGTCTTCGCGCTGGCACGTTGGGCAACGCGGGTGGCCAGATTCAGCAGGCCGGTAGCGGCATGCTGACCATCGATACCACCGCACTCGAGGGCCGCGCAGGACGCCTGATCAGCAACGGTGGGCTGGCGATCAATGGCGGGCGCATCGATCTTACGCAAGGCGTCACGTCCGCCCAGCAGATTGGCATCGCTGCGGACACGCTCAGTAACGCGGGCGGCCGTCTGACATCGCTGGGCGATCAAGCGCTGCGACTGACCGTGCGCGACAGCCTGGACAATCGCGATGGCAATCTTGCCAGCAATGCAGGCATCAACATCGTTGCAGGCTCCGTCGATAACCAGCGTGGCGCGATCCTGGCGGCAGGCAGCGAACAGGCCGCCCTGGTCGTGGGCGGCACATTGGACAACAGCGCCGGAACGATTTCCGGCAATGGCGCGGTGCAGCTGCAAGCCGGCAGCGTGATCAATCGCGGCGGCACGGTCGTTGCAGCCAATGGCGCTGCATTGCAGGTCACTGCAAGCAATCTGCTGGACAACAGCCAGGGCGGCCGCCTCGCCGCCAGTGGCAACCTCACCGCACGTGCGTCCACGCTGGACAACCGTGGCGGCGCCATCGAACACGCCGGTACCGGCACCTTGAACGTCGACGCCGATACGCTCCAGGGCGCAGGCGGTAAATTGCTCAGCCTGGGAACGCTGCAGCTGGACGGCGGCGACCTCGCTCTTGGCGCCGGCAGCACCACCCAGGCCGAGCGCATCGTTGTCGATGCCGGCAACCTCAGCACCGCAGGCGGCCAGCTGAGTGCGACCGGTACCGATGCGTTGCGCCTCACCCTGACCGGTGCGCTCAACAACGATGGCGGCGCTATCGCCGGCAACGGCGCGTTCGCCGTGCAGGCAGCGGCGCTGTCCAACCGCGGCGGAACCCTGGTGGCCGCTGGAAGCGCCGGCGGCCGTCTCGACATCAGCGGGCAACTGGACAATGCAAACGGCCGCATTGCCAGCAACGGCAGCACCCTGCACATCGGTGCAGATCGGCTGATCAATCAGGACGGAACGCTCAGCCACTCCGGCACCGGTGGTCTGGAGATCGCTGTCACACGGCTGGACGGCAGCAAGGGCACCATCGTGACCGGCGGCGCGCTGTCGGTGGCAGCAACCGCGATCGATCACCGTGACGCAGCCATCGGCGCAGACAGCGTGGAGCTGCAGGCACAGACCCTGGACAACCGCGGCGGACGCATCGTCGCCAGTGGCAGCACCGCGAGCACTCTCCGCGCCACTGTAGTGAACAATGCCGGCGGCACCGTTGCAGGCAATGGCGACCTGTCGCTGACCAGCGATGTGCTGGACAACACACGAGGCACGATCCAGCACGCAGGTAGCGGCCAACTGCAGATCGATGCACAGACACTTGCCGGCAACGCGGGCAAGCTGATCAGCAACGGTAGCTTGCACGTGACCGGCCAGAGCACCGATCTACGCAATGCCACCACCTCTGCACGCACCATTGCAGTGGACACCGGCAACCTCACCACCGCAGGCGGCCAACTGTCGGCAAGCGGCGACCAGCAGCTGCGGCTGAGCGTTGGCAACACGCTCGACAACACCGGCGGCACCATCGGCGGCAACGGTGTGCTGGCAATCGGCGCACAGACGCTCATCAATACCCAGGGGATGCTGCAGGCCGCAGGTACCGGGCAGTCCACGCTGAACATCGACCAGGCCTTGCACAACCAGCGGGGCAAGATCCTGCTGGCCGGTGATGGGCGCGTCGCCGCTGCAAGCATCGACAACCAGGCCGGTACCTTGCACGCAGCAGGCGGCGTGTTGCGGGTGGACGTGGAGGGACTACTCGACAATCGCAGCCAGGGCGTGGTGTCCAGTACAGCTCAACTCGTCCTGGATGCCGGCACCCTCGATAACGCGACCGGCAACGTCGTCGCCGGTACCGACCTCACGCTCGTCACCGATAACGCCATCGGCAACAACGGCGGCGCCATCCAGGCGACCAACGCACTGCGCCTGGAAGCTGCCGGTCTTTCCAACCGCGCCGGCAACATCATTGGTGGCAGCGCGGTGGTCGATACGCGGGCGCAGCTGCTGGACAACGTCGGCGGCACCATCGGCAGCCAGGTCGGCACGCTGGAGATTCGCAGCGGCGCACTCAAAAACGCCGGTGGTCGACTGCAGTCGCAAGCAGCCTTGTTGCTGCAAACCAATGGCCAAGCGATTACCAATACCGGCTCCGGCAGCAATGGCGGCATTCTCGCCAGCGGCCGTCTGCAGGTAGATGGCGGTGCATTGGATAACCGTGGCGGTGCGGTGTTTGCGCAAGGCGATGCACGCCTGACGGTCGCCAGCGTCGATAACAGCGCCGCCGGGGCCTTGAGCGCCGCAGGCAATTTCGCGCTCACCAGCACGAGCATGAATAACGTCGGCGGCCGACTGCAGGCGGGGCAGAACGTCGACCTGACCTTGAACGGTGCGCTCGACAACCAAGCGGGCCTGGTCGCTGCAGGCAACGTACTGACCTTGCATGCGTCCACCGTGGATAACCGCAACACGCGCGGCACCGGCGCACTGGGTCTGCAGGCTGGGCAGTTGCAGCTGCAGGCGCAATCGCTGGACAACCGCCAAGGACAAGTCATCACCGACGCTGCAGGCAACCTGCAACTGACGTCATCGCTCAACAATGCAGGCGGCCAGATTTCCTCTGGCGGCAGCCTGGACATGCGTGCCGATGCAGTCGCCAACAGCGCCGGCCTGCTGCGGTCGGACGGTAACCAGAGCGTGACCGCACGCAACCTCAGCGGCGACGGGCAACTGCAGTCGCAGAGCAATCTCACCCTCAGCTTGCGCGAAGGCCTGACCAACACCGGCGAGATGAGCGCCAACGGCACCCTGGCCATCCAGACCGATGGAGACTTGTCCAATCAAGGCATCCTGCGTGCAGGCAATCTCGACCTGGCTGCGCGCAACGTCGACAACGCCGCCAATGGCGAGATCAGCAGCCAGGGCATCACGCACATCAAGAGCGGCGGCCAGCTGGTCAACCGCGGGCTGATCGATGGCGCGGTGACCCACCTGGAAGCTGCTACGGTGGACAACGTCGGCACCGGACGCGTGTATGGCGACCACGTCGCAATCGCCGCCGGTCTGCTGCAGAACCGTGCCGAAACCATTGCCGGCGTCAGCCGCGTGGCCACGGTGGCCGCACGCGAGCGCCTGGACCTGGGCGTGGGTCAACTGACCAATACCGATCGTGGCCTGATCTATAGCGATGGCGATGCCGCCATTGGCGGCAGCCTGGATGGCAATCGCCTGGCCACCGGCGTGGCACGGCAGATCGACAACCTGGGCTCTGTGATCGACGTAGCCGGCGATCTCGATCTGCAAGCGACCATAGTCAACAATATTCGCCAGAACGTGGTGGTGACTCAAACCACCACCACGCTGGCGCCGGTGCGCCTGGATCAGCCGACCTGGCGCAACAACGGCGAGAACGACACTTCCAATATTCGTTCGACCAGCAATTACGCGGCCCTCGAGATCTACTATCTCAGTCCTGACGATATTCTTGAGGACACGCCCTACACCACCCCGGATGGCTACCAGGTGCGGCGTGCGGTCATTCGCGTCACGCCACAAACCAGCGCTTATTTCTTCGCACGCGGCGGCATGTATCAAGCCACGGGCGAGCGATCGCGCCTGAATTCGCAATCGGGCACGCTGACCATCTACTACACCGGCCGCCAGGACAACCAGGTCAATCCGGACCAGGTGACCGCGGGCGCGGACGACCCGTTCCGCGAGCTGTCGCAGATCCAGCCCGGCTCGCCCGCGTTTCGCTATAACAGCGACACCTTGCAGTACTCCAACGCCTACGGCACCTGCACCACCAATTGCGTGCAGCTATGGGCGCAGTTCGCCTACACCGATCCCGATCAGATCCTGATGAATCCGCAGGGCACCGGTGGCGGCAGGCTCAATGACAACGAGCGTTATCGCATGGCCACCCGTACCGTGGTCGAAGATGTATTGCAGCCGGGTGCAGGACCAGAGGCGGTCATCCAGGCCGGCGGCACCCTGCGGATCGGCACCGATGCGTTACGCAACGAATACGCACGCATCGCCGCTGGCGGCGATCTGGCGATCACCGGGCTGACGCAGACCGCCAGTATCACCAACCTCGCTTACACCCTGTTCCGCACACATAGCTTCAGCAACGTCACCACCGCCTACAACGGCACCACCCGGAGCTGGAGCAATCCCTCCATCTCCGAGCAGATTGGCCAGATCGGGAGCCAGCTCACCAGCGGCGGCACGCTGAGCATCGATGTCGGCGATGTGAGCAACCTCAACCAGGGTCGCGACGCACCCAACGTGCGCGATGGCGCAGCAGTTGCCAACCTCAATATTCGCGGGTCGCAAGCAGCGCCCACCGGCACCGGCATGGGTGGCATTGCCGGCCCGGGTGGCGTGGCGACAAATGCCGCCGACCGCGCGCTGGCGGCGGCAACGCAGACCGCAGGACAGAGCGGCGCCGGCAACGTCGGCGGCGTCGGGAGCAGCGGCCCGGTGACGGGCGCACGTGTGGTCGATGCGGCCGGCGGCTCGCCGGACCGTATCGCAATGGGCACGCCCAATACCCGCGCACCCAGCGGCAGCCTGTTCACGCTCAGGCCCGCCAGCGGCAACTACCTGGTCGAAACCGACCCGCAGTTCGCCGATTACCGCAGCTGGCTGGGCTCGGACTATCTGCTCAATCAGATGGGGTATTCCGCCGATGCGGTGCAAAAGCGCCTGGGCGATGGCTTCTACGAGCAAAAGCTGGTGCGCGAGCAGATTGGCCAACTCACTGGCCGGCGTTTTCTGGAAGGCTACAAGAGCGACGAAGCCCAGTACCAGGCATTGCTGGATGCCGGCGCCACCGTCGGCAAGGCCTGGAACCTACGTCCGGGCGTAGCACTGACCGACGCGCAGATGGCCCAGCTCACCAGCGACATCGTCTGGTTGGTAGAGCAGACCGTCACCCTGCCCGATGGCAGCACCACCACCGCGCTCGTACCGCAGGTGTACTTGCGGTTGCGCCCCGGCGACCTCGATGCCGGCGGCGCGCTGCTAGCCGGTGCCAACGTCGACGTCACCCTGGCCGGTGGCCTGAAAAACACCGGCACCATTGCCGGCCGTCAGCTGGTGTCCATCGATGCCGGCCGCATCGAGCACCTGGGCGGCAGCATCAGCGGCGACCAGGTGGGGCTGCGCTCGGCCAGCGACATCCGCATCGAAGGCGCCAGCGTCAGTGCAGTGGATGCGCTGAGCGTGCAGGCGGTCGGCGACATCACCGTTGCCTCCACCGTGGAAACACTCAGCGGCGGCGGCTATCACCAGTACACCACCACCCAACTTGAGCGTGTGGCCGGCCTGTATGTCACCGGCACCAACGGCAACGGCGTGTTGTCGGTGGTGGCAGGCCGCGACGTCAACCTGCAGGCCGCGCAGATTCGCAACGCCGGCACCGACGGCGTCACCCAACTGGTGGCAGGCAACAACCTCAACCTCAGCACGCAGACGCTCTCCAACACCACCGACACCACCGCCAACGGCCGCAACTTCCAGCGCAGCAGCGAGACCACCCACCTCGGCACAACCGTGCAGGGCGCGGGCAGTGTGGTGCTGGCGGCCGGTAACGATCTCACTCTCACCGCCGCGCAAGTCGGCGCCGGCAAGACCCTGGCTCTGCAGGCCGGGCGCGACATCAACAGCGTCGCGGCGGTGGACAGCAGTTCCAGCGATCGCAGCACGGTCACCAAGAGCAACTCGCTGGCCACCTCGACCTACGACGAAACCGTGCGCGGCACCCAGCTCGGTGCCGGCGGCGATATCGTCATGCAGGCCGGCCGCGACCTCACCCTGGCCTCCACCGCAGCGGCCAGCCAGACCGGCGGCATCGCGCTTGCGGCCGGCAACGACATCAAGCTACTCGCCACGCAGGAGCAGCATGATGCGGTGGTGGATAAGGAAACGCGCAAGAAGAGCACCTTCTCCAACGAAAAGACCACCACCCACGACGAGTGGCACGACAGTTTTGCCGTCGGTTCATCGCTCAGCGGCAAGTCCGTCAACATGGTGGCCGGCAACGACCTTGCCGTGGTGGGTTCGACAGTGCTCGCGCAGGACAACGTGCGTCTGGCGGCAGGCAACAATGTCACCATCGAGTCGGCGCAGGACACCAGCAGCGAAGCGCACAGCGTTCGCCAGAAGAAGTCCGGTTTGACCGGCAGCTCTGGTGGTGGCGTAGCGAGCGTCGGCTATTCGAAGTCCAGCAGCGACAGCCAGCAGTCCACACGCTCGGTCACCCAAGTTGCCTCTTCGGTCGGTTCAACGGACGGCAATCTCGTCATCAGCGCGGGCAACCAACTGACCATTGCCGCCTCGGACATCGGTGCCGGCAAGGACCTGACGCTGGCAGCCAAGGACATCGCCCTGCTGGCACGCCAGGACACGGTCGAGTCGCAATCCAGTCAGTCGAGTAAATCCAGCGGATTCTCGGTGGGCGTGACCTACGACCCGGGTGCCTCGTACCGCAGCGCACGCGATTCGACCACCAAGAACATGGTCGATACCGGCTCGACCATGAGCAAGATCAGTCGTGATGCCGAAGGTGCAGCGGCCGGCACCATGGCCGCCATCACCCCGGTGGTGATCCAGGCCAGCAGCCACCGCTCCAATGCATCGCAAAACGAGAGCACCAGCGACGCGCGCGTCAGCCAGTTGGCGGCCGGCGGCAACCTGACTCTGCTCGCCAGTGATGGCTCGATCACCAGCCAGGGCACGCAAATGTCTGCGGAGGGCAATGCGCTGCTGCTCGCCAGCAAGGACATCGTGTTCGATGTCGCGCACAACACCCAGTCCAGTGGTAACGCCAGTAACGGCAAGGGCTGGGGCTTCAACAATGCCGCCGGCTTGCCGTACGGCAACTACAACCAGCAAGGCACCGGCAACGGGCAGACCGACACCATCACCGGCACGCAATTGTCGGTGGGCGGCAATGCCAGCCTGACCACTACTCAAAGCGACATCACCCTGACGGCGAGCAACATTGCCGCGCAGGGCAATGTGAGCCTGCGCGCAGCGGGCGATCTGACCATCCAAAGTGGCCAGGACATCCTGGGCAATACCAATCAGTCCACCAGCAAGGGCATCGGCACGGTGGTCATTTCCGACACCGAGCGCTTTGCCGGCTACAACAAGAAGAACCACTTCGACGACAACGCCCAGGTCGCGCAGGTGGCCAGCACTGTCGGCAGCCTGGGCGGCAATGTGAGCCTGACCGCTGGCGGTACGTACACCCAGTCGGCCAGCAACGTGGTCGCGGCCAAGGACGTGGACATCACCGCAGCCTCGATCCAGCTGCTGACCGCCAACCAGAGCAGCTCCGCCTCGCAGAAGGACGACGACCTGAAGATCGGCGCGTTCGCGCGCATCAAATCCCCGCTGATCGATCTGATCAACAATGTGGACGATGCGCGTCAATCGGATGGACGGCTCAGTACCATGCAGAACATGGCCGCTGCGGCCAATGCCTATCAAAGCGTCAAGGCCGCCAAGAGCGGCACGATCCTGAGCATCGAGGCCGGCGTCGGCTTTGCCACCAGCGAAAGCAGCTTCAATAGCAATAGTCAGACATCGCTTGGCTCCACCATCACCGGTGGCGGCAATGTCAGCCTGAAAACCACCGAAGGCGACCTGCATATCGTGCAGGGCAACCTCAAAGCCGGCGGCACGCTGAGCCTGGATTCGGCGCGGGACCTGGTGTTGGAAGCAGGCCAATCTGTTGGCTCCGAGCAAAGCAAGGGCAGCAATGCCGGCTTCGAAGTCGGGGTCGGTGCGCAGATCGGTGCGCAAACCGGTGTGTATGCCTATGTGCAGGCCAGCGCCGGTAGCCACAACTCGAACGCGCAAAGCACGACCTGGGAAAACACCCAGCTAGCGGGCAAGAACGTCGTGCTGACCTCCAAGGGCGACACGACGCTGCGCGGTGCCGTGGTGACGGCGGATCGGATCGATGCGAATGTCGGCGGGGACCTGACGATCGAGTCGCTGCAAGACGTGTCTCACGTACAGTCCAAGGAGAGCAGCGTTGGCGGCCGTGTCCAGGTCTCTTTCGGCACCGCATGGGATGCCAGTGGCTATGCGAACGCTGCCAAGGCGAACGGCAATTACCTGGGCGTGGGCCAGCAGTCGGGTCTGTTCGCGGGCGATGGCGGCTATCACGTCACCGCCGGCAACGTGAATCTGATCGGTGGTGCGATCACCAGCACCAATGCCAACAACAGCGAGCTGACGGCCGATTCACTGACCTTCACCGATCTGAAGAATCGGATGGACTACAGCACCGCGTCGGCGACGATCAGCGGTGGCATCGGAAGCACAGGCGAAGGCGCGACCGATGCCGACGGCAATCCCACCCAGCCGAGCGCGGGCGATCAGTTCAGGAATATCGGCCACAACATCGTCAACGGTAACTACGGTGAGGCGAACTACAGCAGCTTCAATCCCGGCATTCCGGTCATGCAGAGCGGCAGCGACACCACGCTGACCCGCGCGACGCTGACCGAAGGCAACATCAAGATCGGCGGCAAGACCACCACGGCAGCAGCGACCGGTATCAACACCGATGCCAGCGCTGCCCATGAAGCGGTAGCGGCGCTGCCGGACGTGCGCAAGATCCTGGGTGAGCAGCAGGCATTGGCGGCGGCGACCGGCACAGTGATGACCACCGCCAAGGAGATTGGCGATGACATTGCTGCCGCAGCAGAACGCAAGGCCGGTCAGGCGGCGAATGATTACATCAGCCAATTGAAAGGCGATGACGCCACGCAATTTGCTGGGTTGAGCGCTGCCGATCAGCAAAAAGTGCTGTTGCAGAACAGTTCCGACTATCGTGCCGCCTACGAATCCAAGCAGCAGTGGGGCACTGGTGGCGACTACAGCCGTGCACTGCAAGCGGTCACCACCGTCGTGGTGGGCGGCGTCTCCGGCCAAGGCGCCGGCCAGGTCGCCAGCAACGCATTGGCACCGTACGCGGCGCAGCTGATCGGCAGGACCTTCGACCAGAACCATGGCAGCAATCCAAACGTCGCATTGCAGTTGGTGTCGCATGCGGTGCTTGGCGCAGTACTTGCCGAGGTAAACGGCGCATCCATGACAGGCGGCGCGTTGGCAGGGGCCGGTGGTGAGTTGGCGGCAAAGTACTTGACCCAAACCCTGTACGGCGATGATCCCCGTGCCATCGACCCGGTAACCGGTAAGTTCAATCCGAACCTGCTGCCGGAACAGGACAAGCAGATGCTGGTGGCTCTGTCGCAGGCGGTTGGGGCGATTGCTGGTGGATTAGCTGGTGGCGATTTACGGAACGCAGCGTTAGGGGCAGCCATTGCGGGCAATGCGGTTGAAAATAATCGAATGCTGGCCGACGTAGAAGTTAACAGAATCAAGACGCTCGCAAATGGAGATTCACAGAAAGAAGCTCGCCTTACCATTGCAGCCTGTGCATTGGTGAAATGCTCTGCTCAATATGCGGAGGGTAGCGAAGAAAAGAAATTCTGGGCTGCTGTTGAAGAAAAAGGCACAACATCTGAATATGCTCAGGAGCGCATTCTTCTAGAAAGCCAAACAGATAAGAACTATGGCAGTCTTTTAGCATCAAAGACAGGAAGAGCGCCAACTCAGAATATTTTTGATTACGGCTTCTCAGACTATGTGGCGGATGGTGCTACCAAGTTGGATAATGAAAATGGAAATCCATTTGCCCGTCTCGGAGGCTTACTGCAGGCAACCGGCGGCATTACTGCGATTGCGTCAGGTAGCGCAGGGTGTTTGGAAACTGGCGCATCTTGCTTGCTCGTTCCTTGGGGCATAGATCAGACGATAGCTGGTACAAGGACGATCGCTACTGGCGAATGGACTCCTACGCTCGGAGGCATGCTCCTTAGCAAGGCAGGACTACCCACTCCATATGCAGAAGCACTTTATTCATTAGTAGGAATTGCACCCCTCGGAGTTAGTCACCTTCCCGTAAAAAAAATAGGTAGTGCTACTGCTGCCATTGACTCTGCAGACGATCTGCGCCAACTCAATTCAACAAAATATTTTAGAGTTGAAGGCGGCGGTTCAGGGAATGCCACTAGCCAGCAAAGAGTCACGGCAAATCCTGATGGCAGTATTACAATCAATCCCGGCTGCATAGGTCAACTTTGCGTGAGCGTTGGCAACAGCGATCATGCAGTTTACTATCTCACCCAAAAGCGACCTGACGGATCAGTTGTGGTCTTTGAAGTTGACAATTTTCTCCATGAGAGAATAATGAAAGAAGTTGTGCCCCAAAAGCCCATTCCTGGGGTTCCAAGAGATCAGTCAGCTCCGAAGTTAGTTGATCCGAGTAAACCCGGCACTGCGCTAGAGCTGCCAAGGATGTGGGAGCCATTACTTGAAAAGCACTCCAGCAGGGCGCGCATTTATTCACAGTCTGAATTTTTGAAGGAATTTGGAAATGATTCTAAATGACGAAGTGTGCGAAAAATTATGGGATGGAACTCTGAGCATTTGCTTCTTTGTCTCAGACGGACAATTCCTTTGGGTTTTAGATGGAAAGGAGAATTTTTCTCTAGATGGCGAGAAGGATTACAAGGCATACTTGGGCCGAGGATATATAACGAATGATCAATATGAAGCTGCATGTAGAGATTTTCGCGGAGGTGCATTAAAGCTAAATTCAAGTAATTTTCATCAGTACTTGAATAACAGCTCCGCAAAAATCGTCCCAATAGAAGAACTAAGGAAATTTTTCCTCAGCTCTTGCATAGAAACAGATATTCTACTTGACAAAGTGGAGGGGTATTATTTATTTGGCGATGAAATTTCCCCTGAAATTTATTTAAAAATAAACCACCTTGCGTCTAAGCTGCCAAATTTTTATATAAATTTTGACCGGCGCGTTTATATGCATTTAGACGGAGTGCGGCTTCACGAAGATCTGGCGTATGACGATTGGTCATCAAAGAATGGGGATTTTAGCTTTCTTATTCCTGATAATCAGAGGTATTGGATGAAAAACTCCAGGGATTACTGGAAAATAAAGTCATTCTCCTGCTAGTGTTCCGTTTCGTTGGGCGACCAGCAGGCGATAGCGGCGGCGACCGGCACGGTGGTGAGTACAGTCAAGCAAATTGACGATGACATTGCAGCGGCCGTAGAAAAAAGGCCATCGAAGCGGAGTACATCGAAGGCCTTGATAACGGAGGACAAGGTAAACGCCTTCAACGCGTTAACGGCCGATCAGCGTCGTGACGTATTCACGCAGAGCAACCCGGAGTACAGCGCCGCTTCCGACGCGACGTCCCCCCGCCCTGCGTAGCGGTCGGGTTTAGAGTCCAGGGTTGATGATATCGGTGTTTGCTAAATGTTGGGCATAAGCAGCCGGCGTCATCCCGCCGATTGCCTTCTTGGGTCGTTCCTCGTTGTATTCGCGTCGCCAGCGTTCGATCTCGGTGCGCGCATGCAGCAGTGTTGGGAACCAGTGTTCGTTGAGGCATTCGTCGCGTAGCCGGCCGTTGAAGGATTCGACGTAGGCGTTCTGGTTCGGTTTGCCTGGCTGGATGAGCCGCAACTGCACGCCACGGGCACGTGCCCAGACGACCATGGCCTTGCCGCAAAACTCCTTGCCGTTGTCGGTACGGATGACCTGAGGCAAACCACGACTGAGGGCCAGCCGGTCCAGCACCCGCGTCACGCCATGGCCCGAGATTGCACGCTCCACCTCAATGGCCACTGCTTCGTGTGTCGCGTCGTCCACGATCACCAGACACTTGATCACCCGGCCTTTGGCGGTACGGTCGAAGACGAAGTCCATCGACCACACCTGGTTGGCCCGCGCCGGCCGAAGCAGCGGCTGGCGCTCGCCCACCGGTACTTTTTTCCGCTTGCGGCGACGGACTTGTAGCTGCTGCTCGCGGTACAACCGCTCGACCCGCTTGTAGTTCACCAAGCGTCCTTCCTGTCGCAGTTTGAGATAGATCATTCCCACGCCATAACGGCGATGGCGATGCGCCAACGCACCGATACGTTCGCGCAGTTCGACGTTGCGATCTTCGCGCGGGCGATAACGCAGTGCACTGGCGCTCATGCCGATCACTGCCAACGCATGACGCTCGCTAGCACCACGCCCGATCCACTCGCGCACCAGCGTACGACGTGCCGGTGCGCTCACCACTTTTTTCGCAGTGCATCCTTGATCAAGTCGTTCTCGAATAGCTGCTCGGCTAGCAACTTCTTCAGTCGCGTGTTCTCGGCCTCAAGGTCCTTGAGCCGCTTGGCATCGGGTACGCTCATCCCGCCGAACTTGCTGCGCCACAGATAATAGGAAGCCTCGCTGAAGCCATGCTGCCGGCAAAGGTCCTTGATGGCCACGCCCGCTTCAGCCTCGCGCAGGAAGCCGATGATCTGCTCTTCGGAAAAACGCTTCTTCACGTCCAATCTCCTCGGGATAGGGAATTGGACTCCAAACTGATGCGCTACTCAAAATTGGGGGGACGTCGAGTCACCGCACGCAGCACGCCGAACGGCAACCGCCTGGAGGTCAGCGAAGACGACTGCACGGTGCGCCTGCAGCTGCTAGGCGAGCTATTGATCGTGGCGAACAACCTGCAATGCGGCGGCGCGAACGTGAGTTTCAGCGGGGTGTATCGGCAGGATCATGCACGACGTCCTTGAGCCGCTTGCATTCCTGTCTTCTGGTGCGGCTCGCCCGCTTACTCTGCGACACGTTGCAGGATACTTTGCGCACGATCCAGCAGTTGCATGCTCTATTAGTCGAGAACCTCTTCATAAGAATTGGTGCCAAGCCTTCGGATGTCGACGAAGCTAAGGTCCTCTTCTGGAGTTTCCACCGTGATCAACCGCTCTGTACCATCTTTATCGTGATATACGCCGGTTTCTACCGAAAAGGTGGGGTTCCATGATATCTCGTATATTGGCAGCGCCTGGCCTAAACGGTAACGTATAGCAAAAATAGCCAGCGGCTTCTGCTTGAGTGGGATCGCTCTTGCTAAGCGCCAGAAGTCCGCGCTCTTAGCCTCAAAGATATGTGATGCAAACTCAAGCACCGCATCCGCCTCGGCGAGAGCAGCATTGATTGTAAATTGGGCAACCTGCAGGCTGCGTTCCATTGACCATCGATCATTGTCGTGGCTTACGTAGATCATCGTACTCCCATGTTGAAACTCACAGACCTGCGGGCTCACATGGCTCCAATGGCCATACATCGCGTCTTTGGTCAGATCGATTGATGCGCTTGCAGTTCTGGTTCGCTGCACAGTGTCTGCGAAATGACCTAGCTGCCTCTTCTCGTTATGCTGCGACCGTTTATCGACTGCAGTTAGACATTCTGAAATTCTTGCGGAAAGCCATCCGATATCGCCAACCGATACGTCTCTTCCCAGCCAAACGAGTGCATAGCCTGTCCCGAACATGACCCCGCCCATGAGCGCGAAAAACCATAGTTCCGGCCGCTTTAGCGTGTAGAGCACACTAGCCATCGTCAGCAGCGCCGTTGCCGCGAACCAAACGGTAAGTACCGCCTGTACCAGTGGACTCATCGCAAATTCTCCGATGAGGAATGCACCACCTTGCCGTGCTTCGAAGCGCCCATAGAAGTTGGGCCTAAACGCATTGTGCTTCATGTGCTGAACGCGGCGCAGCTCAACATAATCCTCGGAGACGTAGCCTGCCACCGGTAGTGCCACCATTGACTTCGATGGCTGTTTGATCAGGCGAGAGAGCTGCTTTGCTGACTCGCTGGGGCTACTACTACTCGGGAAGCGTGCCAGCTCACAGGCGTATAGCAGATGAAAGATCCGGTTGAACATGTGCAGAGCACCTTACAAACTTGGTAAACAGCAACGAGGCAGTTGCCTTTTAAAGTGAACCTGACGCCGTTCTTTGGGCACGCTATCGGCTACTACAACCGATTGAACCGGTTAATCGTGATCTCCGGTTTGCCATTGATGTTTAGCCAGACGGTGTTCTTTGTCATCGTCTTTCCATCAGCGGCGACTGCGTAGGTCAGCGCGATGCGTGGCATTCCTTTCAGGTACAACGCAGTGACCATCACGTTCGATGCACGCAGATATACCGCTGTGGTATCGACAGTTGGATATCAGTTACTTAGCGGAGCGGTACCTTGGAGCGGATGCATCGCCGGATAACGGAGCCAGGTAGGATTCTTAAGTAAACCCGACCACGTTCTTCACGACACCGTTCTTCATTGCTTCGTGGGTAATCGCGCAGCGCAACTGCCGCGCCCACTGGGAACGCGGCCAACAACACAGGGGCAGAGTGCGCTGTCTTGCGGACGAACCCACAAACGTTGCGGGTTCACTTCCCACTGGCCGATGTGTAGCAACCCAATGGCACTGAAAGGAATTGCGGGACGCCGACGGCTACAGGGGTGTGGCGGCACCCCCGCAAGGCCTCAGAATCAAGTACTTTTCTTGGTCAGCGGGCGATTCCCGTCAAAGTGTGTAGCCCCACTGTCCGATGATGGCTTCCAAGGTGGCTTGATTCACTGGGACCACGCCTGGACATGTCATTAGATATGCCCGGCGTGCCGCCGCCGTGGCTGGTGGGTTGAAGGCCGGGCTCCATACCTGGATGGCATGAAATGTCGCGATCGGCGCTGCACAAGCAGGACCTGCTGGAGTGCTTGGAGCGGTCATGCTGGCCATGCAAAGAAAGACCGAGCAAGGGTCTGGCGCCTGGGCGCGAGCTGGGGAGCTCAGGCCAAGGCCTAAAGCCGCTGCCAGTGCGAAATTGGCGCCAATGGTGCGTAGCTTCATGATGAATACATCCCTGATAGTGGTTGAAATGACGTGCTTGTCTCTGGGCGACTTGCGATAAGCGTGCCTCAGCGGCCCCGGCACCGCTAGCTATGGTGTCGGCTGGGTCACCTGATGTTCCGTCTTCGCCAGAATGGCGGTGGTCAGGTTAGCATGCGGACCGCGCGCGGTGTGAGGGTTAGGCACCGCCGGCTAGCGGCTGAGCGAAGGTGCGCTGGTAGCTAGTCTAGTCCTAAGGCGCGACGCAGAAATGCCTACTTAGCCATTGCTCGTTCTGTGACTGCGCCACAACCATGACGCCCGTGTTCATCAACGACATACCGTAGTGTTACGAGGGATTTATCGTCGCGACGGTCTGTGACCGTCATATCGACCGTTTCAAGCTTGAGTGCTGAACCCGCCATGGATGCATGCTTGGCTTTATATGTCACTACGGCATCTGCGGTTAACTGGGGAATTCCTATGCGATTCCCTGGGAGATAGTGTGGTTGAATCTTAATTGAACCCGAGCTCGTTCTTTGGTTCGCTAAGCAGAATTATTACTGTGCTCTACCCAGACTCGTAATCCTTCGCTATGCGAATCAACGCAGCGAAAAAGGCTTGAGCAAGCACTTGATCGTCAAGGCTTCCATGACCTTGACGATCAAGAATTTCGGAGATAACAGAGTCAATTTTTTCTAATTGAACCCGACACTGCCTTTCGCAGAGTCAAATTTCACTTTTGGCATTCCGGGCGCATAGAAAATGCGCTCTGACCCTACGCTCTAGTTAGGCTACCGATCGTCTGCTACAGATAGATATTCTTCGAGCGTGTTGGCGCGTTCGCAGAGACGAAAAATTTCGTTTTGTATGACTTGAAAACTGCTCACGATTTCGCTGCCATAAAGTGACGACTCAAAGGCCTTGCTGGTGCCGTGGAGCTCGAGCCAGGCGCGCTCTGCGCGAACCAGGTTGTCCTTGGACCTATCACGCTGCTTGTTGAGCAGCAATTTATACGCAGCATTCAAGCGCGTGTCTTGTCTCTTTTTCTCTGTAGATTGGCACGCAGCAAGAGCGACGTTGTCTGATTCTGCTTCTTCGATGCATTCATAGAATGCACTGGTAATGCCTTTGGGCGCTTGACGCTTGATGACCTGCGCGGTGCTCTCAGATGCCAGCGCTCCCCCGTCAACAAAAAGGACGAGGCAGATGGCGAATAGTGTGGCTGCTGTCTTCATGCAGTACAAACCTCAATGGGCTAATGGGGTTGAAGGAAGTGTCTGATCGGGTGGATGAACCGAATCGTCCCATCCGCCATTGTTGAGCAGGCCAGGTTGAGGGGGAGAAACACCTTGCATAGTATCCAGGCAAGTCGGTTGCAGGAAGCCTACCGATTCAATCCTCGGTGACCAGGCCTACCACCAGTTCGCCGTCGCATACGCGTACGTGCAACTTCTTGCCGATGGCGAAGCCCATTTGTTCCAGCCAGCGGCCGCGCAGGCGCAGGGTGGCGACGGGATGTCGGGAGGTTAGAAACCGTATAGAGTCGGCAGGCGTATTTCCCCGAAGGGTGTTGTCAGCCGCCCTCCCGACGCAGGCATTGCGTAGATTGCGTCACCAGCACCCAACGCCTAAAGCTGAGTAAGCCGCCTGTTGAAGCCAATTTGGCTTAAATGATCTGTTAGACAAGCCGGTCGCTCTCGATTGCCTGCTCAAATGCTGCTATTGCTCGGCGTACAGACGGATGACGCTCAACCCATATCGCCCCGATGAAGTCTGCAACACTGCGATCGTTGAGTAGCGTTAGTACCGAGCCGTTCGCCGCTGCCTGGAGCAGCGCGTGCCCTTGATCAATCACATGCTCCACAATGTCAGACTGCTGTGGATCCATTCCCACCTTCCATTCCTTTTGAAGAATTGAGATGAGTTTCCCGGCCGCCCTCTCAGTGGCTGTGCGCGTATGGGGCATGCCTAACGTTTGACCCACGCAGCGGGGCGTAAACCATTCCGCCTGATTGAACGAGTACGCATCACTCGCGCTAGCCCTCGCCGAAAACTACGCGTCGCCGGATCGTTGCTCATAGCATCTGACATGGTCTGGAAACAACTCTCCATAGAGGGGGTACGGGATGCCAAGAACATTGACTTCGATATAGGGCGGAGCAACCTCTGCCGAGTAGTCGAGGATCCCGATTCCAATACAGGGAATTTGTATTCCGGATTCCGTTTGAGCATGCAGATGAAGTGACGACTGATCAGCGTGGTTGATCTGACACTCTCGCCGTATAGAAGCATATGCTGGGCTTGGCACAAAGAGGCCAGAAGCGCCCCCCATTGGGGGATCGCCATGTTCGAGCATGGAATGGCCAACCAACACCTCTTGTATATAGATGGAAAACCGTGGCATTGGTTGTCACCTCATGCTGGAATGATGCCGAACCAGGAATCGAGTCCTGCTTGTATGCTCCGATTGGCCATATTTTATTCACATACACTGAGCTGATCAGTGACCGGGTCAGATTGTGCTCTGAAGTGAATCGGACCGGTTTTCCACGCTGCACCGCCAAAGCCCTTTTTCCGACTACTCAGAAGCCAACTAACAAAACGCCTCGACGAGCTAACGCAAGAACGAGAACCGTTAACGCCGCCAATGCAGTTAGCCCGAAGGCTACCCAATAACCGACGGGGTCATCGTGTCGATGCAAGCCAGGCAGCGCCAAGCGGGTCACGGGATAGCCGGTGAAGAGCTGCAAGGCAAGTAGCACACCGCAAAGGAGGAAAAACAAGATGTCTGCATTTTGTTCGGCTCTTCCCAATATGCCTAGGCCGCCCACGACCAGCGCGCTCGCTATTGCAACTGACGCGTAAAGCTTTTTTGATTTACCGGAATTGCGATGCATAACATTCAACTATTGGGTCCTCGCCCGGACGCTGAGCAGGGTGATCCTCTGCCAAGCACTGGCCGCCGTCAATTACCATCGCTCTTTGGAGTCGATTGCCTCGCTGCTTTCGTTTGCCACGCTGACGACCAGCTCGCTGTTGCGCAGGCGGATGTGGAGTTTGCTGCCGATGGTGAAGCCGAGTTGTTCCAGCCAGCGGCCACGTAGGCGGAGGGTGGGGATGCGTTGGTGGCTGGCGGGGTAATAGCCGTAGCCGACGGTGCAGTGTTGCGGGGCACGCGGGTGGCCTGGGCGGCGCGGCTTGCGGGGATCGGGGCGGGGATCGGGGATGGGGGTGCGCTCGAGGTAGGGCCGCGGGGTGATCGAGGGGTCGAGCGAGTGCCAGCCGATCTCGGTGGGTGGCGGCACCGTGGCGCGCTTGCGCGCTGGCTTGGGACGGGACGTGGATCGACGCATGGCAAAGCCCTCCTTGACGAACAGGCCCCGCCGCCGGTTGGCGACGGGATGTCGGGAGGTTAGAAACCGAAGACAGACGGCGGGCGTATTTCCCCGAAGGGTGTTGTATTAGCCGCCCTCCCGACGCAGGCAACGCGTCGGCTGCGCCAGCAGGAAGCTGCAGGCACAAAAAACCCACCGGGATTTCGGAGGTGGGAACCGCTGTCTTAGGAGTTTCTACGCTCCTTGTGGTAGAGATTGCTGCGGGTTTGTTGGGATGTCAACTGCTTCGAGCTACGAAGTGACGGTGATTTTTGAGTGCGGCAAGAAAAACATGTAGATCGCTCCCCTTCTTGCTTGCTTCGCACCATGCAGCGGACTACCGCTTGGCCGAAGCATTGAGATTGTCCATGTCCGAGAAGATCAACCACGGCTTGCCGGGAGCTCGATGCAGCGTGAGGGTGAACTTTCCTATGTCGCCGGGTGCATCTCCGTAGCCGTACGCACCTATGATGTAGGCGACATTACCTTCGGTGGAAAAGCCGAGTGAGCGCAAACGTAGCGGGCCTCCGCTGCTACCTTGATAGGCCGCTTGAATAGCTGCCCTGCCCCGGATTGGAGGACGATCGCTCTGCAGCAAAAATCCATCTTCCGCAAATAGTGCAGCAAGCGCGCCTGCGTCGCCCTTACGCCATGCGCGCTCATAGTCGCGGAGTACTCGATCAAGTTCAGGCGGTAACGCAACGGTCGAAAGCTCTGTTGACTTGGCCTTCTCTGTCGTTTCCTGTCCACGCAATGGGACCGTGGCAAGCATGAGCATAGAGAAAAAAATGACAAGGATTGATCGGCTCATATTTCTCTTCTACTTCCAAAGGCAAGTTGGTTGACTAGAGAACTAGTCGCGTTGGGAAACGATGTGGCCTTGGAAGAATAAGCGACGAGCTATGCATCTTTCAGCCTCACATCGGGAAAATTCTCGGAAGCCCATAAGTGCAGCTCTGCCACCGACAGGCACAGTATCGGTTGGGGGCCTTGTGGTGTGTATAGAGTTAAGGACGCGCCTGACTCGACCCGCCTGGCCAACACTCCTAATCTTGCCTCTACCCAACCGACAGTGCTTACAGCTCCATAGCCATGAGCCTCGGCAAGCCGGAGGTATAACTCACGCGAAATCACGCCATCGGCTGCCAACCGATCGTCCAGTTGCTGATTTACTAGCACGACGTTCATTTCCACCTCAACCGTCAATCGTTCCTTAAGCTACGGGAACGCTGTCAAAGCCACTGGAACAGTTTTACTTAGTAATTGCACCTAACCCTGTTCTTCGCAAAGAATCAAGTGGCAGGAGATCGTGAAGATCCTCGGGCCCAGGCGAGATGATTGAGACCGACCCGTTGCATGTGGAAGTCAGCCTGAACTCAGATTTGGTTGGACGATCCTCGATAGTGCGGACACCGTCGATAACACATAAGACGCCAAAAAGTGTTGCATCGGCCGCCATTCGCATTGTGGCTACAATGTTAGCTTGGTCCGCTGGAGTAAGAGCACGATACCAAGCGGACAAGTTAGCAAGAGTTTGAGCCGGTCTACGACCCGGTGGGGCTCTGAGGAGTTCAGTGCAGTCATCAACTGCAGCATCAGCGCATTGGGTCTTTAGACCACAGACAAATTCGTGTGGAGTCATCTCAGGTCCTGCTGGTTGAAGAGTTCGCTAGCTTCCATATTAGGCGAACCAAGTCTGGGTCTGAATACAGAAGGCCAGAAGCAGCGTCAGGGTCACTTAGGAAATTGATCCGAACCCGCTCCACCAAAACTCAACCTGACCCCATTACTCCGCTCCTCACTTAAGTCAACCTGACCCCGTTATTCTTGAGCCGCTTATTTCTCGGTGGCTGTTCGTTTAGGCTCTCGCAACGGTGAAGATCTCACTTGCTTGCGAAGCTCCAGAACTTTCAACTCACTCGTCGCTACAATTATTGTCGAGCGGCGTTCGGGAATGTAAAAGAAGACATTACCTCCGGCCACGCCGAGGTAACGCGGCCTGTTTTCAATAGGCTCGACACCAGCAGGCACACTTCCGACTTGGCTCGGCGTGAAAGAATACTCCTCTCCAGACAAGACTCCGAGCGCCCGTAGCTTGCCGTGCCCGTATGCAAAAAAAGGGAGGACAGCCAAAACAAAGATAAAGATCGATCTTATATTCCTATGCGAAACGAGGTCTGAAAGAAACTCAAATCGAAGTCCCAGCAGGTAAAGTGGAAGTCCCAAAAGCACTGGAAGTATCCGCCACTTTTCATGTGGCCCAAATAAAAATAATAATAGCGTCGTCGAGAGATAGACCACAATCAGCAAGGGAGCAAATTTCTGAAGAAATCGTCCCGTCGCGGTGTTTACTCCTCCCCCTGGGGGAAGCAAATCTCCGTAAGCCAAGAATTCTCCCATCACGGCGCCCAACACAAAAAATACAAACAGGGATGCAATTGGGTATGCGGCAGTCTTAATGACGTCGGTCAATGCAGCATACTCGAGAATATTCACATTGAATGTGGGCCAGTAACCCCATAGGTATAGAACTCCTACCGCTACGAAGTACAAGCTCGAGATATAAGCATACTTCGAGCCTACTCCAATAGACTTCGCTTGCTCAGACATTCTTAACTAAAATTCCATATTTTATATGCGCCACAGATGGCATGACTTTACAGAAAATGGGCAAGCCTGACTTCTAAAGTGAACCTGACCCCGTTTTTCAAACCGGCGCTGCATGGCCTTATTGAGTAGCACCCAGAGACAGAATGGAGCGATTTTAACAACGCGTTAGTGATTGCGCTCTATTATCGTTGAAATCTCGTCAATTAGCACAACTCTCTTGACGTGACTTGGAGCAAAAACCATCTGAACGAAGTCTTCTTGAACTGCACGAAGTCCCCGAGAGGTATTGATAGCACCCTTCTTCCCCAACTCGGCCTGAAGATCACCTATCCTTTCTACAAGCGCCCTACCTCGCGATGTTAGCGGCGCCATGAATGTAGGCATCATTTGTCTATCGTGCCAATCAATTAGACAGTCGGAAAAGTCGAGATCTGCCAAATGCTGGTGAACGAGAAATTTTATGAAGTCAAACATGAACTCCTGTTCTGCATCACCTACCCCGACGCCAAACGGTGAGTCTATCCTCTCAAGTTTTATTTCTGCTACCGTAAGAGCGACGTCCATGCCGAAGTAAATTGATCGGCAAATATTCGTTAAGCCGTTGCAGAAAAGGTCGAAGAATGATATCGGAAATGATCCATTGCTTGATTTTTTTTGAATGAGCAACGCAAGAACGCCATCTAATTCTAAGAAAGGCTCATCAGAA
This sequence comes from Xanthomonas sp. WHRI 10207, assembly GCF_040202975.1. NCBI lineage: Bacteria > Pseudomonadati > Pseudomonadota > Gammaproteobacteria > Lysobacterales > Lysobacteraceae > Xanthomonas > Xanthomonas sp. WHRI 10207. Next base: position 49,331 of record NZ_JBEGDX010000003.1, on the reverse strand, counting down.
GCAGCGAAGTCCTGGAACAATTCATTTGGGTGGGCGTTCTGTAGGACGTTACCTTTAGGCACTAAGATACCCGCCTGCTTCGCAACCGGCGTCCGAAAATGCCGACGGACATCCTGCCAATAGCTAATTCCTCTATCCGGATCATGCAGAACGACTAATACAGGCAGCGGAAATCGTTCCCAGTAGAACCGATGTTTTTCATCTGGATAGAATATCCAGCCCCCCTCTTTCTCTTTCAGAAATGACGGTCCCGACTTGATCTGAACCGCTACCAGTCTGCCAGTTGCGGCGCCGTCCGGCGCAACATATTCGATGTGGCCATCGATGCCCACATCAGCAGAAACTATTTCGCGCCATATCAAACCCATTCGCGCAACCGCCTCGGCTACGGCATTTACTCCAAGGCGCTCTTGATTATTTTCATGTCCGTATTTTGGAAACGTCACGTATTTATTCCTAAACCTAAGTTAAGCCGCGTAGTAAAGCTGTGTCGGCTCGGGGTAATCGGTAGCGCGCTCGCCGATCATTCGGTTAGCCTACACTGATTGATGACACCAAACGGAATGTGGACGGACGGAACAACGGCACTAGCGGATTTCAGGTGGCCAGACTGATCGTCGAAGAAGATATGAGGCTTCAGAATCCCGAGCACTTTCCCTTTTTCGATGCCCCCGAGAAAGAAAGCGTCGTTCGCCATAACACCCCAATCCTTCAGCGTATTTAGTGCTCGCTCATGTGAAGGCGCATTGCGGGCCGTAACAATCGAGACGCGAATACGGTTCTCGTAATCTGGGTGGGTTACCTTGTGATTTTCCTCGATCGACTGAATCTTCGATACTCTGACCAGAAATTCCTTAAGCGGCCCCGGATTGTGCGGCTGCATTACATTCAGCACCTCGTGCGCATGAAACTCAGTTAGCCCCGATTTCTGCATGACGGACTCGGATTCGTCGCCCGCCAGGACTCCATCGAAGTCGAATGCAATACGGAGGGTTTTGTCCTCCTCATCGTCGTTGAACTGGGAATCCAGTACTTGCCCGGCGGGATGACCTGCTTTGATGGCAGCGTCCACATCCTCCTTATTTCCAGAAAGAAAGAGTGAAATATTTAGCGCCGGAATGTACTCGTAAGGGGAGCGCCCCTGCATGAAGATTGCCCGGGTCATTCCGAGCCCGTAGTGCTCGATAGTCTTCATAACACGCAACCCAGTGTCCGGATCATTTCGAGATAGCAGCACGACCTCGACAAAAGGATCTGAGGGATCGGCGCTCAAATCGTTTAGGGACAGCAGGCGTTTGATGAAGGGAAAAGCAATCCCCTTCGGCAGGGCGACGTTGAGGTTCTTCTCCTGAAACTTTCGATACTCCTCTTCGCCATCGCGCTTAAAGATCGCATCTGAGTCTCTAAGATCGAAGACGGCACTAGAAGCGACACCAATTACCAGTCGATTGTCTAGCTCGTAAGGCATCCGAACTCCCTATTGTTGGTTCTGTGCGCTAAATAGTTGAATCAAACCGCGCAGCAAAGCGAAGTCGGCTTGAATGATTGTTAGGCCCTAGCTGACACGGCGGACGTGAGCAGAAGTTCCCGCAACTTGCATGGTGTGTCCACCACCCGCATCAAAGATCAGGACCCCGGGTCTGTACGCGTATTTGTACTCGTACTTGTATCGGGCTTGTTCCCAGACCTGCCCGTTGACTAGTTGGTACCTCGATTCTCCTTCCCAGCCACGAAATTCATCATTGATTTGACTCTCGATGACGTCATGGATTTCGCGGACCGCAACAGACTCAGTCTGTCCCACCACTTGCAAGTACAGCCGATTGTTTGCACTTACGAGTTGAATTCGAGGCATGTAAGCGTAGTAATACCAGTATTTATACTCGTCTTGAACCCAGTAAGTTCCGTTTGTAAGCTTAAATAGAACTTCTTCATCGAAGCCCTCAAGCTCGCCATCGATCTGACCTTTGAGAACTATTCGCGGGGCGTTCATGAACTCTCAATGTAGGGTTTAGCATCTAAGTTAGGCCGCGCCGCGAGGCTACGTCGGCTTGGACCAATTGTTAGTTGACGGCCTACGTTCTCGACTTATCAATGAGGTAGTTCGCAAACGCCGTACAGGCGACGAGCATGAACTTGGAGTCGGCGAAGGTAAGCGACGGCTCATCCAACATCGCGTGTCTAATTCCGCCTGAGTCCGACGTGTAGCCGTAAAGCTTCGCTAGTGCAGAACGTAGTGCGGGGTGAATTACACCCTTTTCTTCAAGAGGCTTGAGTGCTTGACCCAGTGTGGCGGACGAGTCTCCTGTTAAATTTTTGCAAAGCGACTCAACTGCACTAATGGACTCTTTGATCGAGTTGCGGTGGTCTGGCGCTGCCCGGTCTGACAACATTTCCAATGCCGTCTTAAAATGCTTGACAGCACCCGCATTGAGTTGGCGGCTCCCTAGCGCTTGCTCAATGCTCTCAAGTTCTTCGGGCGCCGTAATTGGTGTGACGCACCCTTCGACGATCCGATAGCCGGACAGGTGCTCCTCGAGTACGCGATTGGCGAACTTCTGAAGAGAATTATCGATCTGATCAGGCGCATGAGCAATAATAAACTCGATTAAGTCATAGCATTTGTTCCAGCGCGCCTTGAAATACCAGTCTCGGATGTACGCGATCGCGTCCTCCATGTACTTAGGCGAGCGGTCAATTGGTAGGTTAAAGAATCGGTGCCAAAGCTGATAGACGAGCATCTGGAGGTTCGACCTCTCGACTTGCTGATACTCAATTCGATTTTCGAAATTCGACCATACGACAATGTGTAGCGCATCCCACAGCGCGTTGCGCAGCGGTAGGTCAATGTCGTCCGTCTGGATCAGACTTTTAACCTGCTTAAAGCCCATTCTTTCGGAAAACGACATGCCCCCCTCCTGTCAGTTAACGCCTCAATTAAGCCGAGCCGTGAGGCGGCTTCGGCTCGAGTGAATTACTATGACACACCCTGAAGCCAAGCGGCTATCACTGATAGCAGTCACAGATGTGATCTTTGTAGTAACCGCCTTTTGAGCCCGCATTGAGAAGCCTCTGAAACACGTGCGATGGCACACCGCAGAAGTCGTATGTGTGGCCCTGCACGAATTGAATTTTCATACGCATGCTGGCCGGGTCGTAGCCAATTGCGCTGATGGCTGACGAGGCTACGCGAATCATATCCATCGATTTTCCTAGCGCTTTAATTGAGTGGCACCACGTCGCGGCAGCTGTCCGAATCAATTGTCAGTACTAAGCTTCGTCATCTTGCGACGGCGAGCCAGAAACAAGCGGAACGTCAGAAGCACCGGAAAGGCAAGTACGGCGATTCGCAGCTGAAGCGTCAGCGTGACGCCCTCTTTCGGCCAGAAGGAAAGCCAGATCGCGAGTGCCGCGAGGCAGCACAGTGTCAGCATCAGCAATCGCTTGGCAGCGCGGATAGAAAACGGCGTTGCTAGCGCAGGAGCAGCCATCAAGAGAAATCCGATGCCGCTGATCAGGGTACCGGCCTTACCCTCATGTACTTTGCCAGCTAAAACCAACGCTATCAGCAATGCGCCTGTCGCCGCGAGCATGACACCGGCGAGGCCAGCCAGCAGCTTCAAGAGTTTTTGATAGCGCATTCTTCGCGTCCTGGTTCTTGCATTACGCTGCACTTCCGAGTGGCGTTGGCTCGAACCAAGCTAGGACTTGTGACGCCGATAGTGGTTGCTGGTGCTGGTGCTGCGGTAGCTGCCACCCTTGTGCGAGGCGCCGTGGCCTGCGCTGTAGTGACCGCCGTGACTGGCGGTGTGGTGCGCACCGGCGGCCTTGACGCGCGCTTGCGCGGATGCGGTAAACAAGCCGAGTGCGGCCACAGTCAGTGCCACGATGCTCCATGCCTTGCTCAACATTGTTTCTTCCCCCTGAAGAAATGTGTGGCTTTGCGGCTGCGTTACATACTGCGCGCCTTGATCCTCGCCGAGTTTTTGGATTGCGTCAATGCGCTTGCCGTAGTGATCGTTGGCTTTATCGGCTTTGCCCTCATCCGCCCTTCGGGCACCTTCTCCCGCGTGCGGGAGAAGGGATTGGTGTGAGGGATTGGTGTGTTGGTTATGGGCTGTGTTTTGTCGTTGGTGCTGTGGTTGGGGTTGGCAGCGGCAGCGTATTGTTGAGGTCGGTAATCTCTGCGGCGTTGCCATCGGTGATGACACGTAGTTGTGCGGCTTTTAGGTTTGCGGCGTTGGTTAGCGGCAGGCGCACCTGCGTGGTGATTGGCCGCAGATTGCGTGGTGCGGCGAGTGCCGGGAACGCGGTTCTTGCCAGCTCCTTGCCACGCGCATCCTCCAACACCACAAACCCGGCCGGTGCATCGGCATGGCCGAGACTGTGCACGGTCACTTCGATGGCGTCTGCAGTCACGCGTACATCGCCATGCCCGATGCCCAGATCCGGGCGCAGTTCGACCGGGGTGGCGGCGGCGATGCGTTCGAGCTGCAGGATGGTGGTGCGGGCTGCTGGGAAGTCGATGTCGATGGAGGCGCTTTTTTCGAAGGCCACCTCGCGCGTGGCACCTGCACCGTCGAGCTTGCCGTCGCCATCGCGGTCCACGCCTTGGGTGATACGCCATTGGCCTGGGGCGACGTTCCAGCCGGTCATGCTGGCGCGCTGGGGTTTACTGGAAGTGTTGTAGGCGATGACGGTGAAGCGATCTTGCCGGGGTGCGGGGATTGCGATGGCCACTTGCGTGGCGGCTTCTGGGTCGTTGAAGCGCCAGCTCACGGTGTGGCCGGGGTAGGTTTGGTTGCGTTTGAGGGCGACGCCGCCCAGGCGGGCGCGTTGCAGATTGACGGTGGGCGATTCCACGCGGTCGCTCCACCAGTGGCCTTCGGTGTTCATGTAGAAGTTCTGCAGTTTCTCTCTGGCCTCGCTGCGGTAAATGGCGGCGAGATAATCGAGGTTGCCGGTCTGCTCCCAGGCAACAAAGTGCGGGAAGTCCGGTGCGCTGCCATCGTCTTTATTTGCGGCATCAACCAGCTTGCCGCTCCAGTCGCTGCGTTTGCCCATGACGTCGAGGAAGTTTTCGTTGAGCAGCGACAAGCCATTGGGGCCGCTGTTGGCGACGCGGTAGTTGATCGGTTTGAGATAGCGCTCGTCGCCGGTGAAGCGGTAGGCGGCCCAGAAGGTGTGCAAGGTGTCGGCGCCGCCGCTGCCTTCGAACAGTTCGCCGCCGCGGGTTTTACCGGTCTGCCAGTTGATCTCGTTGGGCAGCGCCCAGTTGCCCTTGGCATTGGTATAGGCGTGGGCGAGATAGCCGTCCGCCAGCCCGGTGACGATGCGGCGGCTGTTGGGGTCGGCATTAAAGCCGCCCAGGATGATGGCCGGGTGCACGACAGGAAACGAGTACGGCTTTTGCCACTGCCAGTTGGGCTCGCGGTAGACCTTGCGGCCGCCGAACCAATTGCTGGCGAACAACAGGTGGCCTTGCGGGTTGACCTGGATGATGGTGTCGAAGGCTTTTACCGTTTCCATCAGGCGCTCGACGGTGCGCGGGTCGCCCCAGTTGAGATACAGCAGGGCGCTGTTGAGGTTGATGCCCTCCTCGTAGGAATGCAGCTCGTCGGTTTCGATGGTGGACAGGCCGTTGGTGAACATGCCGTTGCGATAGTTGGCATCGGACAAGGCGAGCATGGAGGCGTTGAGGATGTCCGGGTCCACGCCCATCAGGGCGACGCCGGGCCATTGCTGCACCAGGTCCGAATCGTCGGAGATGCCGCCGCCGAAATCGCCGTACGGCACCTGGCGCTGGTCGATCCACCAGCGGATGTAGCGACGCGTGGCGCTGAGGTCTTGCAGCTGCCAGAACGCCCAGGCGGGCACGCCCTTGGGCACGGCAGGCATCTCGACAGGCAGCGTGCCCTGGTTGGCGTAGCTGATGTCGTTCCAGTACTGGCGCCCAAGCGCGTTGTTCGGGTCCACGCGCAGCAGATCGGTGATGTCGGCGTCCAGCCGCTTGTAGAGCAGTTGGCGCTTGGAGGTGGTGTGTTCTTCCACCAGAAAGCCCCAGTTGTCCTTGACCTGGTTGAAGCGGTCGGCGACGTGCTCGGTGATGGCCTCGGCGCGCGGTTTGAACACCAGCTGCAACTGGGTGCCGTCGAGTGCGTTGGCATCGAAGCCGGGCGCGGCGGCGGCGATGCTGAGCATCAGGCTGTCGTTGCTCAAGATGCGGTCGCGCAGATCCAGCCACAGCGTGCGCGGCTGGCCGGGGGTGACCGCGACCGAGACATCGATCATGTCGCGTGCGGGCCAGATGGGGTCCTTGATGCGGATGTTGAGCGGGATGCTGCCGTTGTGGGTGGCCGGCAGGTTCAACGCCGGCAGGGTGATGGCGATGCCGTCCAGGCCGTCGTGCATGTTTTCCCAGCCGTAGGACCAGCTGCGCATCAGCGCCTGGTCCGGCGGCGGGTCGCCCAGGCTGGATGGCACCAGGATGTGCACGATGGGGTGCTGCGCGCCTGCAACGGTCTTGTCGCTGGGGCGCTTGCGGGCCGGTGCCTTGGTAGGCAACGCGACCACAGTCTGGCGCTCGCTCGGCGGGTAGCGGCCGGCGATGTAGTCGCGCAGCGGGGCGAGGTTGTCGTAGTCGGGCTGGATATCGCTGCGCACGGTATAGCTGAGTTGCGCGCTGCCTTTGGGCACCTCGCCCGGTTGCACGTTGTAGGCCCAGATTTCCTGGATGGGGGTTTCCTGCGCGGTGTTGGCAAAGCGCAGCATGCCGCCCCGGCGCGGCGCGAACTGGTCCACGCTGCGCACCACGCCTTGCTTGCGCTCGAACAGCGGCTGCGCTGGTGCGGTGGCCGTGGCATAGGTGGCCTGGCCGTAGGCGGCGCCGCGCAGCTCGATACGGTTGATCGGCTCGTCCGGCAGGGTGAGGTCCAGCGCCTTGCCGCCTTCGACGTAGGTGTTCCAGTCGGGCAGCTGAAAATAATCGTTGCGCCCCGGCAGACGCGAGCGGTTGTAGACGCCGGGCCAGGTGGTTTCGGCGATGCCGTCGGTGGCCTTCCACATCCATTGCTTGAGGTCGCGCGCGTCGGCGAATTCCACCTTGCGGATGCTGGTGACCGGTGCGTCCAGCACGGGCGGTGCATGGCCGTTGTCCCAACCGAAGCGGTGCAGAAAAGCAGCGCTTTGCGCGGCCTGGGTGGGCGGCTCGGCGGTGCTGGGCTCTTGCAGGCGCGCCAGTGCGGCGGCGCCGTTGGCATCGAGCATGCGGTCGTAGATGCGGATCTCGTCAAAATCGCTGCCGCGCAAAAAGTTGTAGCGGCTTTGCACCTGATGCGGCGACATGACGCGGCCGGCGAGGCCGAACTGGTCGAGTGCGGCATCAAAGTCGAGCGCACTGCCGTTGGCGCAGGGCGCACCGCAGTCCACGCGTGCGGCCTCTTTGCCGTCCACGTACAGGCGTACGCCGCGGGTTTCGTCCCAGGCAAAGGCGATGTGGGTCCACGCGCTGGCGGTGGGGTTTTTATCCAGCTTGAAGGAGACGCGGGTGCGCGCGAGGTTGGAATCGGTGACGAAGGCATCGAAGCCGTGGCCGTTCCAGTCGATGCGCAGCCAGGCCATGTCCCAGCTGGTGTGGTCGGCATAGCCGACGCGGAAGATCACGAACGGCGCTTCGCCGACCGGGTAACGCGCACGCCAGAAGAAGCCGAGCGTGCCGCGCTGGGTGTAGAGGTTGCCGGGCGCATTCCACGACAGCACGCCGTCGTCGGCCCATTCGATGGCATTGCCGCGTTTGCCGGTGGGCACCAGCGTGATCTTGTCGCGGAAGTTGGGGACGCGATCGCCGCGGGCCACATCGGCCTCCAGGCTGCGATCGGCCGAGACCCGGAACAGCAACTCCGGGGCCGTGGGGGTGGCCGCACTCACCGGCAGCGCGATCAGACACAACAAACCCATCCAAACCTTCAGCACACGCACCTCGTCTCTTTCAAAACCACTGCCGCACCGCATGGGCGACAGACACTGCAACGTGCCACCGCAACGCCGCACGCGGCGCACGCTTGGCGGCGAGCACGCGGGCCGGCACGTACGAGAGTACATGCCGTGCCTGGGTGCTGCGCGCGCCAGCATGCGCCGCGTGCGGTGGTGCGATCGCTGCGTCCACTACAGCCCGTTTGCGGCCTTCCACTTGGGAATCTCGTCCTTCAACAACTTGTCCGGCCAGGTGCCATGCCAGGCATAGCCGACGCGGCGTTCGTTGGGCACCTGCATGTAGTCGGTCAAGGCCTTGCCCTCGCGGTTGGCATACAAGGGGCGTTGATTTTGCAGGTCGTAGAAGCGTGCCCATAACGACGCACCGGGTTGCGCGACCAGGATCACGTCCTTGCCGGTTTCCTGGTTGGGGTCGTCGATTTTCTTGGTGGCCAGATCGCGCATGCGGTGGGTATCGAACCAGACACCGGCCGATTGCACCGCGGTCTTGATCTTGGCCGACGGGTTGGGCTGGCGCATCAGAAACCGCACGATGCTCACCGACTCGCTGGACGACAACGAGGCCAGTTCATACGCGCGTGCCTTGGCCGGCTTGAGCGTGACTTCGTCGTACTGCGCGCCCCATACGGTGAGCGTGCTGCCGATCTTGACCTGGGTGGCGAGCACGCATTCCAGGCCCTTGGTGACTGCCTGCACTGCGCGTGCGCCGTGGCTGCTGCGCAGTTGCGCGCCAGTGTCGCCCTTGCCCTCGCCGATGTCCTGCAGCAGGTTGAGCACACGCACCATCGCATCGTCGTTGTAGGTGATCTGATGGTGGTAGGACGACAGGTCCGGGTAGAACTGCGGCCAGCCGCCGTTGGCGTACTGCGCCTTGAGCAGATAGTCCACGCCACGGCGTGCGGCAGCGATGTACTTGGCGTTCTTTTCGTTCTTGAAGGCGGTGGACAGGTACGTGATTTCGGACGTGGTCGCCTTGTTGTCGATGGTGGCGTCGTCCTTGCGCCCGGGCTGTTGCAGCTCGGCGATTTCGGCGGCGGTAAAGGTACGCGTGTAGTCCACCGCCACGCCCTTGTACTGCTTGGACCAACCACCGGAGGCGGTCTGCAGCAGCAACATGTTGTCGGCGATCTTGTCGGCCATGGCCGACAGCGGGGCCAGCAGCAATGCAGTGATAAATGCGAGTGTCGATAAGCGGATCATCAGAACGGCCTCCAGCTGCCCAGGATGGTGTTACGGTCCAGTGCGGCAGCCTGCGCAGCGGTGAGCTGGCGCGACCACTTCACGCGGCGCGACGGGTTGGCGCCGTTGCCGCTGCTCTGGTATTCGCTATAGCGGGCGGTCGCCTCGTTGGCGGTGTTGCCCCAGTTGTTCCAGCCTTCGGGCAGGATGTGCGCGCCCAGCTGGCTGCTGATGAAGCTGACGCTGGCATACGGCCGCCACGGGCGCCCGAGGTGCACGCGCGACACACCGCTGGCCGCGGTGACGCGGGCATTGCGGAACACGAAGCCGCGCGCGCTTTCCTGCGGGGTGGAGGCGGCGGTGAGATAGCCATCGCCCAGCGAGTGCAGTTGCACGTTTTCGAACAGCGCGGTGCCGGCGCCGAACACGAAGTCCACCGTGCCTTCGACATAGCAATCCAAAAAGTACGACAGCTTGGCGCCGCGCAGGTACAGCGTGTCCTGGTAACCGAGGAAGCGCACGTTGCGGAACGCAGCGCGATCGCCATCCACACGCACCGCCACCGCCTGCCCCACCGGGCCTGCGTGATTGCCCAAGGCGAGTTTTTCGGCAGTGAAGTCGTTGCCGGCGATGATGACGCTGGACGAGCCGGAGGTGCCGTATTCCTTGCCGGTGGCCGGATTGATGCGCGAGGCGTAGTTGTCGTAGGTGATGATGGTCTGGGTGGGGCCGGCGCCGGTGAGCTTGAGCGCCGGTGCGTTGGACGGCACCACGATCAGTTCCTGGTAGGTGCCGGCGCCGATGTTGATCTGCGCGCGTTTACCGCCCTGTACGGCGGCGTCGATGGCGGCCTGTACGGTGCGGTAGCCGGCGCTGCCCTGCTTGGCCACGGTGTAGACCGGGTCGGCGGCCAGGGCCACCGTGCTGCAGAGCGAGAACCCCGCCAGCATGGCGGTGGCGGCGAGGTTGCGTAACACGATCCTGCGATGCAATTGCATTGCTGTGCTCCTGTTAGAACTTGTAGCGCGCGCCGACGTAGTACTGGCGTCCGGTGACGGTGTATTTATCCGGCAGTTCCAGCGTGGAATCGACGTAGCGACGGTCGGGGGTGTCGAGGAGGTTGATCGCCTCAAAGGTCAACGACAGGTGGTCGTTGAGCTTGTAGGACATGTTGAAATCGACGTTTTCAACGCTGTATTTGCCGGTGACATCGGCGGTCACCAGGCGCTTGCCGTCCAGGTCGTAGACGTCTTCCTGGGCGAGGATGTTGTTGATGTAGCCATCGCGATAACTGGTGGACACGCGCGCACTGAAGCGGCCGTCGTCGTAATAGACGGTGGCGTTGTAGGACTGCGGCGAGAGATTGAGCAGGTCGCGCTCGGTGGTGGTGGTGGTGATGCTGGTATTGCTGTTGCCGGCGGTACTGAACAGGTAATTGATCTTGGAATCGACCTGGGTGTAGTTGAGCTGCACGCCGAAGTTGCGCCAGAAGCCGGGCAGGAAATCGAAGGCCTGCTGATAGGTCAGCTCGAAGCCCTTGAGCGGGCCGCCGGGCGTGTTGAAGTAGCTCTGCACATTGAAGATGGTGTCCGGGGTGAAGCCTGCGGGCAGCAGATCCAGCGAGTAGCCCATCGCCTCCCAGGTGGTGAGCACGCGGGTGCGCTGCACGTAACTCTGGATGTCCTTGTAGAACACCGCTGCCGACAGCAGCGAGCCTTCGCGGAAATACCATTCGGCGCTGAGGTCGTAGTTGGTGGAGCGGAACGGGTCGAGCTTGGGATTGCCCAGATTGATCGAGAAAAAGCGCCCGTCGTCGAAGAACTGGGTGGGGCCGCCGCTGACGCTGGGCGACAGGTAGGCCAGCGTGGGGCGTGCCATGGTCTTGGCCGCACCGAAGCGCAGCACGACCTCATCGCTGACATCCCATGACAGGTTCAACGAGGGCAACACATCGCGGTAGTTGTGATTGACGGTGGTGGGCACCAGCAGGCGCTCGCCGGGGTTGGCGGTGGCGCTGGCCACGCCGAAGAACGACTCGCAGTTGGGCGAGATGGCGCCGGAGGCAGTAGCCGTGCACGGTGCATAGCCGCTGGCGGCGATCTGCGTCTGCACGTAGCGCACGCCCAGGTTGCCGCGCAGTGCGCGACCCCACAGGTCGGTATTGAAATCCAGCTGCAGATACGTGCCCAGGCTCTTTTCGTTGACCGCGAAATTGTTGTTGGACGAGCCGAAATGGCCGACATCGGCCAGGCGGTAATCGCCACCGGGCACGCCGGTATCGCAGTTGCAATTGATGTTGAGCAGGTCGGCGACCTTCTGGAAATCCGGAATCACCCAGGTGGTGGGGAAGTTGCCGTTCAAGCTGCGGCCGAAGCCGTCCAGCGTGGTGTTCAGATCGCCCACGCCCACGCCGGCCGGCAACGCCTGCGCCAGGCGACCGTAGGAGACATGGCGCGACTCGGTCGTCTCCATGTCGTAGTCCTTGTAGGCCAGACCGGTGCGGAAGGTGAAGGTGGAATTGATGTTGAATTCCAGATCCAGCTTGGCGGTGTCGAAGGTGTTGCTGACCGACTGCGGATTGAGCCGCACTTCGCTGATGTTGGTGCCGCGCGCGGTGCCATTGCTGTTGACCGGCACCGCGCCATAGCCGAGCCACTGCCAGTTGTTGGGGTCGGCGGCGTCGAACGGGAAGGTCATGCTGGGGTAATCGCCACCGTTACGCCGGTCCAGCACGAAACCGTCGAGGTTGGTGTTGTCGAAGCTGACCAGCGAGAACACCGGGCGCTCGTAATCGGAGGTGGAATGGCCGACCAGTGCAGTCATGCGCACCTGGTCGTTGAAGCGGTGTGCCAGGTCCAGGTTGACCTGCTTGAACTCGGTGGATTCTTCGATGGTGCTGGATTCGGTGCGGTAGTCGACGTTGTCGAACACGCCGTAGGTGAGACGGTTCTGCTCGTCCACCTGCGCTTCGCGTACCGCAATCTGGGTCTTGCCGCCGAAGTTGGCGGTGCGGTGCAGGTTGGCGCCAACCGAATCTTCGCGCTGGTCTTTGTCCAACTTGGAATACAGCAGGTCGACATTGAGCAGCGTGTCGTCGCTGAACTTGAATTGCAGCGCGCCAGTGACACCGAGCCGCTTGATCTCGTGATCGGTGCGGATATATCGCGGGTAGCGCGGAATCCAGGCATCGGTGGCGGTTTCGTAGGCCTGGATGTTCTCGGGCGTATTGGCCGGGCGCGCGATGCCGGTGCCGCAGCTGGTGGCACTGATGCCGTAGCTGCCCCAGCCATTGTTGCGGTCCTGGTTGGCCTGCGAGCCCACGCCGGCGCGGGTTTCATTCGACAACGGATTGCGCGGGGTTTGCGGGTTGTAGCCCACTGGCGAGCAGAACCCGTAGGTGCCGTTGTTGGTGGCGGTGCTCTGGTTGGAGTTGCGGTAGTTGCCGTGCTCCCAGCGCACCGGGTTGTAGCCTTCTTCGCGCAGATGGCGCTCGCTGTAGGACACCGACATCAACGCGCCGACGCGACCATCGGCCCAGATGTTGCTGATCAGGCCGGAGAAGCGCGGGTCTTTTTCGCGCGAGAGATCGTTGTAGCCGTATTGCGTGGACGCGGCGGCTTCGAAGCCGTCGAAGTCGAACGGGCGCGATCCACGCAAATCGACGGTGGCGCCCAATGAGCCTTCGTCCATCTGCGCCGACTGGGTCTTGCTGATGGTGACGCGACTGAACAACTCGGAGGCAAAGGTATTGAAGTCGAAACCACGGCTGCGGTTGACGCCATCGCTGCCGCTGCCGGCGGTGGCCAGTGCTTCCAGCCCGTTGATGCGCACGCGGGTGAAATCCGAACCCAGGCCGCGCACGGAAATTTGCTTGCCCTCGCCGCCTTCGCGGTCGATGGAGACGCCGGCGATGCGCTGCATCGATTCGGCCAGATTCAGATCGGGAAACTTGCCGATATCTTCCGCATAAATCGCATCCACCTGCTCCACGCTGTAACGCTTGGCGTCCAGCGATTGCTGCAGGCTTTCGCGATAGGTGGCCTTGACCTGCACCCGGTCCAGATCCACCGGATCGGTGGGCGTGGTGGGCGTGGTGGGCGAACCGACGGTTTGCGCGGCAGCGCCGACACCGTGCAAGGCCAGCACAATGGCCACCGATAGACGCGCGACGGACAGGCGGGCGCCTGCCGCTTGGGCAGGACGACACGAACGGGCTTGCATGATGCGGCTCTCTCCCTGGCACTGGCTGCAAAGACGCGCTCAGCCCCCCAAGGCCATCGGCGTCGCACGAAACATCCCGCCCACCGCGTTGCATGCGCGCCCGAAAAACCGGGCGCAAGACGTCATCGCGATCAGGCGTTGGAATCAGGCCCGCTGCGCGTGTGCGCAGCGGGCGGACACGCTTTTAGAACTTGTAGCGGGCGCCGAGCAAGAACTGGCGACCGGTTTCACCGTATTGCAGCGGCAACTGGCCGGTGCGCGGCGAGGACACCCATTCGTCGGAGGCTTCGTTGGTGAGGTTGATGCCTTCCAGGCTCAGCTCCAGCTGCTTGCTGATCTTGTAGCGCAGCGAGGCGTCGATCATGGTGGTGCCGGTCATGCCGTGCACGCCATCGACGTTGAAGCCGGCTTCCGAACCCGGTGCCTGGGTCAGGTAGTCGTCGCGGTTGGTGGCCGACACGCGCCCTGCGAAGGATTCGCCTTCGTAGAACAAGGTGGCATTCCACGACGAGCGCGACAGCCCGAGCAGATCGTTCTTCATCACCGGCGCGCCGCTGCTGGCCAGGTACTGGATCTGCGAATCGACCCAGGTGTAGTTGAGCTGCACGCCCAGGTTGGCCCACTTGCCCGGCAGGAAGGTGAAGGGCTGGGTGTAGTTGGCTTCCACGCCCTTCAATTCGCCGCCCGGGGTATTGAGCGGAATGCTGAAGGCGAAGTCGTCGTTGACGGTGGCACCGGTGCCGTCCAGCAACGAGGCCGGTAGGCCGCTGCTGGAATACGGGCGCACTTCGCGCGCGGTCTGGATGAAGCTTTCGATGTCCTTGTAGAACAGGCCAACACCGACCATGGCGCCTTCGTTGAAGTACCACTCCAGGCCGAGGTCGACGTTGGTGGCTTCGATCGGGTCCAGATCCGGGTTGCCGCCGGCCACGGTGCGCGACCCGCCGGCCACGGCCACGGTGACGCCGGGGGTGAGGCTGCCCAGGCCGGGACGGCTCATGACCTTGGCCGCACCCAGGCGCAGCAGCAGGTCGGGCATCAACTCGGCGACCAGATTGAACGAGGGCAGCGTGTTGTTGTACTTGCGGCCCACGGTGGTCTGCGTCGGGATGTTGTTGATCAACGCAAACCCGGTGGACTCCTGCTCGGTGCGCACGTAACGCACGCCGAAGTTACCCGACAGCGGGATGGACCCCAGGTCGGTGGAGAACTCGCCCATCAACCACACGCCGCGGTCTTTTTCTTCGACGCTACGGCTGTTGTTGACGCGCGGAGCCACTGCAAAGGTGCCGCTGTTGCTGTAGATACCGAACTGATCGGCCACCGCATCCAGATTGGGCACGACCCAGGCGTTGGGGCTGCCGTTGATGCCCTTGAGCCCGGCCTGTTCGGTCAGGTCTGCCGGCACGATGGTGGTGCCGTTGGCGAAGGTGGGCACGGCCAGCTCGTTGGCGCGGCGCAGTTCGACGGTGCTGAAGGTGTAGTTCTTGGCCAGCACGCCGCCCTTGAGGCGGAAGCCGGGGCTGACGTTCCAGTTAAAGTCGATCTGCCCGGTGTCGAAGTCGTTATCCACCGACTGCGGGCGCAGGCGGATTTCGGCCAGCTCCCAGCCATTGGGATTGGTCGGGTCGATCCCGTAGTTCAGCACCGGCGCGCGGTTGTTGCCGCGGTAGTCGTAGCTGTACCCGTCGACGTCGTACTTGTCCATGATGATGGTGGTCTGGATCGGGTTCTCGTGCGCAGAGCGCGAGGTGCCCACCCGGGCATTGACGCTGAAGGCATCGTTGAAACGATGCTCCATGTCGAAGCTGATCTGCTTGAACTCGGTGTTCCACTCGTCGTGGCGGTTTTCGGTACGGATGTCGACGTTGTCGAATTCGCCGTAAACCAAAGCGTTGTTGCGGATTTCGCCGTTGCGCACGATGGTGGCCGGCTTGCCGTCACGCACTGCACGACGCGGGGTGAGCCCGTCGCGGTTGCGGCTGAAGGAGATCGCTTCGATGTAGTGCTCGTCGCGCTTGGCGTCGATCTTGGAATACAGCATGTCCAGCGACAGCGTGGTGCGATCGGACGGCTTCCACTGCAGCGAGCCGGTGATGCCCAGGCGCTGCTGGTCGTGGATCTGCTGGGTGTAGCGCGGGAAGCGCGGGTGGTAGACATCGGCCGAGCGCGCGGCGGCGAACGGCGAGGTGGCGCTGAAACCGCCGTTGCTGGTGCCATTGGCCCAGCGGCCGGTGTTGGAACCTTCTTCCAGCACTTCGCGCTCGGTGTAGGCCACCGACAGCAAGGCGCCGAAGGTGTTGTCGGCCCAGGTATTGGCGATCAAGCCGGCCACGCGCGGGTTGGCCTTTTCGGCCATCGCGTTATAAGCGGCCTGGGTGCTGGCAGCGAAGGTGAAGCCGTTGTAGTCGAACGGACGCGCGGTGCGCAGGTCGACGGTGGCGCCGAGCGAGCCTTCTTCCACATCGGCCGAGGCGGTCTTGCGCGCGATCAGCTGCGAGAACAGGTCCGAGGCGAACACGTTGAAGTCGAAGCCGCGGCCGCGGTTGGTGCCACCGCTCTGGTCGCCGGCGCCCACGGTGGTGAGCGCTTCCATGCCGTTGATGCGCACGCGGGTGAACTCCGGACCCAGACCACGCACCGAAATGGCGCGGCCTTCGCCGGCCTCACGGGTGATCACCACGCCGGGGATGCGCTGCAGCGATTCGGCCAGGTTGAGGTCGGGGAACTTGCCGATGTCTTCAGCGACAATCGCATCGACCACGCCGGCTTCGCCGCGCTTGATGTCCAGGGCTTTTTCCACCGAGGCGCGATAGCCGGTCACCGTGACGGTGTCCAGGTCCACGGCCGGTTCTGCAGGCGATTGGGTGGTTTCTTGTGCTGCCAGATGGCCGCTCAGCGCCAGGCCGATCGACAATGCCAGCAAGGTAACCGGTGTCTTCCGGTTGGTGGTCCGAAATTGCATGTCCTCCCCTCCCAAGGGTCCATGAACAATGTGAAATGCGGGGGTGTGAGCGGCAATGACACCGCTGGTCAAAACGACGTTACCAGCTGAATCGTCGTTCAACATCTTGCAGCGCAGCAGAAAACGTCACCATATTTGCCCTAAAGGGGTGCAAGCGGTCGCTTCAGGTCGCATCATGACGCTCGCCCGGCGGGTTTGCGGCCGGCTAGAATGACACCGATGGTCATCGTAACGCGCCACCGGTCCCCCACCCTGTGACGCACCACACAGCCGAGGTACTACCGCATGAGTCGAGCCCGCATCCTGTGTTTTGGAGAGTTGTTGCTGCGCCTGGGGGCGCCTGGTCACGAGCTGCTGTTGCAGCAGCCGCGACTGGACGTGCATTGCGGTGGTGCCGAAGCCAATGTCGGCGTGTCGCTGGCGCATTTCGGCCACGACGTGGCCATGGTCAGCACCGTGGCCGACAACCCGCTGGGCGCCGCGGTACTCGGCGAGTTGCGCCGGCATGACGTCGATACCCGCCATGTGCGGCGGGTGGATGGCCGCATGGGCCTGTACTTTTTGACCACCGGCGCGATCCATCGCCCCAGCGAAGTGGTCTACGACCGCGCCGATTCGGCGTTTGCGCTGGCGTCCGCCGATGCCTACGACTGGCCGCGCCTGCTTGAGGGTGCGCAATGGCTGCACCTGTCCGGGGTGAGCCCGGCGCTGGGCGCCGACGTCGCGCAGGCCACGCTGGCGGCAGCGCGCGCCGCGCGGGCGGCCGGGGTCAAGGTGTCGTTCGACGGCAACTACCGGCCCAAGTTATGGCAGCGCTGGCAGGGCGATGCGCGCGGCATCCTGCATCAGCTGTTCGACTGCGCCGATGTGGTGTTTGCCGACTACCGCGATATCGGTGTGGTGCTCGGTGGCGAGTTCCCGCAGGACACGCTGGAAGCACGTGTGGAAGCGGCCGCGCAGCAGGCGTTTGCCGCATTCCCGCAGCTGCAGTTGATGGCCTGCACGCAACGCGTGGCGCATAACGTGGACCACCACAGCCTGGGCGCGATGCTGGTGCCGCGCGAGGGCGCGGTGGCGCGCGCGCCCAGCGAAGAACTCACCCCCATCATCGACCGCATCGGCGGTGGCGATGCGTTTGCCGCCGGCGTGCTGCACGGCCTGATCGCAGGCTGGTCGCTGGACGACACGGTGCGCTTCGGCCTGGCTGCCGGTTGTTTGAAGCACTCGATTCCCGGCGATTTCAATCCGCTGTCGGTGGCCGATGTGCAGGCCTGTGTAGGCGATGCGCGGTTCGATGTGAAGCGGTGAGGAGCAGGGAATCGGGAATCGGGATTGGGGAATCGTAAGAGCGCTTTCATACCGCTGCTCTGACCGCGTTGGAGCGATGAGGCATCTTGAACGCGCCCCAGTGCGATCTAGCGAACCTCAAATCGACACGGACTGGCGGCGCGTGCGGCGCTTGTTGATGACCCACGCCATTACGGCACTCACCAGCACCACGCAGACCGATGCCGGGACGCTAAAAAACGCCGCAATCAACAGCGCGTTCTGCCAGGGTGGTGCTGAGCCATCCTGCATCACCGCGGCGCAGACTACCGCGGTGGTGATTGCGAGATTGGCCAGTGCCTTGAGCGCGCCATGCACCCGAACAAAGCGCAACAGCACAGCGCAGACGGTGCTGACGAGCAAGGTCAGGACGAGATGGGCGATGAGTTTGTCCATTGGGTGCCAGGAGTGGGATTGGTGTTTGGGGATGGATGCCGCGTTGTTGACGCAATGGTGCGTGCATCCAGGATGCGATGAGGAACACACGCGCAGATCCCCTTTCCCTCGGGAAAAGCGGCCCGACGGGCGGAGAAGAGGAAGGCCGCTAGACGTTGCGCCATCCGCCTGGCTGGCAATGAAGGCGTTAGCGAGCGCGCCAGATGCGTCACCAGCAGCCGCGACGCAGCACTGCAGTAGCGCGCCGTATCAGCGCATCGATAGCGCATCGCGCCGCAGAACCACGCAACCACAGCAACACCACGGCCTGCCCCCATAAGAACGGCCGGCATCACTGCAGGCCGTTTTCAATAGCTCCGTGTGTGTGCGGAAATTGGAAGAACAGGGAGCCACGCTCTTGCGATTCCCCATTCCCGATTCCCGATTCACCCCAACTCGATGCAATCGAAGCTCACGTCCGTCGCCACATCGGCGTCGTAATCCACGTCGTCGCGCTCGAAGCCGAACAGCTTGAGAAACTCGTGCTTGTAGCCGGCGTAGTCGGTGAGCGCGAACAGGTTCTCGGTGGTGACCTGCGGCCATAGCGCCTTGCAGGCGTCCTGCACGTCGTCGCGCAGTTCCCAATCGTCCAGGCGCAGGCGGTTTTCGTCATCCAGCTCGGCCGGCTGGCCGTCTTCGCGGTACAGGCGCTCGCGGAACAGGCGGTCGAGCTGGTCGATGGTACCTTCGTGCAAGCCCTTTTCCTTCATGATCTTGTAGACCATGGAGATGTAAAGCGGCATCACCGGAATCGCCGCGCTGGCCTGGGTCACCACCGACTTGAGCACCGCTACATTGGCGCTGCCGCCGCGGGCGGCCAGGCGCGCGTTCAAGCGTTGCGCGGTGTGGTCCAGGTCGACCTTGGCCTTGCCCAGCGCGCCGTGCCAGTAGATCGGCCAGGTGATTTCGGTGCCGATATAGCTGAAGGCCACGCTGCGCGCGCCATCGGCGAGCACGCCGGCGCCTTCCAGCGCGTCGATCCACAGTTCCCAATCCTGCCCGCCCATCACGGTGATGGTGTCGTCGATTTCCTGCTCGGTCGCCGGCTCGATCGAGGCCTGGATGATGGCGTCCTTGTTGGTGTCGATGGCGGTGGCGGTGTAGATGTTGCCGATCGGCTTGAGCGCCGAGCGCTTCACTTCGCCGCTGCCCGGCAGCTTGCGCACCGGCGAGGCCAGCGAATACACCACCAGATCGACGCTGCCGCCCATCTCGGTCTTGATCAGCTCGATCACTTTTTCGCGCGCCGCATCCGAAAACGCATCGCCATTGATCGACTTGCTGTACAGGCCCGCGGCCTTGGCGTGTTTGTCGAAAGCCGCCGAGTTGTACCAGCCGGCGGTGCCGGCCTTGGTGGCGGTGCCGGGTTTTTCGAAGAACACGCCCAGCGTGTCCGCACCGAACCCGAACGCGGCAGTGATGCGCGAAGCCAGGCCGTAGCCGCTGGACGCGCCGATCACCAAGACCTTCTTCGGGCCGTCGTTGCGCACGCCACGCGTGCGCGTTGCGGCGATCTGCTCGAGCACATTGCGCTCGCAGCCAAGCGGATGCGTGGTGGTGCAGATGAAGCCGCGCACTTTGGGATGGATGATCAACGTGGACTCCTGGTCAGCAAGATGCTGGCGGCATCTTAATCGGTGCACCGCATGCGAAACAGCCTGATGCGTAACACACGCTGCTGTATGGAGGGCGATGCGCCCGCGCGCGGCGACTGCCTGCCACGCGCGTCGCCCTGCCAGCCACCGGCCCGCTGCGCCCGACAGCACTGCCCTGCGCTCACGCGTCACACCGTGTGAAGCGCGACGCCGGGCAATTGCCGCCGCAACAGCTGTGCTATTTTTCGGGGCTGCCGTGCCGTGCCTGTTGGCGATTGTCCAGGCCCCTTCCAGTTGTACGACCGGTATCCGAGCGATGTCTCTTCGTAGCGAGCGCGTCACGCAGCTGAGCTCCGTTCCGCGGTTCCGCCTCGGCCCGCTGCTGGTCGAGCCCGAGCGGCTGACGCTGATCGACGACGGCCAGACCATCACGCTGGAACCGCGCATGATGGAAGTGCTGATCGCACTGGCAGAGCGCGCCGGCGAAGTGATCAGCGCCGAGCAGCTGCTGATCGAGGTGTGGCACGGCAGCTTTTACGGCGATAACCCGGTGCACAAGACCATCGCGCAGCTGCGCCGCAAGCTGGGCGACGACAGCCGCCAACCGCGCTTTATCGAAACCATCCGCAAACGCGGCTATCGGTTGCTGCCCAAGGTGGTGTTTCCGCAGGAGTATCGCGGCGCGGTGATCGGCACCGGGTCGTGGGCGCAGGGCAGCCCGTACGTGGGCCTGCAGGCGTTCGACCCGGCGCACGCAGAGGTGTTTTTCGGCCGCAGTCACGCAATTGCACAAGTCGTTGCGGCGTTGCGCGCGCAGCTGCACAGCCAGCGCGGGCTGGTGCTGGTAAGCGGGGCCAGCGGCTGCGGCAAGACCTCGTTGTTGCGGGCCGGCGTGGTGCCGTTGCTGTCGCACGCCGGCGGGCTGGATGGGCTGGAAGCGGTGGCGGTGACGTACTGCAATCTGGCGCAATGCCGTGGCGGCGATGTGCAAGACACGCTCACGCGCGCACTCGGCGACTGGTCAATCGCCGAGCGTGCGGTGTTCTCGCCCGCACAACTGGCACGGCTTGCCGAGTGGCTGCAACACCCTGCCCCGCTGCATGCCGCAATCGTCGAAGCGCTACGGTACAGCGCCCCGGTACGCGATAGCGCGCAGACCCAGCGGCATCTGCTGCTGGTGATCGACCATGCCGAAGCCATGGTGGCCGCACCCGGCATCACCGATGCCGACCGCAGCGCGCTGGCCGCTGTATTGCAAGCGCTGTGCAGCAGCGCGCATGTGGGGGTGTTATTGCTGACCCGCAGCGACTTTTATCCGCGACTGATCGATGCCTTGCCGGACATCGTCGAACTCAAACGCGGCGACGGGCATGTGGATCTGCTGCCGCCGCGCGACGGCGAGATCGGCCAGATCATTCGCGTGCCCGCGGCGATGGCCGGGCTGCGCTTCGAAGAAGAGCACGACAGCGTCAGCCGCCTGGACGATGTGCTGCGCGATGCCACCGCGCGCCAGCCCGATGCGTTGCCGTTGTTGCAGCATTTGTTGCATGCGCTGCACGCGCAGCGCAGCGACGATGGCCTGCTGACGTTTGCGGCCTACCGCGCCTTGGGTGGATTGGAAGGCGCGTTGGCGCACCACGCCGAAGCGACCTTTCGTGCCTTGCCGGCCGCCGCGCAGGCAGCGCTGGGCGAGGTGCTGACACAGCTGAGCGTGATTCACCCCGACAGCGCTGCGGTGACCGCACGCCGTGCACCCTGGTCGGCGTTGCCGGCCGACGGTGCGGCGCATGCGCTGGTCGATGCCTTCGTGCATGCGCGGCTGTTCGTCAGCGAACTGGTGGCCGGCGAGCCGGGGTTTGCGGTGGCGCACGAAGCCTTGCTGCGGCAATGGCCACGCGCGGCCGAGTGGATCCACGAAAACCGCCGACTGCTGCAGGCACGCAAGCGCCTGCAGCTGGCCGCACAGCGCTGGGCAAGCGAGGGCCGGCGCACCGATCACCTGCTCAACAGCGGGCGCCCGTTGAGCGAAGCGCGCGAAGCCGCACGGCGCATGCCGCAGGATCTGGATGCGGTGGATGTGGCGTTCTTGCGTGCCTGCGAGCGCTCGCAGCAACGCCGCCGCGGCCTGTATGCAACAGCCGCCACCTTGTTGGTGGTGCTGGCCAGCGCATCGCTCCTGCTCGGTTGGCAGGCGCGCCAGGCCCAGCAAGTAGCAGAAGAGCGCCGCGATCAGGCCCAGCAACTGGTGAGCTACATGCTGGGCGATCTGGCCGAGCAGTTGCGCACGGTGGGCAATCTCAAACTGCTCGACAGCGTAGGCAGCCGCTCGCTGCGCTATCTGGAAGATCTGCCCAACGCCAGCATGCAACCGGGCGATCTGATCAACCACGCCCGGGCCCTGCGGACCACCGGCGAAGTGCTCATGAATCAGGGCAAGTTGGACGAGGCGCAGGCGGCGTTTACGCGTGCGGCCGCCACCGCCGAGCAGGCACGCCTGCGCGCACCCGACATGCTGGATGCACATGCGGAAACCGGCCAGGCGGCGTATTGGCTGGGGAATATGGCCTATCGCAAGAAGCAGTTCGCGCTGGCGCAGACCCATT
This sequence comes from Xanthomonas sp. WHRI 10207, assembly GCF_040202975.1. NCBI lineage: Bacteria > Pseudomonadati > Pseudomonadota > Gammaproteobacteria > Lysobacterales > Lysobacteraceae > Xanthomonas > Xanthomonas sp. WHRI 10207. The sequence goes on along the minus strand of NZ_JBEGDX010000003.1, from coordinate 27,015 downwards.
GGTCGCAATATCTGGCCGCGAGCGAGTGGCTGGTGCGCAGCGTGCCGGCCGATTCTCACTGGCAGCTGGAACTATCGTACGCGCTCAACAATCTCGGCATGCTGGCCAACGCGCAGGGCGATGTCGCAACGGCGATCGGATTTTTTGCGCGCGACATCGCGCTCAAGCGCGTGCTCAGCGCGCGCGCTCCGGACAATGCATCACTGCGCTACGAATTGATCGACAGCTTGTCCGGGCTGAGCCTGGCGCAGGAAAACCAGGGCCTGCTGGCACCTGCCGAGCAGGGGTATCGCGAACAGATCGCAATGCTGCGCGTGCTGGTGGACAGCGACCCGCAGGCGCAGGCCTGGCAGCGTCGCCTGGCGGTGTCGCTGATCCGCGTCTCCAATCTGGCGTTGGTGCAGGGTCATCTGCCCCAGGCGCAGCGCGACGCGCAGGACAGCGTGCGCATCCTGCAGCCGCTGGTGGCCTTGCAGCCGGACAATCAGACCTGGCGCAGCGATCTGGGGCATGCCTATACGCAGGCCGGCTGGATCGCCGCATTGGACGGGCAGTCTGCGCAGGCCACGCAGCAATTGGGTCAGGCGCGTCACACCATGGCCAGCCTGCTGCAGCAGTCGCAGCCGCTGCCCGACTGGGAGTTGCTGGATGCCATCATCGCGCTGCGCTTGCACCACATCCAGGCCGCTCACGCGGGCAGCCTGGATCAGATCGTGGCGCGCGTGGATGCACTGCATCAAGCCAAGCCGGACGATCTGTCCGCTATTTCGACATTGGCACTCGCGCTGGTCTGGCAGGGCGAACAACGCGCAGCTGCGGGCGATGACAATGGCGCACGTGCTGCATGGCAGCGCGCGGTGACGCTGTTTGGCAAGGACATCGGCAACAGTCGCGACAAGAACCTGCTCGACCCCTGGATTCGCGCCCAAGTGCATCTGGGCCAGCGCACTGCTGTTACGCAACAGCTCGGATGGCTGTACCAAGCGGGCTACCGCCACCCGGGGTTTGTCTCCTTCTATGCCCCGCTTCTCAAGGAACAGGACAAGTCATGACGGACTTCAGCATCAAGCTCACGGTCGCTCGGGTGGGATTCGGAGGGAACACGGGCGCTGGCGAATACTTCTACAGCTTTGCTCCGGATCTGCTGATTGTCGACAAGGACGACGGCGTATCGACGTTGACTTATCACTTCGATGAAGACGTTGTTCCCAAGCATTTCAAGATCAAGAGTTTGCTGACGACCGACGCGTTCAAACAGATCAGTGAACCCTTGATTGCCCCCGGCGGCCGCAGCGTCTCGGTCGTCAACGCCAATAGCGTCCCCACACTGATCTTTCTGACTCTCATCGTTGAAGACCCAAGCCGCAAGGACAAGAAAGGAAATAAAGTCTGGTTCAGTTGCGATCCCCAGGTCGGCAACGATCCAAAGATCAACCCGCAGGAGCGCCCGCCCCGTCAATAAGAACGGCTGACAAAACGTAGCGAGCGGCTGCCAGGCAGGTGTGGACGGCGCGCAGGGACCGGCAGGTACGCGTGTGGTACGTGCCCGATTCTGAGCACCGGCCGCGCCCGCCTGGTGGTCGCGCAGTTTTTTAGTCGCTCCTCATCTGCTGCTGCACGCGGTCTGCCAGTTCGCTGCCAGGCGATGCGCCGCTCGGCTAGGTTGGACGGTCGAGCGATAAGGGCCGCGCAATGCGTGCGACCGTCAGGGCACTGAGCCGTGATGCGCTCACTGCTGGCAAGTGCCGCTGCGAATCAGTCGCACCGGCGGCGTTGGATGCCGAGGTGCCAGCCGGTGGAGACAGACGGTCGGCACCGGGAGCGCACTGTCGTGCCGGTCGGCGTGCCTGGAAAAGACGCTATGGATCCGCCGGTTCCCGGCAACCCTTACAGGCCGCTGTTTGCCTGCCGGTGGTTGCTCGCTCCCTGCGGTGGTCATAACCAGGCCGGGGACGCGTCGGGGCCGAGCGGATTGCAGGCATCTTTGTCGCAGACGCGGGCTGCGGCGCGTTGCCTGTCCAGTTCGCCAGGACCGAAGACCATGCGCAGAACAGGGTCGACCGCCGACGGCTTGGTCAGCAACGCGGCCTGGGCCCAGGGTGCGGGCAGTTCGGCCTGCGTTGGACCCGACCAGCCCACCATGACGAGCAGAACGAGAAGCACAGCGACGGATCGGGGTTGGCGCATGACGGACTCCGCAGCAGACCGGAGCGCGGCGCGTTTCCGGGCGGCGCCAGTGGCCGCCGGATCACCTTGGTGCGTGGCCGCTCGCCAGACCTGACGGCAACCTTACGGTTGCTGGTGGAAGCTGACGGATTCTGGAAAACCTCTTTGAAACAAATAGATAGAGCAGTCGTGCGGAGTGCGGGCTGGTTGGCGGACCGGCGTGCTTGGCGTCGCTGCCTGCCTTCGCCACAGCTGCATGACCTGTGGGCAAAGGGGCATTTAGGTGCAGCTCTTAGGTCAACCCAGGGGTAAAACTGGAGTGACTGGTCGCTGGGCCATGCGGAGTCGCTGGCACCGAGCCATGCGGACTGGCTGCGAGCTGTTACTTCTTGTCGTTACTTCTCCCTTTGCGCGAAGCTGCTCTGCAGGGATGGGCGAGGTTGAGGGCGAAGCCCTGTGTCATCGGATTCCACGGGTGGCTTCGCCCCGTACCCTCACCCCAACCCCTCTCCCGCAGGAGAGGGGCTTTAGGCTCCCCCCTTATCTCCTCGACAGAGGAAGATTCCCCCATCGACATGCGGATCAGCCTTGGTCAACCAGAAGCAGACGACAGGCTTCCCGGTCGCCATGGAGCTCTCCCTTCTCCCATCGGGAGAAGGTGCCCCGCAGGGGCGGATGAGGGTACGGGCGAAGCCTCGTGCCCCCACCACGCCTGCGGCTTCGCCTGGCACTCGCACCCACTCCCCGCCCTCAGATCACCCGCAGGGTGATCGCCTTCAGCACCGCGCGGGTGCGGTCGCGGGTGCCGAGCTTTTCCAGGATGGTGGAGACATAGTTCTTCACCGTGCCTTCGGCCAGGAACAGGGTGCGGGCGATTTCCTTGTTGGAATAGCCGCCGGCCAGCAGGCGCAGGATCGCCACCTCGCGTTCGCTGAAGGTCTCGCTCGGCGCCTGTTGGTCGCGGAACTGGTAACGCGCGCGCACCGGGTCGGTGCTGACCGGTTGCAGCAGGGTCTCGCCGGCGGCGACGCGCGCGATGGCATCGCGCAGGTCTTCCGGGGCGGCGTCCTTGAGCAGGAAGCCCTGCGCGCCGGCTTCGGTGGCGCGCAGCAGCAGGTCGCTGTCGTCGAAGGTGGTCAGCAGCAGCACGGGGGTGCGGTCGCCGCGGGCGCGCAGTTGCCCCAGCGCCTGGATGCCGTCGACGCCGGGCATGCGGATATCGCTGAGCACCACATCCACCGCGGTGACACTCAGCGCATCCAGCAATGCCTGGCCGTCGTCGGCCTCGCAGACCACCTCCACGCCTTGCTGCTGCAGCAAGGCGCGCAAGCCGGCGCGGACCAGGATCTGGTCGTCGGCCAGGGCGACTCGAAGTGAACTCATAGCGGAACTCTCGCAGTCAGATGCATGCCGCCCGTGGGGGTAAGGCCTAGATCGAGGTGGCCTTGCAGGGCCGCCAGGCGTTCGCGCATGCCGGTGATGCCGTTGCCTTCGCGGATGCACTCGGCGCGGCGGCCGTCGTCTTGAATGTCCACGCGCAGCTGCGCGTTCTCGCAGTGCAGATGCACCGCGACTTCATCGGCATCGGCATGCCGCACGGCGTTGGTCAGCGCCTCCTGCACCAGCCGCAGCAATAACTCCGCCACGCGGGCATCGGTGATGCGCACATCCGGGTCGATGCGCAGGCGCAGCGCAGGGCGCGGGAACGGTGCGGCCAGCGCGCGCAACGCGGTTTGCAGGTCCAGGCCGCGATCGTCGCGCATGGACTGCACCACGTTGCGGATGTCGGCCAGCAGTTCGGCAGACAGCTGCTCCAGCACCGCGATGTCGTCGCGCTGCGCCAACGCGGGGTCGGCGCTGAGCAGGCGCAGATTGATGCGCATGGCGGTGAGTTTGTGCCCGGCCACATCGTGCAGCTCGCGCGCCAGGCGCAGGCGCTCGGCGTCGCGTGCGCTGTCGGCCAGCAGCGCGCGTGTGGCCAGCAGATCGGCGTTGACGTAGGCCAGCGCATCGCGCGCGCGTTCGGCACTGCGCGCGTAGTTGGCGGTCAGCGCGGCAAAGGCCTGGAAGCTGGTGTAGATGGTCACCATCAGCAGTGGGCGCGGGAGATGCGCCTGCACGAAAATCGCATACGTGGCCGCATTGATCACCAGCATCAGCGCCAGCACCTGGGGCGGTTGCCAGCGTATCGCCGCCTGCGCGACCACCAGCACCAGCAACACCGGCGAGGTCCCGGTGCGCGGCTCCAGCCAGACCAAGGCCACCGCCAGCAGTGCCTGCAGCAACAGGGCGCCCCGCTGCGGCAGCGGCCGTGGCGGCAGCAGGTAGCGCAACAGGAACACCAGGGTGAAGCCAATCAAGGTGGCCCAGCGCCATCGCGCAGACGCTGAGAGCTCCGGACCGAACGACAGCATGACCGCCGCGATGGTGAGCATGCCGGCCAGGTTGAGCGGTTTGGCGATGTCGCGCAGGGGGGATGTCATACGGCGATGCTGACCGCCGCGTGGCCGCTCGGCAATGGTGCGCCTGCAGAAAGTGACTTCCGGCAGGTGGGATCGATGACCTGCGGCCCCTGTGCCGGGTGCAGCGCCTACGCACACTGGCATCACCAACCCACCCCATCGCCACGGAGTTACGCCATGTCTGCGTCCAGTCTGTTTCTCGCACTCAATCTGATCTGGGGCGGCTATGAAGTGCTGCTCAGCCGCCGTCGCCGCGCCAGCGATGGCGGCGCGCACGATCAGGGCACGCTGCAGCAGCTGTGGCGGGTGCTGTATGCGGCGGTGGCCATTGCGGTGGCGGTGGCCTATAGCGGGCTGGCGCATTGGCCGCAGAGCTGGCACGCGCCGCTGCAGTGGGCCGGCTGCGCCTTGATCGGCGGCGGGTTGGCGCTGCGGGTGTGGGCCATCCAGGTGCTGGCACGCTGGTTCACGGTGGATGTGACCATCCAGCCAGACCACCAACTGGTGCGCAGCGGGCCGTATCGCCTGCTGCGTCACCCGTCCTATACCGGCGCGCTGATGGCCTTCTACGGACTAGCGCTGGGCATGGGCAATGCGTTGTCGGTGGTGGCGATCGTGGTGCCGGTGACGTTGGCGTTCCTGCATCGCATCCGGGTCGAAGAAGCCGCACTGCAACGCGCCTTCCCGGTTGCCTACCCGGCCTATGCCGCGCAGAGCCGTCGCTTGCTGCCGCTGGTGTGGTGAGTTGGCAGCAGCGCCTGCAACGCTGCAGGGCTTCGCGCGCTCGCACACCGGTTCGGCCTGCGCCACATGCACGCAGGAGCAGTGCCGCACTGTCTGGTGTCGCTGCCGCATCGGCCGATCTGCGACGGCCGCCACCGCTGCCGGGTTGGCGCGCTGCGTACCATCGGGCTGCGCGCGCCGCATCCCCCATCGTTGCCAGGAGAGTTGCATGCTTGCCCGCACTTACGCTGTTGTCGCCTTGGTCAGCCTGCTTGGCAGCGCTGCCGTCAACGCCGCCGATCTGGACGTGGGCATCAGCGGCCTGCGCTCGCAACAGGGCCAGTTACGGATTGCGGTGATCGCCACCGCCGCGCAACTGGACAACGCCCAACCCCCGGTGCAGGCGCAGACGGTGCCGATCACCGGCAGCGCACCGCATATCCAGTTCAAGAATCTGGCCCCCGGGCGCTACGCGGTGATGGTCAATCACGACGAAAACGCCAACGGCAAGCTGGACACCAACCTGATCGGCATGCCGGTGGAAGGCTACGGCTTCAGCAACAACCCCACCGGCATGCGTAAACCCGGCTTCGACGAGATCGTCTTCGACCTGCCGGCCAGCGGCAAACGCCTCAGCGTGCAGATGCGCTGAGGCCCACGCGCGAAAGGAGCCATGCATGCACCGCCGCCGCTTCCTGCAATCGTTACTGGCCGCCACCGGCAGCGCTGCGCTGGGCGGCTTTGCCTTGCGCAGCCTGCCTGCACACGCTGCAGAAGCGGCCGCATTCCAGGCGCAGTTGCAGCGCACGCCGTGGTTGCTGGGCTGGCGTAGCGTCACCAGCCCCACCCTGGGGCCGGCCACCGCAACGCTGCAGGGCGCACTGCCCGAGGGGTTGGCAGGCAGCCTGTATCGCAATGGCCCGGCCTGGACCGAGCGCGCCGGGTTTCGCTACGAACACTGGTTCGACGGCGACGGCATGGTGCACCGCTGGCAGCTGGGCGGTGGGCAGGTGCAGCACCGCGGACGCATGGTGGCCACCCACAAGTTCACCCAGGAGCAGCAGGCCGGGCGCTTTCTGTATCGCGCAGCCGGCACTTCCGTGCCGGACATGCAGCCGGCGCGCAACAACGACGACGTCAACACCGCCAACATCTCGGTCACGATGCTCAATGGCCGCCTGTTCGCGCTATGGGAAGCCGGCTCGGCGATCGAACTGGACCCCGATGCGCTAAGCACCATCGGCCCGGTCACCTGGCGCGAGGATCTGGCGGCGATGCCGTTTTCTGCGCATCCATTGACCGACCACGATGGCAGCGTCTGGAATGTCGGCTCGATCAGCGTGGTGGGCTCCACCGGCGTGGTGCTCTGGCACCTGGGCGCCGATGCCACGTTGCGCAACGTGCAGCTGCTGCAGACCGACGCGCCCGCTTACATGCACAGCTTTGCGATGACCGATCGCCATCTGATCCTGGTCATGGCGCCGTATCGGCGGCTGGACGGCGACGGCGCGTTCTTCGAGCAAATGCGCTTCACCCCGGACGCGCCGTGCCGTATTGCGGTGGTGCCCAAGGATGCTCTGGACCAACCGCGCTGGTTCGAGGCCGACTTTGCGGTGGCCTATCACTTTGCCGATGCCTACGCGCAGCAGGACCGCATCGTGGTGCGCGCCATCGTGCACACCGATCCGGAAGAAGCCCGCTCGCCGATGCGCGCGGCCATGCACGGCGACCCGAACGCCAAGCCGGCAGCGGTGCAGCTACGCAGCCTGCATCTGGACCTGGCCAGCGGCCGCGCGCACTGGCAGGTGCATCCGGTGGATAACCTGGAACTGCCGCTGTTCGACCACCGCACCCCACGCACGCAGGGCGCACGTCTGTATGCGCCGTGCATCGATGGCCCGAACCAGTCGCCATTTCTCAACGCAGTGGCCGGCTACGACCTGGAACGCGACCGCCGCCAGGTGCACCGCTACGGCCCGCATGTGCTGGCCGAAGAACATGTGTTCGTCGCCAAGCCCGGCAGCACGCGCCCGGACCAGGGCTGGCTGGTGGGAACGGTGCTCGACACCCAGCGCGCACGCACCGGGTTGATGGTGCTGGACGCACAGCACATCGATGCCGGGCCGATCGCGCAGGCATGGCTGCCTTACGCGATTCCGCTGGGATTCCATGGGAATTTTGTGGCGGCTGCGTAGCGCGACGGAGGACCTGGCCGCGCTTGCGCCCTATGACCGCTGACAACCTGATCTATCGAGCGACGCGTGGCGCGTTGCGAACGGCAAGGCCATCACCACACTGACGAACAGCGTGGCCGTTGTAAGACACGCGTTGCTACCAACAGACGCGCCGCCCATCCCCGCAACACACCGATGGTCTTACACTCGACGGCTACCCCGCAGCTGTCGTCCGTCTTCGATGATCATCTCTGCCGCTTCCGATTACCGTGCCGCCGCGCAGGCGCGCTTGCCGCCGTTCCTGTTCCATTACATCGATGGTGGCGCCTACGCCGAGCACACGCTGCGGCGCAATGTCTCGGATCTGGCCGATATCGCGCTGCGCCAGCGGGTGCTGCGCAACATGTCCGACCTGAGCCTGAGCACCGAGCTGTTCGGCGAAACCCTGGCGATGCCAGTGGCTTTGGCACCGGTCGGGCTCACCGGCATGTATGCGCGGCGCGGCGAAGTGCAGGCCGCACGTGCAGCGGCCGCGCGCGGGATCCCGTTCACCCTCTCCACGGTGTCGGTGTGCCCGATCGAAGAAGTGGCGCCGGCCATCAGCCGGCCGATGTGGTTCCAGCTGTATGTGCTCAAGGACCGCGGCTTCATGCGCAATGCGCTAGAGCGCGCCAAAGCGGCCGGCGTCACCACGTTGGTATTCACCGTGGACATGCCCACACCGGGCGCGCGCTACCGCGATGCGCACTCGGGCATGAGCGGGCCCAATGCATCGCTGCGGCGGATGCTGCAGGCGGTGACGCATCCGCGCTGGGCGTGGGACGTGGGCCTGCTCGGCAAACCGCATGATCTGGGCAACATCTCGGCCTATCGCGGCAGCCCCACCGGCTTGCAGGACTACATCGGCTGGCTCGGCGCCAACTTCGACCCGTCGATTGCGTGGAAAGACCTGGAATGGATCCGCGAGTTCTGGACCGGGCCGATGGTGATCAAGGGAATCCTGGACCCGGACGATGCGCGCGATGCGGTGCGCTTCGGCGCCGACGGCATCGTGGTGTCCAACCACGGTGGACGTCAGCTCGATGGCGTGCTGTCCAGCGCACGCGCGTTGCCGGCCATTGCCGATGCGGTGAAAGGGCAGCTCAAGATCCTGGCCGACTCGGGCATCCGCAGTGGGCTGGATGTGGTGCGCATGCTCGCGCTCGGTGCCGATGCGGTGTTGTTGGGCCGCGCATTCGTCTACGCGCTGGCGGCCCGCGGCCAGGCCGGTGTAGAGAATTTGCTGACCTTGATCGAGAAGGAAATGCGCGTGGCGATGACGCTGACCGGCACGCATTCGATTGCCGAGATCAGCAGCGATGCGTTGAGCCGGGTGACGCGCGAGAACGCTGTGTCGCCTTGAATCGGGAATGGAGAATCGGGAATCGGTAAAAGCGCTTGGCCGCATTGGTTTTGCTGGGTGCATGCCGGGCAATAAGCAATGGCGGCGTTGTCTGCCATCGCTCCGCGCCTTTTCTCTCAGCCGGCTAGAGCGGCTGCAGTTCTTTGCTTGAGCGGGCACGATGCTTCGACATCGGGAAGTACGCGTATCTCCTACGCCGTACTGCTTCTGCGTAGCGACTGCGCAGCCGTCGTGTCGATCGTTAGCGCTTGCCCTCGCCTGTCGGCAACCGTTGCTTCACTGCCAGCACTTCCGCCCACGGGTCCACACGCTGACGCTTGGCACGTTGCACGGCCTTGTCGATCGGAAACGCATCCGGCCCGCTGATCTTGCCGAGCTCTTCCCAGTGCAGCGGTACGGCGACGGTGGCCTTTTCGCGCGCGCGCAGCGACCACGAACACACGCTGGTGTTGCCGCGGCCGTTGCGCAGCCAGTCGATAAAGATCACCCCATGCCGCTTGGCCTTGCTCATGGTGGCCACGTAACGCTCCGGTGCCTGCGTGGCCAGCGCCTGCGCGAATGCGTCACAGAAATCGCGCGCCTGCTCCCAGCTGGCATCCGGCACGATCGGCACGACGACATGCAGCCCCTTGCCGCCGGATAAGCGCACTGCGCTTTCCAGTCCTGCCGCGCGCAGCTTGTTGCGGATGTCGCGCGCGGCAGCCACCACGGCGGACCAGGCGACCTGTTCGCCCGGATCCAGATCAAACACCAGGCGGTCCGGATGCTCCGGGTCGTCGATGCACGACCCCCACGGATGCAGCTCCAGCGTGTTCATCTGCACCAGCTCGAGCAAGCCGGCTGCATCCTCGATATACAAATACTCCTCAGTGCCACTTTTCTGCTTGAGCGCAATCGCCTCGATATGCGCGCCCAGTTGCCGACCCTGGTGCTTCTGGAAGAAGCAGTCGCCACCCACGCCATCGGGGCAGCGCAGCAACGACAGCGGCCGGCGCGCGACCTCCAGCAACACCAGCGGCGCGACGGCGCGGTAGTAGGCCGCCACCTCGCCCTTGCTGATGCCCCGCGCGGGAAACACCACGCGCTCGGGATGGGTGATGGTGACGCCGTCGGTGGGCAGCGCCGCCGCTGTCTTCTTCGCCGTGGCCGATGCAGTGCTGGTGACGCTCGACGCTACGGATGTCCTGCTCTTGGACGCCGCCTCGCCAGCACGTGTGCGTGTGCTCGCAACGCTGCTCGTGGTCCTGGAGACTTTTTTGCTCGCGTTCTCCCGCGTCGCCACGCTCGATTTAGCTGCTTCAGTGCGTGTCTTGGTCGCGCGCTTGGCGGGTGCAGCGCGGTCGCCACCCAGATCGGTCATGGGTTTGTCCTGCCGTAAGCGCTTGAACGCAGCTTGCCGCAACAGCCCTTGCTTGGCCCAGCCACGGAATGCCACTTCGGCGATCAGCGCCGGCCGCACCCAATGCACATCGCGCGGACGGCCCGGCAGATGCGATGGCAGTTCCAACGTGGCGGTGTCGCTGTGCAGCGCACGCAGTTGCGTGGTGATCTTGCCCAACAATGCATCATCGAAACCGGTGCCCACGCGGCCCACGTAACGCAGCGCCTTGCCGTCCAGTTGCGCAAGCAGCAACGCACCGAAGCCGCTGCGCGTGCCCTTGGGATCTGTGTATCCCACCACCACAAACTCGTCGCTGTCTTCGTGCTTGGTCTTGACCCAATCCGCACCGCGGCCGCCGTGATACGCCGCTTCGGCGCGCTTGCTGACGATGCCTTCCCAGCCCTTGTCGGCACTGGCCGCGAACACCTCCGGCCCGCGCCCGATCACATGGTCGCTGTAGGCCAATGTGCCCGGGGTGTCGCCAAGCAGTGCACGCAGCAGCTGTTTGCGCTGCAGCAGCGGCGTGTCGCGCAGATCGACGCCGGCCAGACCGAGCAGATCGAACACGAGATAGCGCAGCGGCTGCCGCACGCTGCCATCCAGCGCCCGTTGCAATGCGGAGAAATCGCTACGTCCCTGCGCATCCAGCACCACCAGCTCACCATCCAGCCGCGCGTCGCGCACCGGCAACGCCTGCAGCGCGCTCACTACCTCCGGGAAGCGCTCGGTCCATGCCTGATCGTTACGCGAGCGCAGTTGCACACGGCCATCGACCAGGTCGGCCAGCAGGCGATACCCATCCCATTTGATTTCGTGCAGCCATCCATCGCCGTCTGGGGCCTGCTCGCGCAACAGCGTGAGCTGCGCGCGCAATTCGGTCGGACACGGCGCATCGCGTGCGCCGTCCAACTCCAGTGCCCGCATGCGCCAGTTGACCTGCTTGGATCTGCGCTTGGTAGCGTGGTCGTTCCGGCCCATCGGCTAGCCGGCCTTGCGGCGCGGCGCGGCTTTTGCAGCGGTTTTCTTGGTCGCCTTGCTCGCCGTCTTCTTGGTGGCTTTTTTGGCGACCTTCTTGGTTGCGGCCTTCTTGGCCGGCGCTGCGTTCGCGCTAGCGCTGCCGGTCTTCTTGGCTGGTGTGCGCGTATTGGCCTGCAGGCTTTTCTGCAGCAAAGACATGAAATCCACCACGTTGGTGGTGGCGTCTTCATGCTGGGTGGGCTCCACCTCCACCTGCGTGGTGCCGCCCTTTTCCTGGATGCGCTTGCGCAGGATCTTCTCGAGCTTGCCGCGGAATTCGTCGTGATAGTCCTCCGGCTGCCAGGTGCCGGACATCGACTCGATCAACTGCCTGGCCATCTCCTGTTCCTTGGGCGTGATGCGGTACTCACCCACCGCACCGGCCGGCAATTTGAAGTCCTGCGGGTCCACCACTTCCTGTTGATAGCGCAGCAGCAACAGGATCAACGCATCACCCTGCGGCATCACCGCGGCCAGGTATTCGCGGGTGCGGATCACCACCTTGGCAATACCCACCTTGCCGGTGTCGCGTAGCGTTTCGCGCAGCAGCACATAGCCTTTTTCGGCCTTCTTGCCTGGCACCAGGATGTAGGGCTTTTCGAAATAGCGCGGGTCGATGTCGGCCGCATCGACAAAGGTTTCCACCTCCACCGTCTCGTGGCTTTCCGGCGACGCCGAGCGGATGTCCTGCTCTTCGACGATGACGTAGCTGCCCTTGTCGTACTCGAATGCCTTGACGATTTCCTTCCACGGCACTTCATCGCCAGTATCGGCGTTGACGCGCTCGAAGCGGATCGGCTTCTTGTCGCGCGAGTCGAGCATGCGGAAATGCAGGTCCACCTTGCGTTCGCCGGACATCAACGCCACCGGCACGTTGAGCAGGCCGAACGACAGGGTTCCGGTCCAGATCGGTCGTGCCATCAGTGCGCCGCTCCGTGGATGGCTGCCTCGGGAATATGATCCAGCGCCAGCCACGCGTCTTCGACGATGGTGCGCGCATGCGGCCAGTCCAGGCGCGAGTTGCCGCGCATGCTGTCCCACTGCGCCGCCAGCGCCTGCTCGCAGTGCGCATCATTGCCGCGCGGCCAGTCTGCAGCGTGGGTCAGGCGGGCGAACGCATAGGCCGGCGACAGATCGCGCCAGGTGGGCCCGCCCCGGCGGCGGCGCCGCTGGTAATCGGCCAGGCTGTAGCACTGGAAGTCCTGCGCCACACCGACTGCATCGACTTGTGGTCGCTTGCGATGGGTCCGCTTGGCCGCGGCAGGCTCCACCTGCGCACTGAACAGGCGACGGTCGGGACGGCGGTCCTGGGGGCGCATGGTCTGCTCCACGGTGCAGCATTGAGGGCCCACATCAGTAGCGCCGCTGCCGTGATCCAGACGTGAGAAATCCGCTTATATCGTGCAATTTGCGTGCCCTTCACCGCGCACGCGCTGAACTGGCAGCCCATCCAGACACCAGGAGCGGCGCCATGTCCCGCGACCCCTTACGCGACCTACCCACCCAACCGGGCGAACAGCACGGCAAGCGCGATGCCGAGCAGTATGAGGATCGCGGTGCAGGCGATGCACCAGGCCGCTTGATCCCGGCCGATGACGACACCCCTGCCAAGACGCCGGGCAGCACACCGGCACCCGAGCACTGACACCGGCGCGGTCGCGGTCGCGGGGCAAGTCTGGCGGTGCTAGGCCCGCCCCGCCGCCTGCAGGCGGCGGAATTCGTCATCACTGAAGAGCCGCGAGCGCACCAGAAATCGCACGCCTTCGCCATTTTCCAGCGAGAACATGCCACCACGGCCCGGCACCACATCGATGATCAGCTGGGTGTGCTTCCAGTACTCGAATTGCGGCGCGCTGATGTAGAACGACGCGCCACCGATCTCGCCCAGCAGCACGTCGCGATCGCCAACGATGAAGTCGCCCACCGCAAAGCACATCGGCGACGAGCCATCGCAACACCCACCGGATTGATGGAACAGCAGATCGCCGTGCCGCGCACGCAGTGTGTCGATCAGCTGTAATGCTGGCAGCGTGGCCATGACCTGCAATGGCAAGTCGGTTTCGGCAGCAGCTTGCATAGTTTCTCTCCCACGGCCGCCTGGGGCCGCAATCTGTGGCGCGTTACGCCCCTGGATCAAGCGAGCGCGCATACGCGCGGCACGTCGTTGCGGGTGTCGTGTCCGGCAACTCGGCGGCCTCCGTGCCGTACTGCACGCATCGCGTGGCGCATGCAGCTGACGCACAGGCAAGTCGCGTTGCCTGTGCGCCCGGATGGCTCAGAAAAACCCCAGCGCCTTCGGCGAATAGCTCACCAGCAGGTTCTTGGTTTGCTGGTAGTGGTCGAGCATCATCTTGTGGTTTTCGCGGCCGATACCCGACTGCTTGTAGCCACCGAACGCGGCATGCGCGGGATAGGCGTGATAGCAGTTGGTCCACACGCGGCCGGCCTGGATCGCGCGGCCCATGCGGTACAACCGCGACGCATCGCGACTCCACACGCCAGCGCCCAGGCCGTAAAGCGTATCGTTGGCAATCGCCAGCGCCTCGGCTTCGTCCTTGAAGGTGGTCACCGACACCACCGGCCCGAAGATTTCTTCCTGGAACACACGCATCTTGTTGTGGCCCTTGAACACCGTGGGCTTGACGTAGAAGCCCTCGGCCAGCTCGCCATCGAGCGTGTTGCGCTCGCCACCGATCAACACTTCGGCACCTTCCTGTCTGCCGATGTCGATGTACGACAGGATCTTTTCCAGCTGCTCGCTCGATGCCTGCGCGCCAACCATGGTGTTGGGATCGAGCGGGTTGCCCTGCTTGATTGCGGCTACGCGCTTGAGCGCTTTTTCCATGAACTTGTCGTAGATCGATTCCTGGATCAGCGCGCGCGAGGGGCAGGTGCATACCTCGCCCTGATTGAAGGCAAACAGCACAAAACCTTCCACCGCCTTGTCGAGGAAATCATCGTCTTCGGCCATCACATCGGCAAAGAAGATATTGGGCGATTTGCCGCCCAGCTCCAGCGTCACCGGAATCAGGTTCTGGCTGGCGTACTGCATGATCAGCCGGCCGGTGGTGGTTTCGCCGGTGAAGGCGATCTTGGCGATGCGCGGGTTGCTGGCCAGCGGCTTGCCAGCCTCCAACCCAAAGCCATTGACCACGTTGAGCACGCCGGGCGGTAGCAGATCGCCGATGACTTCCATCAACACCAGGATCGACGCCGGCGTCTGTTCGGCCGGCTTCATCACCACGCAGTTACCGGCGGCCAGTGCAGGCGCCAGTTTCCAGCACGCCATCAGCAACGGGAAATTCCACGGAATGATCTGCCCCACCACGCCGAGCGGCTCGTGGAAATGGTAGGCGATGGTGTCGCTGTCGATCTCGGAAATGCCGCCTTCCTGCGCCCGGATCGCGCCGGCAAAATAACGGAAGTGATCCACGCACAGCGGCACATCGGCATTGAGCGTTTCGCGCACCGGTTTGCCGTTGTCCCAGGTTTCGGCATAGGCCAGCAATTCGAGATTCTGCTCGATGCGGTCGGCGATCTTGAGCAGCACATTGGAGCGATCGGTGGTGGAGGTCTTGCCCCAGGCCTCTTTTGCCGCGTGCGCAGCATCCAGCGCCGCCTCGATATCCGGCGCGGTGGAGCGCGCAATCGAAGTAAACACCTTGCCGCTGATCGGCGTGGTGTTGTCGAAGTACTGGCCGCCGTGCGGCGCAACCCATGCACCGCCGATGAAGTTGTCGTAGCGCGATTTGAAGATGGACTGCGGGTCGGTATTGAGCGGTTTGGTTGAGGCAAGCGCGTTCATCATGGTCTCCTGGCAGCGTGGTCCGATGCGAACGTGTATACCCCTGCAAGTGCTAGCGCAATGTCATGTCAGGCGCTGTTGCGCTGCGTCATTTCCCGCTATGCAGAAATGCTGGTTTTCCCGCTCAAATGCATTGCAGCGCATCATCGCCTACAGGCGTAAGGCGACGATCGACAGGCAGTAAAGAGCGCGTGTGGCGGCAATACCGATGGCAGCGTGACGTTGATATCGGCGTGCGGGCACTGTCGCCAGGGTCAACGCGTGGTTGTGTGTGTCCCCGACGGCATCGGCTCGTCCAGCGGTGCCTTGCAGTCGGCGACGCTTTTTTGATGGTAGGAGCGCAACTGCCATGCAGCAGCCGGCGTCTGCTGCCATACATAGACCCAGCGATAACGCTGACCGGCGTTGCACGCATCGATGGTGACTTCATCGCGCGGGCGGCCTTGCGACGGCAGGGGCAGTGCCGCGGTGGCTGCATCGATGCGTGTGCCCATGGGCCTGTCGAAAAGGACGGTGCTGACGCGAACAGTGCCCAAATCGGCAGCGGCCTGCGGCGGCATCTGCCTGGTTTGACCGCTCGGCCTGGGTTGCTGCAGCAGCCAGGCATGGATCTGTGCGATGGCCGGGGCACCGGCGGGGTAGTCGTGCACGATGCGCATGTCCATATGGTCTGCCCTGGCCACATTGCAGGCCAGCAGACACGCCACCGTCGCCGAAAAAACCAATGCTTGCTTCCAGGCTGTCATCGTTGCGCTCCTTGCAGTGAATGAGTGGCCCAAACTATCACGCACGTGTTGAGTGACGACAGTCTTCTTCGCATGGCGCGACGCGACTTCAAGCCGCCGTCGTGGAGCCTGCGGCGCGCCATGCCTGCACTGCCGCAAGCACGCGGTTGCCATGCAGGGCGCTGCTATCGCGCACAGCATAGGCGTGTGGTCTGGCTTGTACCTGCGCCGCCAGTTGCGCGCAGGCGGCGTGCGCGTCCACTAACACATCGGCGAGCTCTGTTGCATTCAACGGCAGCAGGATCGAGAAGCCGGTGGCCGACATCGTGCAGTTGATGTCCAGCCAGTAGCGGCTGTCCTCGCGCAGGAGAAACCAGTCTGCGGGGGCGTGATCGATGACGCGCATGGTGTGGCCTGGCGTTTTACTGGAGATGCCTCTACCCGTTGCTGTTGCAGCCGCGTAGCGAGGCGTGTCATCGGGACGGCTTCGTCGCGCCCGGGTGCGCTCCTACGGGGCAGCGGGCGCGTTGTTGGACGCCCACCGCCTGCGGCCTGCTCAGCCACCAAAATCCCACTGCAGCCCCACCGTATACGTGCGATCCGGGCCCGGCTCGTAATAACGCCCGTTGCCGTCGTTGACGATCACCGAGCCCACGTACTGCCGGTCCAGCGCGTTGTCGATGCGTGCAAACGTACGCACCGCACCCTGCGCAGTGGTCCAGCGGCGCGAGGCTTCCAGATTGACCAACGCATAGCCGGGCGCGCGTTCGGTGGCCAGGTCGTTGGCCACGGTGGCGTCGGAAGCCACCGTTTCGGCGGCGAACTGCCACTGCGCAGGCTGCCACTGCCAGCGCGCGAACAATTGCTGGCGTGGCACGCCGGGCAGGCGCGAGCCGCTGGCCACCGGTGCGGTGGGCGTGGCGCAACCGCTGCTGGCGCAGGTGAGATAGCCATCGCGCACGGTGGCGTCGACAAAGGTGTAAGCCAGCTGCACTTGCTGGGTGGCGCCCAGCGGTTGCTGCCAACTCAGCTCCGCGCCCTGGCGGCGGGTGGCGCCGATGTTGCGGAAGGTGCTGCGGCCGTTGGTGTTGCTGGCCACCGCCAGTTCGTCGTCGGTGTCGGCGCGAAACAACGCCACCTGCAGCGCCGCGCCGCTCTGCGCGCGCCACTTGCTACCGACTTCGTAATTGCGGCTCGTGGCCGAGCCCAGATCCAGCGCCAGACCGGCGGCGCCATCGTTGCGATAGCCCAGCTCGTTGAAGGTGGGTGTTTCGAAGCCGCGTCCGGCGGAGGCGTAAAAACGCAGATCGTCGGTGGCGCGGAACACGATGCCGCCCACCGGCGTGGTGGCCGAATAATCGCGCCGCCCGCTATCGTCGGGATTGCGGCCCACGATGTAGTGGTCGTCCGACTTGAAACGCACCTGGCTATGCCGCACGCCCAGCAATGCCGACCAGCGGTCGCTCCACTGCCACCAGGCCTGCGCAAACTGGTCCACGTTTTCGACCTGGTCGCGCTGATTGCGGCGCAGCGCGCCCTGCACGCCCAACGTGGCGCCGACGAAGTTTTCGTAGCCGGTGCGGTGCTGCCGTTGGCGATCGACGTTCGCGCCCACGGTGAGCTGCAGGGGCCGGCCCAGCGCCTGCCCCTGCCACGCCCAGCGCGCGTCGGCGCCTTCGTAATTGCTGTCCAGATCGATCACGCCACCGGCGTGCAGCGGGTTGCGCTGCACCGCCACCGGCACCGCCAGAAACTGCTCCACGCTGCGCTGGCCGCCATAGGCCATCAGCCGCAGCGTCTGGCTGTCGAATTGCTGGGTGAAGATCGCCCCGGCCTGCGATTGACGCACCGATTTGCGGGTATTGAACTGCGTGGCCACCGATGTGGCCTGGCGCGGGTCGGCGTTGAATTGCGCGCGGGTCAGACCCAGCGGGTCCTGCGCATCGGGCGCGTCGAGATAATTGAGCACCAGATCCAGCCGGCTGCCGGGCGCCAGGTCGAAACCGAGCTTGGCGTTGACCGAGTCGCGCTTGGCACGGCTATGGTCGCGGAAGCCATCGGTTTCGAAGTGATTGGCGGCCAGGTTGTAGTGCACCGCGCCCTGCTGGCCGAGCAACTGCGCGCCTACATTGACGGTGGCATTGCTGCCGTAGGTGGCACGCAGCCGCCATGGATCATCCGGCTTGCCATCGGCGCTCCACAGTTGCAGTACGCCGCCGGAAGAGTTGCCGTACAGCGCCGAAAACGGCCCGCGCAGCACTTCCACCCGCTCGGCACCCAGCACGTTGAAGTGCGACAACTGGCCTTGACCATCGGGCATGCTCGCCGGGATGCCGTCCACCAGCAGGCGCACGCCGCGTACGCCGAAGGTGGAGCGCGCACCGAAGCCGCGGATCGACAGCTGGGTGTCCTGCGCGTAGTTCTGGCGGTCGCGCGCCACCAGCCCGGGGATGCCGTCCAGCAGCTCGGACACCTGCGCGCCGCGGCGGTTGTCGTCGTCGGCCGACACCACGGTGAACGAGGCCGGCAGGTCGAAGTCGTCCACCCCGTGCACGCGCGCGGCATCCACCTGCACGGCTGGCAGCAGCTGGGGTGTGGGCTCGGCGGCCAGGGCGGGCGCAACGGCGCTCGCAACGAACACGCCGCACGCGGCGGCCAACAAGGTGAGTCTGGGCATACGCGTAGTGTCCCTCATCCGTCCTGTGGCCGTATCGTTGCGTGCGGAACGAAGCATGCTACGCCCGCCACGCCCTGCTACGATGAAGTGGTTTGGCCCAGCAGCGGCCAACGATCCGGAAGTACCCCACTCTTTCGTCCTTCAGTGAGTCATGCCGTGTCCTTCTTTGCAAACGTAGAACAGGTTCCAGGCGACCCCATCCTGGGCCTGACCGAGGCCTACAACGCCGATAGCCGCCCCAACAAGGTCAATCTGGGCGTGGGTATCTATTACGACGAAAACGGCCGCATCCCGCTGCTGCGCGCCGTGCACAAGATCGAGCAGCAGCTCGCGCAGGAAGCCAAACCGCGCGGCTATCTGCCCATCGACGGCCTGGCTGCCTACGACAAGGCCACCCAGGAGCTGCTGTTCGGTGCCGAATCGGCACTGGTGGCCTCCGGGCGCGTGGCGACCTCGCAGACCGTCGGCGGCAGCGGTGCGCTGCGCGTTGGCGCAGACCTGCTCAAGAAGTTGCTGCCCACCTCCACCATCGCCATCAGCAACCCGAGCTGGGAAAACCACCGCGCGGTGTTCGGCGCGGCCGGCTTCGAGGTCGTGGATTACACCTACTTCGATGCAGCGACCCACGGCCTGAATTTCGACGGCATGCTCGCCGATCTGGCAAAACTCGAACCGGGCACGGTGGTGCTGCTGCACGCCTGCTGCCACAACCCCACTGGCGCGGACCTGACCAAGGACCAGTGGAAGCAGGTCGCCGGCCTGTTGAAGGAACGCAACCTGTTCCCGTTCGTGGACATCGCCTACCAGGGCTTCGACAAGGGCATCGAGGCCGATGCCTACGCGGTGCGCCTGCTCGCTGCCGAAGGCATCGACAGCTACGTGGTGGCCAGCTCGTATTCCAAGTCGTTCTCGCTGTATGGCGAGCGCGTGGGCGCGCTGTCGGTGGTCTCGGCCACTGCCGCCGAAGCCAAGGCCGTGCAGTCGCAGGTCAAGCGCATCATCCGCACCATCTATTCCAGCCCGTCCACGCATGGCGCCGCACTGGTGGCCGGCGTGCTGACCAGCCCGGAACTGCGCGATGTGTGGGAACAGGAATTGACCGAAATGCGCGAGCGCATCCACGCCCTGCGCGCCGGTCTGGTCGAGCGGCTGGCCACGTTGGGCTCGCCGGAATTTGAGTTCATCCAGCACCAGGCCGGCATGTTCTCGTACTCGGGCCTGACCAGGTCGCAAGTGGACCGCCTACGCGACGAGTTCGCCATCTACGCCGTGGGCACCGGCCGCATCTGCGTGGCCGCATTGAGCCAGCGCAATCTGGACTACGTGGCCCAGGCCGTGGCGACCGTCAGCCGGATGTAAGCAGCCACCGATGCGGTTGACCGCATCGGTCGATCTACGCAACGCAAGTACCGGGAGCGCGCAAGCCTCCCGGTTTTTTTATGCCCGCGCAGCAGAGCCTTTGGCAGGCCTGCGGCCACACGACGCGCTCCACAGCCCACCGCAGACAATGCACGTGACAGGGCGGCGACGCGCTCCAGGCCCGACGCCGTCGTTTGCCAAAGGCACAAGCTGGGGGCGACGACAGGCGCTGCGCCCGCCAGCCCCGCATGCACGGGAGCAGCCACGCTATCGACGGGCAACGCGCACTGCCTGCTCCCTTCCCCCGCCCGCGGGGGAAGGTGCCCGAAGGGCGGATGGGGGCAAGCGCAGCGCAACCATCGCAGCCCCCCATTCGCACATGTTCGATCAACCGCGCTCCGAAACGCGCAGCAAGTGATCGAAATCTAACGGCGCAATGGCGACAATGGCGGCCCACTTCCTACACAGGCTGCCCGCCCCCATGTCGCGTCCCTCGCTGACCCGCTTCCTGATCGAAGAACAACACGCCGGCCGTATCGATGCGGAATTGCGCCAGCTGATCACCATCGTCTCGCGTGCCTGCAAGCGCATTTCCATCGCCGTGAGTAAGGGCGCGCTGGGCGGCGTGCTTGGCGATGCCGGCACCGGCAACGTGCAGGGCGAGGCGCAGAAGAAGCTCGACGTGCTGAGCAACGACATCCTGCTCGAAGCCAATGCCTGGGGCGGCCACCTGGCCGCATGCGCCTCCGAAGAAATGGACCACAGCCAGCCGGTGCCCGACCAATACCCCAGCGGCGATTTCCTGCTGCTGTTCGACCCGCTCGATGGCAGCTCCAACATCGACGTCAACGTCTCGGTCGGCACCATTTTCTCGGTACTGCGCGCGCCCAAGGGCACCGAAAAGCCCGGCGACGAACACTTCCTGCAGCCGGGCACCCAACAAGTCGCCGCCGGCTACTGCATCTACGGCCCCAGCACCATGCTGGTGCTCACGCTCGGCCACGGCACCCACGCCTTCACCCTGGAGCGCGAAGAAGGCAGCTTCCTGCTGACCCAGGCCAATATGCGCGTGCCCGAAGACACCGCCGAATACGCCATCAACATGTCCAACCAGCGCCACTGGGAACCGGCGATGCAGGCCTATGTAGGCGATTTGCTGGCCGGCAAGGACGGCACCCGCGGCAAGGACTTCAACATGCGCTGGATCGCCAGCATGGTCGCCGACGTGCACCGCATCCTTACCCGCGGCGGCATCTTCATCTACCCCTGGGACAAGAAGGACGCCACCAAGCCCGGCAAGCTGCGCCTGATGTACGAAGCCAACCCGATGAGCATGCTGGTGGAACAAGCCGGCGGCGCGGCCACCACCGGGCGCGAACGCATCCTGGACATCCAGCCCACACAACTGCACCAGCGCGTGCCGGTGTTCCTGGGCTCGAAGAATGAAGTGGCGCAGGCCACGCGGTATCACCTGGATGCGGATAAGGCGTGAGGCCAAGTTTCGGCTTGGCCACGGACAAGGCCTGGTTTAGTCAAGACACCCGCCTGGTGCGGGTGTCTTGAGGCTTGTCGCCAGCAGTGGCGTATTGGTTGGTAATAGATCGCAACTGTGCCAATGACCGCAGAGGCCTGGCTACCTACACAAGCGCAGGTGTCGCTCGCCTCGAGCCCTATGCCGGTTCCTGGAAGGGCCTGCTATTTGAGACAGGCAAGAAACCCAACTACGTTGTGTACACGTACGCACAAGGTGGATCTGCACTTGTGGACATTCACAGCGCGCGTGCAGGTGATCTGCTCTGCCCCAGGCAGGATGTGCATTGCAGGCTTGATGACGGCGACCTCATATGCGTTGGAGAACTGGCATATTGATCTCGAATGCGACCTTCGCTGCGACTCAGCCGGCATGACGTGGGCGTTTGATCGCAGGGCGCTCCTGCTGGTCCTGGCAGGGGTGGCGAAAGCGAGCTTCAAGATTCTTGTCATATCGATTTACGCCTGCCTTACCGCGTCGTTTTCAGCGGCATCATCTTGTTCATTGTGTTGGCGGTTTACAGCGGACATGGCGATGGAGATCTTTTTCTTTCTATCTTTCCTCTCCTTTCGTTCATCCTGGGCTTGCCTGCATTTTTGGTTCTGGCCGTGCCCGCACTGCACCTGCTTCCTTGGCTGAAGCACGCACGTCCGCGCACTGCCGCACTGGTCGGGCGGCAGTGCAGCGATCGTCGGTTATTGCCTGTTTCTGCTTGGCTATCTGCCTGAGATTACCTATTCGGAGAGGATTGCGAGATTGTTTTTCGCCGCCATTGCCCTTTGGGCTGCAATAGCCAGCTGGCTGTATCAGTACCCCAGGAAACTGCGCTAGGACGCGCAGTTGCAGCGTGCGAAGACGATGTCATTGTCCGCGCCAATAGCACGTGCACGGTACGCAGCACTACAGCACTTTCCTGCAGCGCCGGGTACCGCCCGCGCAACGACATGGCGTGCGTCTTAACGAAACACAGTGCGCTCTGCAACGCGAAAGGACTGCCGCTCGTTGCATGCCAGGGGACGTTGACGCACGCGCATCCATCCACAAGTATTGGCGCGCTCGCACTCCCGCCGCGCCAACCGAGCTTTACCGATGCGTATGCGCACTGCCCGTTGCCTGCTGGTTGTTGTTGGCTTGGTACTTCCGTACGCGGTGCGACTGCCGTATGGCATGGACTGGTTGCGGCAATACACCGACACCGGTTGGGGCGGGTGGCTGTTGTTGGGCGGATTCAACGCAATCGCCTGGGGGGCGCTGCTGGCGATCAGTTTTGCGTACCGGCGGGCGGTCGCGCTGCTCATGCCGTGCCTGCTTGGCTTCGGTGCGTTGGCCTGGGCGCACGCCACGCTGGATCTGCGTGCCGACGCGCAGTCGGCGCTGGCGCTGATCTTCATCCCGATCTATGCGCTGCTGCCCATCGCCATCGGCGGCCTGCTGGGCTATCTGTTGGACCGGCGATTGCGGGCTCTACCTGCACGCTAAGCCCGCCATGGCGCATGGCCTGGAACCCAGGGTATACGCGACGGACATGACGGCGCTGCAGGTGAAGCTGCCAGGCGCGATGCCTGCGCTGCCCCCTTGACCGCCATCGCCCGCACCAGCCAGTCTCGGGGGCTGGCGCGGCGGGGAGTCGTGCCGCTCGCCTTCAACGGAGAACCGCTGTGGACCGTCGTACCTTCCTCACCTTGTCCGGCATCGGTGCAGCCGGGTTGCTGCTGCCGCATACGCGGCTGATCGCTGCCGAACAATTGCTCAGCCCGGTGGATGCGGCACGCAACCGACGCCTGTCCGATACCGCGCTGACCACGGCCAAGGCGGCCGGTGCCAGCTATTGCGATGTGCGCGTGGGCCGGTATCTGCGCCAGTTCGTGATCACTCGCGAGGCGCAGGTGGAGAACGTGGTCAATGCCGAATCCAGTGGCGTAGGCGTGCGCGTGCTTGCCGAGGGTGCG
The DNA here is from genome assembly GCF_040202975.1 of Xanthomonas sp. WHRI 10207. Classification (NCBI taxonomy): domain Bacteria; kingdom Pseudomonadati; phylum Pseudomonadota; class Gammaproteobacteria; order Lysobacterales; family Lysobacteraceae; genus Xanthomonas; species Xanthomonas sp. WHRI 10207. Next base: position 3,644 of record NZ_JBEGDX010000003.1, on the reverse strand, counting down.
TGGGGCTTTGCGGCGACCAATACGCTAACCAGCGATGGTGTGGCCACCGCCACGCGGCAGGCGGTGGCGATTGCCAAGGCCAATGCGCGGCTGGGCGGCACGCCGGTGCAGCTGGCGCCGGTGACGCCGGCCGGGCAGGTCAGTTGGAAGACACCGATCAAGAAAAACGCGATGGAAGTGCCGCTGCAAGACAAAGTCGCGCTGCTGATGGAGGTCAACGCTGCCGCGCTCAACGCCGGCGCCACCTTCGTGGCCTCGCGCATGTTTGCGATCAACGAGCAGAAGTATTTCGCCAGCAGCGATGGCTCCTATATCGACCAGGATGTGCACCGGCTGTGGCTACCCTTCACCGTGACCGCGGTGGACAAGGCCAGCGGCAAATTCCGCACCCGCGACGGGCTGTCCGCGCCGATGGGCATGGGGTATGAGTATCTGGATGGCGATGCGCGCGAGAAGCACGCACTGCCTGGCGGGCTGGTCGGTTATGGAAACAGCTACGATGCGCGCGAAGACGCCATTGCCGCCGCAAAGCAGGCGCGCGCCAAGCTCACTGCGCCGTCGGTGAAGGCCGGCAAGTACGATCTGGTGATCGACCCGAGCAATCTGTTTCTCACCATCCACGAATCAGTGGGCCACCCGCTCGAGCTCGATCGTGTGCTGGGCTATGAGGCCAATTACGCCGGCACCAGTTTCGCCACGCTGGATAAGCGCGATGCGAAGTTCCGCTGGGGTAGCGACGCGGTGACCTTTGTCGCCGACAAGACGCAGCCAGGCAGCCTGGGTGCAGTGGGCTACGACGATGAGGGCGTCAAGACCAAGCAATGGGACTTGGTGAAGGACGGCATCCTGGTCGATTACCAATGCACGCGCGATCAGGCGCATCTGCTCGGAAAAACCGCCTCCGACGGCTGCAGCTACGCCGATTCGTGGTCCAACGTGCAGTTCCAGCGCATGCCCAACGTGTCGCTGGCAGCGGGCAAGACGCCGCTGGCGGTGGCGGACATGATCAAGAACGTCGAGCGCGGGCTATACATCCATGGACGCGGTTCGTACTCGATCGATCAGCAGCGCTACAACGCACAGTTCGGTGGACAGCTGTTCTACGAGATCGAAAACGGCCAGGTCACGCGGTTGGTGGAAGACGGTGCTTACCAGATCCGCACGCCGGAATTCTGGAACGCCTGCAGCGCGGTCTGCGACGCGCGCGACTTCCGGTTGGGCGGCTCGTTCTTCGATGGCAAGGGGCAACCCAGCCAAGTGTCGGCGGTGTCGCATGGTTCAGCCACCGCACGCTTCGATGGCATCAACGTGATCAATACCGCGCGTTCGTTGGGCTGAAGTCTTTGAGCTGAAAGCGGCTAACGGGATGGTTTGTTCGCAGGTGTAGGGCGAGATGCTCGCAGCGCTAACGGGACACTCAGCGCCCTCTTTGCTGGATGGCTTCGCTGGTATATCCAAACCGCAACACGTTGCTGGACAACGGCGAACGCCTACAGAACAAGGAAACGCGTGCACGCGTACCTGGCCTGCTTGCCGACCTGATCGCCAGCACCGCAACACAGGCACCGCAACACGCGGTGTCCGACGCAGAAGATCGCGCAGCGCGCTTGCGCCGCAACAAACCGTTTTGGGAGGCAATCGATTCGGCGCAGCATCCGATCGATTGGGCTGCATGGTCGGACCCGCAGCGATGCAAGGTGTCGGCGCAACTGTATCGCCAAGCACTCACACTGCCGCCTGCGCAAGCAGCGCAGTCATTGCCCGCATTACGTCATCCATTTCGATTGAGTCGCGGGTAAGCGATCATGATTGCATCGCCAACGATGCGCGAGGCAAGCAAGGGCTGCCGACTCCATGTGCCGTCAGTTGACTCACCACCGGGCAGCGGTGAGTATCGCCCTCGGGCCGGAGTGGGACGGTCTACGAGAAGTCGATCTCTACGCGCAATGCCTTGCAAGCAGTCGCCTGACTGCCCGCAGGGATCACATATCGATAAGGGAGTTCTCATGAAGACCGCATGTATTGCACTGGTGGCTGCCGTCGTGTTGCAAGCCACACCCGCCGTCTCCGCGCCAACCGCGCCATCGCCACTGGTTGGAACCTGGCTGCTGGATATCGGCATCCTGCCGATGCCAGCGGCGGTAAGGCCCAAACGTGTCGTCCTCGAGTTCAAACAGATTCCGGGCAACAAGTGGTCCACCAGCGCCGAGATCGTCGAACACGACGACAAGACGCTGCAGGCGCAATCCACGCTGTTGCTGGACGGCACGCCGGGCAAGGCATCCGGCACTTACCTGGTCGATCGTGCCGCAGTCAAAATGCCCGAGCCCGGCGTGCTGGTGATGCAGTTGATGTACCAAGGCGTGCCGGCATCTACCCGCACCTATACGGTCAGCGCCGACGGCAAGGTGATGACCGAGATTGAAGCGTACTTCAAGGACGGCAACCCGATGATGCGCACGGCGTATTTCAAACGCGCGGGAAGTCAGACCAAGTGAGCACTGTCGAGCCGACGCCGTACCGCGGCGCGGCTCGATTCCAGGGAAGACCTCGCAGCTCGGCGGTTGGCCTTATACAGGCCGCGTCGTCGGCTCGACACCCTGAGTAAGGTTCAGCGAAGCTCTGAACAATCCACCGAAATCCTTTAACTCCAGCATCCTGCGTACCAATGCTGCGGCTTGGTCATCTAAGTGATATGGCTCGTCCACCGCGCGCTTCGATGGCATCGAGCGTGATCAATACCGTGTATTCGTTGGGCTGAACGTGTTGGACTGAAAGCGGCTGACGGGACGGATTTTTGTTGGCCTTGGTGTGCCGCCCTCAGCTCTTACGAGACACGGCGTGCCTCCATCGCTCGATGGCTCCGTTGGGCACCCAAACCGCCACAGTTGGTCGAGCGCGCGGCGCCCTCACCGCTCGCGGGACACGCTGTAAATCCATCCTTGGACGCTCCGTGGCAGCATCCGTGCCGCCACAGGGTCCCGCAAGCGGTAAGAACACCGCACCAGACAGTGTGCTGGCCGCTTTATTGAAAACCCAACACACCGACCCTCTTCACTGGTCCTTGCCCGCCTACCGTCGCGGGACCTTTGGCGGCATGGATGCCGCCAAAGAGCTTACATGGACGTACTTGCAGTGTGTCCCGCGATGGTGGGCGGGCAAGGACCCTGCAGCGAAACCGCAGCCGTAGCAGTGCGCGACTGAGACACCCACTGTGGTCACTAGGCTCAGAAGCACAGAGACGTCGAGACATACCGCCTCTTGGATGCCGTCAAATGCCTGGTGCGTCGGGGATGCGGTGCCCTCACCGCTCGCAGGACACGCTGTGAATCCATCCTTGGACGCTCCGTGGCGGCATCCATGCCGCCACAGGGTCCGGCAAGCGGTAAGGACACCGCACCGGCACGTTGATCGATCGCTTGTTGAAAACCAACACACCGACCCTCTTCACTGGTCCTTGCCCGCCTACCGTCGCGGGACCTTTGGCGGCATGGATGCCGCCAAAG
>NZ_JBEGDX010000002.1:0-1156407 GCF_040202975.1 Xanthomonas sp. WHRI 10207 | reverse complement strand
ACGCCGCAAGTACGTCCCTGTAGGCTCTTACGCGGCATCCATGCCGCGTAAGGTCCCGCGACGGTGGGCGGGCAAGGGCCAGTCGAGAGTGTCGGTGTGCATGGTTTTAAAAAAAGAAGCGACCGACCAACTCTCTGGTGCGGTGTCCTCGCCACTTGCGGGACCGTGTGGTGGCATGGATGCCGCCACCGAGCCTACAAGGACGTACTTGCGGCGTGTCCCGTGAGCGGCGAGGGCACCGCGCATTCGACCGACTTGGCGGCATCTAAACGACGCCACGACTCAACATCGCTATCGCTATCGCTATCGCCGTGAGCGGATTGAACGATGTAGACACGTCGGTTGCTGAGCGATAGCTCCTTGCCCGCCCACCTCCACGGGACACGCCGCAAGTACGTGTGCAGGCTCTATGGCGGCATCCGCGCGCAGCAGCACGCTTGCGCAGGCGTACCGTGCGCAAGCTGCTGACAATTACGCGATGCCATCAGAAATCCAGCGAATACCCCAGCGTCAGCGTGCGGCCGCGCCCGGCGAAATAGCGCAGCGGTTCGACCAGCGCTGATTGCGAGTAGTAGGTGATGTACTGCTTGTCGAACAGGTTGGACACACCCATGCGCAGCGCACCACGCGGCAGCGCGTAGTTGAACGTCGCATCCACCAGCGTGTAGCCGCTGAAGCGCTTGTCCACTTCGTCGAAGGATTGGCTGAAGGCATGCTGGGCCTGCACGAACGAGGAGAGCTTCGGCGTCCACTGCGCCGACCATGAAGCGATCACGCGATTGGGCGCCACGTTGAGCCCGTCCAGGCGCGCATCCAGCTGGCCATCGTTGTCGCTGTCGTAGCGGCCGCGCGTATACGCGTAGGACAGGCGCAGGCGATGTGCGGCATCCAGGCGATAGCCCAGGCTTGCGTCCACGCCCTGCACGCGGGTCTTCTCGCGGCTCATCATGAAGGCGCCGTTGATCGGCACTACGCGCGTGCCCAGATCCGAATTGGACTGGAAGTAGCTCAGATCCGCATCGAACGCGCCACGCGTGAGGCGGGTGCCGGCTTCCACGCTCTTGGTCAGGATCGGCTCCAGCGTGCTCAGGTTGGCTACACGCGTGCCCGGCGTATTGATCGCACGCAGCACCCGGCCCACATCCGGCATGCCGAAGCCTTCGGAATAGCTGGTGAAGAAACTCACGCCTTCGACTGGCGTGTAGACCAGCCCCGTGTTGTAGAGGGTCTGGTTGAAGTCTAGCGTGCCGCCTTCGACATCGACACGGTTGTAACGCCACAAGCTCTGGTAGCTGTCGATCTTCAGCTCGGCTTCTTCGCGGCGCACGCCGGCGTGCAAGGTGAGCGTGGGCAGCAGCTTGTATTCGCCCTGCACGAACAGCGACAGGTTGCGGTAGTCCGACTCGGGCACGTAGGTGCGTCCGGTGCCGTAGAGATCCTGCTTGCCGGTGTCGGCGAGCAAGTCGATGCCGCCGGTGAGCTTGAGCCGGCTGTCGAACAGATCGTCCTTGGTCAAGCTGACCTTGCTGCCCCACTTGGAGGCGACCGACCGCGATTGGTCGTACAGCGTGCCGACCGGTGCGATACGCGGGTCCTGAAACGTGGAGGAGTTGTCCGCGCCGAACAGCCCTTCGAATTCCTGGTTGAACACCATCGCGCTCAGCTGCATGCCGGCCAGATCGTCATCGGTGTAGGACAGGCTGGAGGTCAGCACGTCGTTCCACGGCGCGGTGCCCTGCGGCGTACCGCGCACCGAGGTGGTGGGAAGGCCTTGCGCGCGGTTGCCGGCGATGCCGATGTAGTCGTTGTCGTTCTTGATGCGGTAGCGGTTGACGCTGACGCTCAGGCGCTGCGCATCGGTGAGCGCGTAACCGAGCTTGGCCAGTACGTCGTAGCTCTTGGAGGTCATCAGGTCACCCTGGGTATTGTCAGCACCGATCGGCCGGCCTTGTCCATCCACATACAGGCCTTGATCGCTGTAGCTGGCCGAGAACAGGTAATCGAGCTTGTCGGTGCGGCCGTCCACGCGGTAGCTGGTCTCGACGCTGGCGGTTTCTGCACGCGTTTCCGCGGTGGGTGCGGTGGCCTGCACGTCGACGTGCTGATTGAGCTCACCATCCTGCGGACGCCGGGTGATGATGTTGATGGTGCCGCCGGTGGCGCCCAGCCCGTTGATGGCGTTGGCGCCCTGGATCACCTCGATCCGCTCGACCATCGCGTAGTCGATGGTGTGCGCCTCGCGCCCGGTGGGACGGATCGGATTGGACTGCGGCACGCCGTCGATCAGGATCAACGGTGTGCGCCCGCGCAGGGTTTCGCCGCTACCGTTCATCTTGCCGCGGCTGGGCGTGTACGACGGAATCAAGTTGGCGAGCACGTCGGACGAGTTGCTGGAGATGGTCAGCTGCTGCTGGATCTGCGCCTTGTCGATGATCAACACCGTTTGCGGCGACTCGGCCACGGTCATGTTGGAGCGCGAGGCGGCCACCACCACCGTATCCAGCGTATCGGTGACATCCGATTGTGCGGATGCGCTGGCAGAGGCGAGCAGGCAGAGGGTCGCAACGAGCGGCACGCCGGCCGATCCGGAGAGGGGAGATTTCATGGGGCAAGGCACTCCAAAACGCGCTCGGCATCGATGCAGCAGATGCAGGGCAATGCAAAAAAGACGACAGTCAAATGGGAATCATTATCGATAGTCTAGCAGGCGTGAGCTTTGGTGTTCGGCGCGTCAGTCCAAAGCGATGCGCGCATGCGCGTGCGTCGGCAGCACTGCTGCGGTGCAGGAGCGAGGCGCTGGCAGTGCAGGCATCGCGCATATCCAGGCCTCCTGTATGCCCACGCATGCGGTTGCCTGCATCAGAGGGTGACGTACCGAACATGGGTTGAACACGCGGGCGATGGAATCCGCACGATCACGCGCGCGCCCGCAGCGCTTTCCGTGCGAATACGCAGGCTTCTACAACGCGATGGGTCAGCTGCTGGCGCCTTTACCGACGCACGAAGCCCGCCACCGAATCACCCACGCCGCAGCAGCATCTGCGTCATCAGCGCGCGCAGCGCAGGCGGGCGGACCGGCTTTGACAGAAAGCCCCAGCCCAATTCCTGTGCGTGTTCGCGCAGGGCCGGGTCGGGCTCGGCGGTGACCAGGATGATGCGCGGCTCGCGCTGCCAGCGGCTCACCAATTGGGGCAGCAGCATCGGGCCGTAGTGCGTGCCCATGCGTACATCCAGCAGCAGCAATTCCGGTGCTTCGTCGGCGCTGGCATGGGCCAGCGCTTCGTCCGGGCCGCCGGAAAAATCCACGCGGCATTCCCAGCGTTCCAGCAGGGCGCGGGTGGCCTCGCATACGCGCGGGTCGTCGTCCACGCACCACACCCGGCACCCATGCAGGATGGGGTCGTTGCCGTGTTCGGCGGTGGGCGGCGGCAACTGCGTGGCGATGGCGGCACGTTCGCCGATCGGCACGGTGACCGAAAACACGCTGCCGCTTCCGAGCGTTGAATGCAGGCCGATGCGGTGTCCCAGTAGGCGGCCGATACGTTCGACAATCGCCAGCCCCAGCCCGGCGCCGCGGTCGTTGGCCACGCCATCGTCCAGACGGCGGAATTCTTCGAAAATTTCGTGCTGCAAGGCATCCGGAATGCCGGGTCCCTGGTCATGCACTTCGATGCGCAGCCAGCCACCGCGCCGACGGCAGCCGATCAGCACGCGCCCGCGCGGGGTGTAGCGGATCGCGTTGGACAAAAAATTCTGCAGGATGCGGCGCAGCAGGGTTGCATCGCTCAACACCACCACCGATGTCGGCACCCACTCCAGCACCAGGCCTCGGTCTTCGGCCAGGATGCCGAACTCGCGCGCCAGCGTTTCCAGCAAGGGAGCCAGTGCGAAGTCGCGCACCTGCGTCTTCAGGCTACCGGCTTCCAGGCGCGAGATGTCGAGCAGGCTGTTGAGGATGGCGTCCTGCGCAGCGAGTGCGCCGTCGATGTTGTCGACCACGCGCGCACTGCCGGGCTCGCGCACCTGCCCGCGCAACACCGACACGAACATGCGCGCGGCATTGAGCGGCTGCAGCAGGTCGTGCACCGCCGAGGCGACAAAGCGGGTCTTGTAGCGGTTGGCGCTTTCGGCCTCGCGTTTGGCGGCGGCCAGATCGCGGGTGCGCTCGGCCACGCGATGTTCCAGTGCATCGGCCAGCGAGCGCAGTTCGCGGGCGGCGTTCTTGTAGCTGGTGATGTCGGCGTAGCTGGTGACGAACCCGCCATCGGGCAGCGGATTGCCGCGGATTTCCAGCACCGTGCCGTCTTCTTTCTCGCTTTCGCGCATGTGCGGCTTGCCGCTGCGCAGGTGATTGAGCCGTCGCTCGATGGCCGCCTCGATCGGCCCCGGCCCCAGCAGCCCACGGCGGGCATTGAAGCGGAACAGGTCTTCGATCGGGCGGCCGATCTTGAGCAACTCCGGCGGGAAGCGGAACAGCTCCACATAGCGAGAATTCCACGCCACCAGATTGAGCGCCTCGTCGATCACTACCACGCCTTGCGGCAGATGTTCCAGGCTGCGGCTCAGGCCGGCGTTGGACTGTTGCGCGGCGGTAACCACGCCGTCCTGGGCGGTGCGCAGTTCTTCGGCATGCTGTTGCAGCAGGGTTTCCAGCTCATGCCGGCTGCGCTGACGCAGTGCCGACAGCCGCCGGCGTTGTTGCACGAACAACCACAGCAATGCCAATGCCAGCCAGGCACCCGCAGCGGCGATGGCTGCGGCGCGCCCGGCGGCGGCGCTGGCGCGGGTGTCGTGCAGCAGATGCAGGCGCCAGCCGCTGTCCGGGACTTCCAGCGTTTGCCACAGCACTGGCGCGCCGAGTGGCGGGTCGCGCACCTCGGCCAGGACGCCACCGTTGCCGGTCTGCTCGATCAAACGCCGACGCAGCGGCAGCAGCCCTTGATTGGCGTATTGGCGGGTGGTCTGCAGTTCGGTGCGGTCGCGCGGGGTGAGCGGCGCCAGCATGCGGTAGCGCCAGCTGGCGCGGCTGGCCAGAAACACCACGCCATGCGCATCGGAGGCCAGCACGATGTCCGGCGTCTGCAGCCATTCGCGCTCCAGTGCGGCCAGCGCAATCTTGATCACCACCACGCCCTGCACCTGGCCGGCAGCATCGACGATGGCCTGCGACAGGAAATAGCCTGGCTCGCTGGTGGTCATGCCGATGCCGTAAAAACTGCCGCTGCCGGTGGCCAGCGCCTGCTGGTAATACGGGCGGAAGGCGTAATCCACCCCGACATTGCTGCGCACCGCGCGCCAGTTGCTGGCTGCCAGCGCAATGCCGCTGCGGTCGATCAACGTCAGCGTGGACGACTGGGTGACATTGTTGGCACGTTCGAGTTTGCGATTGAGCTGCTGCACCTGCGCGGGCGACAGCGGGCCGGAGACTGCGGCGCGCAGCTCCGGGTCCAGCGCCAGAATCTGCGGCAGCGTGCGATAGCGGTCGATGCGTTGTTGCAGCGCTTGCGCATACAGACGCAGCTGCCGGCGCACGGTGGCGCTTTCCTCGCGCAGTGCGTTCTGTTCGACAAAGTGCCTGGCCGCCAGCATGGCCACGACCATCCCGCCCAGCACGATGACCAGGGTGAGCAGCAGACGGCGGCGATGCGAGACATACATGCGGCAAGTATGGCGTTCCGCTCCCGCACGCGCAGCCATCGCCCGATCGCGCGACAGACACGCGCCCCAAAAACGACAACGGCCGCACCCGTGACAGGATGCGGCCGTATCTGAAAATCGGCTGCCGTCTAAGACGACAGCAGCGCGTGGATCACACCAGTGCGCGGCAGTAGATTGCCCGCGCGCTGGGTTGCGTCAGCGATGCTTAGAACTGCACCTGTGCGCGCAGCTCCATCACGTGCGGGGTTTCATGCACGCCATTGCGCGAGGAATCCACCCAGCTGTAGTTGGCCTGGAACTTGAAGTGGCTGGTGAGGTACCAGTTGGCGCCGATGGTGGTGTCGTGCTGACGGCCGCCGTGGATGTTGTTGTCTTCCAGATTCAGGCGGCTGTAGCGGGCAGTCAGTTCGACCGCGCCGTAGTCGTGTGCAGGCTTGATGTTGCCCGGCACGCCGCCGGCATAGCTGCGCGACTCGCCGGTCAGTGACCAGGTGCCGTACACGTACTGGCCCTGTGCGATGAAGTGCGGCTGGCCGGCATTACGCGCCACTTCGGCACGCAGCGCTTCGCTCTGCAGCGAGAACGGGCCATGGATCCAGACCGCTTCCACACCGGTGCGGATCACGTGGTCCACATCGAGGATGGTGCCGGTGTCGATCAGGCGCACGTCGGTCAGGCCGGCTTCCGGGCGGGCACGCAGACGCACGCGCGGGCTGAAGGACACGCCGCGGCCATCGCTGAAACCGCGCGGGTTTTCGACCGAGCCGGCGATGCCCAGGTGCAGCACGTCGCCTTCGGCCTTGAACGGGGTCCATGCCGCATGCACGGCCTGGGTGGTGCCCGGGTTGTCGCCCTGCAGATCCTTGCCGCCGTACGCGCCGGCCTGCAACAGGTACTGCGGACGCTCCAGGGTCCATTCCACGCCGGTCCGGCGGCCCTGGAACACTGCCTGCACCGGCAGGCCCAGTTCCATGAAGCTGCCCGCGCGCGAGCTCTGCACCGCTTCCAGACCCACCGGCACCTTCATGTAGCCCAGGCGCACGCGGCCGTAATCCTGGCCCAGCAGCGCCTTGGTCTCGACGCGGAAGAACACGTCCAGCCACAGCTTGGCTTCGAAGTCGAAATACACCATGGCGTCATAAACGCCCTTCTTCTTGATGGTGGCGCCGAATTCCTTGCGGCGGAAATCGTTGCGGTCTTCCAGGCGGTCGTCGCCGGAGAAGTTGTTGTCGTCGTAGGCGTAGTTGCCGGTCAGACCCAGCTCGGTGCCATCACCGAAGGTGTACTTGGTCGGCCAGTTTTCGATCGAGGTGGCTGCATTGGCAGCGGCGGGGACGATGGCGATAGCCAACGCCAGAACAAGCAGATTGAGGCGCATAGGGAATGGTCTTCGGCAATGAAAGGGGTCGGGCGTCCTGCCATGGCGATCGCGGTGAACGGCTTCAGCAAGCGCGCAGGTCCGGGCGGCGACTGCACAGAAACGTCGGTGTCTGCGTTAAATGGAATTAACGGCCGGCGGCGGCGCGGCTGAAGTGTAAGGCGACGTTCAGCCCGCCGACAGTGCGTAGTACCAATGGGTTATCGGCCCTGCCTGTGACGTGCGCCCAGAATGCCTGCACCGGGTGCCTGCTCAGGCACCCTCCAGTTCCTTCGGAGTGGTGTCATGCACATCAGCAAGCCTGCCGGCCCGGTGCCGGCGTCCGTGCCCTTCTACCGCCAGCTGTATTTCCAGGTGGTGGTGGCGATCGTCCTCGGCGCCCTGTTGGGCCACTTCGAGCCGGCCTTCGCCGAAAGCCTCAAGCCGCTGGGCGACGCCTTCATCAAGCTGGTGAAGATGATCATCGCCCCGGTGATCTTCCTGACCATCGTTACCGGCATCGCTGGCATGACCCACCTCAAGACGGTGGGCCGGGTCTTCGCCAAGTCGATGACCTACTTCCTATTCTTCTCCACGCTGGCGCTGATCGTCGGCATGATCGTCGCGCACGTGGTGCAGCCCGGCGCCGGCATGAACATCAACCCGGCCGAGCTGGACCAGAGTGCGGTCAACACCTACGTGCAGAAATCGCACGAGCTGAGCCTGGTCGGCTTCCTGATGGACATCATCCCGGCCACGCTGATCAGCGCGTTCGTCGATGGCAACATCCTGCAGGTGCTGTTCGTGGCGGTGCTGTTCGGTATCGCGCTGGCGCTGGTGGGCGAACGTGGCCGCCCGGTGCTGAGCTTCCTGGAAGCGTTGACCGCCCCGGTGTTCCGCCTGGTGCACATGCTGATGAAGGCCGCGCCGATCGGTGCGTTTGGTGCGATCGCCTTCACCATCGGCAAGTACGGTGTGGAATCGCTGGTCAATCTGGCCTGGCTGGTGGGTTCGTTTTACCTGACCTCGCTGTTCTTCGTGCTGGTGATCCTGGGCATCGTCTGCCGTCTGTGCGGCTTCTCCGTGCTCAAGCTGATCCGCTACCTCAAGGCCGAGTTGCTGCTGGTGCTCGGCACCTCTTCGTCGGAGTCGGCGCTGCCGTCGCTGATGGAAAAGATGGAAAAGGCCGGCTGCGAGAAGTCGGTGGTGGGCCTGGTGGTGCCGACCGGCTATTCGTTCAATCTGGACGGCACCAATATCTACATGACCCTGGCGGCGCTGTTCATCGCCCAGGCCACCAACGTGGACCTCACCCTGGGCCAGCAGATCACCTTGCTGGCGGTGGCGATGCTCAGCTCCAAGGGCGCGGCTGGCGTGACCGGTGCCGGCTTCATCACCCTGGCGGCCACGCTGTCGGTGGTGCCGGACGTGCCGGTGGCCGGCATGGCGCTGATCCTGGGCGTGGACCGCTTCATGAGCGAGTGCCGCTCGCTGACCAACTTCATCGGTAATGCGGTGGCCACGGTGGTGGTGTCGCGCTGGGAGAACGCGCTGGACCGCGACCAGCTCAAGCTGGTGCTGGATGGCGGCGAGCCGCCGTTGCAGGCGCCGGTGGCCTCCGCCGGCGTCGTCGCCCCGATCAGCGCGCGCTGATGCTTCCTACGGCCCTGTTCTCCGTCGGTGTATCCGGCGGGGTGCAGGGCCGTTTTCGGTTCCAGCCAACACCGGCCGCCGCGCACGCCGCGCCGCAGCATGCAATCTCCCTGCCGCGCTGACAGCTGCGCGACAGGCCCTTGTTCAGGCAGGAGGGTAGAATTCAGCCCTCCTGCGCCTTCGAGACTCACACAGCCGATGTCCAACGACGACTTCAAACAGGCCGCCCTCGACTATCACCGCCAGCAGCCGGCCGGCAAGATCAAGGTCACCGCGACCAAGCCGATGCTGACCCAGCGCGATCTGTCGCTGGCGTATTCGCCGGGCGTGGCCTTCGCCTGCGAGGCGATCGTCGAAGAACCCACCCAGGCCAGCGAGCTCACCGCGCGCGGCAATCTGGTGGCGGTCATCACCAACGGCACCGCCGTGCTGGGCCTGGGCAACATCGGCCCGCTGGCGTCCAAGCCGGTGATGGAAGGCAAGGGCGTGCTGTTCCAGAAGTTCGCCGGCATCGATGTGTTCGACATCGAAATCAACGAGAACGACCCGGACAAGCTGGTGGACATCATCGCCAGCCTGGAGCCGACCTTCGGCGGCATCAATCTGGAAGACATCAAGGCGCCGGAATGCTTCATCGTCGAGCGCAAGCTGCGCGAGCGCATGAACATCCCGGTGTTCCATGACGATCAGCACGGCACTGCGATCATCGTCGGCGCCGCAGTACTCAACGCGCTGGTGGTCACCGGCAAGAAGATCGAAGAGGTCAAGCTGGCCACTACCGGGATGGGCGCGGCCGGTATTTCCTGCGTCAACATGCTGGTCTCGCTGGGCCTGAAGCCGGAGAACATCCTGGCGCTGGACCGCGACGGCGTGATCCACACCGGCCGCACCGATCTGGATCCGGACAAGCAGCGCTACGCACGCGACACCGACAAGCGCACGCTGGCCGAGATCGTCGAAGGTGCGGATATTTTCCTGGGTCTGTCGGCGGCCGGCATCCTCAAGCCGGAAATGGTCGCCACGATGGCACGCCAGCCGGTGATCTTCGCGTTGGCCAATCCCAACCCGGAGATCACCCCGGAAGCGGCCAAGGCGGTGCGTCCTGATTGCATCATCGGCACCGGCCGTTCGGACTATCCGAACCAGATCAACAACGTGCTGTGCTTCCCCTATCTGTTCCGCGGCGCGCTGGACGTGGGTGCCACCGGCATCAACGAAGAGATGAAGATCGCCTGCGTCAAGGCGATTGCGGCGATGGCGCGGCGCGAGGCCTCCGACCTGGGCGCGGCCTATGGCGGCGAGACCCCGAGCTTTGGCCCGGAGTATCTGATCCCGCGGCCGCTGGACCCGCGTCTGCTGGTAGAGCTGTCGTCGGCGGTTGCGCAGGCGGCGATGGACTCGGGCGTGGCCACGCGCCCGATCGCCGACATGGAGGCTTATCGCGACAAGCTCAGCCAGTTCGTCTACCGCACCAGCCTGATGATGAAGCCGGTCTACGACCGCGCGCGTGCCGACAAGCAGCGTGTTGTGTATGCCGAAGGCGAAGAAGAAGTGGTGTTGCGCGCGGTGCAGAACGTGGTCGACGAAGGCCTGGCCTTCCCGATCCTGATCGGCCGCCCGGACGTGATCGAAGCGCGCATCGAACGGATGGGCCTGCGCCTGACCGCTGGCGTGGACTTCGAGATCACCAATATTCTCGACGACCCCCGCTTCAACGAATACTGGCAGTACTACCACGCGCTCACCGAGCGTCGCGGCGTCACCGTCACTGCCGCCAAGGAGCTGATGCGCTCACGCCCGACCCTGATCGCCGCGGTGATGGTGGCGCGCGGCGAAGCCGATGCGATGCTGTCCGGCGTGGTGGGGCGCTTCCACAAGAAGCTGGGCTACGCCCGCAGCGTGATCCCGCTGGAGCCGCGCGTGAGTTCCACCTCGGCGATGACCGGAGTGATCAACCAGCTGGGCGTGTTCTTCTTCCTGGACACGCACGTGCAGGAAGACCCCACTGTCGAACAGGTGGTCGAAGCCACCCTGCAGGCTGCCTATCGCCTCAAGTTGTTCGGTATCGAACCCAACATCGCGCTGCTGTCGCACTCCAACTTCGGCAGCCACGACTCGCGCGACGCGCTGAAGATGCGCCAGGTGCGCGAAGCACTGCTCAAGCGCAAGCCCGAGCTCAACATCGACGGCGAAATGCAGGGCGACACCGCCTGGGACGAAGCGCTGCGCAAGCAGATCATGCCCAACAGCACCTTGAAGGGCCGCGCCAACCTGTTCGTGCTGCCGAACCTGGAAGCGGCCAACATCGCCTACAACTTGGTGCGCGTGTTCACCGACGGCGTGGCGATCGGCCCGATCCTGATGGGCATCTCCAAGCCGGTGCACATCCTCACCACCAGCGCCACCTCGCGCCGGGTGATGAACATGACCGCGATCGCCGCGGTAGATGCGCAGATCCGCAGGCAACGCGATGCGGAAAAGGCGGCGGCTGAAAAGGGCAACGCTTGAGTTGATGCGGTAACGATTGGGCTGGGGTGGCAAGCATTCGATCAACGGGGCATTGGTTGATCGCAAGCGTGCAGTCACTGCCTGAAAGCCCCTCTCCCCTCGGGAGAGGGGTTGGGGTGAGGGTACGATCCACCCTCAGCAGCGAATCAGCGTTGCCACCCACTGAAACGATGATCAACGACGCAAGTAACAACACTAGCGATCCCGCATCACTCAAAAACGATCACGCCAGCAAGCATCCCTTCTCAACGCGCATCCGGAACAGCACCCAATAGCTCGATTTCGGCCAACTGCGCGCGCGCAGGCATCGTCAGCCGCAGCCGGTACTCCACATACGCCCCTGGCGTCGCAATGCGAAACGGGCGCGTCTGCAACGACCACTGAAAACGCTCGTCGCTACGTTGATCGACCACGCGCCACGCACCATCTGCACTGCGCGCTTCCAATGTCCAGCTAGCTGCAGCAATCGCCGCACTGCCATTGGTCAAGGTGTACAGCGTCGCCTTGCCAGGTTCCAGCCCACTCAGCGTCAACGTCGATACGGCCGATAGCGCACCGACCGTGCCTGCATCGTCATCATGCAGCGCCGCGATATCGCGGCCATCGTCCATCACAATGCGCGCGGTAGCACCCAGCAGATCGTGCAGCGGGGCAGGGCGCTGCCCGGCCGGCGTCAACGATGGCGGCACATCCTTCGGTCCGCTCCCCCAGCGCGATGGCGTGGGGCCCATCACGAACTCCAGCGTCGCGCCGTTGGCAATGTCCGCATGCGCCAACCAGGTCTTGTGCCACGGCTTGCCGTTGAGCATCAGCGATTGCACATACACATTTTGCGGCGAGTTCTGCGGCGCATTGACCACAAGCGTGCCGCCATGGGGCAAGCGCACCTGCGCATGCTTGAACAGCGGCGAGCCGATCACATACTCCGGTGCGCCCATGCGCAACGGGTACAGCCCCAGCGCTGCGAACAGATACCACGCCGACATCTCGCCGTTGTCTTCATCGCCGGCATAGCCCTGGCCGATCTCGCTCCCCAGATACAGGCGCGACAGAATCTCGCGCGTCAGCTGCTGGGTTTTCCACGGCTGGCCAGTGAACAGATACATCCACGGAATATGGTGCGCGGTCTGGTTGCTGTGCGCATACATGCCCAAGCGCACGTCGCGCGCCTCGGTCATTTCGTGGATGGTGTCGCCGTAAGAGCCGGCGAATTTTGCCTCGGCGGTTTCCGGGGTGGCAAAGAAAGTATCCAGTTTTGCCGCCAATGCGGCGCGCCCGCCGTAGAGCGAGGCCAACCCTTCGCCATCGTGCGGCGCGGTGAACGCGAACGTCCAGCCGCTGGATTCGGTGTAGTCGTTGCCCCAGACGCGCGGGTCGTAGTGCGCCGCATCCACCCGCCAGCGCCCCTCCGCGTTTCGCCCCTGAAAAAACCCGATTGCCGGATCGAATAGTGCCGAATACCCGGCCGCACGCTGGCGGAAATACATCGCCTCGGTCGCATAGCGCTCGCGCACCTTCGCGTTGGTCGCCTGCCTGGCTAATCCATCGGCCATGTTGGCGATGCCGAAGTCGTTGAGCGCACCTTCCATCGACCACGACATGCCTTCGTGCGTATCGGTATCGGCGTAGCCGCGGAAGGTCGAGCGCGCCATGCCCTTGCGGCCTACGTGACGATCCGGTGCCACCACGGTGGCGTTCTTGAGCGCAGCGGTGTAGGCCTCGGCCGGATCGAAGCCTTGTACGCCCTTGAGCCAGGCATCGGCAAACGCCACATCCGAACTGGTACCGACCATCAGGTCGGCGTAGCCGGGCGAAGACCAACGCGCAATCCATCCCCCCGCACGTGCTTGCTCGATAAAGCCTTGCACAAAGGTTCCGGCAGCGTCGGGCGCAAACAGCGCATAGGCCGGCCACGCGGTGCGAAAGGTGTCCCAAAGCCCATTGTTGACGTAAACCCGGCCGTCGCGGATCGGTGCAAAACTGCGCACCGCGCTGCCGTCGATGTTGTCGTCCGACCAGCTGTTCTGGCTTGCGTAACGCCAGTCGGGTGCGTCTGCATTCCCTGCGTTTTCATGCGCCGAGTTCGGGTACAGATGCAGCCGATAGAGATTGGAATACAGCGTGGTTTTCTGGTCGGCACTCGCATCGGGCACATCGAACCGCCCCAGCAATGCGTCCCACGCGTCCTGCGCTTGCGCGGCGATCTGCTCAAAGGATGCTTGCGGTGCGATTTCCAAGGCCAGGTTGTGTCTGGCCTGTTCCAGCGAGATCAACGAGGTGGCGATGCGCATCTGCACCTGGCGCGCATCGCCTGCATCGAACTTGATCCAGCCGGTGGGCCGCCCGGTATCGACGCGGCCGCTGGCTTTCCACGGCCGATCGAAGCTCGCAACCACATACATGCGTGTCGCACCGGTCGACAGCCCGCTGCGCACATCGGTGTAACCGGACAGCGTCTGCGTCGCGGCATCCAGACGCAGTCCGCCGCGCGCATCTACATTGTCGAACAACAGATTGGCATCGCCGTGATCCGGGAAGCGAAAGCGGAACAGCGCCGCATGGTCGGTCGGTGCGATCTCGGCGTGCAGGCCATTGTCGAACTGTACCGCGTAGCGGTACGGGCGCGCTATTTCATTGGCATGCGAAAACGCCAGTGCACGCTTGCCGCGATCGGCTTCGGGCACGCCCGCGCCGACTGAGGGCATGACTTGAAAGGTCTGCCGGTCGCCCATCCACGGACTGGGTTGATGACTCAGCGCCAGCGCCTGCAGGCGTGGCCGGTTGTCGGCACCGTTCTGCTCGTTCCAGCGGTACAGCCAGGTCAGCGTTCCCGCATCGGTTACCGGCGTCCAGAAGTTGAATCCATGCGGCACCGCCGTGGCGGGGAAATTGTTGCCGCGCGAGAACGTGCCGTTGGACTGCGTGCCACGCGTGGTCAATACCCAATCCGATGGGCGTGCCGGCGTCAGCAGCGGCACATCGCCCAGCGCGATATCGTCGATCCAGCCGGCAGCGGCTGCGCCCGCAGGCGGCGCGAGCTCCAGCTCGATCGCCCGCACGCGTCGCCCACGCAGGCCGGCCACCTCGCCCAGTCGCACTTCCTTGCGTGCCCACTGCTGCGGGTACAAGGTCTTCGACTGCCCTTGCGCACGCGCGCCTATCGCCACGCCATGCTGGTCGTGCGCCTGGCTCGCCGACAACCGCGTGCCATCGTCAAAGACCAGATCCAGCGACACATAGGTCGAGGCGACATGATCGGTGCCGACGCTCTCCGGCAGCACCATCCACGACAAGGTGGTCTGCGCATCGATCACGATGTCGGTGGCAAACAAGGTGCGCCTTCCCGTGCCGCTGCTGTCGTAACGCAGCGCATGCGCGCCGCTGTAGCCGGCACTGGGCTTGGCCGCGTAGGGCGCGGCAGGGCCGCTGCCGACCGCGATCCGCACATCGCCAGGCATCGCTTGGACCGGCATGGGCTGCCCTTGATCGAAGGAACTGGCAAACCTGCCTGCCGCACCTGCATGCGCAGATGCGAGTGCCAACGCAACAACCAACGGCAAACGCCGCACAACGACCGACAGACTCACGTGGTGGTGTCTCCTTGATGGCGGACCAGCAGCAGCGCGTTCATCGCCGCCCAGGTTGCGTCGCATGGACGCTGCGCTGCAATGCTGGCAGCGGGCGAGAGGGATGCGTGCTGTTCGATCCGCACAGATTCGGGTGCCGGCCGATCGTGGACAAAACACCGAGCGCACGCAAGCGAGCTGTGCGCTGGATGCTGCGCCGCTGGGCATGCGGGAGGTGAGAGTCATCCAAATGCCGCTCTTCCATATCGACGTTTGCGCAGTCACCTCGATGAGCGCTCACCGATGGCCGTTCACCATGCAAGGCACCGCACATCTCGATCGCTCCGGTTGCTACCGACAACGGCGAGACCTGCGTAACGACTCCGTGGTTGGCAAGCAGTTCTGCCTTGCATCAACGCGAGCGACCATCAATCGCGCTGCACGTCTGGCAGCGAGGTGCATTGGTACGCGGCACCGGCCAGCGCCCTTTGGGCATCCCGATTCGCTCATCCGTTCCCTGGCGGCGCCCTCCGGTGCGCTTTGTTAGCGCTCCCAACCCCACGATCCCGATGCCCCCCTGGCTCGGCAACTCACGCTCATTCATGTGGGCCACGCCCGTCTTCCCGGCTGCCAATCGCATGCGCAAGCAAAACGCCCGCAACGGCGCGGCCCTGCGCATGCAGGCAGGCTGCTAGAATCCGGGCTCTGTCTTCGTTTACCGATCGCACCGCCATGAGCCAGACCGCCACCGCGCCCGCCAATGCCGAAAAGCGTTACACCGTGCAGCGGGCAGACCTGCCGCTGAGCTGCCCGACGCCGCAGATGGCGCTGTGGAACTCGCATCCGCGCGTGTATCTGCCGATCGAAGACGAACCCAACGGCGAAGCCAAGTGCCCGTATTGCGGCTCGCTGTTCGTACTCGCCGACTGATTCTGGCTGCATGCACCGCCTGACCGTGGTGCAATTGCTGCCGGCGCTGCAGTCCGGCGGCGTGGAACGCTCCACCCTGGAAGTGACTGCTGCGCTGGTGCGCGCCGGCCATCGCGCCGTGGTCGTATCGGCTGGCGGGCGCCTGGTCCCGCAGTTGCTGGAAGCCGGCGGTGAGCACCTCACCCTGGACATCGGCCGCAAGTCGCTGCTGACCCTGCGCCACGTGGTCGGCCTGCGTCGTCTGTTTGCCGAACTCGGTGCCGACATCGTGCACGCGCGTTCGCGGCTGCCGGCCTGGCTGGGGTGGTACGCGCTGCGCGGGATGCCCGCAGCCACGCGCCCGCGCTTCGTCACCACCGTGCACGGGCTCAATTCGCCCAGCCGCTACAGCGCGGTCATGACCTATGGCGAACGCGTCATCTGCGTCTCGCAAACCGTGCGCGACTATGTCTGCACGCACTATCCGCAGACCGATCCGGCGCATCTGCGCACGATTCCGCGTGGCGTCGACATCGCCCAGTTTCCGCGCCGCTTGCGACCGGATCGGCGTGCGCGTAGCTGGGCGCAGACCCTGCTGCCTGGGCTGCCGTCCGACGCACCGCTGTTGCTGCTGCCGGGGCGCGGCACGCGCTTGAAGGGCCATGCCGATGGTCTGCAACTGCTGGCCGATGTGCGCGCTGCCGGCGTGCCGGCCTGGCTGTGGCTGCCAGGTGCGCGCGAACCCGGGCGCGAGGCGTATGTGCGCGAGCTGGAAGCCGAAGCAGCGCGGTTGGGGGTGGCCGAGGCGGTCGCCTTTACCGAGCCCACCACGCGCATTGCCGATGCCTATGCCGCCAGCGATCTGGTGCTGCAGCTGTCGCGCAAGCCCGAAGCCTTCGGCCGTACCGTGGTCGAGGCTTTGTCGGTGGGCCGGCCGGTCCTGGGCTGGCAGCATGGCGGCGTTGGCGAATTGCTTGCCGAGCTGCAGCCCGGCGGCGCGGTGCCGGCCTTCAATGCCGACGCGCTATGCGCTCAGGCACTGCAGCTTCTGCAGCACCCGCCCACACCGCCGGCGGTCCTCCCCTATACGTTGCAGGCCATGCAATCGGCCACCTTGAAGGTCTATGACGAACTCCGCCGCTGACGTTCCAATAAGCGCGCCCGCATTGACGCCCGATGCCGGGCGCTGGGCGCCGCTATGGGTGCTCCTGTTTGTCGCGCTGTGGCCCACGCCAGGCTTGGCCGAAACCGTGCTGTCGCTGGGCGCACTGTTTGCGGCGTATCGCTTGCTGCACGCACGTTTTCGCGGTGGCACACGCCTGCTCAGCGGTGCGGCCTGGGCACTGACCAGCGTGTTGTTCTTTGCGTACTGGCTGCCGCAGATGCTGTCCGCGTTTGATGCGATGGATGTCGGTCGCGCCCTGCGCAAATCAGCCACCGATCTGCGCTATCTGCCTTTCATGTGGCTGTGCGCGATTGCGGTGGCCAATGCGCAGCGGCGACGCCGCACCTTTATCGGCCTGGCGGTGATCGGCGGGGTCTGGACGCTGGACGCGCTATTGCAGGCTGCCATCGGCAGCAGCCCATTGTTCTTCGCGCTGGATCAACTCAAGCAGCTGATCAGCGGCCACGGGCTGTGCACGCCGCAGGAGCTGGCGCTGGCCGACCGCCTCAGCGGCGTGCTGGGGCCGTGCAATCTCAAGTTCGGGCAGACCCTGGCTAGCCTGTCGCCCTTTCTGTTGCTGGCACTGGGGCGGCGCAACGTCTGGGCCTGGGCAGTCGCGGCGGCCGCGGTCGGCGTGGTGCTGGTGTTGGCAGGGTCGCGCGCCTCGTGGATCACCTACGGCGTGATCGTGCTGCTGTCCGGCTGGCAACTATTGGGCGGCCGGCGCCTGCTGGCAGTGGCGGTGGCCGGCGTGCTGCTGGCTGGTGGCGTTGTAGCGGTGGCACCACAGGCACGCGAGCGCATCCAGCGCACCACTCTGGCGTTTGGCAATGGCGAGCAGGGCGTGGATCAGGCCTTGTCCGGGCGCGGCCAGATCTGGGGCGCAGCGCTGTGCATGATCCGCGCGCATCCGCTCAATGGGGTGGGCGCGCGCGGGTTTCGACAGGCATATCCAGCCTGCAATCCGGCCCCTGCACAGGCGCCGGCCTGGGGCGATGGTCCGGCTTTCCACGCGCATCAGATCGTGTTGGAAATCCTGGCCGAAACCGGTGTGATCGGCTTGCTGCTATGGCTGGCCGGTGCGGCGCAGGCCTGGCGTGCGTGGCGCTATTCGAGTCTAGCCGCACGCGAGCAGGCGCGGCCGGCGATGATCGCGTTGGTGGCCACCGTCTTCCCGCTCAATACCCATCTGGCGTTCTATTCCAGCTTCTGGGGCGGCTTGAGTCTGATGCTGGCCGGGTTGTATGCCGGCGCGTTGCTCAACGACGACGCGGATCAGCCACCGCTGGACTGAGCCGCTGGCATCGTGATCGCGGGTGTGTCGGGCAGGGGAGACCTGCGCGCCACGCGCCATCATCGGCTCGCAGCTCACTGATAGAACGCGCTGCGCCCACCCGGCTGACGCTTGAAGCGGCGATGGATCCACAGGTATTGATCCGGCGCTTCGCGCACCATGTCCTCAATCGCCGCATTGACCTGCGTGGTATCGGCGATCACATCCTCCGACGGAATGCCTGCCAGCGGCGGCGCAATCTTGAGGATGTAGCGGCCGCCTTCGCGGCGATGGAAATACGGCACCACCGCGCAACCGGTCAGCCGTGCCAGCTGATGGGTAGCCGTGATGGTCGAGGCCGGGTGCCCGAAAAATGGCACGAACACGGTGTCCTTGCCGCGCATGTCCTGGTCCGGCGCATACCACAGAAAACCGCCGCGCTTGAGGTGCTTGATGGTGGCGCGCAGATCCTCGTTGGCGAACATGTGCGTGGCATAGCGCAAGCGGCCGCGCTTGACCGCCCATTCGAACACCGGGTTTCGGTGCTTGCGGTACATGCCGGCCAGCGGTATGTGGTCGCACAGTAGCCGCCCGCACATTTCCAGTGTCATGAAGTGGCCGGACACCAACAACACGCCGCGCTTTTGTTCCTGCAGCTGCTGCAGATGCTCCAGTCCTTCGATCTGCACGCCTGGGCGAATGGCGTCGATGCTGCCCCACCACGCACGCGCAAATTCGAACAGGCCCACGCCCAGCGCATCGAAACTATCCCGCAGCAGTCGCGCTCGCCATACATCGTCCTGCTCGGGAAAGCACAATTTGAGGTTGACCTCGGCAGCACGCCGACGCGTGCCCGCCACGCGCATCGCGATCCAGCCCACGCCACGGCCCACCGCGCGTTGCAGCGTCCAGGGCAGGCGCCCGGCCAGCACCATCACCGCAAGGCCCAGGTACATGGGCCAATGCTTGGGGTTGCGCAGGGAGGGGCGGACGGCGACGTTGGCGGACTCGGACATGGTGCGATTCTAAGGGATCGGGCGCATCCGGCAGCGTGCACATGCGCACGTGCAGGCGCTCCCGTATCCTGCACACATGCGGAAAGACCCGATCGAATGGCTGTTGCGCGGGCTGTACTCGGCGCTGCTCTACCTGTTGTTGCCGGTCACGGTGTACCACCTGGTGTGGCGCGGTTTTCGCGTGCGCGAATACTTCAACCGCTGGAACGAGCGCTATGCGTCGTACACGCATGCCTGCGGCCGCCCGCGGGTGTGGGTGCATGCGGTGTCGGTGGGCGAGGTCAATGCGGCCGCGCCGCTGGTCAACGCCTTGCGCGCGCAGCGCCCGGATATCCGCTGGGTCATCACCACCATCACGCCCACCGGTTCCGAGCGGGTGCGCGCGGTGTGGGGCGATGCGGTCGACCATGTGTATCTGCCGTACGACGTGCCCGGCAGCGTGGGGCGGTTTCTGGAACATTTTCGCCCGCGGCTGGCGCTGATTCTGGAAACCGAGCTATGGCCGAACATGTTGTTCGGTTGCCGCGACCGCCAGATTCCGCTGTACATCCTCAACGCCCGCTTGTCAGCGCGCTCGTTACGCGGTTACCGCGTGCTGGCGCCCTTGATCAGCCGCGCGCTGCGCACGGTGACCTGCGTGGCGGCGCAGTCGCAGGACGATGCGGAGCGCTTCATCACTCTTGGCGCGCGTCCGGACCAAGTGGTGGCGCTGGGCAATCTCAAATTCGATATCGCCGCCCCCGAACAGTTACAGGCCCTGGTCGCGCAGTTCCGTACCCATGTGCCGGCAACGCGGCCGGTGTGGATTGCCGCCAGCACGCATGAGGGCGAAGAGGCGGCGGTGGCCGATATCCATGCGCAGTTGCTGGTGCAGTTTCCGGACCTGCTGCTGCTGTGGGCGCCACGCCATCCCGAGCGGTTTCCGAAGGTCGAGGCGTTGGCGCGCGAGCGCGGCTGGCGCGTGGCGACACGCAAAGCGCAGCAGTGGCCACAAGCGCACGATACGGTCTTCGTCATCGATACCTTGGGCGAGCTGATGAGTTTTTATGCATGCGCGCAGGTCGCTTTCGTCGGTGGCAGCCTGCAGCCGATCGGCGGGCACAATTTGCTTGAACCTGCGGCGGTTGGCACGCCGGCAGTGACCGGCCCGCATCTGCATAATTTCTCGGAAATTTCGCGGCGCATGCGCGAGGCCGATGCGGTGACCATCTGCGAGGATGCCGACTGCGTTTATCGTGATCTCGCACGTTTACTTGCCGACCCTGCGCAGCGCGACGCGATGGCCGCCGCTGGCCTGGCATTGGTCGCCAACGGCAAGGGCGCAGTGGCCCGCACGCTGGTGCAGATCGCGCCTGATTTGCCGCAGGTGGTTGGTGATGGTGTGGCGTCTTGAAAAATCTAACTGCGTGCGTGCTGCATCGTTGCAGAGAACCTGTTGCAGGCATGCCAAGTCACATCATCAAACGGTCTTGGCGCGACCAATCAAACGTGGCGATCGCACGGTCGTTTTGTTAGCCGCTTTTTGGCGTCATCTGGAGAGTCTCAAGCCGCATTGGTCGAGGGCGCGGTGCCCTCACCGCTCGCGGGACACGCCGTGACTCCGTCCGTGGGGGCTCGGTGGCGGCATCCATGCCTCCACACGGTCACGCAAGCGGCGAGGACACCGCACCAGACAAGGTGTGGGTTGCTTTGAGAAGAGCTACGCACACCGACTATCTTGATTGGTCCTTGCCCGCCCACCGTCGCGGGTTCTTACGCGGCATGGATGCCGCTACAAGGACCTACTTGCGGCGTGTCCCGCGATGGCGGGCGGCAAGGGCCCTCCAGCCAAGCGTCAGATCACCCGCTGATGCGGCAGTCATCGCAGGTATCGCACGCAGCCAGGTACGCGCTTGCATCGGACATAAAAAAGGCGGGCCTTCGCCCGCCTTTTTAGTGACCTATCCGCTCGCTTTACTGCAGCGAGCCGCTTCCCTGCAGCCTGGCTTCGGCATCCTGCGACAGCAGGCGATTCACATCCTGCAGGTCGGTGATGTCGAGCTTGCCGATGGCCTGGCCGAGCAGCAGGCGATTCTGCAAAAAGGTGTAGCGCGACTGCGCGTAGTTCAGCTGCGCCTGGAACAGGGTGCGCTGGTTCTGCACCACGTCCAGCACGGTCCGCGTGCCGACTTCCAGGCCGACCTGCGAGGCATCGTAGGCGGCTTGCGCGGAGACCACTGCCAAACGGCGCGCTTCCACTTCGCTGATACCGGCGACCACGGTCTGATAGGCATTGCGCGTATTGCGGTCCAGCGCACGCTTCTGCTGCTCGTAGGTGTCCTGTTGGATATCGCGACGCGACAGTGCCTGACGCACGGCCGACTGCGTCGCACCGCCGGCGAAGATCGGGATCGACAGCGTGATGCCGACCGAATCGGTATCGATATCGCGGCCCGCGGTGGTGAAGTTACCTGCGGCCTGATCGACCGTGCCCTGGCCGCCCCAACTATTGCTGCGACCGATATTGGCGCCCAGGCTCAAGGTGGGGTAATGGCCGGCACGCGCCGCATTGACCTGCGCCTCGGCTGCACTGACCTGCAGCTGCTGTGCCTTCAGCGCCGGGTTGTCGGCGATGGCGGCGGATACCAGCTGATCGACGTTGCTGTAAGCAGCCGGCACTTCCGGGCGGAAGTCTTCCGGCAGCGCACGCAGGCCGACTACCGGTTGGCCGGTCAGTTCGGTCAACGCCTGGTAGTAATCCTTTAGCGTATTGCGTGCGTTGATGCTGTCCGCACGCGCCTGGTCGTACTGCGCGCGCGCTTCGTGCACGTCGGTGATCGGCGCCAGGCCTACTTCCAGGCGCTTGTCGGCGTAGTCGAACTGCTTCTTGGCCGCCGCTTCGTTGGTTTCTGCCGCCGCCAGCGACTCGATACCGACCAGCACCTGGAAATACGCCGCTGAGGTGCGGGTGATCAGGTCGTTGTTGGCCGATGCCAGCGTGAAGTCTGCGGCCTTGGCCACTTCGCGCTGCGCACGCAGGTTGGCGAACTGCGCCCAGTTGAAGATGGTCTGGCTGCCCTGAACCGTGTACTGCCGCTGCTTGGTGGTGGAGCGACCATCCACGCCTTCCAGCTCGCGATGTGCCTGGGTGTAGCCGGCGCTACCGTCCAGCTGCGGCAACAGCGCCGCACGCGCCTGCACCTGTCCCTCCCGATTCACCAGGCGCGTGGACTCGGCCACGGCTAGCTGCGGGTCGCCGTTGCGGGCCATTTCATAGACCTGCAGCAGATCGGTGGCATGCGCTGCCATCGGTGACAGGGCGGCGGCCAGGGCCAGGGCGAGGGATCGGCGGATCATCGGGGAAGCTTCCTTGGGAATCAGAATTGGAATCGGGGCGTCGGTGCGGCGCCCTGGAGATAAGCGAGATCGGTTTCGAACAACGATTCGATGCGCGGGGCGTTGACGTCGCCACGCACCAGGACCGCTTCCATCACCGGTGCGTGACCGCGCACCACAAACAACCGGCCGTTCGGGCGCAACCACTGCAGCCACTGCGTCGGCAGCGTATCGACCGCGCCGGTCACGCAGATGGCATCGAAACGACGCTCGCTCTGCCAGCCGAACACGTCGGCGGTTTCGATGCGCACATTGCTGCCCGCACCGGTGCTTTCCAGATTGGCGCGTGCTGCCGCTGCCAGTGCCGGATCGATCTCCAGGCTGACCACCTCGCGCGCGAGTGCAGCCAGGCAGGCGGTGGAAAACCCGCTGCCGGTGCCGATTTCCAACACGTCTTCGCCCGGCTGCAGATCCAGCGCCTGCAACATCCGGCCTTCGACTACCGGCTTCATCATCTTGTGACCGGCCGACAGCGGAATTTCCACGTCGACATAGGCCAGGGTCTTGTAGGCCTCCGGCACGAAGGCTTCGCGCGGCAGGCGCGCCAGCACGTCGAGCACGCGCAGGTCCAGCACGTCCCACGGCCGGATCTGCTGTTCGACCATCTTTTCGCGGGCCTGGGTGAAATCGATCGTCATGGTGCGGTTATCCAACGCGGTGGGGCGAACATTTTACCGGTGCACGGGGCAACTGGCGCATCTAGCATCGCTGCGCGCCGGCCGCTGGCGCAGTGCCGGAAGTCATCGCCACCAAAGGCCCGGGGCGATCAACGGGGCGCATACGCCCTCAAAAAGAAGTCCACGCTGGACTGAATGTGCTCATCCACCTGCGCGCGGGTGGGCTGGCCGTGCAGGCCGCACATCATCAAGGCATACAGCTCGCCCTTGAGCAGGCAGAAGAATTGCGAAGCCGCCCGCGCCAGATCGGCAATGTCGAGCTGGCCGTCGGCAACACGCGCCGACAGGAAATCCGCCAATGCCTGTTGGGTTCGCTTGGGGCCGGCTTCCCAGAACATTTCGCGCACATGCACATCGCCGGTGCCGGGCGCCATCATCATGCGGTGGGTGGAAATGGCCGACTCGGTGCTGACCATGGCAAAGAACGCATGCGCGATTTCGACCAACTGGTCGCGCAGCGCACCCTCGGGCGCGTGGTCGAACAGGTCGTCCGGCATCATCTGCTGGCATTGCGCACGGATCGCCTCGGAAAACAGGCTCTCCTTGTCGCCAAAGTGGCTATAGACGGTGAGCTTGGAGACGCCGGCCTGGGCAGCGATGCCATCCATGCTGACCCCGGCATAGCCTAGCTCCATGAACAGGGCGCGGGCAGCACCCAGGATGGCGGCACGTTTCCCAAGATCCTTGGGACGCCCAGGGCCGTTGCTCTTGGCCTTGGACTTGAGGGGGGGCGAGCTGGACATACGGTCAATACTAGACCATCGGGTTCTATATTTATACTCGACGGCCTGAGTGCATCAGCGCGCAGGTGCTTCAACTGGTCGAACCTGGGAGCGACCGAGGCAACGGACTAGCCGCAGCGAAGCGACGACACTGTGGGCACAATGCCCAAACGCCATGCCGATGATGATGATGGGCATTCATTGTTTCAGTTGAATGCTCCCGGTGTCATGGTTGGCCCGGCAGCTGTGGGGAATCCACCTAGGGCGGCCCGAAAACCCCGGTGATAGATTGCCTCAGGCCTGTCGGTACATACCGG
Organism: Xanthomonas sp. WHRI 10207; assembly: GCF_040202975.1. Lineage (NCBI taxonomy): Bacteria > Pseudomonadati > Pseudomonadota > Gammaproteobacteria > Lysobacterales > Lysobacteraceae > Xanthomonas > Xanthomonas sp. WHRI 10207. The sequence continues at coordinate 1,132,211 of NZ_JBEGDX010000002.1, read as the reverse complement.
CACGCATGGTCAACGGCACGGACGAGGGGACGGGGGAGCGTGGACAGGGTCGGGGCGCAGACGCATGCAAGCTGCGTTCGCAGCACACGCGTGCTGCGGGCGGCCCTTGTGTGGCTGTGGTTTGGGCTGTGTTGCGGGGTTCTGGGACTGTCCCAGGCTGGCGCACAGGCGCTCGATCACACCGCCTATCACACCGTCACGCGCTGGAACATGGACGACGGCCTGCCGCACAACCTGGTGCACGCCGTGGCCCAGGGCGAAGACGGGCTGATCTGGTTGGGCACCTGGGAAGGCGTGGCGCGCTTCAACGGACGCGATTTCACCGTCTACGACCGCCAGAACACGCCGGGCGCCGAATTGGGCGGCGTGTTCGTGGTGGTGCGCGACAGCACCGGCGGCATGTTGTTCGGCACCGCGTTCGACGGGGTCTATCACTATCAGGACGGCCACTGGCAGCAGCTGGGGGACGCTACGGCGCGCCATCTGGCGGTCAGCGCGCTATTGCGTCGTGCCGACGGCGCCCTGTGGGTGGGCACGCCGCAGACGCTGTATCGGCTCGAAGCCGATGGGCGCCTGGTCGACGTCGGGCGTCAGACCGACCTGCCACGCGCACGCATCACCGCGTTGTCGGCCGACGACACTGGCGATCTGTGGGTGGGCACGGAGGTCGGGTTGTACCGTCTGCCCCGCAATGGCGCCGCCGCCGAGGCCTGGGGAACAATGCATGGCATGCAGGCGGTGCCGGTGCGCCGGCTTGCCAGCGATCGCCAGGGCGGATTGCTGGTCGCCGGCGATGACGGTGTGTGGTGGTGGAGTCGCGGCGGTGGGCTGCAGCGGTTTCGCCAGGGGCAGCGGGTCGATGCGCTGCTACTGGATCGGCGCGGGCATCTATGGATGAGCATGCCCACCGGTACGTTGGTGGTGCACAGCGGGGTGGCTGTGCCGGACGAGCAGATTTCGATCACCGGCGTCGCCAGCCCGGCATTGCTGGAAGATGCCGAAGGCCTGATCTGGGTCGGCAGCACGCATGGCCTGTTCCGGATTGCCGAAGGCGCCGCGCACGGCGTGACCCATGAGGACGGCCTTGCCTCCGATTACGTGCGCACCGTGTTGCAGACCAGCAACGGCACGGTGTGGGTGGGCAGCGCGGTGGGTCTGGACCGTTGGCGCGACGATCAGATCAGTCGCATATCGCTGGCGCCGGCCGAAGGCGGCCGTGTGCTGGAGCAGTCGGTGTTGTCGCTGGCCGATGCCGGTGACGGCGGGGTCTGGGCCGGTACCTACAGTCAGGGCGTGCTGCGGCTGGATGCGCAAGGAAAGGTGCTGGTGCGCATCGGCGCGGGCGATGGCCTGCCGTCGTTGTCGGTACGCGCGGTGTTGCCCGATGGCGACGATCTGTGGATCGGCACCACCGGCGGATTGGTGCGCTGGCGGCATGGCAAGGCGCGCCGCTACAGCGCCGCCGATGGCGTGCCCGACGGCTCGGTGCAGGCGCTGTATCGCGACACGCAGGGCATCATCTGGATCGGCACCGATCGCGGTATGACCGGGCTGTCGCCGGGCGGCAGCACGCGTGCGTGGCTGGGCGAACAGGATTTCCCCGGGCAGAACGCCTTCGACTTTTTGCGCGATGTCGGTGGCGATCTCTGGATCGCCAGCGATCGCGGCTTGCTGCGCCTTCAGGGCGACCACTTCCGCGTCTACGACCATCGCGTCGGATTGCCACGCGACAAGGTGTTCCGCGTGATCGACGATGGCCACGGCTATCTGTGGTTATCCAGCAACCACGGCGTCTTCCGCATCGCGCGCAACGACTTCGACCAGATCGATGCCGGTACCCGCGAACAATTGAGTGTGGAGGTGGTGGACCGCAGCGATGGCATGCCCAGCAATCAAGGCAACGGCAGCAGCGCCCCCGCTGGCTGGCTGACACAGGCCGGGCAGTTGTTGTTTCCCACCTCGGCCGGGCTGGGCGTGATCGATCCGGCGCGTGTCGGCACCTTGCAAGGCCATCGCGTGCCGATCGTGTTCGAGCGCTTGCTGGTCGACGGCATGGTGCAACCGTTGAGCGGCCCGCACCAGCTCGGCGCAGAGACCCGCCGCATTGCAATCACCTATGCCGGCCTGAATTTCCGTGGCCCGGACAAGGTGCGTTACCGCTATCGCCTGGACGGCTTCGACCCGGACTGGGTGGATGCCGACAACGCAACCGAGGCGGTGTACACCAACCTGCCGCCGGGCCGTTTTCGCTTCCGCGTGCAGGCGATGTCGCTACCGGTGGATTGGCGTCAGACCGCGCTGCTGGGGGAGTCCAGCCTGGTCATCGCGTTGGCGCCGCCCTGGTGGCGCCGTGGCGAAGTGATCGCATTGGGCATCCTTGCGCTGGCGAGCCTGATCTACGGATTTTATCTGTGGCGCACGGCCAGCTATCGGCGCAGCCAGCGCCAACTCAATACCGTGATCGATAAGCGCACCCGCGAACTGAGCGACAAGAATCTCGCGCTGCAACAGGCCAGCCAGGAGCGCGAAGCCTTGATGCGCCAGCTGGAATACCGCGCCAGCCACGATGTGCTGACCGCATTGCCCAACCGGCGCGAAGCCGAGCGCGTGCTGCAGCAATGGTTCGACGATGCGCGTAGCGGTGGTGCCGCGCTGGCGCTGGCCTTGATGGATATCGACCACTTCAAGCACATCAACGACGAGTACGGCCATGACGTCGGCGATGCGGTATTGAGCGCGCTGGGCGAGGCATTGAGCGACCAGGATCAGGCGCAGTGCTTCGCTGCGCGCCATGGCGGCGAAGAGTTTCTGCTGGCGGCTACGGGACTGGATGCCGTGCAGGCGCGCGCGCTGTTCGAACGCATGCGGCAACGTCTTGCGGCAATCGACGTCGATGCGCAAGGCATCACGGTGCGGTGCACCGCCAGCATGGGTATGGCGATGAGCGATGAAGCGCCGACCCGACGCGAACTGCTCGCGTTGGCAGACCGTCGGCTATATCAAGCCAAGCGGCAGGGGCGCGATCGATTGGTCGATCGGTCGTGCGATGGCACGGTGGTGCGTTGAAGACCGCGCTGTGACCCCGGTGCGTAAGTTTCAGGCGCGTGGTGGTGTATCGAATCGTAAAGGCTAGAGAACTTATGTTGCTGCTATGGATGGTGCTTACTTATTTCGCAATCTTGGGTCTGAACGCTGTGCTCAACAACACGGATTTTCGACGGAGTCCGCAAAAGGGTGAGCGTTACAAAGTGTTGCCACTGCCTGACAAGTGGTGTTGCTGGTTCGGTGTGATTCCGCTCTGCGTCGGCACGATTTTTTGGCATGGCGCACTGTTTCTTCCTGTCTTAATTGTCGGGGCTGTGTTGGAGGGTGCTTGCATTCGTTGGTACCAAAAGGCCGGGCTATTGCCGCGCAATGATTGAGCGTTCAACAACCCATTCAAGGTTGTTTCGGGCGCCCTAAGGCCGCTCCGCCTGCAACTGCAACAACGCAACAAACGCCTGCGCCGCACGCGACAAGGTGCGTCCGCCATGCGTGACGCATCCCAGTTCGCGCGATAACGCCACATCGGCCAGCGGTAGCGCCACGATCTGGTGATCGATCATGCGTTCGGGCAGGACGCTCCACGCCAGCCCCACCGAGACCAGCATCTTGATCGTCTCCAGATAGTTGGTAGTCATGCGCAGGTGCGGCACCAGGCCGCGCTCGGCAAACAGGCCGGCGACGATGCGATGGGTAAACGTGCCGGGGTCGGGTAGCACCGCCGGATGCGCCACCACATCGTCCAGCGTCACCTTGCGCAATGCGGCCAACGGGTGGTCGGGGGCCACCACGCATTGCAGACGGTCGTGCCAGATCGGTTGCGCACGCAGCGGTGCACGCGTGTCCGGCGCCAACGTGGTCACCGCCAGTTCCACCTCGCCGCGCAGCACCGCCGCATAGGCCAGTTCAGAATCCAGAAACTGGATGTCTAGTGCGGCCTGCGGGTGTTGCGCGGCGAAGTTGCGTAGCAATGCAGGAAGCCGATGCAGGCCGACGTGGTGGCTGGTGGCTAGACTCAAGCGCCCGCCAACCGACGCGCCCAGGTGCTCCAGCACACGGCGCGTGTCTTCCAGTTCGGCAAGGATGCGTTGGGCGCGCGGCAACAAGGCTTGGCCGGCCTCGGTCAGCACCACCTGGCGGCCCAGGCGGTCGAACAGCCGAGCCGACAATTGCCCCTCCAGCAAGGCGATGCGTTTGCTCACCGCGGGCTGGGTGAGATGCAGCGCTTCACCGGCCGCCGAAAAGCTGCCGCTGTCAGCAATTGCGACGAAAGCGCTGAGACTCGCCAGATCCATGCCATTCCTGAATTTCATTTGTTGAATAAACAATATGAATTTGCGTTATCGAAGGCAAGCTCCTAGCATCGAATGCAGCCAAATGGTGCACCCACCAACCGCCACTTCACCGGATCGCCGCGATGACTGCCAAGACCCTGTACGACAAATTGTGGGACCTGCATGAGGTCACGCGCCGCGACGACGGTTCGTCGCTGATCTATATCGACCGCCACATCCTGCATGAAGTGACCTCGCCGCAAGCCTTCGAAGGACTGCGTCTGGCCGGCCGCAAGCCGTGGCGCATCGACGCCAACATCGCCACACCCGACCACAACGTGCCGACCACGCGCGCCGAGCGGCAGGGCGGCCTGGAGTCGATCAGCGATGAAGTCTCGCGCCTGCAGGTACAGACCCTGGACGAGAACTGCGACGACTTCGGCATCCTCGAGTTCAAAATGAACGATGCGCGCCAGGGCATCGTGCATGTGGTCGGCCCCGAGCAGGGCGCCACCTTGCCGGGCATGACCGTGGTCTGCGGCGATTCGCATACCTCCACGCATGGCGCGTTCGGCGCGCTGGCGCACGGCATCGGTACCTCCGAGGTCGAGCATGTGCTCGCCACGCAATGCCTGATCGCCCAGAAGATGAAGAACATGCAGGTGCGTGTCGACGGCACGCTACCGTTCGGCGTGACTGCCAAAGACATTGTGCTGGCGGTGATCGGAAAGATCGGCACGGCCGGTGGCAACGGGCACGCCCTGGAATTTGCCGGGAGCGCTATTGAAGCGCTGTCGATGGAAGGGCGCATGACCATCTGCAACATGTCCATCGAAGCCGGTGCGCGCGTGGGCATGGTGGCGGTGGACGACAAGACGATTTCGTACGTCAAAGGTCGCCCGTTCGCGCCCAAGGATGCGAACTGGGATGCCGCCGTTGCACTGTGGAAGACGCTGGTCTCCGACCCGGGGGCGCACTTCGACACCGTGGTGGAGATGCGTGCCGAAGACATCAAGCCGCAAGTGAGCTGGGGCACCTCGCCGGAAATGGTGCTGGCGGTGGATCAGCAGATACCTGACCCGGCAGCCGAACAAGATCCGACCAAGCGCGACTCGATCGAGCGCGCGCTCAAATACATGGGCCTGAAGGCCAATCAGTCGATCACCGACATCCACCTGGATCGAGTGTTCATCGGCTCGTGCACCAACTCGCGCATCGAAGACCTGCGCGCCGCCGCCGCAGTGGCCAAGGGCCGCAAGGTGGCGTCCACGATCAAGCAGGCGCTGGTGGTGCCGGGCTCGGGTCTGGTCAAGGCCCAAGCCGAGTCCGAAGGCCTGGACAAGATCTTTCTGGAGGCCGGTTTCGAATGGCGCGAGCCGGGTTGCTCGATGTGTCTGGCGATGAACCCGGACAAGCTCGGCAGCGGCGAGCATTGCGCTTCCACCTCCAATCGCAATTTCGAAGGCCGCCAGGGCGCCGGCGGCCGCACCCACCTGGTCAGCCCGGCAATGGCTGCAGCGGCGGCGGTGAGCGGCCACTTTGTCGATGTGCGTGAGCTGCAGGGAATCGAGAATCGGGAATAGGGAATCGCCACGCCCCGTTCCGCTCTGCCTATTCCCTATTTCCCACTCCCAATTCCCGGCCTTTCTATGACTCCTTTCACGCAACACACCGGACTGGTGGCGCCGCTGGATCGCGCCAATGTCGATACCGACCAGATCATTCCCAAGCAATTCCTCAAGTCGATCAAACGCACCGGCTTCGGTCCGAACCTGTTCGACGAGTGGCGTTATCTGGATATCGGCGAGCCTGGGCGCGATAACAGCCAGCGGCCGATCAACCCGGAGTTCGTGCTCAATTTTCCGCGCTATCAAGGCGCCAGCGTGTTGCTGACACGCAAGAATTTCGGCTGCGGTTCCTCGCGTGAACATGCGCCTTGGGCGTTGGACGAATATGGGTTTCGCGCGGTGATTGCCCCGAGCTTTGCCGACATCTTCTTCAACAACAGTTTCAAGAACGGGCTGCTGCCGATTGTGCTGACCGAAGCAGAAGTCGACGCCTTGTTTGAGCAATGCTTTTCCACCGAGGGCTATCAACTCACCGTGGACCTGGCCGCACAACGCGTGCGCCGCCCCGACGGCGTGGAGTACAGCTTCGAGGTCGATGCATTCCGCAAACACTGCCTGCTCAACGGGCTGGACGACATCGGCCTGACCTTGCAGGACGCCGATGCAATCGGCCGCTTCGAACAAGGCCATCGCGCGCGCCAACCGTGGTTGTTCGGCGCACTGCAGTGAACGCGATTGCCAACACCGCCGATACGGGGGCGCTGGGCGAACATGTCGCTGCGCAGTTCGGGTCGCAGGCGCACGCGTATCTGCAGAGCGACGTGCATGCGCAAGGCGCTGAGTTCGCCGAGCTCCGCGCTGGCCTGGCGGGTCATCGCAACGGGCGATTGCTCGATCTTGGCTGCGGGGCCGGGCATGTGAGTTTCCAGCTGGCGCCGCTGATGGCCGAGGTGGTGGCCTACGATTTGTCTGCCGATATGCTAAACGTCGTGGCGGCTACCGCCGCCGAGCGTGGGCTGACGCAAGTGCGCACTGTGCAAGGTGTTGCCGAGCGCTTGCCGTTCGAGACCGGCAGCCTGGATGCAGTGGTCAGCCGCTACTCGGCGCATCACTGGAGCGACGTGGGACAGGCACTGCGCGAAGTGCGGCGCGTGTTGCGTCCCGGCGGCGTTGCCGCCTTTATCGATGTGGTCGCGCCGGGGTTGCCATTGCTGGACACGCACCTGCAGGCGATCGAGGTGTTGCGCGATACCAGTCACGTGCGCGACTACAGTGTTGCGCAGTGGTTGCAGATGCTGGGCGATGCCGGCTTGCAGGTGCAGCGTCATCATTGCCAACGGCTACAGCTGGACTATCTGAGCTGGGTCGACCGCATGCGCACGCCCGAGGTGTTGCGCGCAGCCATTCGCGGGTTGCAGGACGCGGCGGTAGACGAGGTACGCGATTACTTTCAGATTGCAGCCGATGGCTCCTTCAGCAGTGACGTGCTGGTGGTATGGGCAGCACGTTGATTTTCAGGTTGCTACGGCACCAACTCACGAGGATTGCATGAGCAAGCAGATTTTGATTCTTCCTGGCGACGGCATCGGCCCGGAGATCATGGCCGAAGCGGTCAAGGTGTTGACGCGGGTCGACGCACAACATGGCCTGGGTTTCAGCCTGGTATACGACGAACTGGGTGGCGCGGCCTACGACAAGTACGGCAGCCCGCTCGCCGACGAAACGCTGGAGCGCGCGCGCGCTGCCGACGCGGTGCTGCTGGGCGCCGTGGGTGGGCCGCAATGGGACAGCATCGATCCATCGCTGCGCCCGGAGCGTGGGTTGCTCAAGATCCGCTCGCAGCTGGGTTTGTTCGCCAACCTGCGTCCGGCGCTGTTGTATCCGCAGTTGGCCGATGCCTCCACGCTCAAGCCGGAAGTTGTTGCGGGACTGGATCTGCTGATCCTGCGCGAGCTCACTGGCGGCATCTACTTCGGCCAGCCGCGCGGCAATCGCACGCTGGACAATGGCGAGCGTCAGGCCTACGACACCTTGCCCTACAGCGAAAGCGAGATACGTCGCATCGCAAAGGCCGGTTTCGAGATGGCGCGGTTACGCGGCAAGAAACTGTGCTCGGTCGACAAGGCCAACGTGTTGGCCTCCAGCCAGTTGTGGCGCGCGGTGGTGGAAGAAGTCGCCAAAGACTATCCGGACATCGCGCTATCGCATATGTACGTGGACAACGCGGCCATGCAATTGGTGCGCGCGCCCAAGCAGTTCGATGTGATCGTGACCGACAACATGTTCGGCGACATTCTGTCCGACCAGGCGTCGATGCTCACCGGCTCGATCGGCATGCTGCCTTCGGCCTCGCTGGATGCCAACAGCAAAGGCATGTACGAGCCGTGTCACGGCTCGGCGCCGGATATCGCAGGGCAGGGCATCGCCAATCCGCTCGCGACCATCCTGTCGGTGGCAATGATGCTGCGCTACACCTTCGCGCAGGCTGCCGCTGCGGATGCGATCGAGAAGGCCGTCGGCAAGGTACTCGACCAGGGTCTGCGCACCGCCGACATCTGGTCAGAAGGCACGACCAAGGTTGGCACGGTCGCGATGGGTGATGCGGTGGTGACTGCGCTGTAAAGCGTTGGTTGGATGTATCGTTTTGTCGAACGTACTGGCGGTCATCGTCCTGTTTGGGCGATGGCCGCTTTCGTTTTTGCGGGGTCCATCGGTGAGCGGCGCCGCATCCGGTGTCGGGACACGCCCGAAGGAAACCGATCAAAGGTCGCGGATTGAGGTCCTGACCAACACAGTTGCTACATGGACGTACTTGCGGCGTGTCCCACGGCGGCGCGCGTGCAAGCGCCCCTCAGTAAATCTTTGCTTCCGCCCGGAACTGACAGACTTCGTGTGTCGATATGCCGGTGGCGCGGTGCCGTCTCCGGTGTCGGGACACGCCGTAAATCCGTCCCTGGAGGCTCAGTGGCGGCATCCATGCCGCCACATGGTCCCGACCCCGGAGACGACACCGCGCTTTCATTTCAATGCTGCGGATCGAAGAGCAAAAACACCTTGACTGTCGGTGCCAGCACAAGATTGAACAACCACGCATCAAGCGTTAACAGCGAGTGAGGCAAGGCTGGATACGAAACCAAAAGCCAAAAGCCAAAAGCCAAAAGTCAAAACCCAAAGCCCAAGAACCAAAACGGCCAGCAGATCGCTCCGCTGGCCGTCAGGTCTGTTGCAAACTGTCAGTCGGTGCGTCGTTACGCCACCGCAGCCGTCTTGCCAGCAACCACGCCGCGCTCGCGTTGGCGCAACAGTCGGTTGGCTACATCCAGCCAAGCGAGTGCGCTGGCCTCGATGATGTCCTTGCTGGTGCCGGTGCCTTCGTACTCCACACCATCGTGGCGCACGCTCAGGCTGGCTTCGCCGCGTGCATCCGCGCCGATGCCCACGCTGTGCACCTGGTAGCTGTCCAGCTCCAGCTTCACGCCGGTGGCGGACGCCAATGCACCGAACAAGGCATCAACCGGGCCATTGCCCTGCGCGGTTTCCGCCACCCGATTGCCATCCGGATCCGATAGCTCCACCAACGCGTTCGCGCGGCTGCCGACGTCGCTGATGGTCATCGAAGCCAGACGGTAGCCTTCCTGCACGGTGGCGTCTTGCATCAATGCCTGCAGATCGGCATCGGTGACCACGCGCTGCTTCTCGCACAGGGCCTTGAACTGTTCGAAGACCAGCTTGACCTCTTCCTCTTCCAGCAGATACCCCAGCGCACGCAGGCGCTGCTCGACCGCTGCGCGGCCGCTGTGGCGGCCCAGCACCATCTGCGACGATTCCCAGCCCACATCTTCCGGGCGCATGATTTCGTAGGTGCCGCGGTGACGCAGCATGCCGTGCTGGTGGATACCCGATTCATGTGCAAAGGCGTTGCCGCCGACCACGGCCTTGTTGCGCTGCACCGGCATGCCAACCAGGCGCTGCAATAACTGCGAGGTCGACACGATGCGCGGAGTGTTGATCGCCGAATCGATGTTGTAGAACGCACCACGCACCTTCAGCGCCATGGTGATTTCTTCCAGCGCACAGTTGCCGGCGCGCTCGCCGATGCCGTTGACGGTGCACTCCACCTGACGCGCGCCGCCTTCGATGGCCGCCAGCGAATTGGCCACCGCCAGACCCAGATCGTTGTGGCAGTGCGCGCTGAAGATCACCTTGTCGGCACCTTCCACGCTGGCGATCAGCCGCGCGAACATGCCGCGGATTTCTTCCGGCGTGGTGAAGCCCACCGTGTCGGGCAGGTTGATCGTGGTGGCCCCGGCCGCAATCGCCACACGGGTGACTTCGGCCAGGAAATCTTCTTCGGTACGGGTGGCGTCTTCGGCAGAGAACTCGACGTCATCGATGTAACCGCGCGCCAGCGTCACGTGCTTGTGCACCGACTCCAGCACCTGCTCGCGGCTCATGCGCAGCTTGTGCTCGCGATGCAGCGGGCTGGTGGACAGGAACACATGCAGGCGCGGGTTGGCCGCAGCTTCCAGCGCCTTTGCCGAGGTTTCGATATCGGCCTGCAGGCAGCGCGACAACACCGCCAGGGTAGGGCGGCGCAGCTCGCGGCCGATCATCGCGATAGCTTCGCGGTCTGAGTGCGAGCTGGCCGGGAACCCGGTTTCGATGATGTCCACGCCGAGTTCGTCCAGCGCGCGCGCCATGACCAGCTTTTGCTGGGGCGTCATGCTGCAGCCGGGGGATTGCTCGCCGTCGCGCAGGGTGGTGTCGAAAATTCGGATACGCGGGGTCTGGTTGGATACGGTCGTGTTCACCAGGAAGACTCCTCTACGGCGATGGCGGTGACAGGCGTTGAAGCGACTGCGGATGGGCGGGAAAGAGCGGGTGTTTGGGGTGGAGGCTTGACGCTGCGTTCGTTGCGAAGTCGCTCGGTATTGCGACGCCGCGGTTTGCGTGGCGGACGCGGCCGCACCTCGGACAAGAGTGCGGCCAAAACGGTTGCGTCGATATTACCGCCAGAGACCACCGCACATTTGCGTTTGCCTGCAACACGGCGACCGGCGGCCAATGCCAGGGCGCCAGCGCCTTCGGCGATGACGTGTTCTTCCAGTGCCAGACGCACCAGGGTTTCGCGGAGTTCGGCCTCACGCACGATCACTACGTCGTCGAGCAGGCTCGCGCACAGGCGGCGAGTGAGGAAGCCGGGAATCTTGACCTTGACCCCGTCAGCCAGCGTGGCGACGGGGGTGATTTCACGGAAGTCGCCGCGCACCGCACGCGCCATCGAATCGACGCCCTCGACCTGCGCGCCGACAATGCGCACGCCTTGCGATTTCAACGCCAGCGCCACGCCGGAGGCCAGGCCGCCGCCACCGATCGGCACGATCACCACATCCGGTGCGTGCGCGGCCAGTTCGATGCCGACCGTGCCTTGCCCGGCAATCACGTCCGGGTCGTCGAAGGCCGACAGGAAGCGATAGCCGTTCTGGTCGGCCAGCTCGCGTGCAAACGCAAACGCTTCGTCGTAGCTGTTGCCGTGTTGCCGCACGGTGGCGCCCCAGTGCGCGACGCCGGCGATCTTGGTTTGCGGAGCGCCGTACGGCATCACCGTGATGGCCTGCACGCCCAGCCGATACGCCGACCACGCCACACCTTGCGCATGGTTGCCGGCCGAGGCGCAGATCACCGGGCGCTCGTCTCCGCGCTCCAGTCCCGCCAGCAATGCATTCAATGCACCGCGCACCTTGTAGGAGCCGGTGCGCTGCAGGTTTTCCAGCTTCAGCCACACGCCGAAACGCTCGGCGTAGTGCAGTGGTGTCGGCGACAAGTACTTGCGCAGACGCGCCTGTGCGGCCAGTACGTCGGCCACGCTGACGGCCACGTCGCTTACGTCTGGTTCCTGCGAAGAGGAGCGGCCGGAATCAGGCATTGCGGCACGCGCGCGGCCGATCCGGAAGAAGACACCTCCGGATGGCAGTCTGATGGTCGCGCGAAGTCTGCATGCCCGAGGTCTGGGTGGTCATGCGGCCGCCTCGACCGTTTCCAGCGCCGTGATCACCACCGACTCGCAGTCGTAGACCTTTTCCAGCTGCAGGCGCAGTGTTTCCGGCGGCCTGCTGCTGTCCACGTCCAGCTGCAAATGCCAGCGCCCGGCATCGTCGGGCGCGGCGGCGCCCTGGATGGCGCACGGGCGAAACCCGCGGCGCTCGGTCATGCCGATCACGCGCACCAATGCGCCTTCGGCCGGCTTCAGCACCAGGTCAAGCCGGTAACGCATGTGTCGTCTCCTTGACCGCGTGTGCGGGATTGCTGTCCAGCATGGTGCTGTTGGCGTTATTGGGCGGCACCAGCGGCCACACGTTGGCGCGTGCGTCGATGGCCACATGCAGCAGGCCGGGGCCCGGCTGGGCCAGCAACTCCGCCAGCGCTGCATCGACATCGCCGCGCGCGATGATGCGCTTGGCCGGAATACCGAACACTTGCGCCAGCGCGGCGAAATCCGGGTTGTCGGACAGATCGATCTCGCTGTAGCGCTCGGCGAAGAACAACTCCTGCCACTGCCGCACCATGCCCAGCGAGCTGTTGTCGAGCAGCACGATCTTCACCGGCAGCTTGCAGCGCGCAATGGTCACCAGCTCCTGCACATTCATCATGAAACTGCCGTCGCCGGAGACCAGCACCACGGTGCGATCGGGGCAGGCGAACTGCGCGCCCATCGCCGCTGGCAGGCCGAAGCCCATGGTGCCGAGCGCGCCGCTGGTGAGGTGATTACGCGGATCGTTGAAGCGGCAATGCTGGGCCACCCACATCTGATGCTGCCCCACATCGCAGGCGATGATGGTGTCGGGCGGGGCCACTTCGCTCAGGCGCTTCAGCAGCGCCGGTGCATAGATATCGGTACCGGGCGCGTCGTAACGCGCACCGAATTTTTCGCGATTGGCAAAGCAGCGCGTCCGCCATGCCTGGCAGTTGCCGCGTGCTGCGCTCAATGCCTTGAGACTGGTTGCCACATCGCCAGGTACGGCGATATCGGCAGTGCGCAGCTTGGAAATTTCATAGGCATCGGCATCCAGATGGATGACGCGTGCGAACGGTGCGAATTCACTCAACTTGCCGGTGGCACGGTCGTCGAAACGGGCACCGACCACCACCAACAGATCGCATTCCTGGATCGCCATATTGGCGGCCCGCGTGCCGTGCATGCCCAGCATCCCCAGGTAATCCGGATGCGCGTGCGGCAACGCACCCAGCCCGCGCAAGGTCAGCGCGGTCGGGATGCCGGTGGCTTCGACAAAGCGCCGGAATGCTTCCACCGCATCGGCCAGTGCAATCCCGCCACCGCCGTACACCACCGGGCGCTCGGCGCTGGCGATGGCTGCCAGCGCGTCGGCCAGTTTCGCGTCCGACGGTGCCGGTGGCGGCAGCACTGCGGCCGGCACATGCTCGGGCAGATGCGAGGCATCGGCGATCTGCACGTCCTTCGGCAAGTCGATCAACACCGGGCCCGGGCGACCTTCGCGCGCGATGCGAAACGCATCGCGCACGATCTCCGGCAACTGATCCACGCTGCGCACCAGAAAGCTGTGCTTGACGATCGGCATGGTCATGCCGAACACGTCCAGTTCCTGGAACGCATCGGTGCCCAGCAAGGGCGTCGCGACCTGGCCGGTCAGGCACACCATCGGCACTGAGTCGAGCATCGCGTCTGCGATGCCGGTGACCAGATTGGACGCGCCCGGGCCGGAGGTCGCCACGCACACGCCCACCTTGCCGCTGGCACGGGCGTAGCCGTTGGCGGCGAGGGCGGCGCCCTGTTCGTGACGGACCAGGATGTGCTTGAGCCTGGAATCCACCAGGGCGTCGTAGAACGGCATGATGGTGCCGCCCGGATAACCGAACAGCGTTTCCACGCCCTCGGCTTCCAGGGCCTGCGTCAGCCAGCGCGCGCCATTGCGGGGCGTGCTGTGTGCGGAGGTATTCATGCGTTGCGAACCTTCGGTGTTAAGCGGTGGGGGATGCGGCGGCGTTATGCCGCTTGTTGATTCGCCGGTGTGGCAGCAGCTTGCTGTTCGCCGTTGAGCCAGACCATCTTGGCGCGCAGTTTCTTGCCCACTTCCTCGATCGGGTGCTCCAGATCGGCCTGCTTGAACTTGGTGTAGTTCGGCAGGCCGGCTTCGTATTCGGCGACCCAGTTCTTGGTGAAGGTGCCGTTCTGGATGTCGGTCAGCACGTCCTTCATGCGCGCCTTGGTGCTGGCGTCGATCACGCGCGGGCCGCTGACATAGTCGCCGTATTGTGCGGTTTCGGACACGAATTCCAGCATGCGGGTGATGCCGCCTTCGTAGAACAGGTCCACGATCAACTTCAGTTCGTGCAGTACTTCGTAATACGCGATTTCCGGCTGGTAGCCAGCTTCCACCAGCACTTCGAAACCGGCCTGTACCAGCGACGAGGCGCCACCGCACAGCACGGCCTGCTCGCCGAACAGATCGGTTTCGGTCTCTTCCTTGAACGTGGTCTTGATGATGTTGGCACGCGCGCCGCCCAGGCCGCCGGCATAGGTCAGCGCAAACTGCTCGGCCTTGCCGCTGGTGTCCTGGTACACCGCATAGATGCACGGCACGCCGCGGCCGATTTCATACTCGCGACGCACCAGCGCGCCCGGGCCCTTGGGCGCAACCAGCACCACGTCCAGATCGGCGCGCGGCTTGATCATGTCGAAATGCACGTTCAAACCATGCGCGAACAGCAGGCAGGCGCCTTGTTTCATGTTCGGTGCGATGACCTCTTCGTAGAGCTTCTTCTGCACCATGTCCGGGGTCAGGATCGCGACCAGGTCGGCGGTCTTCACCGCGTCGGACGGCGCCACCACGGTGAAGCCATCGGCCTGCGCCTTGGATTCGGTCGGGCCACCGGGACGCAGGCCGACGGTGACGTCGAAACCGGAATCGCGCAGGTTCAGCGCATGCGCGCGGCCCTGGCTGCCGTAGCCGATGATCGCGATTTTCGGTTGGGTGTCGTTGCTCATGAAGTAATCCTTGCGGGGTTGGCAGTGAGAAAGAGATCAGCTGGCAGCGCAGACGCTGGTCGGCCGAGCAAAGCGGGGATGAGCGAAAACGCTGCGCATGCAGACGCTTGCAGCAGCGCAATGGCTTGCGCTGATGGAAGACGGTGCGGCGATGTCAGTGATGTCCTTCATGTCATTCGAAACTTTTGGGGGTCCCTGAAACGCGAAACCCCGCGCCGTTGCCGGTGCGGGGTCTGATCGAAGCCTTGTGTGTCTGTTGCCTACACGAAGTCTCGTCCCGCATCGGTTGGCGAGGTAATAAGTACGAGCACGAGAAGCGACGCTGCCAACGCGCCGAAGGGCGCGGACATCAAAGCGTTCGAGGTGGTGGGGCGGTGCGGCATGGACTGAGATAACCATCGCCGCCGGTGAGGTGTCAACCCTTGCGGGTGAAACATCTGTATTGGCAGCATGCGCTTAGCGCGAAGCCGCATGGCAGCAGCATGGTTTCTGCTGAAACCGGATCGACGGCGTGTCAATAACGCCAACCTGCATCACCAACTGCGCGGTTTTATCGCCTCAGTGCGACCGGGATCGAACGCTGCGACGGAGGCCGCTGTTATGGTTGGTGTTTCATTCGTTGTGTCATGGGGGAGCTCTTGATCATGCGTCGCGTACCCGTCTTATTGGTGTCTGCTCTGGCGCTGCTTGCGCCGCCTCTTGGCGCCGCCGACCGTGTCACCGGGCAAGCCTTCGCCACCCGCTCCGAAGTGATCGCCCCGCATGCGATGGCGGCGACCTCGCAACCGCTGGCCACCCAGATCGCGTTGGATGTGATGAAAAACGGCGGTTCGGCGGTGGACGCGGCAATCGCCGCCAATGCGGCGTTGGGCTTGATGGAGCCGACCGGCAATGGGGTGGGTGGGGATCTGTTCGCCATTGTGTGGGATCCCAAGACCAGCAAGCTTTACGGCTACAACGGCTCGGGCCGCTCGCCCAAGTCGCTGACCCTGGCCGAGTTTCAGCGGCGCGGGCTGAAGGACATTCCGCCGACCGGGCCGCTGCCGGTGTCGGTACCGGGCGCGGTGGATGGCTGGTTCGCACTGCATGAGCGCTTCGGGCGCAAGCCGATGGCGCAGAACCTGGCGCCGGCGATCCGCTACGCGCGCGAAGGCCACCCGGTGGCCGAAACCATTGCCTATTACTGGGACCGCTCGGTGCCGCGGCTGTCGCAATACCCAGGCTTCAAGGAGCAGTTCACCATCGACGGGCATGCCCCGCGCAAGGGCGAGCTGTGGAAGAACCCGAACCTGGCCAACACCCTGCAGCAGATCGCCGACGGCGGCCGCGACGCGTTCTACAAGGGGCCGATCGCACGCACCATCGGCGCCTACTTCAAGGCCAATGGCGGCTACCTGAGCTACGAGGACTTGGCCAGCCATCAGGGCGAATGGGTGGAGCCGGTCAGCACCAATTACCGCGGCGTTGATGTGTGGGAGCTGCCGCCCAACAGCCAGGGTATCGCGGCGTTGCAGATGCTCAACATCCTGGAAGGCTACGATTTTTCCAAGATCCCGTTCGGCTCGGCCGAGCATGTGCATCTGTTCACCGAGGCCAAGAAGCTGGCGTTTGCCGACCGTGCGCGCTTCTATGCCGACCCTGCCTTCCAGCCGGCACCACTGGCCAGGCTGGTGTCCAAGGA
This sequence comes from Xanthomonas sp. WHRI 10207, assembly GCF_040202975.1. NCBI lineage: Bacteria > Pseudomonadati > Pseudomonadota > Gammaproteobacteria > Lysobacterales > Lysobacteraceae > Xanthomonas > Xanthomonas sp. WHRI 10207. Next base: position 1,115,621 of record NZ_JBEGDX010000002.1, on the reverse strand, counting down.
GTACGCCGCCCAGCGCCGGTCGCTCATTTCCATGGACAAGGCCTTGAAGGAAGTGCAGCCCGGCACGCCCAAACAACTGGAAGAGGGCGACACCATCTACATGACCGTGGCCGATGCCGACGGCATGATGGTGTCGCTGATCCAGTCCAACTATCGCGGCATGGGCAGCGGCATGGCGCCACCGGGGCTGGGCTTCATCCTGCAGGACCGCGGCGAAATGTTCGTGTTGAAGAAGGACCACCCCAACGGCTACGCGCCGGGCAAGCGGCCGTTCCAGACCATCATCCCGGCGTTCGTCACCAAGGACGGCAAGCCGTGGTTGAGCTTTGGCGTGATGGGCGGAGCGATGCAGCCGCAGGGGCACGTGCAGATCGTGATGAACCTGGTGGACTTTCATATGAATCTGCAGGAAGCCGGCGACGCGCCGCGCATCCAGCACGAGGGCTCCACCGAGCCCACCGGGCAGGCCACCGCGATGAGCGATGGCGGTGAGGTCAATCTGGAAACCGGATTCTCCTACGACACCATTCGCGCGTTGATGCGCAAAGGCCACCGGGTGATCTTTGCCGACGGCCCGTATGGCGGCTATCAGGCGATCGCGCGCGACCCGGCCAACGGCGTGTATTACGGCGCCTCGGAAAGCCGCAAGGACGGGCAGGCCGCCGGCTACTGAGCAAGCCGCCACGGATGAGTACGCCGCTCAATTCTGTCCGCCGCGCGCCGCTAACGACACTGATGGTTTAGGAATCCCCATGAGCTCGATGCAATCGCCTGACCTGCCGTCGCACACGCGTGCGGCCCTCCTTCCCGACGCGCCGGTCGCCTTGCTGCGGCTGTCGGCGGAGGCGTGTGTGGTGGCCTGCAACCGCGCCGGCCTCGACGTGCTTGGCAAGACCGCCACTGAATTGGACGGTCTGCCGGTATCCGTGCTGTGGGGATTGAGCGCCACCGATCTGGTTGGTGACGAAGGCGTGTGGGCTGCACCGGGCGACGACCCGGCCCGGCGCGTGCGTTACGTCCGCGACCGCGAGCACGGCGGCTGGATGCTGTCGTTGCCGCATGTCGAGACCGCCATTTTGTTGCGCGAAGCCACGCGGCTGGCCGACGGTAGCCGCCCGGTGCCGATCTCCCCGCTGTTGCAGCCCTTGGTGGCGCGCCTGCAGGCCGAACACGAAGACCGCACCGTGCTGGAGCGCACCGCGCAGGCGTTGGCTGGCTGCGAACTGGAACTGCTGCTCCCGCCTGGTCTGGCAGACACCGACATGGGGCGCCGGCTGCAGGCCGGCTTCGGCAATCTGGCCGAAGCGATCCGCCAGGCAGTGGCGCTGTCGGTGCAAATCGCCGCCGAAGTCCCGCCGTTGGTGGCCGAAAACGACGAGATGGTGCGCCAGTCGCAGGCGCAAACCGAGGCGCTGGACGGTGCACGCACTGCAGTGGAGCGGCTGTCGTCTAGCCTGCAGGACGTCAATGCCGAGCTGGCCCAGGTCATCGCGCTGGCCGCCAGCGCCGATGAAAGCGCGCGGCAAGGCGTGGCCGCGGCACATGCGCTGGGCCAGGCCATGCACGAAGTGGAACGCCGCGCGGCACGTGCCGGCGAGGTCATCGAAGTCATCGACTCGGTGGCGTTTCAGACCAATATTCTGTCGATCAACGCCAGTATCGAAGCGGCGCATGCCGGCGCTGCCGGGCGCGGCTTTGCGGTGGTCGCCACCGAGATTCGCCGTCTGGCCGAACGTGCCGCTGCGGCGGCGCGCGATGTGCGCGCGATCCTGGCCGAAACCAGCGCTGCGGTCGGCGAGGGCGCGGCCTCTGCGCGCGGCACCGAGGCGGTGCTCGATGGCATCACCCGCGTGCTCGGGCAGGCCAGTAGCGCGATGACCACGGTGGCCGGGCGCATCCAGGCGCAGGACGGCGAAATTCGCGGCATCGAGCGTGCCGTGGATGGGGTGGTGGCGCTGGGCCGCAGCAATCTGCAGCACGCCGCGCACGTGGCCGAACGCAGCGAAGCGCTGGAACGCGGCACCGAAACCTTGCGCGACTGCGTGGGCCTGTTCCGCCTGCCGGCCGATCCGCTGCAGGTGCCCAGGCACGCGCGCGTCAAGGAACTCGCCGTCGCCACGGCGGGCAAGATCGGTACTGCATTGGCGCAGGCCATCGCACGTGGGCAGATCGACGAAGCGGCGTTGTTCGCGCGCGCCTACACCCCGATTGCCGGTGTGGAGCCGCCCAAGTTCAGCACCGAATTCGACGCGGTGTGCGATCACGTGCTGCCTCCGTTGCAGGAGCCCTTGCTGGATGCGCATCCGTGGATCGTGTTTGCGATCTGCGCCAATCCCGACGGCTATGTGCCTACCCACAATCTCCGTTTCACCCAGCCACTGACCGGCGACCCCAAGCGCGATCTGGTCGGCAACCGCACCAAGCGCAAGTTCTCCGACCGCGTTGGCCGCAGCGTCGGTGCACATACCGACCCATACCGCCTGCAGGTCTACCGCCGCGATACCGGCCAGATCATGTTCGATCTGTCTGCCCCGATCTTCGTCGGCCGCAAGCATTGGGGCGGCCTGCGGGTGGGCTATACGCTGGAGTGACGTGAGCTGGCGTTATTGCGGCGTGGTCGGCGTGGTGCCGCCCGCCGCTGCGGTTGTCGGCTTACCCAACTGTTTGGCCAGGAAGCCTTCTAGGGTGCGGTAAAAGGCGATCTGATTGGCGTCCTTGTAAAACCCGTGGCCTTCCTTGGGCACCGCCATCCATTCGGGCGCGTTGCCGCTACGCGTGAGCGCAGCACGCAGGCTCTTGGCCTGGGCAAAGGGCGCACGCTCGTCCTCTTCGCCGTGGACCAACAGCACGGGTGCCTTGATGCGCTCGGCCAGCGAAACCGGCGAGTGCGCGGCAAGGTCGGCTGCGTCGCGGCCGATCACGCGTTGCAGGTAATTGGTGCCGGACGCGCTCTGATTGATGTCGCCTTTGGTGTACATCATCTGCAGGTCGTAGATGCCGGCCACCCCCACCGCGCAGCGGAACAGGTCCGGCGCCTTCACCTGCACCATCATCGCCGCGTACGCGCCAAAACTGGCCCCGTAGCTGCAGATGCGCGAGCGATCGGCCAGGCCCTGGTCGATCGCCCAACGCACGCCATCCACCAGATCGTCCTGGATCTTTTCTCCCCACTGGCGGTAGCCCGCGCGTTCGAAGGCATTGCCGCGGCCGGTGCCGCCGCGATAGTTGACCTGCAGCACCAGGTAGCCGCGGCTGGCGAGAAATTGCGCATCGGTATCGAATGCCCAACCGTCGCCGTCGGCATGCGGGCCGCCATGCGGTAGCAGGATCATCGGCAGGGACGCGCCCTGGCCGGCCGCTGCCGGAACGGTCAGTACGCCGTCCAGCATCAGCCCGTCGCGGGCCTTGAACTTCACCATCCGCCGCTCGCCCATCAGTGCTGCGGGCAGGGCGCTACGGGCCTTGATGACCAGCTTGAGCGTATTGGTCGGGCGATTGAAGATGTACCAGGCGCCGGCATCGCGGTCGCTATAGGCCTTCAACAGCACGGCGCTGCCATCTTCGGTGAAGTTGACGAAATCCACGTACTGACCCGCCAAGGTCTCGCTGAGGCTGCGATGCAACTGCGCCGGTGCGCTGTCGGGCGCGACATAGCGCAGCGCGGGCCGGCCCGGTCCCAGTCGGGCCGCGAACGGTGCATAGGGTGCCGGGCTCCATTGCAGATCATCCACGTCGTAGAACGGATCGGACGCCAGTACGCTGCGCTGTTGGCCGTCCGGATCGCTGGACACCAATGCCGCCGGGCCGCCGGAGACGCTGTACCAGCCATAGACACGACCGGGCTGTTCGGCAAACGCAATCGGGCGCCAGTTGGCCTGGACCTGCGTCAGTGGCGTCCAGCCGTTGCCGTTGCGGCGGAACAGCAGCGAATTGTCGTCGTCATCGGTGCCGTAGGCGTACTGCGCCACATCATCGTTGTCGAGCACGAACCTCAGGCGCGGCACGTCGATGTCGGCCATCAGCCGGTGGGTGGTGGTGCTCGCGTCCACGTCGTACAGCATCGAATGGCGCGAATCCAGCGACAGCCGCCGCATGTAGAAGTGCCCATTACGCCGGCTCGGCAGCCCTTCGATGTAGCCGAAGCCGCGCTCCAGCCCCGCATTGCGCGTGCTTTGCTGGTAGCCGTAGACGTAGCGCTGATTGCCGCCATCCAGATCGGTGGCGATGATCTCGCCCATCGGCACAGGTTCTTCCAGCGAGCCAAGCTTGCGGCCCTTGCCGATCACCAGCCGCCGCTCGCTGACCCAGGCAATGCGCACCGGCAACTCGTAGCGCGGCAGGCGCAGCATGGTGGTGGATTGCATGTCGGCGATGCGATACACCACCAGCGCGTAGCTGCCATCCCCAAGATCGGCGCTGACCGCCAGGTGCTTGCCGTCCGGCGACATCGCGGGCGAGGAGATGGGGCCGGATTCGACGAATGCTTCCGCCGGTAGCGGCTCGGCCGCTGCGCCAGGTCCCACCGCCCCGATCAGCACTACTGCGATCCACGCACACCGTTGCATCCATTGCATTCGCGTCGTCCATCCCTGTGTTTCACGCGACGATAACGAAACGTAGCCGGCGGCTGCAAGTGGCCGATAAAAAATGCCGCCGGAGTACGGCGGCAAGGGAGAGAGAGCAGTTTTCTGGTTGTTGTGCGGCCACGCTAGCCAGCCGATGTGCCGTGAACATGTCTGGGCATGTCAACTGCACTCCTGCGTTCATCGGGCAGCTTCCACGCGGCGCGTCAGTGCGGCATCCACGCAACCGCGCATGCTGCCGGTATCGGCGATGTGGTTTAATCGCCGCCGAAGTGGGGGTACCGCAGTGCGCTGCGGTTGAGATAGTCCCTTCGAACCTGATCCGGCTCATACCGGCGTAGGGAAGCTTCGTTAGATGCGAGGGTCCGTGACTGCACGGGCACCTGAGTGTTGAGCGCCGCCGCTTCGTCCGCACTGCGACTTCTTCGCAGAGCCAGCGCCCTTGGTGCTGGTTTTCCAGCACACAGGACGAACGCCATGAATGCCGCGCCCACCGTTTTGCAACAACAAGCCCAATCGTTGTCCGAGGCTGTGACCCAGCCGATCCCCGGCTCTCGCAAGATCTTCGTTTCCGGCTCGCGTGCCGACCTGCAGGTGCCGATGCGCGAGATCGTATTGACGCGTACGCCGACGCTGTTCGGCGGCGAAGACAATGCGCCGCTCAGCGTCTACGACACCTCCGGGCCGTACACCGATCCGCAGGCGGCGATCGATCTTGCTGCCGGCCTCGCGCCGTTGCGTGCCGACTGGATTGCCGAACGTGGCGATACGGTGGCGCTGGACACCTTGAGTTCGCACTTCGGGCGCGGCCGCGAACACGATGCGCGGCTGGATGCGGTGCGCTTCCCCACACGGCGCTTGCCGCGGGTGGCGCTTGCTGGCGCCAATGTCACCCAGATGCATTACGCACGGCGTGGCATCGTCACTCCGGAGATGGAGTTCGTGGCGATCCGCGAGAACCAGCGCCTGGAGGCGGTGACCGATGCGATGCTGCGCAAGCAACATCCGGGCGAAGCGTTCGGTGCGTCGATCCAGCAACGCATCACGCCGGAATTCGTGCGCGACGAAATCGCCCGCGGCCGCGCGATCCTGCCCAACAACATCAACCACCCGGAAAGCGAACCGATGATCATCGGTCGCAATTTCCTGACCAAGATCAACGCCAATATCGGCAACAGCGCGGTGTCGTCTGGCATTGCCGAGGAAGTGGAGAAACTGGTGTGGTCGATCCGCTGGGGCGGCGACACGGTGATGGATCTTTCTACCGGCAAGCACATCCATGAAACGCGCGAGTGGATCATCCGTAACTCGCCGGTGCCGATCGGCACGGTGCCGATCTATCAGGCGCTGGAAAAAGTCGATGGTCGTGCGGAAGAACTGACCTGGGAGATCTTTCGCGACACCTTGATCGAGCAGGCAGAGCAGGGCGTGGACTACTTCACCATCCACGCCGGTGTGCTGTTGCGCTATGTGCCGCTCACTGCGAAGCGGGTGACGGGCATCGTGTCGCGTGGTGGATCGATCATGGCCAAGTGGTGTCTGGCGCACCACAAGGAGAACTTTCTCTACACGCACTTTGAAGATATCTGCCAGATCATGAAGGCCTACGACGTGGCGTTTTCGCTGGGCGATGGGTTACGTCCTGGTTGCATCGCCGATGCCAACGACGCCGCGCAGTTCGGTGAGCTGGAGACGCTGGGCGAGTTGACCAAACTCGCCTGGAAGCACGACGTGCAGACCATGATCGAAGGACCGGGTCATGTGCCGATGCAGTTGATCAAGGAAAACATGGACAAGCAGCTGCGCGAATGCGGCGAAGCGCCGTTCTACACCTTGGGGCCGTTGACCACGGACATCGCGCCCGGCTACGACCACATCACCAGCGCGATCGGCGCGGCGATGATCGGCTGGTTCGGCACCGCGATGCTCTGCTATGTCACGCCCAAGGAGCATCTGGGCCTGCCCAATCGGCAGGACGTGCGCGACGGCATCATGGCCTACAAGATTGCCGCGCATGCGGCCGATCTGGCCAAGGGACATCCAGGCGCACAGGTGCGCGACAACGCGCTGAGCAAGGCGCGCTTCGAGTTCCGTTGGGACGACCAGTTCCATCTCGGGCTGGATCCGGAAAAGGCCAAGGAATTTCACGACGAAACCCTGCCCAAGGACGCGCACAAGCTGGCGCATTTCTGTTCGATGTGCGGGCCGCACTTCTGTTCGATGAAGATCACCCAAGATGTGCGCGACTACGCGGCCGAACATGGCATGGGCGAAGAGCACGCCTTGTCGGCTGGCATGGAAGAGAAGGCCTCGCAGTTTCTGGCGCAGGGCGCGCAGGTCTATCGCGCCTCCTAGTCCGCAGACCTGCATTGGGTTGCCCGTAGCGCACGGCCCGCTTATCAAAAATTCAGCTTTGGTTGACCAGATCGCATCGCTGCGCGCAAGTGCCGCGATGCGATCGCGCTGCAAGCGGTTACAACAGATAAGGCTTTGCGGCGTTTTAGCTGAATCGCAGATAAAAAAATCGCGCCAGAAGGCGCGAAGGGAACATCGTAATTATTTGAATTCGTCGGCGAGAGAGAGAGAGCCTGACGTCGCCGCCTGTCATAGGAAGCAACGAGGCATAGAGTAAAATTTGCACCAATTGGATGCATGACACAGTTGGTCGTGGTCCTTTGCTGAATTTGGCGTTTCGCACTCAGTGCGATGCGTCTTTGTAGTCCTTGCATGCCGATGCGTGTCTTTGCCGATGAGTGTTCCTCCTGCTACTGCAATGTCATCTGGCCGGCTGCGTGTCGGGCAGTGTGTGGTCGACGTTGCCTCGCGCGAAGTGCACGCACCGGGCGCGCGGCGGGCGTTGCGATTGCCTCCCAAATCGTTGGCGGTGCTGCTGACCCTGGCACGACAGCCAGGGCAGGTGGTCACGCGCGAGCAGCTGCTCGCCGAGGTGTGGCCGGATACCCTGCCGACCAACGATGTCGTGACCCAGGCGGTGACGCAGCTGCGCAAAGCGTTTGCCAGTAGCGGCAGTCAGCGTTCCGAGTACATCGAGACGATTGCCAAGACCGGGTACCGCCTGATGGCGCCGGTGGCGTGGGAGGCGTACGCGGATGTGCCGGCGATGCAGGCGCAGACCGCATCCACGCCTGCGTCGCCTGGCGTGCAGCAGTCCATGCAGAACGCGCCGTTCGCTACAGATGCGGTGAGCACTGCGGCTGAGGCCAGTCATCGCACGCCGGAACAGGCTGCAGCGCCGTTGCCTGCTGCAGCAATGACGCCGCGCCGACGTCGCTGGATGGCACTGGCTGTGGCCAGCCTGGCGCTGGTGGTGGTACTAGGCCTTGCGGCACGCACGCTGTGGTTGCGTGCCCCGGCAACCGAGGGCGCAACGTCGGCAGCTGTTCCGGGCAGCCCCAAGCGGCCGTACCAGGTCATCACCGCAGGCGGCGGATTCGACCTAACGCCCAGCCTCTCGCCCGACGGCAGCAGGGTGGCCTACGCCTCGCTGACCAGCGATCGGCAGGGGACCTCGATCCTGATCAAGACGACCGACAACGCGTATCCGCGCGTGCTGGAAGCGCCTGCGCCCGGCATCTCGGATCGACTGCCCGCCTGGTCGCCGGATGGGCGCGAAATCGCGTTTTCCCGGCAATCGCCGGATGGAAGTTGCAGGATCATGATCGCTGCTGCGGCAGGTGAGTCTGCAGCCCGCGAGGTGGTGCGCTGCGATGGCGCGGACATGCTCAGTTTCAGCTGGTCGCCCGACGGCCGCGCGTTGTTGTTCGGCAGCATGACCGGACCGCAAGGTGCGCCCCGAATCCGGCGTCTGGATCTTGAGACCGGGCAATGGCAGGGATTGACGTACAGCGCGCAACCGACCGACTTCGACTACGCACCGCGCTATTCCCCGGACGGGCAATGGATTGTGTTTCTGCGCAATCCGCAGCTGGGCGATCTGTGGCGGATACCCGCGCAAGGCGGCAGCGCGGAGCGATTGACCCACGACAATGCCGATATCCGTGGTTGGAGCTGGTTGCCGGACGGCAGTGGCCTGATCTTCGGGCGTCGCGTAGATAGCGAAGCGCGTTTGTATCGGCTCGATCTGGTCGCTCGCAGCCTGCACGATCTGGGCGTGGACGATGCGCAGGCGCCGGACGTGGCGCACGGGCATCTGGTCTTCGTGCAGCGCAAGCCGCAATTCGGGGTGTATCAGGTCATCCACGACCCCATGAATGGTGGCTACATCCGGCGTCGCCTGTTTCCCTCCAATGGGCGCGACGATCAACCAATGATTGCGCCCGACGGGCATCAGCTCATCTTCGCGTCCAATCGCTCCGGTGCGTATGGGTTGTGGTGGGGCGATGTCACCAATCCTGGCTCGGTGCGGTTGATCGAAGGGATCCGCCCGGATGCGCGACAGGCTGCCGATTGGTCGGCCGATTCGCAGCAAGTGCTGGTCAGCGGCAGCGACGCCGATGGACACGCTGCGCTCTTTGAAGTGACTCCGAGCACCGGCAAGACGGTACGCCTGCCGGTCCCGCAAGCGCGGCCATTGCAGGCGATCCATCTTCCCGATCCCAACCGGTTGCTGGTCGTGGCCGCGGCCGACGATGGTCATACCTTTGCCACGCTATACGACCGCAGCAGCAGCCCCTGGCGCGCTTTGGCCACGCTGCAGGATGTCTCGCAACTGCGCCTGGATCGCATCAGTGGGCAGGTGCTTTTCACGCATCTGAGTGGGGCAGGGCTGTGGCAGGTTGCGCCAACCCTGGCTGCCGATACAGTGCAGCCGGTGGACGCGCAGCAACCATCGCGTTGGCGCTATCGCAGCTGGGCGCCGGGAACCCAGGGTCAGGTGCATTACCTGTCGTCCAATGACAGTTGCGCCACGCACGACAGTGCGCTCGGCGGCGGTCGCGCGCAGTGCCTGGACGCGGCGAAGTTCACCACCATCAACGGTTTCAGCCTGGATCAGCGCAGCGGTGCGATGTATGTGGCGCTGGCCGAAGAAGACGGCAGCGCGATCGCCTACATGGCATTGCCGGAGCAGCCATCGGTGTCCGTCGGCTTTATCTCCAACCTGTTGATGATGTTGAGAAAAATAGCCTCGTAACTCCTTCGGAAAGGCTTCGTGGCAATTTCGGCAGAGCTTCGTCGAAACGTCCTGACTCACGCCAGATTCGGCAAAACACTACGCCCTCTTTTGTACAAGGGGCTGCCAACATGCAACAGGTCATCACTGCCGATCGCGGGCTCGCACTCTGCCTGGACGGTGCCAGCGACTCGACATCGACCACCTGTCTGGCCGTCTCGCGTCTTGGCAGCATCCGCACTGCCGCTGCGACATTCACCTTGTGGGTGCAGTTACGTGGCCGTGCCTGGGTGGAGTCCAAGGAAGGTCGTTTCCGGCTGCGCGCCGGCGACTGGATCGCCTTCGACAAGGATTCGCATCCCACCGTGCAGGCAGATCGCAGCGCGCTGTGCGTTGGCGTCAGCCTGGATGGCACCAGCTTGCAGTCCTTGGCCGAGTTGACCGACGCCACGCTGTACCCGGGCCGTAGTCAGTTGTCGCGCAGCGACCTGCGCATTGCGTTGCGGCTGTGGCGTAACGCGGCACTGCAGAGCGGCAGCGCATCCGCGCGCCCATTGTTGCTGCATCTGGCGGCGATGCAGCGCGACTTCGTCGAGCAGGAGCAGCGTTGCCCGGGTCGCTCGCGTAGCCGCCGCCGTCAAGTGTTCGGCCGCATGCAGCGGGCCCGGCTCTATCTGGAAGGCAACAGCGACCGCGTGGTGCGTATCAGCGAACTGGCGCAGCTGACCAACTTCTCCAGTTGGTACGTCTCCAAGACATTCCAGAGCCTGTACGAAGAGAGCCCGCAGGCGTTGTCGGCACGTTTGCGGCTGGAGCGAGCCTCCGACTTGCTGCGCGATACCTCGATGATGATCGGTGAGGTTGCGGCCGCAAGCGGCTTCGACAATTGCTGCAGCTTCGCACGCGCATTTCGTGCGCGTTTTGGCGTCTCCGCATCGCGTTATCGCGAGCAGACGACCAATCCGCCAGATTCGGCAAAGCCACGGAACGTGACGCGCAAAGCGACGGCGTTCACGCAAACGTAATTTGCACGGGGGCGCTTAACGCGCCACTAACGAACCCTGGAGAGATTGATGAACCTTCGCACCTCCGCAGTGCGGCTGGGCCTGTTGCCCGCCGGTATTGCGATCGCGTTGACGCCGGCTTTTGCCGCCAACGCACAAGAGCAGTCCGCCCCGTCGACCACGACGCTGGACCGCATCGAAATCACCGGCTCGCGCATCCGCTCGGTCGACGTCGAAACCGCACAGCCGGTCTTCACCGTCTCCCAGCAGGACATTCAGAAGTCCGGCCTGGTGAGCGTTGGTGACATCCTCCAGAACCTGTCGATTGCCGGTACGCAGACTTACAGCAAGGCTGCTGTGCTGACCTCGGATCCGGAACAGGGCGGCCAGTACGTCAACCTCTACAACCTGGGTGAGAACCGTACCCTGGTGTTGGTGAACGGCAAGCGTTGGACCAGCAGCCTGAACGGCCTGACCGACATGTCTACCATCCCGAGCTCGCTGATCGAGCGCATCGAAGTCCTGAAGGACGGCGCCTCGGCGATCTACGGCTCCGACGCTGTTGCAGGTGTGGTCAACATCATCCTGCGTCAGAACTACGACGGTGCAGAAGCCTCGGCGTACTTCGGCCAGAACGGTCGTGGCGACGGTTCCAAGGAGCAGTACTCCTTCACCGCCGGCACCACCACCGACCGCGCCTCGCTGGTGTTCGGCGTCAACTACACCAACGAAGACCCGGTGTGGGCCAAGGACCGCACGCTGACCCGTTACTCGGCCGGCCCGAACCACATCGAAGATGGTCTGAGTGCAACCGGCCCGTGGGGTCGCTTCACCTCCAACGACCAGACCTACATCCTCAACCACACCGGTTCGTTCGACGGCCGTGGCGTGGGTGCGGATTCGCGCAACATCGCCAACTACCACAACGACATCACCACCGACGACTATTTCAATTCCGTCGACCAGATGATGTTGCAGCAGTCCAGCCGCAACAAGTCGATCTTCACGACCGGCAGCTACAACCTGACCGACAGCGTGACCTTCAAGTCGACCGCGATGTACTCCGAGCGCGACTCGAACCGTCAGATCGCCGGCTACCCGCTGCAGGCTTCTTCGCAGCCGCAGTTCCCGGTGGCGATCAGTGGCAGCAGCTACTACAACCCGGTTGGCCAGGACATCAACAGCTGGTTCCGCCGTACGGTTGAATTGCCGCGCACCACCGAAAGCAACGTCAAGACCCTGCATTTCGATGCAGCGCTGGAAGGCGTGTTCGACGTCGGCAGCCACGGCTGGAACTGGGACGTTGGCTTCAACTACAACAAGTACGATGTGACGCAGGTTTCGCGCGGCAATATCAACTTGCTGGCGCTGCAGAAGGCACTGGGCCCGTCGTTCCTCAATGCACAGGGTCAGGTGCAGTGCGGTACCGCAGCGGCTCCGATCGCGCTAGGTACCAGCAATGCGCTGGGCCAGTGCACCCCGTTCAACATCCTGGGTGGCCCGTCGGCCTCCACGCCGAACGCGCTGCAGTACATCAATGCACTGGGTCAGGCCACGCAGCAGAGCCTGAGCAAGCAGTGGACCGCCAACGTCACCGGTGGTCTGTTCGATCTGCCGGCCGGTGAGCTGGGCTTCGCCGCAGGCGTCGAGCACCGCGAAATCAGCGGTTACGACTATCCGGATCAGCTGTCCAGTGCCGGTTACACCACCGACCTGGCGGCACAGGCCACCGAAGGTCGCTACCAGACCAACGAAGCCTACCTGGAGCTGTTGATTCCGGTGCTGAAGGATCTGCCGGGCGCCAAGGAGCTGTCGTTCGACGTGGCCGCCCGTTACAGCAACTACAGCCGCTTCGGCGACACCACCAACAGCAAGTTCAGCTTCACCTGGAAGCCGATCGACGACCTGCTGGTGCGCGGTACCTACGGCACCGGTTTCCGTGCGCCGACCCTGTCGGACACCTTCGGTGGCGGCTCGCAGACGTTCGATACCTTCACCGATCCGTGCGACGCCACCTTCGGCTCGCTGGGCAACGCGGGCGTGGCAGCACGTTGCGCTGGCGAAGGCTTGCCGGCTGGCTTCCGTCAGACCGATACCGCGGGCAACGCGGTCACGCGTCGCGACGTGCAGGGCAACGCACCGTTCAACTCTGGCGTGGGCAATGCCGAACTCGAACCCGAGTACAGCATCACCCGCACCGTGGGCATGGTCTACAGCCCGCATTGGGTGCAGGGCCTGGACTTCTCGCTGGACTGGTACCGCATTTCGATCTCCAACATCATCACCGCCCTGTCGGCCAATGATGTGTTGAACAACTGCTACCTCAACAATCTGGCCAGCTACTGCGCCGACTACGGTCGCGACGCTGTCACCGGCCAGGTCACCACGCTGAGCCGCGGCAACGTCAACCTGGGCCGTCTGGAAACCGAAGGCTATAACTTCGGTGTGCGTTACCGCATGCCGGAAACCGCGTACGGTAAGTTCGCTGTCAACCTGGACACCAACTACCTGGCGACCTACAAGTCGCAGGCAGAAGCTGGTGCCGAGTGGGCAAACTCCGCCGGCTACTGGAACTTCCCGCGCGTGCGTGCCACCTTGGGTCTGGACTGGTCGCTGGGCGCGTTGTCGGCCAACTGGAACCTGCGTTACTACGGCGGCTTCCGCGATTACTGCTGGGATGCAGCGGCAGGCATCGAGTGCAACAACCCGAACTACCAGACCCCGAATCCGGGCTGGGGCGGCGGTACCGGTTCCAACAAGAAGGGCTCGATCTCCTATCAGGACGTCTCTGTCACTTGGCAGGCTCCGTGGGATGGCAGCGTGACCGTTGGTGCCCGCAACATCTGGAACAAGCAGCCGCCGGTGACCTACTCGATCACCAACAGCAGCACTGCGGCGATCGATCCGATGCTGGATTACGACCGCTTCCTGTTCGTGCAGTACAACCAGCGCTTCTGATCATCGAAGCGTCGTAACGAAAAAGCGGGCCGAAAGGCCCGCTTTTTTTATGTCCGTCATTGCTGATGCCGGGATGCGACGAACACAACGCTCATGCGTGGTGTCGTGCGCCAGCGCTGCGTAGAAACCTGCATAGCCATCTGGAAGGGTGTATCCCGTTGTCCAGGGCAACCATGCGAACGCTGCACGCTGCAAAGGGCTGCTGCACCCCTCCGCGCTATCTGCAGCGCCAACGAAAAAGGCGCGAATCTCTCGCGCCTCTATCGTTTCGCTATTCGCACCAAGTGGTGCGGCAACTCACGCTTCGGCAAGCCCCAGCAACGTCTCGGCCTGCTCGCGCCAGGTCGGCAGTCGCGAAATGACGCCAACCTTGGACAGATACTCTTCGTCCACCGTCTCGCCGCTGGCCAGTGCCGTGGCGACGTGCACCGCACCGGTCACCCAGAAACTGCGCAGGCTGGAGCGCTGCGGATGGCGGTGGAACGCCACCGCTTCGATGATCGGCATCGGCAGGCCCCACAGGCCCAGCAGATACGCGCCGGCTTCGGTATGGCCCAGGCGCTCGTCGCCGCCTTCCAGTGGCGGTTCGCGCTCGTCGCGCACGCCCGGCAACAGCAGGCCGATGTCGGCCAGCAAGGCGGCGGTGGAGCCGAGTTCGGCGCTGGTGGGGGGCAACACTTTCGCCGCCAGTCGCGAAGAGAGCAGGGCGCGGCGCTGCATCGCGCTACGCTCGGCCGGGGTCAGCGTCTGTACCGAGAACACTTCGCTGGCCAGCACCAGGTCGCGCAGCGTCGCCACGCCCAGGCGGGTGACCGCGGTGCGCAGGTCGGTGATGCTGCGTCCGCCGGAAAAGAACGCCGAATTGCACAGCTGCAGCACCTTGGCCGCAATCGCCGGGTCGCCGGCGATGAGCTTGGCGATGTCGGCCGCATCGGCGCCATCGTCCTCTTCCAGCGCATGCATCAGGCTCAGATACAGATGCGGCGGCGAGGGCAGTTTTTCGATGCGGCCTATCGCCGCGCGCAAGCGCGGATTGCTGAGCAGGTCGCGCAGTTCTTCCAGGCTGGTGACGGCTTCGAGCAGCACTTCCGGCGCCAGCGGCATCGGCAGGAAACGATGGGCCACGCCGATGATGCGGGCCGGCGGCGTCCGCTGGCCGTCCTGGGCATCAATCAGCGCGATGCGGATGGTGTCCGGGCGCAGCGTACGGATCTGCCCCAGCAACGTGGCAGCAGTCAGGTCCGGCAACACCGGGGCAACGATGACGGCATCGAATGGCGACAAGGCGGCAGCTTCGATCGCCGAATTTCCATCGGCCACCTGCTGCGCCTGCCACTGGTCGCCGAGATCGGCGACGTAGTCGACCAGGTCGGACGGAAGACTGGCTTCGTCCCCAACAAACAGAATACGCAAGACACTTCCCCAGAAGTCACCGGCGGTAGACGCCGGCCAAACGCAACTCGGCAATGTACCCAATCTACCGGCGGCGGTCACCGGGATCACGGCAAAAGCGTGATCCCGGTCGCTCCGCAAGTGCGGAGCAGTGTTACGGCCAACGGCTCAGGGCGCGTCGGAATTATAGCGTTCCACCGATTCGACCAGGATGCGCTTGGCCTCGGCCGCACCGCCCCAACCGTCGAGCTTGACCCACTTGCCCTTCTCCAGATCCTTGTAATGCTCGAAGAAGTGACCGATGCGCTCCATCCAGTGGCTGGACACCTGGTTGATATCTTCGATGTGCGCGTAGCCGGAGAAGATCTTCTCGATCGGCACCGCCAGGATCTTTTCGTCGCTGCCGGCCTCGTCGCTCATACGCAGCACGCCGACCGGACGGCAGCGCACCACCGACCCCGGGACCAGCGGCAGCGGCAGGACCACCAGTACATCGGCCGGATCGCCGTCGCCGCACAGGGTGTTGGGCACGTAGCCGTAGTTGCAGGGGTAACGCATCGGGGTCGACAGGATGCGGTCGACAAAGATCGCGCCGCTGGCCTTGTCCACTTCGTACTTGACCGGCTCCGAATCCTTGGGGATTTCGATGACGACGTTGATTTCTTCCGGCAGATTCTTGCCAGAGGTGACCAGTTCAAGGCCCATGCGGGTAGCTCCGAAGCGTCAGCAGTGTGTGGAGCACGATTCTACGCGTTCGGCTGTTGCGCTGCAGCGACACTGAATGGGCAATCTTCTGAGGGTCCGATGCGGCATAGCCTGCATTCATCACGGGCAGCCGGCTGATCGTAGGGCCTGGGGACACGGCGCACGCTGCAGGCTCATCCACTGCTCGGGAAACGCCATGTTCAGGCTCGCACGCTTGCTCCTCGTACTGCTGCTGTCCCTCACTGCCCAGGTGACCGCTGCGGCAACGCCACTGCCCGCCTACGTGGACGCGGTGGACTGGCCGGCCAATGGGGAGGGCTGGGAGGCCTTCAGTGATCTGGAGCAGCGCCTGGACCGTGATTTCGACAATATTTGCGGCGACACCTTTTGTGGAGGCGAATTCAGCGACTACCAGCCGCTGCGCTTTCGTTGCTCGGTCCACCGCGTCACCGGCGTGGTGCGCAGCTGCATCTGGACCTTCGGTGCGAGCGAGATCAGTGTCGATCCGCGTAGCGGCTATCTCCGCTCCGACAGCCGGGTCTGGCGCTGCACGGCGCCCCTGAAAGCCGGTACGCGCCTGGACGAGATGTATCGTGTGCTTGCGGTGACCAACCCCTTGTTCGAGCCGCTGCCGGGCGGCGCGCCGCCGATCTACGATGGCCTGATTGGCTGTCTTTGAGATTGGCGGTCTTTGAGACATGGCAACGGCGGGTGTCGTTGCTGCCACGTTGTCGCCTGTGACGGCGCACGTTCGCAGTGCCGCAGGGACGCCAAACGATCGCCAATACGTTCGCTGGAGAGGCAGTGACGTCAGTATTGTCCGGCGCGGTAGCCAGCTTTCCCGTGCAATGACCTGCGGCCATATGGCCGCAGGTCCGAGATCCCTGCGGGCATGCCGTGCTACAGCAGCGGCACCAGTAGCAGCGCCACGATGTTGATGATCTTGATCAACGGATTGATTGCCGGCCCTGCAGTGTCTTTGTACGGGTCGCCGACGGTGTCGCCGGTGATCGCCGCCTTGTGCGCTTCGCTGCCCTTGCCGCCGAAATGGCCGTCTTCGATGTACTTCTTGGCGTTGTCCCAGGCTCCGCCGCCGGTGGTCATCGAAATGGCCAGGAACAGCCCGGTCACGATGGTGCCGATCAACAATCCACCCAGTGCCCGTGGCCCCAGCAACAGCCCGACCACGATCGGGACCACCACCGGCAACAGCGAGGGCACGATCATTTCGCGGATCGCCGAGCGGGTCAGCATGTCCACCGCGCGGTCGTATTGCGGCTTGGCGGTGCCGGCCATGATGCCGGGGATCTCGCGGAACTGACGGCGCACTTCTTCGACCACTGCGCCCGCCGCGCGGCCCACCGCTTCCATTGCCATTGCGCCGAATAGATAGGGGATCAATCCGCCGATCAATAGACCGATGATCACGGTGTGGTCCGACAGATCGAAGGCGAAGACCTCCGTGGGATTGGCCGCCTGCAGGTTGTGGGTGTAGTCGGCAAACAGCACCAGCGCCGCTAGAGCGGCCGAGCCGATCGCGTAGCCTTTGGTGACCGCCTTGGTGGTGTTGCCGACGGCATCCAAGGGATCGGTGATCGCGCGCACTTCCGGTGGCAGTTCGGCCATTTCGGCGATGCCACCTGCGTTGTCGGTGATGGGGCCATACGCATCCAGCGCCACGATCATGCCGGCCATCGACAGCATCGCCGTGGCAGCGGTCGCAATGCCATACAGGCCGCCAAAGTGAAACGCACCCCAGATCGCTGCGCACACCGCGATCACCGGCAGTGCGGTGGATTTCATCGAGATACCGAGGCCGGCGATGATGTTGGTGCCGTGTCCGGTGGTGCTGGCAGAGGCGACATGCTGCACCGGTGCGTATTGGGTGCCGGTGTAGTACTCGGTAATCCACACGATCAGGCCAGTGAGCACCAGGCCGATCAATGCGCACGCATAGAGCGACGTCGCGCCATGGCTGTTGTCGCGCATCAAGCTCTGGGTGATCGGCCAATAGGCCAGCGCAGCCAGCACGCCGGAGACGATCACGCCTTTGTAGAGCGCCCCCATGATCGAGCCGCCTGCTTTGACCTTGACGAAGGCCGCGCCCACGATCGAGGCGATGATCGAGACACCGCCCAACACCAGCGGATACAGCACGGCATGCGGCCCGGTTTCGGCCAGGGTCAGGCTGCCGAGCAGCATGGTGGCGATCACGGTGACGGCGTAGGTCTCGAACAGATCCGCTGCCATGCCCGCGCAGTCGCCCACGTTATCGCCGACGTTGTCGGCAATCACCGCAGGATTACGCGGGTCGTCCTCGGGGATGCCGGCCTCGACCTTGCCAACCAGATCCGCCCCCACGTCCGCCCCCTTGGTGAAGATACCGCCACCCAGACGCGCGAAGATCGAGATCAACGATGAGCCAAACGCCAGGCCGACCAAGGCATGCAGGTTCTGCTCCAGCGGCAACCCCATGGCCTGCAGCACGGCGTAATAACCGGCCACGCCCAGCAAGCCCAGTCCCACCACCAACATGCCGGTGATGGCGCCGCCCCGGAATGCCACATCCATCGCACGGCCGATGCCATGCCGTGCGGCTTCGGCAGTGCGCACGTTGGCGCGTACCGAGACGTTCATGCCGATATAGCCGGCCAACCCCGACAGCACCGCGCCGAGCGCGAATCCAATCGCCGTGTACCAGCTCAGAAACAGCCCGACCAATACGAACAGCACGCCGCCGGCGATCGAAATCGTGAGGTACTGCCGATTGAGATAGGCGCGTGCACCTTCCTGGATCGCCGCGGCGATCTCCTGCATGCGCGCGTTACCGCTTGGCTGCGCGACCACCCAGCGCGCCGACACGATCCCGTACAAAATTGCCAATACCGCACAGCCCAGCGCAAGCCCTAACCCGTAGTGTTCCAGCATGACCCCTCCCAAGAGAATGGATGTCATCCGGTCGGGACGAACCAAGGGCGACGCACGCAACGAGTGACAACGAATACGGACTCGACGGCCACAAGGGCCGTAATGCGCGTCGCGATGTTCAGGTGGCCGGATCGCGATCGAGTATGCGCCGCAGCTTGCAGGGGTGCCACCACCGCGGCTTTGGCGCGTCGTTCAGTCGCGACATGACAGCCTGCGGTCAACGTGACCGAGCCGATCCAGGAGTAACTATGTCGAACGATGCCGCGTCCAGGTACGCCGCTGTGCTGGCCGCCATGCTGTTTACCGGTAGCGCAATTGCTGCAGATCCAACGCCGGAGTTGAAAGCACGCCCGCCTGGCACTGCGCAAGCCGTCGGTGCAGTACACACCTTGCGACAGATTCCAGAAGCCTGTGCCCGCTTGGAAGGTGTGTTCACCGGCAATGCTGCACAGCCCTACACGTTCTCGGTTGTGCGCAGCAGCCCCACCTGTCAGCCACGTGCGCGCTTTGTGGACTACGCCAAGGCAACACCGAGTGTTGCGTCGGGCTGGATCTTCAACGACGTGATCCGCATCCCAAGTGCGGCCTGCCCGAGTCAACAGGCGGTCGTGCGCGTGTGGCGCAAACCAGTCGATGCCAAACCGCAGCTCGACGGCCAAGGCCAGTCACGCATCTACCTGGAAGATGCCAAGCAACAAGCGGCCGCCGGCAAGATCCCGCAGGTGCCGATGTTTGCTGCGCAGCAGACGATGGAAGGCAAGGCCTGCCAGTAACCTCTGCGGCATCAATGCTGGGGCACTACGGCTGCTTGAGTGATGCGGGCATCCGCATGACATGAGACTTCGTAGCGGCATGCCATGCAGTTGACGCATCGATGAGGAATGATGCCGGTGTTGCTATCGATGCCGCGGCCTTGTTTGCGTATCCACATTGGCGCAGTGATCCAAGCATCGCTCAAGCTTTAAGAAGCACCGTCGTACCGGCTTGCATTTACGCATGGTCACTGCCCTGCGCATTTGGAGTGACCACTGGTACTGCGAACCAAAACGCGTGTTGCCGCCGGTTAGCGGTTTAGTGGTCGGCATCGGCTTGTGCCGCGCGTACACTCCGGACCCGGAAGGCCAGTCGCCCGCATCTGATGGGCGCTGGCAACGATATGCCGCTGCGCTTGGCGCTGTAACGAGTCGCGCAGCAGCTACGCTGATTTTTGAGAACGTCTATGAAGGTATTGCGTTGTTCCTCGGGCCTGCTTGCCTTCTTCGCCCTGTGGCACCCGGTAACGGTGCGCGCAGCGGCGAGCATGGTGGTCGACGACGCCGGCGTCACGCCGCGTGGCCAATGCCAGCTGGAAGCCTGGTGGCGTGCAACGCCAGGTAGTGCATCGGCCACGGCGGTACCTGCGTGTAATGTTTTGGGTACGGAACTGGCGCTTGGGCTCAGCGACTCGCGACACGGGCCGGTCTTGCTCGACCTGGGCGCCAAGCGGGTGCTGCGCGATCCAGAACGCCACGCCTGGGGCCTGGCGTTGTCGGTGGGGACGCAGCGTACATGGCGGGACCCGCAGCAGCGCAATTATTACGCCACGCTGCCCATGACTTGGTCGTTGGGCGCCGATGCCTCCACGCGTATCCACTTCAACATCGGTGCCGTGGCGACGCATGCCGAACCGGATACGACAAACGTCGGTATCGGTTTGGAGCACGACATCACCAGTTCATGGACCCTGTTGGCCGAAGCATTCGGAGATGACCACAACGGCGAAGGTAGCCAACTTGGACTGCGCAGAATGGTCGGCAGGGCATCCAGCATAGACCTGGTAGCCGGCCGCGACCGCCTCAACGCCCCACGTGGCTGGATCACGCTTGGCATCAACCTTGCGATGTTGCCCTGACACTCTCCTTTCAGTGGCCGCGCTCCGGTGCGGCTGCCCAATTCCAGCCCTAGGCATCTTTCAATCTGCATGCAATCGGACTGCAATCGAATCGCAGCAAACCTAGCAGTGACTCTATGGTGCTGGTCTTTGGTGAATCGCTGCAGCATGCAGAGCGCGTTCTAACATGACCACCGCATCGGACGTGCCCTCGTTCGGGCTCTGTGCCGCGATGGGCGACGACAATTTCGCCTGTATCTGCTCGCTGATAGATGATGCCTTGATAGCCAGCAGGAGTATCAATGTATTCAAGACGCTTATAGGGCACGCCGCCGATATTTACATTTCGACTATTCTCGCCCTTTTCATCTGGCTTTTTATAAACATCGCTTGCCAGCTCAGCATATTATTGTGCGGTGAGAGTCATGGTGAGTCCTTTCTAGCAATCAGAGTCACTTTGAACAACTGTTTGCGCAACTCTTCCTTGAATTGACTTGGGTCTGAATGGCCTGAGTCGGGATAGTTGCTCATTTCATCGTTTGGATATCCGCCCGACCAAAAATAGGTCGCAGACGGAGTGCCGCTCAACAATTTATCTTTATATAGGCCTGGCTGAAATCTTGTTTCTTCGTGTTTGCCGGTAGCCTTTAGCGAAACATCTACGCTAGTGAGTTCCCATCGGCAGACGCCCTTGGCATAGTAGTCGGCATCAACCATGCCATCGGCATAAATCGTCCCAGTGTATGTGGATGCATCTAGCCTCTCAAAGTGGATGGGGATGCCATCTTCATCAGACTTGCTCCATACACCGGCAATGGGCTCGATTGGCGTGCATTGCTTGTGGTTAGTCATCTGGTAGAAAGCCGTACCCGAGATCCACGCAAATGGCCCTGGAGCATCCTCGATGGTCATCGTGATCCGGTATGCCTGCGTCGGATTCGGGTTTTCCCGGTAGACCGGATCGCCGGCGGCGGTATTCGCATTGGTGTCGTGCATTTCAGAAGCAGTGTTCATGGGGTTGCACCCTGCCATGAGCGTGAGGAAAAGACAGCCAGCAATCTTTAGCTTCAGATGAGCGTTCATGTCGCCATTGTGCACTGTGCAGACCACTCGGCGGCGGTGATCGCATCACGCAGCTGGCTAGCGCTGCGGTTGATGTTGGCGCTGTGCAATACCAGCGTAACGAGCAGGACGCAGAACACCAACCCGAGTTCGGGCAGTTGCATCACCAGTGGCATCACCAAGGGAGTACACGCCGCACCAACGGTCAATAGCAGCATCAATGCGGTCATGCCGGCCGTGTTGAAAATCGTCTGGCGCAGCTGTCGCAATTCGGTAGTCTGTTTATCCTGGCTGCGTAGGTTCTTCCAGATGTTCGCGGCATGTGCAATCCGCATTGTCAGGAGCAGGACAACAGCAACGTGCAGCACAGCACCGACAATGGCCACAAAGTGTGTAAGCCCAAGCAAGGCGGTAAATGTTGTGCGGTAAGCCAGCACAAGCAGGCTGGTAGTGAGCGCTAGCGTCAAGATAACGACGATCAGGAGATTGCGCAGGCTCTCGGCTGACCGATACCAATGAGCATTATGGGGGAATAGCCTTCTATCCACTGCATCGCTCCTAATGAAGTGCGACTTACCTAACTGTGCAGAACCCTAATCATCTTTAGCGGTGTCGTAGCCGTATGCGATGGGGTAGGCCCGTGCAAAAATCCGTGCCGACGCTGCGTTGAAGCAGTAAGGTTTGGTGGAAGTGAAGGTGCCGATGGCGGGATCTACCGGCAGCCAACAGCACGTAGGGACGCCCAGCGTGCAGAAGGTAAGGGGATCGTTAGTTTTTAGTAGGGGTCACTTCTTAATGACCTCCTGCAGTGTCTGTGCGAAAGAGTTGAAGTTTTTAGTAATAACACCGATGCCAGTCTAGGCATTTTTATGAGATATCCTTCTTCGTGAAAGATGGAGACTCAATAGGATTTGAATATTGGCTCGGAGCATGCTGTGTATATCACCTTGCAGTCGCTGCCTGAGTTATGCTCCTTGCAATAAGCGATAGCACTTTCGCTTGCAAATTTTATAGAAGGCCCGGCAGAATAGCTTCTCGTTACGCGCTTCGCTTGGTCAGAAGAGCCAAGTCCCGTAGGTTCAGAGACTGCTGCGCATCGATTTTCATAAACATAAAGTGTGTGGCACTTCGCCTCACTTATGCCTTCGCACTTATCGATAGCGTCTCGTTCTGCCTCAGATTTTTTGCGTTTCCCAATAGAGACGCCTAAATTATTGCCAGCGTCGCCTGCGATGGCGCCCCAAGTTTTAATCCATTCTCCGCTAGGTCGCGGTTGCCGTTGAATGGGGTCTCCTGCTGGAATCGGAGCGCATGCAACGGCTCCTTGCCCACCAATTTGGTATTGCCCGACGGGGCAGCCTTGCGCTAACGCGCTTTCACAGATTGGAAATAAAATAAGTATGAGGAAGAGACGTGGATTCATATTACACCTTTGAATGGATAAAATATCTAGTTTGCAAGGGGTAATTTAAATTTGGTGATTAGAGCCTTGCCCAGCTTGCCCGCGTGAGCCGATTAACGGTGCCGCTTGTGATTGAGTCTGACCTGCAATTCTAGCTGTTTGATTTGTAGTCATCTCAGATCCGCCAGCTTGCTGTCCTTCTCCCTTCGCCACGTGTTGCGGCATATACGACCCAGCCGGCTGTCCTTGCGGCCCAGGACTCGACGCAGCGCCAAATGCCGAATACGCCATAAACGTGCCCATGTTGCCCTGCCATAGTGCGGCGGCGATGGTGGGTACTGTGACGATGAGCATAGTCATGATCAGACCGATGCCGCCCTGCTGCAGGGCTTGGCTGGAGAGGCCTTCTGTATTCAGAGAGATGAACTTCATTACCCAGTAGGCGCCAGCGACCTTGGCGGTGAACTTGAGCACCATGGCGGTGACCACGGACAGCATGGCCATCGAGAACAGCGTGCCGATGATGTAGAACAACCACTTTTTGAACAGGTCCTTGGTCTGGTCGAAGATCAGCGCCAGGATGAAAATCGGCCCGATGCCGATCAAGAAGGCCATGGTGAACTTGAACAGCAGCAGCATTGCACCGGCCGCCATCGGCGGGCTGGCGGTGCCGAAGCCGGCCAGCAGCACGGCGCGCCCCTTTTTCTCCAGCATTTCCGGCTGACTAGACTCCACCCGCACCGCATCCAGCGCGGCCAGCGCAATCTGGGTATAGGCCAGGTTCTCGTCGATCGCATCGGCGGAGCTGCCCTCCTCGCCGGTGAACAGCTCATGGATTTCCTTGTCCAGGTTTTGGGTCATGGTCTGGTGCAGCATGGCGCCATTGGCACCCAGGGCTGACGCCAAGCTGATGATGACGGCGACCTTGGCTGCCTTGATCATGGTGGCCATCGCACTCTCACGCGACTGCCCGGTGGCGATACGGTAGCCCAGGATCAAGATCCATAGCGTGGTCACCGTCAGCGCGATGGTGCTGACCCACTTCATGGCCCGCCCCATCAGCTCCATGCCGAATTCCTGGATTTCCTGGTTGAAGTAGTCGTTGACCAGCTTGAAGAAAACGAAGTCGCCGAGGGTGGCGTCCGCCAAAGGCTGCAACCAGTTCATCCCACCATGAAAGAAAACATCCATTGTTGCCTGCCTATGTACCGTAATGGGGGCTTTGGTTGCCCGCTGATTATTTATTTAGACAGCGCAATCTTCAGTGCGGCTGCTTGGACGATCTGCCCCAAAATATTGCCCTTGTCGCCTTCAAGCGCGCGCTTGGCGAGCAGGCTCTGGTCGTCCTTGAGGCCGGCGATGTAGATGTCGTAGGCCTTCATCTTGGCTTCCCAATGACTCAGCTCCAATGCATTGCGCGCCACATAGCGCTGCACTTCATTGTTGTTTGCGGCCAGCGCGCCCTCCTTCGTTCCTACATTATCGCGCTGACGCTCCAGCCTCTCGAAGTCGGCACTGCGCACCACCATGCGCTGGATGATCTCCACTGCCTCGTTGTATTGGGCGTTTTGTGCTTGCACGATACTGGCGCAGACACGTTGCTGCTGTTCCTGAATATTGGCCCCGCCAGTCAGGCTCAACGGAATGGATTTGATCTGGTCCATGAGGCCCGCAATACCCGACGCGCCGGGGCAGTACGCGTCCAACCCGTAACTTGCATCGCGCAGAACGAACTGGTTTTCCAGCTGGGGCATGTTGAACTGCAGGCGCTGCAACTTGATGAGCTGCTGCTGATAATGCTGCAGCTGCTGTTGATACTGCTTGATCGTCTCGGTCCATCGCTTGGCTTGTTCCGCATATTCCTTGAGGTCCTTTGCCATTCCCGTCGGGTTCGTGATGATCACTTGCGCGTTGGCAGGTCCTGCACACAGCCCGATGCTTAGCAGCAGGCCGGCGGCAAGGCGGGAAATCGGATGGCGGAGGCGGCAGGAACGTGCGGTCATGGCGAGTCTCGTCGATCTTTTCGGTATAGATGAGTGGCGGGAACAGCGGCAGCAAAAACAGCGGTGAATGCCAGATGCGCGTTCAGCAGGACGGTCCGGCTGTATAAATCATGCGCTCGTCGCGGGTGAGTGAGGCCGTTTCGTCCAGACACAGACTCCCCGGCGGCACTGGCTGACCACCGGGGAAGACTGGAGATGATTGCCTGCTGGGCCATGATCCTTATGCGCGATGAGGCAGGTTTGGTGCGAACTGTGGCACACACTTAACCAAATTTCTACTAATGAGGTATTGCCTTACCCGCGGGGTCGCCGCCCAGGCGCCGCCTGGCTTGGTCTGCCAGCTTTTTGTAAGGAAATCCCTACAGCCGATCGCGGCATTTGCCTGTGGAGCGTCCTCTTTGTCAGTTTAGGCTCCAGCCGACACACGGCAGGTGCAAAACGGCACCTGCCGGCCGCCATGAAGACAGTCCGTCACAGCAATCCCGGTTTCGGCGGCCGCAACGGGCTCCTTTCCTGCGCAGTCAGCCACTGATGCCGTCGCAGACGTTCAGGTTGGCAGCTCGTCTCACCCCTCCCACACCGGCAATTTCTTCGCCACCGCCACATTCTTCAACGTCACATACTTCGGCAGGCCGTCGTTACCGTAGGCCAGCGGGGCTTCGCCCTTGATCAGTGGGGCGAAATAGCGACGGGCACGGTCGGTGATGCCGAAGCCGTCCTTGCGCAGGAAGCTGGGTGGCATCTTCTTTTCGTGATTGGCCACCTTGTGCAGCGGGGCGGGCACGATCTTCCAGCGATAAGGGGCGTCGCTGACGCGTTCGATCACCGGGATCACCGCGTTCATGCCTTTGAGTGCGTATTGCACGGCGGCCTTGCCGACGGCCTGGGCCTGTTCCCAGTCGGTCTTGGAGGCGAGGTGGCGCGCGGAACGCTGCAGGTAATCCGGCAGGGTCCAGTGCACCTTGTAGCCCAGTTCCTGTTTGACCTGTGCGGCCAGGAATGCGGCGACACCGCCCAGTTGCGCGTGGCCGAATGAGTCGGCTGCGCCACCGGCATCGGCGACGAAGTTGCCGTGTGCGTCCTGGATGCCTTCGCTGGCGACCACCACGCACCAGCCGACCTTTTCGACGACCTGTTTCACCTTGGCCAGGAACGCGGCTTGGTCGTAGGCGCGCTCGGGCAGCAGGATGATCTGCGGTGCATCGTCCGGGCCCTGACCTGCGAGCCCCGCTGCGGCCGCAAGCCAGCCGGCGTGGCGGCCCATCGCTTCGTAGATGAAGACCTTGGTGGAGGTGTCGGCCATCGCGGCGACATCCAGTGCGGCTTCGCGCACCGACACCGCGGTGTATTTGGCCGCCGAGCCGAAGCCGGGGCAGGTATCGGTCACCGCAAGATCGTTGTCGATGGTCTTGGGCACGCCGATGCAGTGCAGCGGGTAGCCGTAGGCCTTGGCCAGCTGCGAGACCTTCCATGCGGTGTCGGCCGAATCGTTGCCGCCGTTGTAGAGGAACCAGCGCACGTCATGTGCGCGCAGCACGTCGAGCAGGCGTTCGTACTTGGCGCTGTCCTGTTCGAGCGACTTGAGCTTGTAGCGGCACGAGCCGAACGCGCCGCCGGGTGTCTGCGCCAGTGCGGCGATCGCGGACGCCGATTCCTTGGAGGTGTCGATCAACTCCTCGCGCAGCGCGCCCAGGATGCCGTTGCGGGCGGCCAATACCTTGATCTTGCGCACGCGCGCTTCGGTGATAACGCCGGCAGCGGTGGCGTTGATGACGGCGGTGACGCCGCCGGATTGGGCATACAACAAGTTGCCAGTGGACATAGGGGGACGGACTCCTCACATGGAAACATGGCGCAGGGGACAGTGCCGGGACATTCCCCGGATGGGGTAAGCTGCACGACCATACGGTCAGCGCCGGCGAAGGCTTGAGTCTAACGCCGCCAACCGCAACGCGTTTTTATTCGAAAGTGGAGTCCACTGATGCGATTGGTTCTGTTGGGACCGCCCGGTTCGGGCAAGGGCACCCAGGCGACACGTCTCAAAGATTCGTTTGAGATCCCGCACATTTCCACCGGCGACCTGCTGCGTGCCGAAGTGGCCGCCGGCTCGCCGCTCGGCCTGAAGGCCAAGGAAGTCATGGCACGCGGCGATCTGGTGTCCGACGACATCCTGCTCGGCATGCTGGAGTCGCGGCTTGGTCAGGCCGATGTCGCCAAGGGGTTCATCCTCGATGGTTATCCGCGCAATGTGGCGCAGGCCAATGCGCTGGACAACCTGCTCAGCAAGATCGGTCAGCCACTGGATGCGGTGGTGCAGCTGGACGTCGCCAGCGAGTTGCTGGTCGAGCGCATCGCCGGACGTGCCAAGGCCGAAGGCCGTGAGGACGACAACCCGGAATCGGTGCGCAAGCGTCTGCAGGTCTATACCGATTCCACCGCGCCGGTGATCGGCTTCTACGAGCAGCGCGGCAAGTTGGCGCGTGTGGATGGCGTTGGGTCGCTGGACGAAGTGCTGGAACGCATCAGCAAGGCGCTCGGCCGCTGAGTCACCCGGACCGGGCGCAACGCCCGGTCTGTGTTTACCGCGTGCCTGTTGGCCGCGTCTGCAGATTAAGACCCTGGAAAAGAAAAACCCCGGCCATACAAGATGACCGGGGCAGAATAACGCCAGTAATGAGCTTGCTCAGAGCCCCAACAGCATGAGCTCCCTGGGGATTTGGTCTCTTGGGGAGTAGAACCAAAGGGTGCTGCGACTGGCGTTCAGCATAGTGAGGGATGTGACGCAGTTCGCATATCGGGAAATTCCCGACAGTACGGTAGGAGTTTCCTGACAGCGGCGCCGGGTGCGGATCGGAATGTCCTGCAACTCCGGTGATCGGCGACAATGTGCTCCATGAGCAAACTCCACATCCTCGGCATCGCCGGGACTTTCATGGGCGGTGTGGCCGCCCTGGCACGCGAGCTGGGCTGGCAGGTAGAAGGCAGCGACCAGGCCATCTATCCACCGATGTCCACCCAGCTGGAAACGCTCGGGATTTCGCTGGCCCAGGGCTACGCGCCTTCCAATATTTCCGCCGACGCCACCGAGGTGGTCATCGGCAATGCCTTGTCGCGCGGCAATCCGGCTGTGGAAGCGGTGCTCGATGCAGGCCGCCGCTATAGCTCCGGCGCCCAATGGCTGGCCGAGCAGGTGCTGCCGGGCCGCGACACGCTGGCGGTCGCCGGTACCCATGGCAAGACCACCACCACCACCATCCTGAGCTATCTGCTGGAGGCGGCCGGGCGCGCGCCGGGCTTTTTGATCGGCGGCGTGGCCGAGGATTTCGGCGTGTCGGCGCGGCTGGGGCAGGGGCGCGCGTTCGTGGTGGAAGCCGACGAATACGACACCGCATTCTTCGACAAGCGCAGCAAGTTCGTGCACTACCGGCCGCTGGTGGCGATCCTCAACAACCTCGAATACGACCACGCCGATATTTTTCCTGACGTGGCCGCCATCCAACGGCAGTTCCATCACCTGGTCCGCACCGTGCCGGCGCGCGGGCGGCTGATCGTCAATGGCGAAGACGCGCGGCTTGCCGAGGTGTTGGCGATGGGCTGCTGGACGCCGGTGGAGCGCTTCGGTTTCGATGCGGCGCTGGAGTGGAGCGCGCGCTTGATTGCCGCCGATGGCAGCGTGTTTACGGTCGCGCATCGCGGCGTGGAGATCGGCCAGGTGCAGTGGCCGCTGGTGGGCCGGCACAACGTGCTCAACGGATTGGCTGCACTGGCGGCTGTGCATGCGGTGGGCGTGGATCCGGCAACGGTGATGCCGGCGCTTGCGCACTTTCAGAGTGTCAAACGCCGACTGGAAGTGTTGGGGCAGGCGCGCGGCATCACCGTCTACGACGACTTCGCGCATCACCCCACCGCCATTGCGACCACCTTACAGGGGCTGCGTGCGAAGGTGGGCGCGGCGCGTGTGCTGGTGGCGATGGAGCCGCGCAGCAATTCGATGCGGTTGGGCGCGCATGCGCAGGCGCTGGCGCCGTCGCTGCACGATGCCGACGCGGTGGTGTTCCTGCATCGTCCCGAGTTGCCATGGGATGCGGCACCGATCATCGCGCAGGTGCGCGGGCAGGCGCACGTGGCGCATGACGTGGAGGCGTTGCTGCAGACGCTGGGCGACATCGTGCAGCCGGGCGACCATGTGGTGTTCATGTCCAATGGTGGGTTCGACGGCGCGCCGCGTCGCTTCCTGGCGCAGCTGTCGTGATGGCATCGATCGCGGACACTGCCGACACCAGCGCCTTGCCGCTGTTTCCGTTGCACAGCGTGTTGTTGCCGGGCGCGGCGATGGGGCTGCGCGTATTCGAGCGCCGCTATCTGGATCTGGTGCGCGAATGCGGGCGCAATGGCACCAGCTTCGGCGTGTGCCTGATCCTGGATGGCAATGAGGTAGGCGTACCGGCAACGCCGGCGGCGTTCGGCACCGAAGTGCGGATCGAGGATTTCGATGTCGGCGCCGATGGCGTGCTGGTGCTGCGTCTACGCGGCACGCGTCGCTTTCATGTGCAGCGCTCGCGTATTCGCGACAACGGGCTATTGGTGGGCGAGGTGAACTGGTGCGAGCCCGACCCCGACGACGAATTGCGCCCCGAGCACAGCCTGTTGGCAACCGTGCTCGAGCGCATGCTCGAACAGGTGGGCGGCGAATTTGCCTCGGTCGGTCCGGGGTTGCTGGATCAGTCCGCGTGGGTGGGGTGGCGGCTGGCCGAGTTGTTGCCATTGACCGAGCAGCAACGCTTGTCGTTGTTGCAGCAGGACGACCCGCATCAGCGTCTGGAGCAGTTGCTGGCCTGGATGCCCTGAGCGCGGGCAATCACGTAGCGCGGCCAATCAGCAGGCGCCGCTGCGCATCGGATGCGAAGGAAGCGAATGTGGATAGGCACTGCATGCCGCTTCCGGGCATCGGCCGCACCTAGTCAATGATCGCGCAGAAGTGTTTTGCGCTCGCGAGGCACTGCTTTTATCGCCCCCATCACCGCACTTGCACCGCCGTGGCGGCAGACTTCTTGCGCTTGAGTGCGCTAGCGATGGCATCCATGCACTGGATGCGCGCAAGGGCGATACGCGTTTTTAGTGAGGGAGTGTGCCTTGATCATCGATGTGAAACCGCGTGTGGCGGATGTGTTCAGTCAGGTCTGGCGGACCCTGGCGGTGTTGTTTGTCTGGGACGTGTTGATCACGATCATCTATTACGTGCTGCCGTTCCGCGCGCCAGCATTGCCGCTGACCATTTTCGGTTCGGCATTGGCGTTATTCCTGGGCTTTCGCGCCAATTCCACCTATCAGCGCTGGTGGGAAGGCCGCGTGCTATGGGGCCAGATGATCAATGCATCGCGCAACCTGGTGCGCTTGAGCGTCAGCATTCTGTCTGCGCCGGAAGCCGCAGCGCTGGGGCGCACGATCGCGCTACGGCAGATCGCCTATGTCAATGCATTGCGCTGCCAGCTGCGGCGGTTGCCGGTGGCGATGGCCTTGCAGTCGCGGCTGGATGCCGACGAAGTGGCAGCGGTGATCACGCGTACGAACGTGGCCAATGGCTTGCTCGACACGACCGGCCGCGCCGTGGAACAGGCACGCCGCGATGGCTGGATCGACAGCATCCAGCAGGCCAGCGTCGAGCGCATTCTGGTGGATATCGCCAACGCGCAAGGTGGCATGGAGCGGCTGAAAAATACGCCGCTGCCGTATCAGTACCGCTTCTATCCGAACCTGTTTACACGTCTGTTTTGCGTACTGTTGCCGATCGGTCTGGTGGAAACGTTGCAATACGCCACGCCGGTAGGATCGACGGTCGCTGGCTTGATGTTTTTGGCGGTGCTGAAGATCGGCGATGAGCTGGTCGACCCGTTCGCCAACACCATCCACGATCTGCCGCTGGACACCATGTGCCGCACGGTGGAGATCGATGCCCTGCAGGCGATTGGCGAACCCGCACCGGAGCCGATGCAGCCGGTGGATGGGGTGTTGTGGTGAGGCGTTGCGCGCTTGACCAATGCGGCTTGTGCCCATCCAAACGGCGCTGAAGCACAAGCTCTCGGTCACCTTGAGAGGTAATGGAACGGTACGGATGCATTGGTTGTAGAGCGGCAGATTTGCGGCTTGGGTGCAGGGCCCTTGCCCGCCCACATCACGGGACACGCCGTGAATCCGTCCCTGGAGGCTCTTACGCGGCATCCATGCCGCGTAAGGTCCCGCGACGGTGGGCGGGCAAGGACCGGTCGAGATGGTCGGTGTGCATGGTTGCGAGCAGGACATGATGTGCGTTGTTTGGATGACGCTGGGTCCGATCAGCTTCCTAACGCAAGCCGAGCAAC
The DNA here is from genome assembly GCF_040202975.1 of Xanthomonas sp. WHRI 10207. Taxonomy (NCBI): domain Bacteria; kingdom Pseudomonadati; phylum Pseudomonadota; class Gammaproteobacteria; order Lysobacterales; family Lysobacteraceae; genus Xanthomonas; species Xanthomonas sp. WHRI 10207. The sequence goes on along the minus strand of NZ_JBEGDX010000002.1, from coordinate 1,084,263 downwards.
AGGCAGGCGTTCAAAGAAACCGCCGACCAACTTCCTGGTGCGGTGTCCTCGCCGCTTGCGGGACCGTGTGGCGGCATGGATGCCGCCACCGAGCCTCCACGGACGGATTCACGGCGTGTCCCGCGAGCGGCGAGGGCACCGCGCCCTCTACTCACCAAGGCTGTTGCCCTAAACATCCGGCTGCATCTAAGCGACGCAACGCGTTGCCCCCATCGAGGCAGCGTTTAAAAATTTTTATTAGCAGTTCTTATCTACAGGACTGCGCGTTCGCCAGACAATCGCCGCCGTTACCCGATCGATCAACGGCGCTGTTGTAGCTGATCCTATGCAGCCGGGTCGGACGCAGTGGTTTCCGTATGCGATGCAGCGTTGTCTTTGTTCTCGCCACGCACCGCGTTGCCCGACGTACTGTCGATCAAGATCACCGGTACCTGCGAGCGGCGGCGCTGCTCCACACGATGCGGCAGCGGGCCGAGTGCGTCGCGCAACGCGCTGAGTGCAGGGTCCACGCCGCGTAATGGGTACCACAGGCCGATCAGGCTGAAGTGGCGGCTGTAGCGTAAGGTCTGCGTGCTGCCTACCCACAGCGGTTGTGCGCTGGGCTGCAGTCGCGCGGCTGCAGGCCACAGACGCAGCACATGCACGTGCCCGGGCGCGGCGTGACGCACCATCAGCAGGGCCTCGACCTGGGTGTCCAGCGTGGCCGGCAGAATCGGCACTTCGTCCGGGCGGCCGCTGACATCCAGCAGGTGCAATGCCTGCTCCCAGCCGGCCTGCGGTTGTGTCCGCCAGCCGCGCGCTTCGAGCTGGCGTTGTAGCGGCGCGAGCGGGCCGGCCACCTGCACGTCCAGCGGCCAGCGCTGGTCGTCGTCGAATTCATTGCGACGTGCCGGCAGCAGCCGCCATTGGCCCTCCCACCAGTCGCTGGCCGGCAGGTCCATCAGCAGCGGCGGTGGCGGTTCGAACTTGGCCAGCTTGGTGCCGAGATTACGCGGCGCAAAAAAGATCGCGCAGCTCACGAACACGCCGTAGAAGATCCACGACACCGGCTTGACCCAGAACGCGCGGGTGGCGCGGCGGCGATACGCAATGCCCAGCACCAGCAGCCAGAAGATGCCGAACAACATGCCGCCGACCACGTCGCTGAGCCAATGCGCGCCCAGGTACAGGCGTGCGAAGCCGATCAGCGAGACGATGGCGCCACTGACCAGATACGGCCACACGCGGCGGCGGCCGGGCAGTTCGCGTGCGATCAGCAGCGCGAAAAACCCGAACCCGATCGTGGCCATGGTGACCGCCACCGACGGAAATCCGAACCCGCTGCTGGCGGCCGGCGGGCGCACCACCTGCACGGTGGCGCCCAGCAACTGCGTCAGGGCCAGGCCAAACGCCAGTGCGATCACCCAATGCGCCACCGCCATCCAGCGCCGACGCCAGGCCAGGTAACCCATCGCTGCGGCGATCGCCGGTAACAACACCTGCCAATCGCCCAGTGAGGCCAGCGCCACCATCGGGTAGTCGGCCAGCGGGTTGCGCAGCGCCAGCATCAAATCGTGCACGGCCAGGTCCACGCGCAGCGGTTCGCCATGCGCCAGCACCACCATCAGCAACACGAACCAACCCCAGCCAAGCAGCAACAGCATCAGCGCCATCATCGCCAGCGGGACCGATTCGCGCCGGCGCGGGTCGAACACGCTGACCGACCAGTTGCCCAGCACCGGGTGCCGATGCGACCACTCCAGCAACCGCGCCAGCAGTGCATCCAGATGGCCTGCCGACCAGCGGTACGAATACAACACCACCGCCCAGGCCAGGCCGATCACCGCAGCCAGCAGGGTGACCACCACGAACAGGCGCCCGGCGACTGCAGCGACCGCGTCGTAGGCGGTGCCCAACACCCAGCCCGGCACCAGAAACAGCAGCGCCCACGACACGCATGCCAGCCCGCTGGCGAACAGATAGCGCTTGAACGGCATGTGCGACATGCCGGCGATGGCGGGCACGAACGGCCGCACCGCGCCGACATAGCGCGCGATCAGAATGCTCTTGAAGGCGTTGCGTCGGAACAGCAGCTCACCGCGTTCCAGCAACTGGGGATAGCGCCGAAACGGCCAATACGTGTGCAGCTGGTGGCCCCAGCGATGGCCCACCCAGAAGCTCAACGCATCGCCGATAAACGCCCCCAGGGTGGCGCACACCACTGCGTACGGGCCGTTGATCTGGCCGAGCCCGATCAGCACGCCGATGGCGAACAGCAACGGCAGCGCGGGCACGATGGCACCGAGCACGATCACCGCATCACAGAATGCGATGGCAAAGATCACCACGCCAGCCAAGGTGGGGTGGTGTCCGATCCACTCCAGCGTGGCGTCGATCCATGAGTTCATTCCCGAATTATAAGTGGGCAGGGCGACGACTGACTTGCGCCATGCTCACATCGGCCGGTTGGCTTCACCTGAGGTTGCAACCAGGCCCAGGTGCGGGCGTGTGTCATCGGCACGCGCTGCAACGGCAGTACGGCGATGCGGGCTGCCCGCCTACAATGGGGAATGAGTCACGAGCCCGCCGACAATCTCCCGCTGAAGTCCGATACGTTCGGGCGCATTTTGTTGATCCGCGACGCTGGCCGGGTGTTCGTGCGGCGCGACCTGAGCGTGGCGCCATGGCTTCTGCGTGGGGTGGCCTGGTGGCTGGCACGTCGCGAAGCGCTGGCGCTGCGGCAGCTGGATGGCCTGCCGCACACGCCACGCTTGTTGCATTGGGACGGGCGCCATCTGGACCGCAGCTATCTGGCCGGCGATGCGATGTACCAGCGTCCGCCACGCGGTGATCTGGCGTATTTCAGGCAGGCGCGCAGGCTGTTGCAGCAGCTGCATCGGTGTGGCGTTGCCCACAACGATCTGGCCAAGGAAGCCAACTGGCTGGTGCAGGACGATGGCAGCCCGGCGGTGATCGATTTCCAGCTGGCGGTGCGCGGCCACCCTCGCGCGCGCTGGATGCGTCTGCTTGCACGCGAGGATCTGCGCCACCTGCTCAAGCACAAGCGCATGTATTGCCCGGCCGCGATCACGCCAGTGGAACGTCGCGTGCTCAAGCGCAGGTCATGGGTGCGCGAGCTGTGGTTCGCCACCGGCAAACCGGTCTACCGCTTTGTGACCCGGCGCATTCTGCACTGGGAAGACAACGAAGGGCAGGGGCCGAAGCCCTGAGTAGCCGGGATTGGGCATTAGGCATTAGGGATTGGGGATTCGCAAAAGCGAATCGCGTGAGTTGATTGTTTGTCGGCTGCTGGACGTTCAAGGCGCTAAGCTCTTGCGATTGCCGATCCCGATTCCCGATTCCCGATTCCCATGACGCTAAAAGACAAAACGCTCTTCATCACCGGTGCCTCGCGTGGGATTGGCTTGGCGATTGCGTTGCGGGCGGCGCGCGATGGGGCGAATGTGGTCATCGCGGCCAAATCGGCGGTGGCCAATCCCAAGTTGCCCGGCACCATTCACAGCGCTGCCTCAGCAGTGGTTGCGGCAGGTGGAAAGGCGCTGGCGCTCAAATGCGATATCCGCGACGAAGCGCAGGTGCACGCCGCCGTTGCCGCCACCGTGGAGGCGTTTGGCGGCATCGATATCCTGGTCAACAACGCCAGCGCGATCTGGTTGCGCGGCACCTTGGACACGCCGATGAAGCGCTTCGACCTGATGCAACAGGTCAACGCGCGCGGCAGCTTTGTGTGCGCGCAAGCCTGCCTGCCGCATCTGTTGAAGGCGCCCAATCCGCACATCCTCAGCCTTGCCCCGCCGCCATCGTTGAATCCGGCGTGGTGGGGTGCGCATACCGGCTACACGCTGGCCAAGATGGGGATGAGTCTGGTGACACTGGGGCTGGCCGCTGAGTTCGGCCCGCAGGGCGTGGCGGTCAATGCGTTGTGGCCGCGTACGGTGATTGCCACCGATGCGGTCAACATGCTGCCTGGCGTGGACGCCGCTGCCTGCCGTCGCCCGGAGATCGTGGCAGATGCGGCGCATGCGGTGCTGACCCGCACTGCGGCCGGTTTCCACGGGCAGTTTCTGATCGACGAAGCGGTGCTGACGCAGGCCGGCGTCACCGACTTCAGCGGTTATGCGTTCGATCCGTCACGGAGCCTGTTGCCGGATCTGTTTCTCGACTGAGTGGCTGACAGAACGCCTGCGTAGCCGACAGGCGGGCGCGGCCGGTGCTCGGCGCGGCGTGTACGACGCATACGCTGCGGTGCCGGGTGCGCCGTCCACATTTGCCCGACGACTGCTCGCTCTGGTTTTTATAGCTCCAAGCGCGGTGCAGGTGGCCGCGCGCCGATCCATCGATGCAGACGCTGCAAGTCATTCGTCCACAAAAAGACGGATTGACCTTGTGCGCATCACCGCCTGCCGCGCAGACGAACGCCTTCGTCCACTTCGCTGCCGAGCACGATGATTTCACGCCGCAGTTTGCTATCGTTCGCGGCTGAAATCGTTTCCAACAAGGACGTTTGCCCGTGTTCCTGAAGCCCGGCGCGTTTGCGCCCGCCCTGTTCGTGCTTGCGCTCTGCGCCGGCTGCAGCAAACAGACCACGCCGACCGGCAACGCGGCGGCCAGTAAGAGCGCCGATGCGCCGAGCGATGCGCAGCATGCGCTCAACGCCAAACTGGGTGCGTATATCGATTGCTTCAACCGCGTCGATCTGCCGGTGCATACCGGTGCCAAGCATTACAACGGTTCGATCGACGATGCAGCCGCCGGCCCTAGCGGGCGCGAAACGCGCGTGGCCGGCCCCTACGACATCAGCGACGTCGACATGAAGGCGTGCGATGCGCCTGTCAGCGCGGCGGCTGCGGGGCAACCGTCGCTGCCGGCACTGGATGCTGCGGCTCGGGAGTATCACGCGGCATTGCAGGCGCTGCGGCCGATCAGTCACCAGGTGGCCGATTACTACGCGCGTCAGGATGATGAAGACGACCAGTTCGCCAAGGGCAAGCAACTGCACGCGCCGTTGATGGCGGCGCTGGAGCGTTATGCCGAGGCCAGCAGCGCATTCGGTACCGAGCTGGAAGCGCAGAACGATGCAGCGCATCGCGAAACGCTCAAGACGCTGGAGCGCGAGGAGGGACGCACGCGCGAGTATTACCGGCTGTCGATGATGCTCGATGCCAAGCAACTGACCGACGTACTGCAGGAAGATCAGTTTGACACCGCGCGTGCAAACACGCTGCTGGACGGCTTCAACCGCCTCTCCGACGAGGCGCATGCCAAGGTGGCCGACCAGGAGCCGGACAAACTCAAATGGAACAGCTTCGAAACCGCTGCGGAAGACTTTCGCAGGCAGGCCAAGGCGCGGGTAAAACGCGTGGTCGACAAGACGCCCTACAGCCGCATCGAACAGGGCTGGCTCGATAGCCCCTCGCTGGCGCCGGAAGGATCGCCGCGCAAGTTGCTCAATACTTACAACGCGTTGGTGTCCGAGAGCAATCGACAGTAGTTGCCAGCGTCATCGCACGATGCAGCGCGTGCGGCCATACGCCCGGCGCTGACGACAACGCACGCGATCGACCGTTGCTCACCTCACCTCACCTCACCTCACCTCATTTCTTCACCACTGCACAGGAACCACCGCATGCGCCATCCACGTCGTTACGCACCGCTCAGCGCAGCGGTTGCACTTGCCGCACTGCTCGCCGGCTGCCAGAAAGATGCGCCGGTTGCGGCTGCGCCCGATGCCGACAAGATCAATGCCTACATCGCCTGTTTCAACGGTGTCCAGCAGCCGCTGCATGAGAGTTACCAGACCTACACCGGCTGGATGAAGGACCCGCAGGCTGGACCAACGGGCAAGGAAGAGAATATCCGTGCACCGGGAACGGTGCTGTCGCATCGGGTCGAGGCTTGCGGCGCACCGATGACTGCCGCATTGGCGCAGCAACCGGCCAATGCCGAACTCGACCCGGTAGCAAAGACCTATCAGCAGCGGTTTGCCACGCTCAATGAGCGCATCGGCGAAGCGGTACGGTATTACGATCGCGAGGATTATCTGCGCGACGACGGCAAGGGCATGCGTGCGCTGCATGCGCCGTTGATGCAGGCCTACACAGCGTTCTTCGATGCGGGCGACGCGATGAATGCGGCGCTTGACCGCAACGAAGACACCCGGCGTCAGGCGCGGATCGATGCGATCGAGAAGGAAGAAGGCCGCAGCGCGTCGTGGTATCACTTGAAGATCACCGGCGAAGGCAAGCATCTGGTGCAGGTGTTGGATAGCAATGCACCGGATCTTGCGGCAGCGCAAAGCCAGCTCGCGCGTTACCAGAGCATTCTGGAAGAGGCGCAGAAAGCCAAGGTGGGCCAGGGCGATGCGATGTGGGGACACATGGAACGCGCTGCCGATAAGCTGGCGCGCGAGTCCGGACGTCTGGTCGAGCGCATCCGCACCAACACCCCGCTAAGCAAGAGCGAGCAGATGCTGCTGGAAAGCGGCTCGATCCCACCGGGCGGCACGCGCCAGGCAGTGCTGGCCAGCTACAACGATCTGATCGACATGAGTAACCGCATGTCGCAGTAAGCGCGACCTGCAGCGGCTGCGCTCAACACCTGGCGCGCTCTTTCGGGTGCCAGGGCTGCATTGGCAGGACGTGGGTTGCTTCGGTCATGCGGTCCGCAACGTGCCGGCGATGGCGCGCCGGTTGTCGGTTGGCCACTGTGCTGCGAGACGGCTGCGCCAACCTCGTGCTGCGGCAGTGTGAGCGGCGATTGCCTGCGCACCGGTCACGCAGCTTACGGTGGTGATGCCCACCACGTGATTTGCCTCCCGTCGATGCTTGCGGGCTGCCGCCTTGCATCAGCCGTTGGCGATATCCGGCAGCGGCTCGGCGCATTGCCGGCAATAGCGCGCGTCCGATGCGTGGCCTTCCAGCCCACAACGGGCGCAGTTGCGAACGTCGCGCCGACCAGTGTGGCCGCCTTCGCGCAGCGTGGTGGCAAGTTCGGCGGTGTAGATGCCGGTGGGCACGGCGATGATGCTATAGCCGATCAGAATCAGTGCCGAGGTGACAAAGCGGCCCAGCGTGGTTTGCGGCACCAGATCGCCAAAGCCCACCGTGGCCATGGTGACGATGGCCCAGTACATGCTGGTCGGGATGCTGGTAAAGCCGTGTTGCGGGCCTTCGATGACGTACATCGTGGCGCCGGCGATCACGGTGATGGTGAGAACGGTGAACAGGAACACCAGCACCTTGCGGCGGCTGCGCCATAGCGCGTCCACCAATTGCCCGCTTTCCTGGATATAGCGGGTGAGTTTGAGGATGCGGAACAGGCGCAGGATGCGCAGCACGCGCACGACCAGCAGGGTCTGCGCGCCCGGCACGAAGAACGACAGATAGCTGGGCAGGATCGACAACAGGTCGATCACGCCCCACACGCTGAGCGCGTAGTGCAGCGGGCGCCGCACCACCGCCAGGCGCGCCACGTATTCGATGGTGAACAGGACCGTGAATGCCCATTCCAGCGGCACCAGCCAGTGCGCCGAATGCGCATGGATGCGCGGCACGCTGTCGATCATGATCACGATCACGCTGGTCAGGATCGCCACCACCAGCATCAGGTCGAAATTGCGCGATGGGCGCGTGTCGTGGCGGTAGATGATGTCGAACCACTGCCGGCGCCAGCCGTCGGCGGTGGCGGGAGTGAGCTGAGGATCGGAGAAAGGGCGCATGCGCACATTGTGCCGCAGGCCGGCGAATGCGCGAGAATGCGGGTTCTCCCTCCGCTTCTGCGACCCACCATCATGAGCACCGCTGCCGATTCGCCCCTGTCCCTCGCGCACTACTACCTGCCGGTGTATCGCCCGCGCCAGGTGGTGCTGGAGCGCGGTCAGGGCAGTCGCGTATGGGATGACGCGGGGCGCGAATATCTGGATCTGTCCTCCGGCATCGCGGTGAGCGGGCTGGGCCATAACGATGCCGATCTGGTCGCCGCGCTCACCGAACAGGCGGGCAAGCTGTGGCACACCAGCAACATCTTCTACAGCGAGCCGCCGCTGCGGTTGGCCGAGGAACTGGTCGGCGCGTCGCGTTTTGCCGAGAAAGTCTTTCTGTGCAACTCCGGCACCGAAGCCAACGAGGCGGCCATCAAGCTGGTGCGCAAGTGGGCCAGCAATCAGGGCCGCCCAGCCGACAAGCGCGTCATCGTGACGTTCCGTGGCAGCTTCCACGGCCGCACGCTGGCCTCGGTCACCGCCACCGCGCAGCCGAAATATCAGGAAGGCTACGAGCCGCTGCCAGGCGGATTCCGCTATGTGGATTTCAACGATGTGGCGGCGCTGGAAGCGGCGATGGCCAGCGGCGACGTAGCCGCGGTGATGCTGGAGCCGATCCAGGGCGAGGGCGGGGTGATGCCGGCGGCGCCGGGCTTCCTGGCGCAGGTGCGTGCACTGTGCGATCGACACGATGCCTTGCTAGTGCTGGACGAAATTCAATGCGGCATGGGCCGCACCGGAACGTTGTTCGCGCATTGGCAGGAGCAGGTGACGCCGGACATCGTGACGCTGGCCAAGGCGCTGGGTGGCGGTTTCCCTATCGGCGCGATGCTGGCCGGCCCCAAGGTCGCCGAGACCATGCAGTTCGGTGCGCATGGCACCACCTTCGGCGGCAATCCGCTGGCTGCTGCGGTGGCGCGCGTGGCGCTGCGCAAGCTCGCTTCGCCGCAGATTGCCGAAAATGTGGAGCGGCAGTCGGCGGCGTTGCGTGCGGGCCTGGAAGCGCTCAATGCCGAGTTCGACCTGTTCGCACAGGTGCGCGGGCGTGGGTTGATGCTCGGCGCGGTGCTGGCATCGGCGCATGCCGGCCAGGCCGGTGCGCTGCTGGATCTGGCAGCCAAGCATGGTTTGTTGGTATTGCAGGCCGGCCCGGATGTGCTGCGTTTTGTGCCGGCACTCAATCTGACCGACGCCGAGCTGGCCGACGGCCTGGCGCGTCTGCGCCTGGCGATTGCCGAGTACGCCGCGCAGCGGTGATGGGTTTGGTCGGTTGCGTGTTGGTGGCTGGTAGGGCGCTGATTGGTGAGGCGTGTTACGCGTGAGCGGGTGCGTTTGTGGATTGTGTAAGGCGGGGTCTAGGTGACGGCCCTGTATCGCAACACCGTACCCTCACCCCAACCCCTCTCCCGACGGGAGAGGGGCTAGTTGGTGCAGTTGGGTTTTACTGCGACTGGTCTGGTTGCGTATTTGTGCACGATTGACCGTATTCCCAATTTCACCCCAACCCATACCGCTTCAACACACGTCGCAATGCACGGGCATCGCGCACGGTATCGGCATGCAATCCGGCGGCGCGGGCGCCGCGGACGTTGACGAATAGGTCATCGACGAACAAGGTGCGAGCCGGTTCCGCACCCAGCTGCGCAAGCGCGCGCTGATACACCTGCAGCTGCGGTTTTCTGCCGCCTAGCGCACCGCTGCACAGTACGCGGCCCTGCAATAACGGAAACAGCGACGGCACGAGTTGCGCGATCGCTTCCGCCATCAACGGGCCGTTGTTGGTGAGCACCGCCACCGCGGTCGTCGCCGACACCGCCAGCACCTGCGCTACCACCGCGGGATCTGCGCGGCACGCTGCAACGCGTGCCGCGATCCAGGTGGCACGGTTGATCGGATGTCCCAGCCCGTCGCTCAATTGCGTCAGATAGGCCTGCGTGTCGAGCTCACCGGTATCGTAGGCACGCTCCAGTCCCTGTTCGAACAGGACCTGCTGCACGCGCTGCGGCGGACATGCAGCTGCAGTTGCCAATGCGGCCAGCCGGCGCGGACGCGAATAGCTGGCCAACACGCCATCGAAATCCAGCAGCAGCAAGGACGGGCGTACAGACGGCATGGGCGTGCTCATGAGGTGGGCACGCAGCGTTGTCGATCTGCCGCCGCATCGCAAGCATGCGGGATCTCCTATGCCCGGATACGCGCGAACGGTTAGGCGCGTGGCGCGCGAGGTCTCACACCCGCGTACGGCGGTCGCGCACGCCTTATCGCGAAAGCCCTGCGCGTCCACGGGCACGCCAACCTGAGCATCTGCGCTATGGATTCAAACGTTCTAGCTCGGTAAGAACCTACCCGCACGCGCAGACCCTACCCTCCGCACCGCGTCTGCGGCGCAACCTCGCTGGGTATGGTCGATCCATGCCGCATGTGCGGTATCAGCCGGTCTTGGGGAGCGGGTCCGGTCACTCAGCACGCAGCACTTTCCAGGGGTCGATTGCATGCCTAAGCGCTTGAACACCGATCAGTTGGCGACCGCGATGGCCGCCATTCTCACCGCCGCCACGCGTCGCCACACGCTCGCCTCGATGACCCTGCTGATGTCCGGCGCGCACAGCCTGCCGGCACTGGCGCAGGACGCACGCACTCTGGATGCGGTCAGCGTGGTCGGCACCGGCTCCACGCGCACCACCGCCTCCATTTCGATGGACGAGATCCAGGCCCAGGTACCGGGCGTGGCACCGCAACAGCTGCTGGCCAGCCTGCCCGGCGTCAACGTGCAGACCACCGACCCGTTCGGGCTGTACGAGTTCGGCGACTCGATGACCATTCGCGGATTTTCCGCCAACCAGATCGGCGTGACACTGGACGGCATTCCGATCGAAACCTTCGACACCCGCGAAGGCGGGCCGATCACGCGCTACGTTTCCAGCGAAAACCTGCTCGATGTCACGGTGTCCGCCGGCTCGGGCGATGTCACCCAGCCCTCCTATCACGCACTCGGTGGTGCGATCCGCTACACCAGTCTGCCACCCAAGGGCGGCGATAGCTGGAGCGGCAATCTCACCCAGACCATCGGCTCGGACGATCTGGTACGCAGTTTTGTGCGTCTGGATACGCCGGAGTGGTGGGACGGCGGGCCGAGTGCCTACCTCTCCGCATCGCGCACGCAGGGCGGTGTGTGGGACATGGAACCGGCTACGCAGAAGAGCGATCACTTCGAAGCCAAGGTGCGTCAGGCCTGGGATGCCGGCAGCCTGACGTTGGGCTGGATCTACAACAACCGCAAGGATTACGACGTGCAGTCGTACAACTCCGACGGTTCGGTGTCGTGGGATCTGCACGAACGCATCACCGGCAATCCGGAAGTGGATGCCGAGCATTACAGCGAATGGCAGAACGGCCGCCGCGATTCGCTGCTCAGCCTGCACGGCGATTTCATGTTCAACGACGCCATCGGCGTCACTTTCACCGGCTACTACGAAAACAAGCACGGCTACGGCGTCGGCGGTACGCCGCCGAGTACTGCCACCGGGTTGTACAACGATGCGATTGCCGGCACCCCCGGGCGCACCGATATCGCCATCAACGACCCGCAGATTGTCGATGCCACTGGCAATGTCACTCGCGTCGGTGCGATGACGCGGCGCGAAGAAATCATGGGCGGCGATCGCTACGGTTTGACCACGGCCGTGGCGTGGGAGACCGAGCACAACAAGCTGGAAGTGGGCGCGTGGTACGAGAGTTACGACTTCGATCAGGTGCGCCCGCTGTACAACCTGGACCCGGCCACCGGCGCCTTGCTCAAGAACGCTCTGCCCATCGTCATCTATTACGACAACCACTTCTCCACCGAGGTGAAGCAGCTCTACGTCAAGGACACGCTGCGTCTGCTGGATGATCGGTTGACGATGGAATTCGGTGCCAAGGGGCTGGATGTCAAACGCGACTATAACGGGATCGCCAATCTGGATGACTTCAACGTCGGTGTGCGTCGCGCGGTGACCATCAAGAACAGCGACTGGTTTCAGCCGCAGGTCGGTGCAAGCTTCCAGCTGGCCGATGGCGTGCAGGTGTTTGCCAACTACGCGGAAAACTTCAGTTCCGCGCCGCGGCTGGCGCTGACCTCCGGTGCATTCAATCCGGATATCGCGCCGGAAGAATCCACCAACATCGATATCGGCATCCGTGCCGAATCCACGCAGTGGAGTGGTTATCTGGCCGCCTACAAGATCGATTATTCCAACCGCATCATCGCGCTGACCGACCCGGACCCGCTGGTGGTGGCGCCCACCGTGTACGCCAACGTCGGCGACGTGCAGACCTATGGTGCGGAACTGTCCGGCATGTGGAAGCCGGCGCCGGGCTGGCGGCTGGGTGCATCGCTGACCTGGAACACCTCCGAGTTCCAGGACAACTACTTCGGCCCGGTCAGCGGCGCGCTGGTGCAGGTGGAAGGCAATGACGTACCCGATGCGCCCAAGCTGATGTTCAGCGTCAACGGCGGTTGGGAAGGCGAGCACTTCTTCGCCAACCTCGATACCAAATACACCGGCAAGCGCTACGGCGACACGCTCAATACCGACCAGGTGGATGCCACCTTCATCGTCAATGGCAGCGTTGGGTATCAAGGCGGCGATGCCGGGTTTCTTGCCGGTGGCCGCTTGCAATTGTCGGCCTACAACCTGTTCGACAAAGACGATGCGATCGGCGCGGTCTTTCCCAACGAAAGCTCTGGCTCATACCAGCTGATCGCACCACGCCAGCTGTTCGCAAGCCTGTCTTACCGATTCTGAGTGATCGACGCGGCCGGCCGCGCGACTGTCCATGACATGCAGGGGATGTGCGTTGATGCAAGGCAATCACACTGGGGCGATGACGCGGCGGCAATTGCTGGCGCGCATCGGCATGACCGCTGGCGGCGCGATGATGTATCAGGCGATGAGCAGCCTGGGCATGGCGGCCGAATCGCGCTTTACGGGGCCAATGCAGCTGGATGGCGACCCGAAGGGCGCATCGGTACTGATTCTGGGCGCGGGCCTGGCCGGGATGACCGCGGCCTTCGAACTGCGCAAGGCCGGCTACCGCGTGCAGGTGCTGGAATACAACGGCCGCCCCGGTGGCCGTAACTGGACGTTGCGTGGTGGCGATCGTTACACCGAACTCGGCGGTGCAACCCAGCATTGTCAGTTCGACGAAGGGTTGTATCTCAATCCGGGGCCGTGGCGCATTCCGCATCACCACAAGGCGGTGTTGAGTTACTGCAAGCAGTTCGGTGTGGCGTTGGAAGCGTTCAACCAGGTCAACTACAACGCGCTACTGCATAGCCAGAAAGGCTTCAATGGCAAACCGCAGCGGTTCCGCGCGATCGATGCCGATTACAAGGGCCATGTCTCCGAGTTGCTGGCCAAGTGCACACAGCAGCACGCACTGGATACGGCAGTCAGCCGCGAAGATCAGGAAGTGCTGCTGGAATCGCTACGCAGCTGGGGCGCGCTCGATCGCAACTTCGGCTACGTCAAAGGCAAGGACAGCAGCGAGCGGCGTGGCTTTGCGCGCTACCCCGGTGGCGGCTTGTCGGGCAAACCGGAATTTTCAGCCCCCTTCAGCGTGCAGGACGTGCTGCGTTCGCGGCTATGGACCACGCTGGCGGCCGGCAACAACTACGAAATGCAGACCACCATGTTTCAGCCGGTGGGCGGCATGGACCAGATCGGCAAGGCGTTCGCGCGCCAGCTCGGCGATGCCATCACCTACAACGCCAAGGTCACCAAGATCGATCAGGACGGCAGCGGCGTGCGCGTGTCCTGGCAGGACGCTACCCGCGGCGGCGAAGAACGCGTGGACAGTGCGGACTGGTGCATCTGCACGATTCCGTTGTCGGTGCTCAGCCGGATTCCCACCACCGCCAGCGACGCGATGACCACCGCGATCGGCAAGGTGCCGTATGCCGCGTCGGTCAAGGTGGGCCTGCAATTCAAACGACGTTTCTGGGAAGAGGACGAGGCCATCTACGGCGGCATCAGCTACACCGATCTGCCGATCACCTTGATCAGCTATCCCAGCACCGGTTATCACAGCGCCGGCAAGGGGGTGCTGCTCGGTGCCTACGTGTGGGGGCTGGATGCCTATCAATTCACTTCGATGAGTCCCGAGCAGCGGGTGCGCAAGGCCGTCGAATACGGCACGCAATTGCACCCGCAATATCCGCGCGAATTCGAAAACGGCATTGCGGTCGGTTGGCACCGCGTGCCGTTCACGCATGGCTGCTTCGGCATGTGGAGCGAGCAGGCGCGTGCCGAACATTACGAGCCGCTCTGCCAGATCGATGGCCGCCTGGCGCTGGCGGGCGAGCATGTGTCCTATATCCCGGCCTGGCAGGAGGGCGCGATCCTGTCGGCACACGATGTCGTCGGCCGCCTGCATCGCAAGGTCATTGCCGGCGGAGGTCGCGCATGAGTCTGTTGCCACGTGTGTGTGCTGGGGCCGTTGCGCTGGTCATCGGCGCTGCGCTGTTTCCGCCCGGTCTGCGCGATGCGCAGGCGCAAAGTTCCGACGCCACCGCGCTGTATCCACAAAAGGGGTTCGCCACCGCCTCCGGCGAGCATGTCTACCGCGCGGTCTGCCAGGGCTGCCACATGCCGGCCGGCCGCGGTGCGCAAGGCGCCGGTGAATACCCGGCGCTTGCGGGAAATCCCAAGCTGGCGGCTGCGCCCTACGTCACCATGATGGTGCTCGACGGCAACGCCGGCATGCCGGGATTTGGCGACATGCTCACAGATCGTCAGGTGGCCGAAGTGGTGAGCTATGTGCGCACCCATTTCGGCAATGACCATGCCGAGCGTGTCACCGCCGACGACGTCAAGCTGCTGCGCCACTGATTCTCTCTTCCAAGGAGTTGCCATGTTCCGTCCCGCCGTCAATGCCCTCGTTGCCACCGTCGTGTTATCTGCAGGCCTCAGCCCTGCAACTGCTGCCGAGGTGATCCGCCACAAGATTCCCAACAGCGATTTCCCCATTGCCGCGGCGGTGGAAGTTCCCGCCGGCAAGGCCACCGTGTATGTCAGCGGCAAGGTGCCGGCAGTGGTGGATACCAGCGTGCCGAAGGATTCTGCGGCCGCCTACGGCGACACCAAGGCGCAGACGGTGAGCGTCTTGAAGCAGATCCAGGACCAGCTCAAATCGCTCGGCCTGGGCATGGGCGATGTGGTGAAGATGCAGGTGTTTCTGGTGGGCGACCCGGCGATGGGCGGCAAGATGGATTTCAACGGATTCATGGAAGGCTACCGCCAGTTCTTCGGCACCAAGGAACAGCCCAATCTGCCGGCACGCTCGGCCTTCCAGATCGCTGCGCTGGGCAATCCGCTGTATCGGGTGGAGATCGAAGTGGTCGCCGTGCGTCCTTGAGTTCACCTCACCGCCCTGCAGGAGGTCACCATGAATACCCCGCTGTCGCGCCGCAGATTTCTGCGTGATTCCGCCCTGTTTGCCGGCGCCGCCGGGACCGGTGCATTGCCGCTGTTTGCCAGCGCCGCCGAACGCACCGCTGCCGTTGTGCCAATCACCGCCAGCATGCTGTCGCCGGTGATGATCGGCTCCAACGAGTTCCCGGATGGCCCGTCTGCAGCAGCGGTCAGGGCCATTGCGCAGATTGCACCGCAGGGCGGACGCTATCTGCGCGAGGTCCAGATGGAGCTGATGACCACGCTGGCGGCCGAGCTCAAGTTGCCGGTGAACCATCTGATGGCCTACGCCGGCTCCACCGAGCCGCTGGATTACACGATGCTGGCCTTCACCTCGCCCAGTGCCGCGCTGGTCACTGCCGACCCGACATACGAATCGGGGTGGCGCGCTGCCACGCGCAATGGCGCCACGTTGATCAAGGTGCCATTGCGCAAGGATTTTTCGCACGACGTGCAGGCGATGTGCGCCGCCGACGCCAATGCCGGCGTGATCTACATCTGCAACCCCAACAATCCCACCGGCTCGGTCACCGCACGCAAGGATCTGGACTACGCATTGGCGCACAAGCCCAAGGGCAGCGTGCTGGTGGTGGATGAGGCCTATATCCACTTCGCGCGCAGCACCCGCAGCGTGGTGGACATGGTGGCTGCCGGCGAGGACGTGGTGGTGTTGCGCACCTTCTCCAAGCTCTACGGCATGGCCGGCATCCGGCTGGGGTACGCGGCCGCGCGCCCGGAGCTGCTTGCCAAGCTGATGTTCTACAGCGTCAACAGCCTGCCGGTGACGGCGGCCGCCGCGGGTCTGGCCAGCTTGCGCGATCCCGATCTGGTGCCACAGCGCCGTGCACGCACTGCAGCCACGCGGCAGGACGTCATCGATTTCCTCAGTCAGCAGGGCTATGCGTGTACGGCGTCGGAGAGCAACTGCTTCATGGTCGATGTGAAGCGGCCGGCAGCAGGTTTCAAGGACGACATGGCGACCTTCGGCGTGTTCATCGGCCGCAGTTGGCCGGTGTGGCCCACCTGGTCGCGGATTACCGTGGGGACCGAGGCGGAGATGGCGCGCTTCAAGCAGGCGTTCGTGCAGGTGATGGCCGGCAAGCGCGGCCCGCTGCCGCTGCCGCAGGCCACAGCCGATGTGCACGACCCAATGCGGGACTTCTTCCGCTATGCGTAGCGTCGTCTGCGCGACTGCCGCGCAGTGATCCTGCCGGTGTGGTTCTCGCCTGATGCGCTGGATATTTAGAGCAGCTAGTAAAACGACTGTGCAGCCGCCAGGCGGGCGCGGCCGGTGCTCGGGATCGGGCATGTACCACGCGTACACTCCGGTTCTGAGCGAACCGTCCATACCCACCTGACGACTGCTCGCTACGTTTTGTTAGCCGCTCTTAGCGTCGGCGCATCTCGATCGCCGCGCACATTGGATTGTGCGGCGGCGCAGCACTGCATTGGCAACGGCAAGGCGCTACTCTGACCGCACTGGCGCAGGCGCGAGCGTCGGTCGCTTGCACACACCGCGCTTTCTTATTGCAGGAGGACTGCCTTTGAAGCTGTTTTCGACGATTGCTGTGCTTGGCCTGATAGCGATGGCGCCCTCGGCCTGGGCGCGGACCTGCGCGGTGACCATCACCGGCAACGACCAGATGAAGTTCGATCAAAGCGCCATCACGATTGCACCCGATTGCACCCAAGTGGACGTGACGCTCAAGCACGCCGGCAAGATGGCCGCCACGGTGATGGGGCACAACTGGGTGCTGACCAAGTCCGCCGATTTCCAGGCGGTTGCCAATGACGGCATGCGCTCGACCATTGCCGACAGCTATCTGCCCAAGGCCGATGCGCGTGTGATCGCGCATACCAAGGTGGTCGGTGGCGGCGAAAGCACCACGGTCAGCTTTGCAACCAGCAAACTCACTAAGGGCGGCGCCTATACGTTCTTTTGCTCGTTCCCCGGGCACTGGGCGATGATGAAAGGCACGTTGAAGTTTGGGTGATGGTGGGGCGCTTGGAGCCTGTCTCCAGCGCCCTTCGCCGCGTTGACGCAGACGCATCGATCAGGCGACAGCCACCGCATCGCCACGCATGCGCAAGTGTCTTCACGATCACAGGCGTGCGCATCCGCGATGCATGATGATGTGCACGCCGCTCAGCGCGGCGGCGTATCCGATGTCTGCTGCGTGTCCTTGCCGCGCAACACTCCGCGCTGCAGCGCCTGCGCCAACGCACTCTCGCGGCTGCGTGCGTCGAGTTTGCGATACAGATTCTTGAGATGGAATTTGACCGTGTTTTCCGACAAATGCAGGTGGCGGGCGATCTGCTTGTTGGAATAACCGCGCGCCAGTTGCGCCAGCACTTCCAGTTCGCGTTCGCTGAATACATCGCTGGCGGGATCGTCATCACCACTGAGGCGTTCGAGCAGCGCCTGGATGGTCAATGCACGCGTGGTGCCGCCAACCGTTTGCGGGTCGTGTTGGCGCAGCGAGCGCAACATCGCTTTTGCCGGCAACCCAAGCTCCATGATCGCTTGCCAGCTCTGCGTCAGCGCCACGTGGTCCAGCGCACTGTACAAATGCGGCAGGGCAGCGAGCAGTTCGCCGCGCTGCTGCAGCACCAGTGCGATGCGGGCGCGGGTGCGCGCGAGATGGCAGGCGTTATCGCTGCTCAGACAGGCCTGCTCGATCTGGCCGAGAATGGTCAGCGCCGCATGGCTACGCCCGGCCAGGCGATGCCAACGTGCCAACGCAAAGCCCATCGCCGCACGATCGCGCCAGCGATGCGCCGAGCGCAGGGTATGCGCCAGCCCGGACTCGCCGCCAGTGCGCGCGATTACGACATCGATGGCGGCATTGCCGGGATGCTCCAGCAGCAACATCAAGCGCCATGCCGACGCCAGCTCGGACAGTCGCGCCAGCTTGCGCCCATGCGCGATCTGTTCGACATGCTCAAGCAGCACCAGCGCACTGCGCCCGCTGTGATCACGCACGCGTTCCAGACCCAGCGCGGTGTCGTACGCGGCCGCCAGCACGTCCACGCCGCCATCGTGCTGCTCCAGCAGTTCCAATGCCGGATGCAGCAGGTCGGCGGCATCGTCGTGGTGGCCGCGCTCGTAGTGCACTTGCGCGAGCAGACAGCTGCCGGCCGCTTCCAGCACGCGGTCCAGTTGCGGCGTGCGTGCGCACCAGCTCAGCGCTTGCCGATAACAGGCTTCGGCGTCGCCGAGCCGCCCGCGGTAGAAAAAGCTCTGGCCGAGCGAGAGCAACGCCTGACTGGCGCCCAGATCGCTGCCGCCGCGGTGCATCGCATCGCGCGCGGCCAGGGCATAGCGCTCGGCCACGGCAAACCCGCCCTGTGCCAGCGCGGTCGTGGCACAGATGCACAGCAAGGTGCCGCGGCCCAGATGATCGTCTTCGTCCAATGCGCTCGCCTGCGCGGCAATCTGGGTCAGGCCATGCGGATTGCCGCAGATCTCGTCCAGGCGGTCGCGCAGCAATGCCACCACCACGGTGTAGTCGCGCTGCAGCGGCTCGCGCACAGCGGCCGGGAAATCGCGGAAGCGTTCCAGCAACAGGCGCGCATGACTGAACTCGCCCAGTTTCATGTGCAGATACGCCTGGGTGAGATTCAGTGCAGGCGTGTCGCGGATGCTGCGGTGCTCGAAATGGCGCAGCAACGCGCGCACTTCATGCATGCCGTGGGTCAGCAGTAATTGCCAGGTGCCGGCGCGCGCGATGTAACTGGCGGCCAGGTCGCCGCACTCGCCACGTGCGGCATGGCGCACGGCGTCGGCCAGATGCTGGTGCTCGCCGAACCAGCGCGCCGCGCGCTGATGTAGTTGCACGGCGTGACCGGGATGGTCGCGATCGAGTAATTGCTGCAGGAAGTCGGCAAACAACGGGTGATAGCGGAACCATTCGCGCTCGCCATCCAGCGGCACCAGCAGGCCATGAAAATGGTCCAGCCGCGCCAACAGCCGGCCGCTGTCGTCGCGTTGGCGCACCGCATCGGCGAGAGCGGCGTTGACGCGATCGAGCAGGCTGGTGCGCAACAGCAGATCGCGCGTGTCGGCATCGAGATCGTTGACGACCTGTTCGGCCAGATACGCGGCAATCTGCGTGCTGCGCCCGGAAAAACGTGCGGCGACTTCCTGCTGACGTTGCGCATTGCCTTCCAGCCACAGTCGCGCCAGATGCAAGGCGACCGGCCAGCCTTCGGTGTAGCGCAACAGCTCGTCGACCACCGGTGCCGGGATATGCGGTCCCAGCAGTGCGCGCGCTTCGTCGTTGTCCAGTGCCAGTTGCGCGCTACCGATGCGACTGAGGTGCGCCTGCAGATCCAGCCGCGCCAGCGGCAACGCCGGCACGCGACGCGTGGCGAGCAACAGATGCAGGCGCCCGCCACTGTGTTCGACCAGTCGCAACACCAGCTCATCGACCGGGCCATTCCCAAGCCGGTCGTAGTCGTCGAGGATCACGCTTATCCTTCTCGGTGCGCTGCGCACCGCGCGGATCAACACGGTGGCCGCATCGCGCGGGTCCTGGTCGCGGTTATGCATCACGCCGGCACACAGCGCCGGATCTGCACCCGCGCCCTGCAGCGCCAGCGCAAGGTGGCCGAGAAAACGTGCCGCATCGGCATCTTCTTCATCCAGCGACAGCCACGCCACCGCATCGTCGTGCGCACGTCTGCGCGCATGCCATTGCGCAAGCAAGGTGGTCTTGCCGAACCCCGGCGGGGCCAGCAGCAGTGTGAGTGGCCGCAGCTGCGCCTGATCCAGTGCCGTCAGCAAGACCGCGCGCACCACCGCACCCGGGCGCGGCAATGGCGGTTCCAGCTTGCTGGCAAGCAGCCAATCGGGAAGCGCATGGTCGCGCGATGGCGACGGGCGCGGGGTGAGCAACGCAACAGGCTTGAACATGAGGCGAGGGCGGCCCTGACAAGCGTCAGCAGCGCGCCGGCTCGACACGCTGCACAACCAGAGTGAAACAGCGGCGACGGCCAGCCTGTCGCCACAACGGCGACAACGACAGATCGGCTGCTTCGAGGGTCCCCACCCATGCCCGTCCGTGAGCACCTTTCAGAAAGGTATGACAGCCGTAAGACAAAAGCAAAGTGTGCTGGGGCTAACTGCGGTCGCCGTCGCAGGCAACCATGCAGGCTGTGCGCCGGGTCAAGCACTGCTCGCCCCGCTGGGCTGTTCCGTGCGGAGGGGCGGGAGAGTGGCAGCGCCTATTCATCGCAGCCAGCGTGCGTCGGCGGCTCCGCGAGCGCAGGCCGGTCACTGCGATTCGCATCGCTGCGCGGGCGCTGCGGAGCCTTGTCAGTTGCCTCCGGTGCCATTAGGCAACCAGGCACGTTCGCGTAAAGCGGCTGCAGCGAACGGGCAGTACAGGCGCACCGCGTGCAGATGCATCGCTAGCCGCGCAGGCGCATTGCCGGGCCTGCAGCGGCGCCTCAACGCTTGCAACTGCCCGTGCGGCGTCGATGCCCTGGTCGATCGCCGGCGTGGGCTGGCCACGGCCGGCGATCATGCTGGCCACGCGTGTCGGCGCAGGCGCGCTTAGCGCGCCACGTCCGCAAACGCCTCGCGTGCCGCCGCAAGCGTGGCGTCGATCACCGCCGCATCGTGCGCGCTGGACATGAAGCCCGCTTCATACGCAGACGGCGCCAGATACACGCCCCGCTGCAGCATCGCGTGGAAGAAGCGATTGAAGCTGGTGGTGTCGCACGCAATGGCCTGCGCGTAGCTGTCCACGATTTCGTCGGTGAAGAACAGCCCGAACATGCCGCCGACCTGATTGGTGGTGACTGCGATTCCGGCGGCGTGGGCGGCATCTTCCAGGCCTTCGCACAGCGCGCTGGTGGCCTCGCTCAGACGAGCGTGGAAGCCAGGCTCCTGCACCAGCTCCAGCATCGCCAGGCCCGCCGCCATCGCCACCGGATTGCCCGACAAGGTGCCGGCCTGATAGATCGGCCCGGAGGGCGCGATCTGCTCCATCAGGTCGCGACGGCCGCCATACGCGCCCACCGGCATGCCGCCGCCGATGATCTTGCCGAAGGTGGTCAGGTCCGGCGTCACCCCGTACAGCGCCTGCGCGCCCCCCAGTGCGACGCGGAAGCCGGTCATCACTTCGTCGAAGATCAGCAGCGCGCCATGACGCGTGCACAGCGTGCGCAGATGCTGCAGGTAGCCGGCCAGCGGCGGAATGCAGTTGGCGTTGCCCACCACCGGTTCGATGATCACTGCCGCCACGTCGGCGCCGATCTCGTCGAACAGCGCGGTGGCGCCTTCGAAGTCGTTGAAACTGAGCGTGGCGGTCAGCTCGCTCAAGCCCGCCGGCACGCCTGGCGAGGTGGGCACGCCCAAGGTCAGCATGCCGCTGCCGGCCTTGACCAGGAACGAGTCGCCGTGGCCGTGATAGCAGCCTTCGAACTTGATGATGCGATTGCGCCCGGTGGCGCCGCGCGCCAGCCGCACCGCCGACAACGTGGCTTCGGTGCCGGAGTTGACCATGCGCACCATCTCGCACGACGGCACCAGCCGGGTGATGGTTTCGGCCATGGTGACCTCGGCCGCGCACGGCGCACCGAACGACAGCCCATCACGGATCGCCCGTTCCACCGCGTCGCGCACGGCGGGGTGGTTGTGGCCGGCGATCATCGGGCCCCACGAGCCCACGTAATCGATGTAGCGGTTGTCGTCGACGTCATACAGATACGGACCATCGGCGCGCGCCACGAAGAACGGCTCGCCGCCGACCGACTTGAACGCCCGCACGGGTGAATTGACGCCCCCGGGCAACAGGGTCTGCGCCTTGGCGAACAGGGCGTGGGAGCGGGTGTGATTCATGCGCGCAGATCCTTGAGGAATACCGATGGGGGCGTCGACGCCCGGCAACGGGCATCGCGTCCGCCATTGTCAGGCCTGCGGCCTCGCGCGCCTACCCGGCAGAGGCCCGCCTACCCGTCGGAGCCGCCGGGTAGGGGAACTTGGCTGCCTATGATCGAACGCGACGGTATCGACAGTTTGGGTATGAGCTGATGGCGTGCGGTCATTGGCGCCCCGCTGCCGATGTTCAGAAAGTGTGATTGCGGTGGCCGTTGGCCCCGTTCATTTAGCCGCGTTGCCGGCAGTTTCCATCTTGGGGAGAACGCATGAACCGTAGTATCCAGAAGCGTGCTTTGGCGTTGGCGCTGGTTGTGGCCATCGGCAGTGCACACGCGCAGTCGACCACCGGCAGCATCGTCGGCAGCGTGGGGCAGGGCAATGGCACCAGCGTGGTGGTGGAAAACAACAGCGGCCTCAGTCGCGAAGTGCCGGTGGATGCGCGCGGCCGCTACACCGCCGGCAACCTGCCGCTGGGCACCTACAAGGTGACGGTCAAGCGCGATGGCGCGGTGGTGGAAACCCGCGAGAACGTCAGCATCACCGTCGGCGCCAACACCGATGTCTCGTTCGCTGCCGCCGCGGGGAGCGGCGTGCAGACCATGGACAGCGTCACCGTTACCGCCGCCGGCCTGACCACCATCGACGTCAGCAGCGTGGACACGCGCACCGTGATCACCGCCGAACAGCTGCAGCAACTACCGCTGGGCCGCACCGCCGAAGCGATCGCGCTGCTGGCGCCGGGCGTGGTGGTCAACAGCGGTGGCTTCGACAACGGCCCGCTCGGTGGTTCGTTGCCCAGCTTCGGCGGCTCGGCCGCCAGCGAAAACGCGTATTACCTCAACGGCTTCAACACCACCACCATCAGCAACAACCTGGGTGGTCTGACCCTGCCGTACGGCGCCATCGACCAGCAGGAAATCTTTACCGGCGGCTATGGCGCGCAATACGGTCGCGCCAATGGTGGCGTGATAAACCAGATCGGCAAGCGCGGCACCAACGAATGGAAGTTCGGCGCAGCGGTCATCTGGGAGCCGAACGGCTTGCGCGCCAATCAGCGCGATATCTACTGGCGCCCGGACAGCCAGGGCAGCACCGTCAACAACGCCGCTTACCGCTACGCGCGAGCAGCCAACGGCCTGTACCAGCCGGCCAGCGAGGCCGAAGCCAACCAGACCACCTACAGCGCCTACGTCGGCGGGCCGATCATCCAGGACAAATTGTTCTTCTTCCTGGCCGCCGAGCAGGTGGATTCGGACGGCGTGCGCGTGGGCACCAATCGCGACACCGACAACGGCCGCACCGGCGGCCTGACCGACTACGATTACAAGCAAAAGCGCTGGTACGCCAAGGTGGACTGGAACATCACCGACAACCACCTGATCGAGGTGACCGGTGCCAGCGACAAGGCAGAGACCAACGGCTCGATCTATCGCTACAACTATGTCGACCGCCAGCGCGGCAGCTATTTCACCGACGAATCCACCTGGAAAACCGGCCCCACGCTGTTCACCGGCAAGTACACCGGCTACCTCGGCGACAACCTCACCGTGACCGCGCTGTACGGCAAGATGACAACGCCCGACGAACTGACCCCGTTCAACTACGACGCGGCTGGTGGCCCTGTCATCAACAGCGCCGCACTGCAGAATCCGGCGTATACCGGCGGCACCCCGCGCATCGGCAATCAGCTGGTGACCTCGGTCAGTTCGCCCGACCGCGAGTACAAAAAAGACAATCAGCGCCTGAATCTGGAATGGCGTCTCGGCCACCACACGCTCAACTTCGGTATCGACAACCAGAAGTCCGAAGGCATCGATGTCGGCTCGGTGCTGTCCGGCCCCGGCTTTGCGTGGACCTACGGCCAGACCAACGATCCCAACGGACTGGCGACCGGCGGATTGGTCAGCCAGTCGGCCAACGAAGCCGGCGGCATCGGCGCACCAAGCCCCGGCCTGGTCGATCCGGTCAACGGCTCCAGCGGCTATTACGCGGTGCGCAACATCAACACCAGCCTGTACTCGTACGAGGCCAAGCAACGCGCTTACTACATCGAAGACAAGTGGCAGGTCACTGACAACCTGCTGTTGAGCATCGGCCTGCGCAAGGATGAATTCACCAACTACACCCCGTTCGGCGATCCCTATATCGAAGTGGACAATGCCTGGGCGCCGCGGTTTGGCTTCAGCTGGGACGTCAACGGCGATTCCAGCCTGAAGGTGTTCGGTAACCTCGGCCGTTACTACCTCGGTCTGCCGCTGTCGGCGGTGAGCCTGTTCACCCCGGCCACCACTACCGACACCTACTTCACCTACAGCGGCATCAATGCCGATGGCACGCCGGTGTTGGCACAGCAATTGGGCTCTGCGGTCTCGGCCAACTCGCGTTTCGGCCGCATTGCCGATGTGCGCACCGCGGTGGCCAAGGATATCGAAGGCGAGAATCAGGACGAGGTCATTCTCGGCTTTACCAAGCAACTCGAAAGTGGCTGGGTGCTGGGCGTGCGCGGCACGCATCGTCGTCTCAATGCCGGCATCGACGACCAGAATTACGACGTCTCCAACACGGCGCTGATCAACGCGGCGGCGGCGCAAGGCGTCACCATCGACTTCTCGCAAGTTGCCGGTGCATCGCTGATCAATCCTGGCCAGACCAATACCTGGGGCGTGATCGGCACCGACGGCCAGTTCCACGAAGTATCGGTGAGCCGCGAGGCGGCGGGCTTCCCGAAGTTCAAGCGCAACTATTCGGCGGTGGAATTCAATCTGGAGCGTCCGTTCGACGGCCAGTGGTACGCCAAGGTCAACTATGTCTGGTCGCATAGCTACGGCACCACCGAAGGCCAGGTGCGTTCGGACCTGTGGCGCACCGGCGGAGCGTTGGGCAGCTACCAGGGCCAGGCCTCGGTGTCGACCACGCAGAGCTGGGACCATGCGGCGTTGATGGAGCACTTCAACGGCGATCAATCCAACGACCACCGTCATCAGCTCAAGTTGTTCGGCTTCTACCAGTTCAATCCGCAGTGGGGCGCTTCGGCCAACTTCAGCCTGATCTCCGGGGCGCCGCATAACTGCCTGGGCAACTACTACGGCACCGAGTACAGCGGCCGCGATCCGGCCGGCTACGGCGGCAGTGCGATCACTGGCGGGCCGTACCACTACTGCTACAACCCGGAAACCGGCACCGGCAGTGCTTCGCCCCCCGGTTCGCAGGGCCGCCTGGGCTGGATCGCCCAGCTCGACATGGGCGTGACCTACAAGCCGGCGTTTGCAGACGGCAAGCTGGCGCTACGCTTCGATGTGTTCAACATCACCAACGAGCAGACTGCAACCAACATCTACCCGTTCTCGCAATTGCCCGACAACACCACCAACCCGCTGTGGAACCAGGTGGTGGCTTACCAGGCGCCGCGCTCGGGCCGGGTGACGTTGAGCTACGACTTCTAAGCGCTGCTAGAAAACCTAGCGAGCAGTTGCCAGGCGGGTGTGGACGGCGCACTCAGAAGCGGGTGTACGCGCAGTACATACCGCTCCGAGTACCGGCTGCACACGCCTGGTAGCAACGCAGTAGTGTTGTTAGCGGCTCGTAGCGATAGCTTCGAAGAACTGTGTTCTGGCAGCGACGCGTTTTGTACGCGTCGCTGTTTTTCGTTGGGGCGATAGTGTGTTCAGTGGGTTCGATCTTCCGGGTTGACTAGCGACTCGCCGCAGCAGCTCGACACGGTCTGCACAACAATTGGCTTTCCAACCAGTCACCGATCAACTCCACGGTGCGGTGTCTTCGACGCTGTCCTCGACGCTCGCGGAACTCTGTGGTGGTACGGATGCGGCTACGGGGGCTTCACGGATGGAGCACTGCGTGTCCGGTAAGCGGCGAGGCGCCGCGCGCTCGACTCGCTGCATTGTTGATTCGGCGATGGATTGCATCTGAACGACGCACGATGCGACTTGCGATTGTCTTGATAGCGCGTGGTTTGGTTGCGCAGAGAGATCAATGGTAGAGCAGATACATCTGCGGCTTGTCTGCAGGGTCCTTGCCCGCCCGCCCTCGCGGGACACGCCGCAAGTACGTCCCTGTAGGCTCTTTGGCGGCATCCATGCCGCCAAAGGTCCCGCGAGGGCGGGCGGGCAAGGACCTGTCGAGAGGGTCGGTGTGCGTGGTGCGAGCGGTGCACTGCGTTGCTATGCGTATGCGATGGGTGCCAGCTTCAGGCCTCTCTGCGCCAGCGTCTGTTGAATGCGATGACGATGTGACCCACAGGGGGCAGCCGGCGCGACATGCTGCAATCAGCTTCCCATCCAGGCACCGACCATCGTCCTTGCGCGGTGTCCTCGCTGCTTGCGTGACCCTTGGCGGCATGGATCTCGCCAAGGAGCCCCAGGGATGGGTTCACGGCGTGTCCCGCAAGCGGCGAGGGCACCGTGTCCTCGATCCTGCGGTATTACACCGACATTCGATCGCATCCAGACAAAGCGACGCTTCGCAAGCGCGGTCGCACGCGTATTCCAGACGTTCTTCTATCTGGAGTGGCGCGGGCCGCCCGTAACGCTGTCATCTGCCAGCGACGCTATTGCGCAAACCCGGCTCGATACGCCTGCAATGCAGCAACTGGGTCTGGTGCGGCATAGATGCCGCTGACCACGGCAATCAACTCGGCGCCTGCAGCGACCAGCTCACCGACCTGCGGTGGCGCGATCCCGCCGATGGCCACCCGCGGCAAGCCGAGGTTGGCCGCCTGTTGCAGCAGCGCGGGCGTGGCGCGACGGGTCGTTTGTTTGGTAGTGGTGGGGAAAAACGCGCCGAACGCCACGTAGCTGGCGCCTGCGGCAGCCGCGACGTGCGCGTGATCGATCTCGTCGTAACACGACACCCCGATGATCGCCTGCGGCCCTAGCAGCGCGCGTGCCGCCGCCACATCGCCATCGTCTTCGCCCAGGTGCACGCCGTGCGCGCCGACCTGCGCTGCCAGCTGCGCATCGTCGTTGATGACCAGCGGCACGCCGTGGGCGGCGCAGGCCTCGCGCAGGGCGCTGGCCTGCTGCAGCCGTAGTGCCGCGTCCGCCTGCTTGTTGCGGTACTGCAGCCAGGTGATGCCCGATAACAGCGGCGCTGTACGCGCAAGCAGGCGCGGCGTATCGGCGTCATCGGGGGTGATCAGGTAGACGCCGCGGGCGTCTTGCAGCTGGGGCATGGCAGCGCTTCCGAAAGCGATAGGTGGGATGGGACAATGCAGGTCCCACCGTTGCGTGACCGCGATTATCCAATGAGCGACACATCCACCACCACCTACCGCACCTGGATGTGCGTCGTCTGCGGATTTCTCTATCACGAGGCCGACGGCATCCCCGAAGAAGGCATCGCCCCCGGCACGGCCTGGCAAGACGTGCCCGACACCTGGACCTGCCCGGACTGCGGCGTGACCAAGGACGACTTCGAGATGGTGGAGATCGATTGAAGAGACGCTGACAGATAAATCTTATTGATCTTATCTTTGGAGACTAATGGAATGATCTCGCTGGATAAGAGCTGTGCGGAATTGGAAATCTGAATTTCACAAGAGTAGCCTTGCTGGGTAGCCAGCAGTCGCTGCAATAACCTCCGTTGCTTTTCGGCTGGTACCTGTGCTGGGCAAGGTTCCGAAATCGCTTCAATACTAAAAAGGATTTTTATGTTGAAGATATCGCCGCGTACGGTGTTCTTGGCCTTGGCCCTTGCAGCTCCATTCGGGGCGAGTGCGTCCACGGCCGACCAACCGTCCCTGATTCAGGGCTTGGGTGAGCGGTTGCCGGCGGGTAAGGCGAATCTGAGCCTGTCACCGCGCTTCAAAGCCTATGTTTTCGAAAAGGCTGGGCTTAAATTTCTTCAGATCAACGCGCTGAATGACGATGTGCTGGCGGTGCTATCGCTTGTGCCAGGCGCAGCATCCCGACTGCCCATAGCAACGAGTGCGCAAGACGCCACTCTGCAATCGAATGGAACGCTGACAGCCCAGGCAAACTGTCCTTGCCATGCGCACATGGTTTACAGTGATGCCAATTATAATAATATCGTTATATATGGCGCGAACGGCGAGTATATAACCGCGTATCAGCTGCCACGGTCGGCTCAAGGCAAGCCCCACTAGTGGATGGGGCTGTTTCCCGACGGCAATAGTCAGTGCGAGCGAGCGCGCTGGCTGTTCAATTCCACCAGATGCTCGTGCAGGTTTGCAGCATCCTGCGCGCTGGGGTTGAGCAGCAGATAACGCGTCAGGTCATGCCGCGCACCGTTGCGGTGGCCCAGATGCAGGTAGGCCATGCCGCGGTCGCGCAGCGCTTCGGGTTGGTCGGGCACCAGCTTCAGGATGCGGTCGGCGCTGCGTGCGGCGCGGTCCCAGTGTTCGGCATCGGCGTAGACGCCGTGCAGATTGCGCAGGATGCGGATCAGGATCGCCCGGTGTGGGGCGGGGTCGAGAATCTGCGCCAAAGCGCGGTCGTCGGGAATTTCGCCCCCCAGGTGCGGGCGCGCGCGTTCGCGTAGCTCGTCCACGCCCAACGGGCGACCGCCATTGAACGGGTCCATCACCAGCACGCCGTCGTCCACCGGCAGCCGCACCAGGAAATGTCCCGGGAACGACACGCCCGCCAGCGGGATGCCCAGGCGCCGGGCCACTTCGATCTGCACCATCGCCAGCGAGATCGGATTGCCCAGCCGGCGCTCGAATACCTGGTTGAGATAGCTGTTGCGCGGGTCGTAGTACTCGTCGTGATTGCCCGAGTAGCCCAGCTCATCGAACAGGTAGCGATTGACCGCGGCCATCTTCAACGGCCACAGATCGATCGCATCCACTTCGCGGCGCAGATGCTCGACGTGGCTCTGCACCAGCGTGTCGTATAGCTCGGCGTCCAGCTGCGGATATTCGTCGCGCGCGATCAGCAGCGCGGTGGACATCAACGGCACCGCATCGTCGTCCAGGCTGGCGAGCGCGGTCCAATGGGGAAGTGGGAGCATGTCGACCATGCCGACAAGAGTGTCGGCAAGCGGCGCGGGGTTCAAGTCCGGTACTTCCTGACAGGAGACACCGCATCGCTGTGAATCACTTCAGCTTGGGAATATCCGGACTGAAACCAAGTTCCGCCCCGTCCTGCAGGTTGAGCTTGGCCGCCTGGCCGGCATTGAGCTCCAGCACATAGCGGGCCGGCGCCTTGCTGGGATAAGGCGGGCAGGCATCGCCGGCCGAACAGGGCGGCACATTGCGCTGCTGCGACACCAGCCGGCGCTGGTCGTCGAAATACAGGATGTCCAGCGCGATCTTGGTGTTCTTCATCCAGTACGCCATCGGCTCCTGGCGGTCGTGGATGAACAGCATGCCGCGATCTTCATCCATGGCATCGCGGAACATCAGCCCCTTGGTGCGGTCGGCATCGTTCTGCGCCAGCTCCACCTGATAGCGTGCGCCGGCCAGTTCCACCCAGGGACCGCTGCTGGCGCAGCCGCCGAGCAGGATCAGACACGCAAGAACGAGGAAGCGGGCAGGGCGCATGCGGCATACCGACGGGGCGAGGGATGGCGCACCTTCTGCCATGCACCGGCGTGCGTCAAGCCGGTGCATGGGTACGTGCGTGTTGGTTGTGCACGCGTCGAGATCGATTCGGCGGTTGATCTGCGGCTTGGCTGCTGCGCCGCTGCCCGCCTACCGGCACGGGACACGCCGTGAATCCATCCAGGAAGGCGCGTATGCGGCATCCATGCCGCAGAAGGTCCCGTGCGGTAGGCGGGCAACGGCCAGTCGCGTCAGAGCACGCGCGGCGGCTCGCCGCCGACGATTACCACATCGGCCGGGCGGCGCGCGAACAAACCTACGCAGACCACACCGGGAATCTGGTTCAAGCTGCGCTCCAGCGCCACCGGATCGGTGATCTGCAGGTTATGCACGTCCAGCACCACGTTGCCGTTGTCGGTGACCACGCCATCGCGCCACACCGGCTGGCCGCCGGTCATTGCCAGAATCTGGCGGGCGACCAGGCTGCGCGCCATCGGAATCACTTCCACCGGCAGCGGAAACGTACCCAGCACCGGCACCTGCTTGCTGGGGTCGACGATGCAGATGAAGCGCTCGCTGGCTTCGGCAATGATCTTCTCGCGCGTCAGCGCCGCACCGCCGCCCTTGATCAGACAGCGGTTCGGGTCGCACTCGTCGGCGCCGTCCACATACAGCGACAGCGTGCCGGTGTGGTTGAGATCCAGCACCTCGATGCCGTGCTGGCGCAGGCGCGCGGTGCTCTGCTCGGAGCTGGACACCGCCCCCTTGATGCGATGGCCGATACGCCCCAGCGCATCGATGAAGTAGGCCACCGTCGAACCGGTGCCGACACCGACGATCATGCCGTCTTCCACGTAATCGATTGC
Organism: Xanthomonas sp. WHRI 10207; assembly: GCF_040202975.1. Classification (NCBI taxonomy): domain Bacteria; kingdom Pseudomonadati; phylum Pseudomonadota; class Gammaproteobacteria; order Lysobacterales; family Lysobacteraceae; genus Xanthomonas; species Xanthomonas sp. WHRI 10207. The sequence goes on along the minus strand of NZ_JBEGDX010000002.1, from coordinate 1,053,779 downwards.
CTTCTCGGCGGCCAGGCGTTTTGCTTCGGACATGTTTGGGCTCGGGATTAGGAAGTCGGGAATCGGGAATCGGGAATCGCAAGAGCGGCTGGGCTGGGCCGGGATTTGCAACTCGCAAATCCCGAATCCCTACTCCCGGCTACTCCATCGCCAGCAACAATTTCCATTGCGCGGCGGTCACCGGCAGGATCGATAGGCGGTTGCCGCGCGCAATCAGCGGGAAGCCTTCACCCAACGCATCGGCGTGCTGCTTGATCTCGTCCAGCGAAATCGTGTGTTTGAGTTTGCGCTCGAACGCCACGTCCACCAGCATCCAGCGCGGGTCTTCGCGGCTGGCCTTGGGGTCGTGGTAATCGGACCTGGGGTCGAACTGGGTGTCGTCCGGGTACGCCGCGCTCGCCACCTTGGCGATGCCGACGATGCCGGGCACCTTGCAGTTGGAGTGATAAAAAAACACGCCATCGCCGACCTGCATGCTGTCGCGCATGAAATTGCGCGCCTGGTAATTGCGTACGCCGTTCCACGGCTCGGTGCCGACGCGCTCCAGATCATCGATGGAAAACGTGTCCGGCTCGGACTTCATCAACCAATAGCGCTTGCGGGCAGTCATACAGAGAGGGTGTCGTCTTTCAGGAAAGTGGCGTGTTCGGTACAGATGGCATCCATCGCCACGTCCCAGGATTCGGTCGGCAACGCAGGTACCTGTTGCGCAGCGAAGCCGACGCCGACCAGCCAGGGCGGTGGCGCCTGGCGATGCCGGAACGCGAAGCTGCGATCATACCAGCCACCTCCCATGCCCAGCCGCCGACACGCGGCGTCGAAACCGGTGAGCGGGGTCACCACCAGCGCCATCTCTTCGGGTGCAAGCAGCTCGGTGCGCTCCACGTCCGGCTCGGGAATGCCGTAGCGATTGCTGACCAGGCCCTGGCCCGGCCGCCACGGCGCAAAGCGCAGCGCGCGGCCGTCCAGCACCGGCAGGCAATAGCGCACCCCCGCTGGCAAGCTCAGTTGCCAGCGATGCAAGGCGATCTCGCCATCCATCGCCCAATACCCGGCCACCGCGCCGGTCTGCGGCGCAAACGGCAGCGCCAGCAACTGCTCGGCCAGTGCATCGGCAGCGGCCAGACGCTGCGCCGCCGGCAGGCTGCGCCGCTGCGCGCGTAGCTGCTGGCGCAACGCCTCTCGGTCCTCGGTCATTGGGGTCTCGCGGCGGTGAGGGAGACACATTGTCGGCGGCAGGCGTCCACGTGCCTAGCGGTGTGTCCGGAATGGCGCGCTGGCGGTCCGTCGGGTTTCACGCAAGCCGATCTTTTTGGCGGTGTCGTCGTATGGATCACTCTCATGCCATGCAACCTGATTGCATCGCGTGCGCGACGTCATGCGCGGTTGGTCATACACGCGGCCGCGCCATCGGTACGTGGACCGTGCTCGCAGGAGCGCGTGCAGCGATAGGTGCGAAGGCTGCGCGCGGCAGGGATCTGGCTTCGTCACTGGAAGAGCAGGCGCTGCGGATCCACCAACTGGGCTTTATTGGAAATCGAACCGACGAAAGGAGATGAGTTCAGGTGCGATCAGGCCTAAGTGCAGCGGTGCAAGGCGCACGCATCGCCTTCGGTGCCGATTCGGCGGTGTTGGGTTCGGGTTCGCGCACCGGCGATCCCAGCACGGAGTCGGTGGGCAGTGGCATGGTCGCGGCATCCGGCGACGCGTCGCACCAGTGCGGTGTCAATCGGCGTACGGTGCCGATTCGGTGGTGTTGGGTTCGGATTCGCGCATCGACGATCCCAGTACGGAGTCGGTGGGTAGTGGCATGGTCGCGGCAATCCGGCGACGCGTCGCACCAGTGCGGTGTCAATCGGCGTAAACGCGCCAGGGCATAGCTGCGCGAGCGCAGATAGCGTGCGAACGCACATGGCATCATTGCCGCAAGCTCATGCTCAGACCTCAGTTGCAAGCGGTGGATGCACAAACAGACAGGCTTCGAGCGCACAAAAAGACGAACACACAAAAAGAAACGACGCCCGAAGGCGCCGTTTCAGATTTGCATTCTCCGCCGTGACGATGCGGGCGAAACGACCTTGAACCCGGGGTTCAAGTGGGGACGTTGTGAGGCCATCGGGCTTCCCGCTACAAGGCGGACTTGCACACCCGGCTTCGTCGCGCCCCCATGGTCGTAATTAAGGGACAAGGCGAATGTTTTGCACGCTGTCGTTTACAGCAGAGAACGCAATCGAATTATAGACCTCTGCTGCGCGATGGCTAGCCCATTCGTCGGCGCGCGCCCTGCAAAGTTCATCTTTGCGACGACACTGCGACGTAGGCCTCAACGCGGCGTGTCGGCAACGCTGTCCAGACGACGATTCAAGGTGTCGAGCGTGTTGGCCAGTTCGCGATCGTAGAGCGCCTGCTGATCGCGCACCTGCTGCAGTTCGTGCGCAAGATTGAGTGCGGCCAGCACCGCGACGCGATCCACCGCCGCCATACGGTTGCTGCCGCGAATCTCGCGCATGCGCAGATCCAGCAGCCGCGCTGCGGCGGTGAGACTCTCGCGCTCTTCTGCGGTCACGCCAACCGTGTATTCACGATCCAGAATACGCACGCTGACCGGCTCGGTGGTACTCACGTGTGCTGCTCCAATGACTTCAACCGTACGATCATGGCTTCCACCCGTGAACGGGCCTGCTCGTTCTTGGTCAGCAGCTGCGAGCGCTCGCCGATCAGCTGTTCCTGTTGGTGCCGCAGGCTGCGGTTTTCGTCGGTCAGCCGTTGAGTTCGCTCGACCAGCGCCTCCACGCGGGCGGCAAGTGCGCGGAGTTGAGCGAGGGCGGCAGCGTTATCCATGCGCTCACGATAGGGGCGGGTGCGCGCGGCGGTCAAGCGCCGGACGACCGGTGGCTTACGTGCCGTCAGGCCAAGCCCGCCAAGGCCTTTGGCCAGATCGCGCCAGTCCGGCGTAGCGCGCGTGGAACGCTGCATGGAACGTCGCGGTAGCAGCCGATACGGGGTGCCTTGATACACTGGGAAGTCTGATCGCCCGCGCATGCGTGGGCGCCTTCTGCCCTTAGCCTGGATGAGTCGATGGATCTGCCTGACGTAACCGCTGTGCAAACTGAAAGTCGTCAGCTCGCGCTGGCGTCCTCTGCGGCGGAGTTGCATGGCGGGCTATGTGGATGGCTGTCAGGCGGTGGTGCCGACAGCGGCGACTGGCTGGCGCGCATCCTGGCCGACACCGCGCAGGTGTCGCCCAAACAGGGTGGCGCGCTGGATCAGATGCGCCAGGTCACGGTGGCGCAGCTGGAAGATCGCGATTTCGCGTTCGAGCTGCTGCTGGTCGAAGACGGTGCGCCGCTGCCAGCGCGCACCGATGCCTTGTTCGACTGGTGCCGCGCGTTTCTGGGCGGTTTCGGGCTGGCCGCGCAGCAGCGCCCGGCGCTGAGCGAAGAGGGCGAGGAAGCGTTGCAGGATCTGGCGCGTCTGGCGCAGGCCTCCAGCGACGACTTCGATGCCGGCGAAGAAGACGACACCGCGCTGGCCGAGATCGAAGAGTTCGTGCGCGTGGCAGTGCTGTTGCTGCATGGCGACTGCGTGATGGGGCCGCGTTTCCGTCAACGCTTGAACTGATCGCCGCGCCGATATGAAAAAGCTCACCGGGATCGGCGCGGCCGAATACGCGCGCCGGCGCAAGCAGCTCATGCAGATGGCCGGCGAGCAGGCCATCCTGATCCTGCCGGCTGCGCCCGAGCGCATCCGCAGCCACGACACCCATTACCCGTATCGGCAGGATTCGGACTTTTGGTATCTGAGCGGGTTTCCCGAGCCGGAAGCAGTGCTGGTGTTGGTGCCCGGGCGCAAGCATGGCGAAGCGATCCTGTTCTGCCGCGAGCGCGATGCCGAGCGCGAAGCCTGGGATGGCCCACGCGAGGGCCAGGAAGGGGCGGTGGAACGCTACGGCATGGACGATGCGTACCCCATCGACGACGTGGACGAGATCCTGCCCGGGTTGCTGGAAGGCCGCACCCGGGTCTATTACCACTTCGGGCGCGATGTCGATTTCGATCTCAAGTTGATCGGCTGGCTCAAGCGGGTGCGCGAGCAGGTGCGTCATGGCGCGCAGCCGCCGCACGAATTTCTGGAGCTTGGCCATCTGCTGCACGAGCAGCGCCTGTTCAAATCGCGCGACGAAATCGCCTTGATGCAGCAGGCCGCCGACATCAGCGTGCGTGCGCACCGTGCGGCGATGCGGCTGGCGCGCCCGGGCGTGCACGAGTACGAACTGCAGGCCGAGGTGGAGCGCGAATTCCGCGCTGCCGATGCATGGCCGGCGTACGGCAGCATCGTCGGCACCGGCAGCAACGCGTGTGTGCTGCATTACCGCGCCAACAATGCGCGTAGCCGCGAAGGCGAGCTGGTGCTGATCGATGCCGGTGCCGAATACCGCGGTTATGCAGCCGATATCACCCGTACTTTCCCGGTCAACGGCCGCTTCACGCCCGCGCAGCGCGCGCTGCACGCGCTGGTCGGTGCGGCGCAGGCGGCTGCGCTCGCGCAGGCCGAGCCCGGCGTGGCGTACGAGGCCGGCCACCTGGCTGCGGTGGAGACCTTGACCGAGGGGCTGCTGCGCCTGGGCCTGCTCAAGGGCAAGTTGGAGCGCAACATCGCCGAGGAGCAGTACAAGCGGTTCTATCGGCACAAGACCGGGCATTGGCTGGGCCTGGATGTGCACGACGTCGGCGATTACCGCTTGGCCGGCGACTCGCGCCTGCTGGAGCCCGGCATGGTGTTCACCATCGAGCCTGGGCTGTACGTCTCCGCCGACGATACCAGCGTGGACGCCAAGTGGCGCGGCATCGGCATCCGCACCGAAGACAATGTGCTGATCACCGCCGATGGCCATCGCGTGCTCACCGATGCGCTGGCGCGCAGCGCCGATGAGATCGAAGCGGAGATGGCCGGCGTCAGTGTGTAGTTGCTGACAGGTGGAGCGTCTGGATCGTCAGTCGCGTTGCCGTCAGTACCTTCCACACAGACGCTGGACGCTTGGCATTGCGATGCGTCACCGCAATCGGCTGATCAGCCGGCGCAACCGCACACGCAACTCAAGATGCGCGACGGACTTGGATCAGCTAACAAGACGACTGTGTAGTCGCCAGGCAGGCTTGGCTGGTGCTCGGTGCGGCATGTACCGCGCGTGCACTTCGTTTCTGAGTGCGTCGTCCTGATCCACCTGACGACGACTCGCTACGTTGTATGAGCTGATCTTAATGATTCGCGCCGAGCGTGCTTCCAACCAGCGCGTGCGCCGTCGATGTGACCTTGCTTGACGCGCCGTCGCCACAACGCGCCAGCAGTGTCACTAGCCCAGCTGCGGTGTCTGCGTGCGCTCTGGCTGTTGCAGCGTCTCGCCAGGTGCAGCGATCTGCCGCGCACGCTCGAATGACTGTTCTTCGGGCGTTGCCAGTGCCTGCTCGGTTTTCATGTGCGCGCGCAGATGTGTCGGATTAGCGGGATCGCCCTGCACCACGAACACGTTTTCGCCGCCGTGCACGCCGGTCTTGTTCGCTTCGCTCATCAGCACGTGATCCACGCGCGACAGCCCGCCTTCCTTCGCCAATGGCAGCAAGGCGGCAGTGAGTCGCGCGCTGGTCTGGTCTGGGTCGCGCCCATGCGCGGCGTCGATCGCATGCACGCCGCGTTCGATCTGCTGATACATCGGGTGGTCGGGGTGCGAGGTCTGGCGTGGATCGTTCATGGCGATGCTCCGTGCTGTGCAGTGTAAGAGTGGCTAACAAACCGTAGCGAGCAGTCGTCAGGTGGGTGTGGACGGCGCGCCCAGAACCGGAGTGTACGAGTGGTACATGCCGCATCGAGCACCGGCCGCGCCCGCCTGGCGGCTGCGCAGTCGGTTTGTTAGCCGCTCTAAATCAAGATGCGGCAAACACCGGCCGGGTCAGGTTTTCCGGTGCGTCATCGGTGCACACCACTTCGTCTTCGATGCGAATGCCGCCGTAGGGCTTGAACTGCTCCACGCGCTGCCAGTCGACGCTGGCGGCGTGGCCGTTCTTTTTCACTTCGTCCAGCAGCATGTCGATGAAGTACACGCCGGGTTCGATGGTCACCACCATGCCAGGTTCCAGGACGCGGGTCAGACGCAGAGCCGGATGGCCTGCCGGGCGTTCGATGCGGCCGCCGCGGTCGCTGGCGGCGAAGCCGGCCACATCGTGCACCTGCAGGCCGATCAGGTGGCCCAGGCCGTGCGGGAAGAACGCGGCGCTGACGCCGGTGGCCAGTGCGGCCTCGGCCGACACGGTGAGGATGCCGAAATCCTTGAGGATGCCCATCAGGGCCAGATGCGCGTCCACATGCAGTTGCTTGTAATCCACCCCGGCACGCACGCTTTGGCCCATGCGCACCTGTGCGGCATCGACGGCGTCGATCAGCGCCTGAAACTCGCTGCCGATGTCGGCGGCGTAGGTACGGGTGATGTCGCTTGCGTAACCGTCTGCCGACGCGCCGGCATCGATCAGAAAGCTGCGCAGCGGTTGCGGCGCGTGTTGGCCCAGCTCGGTGTAATGCAGCACTGCGCCATGTTCGTTGAGCGCGATGATGTTGCCGTACGGAAGCGTGTTGGCGTCCTGGCCCACTGCTGCGCAGTAGGCCATGTGGATGCCGAATTCGCTCTGGCCTGCGCGAAACGCCGCTTCGGCCGCGCGATGCCCACGCACCGCCAATTGCTGGGCGACGCGCATCAGCGCCAGTTCGTACGGCGTCTTGAAGGCGCGCTGATAGTCCAGGTAATCGATGACCGGCTGCGGGTTGTTCGGCACATAGGCGCCCAACGCGCTCTGCGCTTCACCGAGGATGGCGCAGCGTTCGCTGCGCGCGGGCAGCAGCTTCAAGGCCTCGTCCGGGGTGCGGATGATGTGGATGTCGCAATGCTCCACCCACCAGCCGCTGGGGGCGTCGGGCACCACATGCCAGTAGTCGAACGGCTGATAGAAGAGCACCGTCGGGCGCTGGCCCGGGGTGTAGATCAGCCAGCTGTTGGGGATGCGCGTCAGCGGCACCCAGGTCTTGAACTGCGGGTTGACCGCGAACGGGTAATCGCGGTCGTCGAACAGCTGGTAGTGCGTGGTGCCGCTGGGCACCACCAGGTGATCGAAGCCGCCGCGCTGCAGCGCTTCATCCGTGCGCGCGGTGAGCGTGCGCAGGTGGTCGGAATACAGGCGGCTCATGGAAGGCTGGGTCATGCGGAACTCGGTCGCGATGCAAGGCAGGGCGCAAGTTTGCCGCAAAGCCTGTGATCGGTCAGCCGACCATGTGTTCTTCGGCGATCCAGGCGCGCAGGCGCAGGCGATGAGGCTCGGACATGCTCAGAAAACGAAAGCCCGCCCAGGCCTGTCCCGGCGCATGTGCGGCCTCGGACCACAGCAAGTGCACGCCGACATCGATTTCGGTGGCGCGGCCGATGCGCTCGGGCAGGCTGAAACGCAACTGATACAGCGCGTCGTCGTGCAATGGAACCGAGGCCAGCAGTAACATGCCGGTTTCGGAGACATTGCCGACCCGGCCGATCTGCGCGTCGCTGAGCATGTCGACGACCGGCACCATGTCGCTGGGCTGGCGGCGCGGGGCGCGGCGGGTGTCCTGGATCATGTGGAGGCCTCGGTGGGGGAGTGGCCAGCCAGGCTGCGTAGCGTGCGCACGGTGGCATGCCAGGCGCGATCGATCAGCCGCGATTTTTCTTCCACCAGCAAGCGTGCCTGGCCGCTGGCCATCAGCCGCGACAGACCATCCAGCGATTGCTCGCCGAGCTTTTGCCCGCGCTGATTGACGAACAGCGCGTTGCCGGTCATCGGGCTGTACCAGGACAGGCGCTGCCGACGCAGGTCGCCTTGTTGATTGATCACAAATTCGAACCAGGTGCCGAAAGGCAGGCTGCGCAGCTGCACGTAGCAGGCTTCCTCGTCCGGCGTTCGCGGTGTGATGGCCGGCTTGCGCGCAGCGGTGTCGCCCTGGTCGCCCAGCCGCGCGCGCGCCTTGAGTTTGGCGGTGAGCTCGGTGCGCGAGGTGAGCGCATCGTCGCCACCGGGCGTGGACAGGCGCCGCGCGATCGCAGCCGCTTCGTCGTGGTGATAGCCGACCTGCAGCAACGCGGTTTCGACGTCGGTGCCCAGCGCGATGTCGGTTGGCAGTCCCTTGCTGCGGCAGGTGACTTCGGCGATGCGCGCGGTCAGGGCCTGGCGCTCGTCCCATTCGGGCGATTGCTCGCCTTGCCGCAGCAGGGTGAGCGTGAGGACGTCCGACCACGCCTGGCGCAGCAGCGATTGCACGAAGCGCGGCGGCGCGCTGTCTTCGCAGAGTTGCTCGATGCGCGCCTGCGCCTGCTGCTTGGCCGATTCCAGCCGTTCCTTGCCGCGTGCGGCATCCACATGCCGGCGTTCGGCCACTTCGGCCTTGCGCGCGAGGTTGCGCAGATGCGTCTGGATATCGTCGTTGGCGGTTGCAAACACCGCCTCGTCGCCCTGGTAGTCGTTGACGATGGTGTCGACTGCGCTGCCCAGCTTGTGCAACAGCTGCGGGTCGACGTCGTCGTCACCCAGCCACACCGCCCCGGACTCGGCCACGGTATTGAGCAACTCGCGCACCGGGTGCTGGTCACGCACGAAGAAATGCGTGTCGGCCAACGCGGCGCGCACCACCGGCACCTGCAGCTTGGCGAGCAGGGCCTGCGCGGGCGTGTGCTCGCGCACTTCGCGTTGCATCTGCGCGTAGAGCAGACCGAGCAGGTCGAAGGTGTCGTTGTCCTGCGGCGAGAGCGCGGCATCTGCGCCGTGCTCGGCGCGTAACAGCGCCAGCACCTGACGTTGCACCGCATCGATACCGGACCCCTGCGATGCTGCAGCCGGCTGCGCGCCCAGCGCGCCTTGCAGGCTGGCCAGCGCCTCGCCGAGCGCGGCCTTGGGCACGCTGACCGGGGCAGGGCCGGAGGGCTGCGCAGAGGACTGTACAGACGGTTGTGCAGCGGCGGCCTGCACCAGGCTGCCCGGCGCGCCGCGCTGATGCATGCCAGCGCTGGCTGCTGCCTGCGACTGGCGGGCCGAGGACATCAGGCTGTCCAGCGCGTGTGCGGCGTCGTCCAGCGCGGGTGAGGTCGCTTGCGCAGTTGTTGCTGCGGGGGGCGCAATCGCGGACGTGCCGTGCGCATCGAGCAGCGCGCTCTGCCATGCGGTTGGCGCGGATTGGCCGGCCCATGCGGTGGCCGGGCGCGCGCCCGGGTGCGCGGCGCCGGGCGTGCCGGAGGTTGCAGCGTTCCTGGGCGCGCCTGCGCTGTCCGGCAAGGTGCGGCGTGTCTGCACCTGCGTGGGTCTGACCAGATACGGGTGGTAGATCAGCCCCGGCAGAATGCCTTCCTGCGCCAGCGCGGCGTTGGCGCTCTCGTACAGGTCGCCCAAGCGGTCCATCACCTGGTGCTCGAACACCTTGTACAGCGCCAGTTGACCATCCAGGTTGAGGCCCAGCAGCTGGCCGCACTCGCGCAGGATCCGGCAGAGCGCGTAGGGGCCAAGCGGCAAGGCGTCCAGCTCGAACTCCGGCACCGCGCCGATCACCGCCAGCCGCTGTGCCAGCAATTGCAGCGCGTCGGCACGCCGTGCCGTTTCGCGGCGGGCGATCTCGCTGAGCACGATATCGCGGTCGATATCGGTGTCTTCCACCAGGGTCAGCATCTGCGGCTGGGCCGTTGTCTCGGCGGGCGGCACCAGCGCGGGGCGTTCGCGCAACATGGCCAGATCCTGCGCCAGGTGCTGCAGGAACAGCTGCGGGAATTGGTCGATGTGATCGCGTAGCCCACGCATCTGCGCGTAGGTATCGGCCTGAATCTGGCTGTTGCGCGCATGTTCGGCCCGGTGCAGCAGTTCGCGCTCCAGCTCGACGATGGTCAAGCGCAGTGAGCCGTTGAGCGCCTGCACGCAGTGCGCATGCAGCATGCCCAGCAGGCGACGGCCACGCGCGGACACGGGTGCCTCGGCGATCGGGCCGCTGAGTGTGGGCTGCAGGGAAGAAACGGGCGTGGACATCCGGGAGGGTGGGCTCGATGCGAAGCGTGAGCTATGTAGCATGTTTTCCCACTGCCCAGCGACCCTGTGGGTGCAGGCAGTCGATGCGTCGCTGTCTGTGCGTGTACGTCGGCAGGAGCGTGCGCCAGTAGCTGCAGAGTTGCCAGCCGTCGTATCAACGTGTTGCCGACAACGCCTGCAGAGCGACGTGCGCGGTCAGCTCAGGAACAGTTCGACCACATCGTTGGTAAAGCGGCGGCCCAGTTCGGTGGGCACCACACGTCCTTGCTGCTCGATCAGCCACCCCTGTGCCACCGCACGCGCCACCGGCGCAGCGATGGTCGCGGCAGCCAGGCCGGTCGATGCCTCGAAATCGCTCAGGCGAAACCCTTCGTGCAGCCGCAACAGATTGAGCATGTATTCGAACGGCAAGCGCTCGCGCGGCACGACTTCATCGCCGCCGATCGACGCGGCGGTGCCGGCGCTGGCCAGATAGGTTTGCGGGTGCTTGTGCTTCCAGCGACGCAGCACGTGCTGCTCGGCGCCGGAACTGATCTTGCCGTGCGCGCCGGCGCCGATGCCCAGGTAATCGCCAAAGCGCCAGTAATTGAGGTTGTGCGCGCACTGCCGCCCGGGTTTGGCGTAGGCGCTGACTTCGTACTGCGCGTAGCCGGCGTCGGCGAGCAACGCTTGGCAATGTTCCTGGATATCCCAGGCCGCATCGTCGTCGGGAATGCCCTTGGGCGGCCGCGCGAAGAACACCGTATTCGGTTCCAGCGTGAGCTGGTAATGCGACATGTGCGTGGGCTGCAGCGCGAAAGCGCGCTCAAGATCGTGCTCGGCCTGCAGTAGCGTCTGCTCGGGCAACGCATACATCAGGTCGATGTTGAAATTGTCGTAGCCGGCATCCTGCGCAAGCTTGATCGCACGCTCGGCGTCGGCGCTGTCATGGATGCGACCCAGCCGCTGCAATGCCACATCATCGAAGGTCTGCACCCCGAAGCTCAGCCGGTTCACGCCGGCCGCGCGGTAGTGCTCGAAGCGGCCATGTTCGGCCGTGCCCGGGTTGGTTTCCAGGGTGATTTCAAGGTTCGGCGCAAACCGCAGCCGCGCCGCTGCGGCCTGCAAAAAGCGGTCGATCGCCTCGGCCGGAAACAGGCTGGGCGTGCCCCCACCGAAGAACACCGAATGCACCACGCGTCCCCATACCAGCGGCAGATCTGCATCCAGGTCGCGGATCAATGCATCCACATAGTCCTCGAACGGCAGCACGCCCTTGGCCGCATGCGAGTTGAAGTCGCAATACGGGCATTTGCGTACGCACCAGGGCAGGTGCACGTAGAGCGAGAGCGGGGGCGGGATCAGGTCGGGCACTGCGTGAGATCGTCCGTTACAGCGCGAGCGCGTGCAGTTTGTGCTGCAGCGTGGCCAGCGCCACTGCGCGGTGGCTCAGGCGGTTCTTCAGCTCGCTGTCCATTTCCGCTGCGGTCAGGCCGTACACCGGGTCCAGGAACACCGGGTTGTAACCAAAGCCGCCATCGCCGCGCGGTTGCGTGGTGATCACGCCTTCCCAGCTGCCTTCGGCGATCAGCGGCTGCGGATCTTCCGGGTGACGCAGCAGCACGATCACCGCGTAAAAACGCGCGCTGCGGCGTTCGGCGGGCACATCGCGCATGGCATCGAGCAACTTGGCGTTGTTGGCCTGTGCATTGGTCGGGCTGCCGGCATAGCGCGCGCTGTACAAACCGGGCGCACCGCCAAGCGCATCGACGATCAGACCGGAGTCATCGGCCAGCGCGGGCAGGCCGGTGACGGCGCTGGCATGGCGTGCCTTGATCAGCGCGTTCTCGACGAAGGTCAGGCCGGTTTCCGGCACGTCGTCCACTCCGAGTTCGCCTTGCGCGACGATGCGCAGCGGCAATGCGGCCAGCATCGCGCGCAGTTCTTCCAGCTTGCCGGCGTTGCCGCTGGCCAGGACCAGTTGTTTCATTGCTTGGGCTCCAGCAAATCCCACTTGGTGCCGTACAGATCGCGGAACACCACGACCGTGCCGTACGGTTCTTCGCGCGGGGTTTCCAGAAATTCCACGCCAAACGCCTGCATCGCCGCGTGGTCGCGCCAGAAGTCTTCGGTGTAGAGAAAATGATCCACCCGCCCACCGGTCTGGTCGCCGATGCGCGCCTGCTGCGCGACGTCGGCCGGCTGCGCAAGCAGCAAGCCGGCATCCTGCGCGCTGCCCGGGCCGATCACCACCCAGCGTTTGCCGTCGCCCAACGCGCGATCTTCCAGCACCTGGAAGCCCAGCGCGCCGCTGTACCAGGCAATGGCCGCATCGTAATCGGCGACCAGCAGCGTGGTCAGGGCAATGCGCCGGCTCATCCGGCCAGCGCAGCGCGTTGCAGTGCGAACAATTCGCCCATGCCCTTTTCGGCCAGGGCGAGCAGCGCATTGAGTTCTTCGCGGCGGAACGCGTGACCTTCGGCGGTGCCCTGCAGCTCGATGAAGCCGCCGCCATCGTTCATCACCACATTCATGTCGGTGTCGCAGTCGCTGTCTTCCGGGTAGTCCAGATCCAGCACCGGCTCGCCGCGATAGATGCCCACCGACACCGCAGCGACGGCGCCGATCAACGGATGCTTCTTGATGTCGCCGCGCTTGAGCAGCAGGTTCACCGCATCGGCCAGCGCCACGTAGGCGCCGGTGATCGCGGCAGTACGGGTGCCGCCGTCGGCCTGCAGCACGTCGCAGTCCAGGGTGATGGTGCGCTCGCCCAGTGCGTTGCGATCCACGCAGGCGCGCAAGGCGCGGCCGATCAGCCGCTGGATTTCCAGCGTGCGCCCGCCCTGCTTGCCGCGTGCGGCTTCGCGGTCGGAGCGGGTGTGGGTGGAGCGCGGCAACATGCCGTATTCGGCGGTGACCCAGCCTTCGCCCTTGCCGCGCAGGAAGTTCGGCACGCGGTTTTCCACGCTGGCGGTGCACAGCACGCGGGTGTCGCCGAAGCTCACCAGCACCGAGCCTTCGGCATGGCGGGTGAAGGAGCGTTCGATGCGCACCGGGCGCAGCTGATCGGCCATGCGGCCGCTGGGACGGGAAAAGGTCATGCGATGAGTCCGGAAGTCGGGAGGTGGGTCTTGGCGCCAATGCACGGCGGGCAGCAGCCGGCCGGTGTGGGCGGCTAGGGTACCATTCGCGCTTTGACGGCACGGGATTCACGATGATCCGAAGCATGACCGCGTTTGCTGGCGGCGAACGCATCACGCCCTGGGGCACGCTTGGTTGCGAGCTGCGCTCGGTCAACCACCGCTTTCTGGAAGTGGGCGTGCGCCTGCCCGAAGAATTGCGTGCGCTGGAGCCGCTGCTGCGCGAACGCGTGGCAGCCAAGAACAGCCGCGGCAAGCTGGACCTGACGCTGCGCTTGCGTGCGCCGGACAACGCACAGACGCTGGCGGTCAACGAATCGCTGCTGCAGGAACTGGGTGCGCTGGCCACGCGGCTGGACGGGCTGTTTCCCAAGTTGCAGGTGGGCTTTACCGATCTGCTGCAGCTGCCCGGCGTGTTGCAGGTGCAGGACGTGGATGCGCCCGCGCTGCAGGCCCAGGCGCTGGCCTTGCTCGACGAAGTGGTCGACAGTTTTGTGGTTGCGCGCGAGCGCGAAGGCGGCAAGCTGGCCGAGGCGATCAGCGAGCGTGTGGATGCGATCGAACGCATCGCCGCCGAGGTGCGCGTTTTGATCCCGGCAATTCGCGAGGGGCAGCGCGCCAAGCTGGCTGCACGCCTGGCCGATCTGCCGCATCCGGTGGACCCGGGCCGCGCCGAGCAGGAACTGGTGCTGTGGCTGCAGAAGCTCGATGTGGACGAGGAACTGGACCGTCTGTCCAGCCACATTTCCGAAATCCGCCGCGTGCTCAAGCAGCGCGAACCGGTCGGCCGCCGGCTGGACTTTCTGCTGCAGGAGTTCAACCGCGAAGCCAATACGCTGGGCTCCAAGTCGGTGGACAGCCGCACCTCCAACGCCGCGGTGGATCTGAAGGTGCTGATCGACCAGATCCGCGAGCAGGTGCAGAACATCGAATAGCCGTGAATAGGCAATCGGGAATGGGGAATCGTCAAAGCAGGTACGATTCCCCACGGCCTGCTTGCTCCGCGCGGTGCCCCATTCCCTATTCTCGACTCCCTATTCCCTAAAATGCGCGGCACCCTCTATATCGTTGCGGCCCCCTCGGGCGCCGGCAAGAGCAGCATCGTCAACGCCACCTTGGCGCGCGACCCGAAGATCGCCTTGTCGATCTCGTTCACCTCGCGCGCGCCGCGGCCGGGCGAGCGGCATGCCGAGCACTACCATTTTGTGTCGGCAGACGAGTTCCAGGGCATGATCGAAGCGGGCGACTTTTTCGAATATGCGCGGGTGCATGGCGACTGGAAGGGCACCGCACGGCAGTCGGTGGAGCCGCAGTTGGCCGCCGGCCACGATGTGCTGCTGGAGATCGATTGGCAGGGCGCGCGCCAGGTCCGCCAGAAGGTGCCCGATGCAGTGAGCGTGTTCATCCTGCCGCCGTCACGCCAGGCGCTGGACGAGCGCATGCGCAAGCGCGGGCAGGACAGCGAAGACGTGATGGCGCAGCGGCTGGCTGCCGCACGCGAAGAAATGCTGCATTTCGAAGAGTTCGATTACGTGATCATCAACGAGACCTTCGACACCGCGGTCTCGGAGATGTGCGCCATCTTCACCGCCAGCCGGTTGCGTCGGCAGGCGCAGCAGCAGCGGCATGCCGGCCTCATCCAGGCATTGCTGGACTGAGCCCGCCGGGTGGGCGCTTGCACGCGCGTGATGCACGCTGCCCGCAGCGCTTGCTCCGACGCCAAACGCGGCAGGTCGACGACCGGCATGGGTGCCGCGATGTATGACCTGGGATGGCGGCTGACCGGCCGGACTTGCAGGGGTGTTCTGCGCACCGGGGCGCTGGTGCAGGTTGGTCGATGTGGTCCAAGTGGCTGATTCCAAAGCAAACTGAATGGCCGCCGGTTGCCCGCCCAGCGACGCCGGCGTACACTCCGCCCCCTTTCCCTCATTCGATGCGCGGCCGTTGCTGGTCGCCGGGAGCCCGCATGGCCCGCATTACCGTAGAAGATTGCCTGGAAGTCGTGAACAACCGTTTCGAGCTGGTCATGATGGCCTCCAAGCGCGCCCGTCAGCTCGCCAACGGCGTGCAGCCGTTGATCGAAAACGCAGACGCCAGCGACAAGCCCACCGTGATGGCGCTGCGCGAGATCGCTGCCCGCCGGATCGACAACGCCCTGATCGATGAAGTCGAGAAGGCCGAACGCGAGCGTGCCGAGCGCGAAGCGCTGGAATGGGCCGCCGCCGAAGTGGTCGCCGACGAAGACATGTCGAAGAACGACGACTGATCGTCACCCGCCACTGCGGTGGCCGACGATGTCCAGACAGCCCGCCTTGTGCGGGCTGTTTGCGTTTTGAGGCCTGTGGCGCGATCAGCAGAATCACGGCGCTTCGATGACGCGTGTCTGGCCGTAGCGCGCTACGTCGCCGCGTGTCTGGCCGTCATGCGCTGCATCGCCGTGTGCCATGCATGCCCTCCGGTTCCCGCGCATCGCATGCGCTGCCCGACGGCTGCTCGCCGCAGTGCGTCGGCAGTTTTCATCGACGTGGGTGCGCCGCATACGCTCGCCGATCGCATGACGCGCGCTTCAGGCGTCGTCTCCCGGCAGCGGCGCCGTCCCAGCAGCGCAGCTATCGGTCCAGTGCGCTCAATCGGCGCGCTGGTCGCCATGCCTTCGCCCACCGCTGCACGCTTCGCCGATCACGCGACGCACGCGTCAGGAGTTGTCTGCCAACACCTGCGCCATCTCGCGTCGCGGGCGATGGTGCAGCGCCCCCGGCCGGCGCGCTGGTGGGCCTGCCTGCACCAGCTGCCGGCAGGCGCTGGTTAATCGCGCATCGCAGGCATCAGTCGTCGTCCGCCGGCAGCTGCGCCATCTCATCACGCAGGTTCCGGTCCAGCGCCTGCATGGCCTGGTAGCCACGTCGCTTTGCGGCATGCAGGCGCGCGATGTGCACCGGCGTCGCGGTGGTGCTCGCGCCCAGGCCGCTCATCGCCGACATCGCTGCCGGCAGATCGGCAAAGCCGCCGCTGGCCACTGCGGCCAGCATTGCGCTGCCCAGCAGCACCGGTTCGGCGGTGGCGGCAACCTGCACCGGCACGCCGCAGGCATCGGCCATCAATTGGCGGACCAGGCGGCTGTGGCTGGCGCCGCCACTCATGATCACGCTGTCGAACCTCACCCCCTGCGCGCGCAGCGCATCGATGATGTCGGCCAGCCCGTAGCCCAGACCGCAGACACCGGCCACGTACAGCGCTTCCAGACCTTGCAGATCGTGGTCGATGGTCAGCCCGGCGATCATGGCGCGGGCGTTGGGGTCGGCATCGGGCGAGCGGTTGCCCAGATAGTCCGGCAGCACATGCAGCCCGCGCGCCAGCACGGCGGCCTGGGACGCGCTGCCGACGCGCGCCAGCACGCGTTCTTCCAGCCACTGCAGCACATCCTGGCCTGCGGCGGTGGCCTGTGCGTTGGCGTCGGCATAGCCCGGATGCGAGCGCACCAGGGTGTCGATTGCCACGCCGGCGGCGGATTGGCCACCCTCGTTGAGCCATAGCCCCGGGACCAGTGCGGAGCCGTAAGGCCCCCAGACCCCGGGCGTGAAGCAGGGCGTCTGGGTGCTGGCCAGCACGCAGGCCGAGGTGCCGAAGATATAGGCCAGCCGCGCGGTGAGCGGCATTGGCTGGCCATCTGCGGACGGGCTGGCAAGCGTACCGATGGCACCGGCATGCGCGTCGATCAACGCCGCGCCTACCGCGATGCCGGCACGCAAGCCCAATTCGTCGGCAGCCTGCGCCGAAAGCCCCTCGCCCAGCGCCGTGCCGGGCGGCACCACCTCGCTGCCGATCCGCGCGGCCGCATCGTCCAGCAGGTCGGCCAGGCCGATGCGTTCGAAGTAACGTCGGCTCCAGCCGCCTTCGTGCTGCACGTAGGTCCACTTGCAGGTCACCGTGCAGAGCGAGCGTGCGGTGCTACCGGTGGCGCGCCAGCTCAGCCAGTCGGCCAGGTCGAAGAAATGCGCCGCGCGTGCGTAGCTGTCGGGCAGGTGCTGCTTGAGCCATAGCAGCTTGGGGGTCTGCATTTCCGGCGAGATCTGCCCGCCGACATAGCGCAGCACCGGCTCGTCGGTGGCGTTGATGTGCGCGGCCTGGGCGATGGCGCGGTGGTCCATCCACACGATCACATCGCGGTCGGCCTGGTCGCTGGGGCTGATGCACACCGGCCCGCCGTCGGCGGCCACCGCCACCAGCGAGCAGGTGGCATCGAAGCCGATGCCCGCTACCCGAGCGACGTCCACGCCGGTGTGCGCCAGCGCGGCGCGGATCGCCTGCACGCAGGCCTGCCAGATGTCTGCGGAAGATTGCTCGACCATCTCGCCGGGCAGGTACCAGGTCTGGATGGCATGGCGCGCGGTGCCGAGCAACTGGCCGCGCGCGTCGAACAGCCCGGCGCGGGCGCTGCCGGTGCCCACGTCCACGCCGATATAGATCGCCTCGTTGGTCGGTTGCATGGCTTACCAGCAGGTATAGCCGCCGTCGGCCAGCACGATACTGCCGGTCATCAGGCTGGCGGCAGGGGAGGCCAGAAACAGCGCCACCGAGGCGATTTCTTCCACTTCGCCCAGCCGTCCCATCGGCGTGCCGCCGATCCAGGCGTCGTACATCGCCGGGTCTTCCTTGACGAAGGCATTGAGTGGCGTGGCGATATAGGTCGGCGCGACGGCATTGACGCGCACGCCGCGTGCGCCCCACTCGGCGGCCAGCGATTTGGTCAGGTGATGCACCGCTGCCTTGGAGGCGTTGTAGTAGGCCTGCGCCTGCGGTTTGTTGACGATGAAGCCGGACATCGAGCCGACGTTGACGATCACGCCATCGCCACTTTGCAGCATGTGCTTGCCGAACGCGCGGCAGCACCAGAACGTGCCATTGAGGTTGACGTCGATGACGTTGAGCCAGTGCTCGTCGGTGACCGTTTCGGCCGGGGTCTGGCTACGGGCGATGCCGGCGTTGTTGACCAGGATGTCGACCTTGCCGAACTGCGCGTTCAATGTATCGGCAACGCTGGTGACGCGTGCCGAATCGGTGACGTCCATCTGCACGAACTCTGCATCCAGGCCCTTGCTGCGCAGGGTGGCCAGGCCTTGCTCGGCCACAGCGCCATCGTGATCGGCAATGACCACTTTGGCGCCGGCTTCGGCCAGCGCCTCGCAAATCGCCAGGCCGATCGCGCGGCCGCCGCCGGTGACGACCGCCACGCGGCCATCGAGTTTGAACTTGTCCAGATACATCGGCATGTCTCCTGCTGGTCTTGATCGTGGGGGAGGAACGAAAACGGGGGAGGAACGAGGGGGAGGGAGGTTTGGGGTGGAGCGCGCGCTCAGCGCATGGCCTGTTGCTGCGCGTCGAAGCGGTGCAGGTGCTGCGGGTCGGGGACCAGGGTCACCGTCTCGCCGACGTGCACGCGCAGATCGCCGGTGCAACGCGCATCGACCGTGCCTACGCCGGGGATCTCCACGTACACGAAGGTGTCGCTGCCCAGATGCTCGGCCTGGATCACGCTGCCTTGCCAGGCATCGCCGGTGCCAGTTGCGGGGCTGCCGCGCTGCACGGCGATGTGCTCCGGGCGCACCCCGAGCGTGACCGCACCATGGCGCGCGGCTACCTCGCCCTGCAGCAGATTCATGCGCGGCGAGCCGATGAAGCCGGCCACGAATACATTGGCAGGGCGCTCGTACAACTCCAGTGGCGTGCCGACCTGTTCGATGCGTCCGGCCTGCAGCACCACGATCTCGTCGGCCATGGTCATCGCTTCGACCTGGTCGTGGGTGACATACACAGCGGTGGTCTTGAGCTGCTTCTGCAGGCGGGTGACTTCCAGGCGCATCTGCACGCGCAAGGCCGCGTCCAGATTGGAGAGCGGTTCGTCGAACAGAAAGCCCTTGGGCTCGCGCACGATGGCGCGGCCGATCGCCACGCGCTGGCGCTGGCCGCCGGACAACTGCCCAGGCTTGCGGTCGAGATAATCGGTGAGGTTGAGCACCGTGGCGGCCTGCGCCACGCGACGCTCGATCTCGGCACTGGGCACGCGCGCCATTTTCAGGCCGAAGGCGATGTTCTTACGCACGCTCATGTGCGGATACAGCGCATACGACTGAAATACCATCGACAAGCCACGCTTGGCCGGCGCCAGGCCGGTCACGTCCTGGCCGTCGATGAGGATGCGCCCGCCGCTCACATCTTCCAGCCCGGCGATCAGGCGCAATAGCGTGGTCTTGCCGCAGCCGGAGGGGCCGACGAAGACCACGAATTTGCCGTCGTCGATCTCCAGATCCGCGCCGTGGATGACCTGTGTGTCGTCGAAGGATTTGCTGACACCTTGCAGTGTGATGCGTCCCATGAACCACCTATCAAAGTTGAGTGAGCTACTTCACCGCGCCGAAGGTGAGCCCGCGCACGAGCTGCTTCTGGCAGAACCAGCCCAGCACCAGAATCGGCGCGATGGCCATCGTCGAGGCGGCCGACAACTTGGCCCAGAACAGGCCTTCCGGGCTCGAATACGACGCAATGAACGCGGTCAACGGTGCGGCCTTGGACGAGGAAAGATTCAACGACCAGAACGCCTCGTTCCAGGCCAGGATCACGTTGAGCAACAGCGAAGACGCAATGCCGGGAACCGCCATCGGCGCCAGGATGTAGAGGATTTCCTTGCCGATGGTGGCGCCGTCCATGCGCGCCGCTTCCAGGATGTCCTTGGGGATGTCCTTGAAGTAGTTGAACAGCATCCAGACCATGATCGGCAGGTTGCTCAGGCACAGCACGATGATCAGGCCCAGCTGGGTATCCAGCAGCCCGGAGTCGCGGTACAGCAGATAGATCGGCACCAGCACGCCCACCGGCGGCAGCATCTTGGTGGATAGCATCCACAGCAGAATCCCGCGTGTGCGCTTGGTGGGCGAGAACGCCATCGACCACGCGGCAGGGATGGCGATGACCAGCGCGATCAGGGTGGACCCCAGCGATACCGCCACCGAATTCCAGGCATGCGCGAAGTAGTCGCTGCGTCCCTGCACGGCGACGTAGTTTTCCAGCGTCCAATGGAAGAACACGAAGCTGGGCGGGCTGGAAAATGCATCGACCTCGGTCTTGAAGCTGGTCAGCAGCATCCACAGGATCGGGAAGAAGATCACGCCGCCGACCACCCATGCGGCAACCGTGGTGACGAGGATTTGCAACGTGGACGTACGACGTGCCATCTCAGGTCTCCAGGTTCTTGCCGACGATGCGCACCAGGAAGATGGCCGCGATATTGGCCAGCACCACGGCGATCAATCCGCCTGCCGATGCGGCGCCCACGTCGTACTGTAGCAGTGCCTGCGAATAGATCAGGTACGCCAGATTGGTGGTTTGCAGGCCGGGCCCGCCGCCGGTAGTGACGTAGATCTCCACGAACACGGTGAGCAGGAAGATGGTTTCGATCAGCACCACGATGGTCAGCGGGCGCGCCAGATGCGGCAGGGTCAGATGGAAGAAGCGATCGAATGCACCGGCGCCATCCATCAGCGCGGCTTCCTGTTGTTCTTCATCCAGCGACTGCAGTGCGGTCAGCAGGATCAGTACCGCAAACGGCAACCATTGCCAGGCCACGATGACGATGATCGAGAACATCGGGTACTGGGTGAACCAGTCGATCGGGGTCAGGCCAACGCTTTGCCATAGCCATGCCAATAGCCCGGACACCGGATGCATCAGCAGGTTCTTCCAGATCAGCGCGCTCACCGTCGGCATCACGAAGAATGGTGCGATCAGCATCAAGCGCACGATGCGGCGCCCCACGAATACCTGGTCCAGCAGCAGCGCGATCAGCACGCCGAAGACGGCCGTGATCGCCAGTACCGAGCCGACCAGCAACAAGGTATTGCCCAGCGAAGAGAGAAACGCCGGGTTGCTCAGGAAGTAGCGGTAATTGCCCAGTCCGACAAAGGTCTGTTCCGGGTTGAGCAGGTTGTAGTTCAACGTGGAAAACCACACCGTCATCGCCAGCGGCACGATCATCCAGGCCAGCAACAGCACGATCGACGGCGCGATCAGGAACCGTGCGAGTTTTTGCGTTTGATGGGTGGCCATCGGCAAGGTCCAGGGTGGAGGCAGGCAGCGCGCCTGCAATGCATGGCAGCGGCCGGATGCGTCGACGCCGGGATAGGCGTCGAACGCACGGCCGGGTGGGCGTCAGAAATTCAGGCTGACCTGCAGGCCGACAATGGTGGCGTTGTCGCCATCCAGTCCACCCGGATGACGGATGTACTGCACGCTGGGCATGACTTCGATCCCGCGGCTGACGGCGATGTTGTAATTGAGCTCGATGGGGTATTCGTAGCGCTGCACGCCAATGGCCGCTGTGCCCGCGGGCAAGCGCTGGTTGTAGCGGGTTTGCGCCGCACGCAAACGCTCGCTGAGCGCATTGCGGCCGACGGCCACGCCGATGCGGTCGTTCGGTCGCGCAGCGAAAAGTCCTTTCCAGAACCCGCCGATCGCCAGCACCTGGCCCACGGTGCTGACCTCGTCGTCGGCATCGATGACGCTTGCGAACAGCCGCAAGCCGCCCCCGGCGCCATTGCTGGTGACCTGTTGTTCGAAATTGGCGTAGAACGCGCGATCGGTGTCCTGCAGCGCGGCCGGATCGGTGCCGAGGCTGGTCGGCACGCCCGAGCGGGTGTAGACGCGCAGTTGATCGTTGCTGTTGCGGGTCGCACCGATGCGGTAGTCGCCATCGATGCCATTGCCGTAGTCGGGCTTGTACTCCACTTCGGCCACCAACATGGTGCCGTGGTCGTCGCCGGAGGTGCCGAGCTTCAGGCCTTGGTCGGTGGATCGGTTTTGCGGGTTGGCATCGTAGCCGCCCACGCGGAAAAACCAGCGTTTGTCCGGGCTGAAAGTGACCACGCCGCCCCAGGCGCTGAGCGGGTCGCCATACCAGTTGTTGCTGATGTAGTTGGACGAGCCGCCGCTGCAGAAGGTCAGGTGCTGGTAGTTGCAATTGAGCGCGAAGAAATCGGCGCTGGGATACAGGCGGCCGGCTTTCAGCGACAGCCTGTCGTCGAACAGGCGCTGGGTCAGCGAGAACTGGGTCAGGCGCGTCACATCGCCGCGTCCAAAAATCTGCTGTGATTGCAACAGCGTGGGGATGCCGGCGGTGTTGTTGATCAACTCGCCGTTGCGATTGGTGATCTCCAGTTTGAAATCGGCGCCGGACCAGCCCCACAGCCGTTCCAGATCGAAGTACCCGCCCAGGAAGAATTGGTCGGCATAGGCGGTGCGCTCGCGGAGCCCGCCGGAGGTGTTGTGGGCGGTCTGGCTGAAGTGCGCCAGTTTGAACTGGATACCGTCATCGGCCAGCTTGCTGCGCAGGCCGCCCCAGTCGCCGCCGATGTGTTTGTCCGGATCGAATGCCTGGGCGCTGGCCTGTGTGCAGGCCAGGCTAGCGAGCAACATCGTCAGCGCAGGTGTGGTGTGCCTGATCTTCATCGATTGCCTCGTGGGAAGGTGCGGCGCCGTAACGCCGGAGCATGGCTGTGGCCAGGGGCGGGCCGGGCAGGGTGCCCGGCCCAGCGGACCTGTACTTGGAGCAGCTGATAAAACGTAGCGAGCGCTGCGCTTAGCGCTTGGGGTAGCCGGCCCGCTGCATCTCGCGCTCGGTGGCGGCCTGCGCGTTCTTCAATGCCTCATCCACGCTGATCGAGCCGGTAAGCGCTGCGGAAAACTGCTGGCCCACCGTGGTGCCGATCGACTGGAACTCGGGGATGGCCGCGTACTGCACGCCGACGTAAGGCACCGGCTTGACCGTGGGGTGATGCGTGTCGGCGCCCTGGATGGCGGCCAGCGTCTGCTTGGCGAAGGGTGCGGCTTTCAGGTACTCGGCCGTGGCGTACAGCGACTGGCGCGTGCCCGGCGGCACATTGCCCCAGCCCTCCTTGCCGGCCACCAGTTCGGTGTAGTGCTTGCTGGTGGCCCAGGCGATGAATGCCTGCGCCTTGTCGGCCTTTTTCGAACTGGCCGGGATGGCCAGATTCCAGGCCCACAGCCAGCCGGTGGTCTTGCCCTTGCCGGCATCCGGCGCCGCGGCAAAACCGACCTTGTCCGACACCTTGGATTCGCTCGGATTGCTGATGAACGATGCGGCCACCGTGGCATCGACCCACATCGCGCACTTGCCTGCGGTGAACAGCGCAAGGTTCTCGTTGAAGCCATTGGACGCGGCACCTGGCGGGCCGGCGTCTTTCATGACATCCACATAGGTCTGCAGTGCGGCCTTCCATTCCGGCTGGTCGAACTGCGGTTTCCATTGTTCGTCGAACCAGCGCGCACCGAAGGCATTGCCCATCGAGCTGATCAAGGCCATGTTCTCGCCCCAGCCGGCCTTGCCGCGCAGGCAGATGCCGTAGATGCCGGCCTGCTTGTCGGTCATCTTGCGGGCGGCCTCGGCCACGAAGCTCCACGAGGGCTGCGCCGGCATGCTCAGGCCGGCCTTTTGCAGCAGGTCGGTGCGGTACATCAGCATCGAGCCTTCGGCGTAGAACGGCGCTGCATACAGCTGGCCCTTGTGACTGACTGCATCGCGGATCTGCGGGATCAGATCGTCCACCTGATAGTCGGCATCGAACGTCAGCGGTTTGAGCCAGCCGCGCTCGGCCCAGATCGGCACCTCGTAGGTGCCGATGGTCAGCACATCGAACTGGCCGCCCTTGGTCGCGATGTCGGTGGTGACGCGCTGGCGCAGCACGTTCTCTTCCAGGGTGACCCACTCGAGCTTGATCTGCGGATGGGTGGCGGTGAAATCCGAGGTCAGCTTCTGCATGCGGATCATGTCGCCGTTGTTGACGGTGGCGATGACCAGGGTGTCCTGCTTGGACGCAGCGTCGCTGTTGTTCGCGCCTCCGCCGCATGCCGCCAGTGATGCGCTCAGTGCCGCGCAGATCAGGGTCTTGATCGAAGTGTTCATACCGGTGCCTCAGCTTGAGGTTGGTTGAGCAAATGCCCGTGTGATGCGCATATGCCCACGCCGTCGCCACGCTGTAAAGCACTTTCGATCTTGCAGCGCAGCATCGCGGCGCACGCCAAGGCGCCCGCGCATGCCGGGAAATTTCAGCAATGAACTGCCATTACGCCCGCTGCGATGCGCTCAGCTCAGCTGGCGAGCAAGGCCTTGGCGGTGTGCTCGTCGGTGATCAGGCCGTTGAGGATGCGGCCCTTCAGCGCGGCCTTGATCGGGCCCACCTTGGCGTTGCCCACGGCCACGCCGATCGAAAGGCTGGTGGCCGGCACCGGATGCGGCACGCTGGTCAAACGCAGGTTGGTGCCTGCATCGATGATGTCGCCGGCTGCGGTAAGCGCCCAGCCGATCACTTCGCCCACCGCGCCCAGCCGAATCAGGTCCAGCAGTTCGTTGCGGCTGATGAAGCCGTCCACATGCAGCGGCGCGGTCTGATCGAGCTGGCCAACACCGACCAGGCGCAGATCGGCCTTTGCGGCGATCGCGCGGACCCGGCGCACCGCTTCGATCCCCAGCAGCGTTTCGCGTTCTTCTTGCGAGGACAGAAACACCGGCAGCGGCATCGGGTAGTGCTGCGCGCCGGTCAGATCGGCCAGGCGCGCCACTGCGTCGAACGGGCTGGCCGAGCCATCCGGGGAAATGTTGCCGACCAGCGAAACCAGCTGATGATTTCGCGTTTGCATCGCAGGAATGCGCTCCACCGCCGCGCGCATGGCACGGCCGGTGCCGATGCCGATGATGCTCGGGCTATCGCTGCGCAAGGTGGATTCCAGCAGCGCTGCCGCGCGTTCGGCGACACCGGTGACCAGGTGCGGGTCGGCCGGATCGGTGGGCGCGACCTCGCAATAGCGCATGCCGAAGCGGTCCTGCAGCTGTGCGGCCAGATCCATGCAGGCGGCAATCGGATGTTCCAGCCGGAAGGTGATCAAGCGCTGGCTCAGGCACAACGACACCAGGCGCTGCGCGGTGGCGCGCGAGACCTTGAGCTTGCGCGCGATCTCGTCCTGGGTGTTGCCGGCGATGTAGTACAGCCAGCCCGCTCTGGCTGCGGCATCGAGTCGGCTGGTGTCGTTATCGGGGTTGGCCATCGTCACATCTGTCTGCGTGGAAGTCTCAGCCTAACGTAGTGCCCAGGCGCTTGGTGCCGATGGCGCCCAGTGCGGTGGCGATGGCCGGCATGTCTGCAAACACCTGCGATGCGCCTGCTGCAGCGAGCAGCGCGGTGGCCGCAGCGCTTGCGCGGTGATGGCCGCCGCCGGTGAATCCCCACACCTGCATCCCGGCCGCGCATGCGGCTTGCACGCCGCTGGGACTGTCTTCGATCACCAGGCAGGCCGCGGGTGCCACCTGCATGCGGTCGGCGGCGAGCAGGAATAGGTCCGGCGCAGGCTTGCCGCGGGCGACCAGCTCGGCGGTGTAGATGTGCGCTCCGACATGCCCCGCCAGGCCGGTGACCTGCAGGCACAGGCGCACCCGCTCAAGATGGCTGGACGAGGCCACGCACCGCGGTGTCTGCACTGCGTCCAGCAGCGCGGCCACGCCCGGGATCGGCTGCAATTCGGTGCCAAAGCGGGCCAGCAACGCGGTATTGAGGTCGCGCTCGAAGGTGTCCGGCAGGGTGCGCCCCAGCGTCTGCACATGCGCGCGCACGCTGCCCAGGCTGCGCCCGAGGAAGTGCTGCTGGACCCCGTCGATGTCGATGTCCACGCTGTTTTGTTGCAGTGCCTGGGCCAGTACCGCGCACGCCAACGGCTCGCTGTCGACCAGCACGCCGTCGCAGTCGAAGATCAGCAGGTCGGGCGGAGCGAGCATGAGTAAGGTCCCTGGACTAACGCGGGCCCGAGTGTAGCAGTCGGGCAAATGTCGCCTCGCTGGGCAAAGTTGCAGATGGCGCGTCGGTGGCCGCTGCGGCCGGCGTGAAGCGGCCACGCAGCGACCGATCGCCGGCCGCCGGCGCGTGCGGCGCGCATGCCGCGTTGCCGCAAACCGGCCACTGGCATAGTCTTCGCGCATGAACCCAGGCCCCACTGCCCAGGCGACCGTGGCGACGTCCCCGTCTTCCGACCCGGCTATCCCCGACTACGTCCTGCACCTCGAACGCGCTGCCAGCTACCTTCCCAAGGAGCAGCTGCCGATCCTGCGCCGTGCCTGGGAAGTCGGCGCCATGGCGCATGCCGGCCAGACCCGCAAGTCCGGCGAGCCCTACATCACCCATCCGGTGGCCGTGGCCGGCGTGCTTGCCGAGCTGGGCCTGGACATGGAATCGCTGATCGCCGCGATCCTGCACGACACCATCGAAGACACGCCGCTGACGCGCGAAGAGCTGGCGTCCGAATTCGGCGAAGCGGTGGCCGAGCTGGTCGATGGCGTCACCAAGCTGGACAAGCTCAAGTTCCGCGACCGCCAGGAAGCGGCGGCGGAAAGCTTCCGCAAGATGTTGCTGGCGATGTCGCGCGATCTGCGCGTGATCATGATCAAGCTGGCCGACCGCCTGCACAACATGCGCACGCTCGGCGCGCAGAGCACCGAGGCACGCGGCCGCATCGCGCGCGAAACCCTGGAAATCTACGCGCCCATCGCACAGCGCCTGGGCATGAGTCTGATCAAGTCCGAGTTGCAGAATCTGGGCTTCCGCGCGCTGTATCCGTGGCGTCACGCCATCATCGAAAAACATATCCGCAGCCAGCCGGTGGTGCGGCGCGAATCGATGGCGCAGGTGGAAGTGCAGCTGTCGCAGCGGTTGGCCAAGGAAGGGCTGGAACACCGGCTGGTCAGCCGCATCAAGACGCCCTGGAGCATCTATTCCAAGATGCACGAAGAGAACAAATCCTTCGACCAGGTGATGGACGTGTTCGGCTTCCGGCTGGTGGTGCGCACCGTGGCCGATTGCTATCACGCACTCGGTGCGGTGCATGCCACCTTCAAGCCGCTGGACGGGCGCTTCCGCGATTTCATCGCGATCCCCAAGGCCAACGGCTATCAGTCGCTGCACACGGTGCTGTTCGGTCCCTACGGCTCGCCGATCGAGGTACAGATCCGGACCGAAGAAATGGACCTGATCGCCGAGCGCGGCGTGGCTGCGCACTGGACCTACAAGGTGGGCTCGGCCTCGCCCAATAGTGCGCAGAGCCGCGCGCACGACTGGATCGTGGAGCTGATCGACTCGCAGCGCGCTGCCGGCTCGTCGCTGGAGTTCCTGGACAACGTCAAGGTGGACCTGTTCCCGGACGAGGTCTATCTGTTCACGCCCAAGGGCAAGATCCTGGCGCTGCCACGCAATTCCACCGCGCTGGATTTTGCCTACGCCGTGCATACCGACGTGGGCAACCGCGCGGTGGCCTCGCGCGTGGACAAGAAGCTGGTGCCCTTGCGCACAAAGCTGGTCAGCGGGCAGGCAGTGGAAATCATCACCGCGCGTTCGGCCACGCCCAAGCCGCAGTGGCTGGAATTTGTGGTCAGCAGCAAGGCGCGCACCGCGATCCGCCACCAGCTCAAGCAGCTCGAACACGAAGATGCCGTGCAGCTGGGCCATCGCATGCTCGATCGCGCGCTCGAAGCGATGGACTCTTCGCTGGAACGCCTGCCCAAGGGCCGGCTGGATGCCTTCCTCAACGAACACCGTTACCCGCGCCTGGAAGCCTTGCTCGCCGATGTCGCATTGGGCAACTGGATGCCCACCCAGGCCGCACAGGCCTTGATGGCGTACGCGGAATTGCGCGGTGGCGGGCACTCCAAGCACTCGCACGAAAAGATCCTGATCGACGGCAGCGAGCGCGGCGTAATCAGTTTCGCCAACTGTTGTCAGCCGATCCCCGGCGACGAAATCATGGGCTACCACACCGCCGGCAAGGGCATCGTGGTGCACCGCCTGGATTGCCCCAACCTGGCCGAGCTGCGCAAATCGCCCGAGCGCTGGGTACCGATCGATTGGGATTCCAACGTCACCGGCGACTACGACACCGCGCTGGTGGTGGAAGTGGAAAACCGCACCGGCGTGCTGGCGCAGTTGGCCGCGGCGATCGCGCAAAGCAAATCCAATATCGAACGTGTGGACTACCTGGACCGCGACTTCAATGCGGCGGTGTTGCGCTTCAATATCCAGGTGCGCGACCGCCGCCATCTGGCCGAGGTGATGCGCCGGCTGCGGCGCCTGCATGTGGTGCAGAGCGTGGGTCGCCAGTAAGAGCATCTAGCAAAAGGCCTGTGCTCACCGCCAGACGGGCGGTGATCGGCGCGGCATGTACCACGCGTCTGTTCCGGTTCTGAGCGCGCCGTCCACAACCATGTGACGACTGCTCGGTACGTGGTGTTAGCCGCTCTAAACCGGATCGACGCGTTGGGCAGTGGCTGCGCTGCAGTGAGCGTGTGACAGCTCGAGCGCGTTGCCTGGCTCAGGCGATCAAGCGACGCAGCGCAGGGTTGTCGTTGTCCTGCTTCCACACCAGATGCAGTTCCACCGGCGTGGCAGGGGTTTCATCGCGCAGCGGCAGGTACACGATGCCGGCGTAACGCAGGCCGCTGGCGCCTTCGGGCACCAGTGCCATGCCCATGCCGCCGCGCACCAGCGCCAACACCGAGTGGATCTGGCTGACGTACTGCACCGAGCGCGGCGCGATGCCGCGCGCACCGAACAACTGCGCCAGCAGATCGTAGAAATAGCGCGCTTCATCGGGTGCGTAATTGACCAGCGGCTGCCCGTCGAAATCCTGCAGGCGCAGGCTGTCGTGTTGCGCCAGCGGCGAGTCTTCCGGTAGCGCGGCGATCAGCGGTTCGCGTGCTACGCAGCGGCTGTGCAGACCCTGGCGCTGGATCGGTGGGCGCAGCAGGCCGATATCCAGCCGGCCGGCGTCCAGCGCGTCCAGTTGCGCCAGACTGACCATCTCCTTGAGTTGCAGATCCACATCGGGCGCTTGCCTGCGCCACCGCGCGATGGCCTCGGGCAGGAAGCGGTAACTGGCACCGGCGGTGAAGCCCACCGACACGCTGCCGGCATCGCCGGTGCCGATCCGGCGCGCACGTAGCCCGGCATTCTCAGCCATGCGCAAGATCGCGCGCGCTTCGGCCAGCAGGCTGCGGCCAGCCTGGGTCAGCCGTACATGCCGGCTGTTGCGCTCCAGCAGCGCGGTGCCGACGCTGTGCTCCAGCAGCTGAATCTGCCGGCTGAGCGGCGGCTGGGTCATGTTCAGGCGCTCGGCCGCGCGCCGGAAGTGCAGTTCGTCGGCGACGGCGACAAAGCAACGCAGTTGTTGCAGATCGAACATGGCGGGCGGGCCTCGCGTTGCAAAAACACACGAATCGGATGCTGCACCCGCAACATCCCGGCGCGGCCAGCACGAATGAATAGGCGACGCTCGGCCAGAAAGGACGCTGGCGGACGCAACCAACCATAATTACGTCGCGTCGAAAAAGCGTTGCAAAGCAGCCATTTGCGGCGCACTACGTCAGTTTGTGATGCGATTTATTCAACTTATGTATCAAACAATACGTCCTTTGGTTTGGACCAGCAACGATCTGCGTTTCTAGGATCAACCGCATCCCCCGCCCAGGAGCGTTTGTCCGATGAGCAGCAGATACACCCCGTCCGAAATGGCCCAAGCGCTTGGCGCCGGGCTGTTGTCGTTTCCGGTGACCCATTTCGATGCCGACCTGGCCTTCGACGAACCCGCCTATCGCAGCAATCTGGACTGGCTGTCCTCGCATCCGGCCGCCGGCCTGTTTGCAGCGGGCGGCACCGGCGAGCTGTTTTCGCTGACGCTGGACGAAGTGAACCGCGCCGTGCGCGCAGCCGTCACCGAGACTGCCGGCCGCATGCCGGTGATCGCCCCGGCCGGCTATGGCACTGCGATTGCGATCGAGATGGCGCAGGCCGCCGAGCGCAACGATGCCGACGGCATCCTGCTGTTTCCGCCGTACCTCACCGAGTGCGATGCCGACGGCGTGGCCGACCATGTCGAGCGCGTCTGCAAGGCGACCAGCCTGGGCGTGATCGTCTACGGCCGCGCCAATGCCAAGCTCGACGATGTAACGCTGGCGCGTGTGGCCGAGCGGTGCCCCAACCTGGTGGGCTACAAGGACGGCATCGGCGATGTGGATCGCATGACCCGCATCTATGCGCGGCTGGGCGACCGGCTGTTGTACGTGGGCGGCCTGCCCACCGCCGAAACCTTCGCGCTGCCGTATCTGGAAATGGGCGTGACCACGTATTCGTCGGCCATCTTCAATTTCCTGCCCGAGTGGGCGCTGGCGTTCTATGCGGCGGTGCGCGCGCGCGACCACGCCACCATCTACCGCGAGCTCAACGACTTCGTGTTGCCGTACACGGTGCTGCGCAATCGTCGCGCGGGTTACGCGGTGTCTATCGTCAAGGCCGGCATGCGCGCGGTCGGCCGCCCGGCCGGTCCGGTACGCACGCCATTGGCTGACCTCAACGAAGATGAGTTCGCGCAGCTCAAACAACTGATCGGAGGCCGCCGCTGATGCACACCATCAAGGGCGAATCGCTGATCGGGCAGCGCGGCGTGCGCGGCGCCGGGGCGGAATTTCATGCGGTGGATGCGGCCAGCGGCGCGGCATTGCAGCCGACGTTCGGCTCGGTGAGCGCACAGGATCTGCAGCAGGCCTGCGCGCTGGCGCAGGCGGCGTTCGACACCTATCGCGAAACGCCGCTGGAAGCGCGCGCGGTCTTTCTGGAAACCATCGCCGAGCAGATTCTGGCGTTGGGCGATGCCTTGATCGAACGCGCCATGTGCGAAAGCGGCCTGCCGCGCCCGCGTCTGGAAGGTGAGCGCGGACGCACCGTGGGGCAACTACGTCTGTTCGCCAACGTGGTGCGCGAAGGCAGCTGGTTGCAGGCCCGCATCGACCCCGCGCTGCCGCAACGCACGCCGTTGCCGCGCGCGGATCTGCGCCAGCGGCATATCCCACTGGGGCCGGTGGCGGTGTTCGGCGCCAGTAATTTCCCGCTCGCATTTTCGGTGGCCGGTGGCGATACCGCGTCGGCATTGGCGGCCGGTTGCCCGGTGGTGGTCAAGGCGCACAGCGCGCATCCGGGCACGTCGGAATTGGTGGGCCGTGCGATCCAGGCGGCGATGGCGCAGTGCGGGCTGCCCGAAGGCGTGTTCTCGCTGCTGTTCGACGCCGGCATCGAGATCGGTGCGCAGCTGGTGGCCGACGCGCGCATCAAGGCGGTGGGTTTCACCGGCTCGCGCGCTGGCGGCATGGCGTTGGTCAAGATCGCTTCCGCACGCCGCGAGCCGATTCCGGTGTATGCGGAGATGAGTGCGATCAATCCGGTGTATCTGTTGCCGCAGGCGCTACAGGCGCGTGCATCCGATCTGGGCAAAGCGTTCGTCGGCTCGCTGACCTTGGGCACGGGGCAGTTCTGCACCAACCCCGGCTTGCTGCTGGCGATCGATTCACCGGCGCTGGATGCGTTTATCGCGTCGGCCACGCAAACGCTGCAAGCGGTATCGCCGGCAGCAATGCTCACCGCAGGCATTGGCCAGGCCTATGCGCAGGGTGTGCAGCGTCTGGCCGCGCATCCGCAGGTCAGCACACTGGCACGTGGCGCCGCACCGGAAGCGGGTCGCTGCCCGGCCGCATTGTTCAGCACCGACGCCGATGCCTTTCTGGCAGACGAAGCGCTGCAGGCCGAAGTCTTCGGTGCCTCCTCGCTGCTGGTGCGTTGCAGGGACATCGCTCAGCTGCGCGCGCTGAGCGAGCACCTGGAAGGCCAGCTCACCGCCACCTTGCACATGGATGCAGCCGATACCGACCTGGCCGCCGCGTTGCTGCCGGTGCTGGAACGCAAGGCCGGGCGCATCCTGGTCAACGACTGGCCCACCGGTGTGGAGGTCTGCCACGCGATGGTGCATGGCGGCCCGTTCCCGGCCACCTCCGACAGCCGCAGCACCTCGGTGGGCACGCTGGCGATCGATCGCTTCCTGCGCCCGGTCTGCTACCAGGATCTGCCGGCCGCGCTGTTGCCCGCTGCAGTGGCGCACGGCAACCCACTCGGACTGTGGCGACGCGTCGATGGCGCGCTGGGACACGACTGACAGCGGCGGCGGCAACGATGCCTGAGGCGTGCCGGAGGAGGGTCCGGTGCGCCATCTGCAGGCGCCACTTGGAGTACCGGAGCGCAGTGCGCTTCCATCGTCATAGGTGAGGAACGATGATGGCTATCGATTCAAAGACAGTCGGTTCAACGACGGTTCCGCGCAGGCGCTACCTGATCTTGCTGATGTTGTTCGTGGTGACCACGATCAACTATGCAGATCGCGCCACCTTGTCCATCGCCGGTTCCGCGGTCCAGGATGCGCTGGGCATCGACGCGCTGCAGATGGGCTTCATTTTTTCTGCATTCGGTTGGGCGTATGTGGCCGGGCAGATTCCCGGCGGCTGGTTGCTCGATCGCTTCGGCTCGCGGCGCGTGTATGGCCTGTCGCTGCTGATCTGGTCGCTGTTCACCGCCTTGCAGGGCTTTATCGATTGGGTGCCGGTGACCTGGGCGGTCACCACGCTGTTCGTGCTGCGCTTTCTGGTCGGCATTGCCGAAGCGCCGTCCTTTCCGGGCAATAGCCGCATCGTGGCGGCGTGGTTCCCTACCGCCGAGCGTGGCCTAGCCGCGTCGATCTTCAATTCCGCGCAGTACTTCGCCACCGTGGCCTTCGCGCCGCTGATGGGCTGGCTGGTGCACGCCTGGGGCTGGGAACACGTGTTTCTGGTGATGGGTGCGGCGGGCGTGTTGCTGGCGCTGGTATGGCGCAAGACCATCTATGCCCCGCGCGAACATCCGCGTTTGAGCGCGCAGGAGCTGGACTATATCCAGCGCAACGGCGCGCTGGTGGACATGGAGCAGGGCAACAAGCCCGGTAGCCAGCCCAAGGGCACGCAATGGCATTACGCCAAACAGCTGTTGTGCAACCGCATGTTGCTGGGCGTGTACATCGGCCAGTACTGCATCACCACGCTGACGTACTTCTTCCTGACCTGGTTTCCGGTGTATCTGGTCAAGGAGCGCGGCATGTCGATCCTGGAAGCCGGCTTTGTGGCCTCGTTGCCGGCGGTGTGCGGGTTTATCGGCGGCGTGCTGGGCGGCTATGTGTCCGACCGCATGGTACGGCGTGGCTATTCGCTCACCGTTTCGCGCAAGACGCCGATCGTGGTCGGCATGTTGATGTCGGTGACGATGATCGGCTGCAACTACGTGCAGGCCGAATGGATGGTGGTGGGGCTGATGGCGCTGGCCTTCTTCGGCAAGGGCATCGGTGCACTCGGCTGGGCGGTGGTGGCCGACACCTCGCCCAAGGAAATCGCCGGCTTGTCCGGTGGCCTGTTCAATACCTTCGGCAACATCGCCGGCATCACCACGCCGATCGTGATCGGCTACATCGTGTCCACCACCGGCACCTTCGAATGGGCGCTGGTGTTCGTCGGGCTCAATGCCTTGCTGGCGGTGGTGTCCTATCTGGTGGTGGTGGGTGAAATCAAGCGCGTGGAACTCAAGGCCCCGCCCGGCGGCCCGTCCATGCCCGTGCCCGCACCGCTGTGACCGTCTTCGGAGACTTTCGATGAATATCCACACCGCACCTGCAAGCATCGGCGCCACGCCGCGCATCACCGACATCCGCGTGGTGCCGGTCGCCGGCCAGGACAGCATGCTGCTGAACCTCAGTGGCGCGCACGCGCCTTACTTCACCCGCAATGTGCTGGTGCTGCGCGATTCGTCCGGCCGCACCGGCGTGGGCGAAGTGCCTGGCGGCGCGGCCATCGCCGGCTTGCTGCACGAGGCAGCGCCGCTCATTCGCGACCGCTCCATCGCCGAGTATCAACGCATCCTCAATCAGGTGCGCACCGCGTTTGCCGACCGTGACAGCGCCGGACGTGGTCTGCAGACCTTCGATCTGCGCATCACCATTCACGCAGTGATCGCCATCGAATCGGCGTTGCTGGATCTGCTGGGGCAATTCCTCGATCAACCGGTCGCTGCGTTGCTCGGCGAAGGCCAGCAACGCGACGCGGTGGACGTGCTGGGCTACCTCTTTTTCATTGGCGACCGACGCAAGACCGGATTCGACTATCGCGACGGCAGCGGTGCCCGCGATGACTGGGAGGCGGTGCGCGACCAGGAAGCCTTGACGCCGGCATCGGTCGTGCGCCTGGCCGAAGCGGCCTACGAAAAATACGGCTTTCGCGACTTCAAGCTCAAAGGCGGCGTACTGCGTGGCGAAGACGAAATCGAGGCCATTGTCGCGTTGCACGAACGTTTTCCGCAGGCGCGCATCACGCTGGACCCCAATGGCGCGTGGTCCCTGGATCAGGCCATCGCCCTGTGCCGCGACATGCACGGCGTGATGGCCTATGCCGAAGACCCGTGCGGTGCGCAGGAGGGGTATTCCGGCCGCGAGATCATGGCCGAGTTCCGTCGCGCCACTGGCTTGCCGACCGCCACCAACATGATCGCCACCGACTGGCGGCAGATGGGCCACGCCATCCAGTTGCAGTCGGTGGATATCCCGCTGGCCGACCCGCATTTCTGGACGTTGCAAGGCTCGGTGCGGGTGGCGCAACTGTGCCGCGACTGGGGCCTGACCTGGGGCTCGCATTCCAACAACCACTTCGATATTTCGCTGGCGATGTTCACCCACGTGGCCGCCGCAGCGCCGGGGCAGGTGACCGCGATCGACACGCACTGGATCTGGCAGGACGGCCAACGCCTGACCCATTACCCGTTGCAGATCGTCGGCGGCCAGATCCAGGTGCCGGCAAAGCCCGGTTTGGGTGTCGAACTCGATATGGATGCGCTGGAAGCGGCGCATCGCACTTACCAAAATCTGAGCCTGGGCGCGCGCGATGATGCTGCCGCGATGCAGGCCTTGATTCCCAACTGGACCTTCGATAACAAGCGGCCGTGCCTGGTGCGCTAACCGTGCGGTGGCTGCAGCCGAATGCACGGCATGCAGCGGCTGCGTCGAAGAGGTCTGGCAGGTGGAGAGCTGGTCGATGAAACATGTAATGGCACTCGGCAGCGCGGCGCTGCTGGCGGTCGGTGCGGGCGGACGCGCGCGTGCGCAGGAACCGGACGCAGGATTCTGGAATGGCGCAACGGCCGAGGTCACCGCGCTCAACTTCTATTACAACCGCGATTTCCGCAGCGGCGAAGGGCAGGGCAAGCGTGCCGAATGGGCGCAGGGCGTCGTGGTGGATGCCAAGAGCGGCTACACGCAAGGCCCGATCGGGGTAGGGCTGGATCTGCTCGGCATCGGTGATTTGAAGCTCGATGGCGTCCGAGCCGAAGGCGGCACCGGCCTGCTGCCCAATAACGACGACGGCACCGCGCAACATGCACTGACGCGAGTGGCGCCGACGCTCAAACTGCGCGCCTCGCAGACCGAATTGAAGTGGGGCAGCTTCATTCCCAACGAGCCGCTGGTAC
Organism: Xanthomonas sp. WHRI 10207; assembly: GCF_040202975.1. NCBI lineage: Bacteria > Pseudomonadati > Pseudomonadota > Gammaproteobacteria > Lysobacterales > Lysobacteraceae > Xanthomonas > Xanthomonas sp. WHRI 10207. The sequence continues at coordinate 1,018,124 of NZ_JBEGDX010000002.1, read as the reverse complement.
GCGCCAGCATCACCCGCATCATGCCGGAGACGTTTCAAGGCGTGACGCTGGAATCCAAGGACGTGCCCAAGCTCGATCTGCTGCTGGCCCGCTTCACCAGCGCCTGGTACCGCGATGGCGATTCGCGTGTGCCGATCACCTTGACCAACAAGAACCGTCGCTTTCTGGGCACGCCGGATTCGGATGCGTTGAATCTGGTGTCGGCTACCTACAGCGTTGCACCCGGCACGCAGCTGCGCTATCAGGGCGCGGTGATGGAAGACATCTACCGGCAGCAGCTCTACAACGTCATCCAGACGCATAAATTCGGCAAGGATCAGTTGCGTGTGGACCTGCGCTATTTCCGCACCGATGACATCGGCCAATCGCGTGCCGGGCCGATCGACAACCGCATGTTCAGCAGCATGCTGTCCTGGCGCACGGGTGGGCAGGAATTCGGTGCCGGCTATCAACGCCTGTCAGGCCCCAGCGCCATGCCCTGGCCGGGCGGCACCGACGGCAATGTCTTCAACTGGACCTTCATCAACGACTTTCTCGAACGCGGCGAGCGCAGCTGGCAGCTGCGTTACAGCATCGATGGCAAGAGCATCGGCATCCCCGGGCTCAGCGTCATGGCGCGCTACATCAGCGGCGACCATGCACAGCCGGCAACCTATTCCGGCGAAGGCCGCGAATGGGCCCGGGATGTCTTGACCACCTATCAATTCCAGAGCGAGCGCTTCAAGCATGTGAGCGTGATCTGGTTCAACGGCACCTTCCGCTCCAATTACCAGCGCAATGTCGATGAAAACCGTTTGATCCTGCAGTACCGCCGTCAGTTCGACAGCCCCGACCGGTAATGCACTCCATCCCCGTCTTGCAAGGTAGGCCCACGATGTCCGCAACCCAGCAACCCACTCGTTGGCTCAGCATTCGCGCCCATTCGCGCGACAACGTCGCCATCGTCGTCAACGATGACGGCGCGCCGGCCGGTGCCACTTTTCCGGACGGGCTCACCGCCATCGAACACATTCCGCAGGGCCACAAGATGGCGCTGCTCGACCTGCCCGCCGGCACGCCGGTGATCCGCCTGGGCGCAGTGATCGGCACCGCCAATGCCGACATCGCGCGCGGCGCCTGGGTGAGCGAACACCTGCTGGACATGCCCGAAGCGCCCGATCTGGCTGCGCTGGATCTGTCGCTGCAAGCGGCGCCCGCACCCGAGCCCTTGGAGGGTTACACCTTCCAGGGTTATCGCAACCGCGATGGCAGCGTCGGCACGCGCAACATCCTGGGCATCATGACCAGCGTGCAATGCGTGGTGGGTGTGCTCGGTCACGCGGTGGAGCGCATTCGCACCGAGTTGCTGCCCAAGTATCCCAATGTCGACGACGTGGTGGCGGTCAATCACGTCTACGGTTGTGGCGTGGCGATCACCGCGCCCGAAGCCATCATCCCCATCCGCACGTTGCGCAACATTGCGCGCAGCCCCAACTTCGGCGGGCAGGCGCTGATCGTGGGCCTGGGCTGCGAAAAACTCGCACCCGAGCGCCTGCTGCCGGACGATGCCAGCGCCGACGACAGCGCCGTTTACCGCCTGCAGGAAGCCAGTCTGGGGTTTGCCGACATGGTGGGCTCGATCATGGCCATGGCCGAAGAACGCCTACGCCATCTGGACCTGCGTCGCCGCGAAACCGTGCCGGCCAGCGAACTGGTGGTGGGCATGCAATGCGGCGGCAGCGATGCGTTTTCCGGCGTCACCGCCAATCCGGGTCTGGGCGTGGCTGCCGACCTGCTGGTGCGCGCCGGTGCCACGGTGATGTTCTCGGAAAATACCGAAGTGCGCGACGGCATCCACCTGCTGGTGCCGCGCGCCGCCACTGCCGACGTGGCCAAGGCGCTGGTGCGCGAAATGGCCTGGTACGACGCCTACCTGGCGCGCGGCCAGGCCGACCGCAGCGCCAACACCACGCCCGGCAACAAGAAGGGCGGCTTGGCCAACATCGTTGAAAAGGCAATGGGCTCGATCGCCAAATCCGGCGCCTCGCCGATCAATGGCGTGGTGCCGCCCGGCGAGCGCGTCAAAGGACGCGGGCTGCAGTACTGCGCCACCCCGGCCAGCGATTTCGTTTGCGGCACGTTGCAGGTGGCGGCCGGCATGAACCTGCATGTCTTCACCACCGGGCGCGGCACGCCGTACGGCCTGGCCATGGTGCCGGTGATCAAGGTCGCCACCCGCAGCGAACTGGCGCAGCGCTGGTCCGACCTGATGGACATCGACGCCGGCGGCGTGGCGACCGGCGCCAAGACGCTGGAGCAATTGGGCTGGGAGTTGTTCCAACGCTATCTGGACGTGGCCAGCGGCCAGCGCACCTGGACCGAGCATCACCGCCTGCATAACGATCTGGCCTTGTTCAATCCGGCGCCGATTACCTAATCCTGCTGGTTTGCGCGTCTCTGCGTTCCCGGGCGGCGGCACGACACAACTCTTGGCGCGACTGTTCCGCCGCCGCGCAGGCGTGGTCGGTTTTTCTGAGTCGGTGTGGACTGTGCAGAGTCGGTGTGAACGGTGTGGGGCTGCGCGTCCTCGGTGTCGTGAGCGCATCCGCGCGTCGTGACGACTGCGCGCCATCTCTCGCATCCCTGCAGCATCGCGGCGACGCAGCGCTTGCCGCGGCATGGCGCCACTCACTTGGCGTGGCTTCGCCCGGACCCTCACCCCAACCCTCTCCCGCACAAGAGGGCATAGCGTTCCCTTCTCCCGCCGGGAGAAGGTGCCCCGCAGGGGCGGATGAGGGTACGTGCGCAGCCTCGTGCTCTCTCACGCAGCCGCCAACAACGCACACGTACAGCCGCACCAAAACCATCGCGCGCAAGCAAAAACAAGTAGCCACCATCACCGCAAGATGCCCAACCCACCATGCAACGGGCCGCTACGCCACCAGCCAACGCCCTCGCGCCGTCACCGCACATCCTCCTATTCGCCCGTCAACGGCATGCGCCGATACAATGTGCGTTCGTTTTCAGTGTTGACGGAGTCGCCATGTCCCAGATCATCCATACAGACCAGGCGCCTGCCGCCATCGGCCCTTACTCGCAGGCAGTGCGCGCCGGCAACACCGTGTATTTCTCCGGGCAGATCCCGCTGGATCCGGCCACTGGCGAGATCGTGCCGGGTGACATCGGTGCGCAGGCGCGCCGCGCGTTCGACAACCTCAAGGCCGTGGCCGAAGCCGCCGGTGGCTCGCTCGACAAGATCGTGCGTCTGGGGCTGTATCTCACCGACCTGGGCCAGTTTGCCGCCGTCAATGCAGTGATGCAGGACTATTTCCAGGCCCCGTTCCCGGCGCGTTCCACCATCGAAGTCTCTGGCCTGCCGAAGGGCGCCGGTTTCGAAGTCGATGCGGTGATGGTGCTCGAGTGATGGTGCTCGGGTGATCCGGCGCGACTGATCCGACCCGCCGTGCCGCGCGCGCGCGTCGCCACGCCGAGCCTGGCCGTCGCCGGCCAGGCTCCGCTGTCTAGCCTGCCTGGCGTCGGCCCGAAAGTGGCCGACAAGTTCGCCGCGCGCGGCATCCTGAGCGTGCAGGACCTGTGGCTGCATCTGCCGCTGCGGTATGAAGACCGTACCCGGCTGACCACGATCGCGCAGTTGCAAAGCGGCGTGCCGGCGCAGATCGAAGGACGCGTGGAGGCGGTGGAGCGCGGCTTCCGCTTCCGTCCGGTGCTGCGCGTGGCAATCTCGGACGCGTCGCACGGCAGCGTGGTGCTGCGTTTCTTTCATTTTCGCGCCGCGCAGGTCGCGCAGTTTGCGGTCGGCACGCGCGTGCGCGTGTTCGGCACGCCCAAGCCCGGCCAGAACGGTTGGGAAATTGTCCATCCCAGTTACCGCGTGCTCGCGGCGGATGAAGACGCACAACTGGGCGACTGCCTGGACCCGGTCTATCCGGTGCTCGAAGGCGTCGGCCCGGCCACGCTGCGCAAATTCATCGGCCAGGCGCTCGAGCGGTTGCCTCCAGAGGCCGCACTGGAGTTGCTGCCGCCGCATTGGCTGCAGGACGAACACCTGCCTTCGCTGCGCACTGCCTTACTGACCATGCACCGCCCACCGGTGAACACCGACCCGCAACAGCTGCTCGCCGGCGGGCACCCGGCACAACAGCGGTTGGCGCTCGAAGAACTGCTTGCGCACCAACTCAGCCTGCGTCGCCAACGCATCGCCCTGCAGCGGTTCCATGCGCCCGTGTTGCCCGGCAACGGCACGCTGGTGCAGCGCTTGCGCGCCGCATTGCCGTTCCAGCTCACCGGTGCGCAGCAACGCGTGTTCGAACAGATCGCGCACGACCTGGCGCAGCCCTCGCCGATGCTGCGGCTGGTGCAGGGCGATGTCGGCAGCGGCAAGACCGTGGTCGCGGCCCTGGCGGCGATGCTGGCGGTGGAGCAGGGCAAGCAGGTCGCACTGGCGGCGCCCACCGAACTGCTGGCCGAGCAACATCTCACCAACCTGCGCGGCTGGCTCGAGCCGCTAGGTGTGCGCATCGTCTGGCTGGCCGGCAAGGTCACCGGCAAGGCGCGCGCTGCAGCGATGGCAGAGGTCGCCTCCGGCCAGGCCCAGGTGGTGGTCGGCACGCATGCCTTGATGCAGGAAGCGGTGGTCTTCCACGACCTGGCGCTCGCCATCATCGACGAGCAGCACCGCTTCGGCGTGCATCAGCGTCTGGCGCTGCGCGACAAGGGCGCGGCTGCCGGCAGCGTGCCGCACCAACTGGTGATGACCGCCACGCCGATCCCGCGCACCCTGGCGATGTCGACCTACGCCGATCTGGACGTGTCGGCCATCGACGAGTTGCCACCCGGCCGCACGCCGGTGCAGACCATTGTCCTGAGCGCAGAACGGCGCCCCGATCTGGTCGAACGCATCCGCGCCGCCTGCGCCGAAGGGCGGCAGGCGTATTGGGTGTGCACGCTCATCGAAGAAAGCGAAGACCCCGGCAAGGCCGCACCGGCTGGCCCGCCGCGCATCGAAGCGCAGGCCGCCGAGGTCACCTTCGAGGCCTTGTCGGCGCAGTTGCCCGGCGTGCGCGTCGCGCTCGTGCATGGCCGCATGAAGCCCGCCGAAAAACAGAAGGCCATGCTCGATTTCAAGCAGCGCCGCAGCGATCTGCTGGTCGCCACCACGGTGATCGAAGTCGGCGTGGACGTGCCCAACGCCTCGCTGATGATCATCGAAAACGCCGAGCGTCTTGGCTTGGCGCAGCTGCATCAGCTGCGTGGCCGCGTCGGCCGCGGCGCCGCAGCGTCCAGTTGCGTGCTGCTGTATCAGGCGCCGCTGTCGATGATGGCGCGCCAACGCCTGGAAACCATGCGCCAGACCAACGATGGGTTTGTGATTGCAGAAAAGGATCTGGAATTGCGCGGTCCCGGCGAATTGCTCGGTACCCGGCAGACCGGTCTGGCCAGCTTCCGCATCGCCGACCTGGCCCGCGACGCCGGGTTGCTGCCGCGCGTGCAGGTGCTGGCCGAGCGGTTGCTGGCCGAAGCGCCGGAGATCGCCGACCGTGTCGTCGCACGCTGGATCGGCAGCGCAGTGCGGTATGCCGCCGCTTGAGTGGCGGGGAGTCGGAATCGGGAATCGGGAATCGGGAATCGTAAAAGCTAAGGGCTGCTGCCGCCTGTACATCCTGGGCGTTCGCGTGACCGGCCGATCCTTGCGAAGATGCTGCAACGAATCCCGAATGCCCAATCCCGACTCCCATGACAAAAAAGATACCGCTGCTGATCGACACCGACCCAGGCGTGGATGACGCGCTGGCGCTGCTGATGGCCTTCAACGACACCCGTCACGAGGTGGTTGGCCTGACCATCGCGGCCGGCAACGTGGGGCTGGAGCACACCGTGCGCAACGCCTTGAAGGTCTGCGAGATCGCCGGCCGCGCGGATGTGCCGGTGTACGCCGGCTGCCCGCAGCCGCTGTTGCACCCCTCGGTCGATGCGGCACACGTGCACGGCATCGATGGCTTCGGCGATGTCGGCCTGCCGGCGGCCAAGCGCAGCGCCGAGGCCGAGCATGCCGCGCTCGCCATCCTGCGCCTGTCGCACGACTACGCTGGCGAGCTGTTGCTGGTCGCCCTGGGGCCCCTGACCAATCTGGCCCTGGCGCTGACCCTGGACCCGACCCTGCCGCAGCGCGTCGGCCGGCTGGTGGTGATGGGCGGAGCATTGACCGGGCACGGCAACATCACGCCTGCCGCTGAATTCAATATCGGCTTCGACCCGGAGGCCGCGCACATCGTGTTCCGTGGCTTCCCGCACTTCGACGTGGCCGACTGGGAAGCCACCATCGCGCACGGCCTGCTGCATCGCGATGTCGAGCAGTGGCTGGCCGCCGATAGCGACCGCGCCCGCTTCTACGAAGAAATCTCGCGCAAGACCCGCCTGTGGTCCGAAGACAGCCGTGGCGAGTACTGGTACGCCGCCGACGCACTGGCGATGGCGTTCGCCCTGCACCCGGAAGGCGCCCAGCGTCTGGAGCAGCGCCCGGTGCATATCGAATTGTCCGGCACGCACACCCGCGGCATGACCCTGGTGGACTGGAACCGGCAGGGCGGCGCGCCCGACAATGCCAACCTGCTGCTGGAGTACGACCGCCAGCGGTTCTACGGCCTGGTCGGGGCGGCATTGGCGGCCGGCTAGGGTCACCTTGCGCCGGGCGAGTGGAGGCCGCTATAATGACCGACTTATCCAGGCAGCCCGGCGCCAAGTCCATGAAAGATAACGTGCATCCCAACTACAAAGACGTCGTCTTTCACGACGTGACGTCCGATTTCAAGATTCTGACCCGTTCCACCATGGGCTCGAAAGAGACCGTGAAGTGGGAAGACGGCCAGGAATATCCGCTGATCAAGGTGGAAATTTCCTCCGCGTCGCACCCGTTCTATACCGGCAAGCACAAGGTGATCGACACCGGCGGCCGTATCGACAAGTTCCAGAAGCGCTACGCGCGCTGAACTTGCAGGACGGGCTGTACCGACAACGGCCGCGCATTGCGCGGCCGTTGTTTTTTGGGGCGTGAGCGCTTCGTTTGCGTGGTCCCGACAGGTGCGTCTACGACTTCTGTCCAAGCGACGGCCAAAATGCTGCTGTGCGATAATGACGTGATCCGAGGCGATGCCTTGGACTTCCATCACGTGCCTGCCCATGTGGGATCAGGCGCCTTCCACTGAAGGAGCGTACACAGTGTCCGATCTTGATCAGGTCACGCTCAACGCCGGCGACAAGTCGGTTGTTCTGCCGGTTCTCAAGCCCACGTTGGGCAATGATTGCGTCGATATTTCCAAGCTGACCAAAGAAACCGGTCTGTTCACCTACGACTCGGGCTTTACCGCCACCGCCAGTTGCAAGTCGGCCATCACCTATATCGATGGCGACAACGGCGTGTTGTTGTACCGCGGCTATCCGATCGAACAGCTCGCCGAGAAGTCCAGCTTCCTGGAAGTTTCGTACCTGCTGATGAACGGCGAACTGCCCACGGCGGACGAATTCAAGAAGTTCGACCACGAAGTGACGCATCACACGATGATGCACGAGTCGCTGAAGAACTTCCTCGGCGGTTTCCGCCACGATGCGCACCCGATGGCCATGCTGGCCGGTTCGGTCGCCTCGCTGTCGGCGTTCTACCACGACACCCTGGACCTCAACGATCCGGAGCAGCGCCGTCAGGCCGCCATCCGTCTGATCGCCAAGGTGCCGACCCTGGCGGCTGCGGCGTATCGTTACTCGATCGGCTGGCCGATCCGCTATCCGCGCAACAACCTGAACTACGTCGACCGCTTCCTGCACATGATGTTCGAAGTGCCGAGCGAGCCGCTGGAGATCAACCCGGTTGTCGCCAAGGCGCTGGACCTGCTGTTCATTCTGCACGCCGATCACGAGCAGAATGCCTCGACCTCGACCGTGCGTCTGGTCGGTTCGACCGGTGCCAATCCGTATGCGTCGGTCGCTGCCGGCATCACCGCACTGTGGGGCCCGGCACACGGCGGCGCCAACGAAGCGGTGCTGAAGATGCTCGAAGAGATCGGCACTGCCGATAACGTCGAGTCGGCCGTGGCCAAGGCCAAGGACAAGAACTCCTCGTTCCGTCTGATGGGCTTCGGTCACCGCGTCTACAAGAACTTCGACCCGCGCGCCAAGATCATCCGCGAGATGACCCACAAGGTGCTGGGCGAGCTGGGCGTCAACGATCCGCTGCTGGAAGTGGCGTTGAAGCTGGAAGAAGCCGCGTTGAAGGACGACTACTTCGTGCAGCGCAAGCTGTATCCGAACGTCGACTTCTATTCGGGCCTGATCTACAAGGCGCTCAATATCCCGGTGGAAATGTTCACCGTGATGTTTGCCATCGCGCGCACCGCCGGTTGGGTGTCGCATTGGCTGGAGCAGCAGGTCGACCCGGAAATGAAGATCGGCCGTCCGCGCCAGATCTACACCGGCTACGACAAGCGCGATTACACCGACAGCGCCAAGCGTTAATCGGCTCAAAGTCGTCTGCGTAAACGAACGCCCCGCACTTGCGGGGCGTTTTCGTTGTGGCTTGGTGCGTTTAGTGGAACAGGGCGCGCTTGCCAAGAGTGGCTGGCAAAACGTAGCGCGCAATCTTTCGGGTGAGTGCTGATGGCGCGCTCAGCAATGGAGTGCACGCGTGCGCTCACTCCCGTTGCTGGTAGGCGACACTCTCCTGTTCGGCAAGCAACTGCCGCAGCTGTGCAGCCGAGGCGCGTGGCATCGGTTTTTCGTCCAGCTGCGACAGCGGCGCCTGGCGCAGGGCGTCGTAAGGCAGCACGGTCAGGTCGAAGGTCAGTTCCTCGGCACTGAACAGCCAGACCGGGAAGTCGCCGTTACGCTCGCGGTCCAGTCGCAGACGGCGCGTGCGCGCCTCGGCAGGGACGCGGTGTTCTTCCAGAAACCGCTGCACCGCGTCCGGGTCGTCGCTGTGCAGCTGCAGTTGTACCGGGGCGTTTGCATCGGCGGTGCCATCCAGGACCGGGCCGGTCAGCCGCGGCTGGAATGGGCGGAGAAAATCCAGCGCACGCAAGGCGGCTTCGCGGCGTTGACGCAACCGCGCTGCGTGGTCAGGCCCGGCGAACAGGCGCTGGTATTCGCGCAGTGCGTCTTCGATCTCGCGATTGCGCGGCAGCGATGCGTCGTCATGGATGCCGAGCCGGCTGGCAGCCTTGAGCTTTGCCTGGTGGAAATCGCGGATACCGCCTTCTGCCATCAATCTGGCGGCCTCGTGGGCGAGCCGATGACGGCGTTCTCGGGTGCGCGTATCGGCGTGTTGGCGTGCGTGATGCATGACCGGGCTCCCCTGATGAACCTGAGCTCGACTCTACAACAGCCGCATGAAAACGTGGCGAATGCTTCCCGGCCACTCCGAGGAAGCGATCGCGTAGGAGCGCGATGCCGATACCTTGCGTGTCGGAGGGCATGGCCGCAGCTTCGGGAGGAGCGCATCAACCGGTGAGATGCAGGCGCTGCCGCGCCGGCAACCAGGTCAGCAGCGAGTCGCGATAGTGCGTGGTCGAACAGCTGCTGGGCTTGCCGGCTCGCGCAAAAGGTCGGTCCGGGCAGTGCGTTGGCGACCGGGCTGGTGCGTAGCAAGGGACAGCGAGTCGCGTCGCCGGCTATGTCCGCCCAGCCAGGGCTGGTCAGTAAGCAGCGCGTCGCGCCCGGCTCCAGCGCCACCCAAGGGTGACTCGTGCAGTTGCCAAAAAACGCGCCCAAAAAAATGGGGAACCGGACAGCCACGCCGTCACGATTCCCCACTCACGATTCCCGATTCCGGCCGTCAGAAGATATCGAAAGCCTTCTCGTCCTGCTGTTCCTGCAGGCCGTAGTCGTAATCCTGCAGGCGATCCAGATCTTCGTTCTTCACCCATTCGACCGCACCATTGATGGTGGCCTGGGTCATGCCCTCGGGCGGGTCGTTGGCGGCGATCGGCTTGTCCTTCAATGCCACGCGCATGTAGTCGATCCAGATCGGCAGTGCGGCCTTGCCGCCGTACTCGCGATAGCCCAATGAACGGAAGTCGTCGCGGCCGACCCACACGGTGGTGGCATACGGACCGCCGAAGCCGGAGAACCAGGCATCGCGGTGATCGTTGGTCGAGCCGGTCTTGCCGCCTACGTCTTCGCGTCCCAGCACCTTGGCCGCCGTGCCGGTGCCGCGCTGAACCACATCGCGCATCATCGACACCAACTGGTAAGCGGTACGCGCATCGATGGCGCGCGGTGCGATCTTGGTTTCGGCGATTGCCGCTGGCGCGGTTTCTGCTGGTGTCGGCGCTGCATCGGCAGCCGGAGCCGCGGGCGGCGTGGCCGGCGCCTGGGTGCCGAAGTTGAACCCGTCCACCACCTGGCTCACCGGCGCGGCGGTGCCGCCCTGCAACGCGCAGGTGCGGCAGGCTACCGCGGGCACTTCCTTGAACACCACATTGCCGTCGCGATCTTTCACCTCGTCCACGATCCAGGTGTCCACGCGCGATCCACCATTGGCGAACACTGCGTAGCCGCGCGCCACCGACAGCGGCGTCAGCGACGCGGTGCCCAGCGACATCGACAGGTTGGGCGGCAACTCGGCTTCCTGGAAACCGAACTGGCTGATGTATTTACGTGCGAAATCGACGCCGATCGCATCCAGCAGGCGCACCGACACCAGGTTGCGCGATTGCACCAGCGCCTCGCGCAGGCGCATCGGGCCGCGGAAACCGCCGCCGTCATTCTGCGGCGACCAGGTCTTGCCGCGACGATCGCGGAACACCACCGGCGCATCCAGCACGATCGAGGCCGGGTTGAAGCCCTTCTCGAACGCCGAGGCATACACGAACGGCTTGAAGCTGGAACCTGGCTGGCGGCGTGCCTGGGTGGCGCGATTGAACTTGTTGCCGGCAAAGCTGAAGCCGCCAACCAGCGCGCGCAGTGCGCCGCTATTCGCATCCAGCGACACCAGCGCCGCCTGGCCGCGCGGCAGCTGGTCGATGATCCATTCGCCGTCCTTCTCGCCGGCACGGATGCGGGTCAGGTCGCCGCGCGTCAGCAACTTGGCCGGGGTCTTGTTGGTCCAGCGGCTGGCGCTGGCCGGCAGGGTCAGCTCGGTCTTGTCGCTCTGCACGACGGTGACGCCGCCGTCGGCATTGGTGCGCGCCACGATCACTGCGCGCAGGCCGCCCTGAGTAAACACGCCCGACAGATGCTTGGCCAATGCCGGCGCATCCGCATCGGCGGCAACATCGAAATGCTGCTCCACACCGTGCCAGCCGTGGCGGTGGTCGTACAGACGCAGGCCTTCGCTGATCGCAGCATCGGCACCGGTCTGCAAGGTGGAATCGATGGTGGTGGTGACGTGGTAACCCTTGTTGAGCACATCGCCGCCGTATTTGGCGATCATCTCCTGGCGCACCAGCTCGGCCACATACGGGGCGTACACCTCGACAGGCGGCTCGTGCGGCTTGGCGTGCATCGGCACCGCCTTGGCGGCGTCGGACTCGGCCTGGGTCACGAAGCCCAGGTCGGCCATGCGCTGCAGCACGTAGTAGTCGCGGCGTTCGCGCGCGCGCTCAGGGTTGCTGATCGGGTTGCCGCTGGACGGGAACTTGGGGATGCCGGCCAGCGACGCCATCTCGTCCAGGCTCAACTCGCTCATCTTCTTGCCGTAGTAGTACTCGGCGGCGGCACCGACGCCATAGGCGCGGTTGCCGAAGAAGCTCTTGTTGAGATACAGCTCGAAGATCTCGTCCTTGCTCAGCTCGCTCTCGATCTTGCGCGCCAGCAGGATCTCGGCGAACTTGCGGGTGTAGCTGTATTCGGAGCTGAGGAAGAACTGCCGCGCCACCTGCTGGGTGATGGTCGAGCCGCCCGGTACGCGCTTGGCGTCGGTGCTGGCCAGCAGCCACACCGCGCGGGCGATGCCCTTGTAGTCCACGCCTCCGTGCTCGTAGAAACGCGCGTCCTCGGTCGCCAGGAAGGCCTGCTTCAAGCGCAGCGGCACGTCCTTCATCTGGATCGGGTAGCGCCGGGTCTCGCCATAGACGGCCATCAGCCGGCCGTCGCTGGAATAGACGTACATCGGCTCCTGCAGCTCGACCTGCTTGAGCGACTGCACGTCCGGCAACTTCGAGGAAATGGCGTAATACAGGCCGCCGGCAGCAATAGCGCCGAGCAGTGCGAGCACAACGAGCGTGGCCAGGATCCAGCCCAGCCAACGGCGAATACGGGGCATGTAAGAGAGATTCCGATTGCAGATTTCTTGGCCACAGAGTATAGATGACGCCGAGTTTGGCTGGGGCCGAACTCTGGGGATCGCAGAAGACAGCACTGGGGTCACGTTCGCGAGGTCATTGCCTTGCGCGTGAAGGGCTTGTCAACTGTTAAAATTTGATTATTAATACGAGGGCGCAGACATGCGTCCAAGTGCCCGTCGGCAGGGGAGTTACCGTGGGGCTTTTACCCAAGAGTCAGTCGCCACTCATTGGTGTCGACATTAGTTCTACTGCCGTGAAGCTCTTGCAGCTGTCGCGCAGCGGGAACCGTTATCGCGTGGAACATTACGCGGTGGAACCATTGCCGCCGAATGCGGTGGTGGAAAAGAACATCGTCGAAGTGGAGGCGGTGGGCGAAGCTATTCGTCGCGCCATCAACCGCTCCGGCAGCAAGGCCAAGAATGCCGCTGCGGCCGTGGCCGGGTCGGCGGTGATCACCAAGTTGATCCCGATGCCGGCCGATCTGGACGACAGCGATCTGGAGGCCCAGGTCGAACTGGAAGCCACCAATTACATTCCGTACCCGATCGAGGAAGTGAATCTCGACTTCGAGGTGCTCGGCCCGATGCCCAACAGCCCGGACATGGTCCAGGTGCTGCTGGCCGCCTCGCGCTCGGAGAATGTGGAGCTGCGCCAATCGGCGCTGGAACTCGGTGGTCTGACCGCCAAGGTGATGGACGTGGAGGCCTTCGCGGTCGAAAACGCCTTTGCCCTGGTCGCCAGCGAACTGCCGGTGGCCGCCGATGCGGTGGTCGCCCTGGTCGACATCGGCGCCACCATGACCACGCTGAGCGTGCTGCGCTCCGGTCGTAGCCTGTATAGCCGCGAACAGGTGTTCGGCGGCAAGCAGCTCACCGACGAAGTGATGCGCCGCTATGGCCTGACCTACGAAGAAGCCGGCCTGGCCAAGCGTCAGGGCGGGTTGCCGGAGAGCTACGAGGTCGAAGTGCTGGAGCCGTTCAAGGAAGCGACGGTGCAGCAGATCAGCCGTTTGCTGCAGTTCTTCTATGCGGGCAGCGAGTTCAATCGCGTCGACTGCATCGTGCTGGCCGGCGGTTGCGCCGCGCTGTCGCGCCTGCCGGAGATGGTGGAAGAGCAGCTGGGCGTGACCACCGTGGTCGCCAACCCGCTTGCGCAGATGACGCTGGGTCCGAAGGTTCAGGCCCACGCGCTGGCGCTGGATGCGCCTGCATTGATGATCGCCACCGGCCTGGCCCTGAGGAGCTTTGACTGATGGCAAGAATCAATCTATTGCCCTGGCGCGCCGAGCGCCGGAAGGCGCGCGAGCGTGAGTTCTATTCGATGCTCGGCTTTGCCGCGCTCGGTGGCGTGCTGCTGTCGCTACTCATCTGGTTCTACTACGACGCGCAGATCAGCGGCCAGACCGAACGCAATGCGTTCCTGACCGCCGAGATCGACAAGGTCAAGGCGCAGAACGAAGAGATCAAGGAACTCGACAAGAAAAAGGACCGTCTGCTCGCCCGCAAGAAGGTGATCGAAGAACTGCAGGCCAACCGCTCGCAGATGGTGCATCTGTTCGATTCGCTGGTCCGCACCATTCCCGATGGCGTGGCGCTGACCAACATCAAGCAGGACGGCGACATCCTGACCCTGGAAGGCCGCTCGCAGTCCAATGCGCGCGTCAGTGCATACATGCGCAACCTGGAAGGCTCGGGCTGGATGACAAATCCGGACCTGTCGATCATCGAGGCCAAGAGCCAGGACAAGGCCGCCGGCCAGCCTGCGGCCTCGTCGATGGACACCAAGGCGTTGCCGTACGTGTTCACGCTGAAGGTCAAGCTAGCCAATCCGAACGAGACTGACAAGAACGGCGCCGCGCCCGCGGTGGTGGATCCGGCTGCGCCGGGTACTGCCGCACCAGGTGCAACGCCGGCCGGTACGACGCCTGCTGCTCCGGCAGCGGCGCCTGCGCCAGCAACGCCGCCGAGCGCACCTGCAGCTGCACCGCAGGCAGCGCCGGCGCCTGCCAATCGGCCGCAGGAGGGGGCGGCGTCATGAGTAAGAAATCATTCAAGCTCAGCGATCTGGACTTCAACAACATCGGCGGTTGGCCGCAGCAGGCGCGCATCGTGTTCTGTGTGCTGGTCGGCCTGTTCATCATGGTGTTGGCCTGGTTCCTGTTGATCAGCAGCAAACGCGACGAACTGGAAGGACTGGAAGGCACCGAATCCTCGCTGCGTACGGAGTTCGAGACCCAACAGGGGCGTGCGGTGAATCTGGAGCCGCTCAAGCAGCAGCTCGCGCAGATGGAACAGGTGCTTCAGCAGATGCTGCGTCAGCTGCCCAGCAAGACCGAAATGCCGGATCTGATCATCGACATTTCGCAGACCGCGCTGTCCAGCGGCTTGTCGAACGAGTTGTTCCAGCCTGGTCCGGAATCGCCGAAGGAGTTCTACGCCGAGAAGCCAATCGCTCTGCGCATGGTGGGCAGCTACCACCAGTTCGGTGCCTTCGTCAGCGGCGTGGCCTCGCTGCCGCGCGTGGTGATCCTGACCATGCACGACATCAACCTCAAGCCCAGGGATGCCAAGGCCGGCATCACGCCGCGCGGTGCACTGGAGCTGTCCGGCACGGTCAAGACCTATCGTTATCTGGACGATGAGGAAATGGCCGAGCAGGAGAAGGCTGCGGCCGACGCTGCGAAGAAGGGCGGCCAATGACCATGAAATTGCTCAAGATATTGTCCTGCGTGGCGCTAATTGCAGTATTGCCGGCGTGTACGCGTGGCGTGACCAGCACGCCCGGCGATGCGCCGAATCTAGATGCCTGGGTGGCCGAAGTGCGTGCGCGTCCTGCGCCACCGCTGGAGCCGCTGCCGGTGATGCAGCAGTTCGAGACATTCGAATACGCAGCACAAGTGATGCGCGACCCGTTCAGCGATGCGTGGGTGACTGCGGAAGGCAGCAATGGCACGCGGCCCGATCCGAACCGGCGCAAGGAACCGTTGGAAGCCTTCCCGCTCGACGCCCTCGACATGGTGGGGACCATTGGAGGCGGCTCGGGTCTGATCGCGCTGGTGATGGCACCGGACAAGGTGACGTACCGGGTGCGGCCGGGTGTGTATCTGGGACAGAGCGATGGCCGGGTAACCGGGGTCTACGAAGACCGCATCGAGCTGATTGAACTTGTGCCGGACGGTGCGGGTGGATGGCTTGAACGGCCGGCCGCACTCGCATTGGATGATCAATAAAGTGATAGGGGATAGCACGATGACGTTTTCCAATGCACAGCGGCTGCGTCCGGTTCGACGCCACGCGATGCTCCAGGCTTGCGCGTTGGGATTAGCGCTGGCGCTGGCCAGTGGCAGCTCGTTCGCAGCCGCCGCGCTGACCCAGCCTGCGCAGGACCCGGCCAAGGCCGCTCCGGCGAGCCTGACGGTGTCCAAGATCGATTTCAAACGCGGCGAAGATGGCGCTGGCCGTCTGATCCTGAAGTTCGACGGTCAGGGCGCCAGCCCGGACCTGCGCACCCAGGGCGACAGCGTGCTGGTGGATATCAGCAACGCCAAGCTTCCGCCGGAACTGCAGCGCCCGCTCAACGTCACCGACTTTGCAACGCCGGTACAGCGTGTGGAGGTCAAGCCATCTGGCTCGGGCTCGCAACTGGTGCTGTCGACCAAGGGTGCGTTCGACTCGCTGGCCTATCAGACCGGTAACGAGTACGTGGTCGAGATCACCCCGCGCAAGGGCCAGCCGGCCGTCGGCGGCGTGAGTTCGGCAGCGGTGACCCAGGCTGCTGCGCAGATTGCAGCGCGCGGCTACAGCGGTCGCCCGGTGACGTTCAACTTCCAGGACGTGCCGGTGCGCACCGTGCTGCAGCTGATCGCCGAGGAATCCAATCTCAACATCGTCGCCTCCGACACCGTGCAGGGCAATGTCACGCTGCGCTTGATGAACGTGCCGTGGGATCAGGCGCTGGACATCGTGCTGCGGGCCAAGGGCCTGGACAAGCGCCGCGACGGTGGTGTGGTGTGGGTCGCCCCGCAGCCGGAGCTGGCCAAGTTCGAGCAGGACAAGGAAGACGCCCGCATCGCGATCGAAAACCGTGAGGATTTGATCACCGACTACGTGCAGATCAATTACCACAATGCTGCTGTGATCTTTAAAGCGCTGACCGAGGCGAAGGGCATTGGTGGTGGTGGTGGTGGTGGTGGCGGTCAGGGCGGACAAGGCGGTGCAGGTCAGCAGGACAACGGTTTCCTCTCGCCACGCGGCCGTTTGGTGGCCGATGAGCGCACCAATACGCTGATGATTAGCGATATTCCGAAGAAGGTCGCGCAGATGCGCGAGTTGATCTCGCATATTGATCGTCCAGTAGACCAGGTGTTGATCGAGAGCCGTATCGTCATTGCAACCGACACGTTTGCGCGTGACTTGGGTGCGCGTTTTGGTATCACGGGAGCTACTGGTCGAGGGATTTTGAGTGGTTCGCTAGGAAGTAATGTTAATTTCCAGAACACTTCTGCCCAGCGCGCCAATGAACTTCTCAACACTGGCACTAGTACGACCCTGGCCTCGCATCTGTTCCCGTCCGGGCTGAATGTGGACCTTGGCGCCAGCGGTTTTACTAATAGCCGGGCGGCTGGTCTGGCGTACACCCTGCTGGGCTCTAATTTCAATCTTGACCTCGAACTTTCCGCAATGCAGGAAGAGGGGCGCGGTGAAGTTGTCTCCAATCCGCGGATTGTGACTGCGAATCAGCGAGAAGGTGTCATCAAACAAGGGCGTGAAATTGGCTATGTGACGATCAGCGGTGGCGGCGCGGCAGGTTCTGCTGCGCAGGCCAATGTGCAGTTCAAAGAAGTGCTGCTTGAGTTGAAAGTTACGCCAACCATCACCAACGACAATCGCGTTTTCTTGAATATGAATGTCAAGAAGGACGAGGTGGCGCGGTTCATTATTTTGGAAGGCTACGGAACTGTGCCTGAAATCAATCGTCGAGAAGTCAACACGGCCGTGTTGGTTGGCGATGGTGAGACGGTGGTTATCGGCGGCGTTTACGAGTTTACCGATCGGGAAAGCGTCTCCAAAGTTCCATTCCTGGGTGATATTCCCTTTCTTGGAAATTTGTTCAAGAAACGCGGTCGTAGTAAGGAGAAAGCGGAGCTCCTGGTATTTGTGACGCCGAAGGTATTGCGTGTTGCAAGCGCGAATCCGTAAGTTGGACTGATCTGGAAAAAGGCCGCGCAAGCGGCCTTTTTCGTACGCGAATAAATGGATGTCGTTAGTGAAGATGAAGATGCGAAGTGCCCTCATCTAATGAGTTCGGAATCGATTCGGAACTTGGCGACATGGGCTGTGGATATCGCCAGTCATCAAAGTAAAATATCCGTATTGCGAGTGAGTTGTCTTGTGCTCATAGGTCATTGGTCCTCGAAGAGTTGGCAGAACTTATGCAGAGGCTAGTGCAGAGACTAGTGCAGCGTTCTGAAAGCTTCGGTCTTCGTGACACAGGGCAAAGGTTCGTCACTCACTGAACCTCTCGCCATCGGCAAGTGAACCAATCGCGTTCGAATCGGTCACACTGGTCCTATGAACGCACCGCCGCTATTGCCCCCCGAAGCCGCTGCCGCGCCCGCCGAGGACCGGCTGCATCGTCAATTCACTTCTCTGCGCGAGTCATTGGCGCAGCGCATCGTCGGTCAGTCTGCGCTGGTCGAGCGGCTGCTGATCGCCTTGCTGGCCGATGGCCATTTGCTGGTCGAGGGCGCGCCAGGGTTGGCCAAAACCACCGCGATCCGTGCGCTGGCCTCGCGACTGGAAGCCGACTTCGCGCGGGTGCAGTTCACCCCGGACCTGTTGCCCTCCGATCTGACAGGTACCGAGATCTGGCGTCCGCAGGACAGCCGTTTCGAGTTCATGCCAGGGCCGATCTTCCATCCCATCCTGCTGGCCGACGAGATAAATCGCGCGCCCGCCAAAGTGCAGTCTGCGTTGCTGGAAGCGATGGGGGAGCGACAGGTCACTGTCGGTCGTCATACCTATGCGCTGCCGCAGCTGTTCCTGGTGATGGCGACACAGAACCCGATCGAGCAGGAAGGCACGTTCCCGCTGCCCGAGGCGCAACTGGATCGGTTCCTGATGCATGTGCGCATCGGTTATCCGCAGGCCGATGCGGAGGCGGAAATTCTGCGTCTGGCACGCGAAGCGGCGCGCGACACGCTGGAAAAGCACGAGACCGTGCCGGACAAGATTCCGCTGGAAGACGTCTTCGCCGCACGACGTGTGGTGCTGGATGTGCATCTGGCGCCACAGCTCGAGCGCTATCTGATCGAGATCGTGCTGGCCTCGCGTGATCCGCAACGTTACGACCCTGCATTGGCGCGGCGAATTGCCTGGGGCGCGAGCCCGCGTGGTTCGATTGCGCTGGAGCGCTGTGCGCGTGCGCGTGCGTGGCTGGCCGGGCGCGACTACGTGACCCCGGACGACATTCGCGCCATTGCGCCGGACGTGCTGCGCCACCGCGTGTTGCCCAGTTACGAGGCCACCGCGGAAGGCTGGGATGGCGAACGCCTGGTCGCTGCGTTGCTGGACAAGATTCCGCTGCCCTGATCGGGCAGCGGGTTGCCGAGGGATGCTGCCCTCTCGCCCGACTCCGATGTCTTCGATGCCGTCTTCCTCCCCCGCCAATCCTGCCTCGTCCGTTGCCGGCGATGGCCTGCGCCCGAGCCTTGCCGAGTTGATTGCATTGCGCGGCACTGCGTTGCATCGCGGGCAGCCGGGGCGTGGCCGACATGGGTTGGTGGGGCCAGTGCCGGCCGCCACCCGCGGGCGTGGCATGGAGTACGCCGAGTCGCGCGAATATGTCGCCGGCGACGATGCGCGGCATATCGATTGGCGCGTCACCGCACGGACCGGGCGTGCGCATACCAAATTGTTTCAGGCCGAGCGCGAACGCTTGAGTCTGATCGTTGCCGATACCTCGCCTGCGCTCTTTTTCGGGACGCGGGTGCGCTACAAGTCGGTGCAGGCGGCGCGCGCTGGCGCGGTGGCAGCATGGCTGGCGCAGCGGCAGGGCGACCGGATTGCCGCGTTGCGCGGTACCGCCAGCGAAGCGCCTATTGCACCGCGGTCGGGTCAGCGCGGTGTGCTGCCGGTACTGGATGCATTGGCGCGCTGGTATGCGCAGCCGCCGTCTGGCGATGCCGGGCTGGAGGTTGCGTTGGACCATGCGGCGCGCCTGCTGCGTCCCGGTGCGCGCCTGACGGTGCTGGCCGATGCGCGAAGTGCCATCAAGATTTCTGCGACGCGCTGGTCTGGCCTGGCATTGCATCACGAGGTGGTGGTGATCGTGCTGGTCGATCCCCTGGAACTGTCGCCGCCGGCGCGGGCGCTGAGCTTTGATGTGCGAGGCGAGCGCATTGCGGTGGACCTCGGAAGCCAGGCCGCGCGCGCGCGCTGGCAGGCCGAGTTCGTCGCGCCGCTGGAACAGCTGGCCACGACGCTGCGATCGCGTGGCGTGCGCTTGCATCGCCTGTCTACCGACGATGCCAGCGATGCGTGGTTGAGCGGCAGTACGCTGATGCGGGGCGCATGACGATGGCACCGCAATCGCTTCCGCTGCGCGATGTCCATCTGCCGCCGTCGCCGTCGTGGTGGCCGTTGGCGCCGGGGTGGTGGCTGGTGATCGCTGTGGTCGTGCTGATGCTGGTTGGTGCGTGGTTCTGGTGGTGGCGTCGTCGTCGGCAGCAGCGCGGCTGGTTGGCTGCCTTTGATGCCGAGCTGCAGCGTGCAACGACGCCTGCGCAGCGCTTGGCCACCTTGTCGATGCTGTTGCGCCGCGCGGCGCGCACGGTGGATACGCAGGCCGACCGCTTGCAGGGCGAGGCATGGTTGCAGTTTCTGGACGGGCGCAAGAGCAAGACGCAGGCGTTCTCGCAGGGATCAGGGCGGGCCTTGCTCGAAGGTGGGTTTCAACGCGCACCGGCGGTAACCGATCTGGATGCCGTGCAGGCGTTGGCGCGGCAACGTTTCTTGCGGTTGATGCGGGGCCAGCGATGAACTGGCTGCAGTGGTCGCAATGGCAGGACGCGTTGGCGCATTGCGCGTGGCCATGGGCGTGGTGGTTGATGCCGCTGCCGCTGCTGATGTGGTTCTGGCCGCAGCGCCGTGCCGACACGGCCGCGCTACGTGTGCAGTATGCCGATCAATTGCATGCAGTCGCCCAGGTACGGCGCGTGCCCGCCTTGCGCATGCCGCGCTGGCTGGCGTGGCTGGGCTGGTTTCTGTTGTGCGCCGCGCTGGCGCGTCCGCAGCAATTGGGTGAAGTGATCCAGCCGCCGCGCGAGGCGCGGCAGATGATGCTGGCGGTGGATCTGTCCGGCAGCATGAGCGAGCCGGACATGGTGCTCGGCGGCAATGTGGTCGACCGCCTCACCGCCGCCAAGGCGGTGTTGTCGGACTTTCTGGATCGGCGCGACGGCGACCGCGTCGGCCTGCTGGTCTTCGGCCAGCGCGCCTATGCGCTCACACCGCTCACTGCCGACCTCACTTCGGTACGCGACCAGCTGGCCGACAGCGTGGTGGGGCTGGCCGGGCGCGAGACCGCCATTGGCGATGCGATCGCGTTGTCGGTCAAACGGCTGCGCGAACAGAAACAGGGCCAGCGCGTGGTGGTGTTGCTCACCGATGGCGTCAATACCGCCGGTGTGCTTAATCCGTTGAAGGCGGCCGAACTCGCCAAGGCAGAGGGCGTGCGAGTGCACACCATCGCTTTCGGCGGCAGCGGCGGTTATTCGTTGTTCGGTGTGCCGATTCCGGCCGGCGGCAACGACGATATCGATGAGGCGGGCTTGCGCAAGATTGCCGAGCAGACCGGTGGGCGCTTCTTCCGCGCCCGCGATACCGAAGAGCTGGCCGGCATCTATGCCGAGCTGGATCGGTTGGAGCCGGTCAAGGCGGTCGGCCCATCCGTGCAGCCGCGCGTGGAACGCTATTACTGGCCGTTGGGCGCAGCCATGCTGATTGCCTTGCTTGCTTACGTACTGCCGCGGAGATGGCGATGAACGCGCTGTCGGAAGGATTGGCCGCACTGTATCTGCTGCGCCCGGATTGGCTGTGGGCGCTGTTGCTGATCGTGCCGGCAGCGCTGCTGTGGCACCTGCGTCGACGCAGCGCCAATGTGTGGCGCAACAGCGTGGACGCGCATCTGTTGCCGGCCTTGTTGGTTGCCGGTGGCCGGCGGGGCTGGTGGGGCTTCGTGCTGGCCGCGCTGACCTATGCGCTTGCGGTGGTTGCGATGAGCGGGCCGAGCTGGCGGCAGATCGAGCGCCCGGTGTTTCAATCGAGTATGCCGTTGGTGGTGGTGCTGGATCTGTCGTCCAGTAGCAATGCGACCGATCTGCCGCCATCGCGCCTGCTGCAGGCCCGCGCCAAACTGGCCACGCTGCTGCGCAAGCGCGCTGGCGGCGACGTGGCGCTGCTGGTCTATGCCGGCGAAAGCTTTACCGTTGCGCCATTGACCGAAGACGCGGCCAACGTGGCGCTGTTTCTGGATGCGCTGTCGCCATCGGTGATGCCGGTGGACGGCAAACGTGCCGACAGGGCCATCGATGCGGCCGCCCGGCTGTTGCAGCAGGCGGGCTTCAAACAGGGCGATATCCTGCTGGTCAGCGATAGTGCCGACGGCTCGGCGGAAAGCGCCGCACGCACCGCGCGCGCAGGTGGGTTCCATGTTTCCGCACTCGGCCTAGGCAGCCCACGTGGCGCCGCCTACCGCACCGGCAGCGGCGAGATCGCGCAGGCAAAACTGGACGAGGCAAGCCTGCGCGACCTGGCCGGGCAGGGCGGCGGGCGCTACGCGCGCATCGCGCCAGGCGACGCTGACCTGCAAGCGCTGGGGGTGCTCGATCCCGCGCAACAGCCGCTGGCCGATGAAACCTCAGAAGGCAACGGCGGCAAGACCTGGCTCGACGAAGGCTACTGGCTGGTGCTGCCGGTGATGCTGTTTTCGCTGTTGGCGTTTCGACGCCGCGCAGTCGTGGCAATGGTCGCGTTGATGTGCGTGTTGCCGCTGGCGCAGCCTGCACAGGCGGCCGACGGCACCTTGTGGCAGCGCGCCGATCAGGTGCAGCAGCAGCGCCTGGATGCCGGCGTGCAGGCGTACCGCAAGGGCGACTTTGCCGCTGCGCAAAAGGCATTCGAAGGCGTGCCGACCGACGAGGGCCGGTACAACCTGGGCAATGCGCTGGCGCGACAAGGCCAGTACGACGAGGCGATTGCGGCTTACGATCGTGCGCTCAAGCAACATCCCAAGCAGGCCGATGCGATCGCCAATCGCGCGGCGGTCGATGCAGCGCGCAAGCGCCAGCAGCAGAACGACAAGGATGGCAAAGGCCAGTCCAAGGATCAGAACCAGTCGGGCAAGAACAAGCCCGGTCAGGAGTCGTCCGGGCAAGACCAGCAGAACGCTAAAAACGCCGGCAAAGATGGGCAGAACACCCCAGGTGAGCAAGGCAAGCAGGACGGCAAGGATCCACCGTCCGACGCGCAGACACCGCAGGACGGCAAGTCGCAGCAGCAACCCTCCAAGGACGGCAAGGGCGAGCAAAGCAAGCAGGACACGCCACCGCAATCGGCCGATGCAAAGGCGCAGCAGCAGGCCGACGAGGCGCAGCGTCGCAAGATGCAGCAAGCCATGGCGCAGGCCGGCGACAAGGGCGCCGATGCGAAGGGCAAGCCGGAGGCCGCGATGGCAAGCGAGACAGCGGAGCAGCGCGAGCAACGTCAGGCAGTGGATGCGTGGTTACGGCGGGTGCCGGACGATCCGGGCAGCCTGCTGCGCACCAAATTCAGGCTGGAATACGAACGCAGACAACGGGACGGACGATGATCGGCACACACCACTTGCGCCGCGGTGCGATCGGCATGCTGGCGAGCATGATGTTGTTCGTCTGCACACCGGTGGGGGCGGTCACGCGCGCCTGGCTGGACCGCGACAGCGCCAATGCGGGCGACGTGGTCATGTTGAATATCGAAACCGACCAGCGCGGCGTCGATCCGGATTACACGCCGTTGCGCAACGATTTTGCGCTGGGCGCCAAGAGCGCCAATCAGCAGATGCAGGTGACCAATGGGTCGGTGACGGTGCGCGCGTTATTCGGCGTGGTGTTGACGCCGCGCAAGAGCGGCGAGCTGATCGTGCCCGCGATCCGGGTCGGCAACGAACGCACCGAGCCGCTGCGACTGCAGGTGGTGGCCTCGGCGAACGATCCGGCAAGCAATAGCACTGGAAATCGCAGTGGTGGTGGCAGCGCCGCTGCCAGCGGGCCAAGCGAGGCGCAGGGCAATGAAGAGGTCTTCGTCCAGACGCAGGTGGACGACCCGCAGCCCTACGTGCAGCAAAGTGTGGGCGTGGTGGTGCGGTTGTACTTCGCCAATCAGCTGGCCTCCGGCGAGCTCGATCTGGAAGCGCCCGATGGCGCATCGCTGCAACGCATCGGCGATGACGTCAGTTCGGTCAAGTTGGTCAACGGACGGCAGTACAACGTGGTGGAGCGGCGCTATCTGCTGGTGCCCGAGCGCAGCGGCCGCTTGCTGTTGCCGTCGGCGCGCTTCAATGGCCGCTCGGCGGGCGGTTTCTTCGATGATTATTTCGGTCGTGGCAATGGCGAACTGAGTGCGCGCAGCGCCAGCATTCCGCTGCAGGTGCGCGCGCAGCCGGCCACTGCGCCGCAGCCGTGGCTGCCGCTGCGTAGCCTGCAGCTGCGTTATACGGCCACGCCGCAACGCGCAACCGCCGGGGAAGCGACGCAGTTCGTGGTGGAAGCGAGCGCGCGTGGCGCCACCCAGGCACAGTTCCCCGAGTTGCCCACGCCGAGCGTGCCCGATGCGCAGGTGTTCGCCGAGCCGCCGCAATACGAAGAACGTTTTGTGGATGGCTCGCCGCAGCTGCGGCTGACCCGTCGCTATTCGATCGTGCCCAACCGCGCCGGCCCGTTGGTCGTGCCCGGTCTGCAGGTGGCGTGGTGGGACGTCGGCGCGGGCGCGGCAAAGACGGCCTCGGTGCCGGATCTGACCTTGGATGTGGCCGCGGGGAGTGGCGCTTTCGCGGCGCCTGCGCCTGCACCCGCCGCAAGCCCGTCGAGCACTGCCGCAGCGCCTGCGCCCACGGCTGGCACGCTGAGTTTGCAGACACCACCGCCCGCGCAACGGCCATGGGGCTGGATCGCTGCGTCGGTGGGTTTTGCGTTGCTATGGGTCATTACGCTCGTGTGGGCGTTGTTGCGTAAGCGCGGTGGCTTGCACAGTGCTCCCAGTGCCAACGGCAGTGATGCGCCTGCGCCTGCGCCTGGCCGGCGCGTGACGCATGGCGTGGCCGAGTTGCGCCGCGCGCTGGATAGCGGTGGCATGGACGATGTGGCCACCGTGCTGTGCGGCATGGCTGGCGTGGCCGATATCGACAGCGTGCTGGCGGCGCTGGCGGATCCGGCCCAACGCGCTGCGGTGGCACGCATGCAGCGCGCCCGCTGGGGCGGCGATGGCGATGTGGCGGGCGCGCGTGCGGCATTGCGCGAGGCCTTTGCGAAGGGACCGCGCTGGCGGCACGCGAGCGCGGCAGAACCTGAGGTGCTGGCGCCGTTGTATCCGCCAGCGACTTGATCGCCTGCGCGGCATCGGCGCAGGCCGACAGGTCATGAAGCAGCGGCTTAGTTGTGCATCGCTGTGGCTCTCAGAGCAGCTAACAACGCGTGTGTAGTCGCCAGTCGGCGCGGCTGGCGCTCTGAACTCAGGTCTCGTTCGGACACTTCGGTTCTAAGCGCGTCGTCGACTCATGCGCCTGAACATTGTTTTCTAGGTTGTGTTCGTAGCTTCTAGTTCCGGAGATCAGCTGCGTTGCCGAAAACACGGTATTGCGGCTGCGATTTGGCTGCGAGGCCCTTGCCCGCCCACCATCGCGGGACACGCTGCAAGTACGTCCTTGTAAGCTCTTACGCGGCATCCATGCCGCGTAAGGTCCCGCGACGGTGAGCGGGCAAGGACCAATCAATAGTGTCGGTGTGCATGGTGCAAGCAAGGCATGACGCCTGCGTTCGGATAACGGCGCGTTTTGTCATCCTTCCAACGCAAGCAGATCAACGGCCACTTCGCTGCAGGGCCCTTGCCCACCCACCATCGCGGGACACGCCGCAAGTACGTCCGTTTAGGCTCTTTGGCGGCATCCATGCCGCCTAAGGTCCCGCGACGGTAAGCGGGCAAGGGCCGGTCACGATGGTCGGTGTGCATGGGCGAGCAATGCGTAAGTTCGCTCTGCGATCCATGGCGCTCGCTAGCGCTACCTTTTTGCGCCTACGTTTGTTGAAGTCGATAACGCAGCCACTTGCATCGGCAAACTAGCGTGCCACGCGCTGCGATCAGCTTTTTCAGGCAAACACCGATCAACGTCATGGTGCGGTGTCCTCGCCGCTTGCGGGACCGTGTGGCGGCATGGATGCCGCCACCGAGCCTCCAAGGACGGATTTACGGCGTGTCCCGGAAGTGGTGAGGGCACCGCGCCCTCGAACCGCTTGGCTTTAGAAGAGTCATCCGGCCTCAAAGCTCAAGGCCTCAGCCGCAGTGAAATGAGTTGATGCCAAGCCCAAAGTCCCAGGCCCCGGCGCCAAGCGCAATGGCAGCCTGCATCGACACGAGCATCCAAGTGCGAGCATTCGACAAAGCAACCCACGAGCGCGTGCTGCAGTACAAGCGCGTGCTGCAGTAAGGGAATCGCTTCCTGATTCAAGCCGAGCCGGTCACTGGCCGTACCTGACAGGCCTTGCGCGCGATGCGTGTGTTGCCGTCGCAACGCTCGCAGCAACTGCCCTTGAGAGGTACACCTACCCTCGGCCAGGTGCAGCGCGGCGTGGCTGCCTCGATGGCGTTTGTTAAGCTCCGGTCTTTGTGTCCAGATCAAGGCCCACCAGATGACTGCATCCCCAGCCGCACGCCGCCCGGGCCTGCCCCTGCATTGGAAGATGGGCATTGGGTTCGCCGTCGGCCTATTGCTGGGTCTGGCCGTCTACTATCTGGCCGGCAGCGATGCCGAGTGGGTGCGGCTGGCGACCAAGTACGTGACCACGCCGTTCTCGCAGATCTTCCTCAATCTGATCTTCATGCTGATCGTGCCGCTGTTGTTTTCGGCACTGGTGATGGGCATCTCCGAGATGGGCGACATCCGCGCGCTGGGCCGCGTGGGCTGGCGCACGCTGGGCTACACCGTCGTGCTGTCCGGCATCGCGGTGCTGCTCGGTCTGGTGCTGGTCAATGTGCTCAAGCCCGGTGCGGGCGTGGACCCGCAGCTGGCCAATCAGCTGATCCAGGAAAACGCCGAACGCACCCGCGAGATCATCTCCAGCTCCGGCACCCAGCCGCAGGGCATGGACATGCTGTTGTCGATCGTGCCCAACAACGTGGTCGCGGCCGCCTCGAGCAATGGCGCGATCCTGTCGCTGATGTTCTTTGCAGTGATGTTCGGCGTCGGCATGGTGCTGACCGCCGACGAAAAGGTCGCCACGCTCAAGCGCTGCATCGAAGGCATCTTCGAAATTTCGATGACCTTGATCGGGTTGGTGATCCGTCTGGCCCCGTATGCGGTGGCCTGCTTCATGTTCAACCTGGCCGCGCTGTTCGGGTTCGATCTGCTGATCCGCCTGGGCGCTTACGTGGGCGTGGTGGTGTTGGCGTTGGGCCTGCACATGGTGGTCAGCTACGGGCTGGCGGTGAAGTTTGCCGGGCGCTCGCCGCTGGGCTTCTTCAAGCAGACCCAGGAGGCCACGATGATGGCGTTCTCCACCGCCTCCAGTAACGCAACCCTGCCCACCGCCCTGCGCGTGGCCGATGAAATGGGCCTGCCGCCGCGCGTGTCGCGCTTTGTGCTGACCGTCGGCGCCACCGCAAACCAGAACGGCACCGCGCTGTTCGAGGGCGTCACGGTGATCTTCCTGGCGCAGTTCTTCAATGTCGACCTGAGCATCGGCCAGCAGTTCATGGTGATGCTGGTGTGCATCCTGGGCGGGATCGGCACCGCCGGCGTGCCGTCGGGCTCGCTGCCGGTGGTGGCGCTGATCTGCGCCATGGTCGGGGTCAACCCGGTCGGCATCGGCATGATCCTGGGCGTGAACCATTTCCTGGACATGTGCCGCACCGCACTCAATGTCACCGGCGATCTGGCGTTGACGACCTTGGTGGCCAAGGGCGAGGAATAGGGAATCGGGAATCGAGAATGGGTAAGAGCGGGCTGGTGCGATCGGTACGGGTGATGTGAGGTTCTGTCGCAGCGGTGGCTGCGGTGCGAGGGGCGTTAGCCGCCAAGCTGCAACACTGCATCCGATTCCCCATTCTCAATTCTCCATTCCCGCACCCCCAATCCCGGCCCCGCTAACACGCTCTGTGGGAGAATAGGGGTCTCCGCTTCCAGCGGTGTTCCCCTCCGCTTCCATAGACGCCCATGACCCAGCCCACCCGCCGCCAGCTGGCCAACGCCATCCGTTTTCTCGCCGCAGATGCGGTCGAAGCCGCCAAGTCTGGTCATCCCGGCATGCCCATGGGCATGGCCGATATCGCCGAAGTGCTGTGGAACGATTATTTCCGGCACAACCCGAACAACCCGCAGTGGTTCAACCGCGACCGCTTCGTGCTGTCCAACGGCCACGGCTCGATGCTGCAGTACGCGTTGCTGCACCTGACCGGCTATGACCTGCCGATCGAGCAGCTCAAGCAGTTCCGCCAGTTGCACAGCAAGACGGCCGGCCACCCCGAGCGCAGCGAAACGCCCGGCGTGGAAACCACCACCGGTCCGCTGGGGCAGGGGTTCGCCAATGCAGTGGGCTTTGCGCTGGCCGAGAAGTTGCTGGCGCAGCGCTATAACCGCCCGGAGCTGCAGATCGTCGACCACCGGACCTGGGTGTTCATGGGCGACGGTTGCCTGATGGAAGGCATCTCGCACGAAGCCGCCTCGCTGGCCGGTACCTGGGGCCTGGGCAAGCTGGTCGCGTTCTGGGACAACAACCATATCTCCATCGACGGCAACACCGATGGCTGGTTCAACGACAACACACCGGCACGTTTCGAAGCGTACGGCTGGCACGTGATCCGCGATGTGGACGGGCATGATGCCGACAAGATCAAGGCGGCGATTGAAGCGGCGCTGGAAAACAGCGACAAGCCAACCCTGATTTGCTGCCGCACCAAGATCGGCTTCGGTGCGCCCACCAAAGCCGGCAAGGAATCCTCGCACGGCGCGCCGCTGGGCAAGGAAGAGCTGGAAGGTGCCCGCAAGGCGCTGGAATGGCCGTATGGTCCGTTCGAAATTCCCGAAGAAATCTACGCCGGCTGGCGCGCAGGTGGCACCGGCACGCTGCGTCAGGCCGAGTGGGAGCAGTTGTTCGACAAGTACGGCAAGCAGTACGCGGCCGAAGCTGCCGAACTGACCCGTCGCTCGCACGCCGAGCTGCCGGCCGACTTCATCGCCCAGGCCGATGCCTACATCGCCAAGGCGCAGGAAGACGGCCAGACCATCGCCTCGCGCAAGGCCTCGCAGCTGGCGATCGAAGCGTTTGCGCCGTTGCTGCCCGAGTTGATCGGCGGCTCGGCCGATCTGGCGCATTCCAACCTGACCCTGTGGAAGGCCAGCAAGTCGGTGGCTACCGACGACCCGGATGCCAACTACGTGTATTACGGCGTGCGCGAGTTCGGCATGACCGCCATTGCCAATGGTCTGGCGCTGCATGGCGGCTTCATTCCGTTCGACGCCACCTTCCTGGTGTTCAGCGACTACGCGCGTAATGGCGTGCGTATGAGCGCGTTGAATCCGGCGCATGCCATCCACGTGTACACGCACGACTCGATCGGCCTGGGCGAAGACGGCCCGACCCATCAGCCAGTGGAGCACCTGGCATCGCTGCGCTACATCCCCAACAACGACGTGTGGCGGCCGGGCGATGCGGTGGAGTCGGCGGTGAGCTGGAAGGCCGCAATCACCCGTAAGGACGGCCCGAGCTGCCTGATCTTCAGCCGCCAGAATCTGCAGCACCAGCCGCGCAGCGCCGAGCAGATCAAGCTGATCGAACGCGGTGGCTACGTGCTGGCCGATGCCGAAGGCGGCACGCCGGACGTGATCCTGATCGGTACCGGTTCGGAAGTGGGCCTGGCGGTGGAAGCCAAGAAGACGCTGGATGCGGCCGGTTTGAAGACACGCGTGGTGTCGATGCCGTCCACCGATGTATTCGATCGCCAGGATGCGGCGTATCGCGAATCGGTGTTGCCCAATGCAGTGCGCAAGCGCGTGGCGGTTGAAGCGGGCGTGACCGGCTTCTGGCGCAAGTACGTCGGCCTGGATGGCGATGTGGTCGGTATCGACACCTTCGGCGCCTCGGCCCCGGCCGATCAGCTGTACGCGTACTTCAAGATCACCGCCGAGCACGTCGTGCAGGCGGCGAAGGCGCTGTAAGCGCGCAGCGTTGCGGATAAGAAAAACGCCGGCCAATGCCGGCGTTTTTTGTTGTGGCTGCCAGTGACGTCATCGTTGGATGCGCGCATTGCTGCGGAATCAATTGCGGCTCTCGGCCCTCGTGATGGTGAGAGGGCGTAATGCTTAAGTGGCCGGTCTGCGTTGCAGAACGCGTCTGCGCGCGGGGCAAGCAGTCGCGGCATGCCGGTGATGCAAAAGTGCAGCACACGCAGCACCAGGCCGCCGGATGGCTGTGCAGTAGTGGCGTCTGCCGCTCCTAGCGCGCGTGCTTCGCCAGCGTCTCTGCACGAATCTGTTCCAGTACCTTCAACTGCGCATCCATCATGGTCGGGTTGGGGTCGTGCCCGGTGCGCGGTAGCGGCAAAAACGATTTGCTCGGGGCAGAAATCGCATCGAAATAGGCTTTGCTGACCTCTGCTGGCGTGACCAGGTCCTGGTCGCCCTGCAACAGATAGACCGGCATGGCGAAGCGGGTGCCCAGTGTGCGCAGATCGATGCCCGGGCCCATGCCGTCGCCGTGCAGACCGACAAACTGCAGGAACGAATAATCCTCTCCTGCCTCGTACGCGGCGCGGTACTCCGGCGTGTCGTAGTCCGGCGCGAAGGTGAACCAGCCTGCGGGCGCAGGCTCGGTCTGCAGCGCTTCGTAGGTGCGTGTCAGACGCCGCAGGATGCCGAAGTTGCGTGGGTTGGTCCACGGCGGAGGGCCTATCTTTTCCAGCTTGCCGATGGCCTCGGTATCGCTGGCCGCGCGCGCCAGCTGCAATGTCTTTGCGTAACTCGCCGCCATGTCGTCCTGGTAGTTGGCCAGTTGCGCGGTGCCGACATAGGCCTGAAACAGGGCCGGTTGCGCCATGGCGATGTTGACCGCCAGCGCCGATCCCCACGAGCCACCCATGAGGATCAGGGTGCGCTTGCCTAGCCGTTGCGTGGCATAGCGGGCGATCGCCACGCCATCGTCTGTCAGCCGCTGCACGGTCAACGTGTCGCCATCGGCCGGCGTGCTGGCAGCATAGGTTTTGCCTGCACCGCGCTGATCCCATTGCACGATGGTGAAGTGCTGCGTCCAGCTGCCGAACAACTGCTGTGCAAAGGGCGTATTGGGATTGCCCGGCCCGCCGTGCACGATCAGCACGACCGGGTTGCGGCAATCCTGCCCGTCGATGGTGACCCATTGCGCGATGCCGCCGATCTGCACAAGGCCGGATTCCGCAACGCTGGTACCCGGCTGCTGGCAGGCAGCGCTCACTGCGACTTCTTCCGCGTGTGCGTCGACGACAGCAGAGGTGCAAAGCAGCAACAGCGCGCCACTCTTCCAAGTCTTCTTCATGCGATCCCTCGTGGTGCTGCGTGTTTGCGCTACGTAAAGCCAGTCCTGCGGCGCTCAGCCGAGTATCACCGTAGCGTGAGTCCGGCTGCAATGCAGATCGCAGCAGTGCGCGATCTATCGGTTGATCGCTGGTACTCGCTTGTACCTACACGCCACTACGCTGATCAGTTCGCGAGTCGCGTGGGGCTGGGGTCTGCGATGGCAAGGCGATGCAGGCGCAGGTGTCAGCGGTGGTGATGGCCGTGCCGACCAGACCGTTGTGATCGTGCTCCGTATGCGTCGCGGACCAGTGCACCGCTTTCGCGCGCTAGCTATGCACCCGGTGCAGTGCGCCGATGTGTGCGTGCTGCATGCGAGCGACGCCTCGATGTGCTGTCCGCTTGGCCGAGGAGCGTGTACCGGTCGAGGCCGCTGGCAGGCGCAAAACCTTGCTGTGGCGTTCGCTTGAGCCGGCCTTTCTGCCGGCCGACCCTGGCGTCGCCTATTTAAAATGTGAATCATTCCCATTAAAATGTTGCACTGCCGCGATTTCGCGGTGCGTCCTCCCCCTGTATACCGCCGCCTTCGCGTGGCGGCTTGCCCTCGACTGTCTGCGCCGGAGCTGTGATGAACCGTCTTACCGTAATGCGTCTTCTTCTCATTGGAGCGCGCCCGCGCGCGCTTTCGCATGCAGTGTTCGCCGCGCTGTGCACAGTGTCGGCAGGTCAGGCCATGGCCGAAACGCCGGCCGGCGACGCCGAGGTCACCACGCTGGACCGGCTCAACGTGCAGGGTGAGCTGGTCAAGGGCTATACGGTGGAAAAGACCACCGCCGGCACGCGCATGAACCTGTCGCTGCGCGAGATTCCGCAGTCGGTCAGCGTGATCACGCGCGACCGCATGGACGACCAGAACTTGCAGAGCATCACCGATGTGCTCAACAACGTCTCCGGCATCTCGGTGGCCCAGAGCGATAGCGAGCGGCTGGAGTTCTACGCGCGCGGTTTCTACATCGACAACTATCAGTTCGATGGCATTCCGGCGTACATGGAGCAGGCCTGGAGCTATGGCGATTCGGCGTTGGACGTGGCGTTGTACGACCGGGTGGAAGTGGTGCGTGGCGCCACCGGCCTGCTGACCGGCTCGGGCAACCCGTCGGCGTCGATCAATCTGGTGCGCAAGCATGCGGTGAGCCGCGACTTCACCGGCACCGTGTCGGTAGGCGGTGGCGACTTCAACAAGACCCGCAGCGTGGCCGATGTCACCGTGCCGCTGAGCCCCGAAGGCACCGTGCGCGCACGCGTGGTCGGCGTGTATCAGGACGGCGAATCCGATATGGATCGTTATAACCTGCGCAAGAAGATCGGCTCGGCGATCATCGATGCCGACCTCACCGACAGCACCTTGCTGAGCGTGGGCTACGAATACCAGAAGAAGGAATCCGACGACGTCACCTGGGGCGGTTTTCCGCTGTTCTACAGCGATGGCACCCGCACCAACTACGACCGCTCGTTCAATCCCGCCGCCGACTGGACGTTCTGGGACACGCGTCTGCAGCGTACCTTCGCCAGCCTGCAACAGAGCTTCGACAACGGTTGGACCCTCAAGGCCAATGTGAGCCACGAGAAGACCGAAGCGTCCAATCACCTGTTCTATCCATTCTATACGATCTTCGGCTTCGACCGCGCCACCGGCGGTGGCGTGGTGCCGTATTCGGGCAACTACCAGACCGAGCGCAAGGCCGATGGCGCCGACGTCTACGCCGAAGGCCCGTTCCAGTTGTTCGGCCGCGAGCATCATCTGGTGGCCGGCGCCAGCTACAACCGCCGCGAGTACGTCAACAACGGCACCTTCGATTTCCCGGCGCCGTTGGACAGCTACCTCGGCTGGAACGGCGCGTATCCGGAACCCAACTGGAGCCCGCGCACGGTGCAAAGCGAAGGCACCATCAAGCAGAAGGCCGCTTACGTGGCCGCACGCTTTTCGCTGGCCGAGCCGCTGACGCTGCTGGTGGGCGCGCGCTATACCGATTGGCAAATCGATGGCGGCAACGCCGATGCGGCGCAGGGGCTGGTGCCGTTCTCCGATAGCCAGACCGAAGTCACCCCGTACGCCGGTCTGGTCTACGACATCAACGACGTATGGTCGACCTACGTCAGCTACACCGAGATCTTCAACCCGCAGACCTTGCGCGATGCCAACGGCGGCTACCTCGATCCGCTGAGCGGCAAGGGCTACGAAGCCGGCGTCAAAGCCGCCTGGTTCGACGACCAGCTCAACGCCTCGCTGGCGCTGTTCCGCATCGAGCAGGACAACCTGGGCGTGGCCACCGGCGGCTTTGTGCCGGGCAGCAGCGAGTCTGCTTATGAGGCGGCCAGTGGCGTGGTCAGCGAAGGTTTCGACTTCGAGCTGTCCGGCCGTCTGGCCACTGGCTGGAATGCGACCTTCGGTGCCTCGCACTACACCGCCCGCGATGACAGCGGCACGTCGATCAATACGCACCTGCCGCGCACCACCATCAAGTTATTCAACAGCTACACCCCGCAAGGTGCGTGGAGCGACCTGACCGTGGGCGGCGGTATCAATTGGCAGAACCGTTCGTACTACGTGGACCCGGTGTACGGCACGTTCCAGCAGAGTGCCTACACCCTGGTCAGCGCATTCGCACGTTACCGTCTGTCGCCACAGTTCTCGGTGCAGCTCAACGTCGATAACCTGCTCGACAAGCGCTATTACGCGCAATTCAATGGCGGCTACGGCGCATGGGGCGCATCGCGCAACGGCATGCTGACCTTCAACTACAACTTCTGATCGAGGGCGACGTCAGCTGGTTCGACGTTCGATCCTGCTGAAGTGACACAGGCACCTGCAAGGGTGCCTGTGTTTTTGTGTGTGTCGGGTCGCTCTGTGCCGACGTATCGCGGAGCTTGTGGTGGCGGTGGAACAAATTCGCGCGGCTTGCCGCAAAGGCTGTTTACAGCTGTTGCCAGGAATGCAGTGACAGCGCTGCAGGAGTGATGCGCGAGTTTCATCGTTGGATCGAAACGCAGCATCGTCTCCACGCGATCGCGATCGCAACTGCAATCGCACTCTCTCAAGGCAACAACGGCTGCAACTGCTGTGCCATCACTTCGGCTACCCAGTCCATGAAAGCGCGTACGCGCTGCGGCAGATGGCGGCGTTGCGCGTAGAGCAACGTGACCGGCATCGGCTCGGGTGCCAGATCGGCCAGCACTTCGATCAGTGCGCCGCTGTCCAGATGCGGGCGCAACGGGCTGGCCGGCGCCTGGATGATGCCCAGCCCCGCCAACGCAGCAGCCAGATACGCATCGCCATTGTTGACCGTCACCGGGCCGCGCATGGGCAGCAGTTGGTAGCGCTGCCCATCGTGATACTCGAAGCCGGGCGAGCGCTGCCCGAGCGTCGGCACGTAATGCACCAGATCGTGCTGCGCCAGATCGTCCAGGCACGTTGGCATGCCGCGGCGCGCAAGATACTCGGCGCTGGCGCAGCTGACGATGCGGAACGCGCCCAGCGGGCGCGCGACCAGACTGGTGTCTTCCAGCGTGCCCACACGCAGCACGCAGTCGAACCCCTCGCGCACCACATCCACGCGGCGGTCGGTGCCGCTGATTTCCACTTCCAGTTGTGGGTGCCGTGCCAGGAACGCGGGCAAGGCGGGGATCACGAAATGACGCGCGATGCCCGCCGACATATCCACCCGCAGACGCCCGCGCAGCTGCCCATGCTCGCGCTGAAACATGCTGTGCAATTCGTCCATGTCGTCGAGCAGGTCGCGGCTGCGCTGATAGAACGCCGCGCCGTCGCCGGTGAGTTGCACACGGCGTGTGGTGCGATGCAAAAGCTGTGTGCCGAGAGATGCCTCCAGCCGCTGCACGGCGGTCGAGACGCTGGCCTTGGGCAGGCCAAGGGTGTCGGCGGCGCGGGTGAAACTGCCCAGCTCGGCAACGCGCAGAAAGGCGCGCAACGATTCCATGGTGTCCATCGATTGGTCGATTATCTTGAACGGTGCAATCAGCGTGAGCCGATTTATGTAGCGCAGCAAGCGCAATAGCCTGGGCCACACCCACTACGGAGCGTGCCGATGTCGACCACCACCCCACCCATCACCTTGATCACTGGCGGCAGTCGCGGCCTTGGCCGCAATGCCGCGCTTGCGCTCGCTGCCGCAGGCAACGATATCGTGCTGACCTACCGCAGCCAGGCCGACGAAGCCGCCGCCGTGGTAGCAGAGATCCAGGCACTGGGCCGGCGCGCGCAGGCGTTGCCGCTGGATGTTGCGCAGGCCGAGACCTTCAGCGCATTCGCCGCGCAGCTGAAGGACGTGCTCGCCGATTGGGGGCGCACGCAGTTCGATGCGCTGGTCAACAATGCCGGCACCGGATTGCATGCGGCCATTGCCGATACCACGCCCGCGCAGTTCGATGCGCTGGTGGATATCCATCTCAAGGGGCCGTACTTTCTCACCCAGACGCTGCTACCGCTGATCGCCGATGGCGGGCGCATCCTCAATGTGTCGAGCGGCCTCGCGCGCTTCGCGCTGCCGGGTTCGTCCGCCTACGCGATGATGAAGGGCGGGGTGGAAGTGTTCACCCGCTATCTTGCAAAAGAGTTGGGCGCACGCGGCATTCGCGCAAATACGCTGGCGCCGGGCGCCATCGAAACCGACTTCAATGGCGGTAGCGTGCGCGACAACGCGCAGGTCAACGCGATGGTGTCCTCGGTCACAGCACTGGGCCGGCCCGGTCTGCCGGACGACATCGGGCCGGTGGTGGCGGCGTTGCTCGCACCCGGCACCGGATGGATCAATGCACAGCGCATCGAGGTTTCGGGCGGGATGTTGATCTGATTTGATGAGTCAGACAGTGCGGCGATGCCATTCGACGGCATCGCCGCTTGCAAGCCAGTGCATTGGTGAGCGCGATGACGATGCGCGGCGATGTATGCCGGGCGTTGCGTCGTTGCCTCACTGCAGGGGCTGATCGCCATGCAATACGGGATAGGGATTCAACGCCTCTCCCTTCCACCACTGCTTTTCCGGTCCCAGGCGATGGATCTCGAAGTGCAGATGCGGTGCGGCCGGATTGGCATTGCCGGTGCTGCCGACATAGCCGATGACCTGGCCACGTTTGATGGACTGTTTTTCGGCCAAACCATCGGCGTAGCGTTCCAGATGCGCGTAGTAGTAGCAGTACGTGCCGCCGGGCTCGAACTGGTACACCGTCAGCCCACCGCGTTCGCTGTCGAACAGTTTTTCGACCGTGCCATCTGCCACCGCAAGTACCGGCGTGCCGGCCGGCGCCAGGATATCGATGGCGTCATGCACGCGGCCTTCGCTGCGCGCGTCGGTGAAGGTGTCCTGCAATGTGCTGCGGTCGATGCCCTGTACCGGGATCAGCAGACCGGTGCCCGCTGATGTCGTACTGGCTGCCGGAGTAGAAGCAGGCGGTGCGGGCGCGGCCGGACTTTGCTGTGCAGGCACAGCATCCGATGGCAGCGATGTCGGTGCGGGTTGCGCAGCAGGTGCAGCAACCACTGCAGTGTCGGTGGGCTGCGCAACCACCGTCGGCGCACTCGCCGACGGCGTGACTGTTGCCTCCGGCGCACCGCGTTCCAGCCACCAATAGCCGCCTGCACCGATTGCCACGCCTGCAACCAGAATCACCAGCAGTTTCATGCTTACTCCTGCATCACCACCGGGACCGACGGGCCGACCACGCTGGCCAGATTGACCACGTCCCAATTGGTCAGGCGCACGCAGCCGTGCGATTCGGTCTTGCCGACATGGCCGGGCTCCGGCGTACCGTGCAGACCGTAATGCGGTTTGGACAGGTCGATCCACACCCGGCCAACCGGATTGTTCGGACCTGCCGGCAACGTGGCTTTTTGATCGCCTTTTTTCGCGTCCCAGAACAGCTTGGGGTTGTACTTGAACACCGGTTCGCGCGAGATGCCCAGGATCTTCCAGCGCCCGATCGGCAATGGATCATGCTTGCTGCCCGACGACACCGGGAACTGTGCGTAGACCTTACCGTCGGCATCGAACAGGCGCAGCGTCGAGTCGGATTTGTCCACGATCAGCTTGGCCGGTTTGGCCAGCGGCGCAACGCCGTCGATGTTGGGAACCTGGATCACGCCGCCGGCCTTGCCGAGATCTACGCCGGGGTTGAGCTGGCGTAGCAGCGCCGGGTCGGCGTGGAAGCGCTCGCCCAGTGACTCATCCACCGAGGTATAGCCGAGCGAAGGCAGCTTGGCTTGCTCTGCGGGACCCTTGGGAATTGGCTGGAACGGGCCGGCAACGTCGGCATCGGTGAGTGTGTATTGCACCAGCGCCGGCGTGCTGTCGGCCTGCAGTGCCTGCCAGGTGGCGTCGTCCAGTTCGCCGGTCACCTTGATGTTGTGCGCGGCCTGAAACCCGGACACCGCGCGCTTTTGATTCGAGCCACGTTCGCCATCGATCTGGCCCGGCGAAAAATGCGCGCGGTCCAGCAGCACCTGCGCATGCAGATCCGAGCGTGCGCCGGTCGCGACGGCCTTTGCGGCAGGCGTAGCCGTCGGCGCAGATGCGGTATCAGGCGCGGGTTGCTGTGCCTGTGCCAGCGCAGACAGCGAAACGCTCAACGACAGAGCGAGCAAACAAACGCGAGCGTAAGAGCGTGATGGCATGTGCAGATCCGGGAAAGGCATGCGCGCACCTTGCCCGACCGGGCTGCGCTTTCTGCGTGAAATGGCTGCACGTTGACTGACTTGAGACGTGGTATCGCTGCGGCCAGTGGCCAATCACGACGATACGGTGCTGCGTTGCGCGACCGCCCGCGCGACACCGTCACGTTGCGCGCGGTGTCGCGGATAGGTGCGCATCTGCGAGTCCGCTCCATCTGCCGGAAATCGACCGCCTGCCTCATGCGCAGATAATCGGCCGATGACCTGTGCGCCCACGTGCGAGCGCACGCATCTGGCCGCGTGCCGCACACGCTTGGTCGTCAGTAGGTATAGGCCAGTGTCAGCAGGTATGCCCGTCCGGTCTGCACGTAGGCGCCATCGGCGCCGGGGTCGTAGGCCATGTAGCGGTCAGACTTGCCCTGGGTTTCGTAGAACGTGGCGGCGTTGAGCAAGTTCTTGGCCGATACGCCCACGTCGACGTGGTGCGGCAGGTGATAGGTGGCGCTGAAATCCAACGACTTGACCGGCTGCAGGTAGTAATTGAGCCGGTCGCTGGTCAGCCCCAGTAATTGCAGGCCGGTGTAGTGGTAGCTCAGGTCTGCGCGCAGGTGCGCATCGTCGTAGAACAGATCCAGGTTGTAGATGCGCTCGGGTGCACGCGGCAACCAGGTTTTTTCCGGCTGATCGGCCCGTTTGCTGTCCGCTTCGCTGCGCTGCAGGGTGAGGTTGGCGGTGACGCCAAGCTTGCTCCAGATGCCCGGCAAGTCCTGCAAACGCTTGCTACCGGCCAGCTCCAGCCCGTACAGCGTGGCGGTGCCGCCGTTCTGAGGCATGGTCACCGGTACGCCGTTTTCGAAGGTGGTGCCGGTGGGCACCAATCCGCCGAGTGTGTTGTCGTTGCTGGTGGCCGACTGCGAGGTGTAGATGAAGCCGGTGATGCGCTTGTAGTAGGTCGAGGCGCTGAGCACGCCGCCGTTGTGGTCGTAGAACTCGGCCGACAGGTCGGCGTTGTCGGCCTTGCTCGGCTGCAGATCGGGGTTGGGTTTGGAAATCCCGACCACGCGCTGGGTGTCGTCGATGGTGTACACCGTCTCGCCGGAAATCAGGCCAAAGGCCGGGCGGCTGAACCTGCGTCGCAGCGAGGCGCGGTAGACGGTGAGATCGTCGGGCCGATAGTTGATGCTGATGCCGGGCAACACTTGCCCATAGGTGCTGCCGGTGCCAACGACATTGCCGCTGTTGCCGTCGCCGCTGGATTGCCAGGAATCGGCCGAGTAGCGGGTCAACTCATAGCGCACGCCGGGCAGGATGCTGACCTGGCCGATATGCAGCGCGGCCATCGCGTAGCCCGAATAGATTGCTTCGGTGCT
Organism: Xanthomonas sp. WHRI 10207; assembly: GCF_040202975.1. Taxonomy (NCBI): domain Bacteria; kingdom Pseudomonadati; phylum Pseudomonadota; class Gammaproteobacteria; order Lysobacterales; family Lysobacteraceae; genus Xanthomonas; species Xanthomonas sp. WHRI 10207. The sequence continues at coordinate 979,005 of NZ_JBEGDX010000002.1, read as the reverse complement.
GGAGGTGGTGTTTGCGTTGTAGTCGTTGGCGGTATAGACGCCCGCGCCGTTCGGGTCGTCGATGTATTTGTAGGGCAGTGCTTGCGCGCGCATCCAGTTGCGGTCCAGCAGCTTGAACGGACCTGCGTAATGCCCATCGAAGGCGTTGTAGGTAAGACGGCCGGGAATGGCGCTCAGCGGCGGTCCGCCAGCGGTGGGGAAGGCGTAATTGGGGCCGCCGAAGTACGGCCCGTTGCTGACGAAGTTGCCGTCCTTGTGGAAGAACGGGTGATCGTAGGCGCCGCGGTCGGAGTGATCGGCAGACAGGCCGACCTTGACGCTGTCCAGCACATCGCCATCGACCTGGTAGGTGATATCGGTATGCGCGTTGATGCGGTTGTCGTGACTGCCGGCATCGTGGCCTTGCACTTTCCACAGCAGCGACGAATCCAGGTTGTAGAAGAAGTCCTTCAACGCCGCCGAACTGGGGCCGATGCCGGGGTAGGTCGGGTCGCTGAGGTCGAAGGCGAAGCTGCCCGGGGTAAAGCCATACAGACTGGCCGACACATAATCCGGCCGGCTGCGCGTACCACGCCCCACCGAAGCGCCGTAGTCGAAGCGCAAACGGTCCAGCGTGGTCTGCCCGCCAAGCTGCAAGGTCGCCAGCTTCTCGTCGATGTCGTGGGTATTGAAATAGCCGCCGCGCACCGCCGTGGGTTGATTGAGATAGGTTTCCAGGCGTGCGCTGGATTGATCCTGCTGCCCGGTGACGCCGTAGCTGCCGTAGATGGCGCGCGCATAGAGCGCACTGCTGTCGCCTTGCCAATCGAGCGACAGGTTGCCGCCATAGCGTTCGATCTGGCTGGTGTACACGCTGTATTTGTAGCGCGTGCTGATCAACGGGCCGACAGCGCGCAGATCGGTTGCATTGGCCAGTGCGGGATCGGCCGGCACGTATTTGCTGTTGGGCGCCGGTGCCTGCGCCATGTTGTTGTTCTTGCCGTAATAGGCCGATGCGTAGACGCCAAACGCATGATCGCTACCGAATTTCCAGGCGATTTCCTGCTGGAACGTACCGCCGGTGTGCTTGCCGCCCAGGTGCGAGGTCAGCGCGTTGAGCTGCCCTTGCGCGGTGCTCTTGGCATACACGTCCTGGCCGAAATCAAACGCATTGGGCGTGCGCATGTCGATCGCACCGCCAATCGCATCGCCGGGCATGTCGGGTGTGGGCGACTTGGACACCTGTACCGACTGGATGCCGAACGGCGCCAGCATGTTCAAGGAGATCGCGCGCGTCGACGCATCGGTTTCCGGCATGCCGAAGCCGTTGAGCGTGTACGCGTTGTAGCTGGCGTCCATGCCGCGGATGCTGACGTAGGCGTTCTCGCCGGTGGTGGCCTGGCCCAGATGCATGTCGCTGTACGACGACAGACCCGGCAGATGCGCCACGACATCGGCGATGCCGCCCGAAGGGATGGCGTCGATCTGCTGCTTGCTCATCACGCTGTTGACGCTGCTGGACAGGCGTTGCTCGTTGAGCGAGCCGGGCGTGGCGGCATGCTTGGCCTGCACGTTCACCGAATCCAGCGTGGTGGTGGCCAGCTCGGGCGTCTCGGCCAATACGGGTGCAGACAGCACCAGTGCGATGGCGCAGCTCAGGCGATGGAGGGTGCGGGGAGTGTGCATGCGGGGGCTCGTGTGAGAGCAGCTAATAAACCTACTGTGCAGTCGTCAGACGGGCGCGTCCGGTGCTCGGTGCGGCATGTACCACGCGTACACGCCGGTTCCTCCGCGCCGTCCACACCCATCTGACGACAGCTCGCTACGTTTTGTTAGCCGCTCCAAGTGAAAGGAACGCCTGGCCGTGACGCGGGCGCAGGCGTGCAGTGCCGATGCCTTCCATTGCGGCGGGTCTGTGTGCATCTATGCGATGTGCGCCAACGCCAGTGGCGCCGATCAGTGACTCAGATCGACGCCCTTGCAGTGCGTTGGCGGCCGCTGCGGATTGCAGCGCGCCACCGCATCGCCATCCAGGCGCACCTCGTAACCGGTATTGGCCGGCTCGTGCGCGGGAAAGTCGGTGCTCAGCAACTGCGCACCACTGGCCAGCATGCTGTCGCGGCGGGTGGTGTCGTGTTGCTGTGCTTCTTTGAGGTCTGCATCGGTTCGCGTGCGCACCAGGTAGCCGGCTTTCACCAGCTGCGTGATCGTGTCGGCAGGTCCGTCGTTGAGTTCGGTGAATGCGGCATCGTCTTCGCCAGGCACGGCATTGGTGAAACAGACCCGGCCACGCAGCGATGGATGCCCCGGCAGATAGCTCGCACCGGCGGTACGTTGGTCGAGCAGAAACACCACCTTGCCGCGCGTCTCGGCCAACGAGGGCCAACCATGCGCAAGCACCGCCGCGTTGAGCGTGCGCGCGCTACCACGCACCTGGTCGGGGCTGACGTATTCGCCCGGTCGAAAGACCGAGCGCAGTTCTGCATCCAATGCATCCATGGCCGTTGCATCGAACGGCTCAGGCTGCACGCTGGGAAAGCCCAGCTGCACAGGCGCCTGCTTGGTTTCCAGCAGGATGAAGATTGGCACGTGCCCGGGGTGTTGCCTGGACCAGTCGCGCACCTGCTGCAGGCAGGCGATCAGCGGCTGGCACGTGCTGCGTTGGTCAACGTCCTGCACGTGCATGACCTTGAAGCCGGGTGTGTCCATCACGCCGGCGGGTGCGCTGGCCGGTGCTGGCGGCAGCCCGGCCTTGGCAATCTGCGCGGCGATCGCCGGGTGTGCGTAGCGACCACCCTGGGCATCGGAAAACACGTCCAGTTCCAGTTGCCTGACACCATCGTCCAGTTGTTGCGTCAGCGGCGGATGGCGGTAATCCAGTGCCGCGAACAACGCGGGATTGAGCTGTTTCAGCAGCGTGGCCTCGCTGGGTGCAAACCCGGCGTGGTAGCTGTTGTGGCTCCCGACGTATTGCAGATCGGTAAGGCGCGGCGCAGCAGCTAGCGCAAGATTGCTGATGATCAAGGCGGCAAACAATGCAGCGTGCGGCAGCTTGCTTCGTTCGATGCGCGACTGCTTCGCTTTACGGTGAATGGCTGAACAACGTGCGGGAAAAACCGGGACAAAACCCATGCGGCGATGCCAGGAAACAAGGTGGTCGCCATCATCCGGGCGCAGCTTGACGCGCATCTTTCCGCAGTGTTGCCGTCGTGCGTCAGTCGCTTCGATACGTGCAGGCGAATCCAGTGAATCACTAGAGTGGCTGACACAACGTAGCGAGCAGTCATCAGGTGGGTGCGGACGGCGCGCGCAGAGCCGCAGGGTACGAGTGGTACATGCCGCACCGAGCACCGACCGCGCCCGCCTGGCGGCCGCACAGTAGTTCTGTTAGCTGCTCTAAATGATTAGTTTCATCGTGGTGTTGTTTGGCGCAGCGCATAGGCCAGCAATCGTGCCTGGAGACGCTCCCCAATCGTGCGCGGTGTGTCCAATGCCATGCGCTGCAGGCAGGCCGCGTCGTCAGCCGTGTCGCTAGCGCGCGATGTCACTGCACGCGCCAGCGTCGCCAGCATTGCGCCCTTGCTGGCGGTGGCACGTTTGAGCCATGTCAGTGCGCGTAGCAAGCGTTGTTCGACCGCGGTGAAATCGCTGCCAAGCGGATAATCGGGCAGGCTGCCATCGCGCCGGAATGGCGCCAGCGCCTGTTCAAGCACGTCGGGCGTGTTGCGTTGTGCGCGCGCAGGTAACACGGGTGCCGTGCGCAGCTTGCGTGACTGGGCGGCTTGCGCAAGCAGCGCGTCCTGAAAGCGCGCATCGCAGATGCCGGCCATTTCCACCACGCAATCCTGATCGGTCTTGTGGCGCAGATCGGCGATGCCGTACTCGGTGATGTAGATGTCGCGCAGATGGCGGGGAATCGTGGTGTGGCCGTAACTCCAGCGCACATTGCTGGCGGCGTCTGCGCCGGCATCGCGGGTGGCGCGCAGCATCAAGGTGCTACGTGCCTGCGGCAAGGCGTGCGCCATTGCGACAAAGTTGTATTGCCCGCCGACGCCGGAGACCACGCGGCCATCTTCCAGGCCATCGGAGACCGCCGTACCGAGTGCGGTGGCCATCATGCAGGAATTGAAGAAGCGTGCATCGCGGCGCTGCAGCCGCTCCAGTGCTTCATTGCCGCCATACAGCTGATTGATCTCGCTGATGCGGCGCATGCAGATGGCATTGCGGGTGTCGGCATCCAGATCGCGCAGCCATTGATAGAAGTCCGGCGAGCCGAGATAGAACGCGCCGTGCAGGAACTCGCCTTCGTTTGCCAGGCGCGCTTGGTCGGCGGCATCCGCGCTGCCATCGGCGATGCGCTGCATCAGCGGTAGATCGTCGTGCACCTTGCGACGGATCACGCCGCTGTCCACCAATTGCTTGAAGCCTTCGTTGAGCATTTCGCTGCAGCCATACAAGCCAATCGCAAACGGCTGCAGGCCGCCGCTGGCACGCACGCTGGGGTGCGCCTCCAGGCTTGGATCCAGCGCTTGCAGCACGCGGCGATAGGTTGCATTGTCGGTATGCCGCAGTACCAAGGCATGACTCAATGCGTCGGCCAGCGTGCCGATGCCGATCTGCAAGGTGCCGCCATCGCGCACCAGCGTGCTTGCATACAGGCCGATGGCGTAATCGACGGTCGTCACCGGTTGCCGCGGCAGGCCGAACAGACGCGGCGAAGGGCCGGGCAGGTCGATGATCAGATCGAAGAACGCTGCATCCACCGCGGCAGCGCCACCCATCCACGGCAGCTGCGGGTCCACTTCGGCCACCAGCAGCGGGCGTGGCAGGCCCAATGCCTGCACGGCGTCCAGCGTGTCCTGGGTGATGTCGTTGTTGCACGACAGCGACAGCCGCGTACCACCGGGTTCGCGCGCAACTTTCTGCACGATCAGATTCGGCGCGCGCTGCGCCACTGCGGCCGCGGCATGCGTGTAATTCAAGCTGGTGTAATCGGCCTGCGCCTGCGTGGACTGCAGCAGACCGCCGGACTGCATGTAGAACTCTTCCACCTGCACATGCGCCGGCAAGGCATCGCGCAACATGGCATCGACATACGCCAGGCGCGGGAAGTCCTCGCCGAAGTGACGTGCGATAAACCCAGCCGCAAAGCGCGCCTCAAGCCCCTTGCCGGGTCTGGGCGGATTGAGCGACAGCGCGGTATACAACGCCAGCGGCCGCGCGGGCGTGTTCTCGATCTGCGTGTACAAGGCATTCAACAGCCGATGCGGCTTGCCGATGCCCAGCGGTGCACCCACCCGCAACGGGCCGTCGATGCGTTGCAGGATGTGCGCGACGGCAGTGTCCAGATCAGTGACGTATGTAGGCATGCGCGAGAGCGTAGCCGAAAGCGCTGTGGTGGCGACACCGACAGGCGTCGGGCGACTCCCGACAGTAAGCAACGAATCGCTTCTGCAGAAATTACAACTGGGTAACAACTGGCTCATGGTGACGTAATCGAGCGCGCCCAGGATGCGCAACATGATCACTTCAACCACCCCCGCTGGTTTTTGCTCCCGCCATGGATTTGCCAGTGCCAGCCTGGTCGAGGCCACGCACGCACAGCGCCAGGAGGTGGAACAGTTTATCGCTGGGGTCTATCTGCGTCGCTATGGCGCGCAGCTGCGCAGCTTCTTGCCGCAGCTGCTGGCCTATCGCGATACCAATGGAGTGCTGCTGGCGGCGGTAGGCGTGCGGCTTGGCAGTGCCGGTCGCCTGTTTGTGGAGCAATATCTGGATGGCCCGGCCGAGTCGGCGCTGGCTGGGCGGATGGCGGTGCCTGTCGCGCGCTCAGGCCTGGCCGAAGTCGGCAACTTCGCCGCGATCAGCTCCGGCAGTGCGCGCGCGCTGATCCCGCAGATGACCCATGCGCTGCATCACGCGGGCGTACGTTGGGTGTTGTTTACCGCAACCCGGACCTTGCGCAATACCTTCGATCGGCTGCAGCTGCAGCCGGTGGCCCTGGCGCCAGCGTTGCAGTCGCGTGTGAAAGACGACGGCACCGAGTGGGGCAGTTACTACGCCACCCATCCACAGGTCCTGTGCGGCGATGTCGCCGCCGGTCATGCGTTCCTGCTTGCGCGGCAGGCGCTGCATCCGCAGGCTGCGCGCTGGGGTGTCGAGACGACGCTTTGCCAGGCCGGAGTAGGCGCATGAGCGCGCGGTTCGCCGCGCTGCTCGGCGCCCTGCATGGCCATACGCCGCGGGTGCTGACCGCCGCAGGCAGCCTGGATGCGCAGGACCTGTCCGATGCCGTGGTGGGGCTGGCCGCACGCCTGCAGACAGCGGGGCTGACATGTGTCGCCAGCCGTCTGGACAACGGCCCGGGCTGGTTGATCCTGGATCTTGCGCTGCGCCTGATCGATGCGGTGCACGTACCGTTGCCGACGTTCTTCTCAGATGCGCAGGTGGTGCACGCGTTGATGTCCAGCGGCGCGCAATGCGTCGTGACCGACGCGGCAGCCGCCGCGCCTCCAGGCACCCATGGCGCGATGGCGGCGCTGCAGTTCGATGCACTGCGCGCCTGGCGGGTGGAAGCGCTCGCGCAGACCATCGTGCTGCCGGCCGACACCGCCTGCATCACCTACACCTCAGGCACCACCGGCCGTCCCAAGGGCGTGTGTCTGTCGGCCGACAGCCTGTTGACGGTGGCCGGCGCGTTGGTGGATGCATCGGCCGCGATCTCGCCGCGTCGGCATCTGTGCCTGATGCCGTTGTCCACCTTGCTGGAAAACGTCGCCGGGCTCTACGCAACCTTGCTGTCCGGGGCGCAGGTCGCGCTGCCGTCGCTGGCGGAAATCGGCTACAGCGGCTCCAGCGGGCTGGATGTGCCGACGCTGCTGCGGTGCCTGCAACGTTATCAACCGGAGAGCGTGATCCTGGTTCCGCAGTTGTTGTTGGCATTGGTCAGTGCGGCGGAGCAGGACGTGGCGCTGCCTGCATCGTTGCGCTATATCGCCGTTGGCGGCGGCCACATCGGCCCGAGTCTGCTGGCGCGCGCCGCTGCGTTGGGCCTGCCGGTGTTCGAAGGCTATGGGCTGACCGAATGCGGCTCGGTGGTCTGTCTCAACCGTCCCGGCGCGCTGCGTCCAGGCAGCGTCGGGCAGCCGCTGGCGCACGCCCAGGTGCAGATCGTCGATGGCGAGATTCACGTCGCCGGCGTGCGTGCGCTGGGCTATCTGGGCGAACAGCCGATGCCGTCGGGACCGGTGCGCACGGGCGATCTCGGGCGGGTGGACAGCGATGGGTTCGTCCATATCACGGGGCGGCGCAAACATGTCTTTATCACCGCGTTCGGTCGTAACGTCTCGCCAGAGTGGGTGGAAAGCGAATTGCTGCAGCATCCGTTGCTCGCCCAGGCCGTCGTCTGGGGCGAAGCGCAGGCCGACAACGTCGCGGTGCTGTGGCCGCGTCGTCCCGATACCAATGATGCGGCGCTCGCCCGGGCGCTGGCCGAGGTCAACGCCGGCTTGCCCGACTACGCACGCGTGGCGCGTTTTGTGCGCGCCGATGCTCCTTTCAGCGCACATGACGGCCTGCTCACGGCCAACGGCCGTCCCCGGCGCGACGCAATCCTGGCGCGCTACCAATCCGACGTCGATCGCAGCTATCGATGGCCGGCCACTGTTTCTCTCGGAGTTTCACCATGACCTTCTACACATCCCTGCTGGCGCAGACCCAGGCCGAGCGCGAACGCATGACGCAGGTGCCGATCATCCAGGCCGCACTCGTCGGGCAGATTGCGCGCGAGGATTATGTGACGTTTCTCGCGCAGGCCTACCACCACGTGCGGCATACCGTGCCGCTGCTGATGGCCTGCGGCGCGCGATTGCCGGCGCGGCTGGAATGGCTACGCGAAGCCATCGGCGAATACATCGAAGAAGAGATGGGCCATCAGGAGTGGATCCTGGACGATCTGGTGGCGTGCGGCCAGGCGCGTGAGGCGACCGTGCTCGCCGGGCCGTCGCTGGCAACCGAACTGATGGTCAGCTACGCCTACGACACCATCCAGCGCGGTAACCCGGTCGGTTTCTTCGGCATGGTGCTGGTGCTGGAAGGCACCAGCGTGGCATTGGCTACGCGCGCGGCCAATCAGATTGCCCAGTCGCTGGAATTGCCGCGCAACGCCTTCAGCTACCTGCTCTCGCATGGCGATCTGGATATCGAGCACGCCGGTTTCTTCGAAGGCCTGATGAATCGCCTCGACGACCCGCTCGACCAGCAAGCAGTCGTGTATGCGGCCAAGCGCTTCTACGTGTTGTACGGCGACCTGTTTCGCACCTTGCGCGCCGATGGCGTGCGTCTGGCGGAGGCGGCGTGATGGATCTTCGGGGCAGGTGCGTGATCCTCACCGGGGCCAGTGGCGGTATCGGCAGCGCGTTGTGCGCGCAGCTGGTCGAGGCGGGTGCGATGGTGGTGGCGGTCGGGCGCACGCCGGCGACCTTGCAGCGCCTGGCCGACATGCAGCCGGCTGGTCGCGTGCTGCCGGTAGCGGCGGATCTCGCCAGCGCAGCGGGCCGTGCGTTGCTGCTGACGCGGATACAAGCGCTGCAGCCCGCACCCTCGGTGCTGGTCCTTGCGCATGCGCAAAGCCACTTCGGGCTGTTGCAGGAGCAGGATCCGGCCGCCCTGGAGGCGTTGGTGCATTTGAACCTCACCGCGCCCATGCTGCTGGTGCAGGCGCTGCTGCCAGTCTTCCTGAGGCAGCCGGAAGCGGCGATGGTGGCGGTCGGTTCCACGTTCGGCAGCATCGGTTTTGCCGGTTTCGCCGCCTATAGTGCTAGCAAATTCGGTTTGCGCGGGCTGTTCGAGGCCTTGGCCCGCGAACATGCAGATACGCAGGTGCGCTTTCAGTATCTGGCGCCGCGTGCCACTGCTACCAGCTTCAATCCTGCCGCTGTCGATGCGCTCAACGTGGCGTTGGGTACGGCCGTGGACCGGGCGGAGGATGTTGCGGCAGCGCTGTTGCAGTCGATTGTGCGTGGCGATGCGCGTCGGCAGTTGGGCTGGCCGGAAAAACTATTTGCCCGGCTCAACGGTGTGCTGCCCGAATTGGTGGACCGTGCGTTGCGCAAACAACTTCCCCTCATCCGCGGCCATGCGCAGCCCGGCAGCGTGGCGGCCACACAGGAGCTTTCGCATGAATCGCAATGACTGTCAGCTGCGCATCTTGGCCGCACTGGCGATGTGGGTGACGACCGGTGCCAGTTGGGCGGCCGGTCTGGCGCCGCAGGTGGCGCAGCTACAGGAACGCTGGGCGGTGATCGCCTACCAAACTTCCAAACCAGAGCGGGTTGCGGCGCTGGAAGCGCTTGCGCAGCAAGCCGAGCAGGTCCGTCATGCCTTGCCGGACGATGCCGATGCCTTGATCTGGGACGGCATCGTGCGCTCCAGTCTGGCAGGCGAAAAAGGCGGTCTGGGCGCATTGGCGCAGGTCAAACTCGCACGCACGGATTTCGAGGAGGCGATCAAGCGCGCACCGCGCGCGCTCGATGGCGCGGCCTACACCAGCCTGGGTGCGCTGTATTACCAGGTGCCTGGTTGGCCGATCGGATTCGGCGACGACGCCAAGGCGCGCACCTTGTTGTATCAGGGTCTGGCGATCGATCCGGACGGACTCGATAGCAATTATTTTGTCGGCGATTTTCTGCGTGATCAAAAGGATTGGGCCGGTGCCGCAAAGGCCTTCGAGAAAGCCGCTGCTGCGGCGCCCAGACCAGGCAGGCAGATTGCCGATGCCGGCCGCCGCAAGGAGCTGGCCGCCAAGTTGGCAGATGTGCGCGCGCAGCTTGCCAAGCACTGAGCCGCCTTACAGACTGCTTCACATGCGTATCTTGTTGGTTGAAGACGATCTTTCGCTGGGCGAAGGCATCCGCACCGCCTTGCGGCGCGCCGCCTATGCGGTGGACTGGGTACATGACGGTGTCAGTGCGTTGATGGCCTTGCAGGAAGACACCCTGGACCTGGTGATCCTGGACCTGGGGTTGCCGCGCATGGATGGGATCGAGGTCATTCGCACCGCCCGCGCCCGCGCGCTGGATACGCCGATCCTGGTGCTCAGCGCGCGCGAGCGCGCCGCCGATCGTGCGCTGGGCCTGGATGTGGGCGCCGACGATTACCTTGGCAAGCCCTTTGATATCAACGAGCTGCTGGCGCGAACGCGCGCACTGCTGCGACGTGCAGCCGGGCGTGCGCAACCCACCTTGCAGGCCGGCGCGCTGCGGCTGGATCCGGCCGCGATGTCGGTGCGCTGGCACGGCCGCGATCTGGATCTGACCCGACGCGAATTCGCCCTGCTTTGGCTGCTGATGGAGCAGCACGGTCGGCCGATCGGACGCGAACGCATCCAGCAACATCTCTATGGATGGGACGAAGACGTCGCAAGCAATGCAGTGGACGTGCACGTGCATCAGCTGCGTCGAAAACTCTCGCCAGCGCTGATCCGTACCGTGCGCGGCATCGGTTACGCGCTCGACGAACAGGCCGCCCAGGCCGCCGCCGTGCCGCCGCAATGAATTCGATCCGTCGCGTGCTGTTGCTGGCCTTGCTCGGCGTTTTGTCGTTGCTGATGTTGGCTGCAGCTGGTTTCAGCTATCGCGCCGGCCTGCAGGAAGCTGGCGAAATGTTCGATGCACGCCTGGTGCAATCGGCGCGCGTGCTGGTGTCATTGGTCGATGAGCCCTTGGGCGATCTGCCGCAGGGCGAGCCGATCGTGATCCGTGGATGGCACGGGCAGGCGCAAGGCGTGGGTGAAGCGCTGGCGTTCAAGGATGGCCATGCCTACGAAACCAAACTGGCGTTTCAGGTGCGCAATGCGGGCGGCGCGTTGCTGTTGCGCTCTGACAGTGCGCCCGCGCAGGCAATGGCGCCGCTGCACCCCGGCTATGCAGATGTGCAACTGCCCGATGGGCAATGGCGTACGTTTACGTTGCACTCGGCGGGTGGGCGTTGGTTTCAATCGGCCGAACGCGCCGACATCCGCGAAGAGCTTGCCGAAGATATTGCGCTGGGCACGTTATTGCCGTTGCTGATGGCATTGCCGTTGATGGCGCTGTTGATCTGGGCCGTGGTGAACTGGGCCACGCGCTCGCTGGTACGGGTCTCCGACGAGATTGGCGAACGCGACCCGAAGCGCCTGCAGCCGCTGCAGCCGCAGCACATGCCGCGCGAAGTGCATGGCTTGGTACGTGCGGTCAACGGGTTGATGGACCGCGTGCAGGAAGGGTTGGAGCGCGAACGTCGCTTTATCGCCGATGCTGCGCACGAACTGCGCACACCGATTGCGGCGTTGAAAGTACATGCGGCCAATCTGCGCCTGGCCGCCGACGCGCAGGAACGTGACGAATCGCAACAGCAACTCGATGCCAATGTGCTCCGCATCGAGCGCATGGTGGCGCAATTGCTTGCCTTGAGTCGGGTCGAAGCAGTCACTGCCTTGCCACGTCGCAGCGTGAGCCTGGACACCTTGGTGCGCAGCGAATCCGAAGACGTGTTGGCGGTTGCGTTGCAGCGACAGCAAGAAGTGGAATTGGCACTGCAGCCGGTGCTGGTGCTCGCAGACGAATTCGCACTGTCGCTTCTATTGCGCAACCTGCTGGAAAACGCGGTGCGCTACACACCGCCGGGTGGCCGCATCCGGATCAGCACACACGCCGAACCGGTGCCGACGTTGGTCGTGGAAGATTCCGGACCGGGTATCCCGGAAGCTGCGCGCGGACGTGTCTTCGACCGCTTCCATCGAGAGCTGGGTACCGGCGTGGAAGGCAGCGGCCTGGGTCTTTCGATCGTGCAGGACATTGCCCAGGCGCACGCAGCACAGGTCCATCTGGACGACGCGCCAACGCTCGGCGGCTTGCGTGTCAGTGTGCGATTTGTGGACAGTTCCGCCGACTGAAGTATCCGGGTGTTGGGCCGTGCGTCTGGCTCGGGATCCACGGCCGGTGCCCCGTGCGTTTCGCAGAGAGTGCCGAAATAGCGGCCCGGCGCAGCCATGTGGTGGGCATGCTGCGGAGCGTCGAGGCGCATACGCAGATACCTGTACACAGGCATGCCAAAAGATTGCAGTGCAGGCAAAGCCGGCGCTGGTGGATACCGCAAAACGTACGAGTCGCGCTTGACAAGACGTTCGTTCACAGCTGTAATCGATAAAAATTACGGATGTAATCGCATGACGATCAGCGATGCGGAAGCGGTGGTGATGCAGGTGCTCTGGGACCATGCGCCGCGCACGGCCGACGAGGTGGTTGCTGCGTTGGCGCAGACCCATTGGGCCGAGCCAACCGTCAAGACCTTGCTCAACCGGTTGCTCAACAAGGGCGCCATCGCAGCGCAAAAAGAGGGGCGCAAATACCTCTACACGCCGCTGTTGCAGCGCGATCACTGGGTGCAGCAACAAAGCGAAGGGCTGCTGCAACGTCTGTTCGGTGGGCGGGTTGCGCCGCTGGTGGCGCACTTCAGCGAACGCGGAAAGCTCAGCGCCTCCGACGTTGCCGAATTGAAGCGTCTGCTCAAGGAACTGGACGATGAGCCCTGATGCGCTGATGTGGCTGCGCGCCACGCTCTACACCACGATTGCGTTGCTGGCGTGCCTACTGCTGCGCCGTCCGCTGCGTACCTGGCTGGGCGCCACGGCAGCCTATGCACTCTGGGCCAGCGTGCCGCTCGCGTTGCTGGCGGCGGTGCTGCCTGGCCCGTCAGTGGGTGCGGTGGTAGTGCAGCTGCCGGCGCTGGCTGCTATCCCGTTCGCATCAGATGCCGGCACTGGCGCGGCAGGCGTGCAGCAGTGGCTTGTCGCGGTTTGGCTGGCGGGCGCCGTACTGAGCGCGGTCATCATGTGGCGTGGCCAGCGGCGCTTTATGCACAGTCTCGGTGCGCTGCATGCGTTGGACAAGACGCTGTGGCTGGCCACGCATGATGTCGGTCTGCCGGCCTCGCTCGGACTTTGGCGTCCGCGGATTGTGCTGCCGATGGATTTCACCACGCGCTATAGCGCCGACGAGCGTGCGTTGATTTTGGCCCACGAGCGCTTGCATCTGCGCCGTGGCGATCTGCATGCCAACCTGCTGGCGACCGTGCTGCTGTGCATCGGCTGGTTCAATCCGTTCCTGCATGTGGCATGGCGTGCATTCCGGCTGGATCAGGAGTTGGCGTGCGATGCCGCCGTGCTTGCGCGCCATCCGGACAAGCGTCGCAGCTATGCCGGCGCGATGCTCAAATGCCAGCTGGGCGACAGATGGTCGCCGTTGGCGTGCCACTGGGCCACGACGCATCCGTTGACGCAACGCATTGCCGCGCTACGTGCGCCTGCGCTGGAGGTGCGGCGTGCACGGTGGAACGTGCGCATGGTGATGTTGGTTGCAGCCGTCGCCACTCTTGCCAGTTGGGTCATCCAGCCTGCGCGTCTGAGCGCGACACCGACGCCAGGCAATGCAGTGGATTTCAGCACGATGCCGCCGCCCCGCTATCCAGCCGAAGCGATCGCTGCAAACCTTGCAGGCCTTGTCGAGTTGCAGATCGACGTCAGCCCGAACGGCGCACCCGGCCACGTCGTGATCGTGCACAGCCAGCCAGCCGGAGTGTTCGATCAGGCCGTGCTAGAGGCAGCGCGTCACTGGCGCTTCAAGCCCGCGATTGCAGATGGCAAGCCAGTAGCTTCCCGGGTACGTGTGCCGGTCCGGTTCGAGCTGGATCCGCCGGAACAGGCGGGTGCATCCAGCGATCTTGGCGGCGACCAGCGCCTTGCCTCGCAATCCAGTCGCACCGATGACTGCGTGGCATCCGCAGGATGCGCAAAACAAGGAGCACCGCAATGAAGTACGGTCTGGCATGGTGCAGCGTCGTCGCTCTGAGCCTGTGCGGATGTGCAACGCAGCGCATGGCAGAGCAGGAGCGTAGCCAGCGTGAGGATTCGGTGGATCAACGCATGCTGTCGCCGCAACCGGGTGGTGGTGGCGCTGCTGCGATAGCCTCGTACACGCTGGCGGAAACGCAGCGGTTTCGCATGCCGCGCGCCTTGCGCAGCGAGGCGCCGGTGCTGCCGGCCGATTCGCCACGTCAGACCTTGCCGGCAACCACGGTATGCGCGCATGTGATTCTTGCCGCCGACGGCGCAGTGCAGCGCGTGGACCCCCTGTCCGATCGCGACGAGTGCGTGGCCGGGCGACTGCCGGAGAACGCCGACCTGCTGCAGGCTGTGCGCACGACCGTGCAGCACTGGCAATTCGTGCCGGCCGCACTGTGCACGTATGCACCGGGTGTCGCACAGCCTGCGGCGTTGGATGATTGCAGCGGCGCGACGCATGAAGAACCCGTACCTGTGACGTTGTCGTTCGCGTTTACCTTCGAAGTGCGGCAGGGCAAGGTGAGCGTGCGTACCGGCAAGGTTGCGCAATGAAGGGGCGTGATTGCGACGCTTGATCTCGGCGTGCGTGGTGACAGCTGTCGCGCAGCAGTGACGTTCAAGCGGTCATCCTGTAGGCGCTGGTTTGGCCAAGAGCAGCTAACAAAAAAGACTGTGCTTACCACCATGCGAGCGCTTCCGGTGCTAGGTGCGGTATTTACCATGCGTACACTCCAGTTCCTCCGCGCCGTCCACACCTACCTGACGACTGCTCGCTACGTTTTATAAGCCGCTCTATGGCGCGGCAATCATCCAAAACGTGCAGACGATAACTCGCGGATCAGCGTGATGGGTGTCGGCTCAACACGAGTGCTTGCCGCATACAGCGGACAGCCCGCACCGCCGCCGTATTGCCCATCAACGTCTCACTCCAACACATGCACGCTGTCGGCAATGCGCTGCACTTCATCCGGGTTGTGGCTGACGTACAGCATCGGCAGACGGATCTCGTCGCGCACGCGCTGCAGGTAAGGGATCAATTCTTCGCGGCGCGCCTGGTCCAGTGCGGACAACGGTTCGTCGAACAACAGGATGGCCGGTTGCGACAACAAGGCGCGGCCGATGGCCACACGCTGCGCCTCACCACCGGACAGGTTGCGCGGGCGGCGATGCAGCAGCGGGCCGATGCCGAGCAAGGCCACCACGTCGTCGAATCCGAACGGCGCCGCACCGCGCGCATGCCGACCGTAGTGCAGGTTGCGCCGCACATCCAGATGCGGGAACAGCCGCGCATCCTGAAATACATAGCCAATGCTGCGTCGATGCGTCGGCACGTCCACGCCCAGCGCGTGATCGAACAGACAGCGCCCATCGATGCGGATATGCCCGGCCTGCGGACGCATTAGGCCGGCAATCGCATTGAGCACGGTGGTCTTGCCGGCGCCGGAGGGGCCCACCAATGCCACCACGCGTGCGTCGTCCTGGATACGGATACGCCGCTGAAAATGGCCGCGTTGCAGCTGCAGATCCAGATCCAGCATCACTCGTCCTCGCGTCGGTACTGTCTGCGCACCAACCACTCGGACAACAACAGCGCCGCCAGCGAGATCGCCAGCGCCACGCCGGCCAGGCGCCATACGCCCGATTCCATGCCCGGCACCTGCATCAAGCCGTAGATGGCCGCCGACAGCGTCTGCGTCTCGCCGGGGATATTCGACACGAAGGTGATTGTGGCGCCGAATTCGCCAAGCGCCTTGGCGAACGCCAGCACCATGCCGGCCACCAGACCCGGCCACGCCAGCGGCAGGGTGATGCTGAAAAATACCCGCCACGGGCCAGCGCCAAGGGTTGCGGCGGCCGCTTCCAGGCGGCGGTCGGTGGCTTCGATCGACAGCCGGATCGCGCGCACCATCAACGGAAATCCCATCACCGCGCAGGCCAATGCCGCACCGGTCCAGCGAAACGCAAACTGCACACCGAGGTGTTCCAGCAGCCAGCTGCCGATCGGCCCCTGTGTGCCCAGCATCACCAGCAACGCATACCCGGTGACCACCGGCGGCATCACCAGCGGCAGATGCAGCAATGCGTCCAGCAGCGCCTTGCCCGGAAAGCGGCGCCGCGCCAGCAGCCAGCCGCAGGCGATGCCCGGCGGCAGGCTGGCGATGGCGGCAACCAGCGCGACCTTCAGGCTCAGGCCGATCGCGGTGACTTCTTCAGCGGTGAACATCGACAGGCGGCGTGCCTCAATCCGTCAACGAAAAGCCGCGACGCACGAAGATCGCCTTGGCCGGCTTGCTGCTCAGCCACTGCACGAACTTGGCGGCATCGGGCGTGCTGCTGTTTTTCAGAACCGCCACCGGATACACGATGGCGTCGTGGCTGTCTGCGGGAAAGGTGGCGACCACGCGCACCTTGGGGTCGGCGCGTGCGTCCGAGCCATAGACGATGCCCAGCGGCGCTTCGCCGCGCGAGACCAGCATCAGCGCGGCACGCACGCTCTCCGATTCGGCCAGGCGGTTGCTCAGCCCATCCCACTGGCCCAGTTTGCGCAGCGAGGCGGCGGCGTACTTGCCGGCCGGCACGCTGTTGGTCTGGCCCACTGCCAGGCGTCCATTCTCGCCAAGCGCCTTGACGATGCCGCCGGGTGTGCGTGGATCCACCCGCACCTTACTGGTGGCCGGTGCGATCAGCACCAGCGTATTGCCCAGCAGGTTGCGGCGCTGCGCCGGCACGACCAGGCCGCGCTGCTGCAGGTAGTCCATCCATTCCAGGTCGGCCGAGAAAAACACATCCGCCGGTGCGCCTTGTTCGATCTGCCGCGCCAATGCGGAACTCGCCGCATACGACACCCGCACCGGCGTACCGGAGGCTTTTTCGTAAGCGGCGGCGGCCTCGTCCATCGACTCTTTGAGGCTGGCGGCGGCGAATACGGTGACCGGCGGGGTCTGCGCAGCGGCCAGGACGGGCAAAGCGAGTATCAACGCACACAGGGCGCTCTGCCAGAAACCGATCGTTCGCATGGGAATGTCCAACCGAGGGAAGGCACCGATCATAGCGGCTGCGCCCGACCGGCGTGGCGAACGCCAACGGGCGCTACGGAGCCACGTCCTCGCAGCGGCCCGCCTGAAGGTTTGCCTGTAATGCGGGCCGGATCAGTTTCGGCTCGGGCAGGGTGGCGTCGCGTGCCTGCCGTTGGGCGACGAATGCTTCGACATCGACGCCATCGCGCACATGGACATTGCTGCGCCGCTGCTCGCCAATGGTGGTCTGATGCGCCACTGCCCGGCCACCGGGGCCGTAGTCATGGCAGACGAATACGCGGGTGTCGTCGGCAAGTGCGTACAGGCGCTGGATCGATGCGTACAGTTGCCGCGCATCGCCGCCGGGAAAGTCGCAACGCGCCGTGCCCGCGTCGGGCATGAACAACGAATCGCCGGGAAACAGCGCATCGCCGATCAGATACGCAATGCTGTCGCTGGTGTGCCCGGGTACCGCGATAACGCGCACCTCGATGCCGCCGAGCAGAAAGTGTTCGTCATCGGCAAACAGATGGTCGAACTGCGAACCATCTGGGCGAAAGTGCTGCGGCAACGCATAACGCGACGCCAGCGTCTGCTGCACCTGGCGAATTCCTTCGCCGATCCCGACCCGCGCCTGGGGCCACTGTTGCTTCAACCACTGCGCGGCCGACAGATGATCGGCATGCGCGTGGGTTTCCAGCAACCAGTGCACGTGCCAGCCGCGTTGCCGGATGGCATCGACGATGGCCTGCGCGGTGTGGGTCCTGATGGCGCCGGTGTCCGCTGCATAGTCCAGGGCCGGGTCGATCACCGCCGCCGCGCCGGACGCCGTATCGGCGACCACGTAGGTGAAGGTGCTGCTGTCGGCATGGAAGAACGCAAGAACCTCGGGCTGCATCGCTGTATCCACGTTAGGGAGTGGCCAACGCGGCGTTGAGGACGGCGGCCAGGCGGTCGCCCGCCAGCCGCAACTGCGTCTCGGCAATCGGACGATAGGTGGCGATGTAGCTGGCCGGCAACACGTGCGCTGCCGGATACACGCCCGGCGTAACGGCGATCTTGCACGACGCCTGCGCCCAGGCCGCAGCAGGCGGCGGCAGCACGGGAGAGACCGCCGTGGCCGCAGGCAGCGCCAGCAGGCGTTGCAGGTAGGCATCGTCGCTGAGGTGGCGATCGTTGAGCATGCCGCTATCCCACAACGCATGCAGGTTGCTGCCCTTGCCGTCGACCTGCAGCTGGAAATCGTTGCCGCCCTTGTCGTGCGCATAACCGGCGTGCATCGGCTGATGGATATCGCCGACAAAATGCACCACAAACTTCAACGCCTGACGACGCGCGTCCAGCGACTGGCGACGGTCGGCAAGCACGGCGGTCTGGCGGTCGAGTGCGGCGATCACGCAGTTGCCATCCGGGCAATCGCGCGGCGGCGCATAGCCGCAGTCGTGTTCGGCGAGGTTGACGTAATGCCACGGCCCCGAGCGCTTGCCCAGATCAGGATCGTGTTCGCGCAATTCATCGGCCCAGCTCGCGACCCCATGCAATGTCGGGTCCGGCTCGCCGGCAAGCAATTGCGCCACTTGCGCGCGCGCCTGCGGGCTCAATTCGGTTTCGGCAACGCGCGCCACCAGACGGTGGCCCTGCGGGCCCCAGGCGAATGCGGTGACGGGCTGGGTGGCCGCGGTCAGCGCCACGGCAAGCACAACAAGAGAGGGGGAGAACGTCTTCATCCCCCGATTGTACGCAACCGTCCGGGACGGTTTGATGGCTGTTGTTGCCACGTCGCCGCGCATCAACGCGACGGTGGCAGCGCGATCAGTAATAGACCAGGTACGAGATGCCATAGGTCAACGGATCGACCCGCGCCTTGCCAAGCCGCACGCCGTTGAAATCGACATTGCTGCGCGAATCGGTCCAGCGTGCATCCACGCGCAGCCCGCTGCGGTCGTTGAATATGAAGTCCACACCGACATGCGCGGTGGCGCCGACCGAGTCGCCAAACCGCAGCTCGCTATTGCCGAACGCTTGCTCGGTGTCTTCGCCCAGGAAGGTGGTGTAGTTGATGCCCACGCCCACGAAAGGCGACACCGTGCCGTAGCCATTGATGTGGTACTGCAACAACACGCTGGGCGGCACCGACCAATAGCTGCCCACCTTGCCGACGCCTTCCAGCTCGAGATCGTGCTTGCCTGCCACGGCGGCATGCACCTCGATACCGAGATTGTTGCGGATGAAGTATTCGTAGGTGAACGACAGCGCGGGCGCGCCCTTGATCTCGGCGCGAGCGCCGCCGAAGTTGCCGCTGTCGGACTTGGGCGAAACGTAGCCCGCGCCGTAGCCGGTCGTCCAGTGGCCGGCCGACTGTGCAAGCACGGGAGTGGCCGAAGCGGCCAATGCGATGGCGAGGGCGGTACGGATGAACATGCTCATGGAATCCCCGGTAGGTCGGACAGGCGTTCGACGTGACTGACCTGTCCGCAACTCCGGCGGTGGATGCACGTCCCTGGACGTCAAGTGTGCCAGAGATGCACCGGGCTTGCTGCTGTGACTTAGAGTGGCTAACAGAACCTAGTGAGTAGTCGTCAGGTGGGTGTGGACGGCGCGCTCGGAAGCAGCGTGTACGCGTGGTACATGCCGCACCGAGCACCGGCCGCACCCGCCTGGCGGTGAGCACAGCCCTTTTGTTAGTTGCTCTTAGAACCGGTAGACGTACGCCGCGCCATAGACCAGCGGGTCGATGTTGACCGTGCCGATGCGGGTGCCGTTGAGGCGTGCTTCGCTGTCGATGTCGATCCAGCGCGCGTTGACGCGCAGCGCGCCGCGCTCGCTGAGCTTGAAGTCCAACCCGGCGTGCAGGGCCAGGCCCCACGAATCGTCCAGTTCCAGCTGGCTGCCGGCCAATGCGCCGCGGGTGTCGGTGCTGAAGAACCGCGTGTAATTGATGCCGGCGCCGACGAACGGCGACACCTTGCCCTGGCTGTTGAAGTGGTACTGCAGCGACACTACCGGCGGCAGATGCTTGGTGCTACCGACGCGGCCCAGCCCACGCAGAGCGATGTCGTGCTCGAACGGCAGCGCTGCCAGTACCTCGATGCCCAGGTTGTCGGCGATGAAGTACTCCGCGGTAAAGGTCGGTTTGATGTCCTTGCCCACGTCCGCTTCGAGCGTGCCGCCGACCAGGCGGCCATTGTCGGATTTAGGAGCAACCTGGTGCGCGCCGACGGCAACGGTCCAGTCGCCTTTGGATTGAGCCAGTGCGGGGACGCTGGCAAGGCTGGCGGCCAGGCCGGCGAGCAGAAGGGTAGAGCGCATACGCATAGAGATTCTCGTTGTGTGCAGGGGTTGGACGAAGTCTTGTAGGTTTGCGCGGCTGCCGCCTTGATCCTGATCAAACCAAGGCCACTACGCGCCGGGGCATCGCGATGCGGGTGGTCATGCGTGGACTGCAGCGTCGCTGCGCAATGGCAGCAGCGCTGCGCGCCGTGGCGGTCATCGCATGCAGGTCGCAGGTCGGATGTGCAATGCGCTGCGGGCCGCGCCACCGTCGGCGGGGGAGGTGTGCCGACGGTGGCGCGCGGGAGGCCGCAGACAGCGGGCGGCGTACTCCGAGGCGCCCGCATTTACTTGGCCTTGGCGACCTGAGGCGCATCCACTTCCGGCATCGCCGAGCTGTGGTGGTTGATGATCAGCCACTTGCCGTCGCGCTTTTCGTAGACGAAGGTGTAGCGCGCCTGCACATCGCTCTTCTTGCCGCTCTTGTCGGTCAGCGTGAAGGTGTAGACGCCGGCATCCACCGCGCTGTCGTCATCGAGCACACGCACGGTGCGGTAATTGATCACGCCCTTGGGCTTTTTGGTCAGGAACATTTCGAAGTAGTTTTCGATCTGCTCGCGCGAGGCGCGCACTTCGTTGGAGACCGTCGGCAGCAGCACGCCGTCCGGTGCATACAGATCGGCCACCTTGTGCGGGTTGCCTGTCGCCAGTGCAGCGTTCCAGGTGTCGAACAGCGCGGCGACTTCACGTGCTTCACCGTCGACGGGCAGCGCTGCCTTTTCGGTGTAATGCATCACGCCAGCGGCCAGCGCCGGGGTGGCAGCCAGAGCCAAAGCCAGAGAGAACAGGGTGCGACGCATGGGAATCTCCGTGTAGTTGATTGGGTGCCTCAGCAGGCAGAGCCAGTATCGAAATCCACGGAGCGCCGAAATGCTGCTGTTCGGCATATGCATGAATACGCTTTTCGGCGTAGTTAGTTGAATTGTAAGTATTTGGAAAATAAAGCGTATGCGTTGATTCGGTGCGTTGGATGACGCTTGGCCCCGATGACGCGATTTGCGCGCGGGACGCTGCAGGGGGATCAGTGGACAAGGTCGGCAAGCGAGTCGCGACATCAAGCGCAACGCAGAACGCCGTGCACCGGCGTCCGCCGAACTGGACAAGGGGCACCGCGGACGGGTTGAAGTCAGGCAATGACCGATCCCGAGCCCCCGCCCACACGCAACAGCACGGCCGTCCAGGGAGGACGCTGTTAGAATGTCAGCCCCTTTCCATCCGCCGCGCTGTCGCGGCCGCAGGAGCTAGTGAACATGGCAATCAAGGTTGGCATCAACGGATTCGGTCGCATCGGACGCAACGTGCTGCGCTCTGCGGTGCAGAACTTCGCCAATGACATCGAGATCGTGGCCATCAATGACCTGCTCGAGCCCGACTACCTGGCCTACATGCTGCAGTACGACTCGGTGCACGGCCGCTTCAAGGCCGAGGTGTCGGTCGACGGCAACACCCTGATCGTCAACGGCAAGAAGATCCGCCTGACCCAGGAGCGCGACCCGGCCAACCTCAAGTGGGATGCCGTGGGCGCCGACGTGGTGATCGAATCCACCGGCCTGTTCCTGACCAAGGAAACCGCGCAGAAGCATATCGACGCGGGCGCCAAGAAGGTGATCCTGTCGGCTCCGTCCAAGGACGACACACCGATGTTCGTCTACGGCGTCAACGACAAGACCTACAAGGGCGAGGCGATCGTCTCCAACGCCTCGTGCACCACCAACTGTCTGGCGCCGTTGGCCAAGGTCATCAACGACAAGTGGGGCATCAAGCGCGGCCTGATGACCACCGTGCACGCGGCCACGGCCACGCAGAAGACCGTGGACGGCCCGTCGAACAAAGACTGGCGCGGTGGTCGCGGCATTCTGGAAAACATCATTCCGTCCTCCACTGGCGCTGCCAAGGCCGTGGGCGTGGTGATTCCCGAGCTCAACAAGAAGCTCACCGGCATGAGCTTCCGCGTGCCGACCTCGGACGTCTCGGTGGTCGACCTCACGGTCGAACTGGAAAAGCCGGCCACCTACGCCGAGATCTGCGCCGAAGTGAAGGCACAGAGCGAAGGCGCGCTGAAGGGCATCCTGGGCTATACCGAAGACAAGGTCGTGGCCACCGATTTCCGCGGCGAGACCTGCACCTCGGTGTTCGACGCCGACGCCGGCATCGCGCTGGACTCGACGTTCGTCAAGCTGGTGTCCTGGTACGACAACGAGTGGGGCTACTCCAACAAGTGCCTGGAAATGGTGCGCGTTGTTGCGAAGTAAGTTCTGAAGTCGTGCAAAAAACCCCGGCTAGTCCGGGGTTTTTTTATGGGCGTTTCGCTCGTTCCGGTGGCAGGCCCGGTGAGGCGTGGATGTAACGCCGCGGGTGTCCCCGAGACGTATTGTCCGCCCCATGGCATGCGCAAGCTGCGCGGCTGGCTTTACTGCAAGACGCAGGCACCCGGTACGCGAGCCATCTGCTTTACCGTCCAGGTCGTCTTGGGTGCAGCGTCTTGTCGGGCGCTTATGCGCGGCGATGCCGACTTTCGTGCGTACGCCGAGTAGCATGGCGGCGCTAGAGTCGGCCGGATGCCGGCTAGGGGATAGGCGTTGGAAACGATAATCGTGCTGGTGGCCCTGGTGCTGCTCGCAGTGCCGGTGGGCGTGGTGATCGCGCTGGTGTGGATTGCCGGGCTGCGGCGGCGGGTGGATGCGCTGGAGCAGCGGCTTGCGTACTGGCAGGCGGGGAATGTGCCTGCGGATGCGGCAGCGCGTGCGGCCGAGAGGCAGGCTTCTGCGCCGACAGACGCATGGGCGCAGCCGGGCGACACGTCCGCATTGAACACCTCCAGTTCCGACGCGGCAGTACCTGACGCATTCGATTTGCCGAGTGCGTCGAGTCGCATTTCGCCGTCTGCGCCTGTGATGCAGGCGCCGCCAACACTGCCAGCAGACGCGCCTGCAGCGTCGGTAACCGGTCCAACAGCGGAAGATGCGCCTGCGTCCAGCTGGCAAGCGCAATCGTCGCCGTCGGAGCCACAAGGACTGCCACAGCAAGCGCAGGAATTGCCTGCGCTGCCAGCGCAACCGGACCCGATCACGCGCGCCATCGGCGCGGTGAAGCGCTGGTTTACCGAAGGCAATGTGCCGGTCAAGGTCGGCATGCTGGTGTTGCTGGCCGGCGTGGCGTCGTTGTTGAAGTACGCCAGCGATCAGGGCTGGATGCGCATGCCGGTCGAGCTGCGGTTGGCCGGCATCAGCGTGCTGGCGCTGGCCGGTCTGGTATTCGGCTGGAAGCAGCGGCTGCAGCGGCCCGGGTTTGCGTTGGCGTTGCAGGGCGGTGCGATCGGCGGCTTGTTGCTGACGGTGTTTGCGGCATTCAAGTTGTACAGCTTGCTGGGCGCCGGGCTGGCGATGGGCATCAGCGTGGTGCTGATTGCCGGCATGTGCGTGCTGGCGGTGGTGCAGGACTCGCGTACGTTGGCGGTATTGGGCGTGCTGGCCGGGTTTCTTGCGCCAATCTGGCTGTCCACCGGTAGCGGCAATCATGTCGGGCTGTTTTCGTATTACGCCGTGCTCAACGCCGGCATTGTGGCGATTGCGTGGACGCGGCCATGGCGCGTGCTCAACCTGCTTGGATTTGCCTTTACGTTCGGCATCGGCACGCTGTGGGGCGCGCTGCAGTACACCCCTGCAAAATTCGCCAGCACCGAGCCGTTCTTGTTGCTGTTCTTCGCCATGTATGTCGCGATTCCGGTGCTGCATGCGCGGCGCGGCGACGGCAGTGCGGGCAAGCTCATCGATGGCAGCCTGTTGTTCGGCACGCCGTTGGTCGCCTTTGCGTTGCAGGCGCGTTTGCTGGAAGGCGATCGACTGCCGTTGGCGTTGTGCGCCGTCGCCGTGGCGGCGTTGTATGCAGGTCTTGCGAGCTGGTTGCTGCGGCGTGTCTCCACACGCTTGCTGGGCCAGGCGCACGCGATGCTGGCCGTCGGCTTTGCGACGCTGGCAGTGCCGTTGGCGTTGTCGGCGCGTGCCACCGCCAGCGTGTTCGCGCTGGAAGGCGTGGGGTTGTTGTGGCTGGGCCTGCGTCAGCAGCGACGCATCTCGCAGATCAGCGGTGTGGCCTTGCAGCTGCTTGCGGCGGTGGGCGTGGCCTTCGGTGTGGATGCGTGGCGCTACGACAGCGTGGCGGTGGCCAATGCCACCTGCACGAGCAGCTTGCTGATCGCCATTGCCGGCTGGGCCAGTGCCTGGTTCCTGCGCGATGCGGGTTATCGGCGGAGCGCGCTGGTGGCGTATCTGTGGGGGCTGGGCTGGTGGACCATGTGCGGGGTGCACGAAATCCTGCGCTTTGCCGGTGATCTGCGCAGCGAGCCGGATCTGCTGCTGGGCTTCGTCGCGTTCAGCGTATGGCTGGCGGCCGAGGTGCACCGTCGTCGTCCTGCACCTGCATTGGTGTGGACGGTCATGGCGGGTCTGGCGCTGGCCGCGCCGTTGGCGCTGTGGCAGAACCATGCGCATACGCAGCCCTTCGCGCATTGGGGTGCCCTGGCCTGGCTGGCGTTTGCGCTGGCAGGCACGCGGGCGTTGTGGTGCCTGCGGATGCAGCCTGGTGCAGGCGCCGTGGTCGCGCAGTTCATCTGGTGGCTGTTGTGGCCGTCGGTGGTGTCGTTGGGTGCGGCCTGGCTGGCCGATGCGTTTGCGCTTGCCAACGGCTGGCGCTGCGCCTTGCTGGCGGTGCCGTGGCTTGCCGTGGCGACCGTGGGCTTGCTGCGCTGGCCGTGGCTGACCTGGCCGCAGGGGGCGCGCTTCGATCCTGCGCGCACCGGGTTGCTGAGCTGCGTGTTCGCGGTATTGGGTATCGGTTGGCTACTCGCATTGCTGGATCCGGTCAGCGCCGCGCCATTGCCCTGGGTGCCCTTGCTCAATCCGGCCGAACTGGCGCAGCTGGCGGTGCTTGCCTTGGTCGCGCGCTGGGCGTGGTCGACGCACGCGCCGGCGATCCTGCAAGGTCGGCGCGTCACTGCGCTCGGTGTGCTGGGCTGGGTGTTGATCACCGGCAGCACCTTGCACAGCGTGCATCACTGGGGCGGTGTGCCGTGGAATGCCGCGCTGGTGGGCGCGACGGTGTCGCAGACCAGCCTGACCATCGTCTGGAGCGTGCTGGGTGTGCTGGGTTGGGTGGTCGGCTCGCGTCGCGGGCAGCGCGGACTGTGGCTGGGCGGTGCCTTGCTGATGGGCCTGGTGCTGGCCAAGTTGGTGCTGGTCGATCGCCAGCATCTGGGCAATCTGCTCGGCATCGGCTCGTTCATGGCCTACGGCCTGTTGTGTACGGTGGTGGGGTATCTGGCGCCGGCGCCGCCGCGTCCGGCGATTGAAGAGCGCGCTGTCGACGACGATGGCGCGGCAAAGGATCAGGCATGAGTACGAAACATTGGGGATGGGTGCTGCTGGTGCCGCTGATGGCGCAGGCGGCCGATGTGCGGCAGGACTATCGGCAGCAGTGGCCGCTGCAGGTGGCCGGCTCCGACGCCGGTATGTATCAGCTGACCTTGAACGAAGCGGTCTATCGCAGCGCAGTCGATGCGGAATTAGGCGATGTCACGGTGATCGACGCGCGTGGCGAAGAGATGCCCACCGCGCCGCTGCCCGTCGCCGCTGTGCCATCCGCATCGCGTCGGCAGCGGTTGCCGTTGTTCGCATTGCCCGAAGGCGCTGCGCCGGCCAACGGCGATCTGCAGTTGATCGCCGAGCGCGATGCCAGCGGGGCGGTGCGGCGGCTGGAAGGCCGCTTTGCAACCGGTACGCCAGCAGCGCCCGGCGTCGGTGGCAGCTGGTTGATCGACGCCAGCGCATTGCGCGATCGCCCGCGTGCGTTGTTGCTGGACTGGGAGGGCAATACGCCGGTGCAGGCGCAGCTGCGTGTAGAGGGCAGCGACGATCTGCGCGACTGGCGTGTGCTCGCTTCCGATGCAACAGTCATGGCCTTGGACAATCAGGCGCAGCGGCTGCAGCAACGCCGCATTGCGCTGGACGACGGCGCAAAATACCTGC
This sequence comes from Xanthomonas sp. WHRI 10207, assembly GCF_040202975.1. Classification (NCBI taxonomy): domain Bacteria; kingdom Pseudomonadati; phylum Pseudomonadota; class Gammaproteobacteria; order Lysobacterales; family Lysobacteraceae; genus Xanthomonas; species Xanthomonas sp. WHRI 10207. The sequence goes on along the minus strand of NZ_JBEGDX010000002.1, from coordinate 952,777 downwards.
GCATCGTGCCGGTATCGGGCAGCTTGCCGCCGTTGCGCGCGGTCGATGCGGAAGTGGATGGTGCGGTTGCGCCCACCCAACTGTCCTGGCTGGACTTGCAGGGCACTGCCCAGGACACCGGCGTGACCTATGTCGTGCCAGGTCGCTTTCCGATCACGCAGCTGGATGTGGGCGGCGGTGTGGCCGAGGCGGTGGAATGGATCGTGGAAAGCCGCGATGCCGACGATGCGCCATGGTCGCGTCGCGCCGGGCCATGGTTGGCGTATCGGCTTGGCAATGGCGCCTCGCCACCGCAGCTGTTGTCCGCGCCCGTGCGCGATCGCCAGTGGCGATTGGTGGCTGCCCAGGGCCGCAGCACCGCGGTGCCGACCTTGCGCGCGGGGTATCAACCGGAGCGATTGATGTTTCTTGCGCAGGGGCAGCCGCCGTATGCGCTCGTCGCTGGCAGCGCGCGCGTGCAACGTGGCGACGCGCCATTGGCCTCGATGCTGCAGGCGCTGCGGCAGCAGCGCGGGATGCAGTGGCAGCCCGTGCAGGCCAGCATGGCCGCGCAGGCACAGCCGCTTGCCGGCGATGCGGCACTGCAGCCGGCCGCCACGCCGCGCGACTGGAAACAATGGCTGCTCTGGGCGCTGCTGGTCGGTGGCGCCTTGCTGGTCGGCGGTTTTGCGGCCAGTCTGCTGCGCAAATCCGGTACGGAGCGGCCGCTTTAACGCCGCGCTGTCGCGCTGTCGCCAGCGGTGTGCGGGCGATGCGGGTTTGCCGCTTTGCTGCGAAGGCCGGACAATGGGTATCCCCCGTCGCCGAGGCAGCCGCATTGCCCGTCGTGTTCGACCGATCACAGTTGGCGCCATCCGCATGTGCGGCAGCGCCCGTCCAGCGCACTGCCTCGTTGCGGTACGGCGCGCCCATCCCGACTCCTGATGACCCAATCCCCGCCGCCAAGGCGGTCGCATTGCACTGCGTCTCTAATCGGCTGCCGTTGGTGTCGGCCGCAGTTGCAATGGCGGCATCTTTGCAAGGCGCTGCCCCGTCAAGGCGGCGCAGTAGCGTGATTTCCTCCGCCCACAGAGCGTGCACGCACGCGTCCAACGCAGGCGCGGCGCCGTGTACCAATCCCTAATCCCGATTCCCTAATCCCCAGACTTAGCGAGCCAAGCCCATGTCAGTTGTCCGTATGACCGACCTCGATCTTTCCGGCAAGCGCGTGCTGATCCGCCAGGATCTCAACGTGCCGATCGACAACGGCCAGATCACCTCCGAGCAGCGCATCACCGCCTCGGTGCCCACCCTCAAGCTGGCGTTGGAAAAAGGCGCGGCGGTGATGGTCACCTCGCACCTGGGTCGCCCGAAGGAAGGCAGCTGGAGCGAAGAAGATTCGCTGGCGCCGGTCGCCGCGCGGCTGACCACTTTGCTCGGTGTCGAAGTCAGCCTGGTGCGCGATTGGGTGGACGGTGTGGAGGTCGCGCCGGGCCAGGTGGTGCTGTTGGAAAATTGCCGCATGAATGTTGGCGAGGGCAAGGACGACGAGACCCTGGCACGCAAATATGCCGCGCTGTGCGATGTGTTTGTCATGGATGCCTTTGGCACCGCGCATCGTGCGCAGGCGTCCACGCATGGGGTGATCCGCTTCGCGCCGGTGGCCGCCGGTGGCCCGCTGCTGATGGCCGAACTCGATGCGCTGGCCAAGGCGCTGGATAACCCGGCCAAGCCGCTGCTGGCGATCGTGGCCGGCAGCAAGGTCTCGACCAAGCTGGAGCTACTCTCCAACCTGGTCAACAAGGTCGACCAGCTGATCGTCGGTGGCGGTATCGCCAACACCTTTATCGCCGCTGCCGGGTATGCGGTGGGCAAGTCCTTGAACGAGCCGGATCTGATTCCGACCGCCAACCAGATCGTGGCCGATGCCAAAACGCGCGGCGCAGAGATTCCGCTGCCCACCGACGTGGTCGTCGCCAAGCAGTTCCTGCCCGATGCGCAAGCCACGGTGAAGTCGCTCGATGCCGTCGAGGCGGACGACCTGATTCTCGACATCGGCCCGCAGACCGCGCAGCACTATGCCGAGATGATCGCCAATGCCGGCACGGTGGTGTGGAACGGGCCGGTCGGTGTGTTCGAATTCGAGCCCTTCAGCCACGGCACCGAAACCCTGGCACGCGCGATCGCTGCATCCAAGGCGTTTTCCATCGCCGGTGGCGGCGACACGCTGGCTGCGGTGGACAAGTACGACATCGCCAAGGACGTGACCTACATCTCCACCGGTGGCGGCGCGTTCCTGGAATTTCTGGAAGGCAAAACCTTGCCGGCCGTGGCCGCACTCGAGGCCCGCGGCAAGTGAGTGCAGCCACGCTGTTCTTCGATCTGGACGGCACGCTGGTGGATTCGGAACCGGGTATCGTCGCCAGCATCGTGCATGCCTTCGATGCCGTGGGCCAGCCGCGTCCATCGGCGCAGACCTTGCGTGCCTGGATCGGCCCGCCGTTGCGCGACAGCTTTACCGAGTGTTTTCCGCAGGATCCGGAGCTGGTGCAGCGCGCGTTGGGCCTCTACCGCGAGCGCTACGACGCGGTGGGCTGGACCGAACTCAGCGTGTTCGATGGCATCGGCGAGGTGGTCACCGGCCTGCAACGCGCCGGCCATCGCCTGGCCGTGGTCACCTCCAAGAACGAGCGGTACGCACGCCGCATCGTCGAGCACCTGCCGTTTGGTGCGTGCTTCGAGAATGTGATCGGTGCCAGCGAAGATGGCGAACGCCGCTTCAAGCCGGACCTGATCGCCGAAGCACTGCGCCGCCTTGAGATCGACAAGACCGGCTGCGTGATGATCGGCGACCGTCGCATGGATATCGATGGCGCCAATCACCACGGCATCCACAGCATCGGTGTGTTGTGGGGCTTTGGCGACGAGGCCGAACTGCGCACCGCAGGTGCCGGCGCCATTGCACACACGCCGGCGCAATTGACCCAGTTGATCCACGCGTGAGCGCTACGCATCGGCGGTGGCGCTCGTTTGGTCGATGCCTGCGCGTTGCGCAGCGTAATGCCGCAGAACGCTCTTCACTGCCACCGGGTTAGGGTGGCGACCGCATCGCGTTGCCCAGTGCAACGCGTGCGTAAACGGACGTACTGTCCCGCACTGTCTGTAAGACATGCCGGAATAAGAGGGTGGCTATGCCGCAATGCCATCCTCGGTACGTGACGTGTGTGTTAAGTTTCGCGGCTTTTACAGGGAGGCCATCATGAAAGAACGTCAACGCCGCACCAAGATCCTCGCCACCCTCGGACCGGCAACGGACGCGCCCGGTGTGCTGGACGCTTTGTTCAAGGCGGGCGTCAACGTGGTGCGCCTCAACTTCAGCCACGGCGACCCGTCGGGCCAAGCCAAGCGCGCCGCCGAAGTGCGTGCCGCCGCTGCGCGCGCCGGTGCCGAAGTGGGCATCCTGGCCGACCTGCCGGGCCCGAAGATCCGTATCGAACGCTTTGCCGAAGGCAAGATCAAGCTGACCATGGGCGCGCGCTTCGACCTGGTGGCCGATGTCAATGCGCCGGCCGGCGACCAGAATCAGGTGGGCGTGAGCTACCTGGGTCTGCCGCAGGACGTGGTGGCCGGCGACGTGCTGCTGCTCGACGACGGCCTGGTGCAGTTGCAGGTCACCGACGTGCAGGGCGCGCGCATCGTCACCACCGTGCTCAACGATGGTGTGCTGTCCGACCGCAAGGGCTTGAACAAGCAGGGCGGCGGTCTGTCGCTGGGCGCGCTGACCGAGCGCGACAAGGAGCTGATCGGCATCGTCGCCAAGATCGGCGTGGACTTCATCGCGGTGTCGTTCTGCCGCAATGCGCAGGACATGCACGACGCGCGTCAGATCGCCCAGCAGCACGGCTGCGATGCGCAGCTGGTGTCCAAGATCGAGCGCACCGAAGCGATCGAAAATCTGGTCGAAATCGTCGAAGCCTCTGACGTGGTGATGGTGGCGCGCGGCGATCTGGGCGTGGAAATCGGCGATGCCGAATTGCCGGGTCTGCAGAAGAAGATCATTCGCGAGTCGCTGGCGCAGAACAAGGTGGTGATCACTGCCACGCAGATGCTGCAGTCGATGGTCGAAAGCCCGATCCCGACCCGCGCCGAAGTGCTGGACGTGGCCAACGCGGTCATCGACGGCACCGACGCGGTGATGTTGTCGGCCGAAACCGCCGCCGGCGCCTATCCGGTGCGCGCGGTGGAAGCGATGGCACGCATCTGCCTGGGTGCCGAGCACCAGTTCGAATTCGATACCGACTTTGAAGCGGCGCAACGCAACCTGCAGCGCGCCGATCAGGCGATCGCCATGGCGACCATGTTCCTGTCCGAGCACATCGGCCTGGGCGGCGTGGTGGCGTTGACCGAATCCGGCGGCACGCCGCGCTTCCTGTCGCGCTTCCGCTCCAATATGCCGATCTACGCCTTCACCCGTCACGATGGCGCGCGTCGCCAGATGGCGATGATGCGCGGTGTGTTCCCGATCAGCTTCGACAGCCGCGGCCTGACCCCGCGCGAAGCCGCACGTGCGGCCATCCGCCTGCTGGTGGAAAACGAGCGCATGGGCCCGGGCGACCGCGTGGTGTTCACCAGCGGCGAGCACATGGAAATGCACGGCGCCACGAACACGTTGCGCCTGCTGGAAGTGGGCGAAGACGGCCGCGCCACCGGTCTGGGCGAGCTGTAACGCACTGCCGACCCGCCGCGGACGTCGATTGACGTCCGCGGTGTGTTGAACAGCAAGCATCCTGTACGCGGCGGCCTTCGGGTCGCCGTTGTGCTGTGTGAGGTTTGATGAGTCAGGTGTGGTGGCGTGTCATGCACCGGTCTGCGCGCCGTGTGGCGTACGCACCGCGGGTGCGTTGCATGTCGCTGATCGCACACGGATTCCATCGTGCGTGGCTTGATTCAGCAGGCCTGGATCATCGGCGGCATCTGCTTGGCGGCCATCGCGCTCCAGATGCGGAGATGCTGCCGACAAAACGGCTGTCGCGCGGCACGTCTTCGTAGGGACACGACCTGCGCCTGTCCACGTATGGGCGTAATCGATCAACGTGGCAACCGCGATGCCAGCACGTTCGACGCACACGATTGTGCATGCAGATCGGATGTTCTACGCACGCTGCTGCGGTGATCGCGGCGCAAGTGCAGCGCTGCCTGCAACACAGCGGTGATGCATGCCGACGCGATGGCCGCATGCGCTTGTGCAAGCGTCGGCAACCACACACCACAGCGATGGCGCCTTGTGCAGCGCGATGCGAGCGACGCCACACATCCTGTCACGCAGGCAAGGTGTAATCGGTTGCAGGCATTCCGTGAAGGAATGTGTACGACTTTCGTCGCTATACTTTCGTTCTCCCCCGCAGCTGCCACAGGAACTACATGAGCATCGAACAGCTTGCCGAAACCGCCCAGGCCATGGTTGCCCCGGGCAAGGGCATCATCGCCATCGACGAGTCGACCAGCACAATCGCAAAGCGTTTTGCCAGCGTCGGCATCGAGAACATCGAAGAAAACCGCCGCGCTTACCGCGAACTGCTGCTGACCACGCCCAAGCTGAGCGATTACATCTCCGGCGCCATCCTGTTCGACGAGACCATCCGTCAGAAGACCAAGGACGGCGTGCCGTTCGCCAAGTACATGGCCGAGCACGGCATCATCCCGGGCATCAAGGTCGACAAGGGCGCGCAGCCGCTGGCCGGCATGCCGGGCGAACTGGTCACCGAAGGTCTGGACGGCCTGCGTGCACGTCTGGAGGAGTACTACACGCTGGGCGCGCGGTTCGCCAAGTGGCGTGCGGTCATCAACATCGGCGAAGACATCCCCTCCGGCACCTGCATCGAGGCCAATTCGCATGCGCTGGCGCGTTACGCCGCGCTGTGCCAGGAGCAGGGCCTGGTGCCGATGGTGGAGCCGGAAGTGATCATGGACGGCAGCCACGACATCGAGACCTGCTACGAAGTCACCGAAGCCACGCTGCGCTCGCTGTTTGGCGCGCTGTATGAGCAGAACGTCGTGCTCGAAGGCACCATCCTGAAGGCCTCTATGGTCATTTCCGGCAAGGGCTGCGAAGAGCAGGCCAGCGTCGAGGAAGTGGCCGAGTCCACCGTGATGTGCCTGAAGTCGACCGTGCCGGCGATCCTGCCGGGCATCGTGTTCCTGTCCGGCGGCCAGACCGACGAGCAGTCCACCGCGCACCTCAACGAAATGCACCAGCTCGGCAACCTGCCGTGGCCGCTGAGCTTCTCCTACGGCCGCGCGATGCAGCAGGCCGCACTGAAGCTGTGGGCCAAGGACATGACCGGCAACTTCGCCAAGGCGCAGCAGATCATCTATGAGCGCGCCAAGGAAAACGGCCTGGCCGCACTGGGCAAGTGGAAGGGCTGATCGAGTGATGGCGGCCGCAAGGCTGCATCGCCGGTAAGACCAGAACGCCGGTAGCGATGCCGGCGTTTTTTATTGGGTGTCGACGTGCGGGTTGACTGCGCCCAGGTGCGGGCCAGCTCTGCGCAACGCAGCCGCAACGCACAAAACACTGCGCCTTCGCCGGGCGGGTATGGCGGGCGGGTGCCTGGATCGGCATGCACCGGTGCGGGCACCGTAGTTCCTCGGCGCTGTGCGCACTCGCCTGACGCTCGCTCCGTTTGTCAGCCGCTCCTGGTGCGATCGGGCGAGCTGAGGCCGTGCATCAGGACTGCTGCACGGTAGTGGCGCGGTTGAAAGACGACGATGTGATTCCACTGACCGAAACGCAACGAGCGCCTTGCGGCGCTCGTCAGTGCAACCTGCATTGCGTAGCGATCAGGCGGCTGCGGTGTCCTGCGTTGCCAGTGCCTGCTGATACGCCTTGTAGGTCGCCTCGTTATAGGCCACCAGCACGATGTGCTTGGGCACCTTGTGCGAACGCTGCCAGTCACGGGTTTCGGTCACGGCAATCCGTGCGGCCTGGTACAGCGGGTAACCATAGATGCCGCAGCTGATGGCCGGGAACGCGATCGAATGCAGCATCATTTGCTCGGCAAGTTTGAGCGACTGCCAATAACAGTTGGCCAGTTGCTCCGGCTCGTTGTGCTTGCCGTCGCGCCACACCGGGCCCACGGTATGAAACACATGGCGCGCCTTCAGATCGAAGCCTTCAGTGATGCGGATTTCGCCGGTGGGGCAGCGTACGCCCGGGCGCACCTGCGGCAGCGCTTCACAAGCGTGCAGCAGACGTGGGCCGGCAGCACGATGGATGGCGCCATCGACGCCGCCGCCACCCAGCAGTGATTCGTTTGCGGCGTTGACGATGACGTCAACGTCGAGTTCGGTGATGTCGCCTTGCCAGACTTCGATTCTCATAGCGCGATAGTTATGGGATTTGAATGATGAACGCGTGATGGGGTCAGGCGTTGCGGAGCCCCACGCTAGGGCCCATTCATCTCACACGCTGCGACAGCCCACGACGGTGCCGGAGGCGCAGCAAAAGATCAGCCAGAATCGCGTTTTCGGACGAAACAGTCGCGGCAACGATTGGAAGAATTTATCGCTGGCGCCAGGGAGTTACCGGCGGCCCTGCCTGCCAAACCGCCGCCGCATTGCGCGACGCGGCGCGACCCGCGCGTTGCGCGTCAGAGCCAGCGGCGGACGCGCGTGCAGTACGCGGTGTAGGCGCGGCCGAATTCGGCGCGCAGGCGGCCTTCTTCGAACGGGATCAGGTAGAACTGCAGCGCCAGCCACGGCAGCGGCAGCAGCAGCACGCCCCACAGATAGCCCATCTGCACGGTCAGGCCCAGATAGCTCAGGATCAGGGCCAGATACATCGGATTACGGGTAAAGCGGTACGGCCCGGTCAGGACCAGCTGCGAGGGATGGCCGCTCGGCAGGATGGTGGTGCGACGGCGCGCGAACAGCACAAAGCAATTGATGGCCAGGGCCAAGCCCAGGCAGGCGACGATGCCGCCAAGCAGTTCGATCCAGGCCAACAGGTCGGGCGGCGGCAAGGGCAGATCGAACCGCCGTTGCAGCCAGGCGCCCAGGGCCAGCGTCGCAGCGAAGTGCACGGGCGACGTGATCTTCACCAGCCACGGCGCGCGTGCGCTGCGTGTGCCGCCGTGCCCATACGATTGCTTGCTCACCACACTCTCCCTGCAGAACGGCGGACATCCTAACGTTTCCTTGACAAGGAGGGGAGTGCATCCATCGCAATGCAATGTGTCGCGGGGGAACTGGGTAGGGCCGGAGACTTGGGTAGCCGGAAAGGGCGTTTCCGTCGCGGCTCGGTACGGTTGTGTGCTCTTTACAAGGCGTTGAGCGCTGCTCGTATGACGTGCATGCGCAATGCGGCGTCTTTCATCAGGCGAGGCCATGTTGCGGCGATCTATCAGCGGGCGCGTCGCCGTTTTCGATTGCGTGCCCGCCATCAGGGTGTGGCGGCGGGCACTCGCGGTACGGCCGCCGATGCGGCGGGCTGCGTGTGGCTGGCGGCGACGCGAACGCACTGCGGTGCTTGCCTGATGTGTTTTTCCCGGTTCGGCTGTGATTGTCTTTGCCGAAAAGCGCACGCAATCAGGTGCGCTGGGCGCTATTGCCATGGTGCGATTGCTTCGGCAACCGTGCCGCCCAGCATGGGTTCCGCAATGCACTGCAGGGTGCTCGATCGCAATGGCGATCCGGTTGTGCTCAGTCCGATGCCGCGATAAAACAAGCGGTGATGCGGGGGTCTGTCGATCGACTTCGCTTCCCCCGGTCCCAGAACAAAGAAGGCCGCGCTAAACGCGCGGCCTTTCCGTGCCAACCAACCGTCTGCTCAGGGCAGGCCAGCCAGCCAATCGTCATCCGAGCCTTCATTGATGTCGGCGAACAGCGGGGTGGAGAAGTAGCGCTCGCCCGTATCGGGCAGCATCGCCAGGATGACCGCGCCGGGTGCGGCAGACTCGGCCACGCGCAGCGCCGTGGAGACGGTGGCACCGCCGGAGATGCCGGTGAAGATGCCTTCTTCGGCGGCCAGGCGGCGCGCGATGGTGATCGCATCGCTGTCTTCCACGCTCAGGACTTCGTGTGCGACCTCGCGATTGAGCACCTCGGGGATGAAGTCCGGGGTCCAGCCCTGGATCTTGTGCGGCTTCCAGTCCTGGCCTTGCAACAGCGCGGCGCCGGCTGGTTCGCTGGTGGTGATGCGCACTTCCGGGCGGGCAACGCGTAGCACTTCGCCCACGCCGGTGAGCGTGCCGCCGGTGCCCCAGCCGGTGACGAAATGGTCCAGCCGGTGGCCGGCGAAGTCGCGCAGGATTTCGGCAGCGGTGGTGTTGCGGTGATAGGCCGGGTTGGCCGGATTGGCGAACTGGCTGGCCAGGAACCAGCCATGCTGCTCGGCCAGTTCCTTGGCCTTGCGCACCATGCCGCTGCCGCGCTCGGCGGCCGGGGTCAGGATGACCTTGGCGCCATACGCGCGCATCAGCTTGCGGCGCTCGATGGAGAAGGTTTCCACCATGGTGGCGACGAACTTGTAGCCGCGCGCGGCCGCCACCATCGCCAGTGCCACGCCGGTGTTGCCGGAGGTGGCTTCGACGATGGTATCGCCGGGTTTGAGCAGGCCACGCTGCTCGGCGTCGAGGATGATCGCCAGCGCCAGGCGGTCCTTGACCGAGCCGCCCGGATTGAACGCCTCGACCTTGACGTACAAGGTGACGTTGTCCGGGGCGAGGCGGTGAAGTTTGACCACCGGGGTGCGGCCGATGGTGTCGAGGATGTTGTCGTACAGGGCCATGGGGTCTCCGTCGAATTCAGGCTGCGTGGGCGAGTGTGGGCGTGTCGGGCGTTGCGATGGGTGAGTGTGGCAGCGGCGCGCTGAGCGGTGCAGCGCCGAACCAATGCAGTGTCGGCGCGAGCGCGGTCACTTCGCCCAGGATCAGCAGAGCGGGCGCCTGCACCTTGAACTGCCGTGCGCTGCTGGCCAGGGTGGCGAGCGTGCCGGTAATCACCCGCTGCTGCGGGCGCGAGCCGTTTTCCACCAGGGCGAATGGCGTGGTGGGCGCGCGGCCGGCCTGCAGCAGGCGCTGCTGGATACCGTCCAGGCCCGCCACGCCCATGTAAAAGGCCAGCGTCTGGCGCTCCTGGCCCAGCGCGTGCCAGTCCAGCGTGTCCAGCGAATCCTTGCAGTGCGCGGTGATCAGGCGCAGCGATTGCGCGTGATCGCGATGGGTGAGCGGGATGCCGGCATAGGCCGCGCAGGCGACCGCGGCGGTGATGCCGGGGACCACCTGAAAGCCGATGCCGTGTGCGCGCAGGAATTCCAGTTCTTCGCCGCCACGGCCGAACACGAACGGGTCGCCGCCCTTCAGCCGAACCACCCGGCGCCCGGCGCGGGCGTGTTCCAGCATCAGCGCATGGATCTGTTCCTGGCGGGTGCTATGGCCTTGCGCGGCCTTGCCGACTTCCACACGCACTGCGCCGCGGCGGGCCAGTTGCAGGATCTGCGGGCTGACCAGACGGTCGTACAGCACCACCTCGGCCTGCCGGAGCGCGCGCACCGCGTGGCGCGTGAGGAGGCCGGGATCGCCAGGGCCGGCACCGACCAGGGTCACGCTGCCGGGGGAGAGCGGCGCGACACCTACCTGCGGCGCGGGGGAGGGCGCTGGCGCAGTTGCGGATGCGGCCGGCGCTGCGCTGTGGGTCAGCAAGCGCTGGCTGCTCGCTGCGGCGCGCAGCGCATCGTTGTGTTCCGGCTGCTCGCTGGCGGCGATGGTGAGCCAGACGGGGGTATCGGGCAGCGCTAGCCAGGCGGGGTCGAAGTAGCCGGGCAGCCATCGAAGCCGGCCAGCCCGCGCCCACTGCTGCAACTGTGGGGTCAGTTGCGGGGCGCCAACCAGCGGCAGCGCCCCGGCCTGCAGCAGGTTGGCGGTGGCGCGTTCGGCATCGGCACCGCCACCGACCACCAGGACGGCACGGCCACGCAGGTCGGCAAGGAGCGGGAACGCAGAAGTCACGGACCGGGGCATCGAAAGGGAGGGCCAGACCGTAACGCCGGCTTATAGCCGTCGGAAATGACTTCATGCGCCCTAAAAATAGCGTTCGGTTATAAGCTGGGCCGCAGAACTCCTCTACAGTCCAAGTCCTTGTGGCGCCTCGCGCTTTTTTGGACATAAGCCCATGACGCTGACCCAACTTCGCTACCTGGTGGCCATCGCCGATGCCGAGCTGAACATCACGCTGGCGGCAGCGCGTGTGCACGCGACCCAGCCCGGCCTGTCCAAGCAGCTCAAGCAGCTGGAAGACGAGCTGGGCTTTCTGTTGTTCGTGCGCAAGGGACGCAGCCTGGACGCGGTGACGCCGGCCGGGGTGGAAGTGATCGAGCGGGCACGCGCGGTGCTGTCGGAAGCCAACAACATCCGCACCTACGCCGCCAACCAGCGCCGCGAAAGTCAGGGCCAGCTGACCCTGACCACCACCCACACCCAGGCGCGCTTCGTGCTGCCGCCGGCGGTGGCGCAGATCAAGCACGCCTACCCGCAGGTGAGCGTGCATCTGCAGCAGGCCGCCGAAAGTGCGGCGCTGGATCTGCTCAGCCAGGGCGATGCGGATATTGCCGTGGTCAGCACCGCCGGCGGCGAGCCGAGTGCCGGCATTGCGGTGCCGCTGTACCGCTGGCGGCGGCTGGTGGTGGTGCCGCGCGGGCATGCGCTGGACACGCGGGTGGCACCGGACATGCAGGCGCTATCCGAGCACCCGCTGATCAGCTACGAATCGTCCACCCGACCGGGCTCGTCGCTGCAGCGGGCGTTTGCGCAGGTCGGGCTGGAGCCGAGCATCGCGCTAACTGCGCTGGATGCGGACCTGATCAAGACCTATGTGCGCGCCGGGCTCGGTGTGGGGTTGGTGGCCGAGATGGCGGTCAACGCTCAGGACGAAGATCTGCGTTCCTGGCCGGCGCCGCCGCCGATCGCCGAGTGCATCGCCTGGGCGGTGCTGCCGCGCGACCGCGTGCTGCGCGACTACGCGCTGGATTTGGTGCATGTGCTGGCGCCGCAGATCGACAAGCGCGACCTGCGCCGTGTACTGGACGGCAATCAGGCGCCGAACTGGCCGCTGCCGCCGACCTGGGAATCGCTGACCCAGACCATCACCAGTTGAGCGCTAGACGATGACAAAGCCAGTACGCCCGTCGCTCAGCAGACTGTGGTCGCCCGAACCCGATGGCGGCATGTCGTTGCAACTGTCGGCAAACATCGACGGACGCGAGCACGCCATGCTGACGGTGCTGGCCGACCCGCACGACGAATCGCTGTGGGTAGCGCTGCAGGCCGGCGCAACGCCGGTGCAGATTCCGCTGGCCGTGTTGCGTCAGCTGCTGGAAGTGGCGGCCGAGGACGTGCATTCGGCGGCGTGGTTTGCGCAGCAGGGGGATGAGGCCGGGATTGGAGATTAGGCAGTCGGAATTCGTAACAGCGGTTTCTGCCACGTCGTCGTGGTGCGCTGGGTGTGTTGCGTGCTGTTGTTGTCGTGTCCGCTAATGCGAATTGCATGTTGCACTGCAGCGTAGAGTGGCCCGCAAATCCTCTTTGCAATCAATGCCATGCAAGCGCTGGTCGATGCGCTGCGCGTGTTGCTGTCGGTGATTCTCCCTACACGTGTCAGGGCCGCCTTAGCCGCGTTGTCGGCACCCATCAAGTTGGGCGCGGCGCTGTCGTAAACCCTTATAGCAACCATGACGCGACACTTCGGACGTCTAGGGGTGGACGGCGCAGGACCGGCGATGCAGGTATCGCTTCACCGGTGTGATCAGTGGTGTCGTCGAAAGGTTGCTAGCGCTGTCGCATCACTGTTGCGCGAGGCTGCGCACACAGCGCGGCTGGCGCACCCGGGTCCCTGGGGAGAGGCCTGGCGTGTTTGGCGGCGGATCCGGGTCGGGAGCTCGGGTCCGCCTTTTTTTTGCCGATTTTTCGCCGAAACAATCGCAGCACGCGTCGGCGGCCGAGCTGGGTTGGCCGCTCTTGGCGAGCGCCGGATACTCGAATCAACGCCTGTGAAGCGACGTGCGCCAAGCCTGCTGCACAGCTGCGCGGTCGCACATCGCCACGCAGTTGCGCGCGACTGCGTCAGGCCAACGGAATGCGAACCGAAAAACAGGTCCCGCCTTCCGAACGTGGCCGTACCTTCACCTCGCACCCTAGCGTCTCGGCGGTGCGGTGCACGATCCATAGCCCGATGCCCAGGCCGTCGCTGCGCGGGTCGGCCTGGCGAAACGCCTGGAAGACCTGCTCGGGCTGCTCGAGATTCAGGCCGATGCCGCTGTCGATGATTTCAACCACCGCATAGCCGGGCCGGCGGCGGGTGCCGACCAGCACGCGTCCACGCTCGGTGTATTTGATCGCGTTGCCGACCAGATTGCCGATCAAGGTGGTCAACAACGTCGGGTGGCTGCGCACGCGCAGCGAGGTCGGTACGTGGCGCAGCGACAGGCACTTGTCGATGGCCGGCTGGCGCCAGACGCCGAGCACCGAATGCAGCACGTCTTCCAGCTGCAGCGGCTGCAGATCCGGCATGGCGGACTTGCTTGCGGCGGCCAGCGTGGCCAGTTCGTCCAGGCTGCGACCGACCAGGCTGATCGCGTCGCGCGCAGTCACCAAGGTCGGGATGGAATCGACGTTGGCATGCCGACGCATCTTGTCGATGGCGTAGGCAGCGGTGCGCAGCGGAGTCTTCAGATCGTGCCCGGCAATGGCCATCAGCCGGCTGCGATAGCGGTCGGATTCTTCCGCGATCAGCAGCGCACGGCGCAATTCCAGCTGCGCCATGGTCTGGCGCGCGAGCGCGCGCAGCGCCTCGACCTGTTCGTCGGTGAGCTTGCGCGGCTGCCGGTCGAGGACGCAGACGGTGCCTAACGGCAGGCCGTCCGGCGTCTTCAACAGCGCACCGGCATAGAAGTACAGCGGCGCTTCGCCGGTCACCAGCGGGTTGCGCGAAAAACGGATGTCTTCGCGCGTGTCGGGCACCACCAGCACGTCGCTGTCGAGCAGCGCATGCGCGCACATCGACTTGAACAGCGGCGTCTCGCGCTCGCCCATGCCGAGCTCGCTCTTGAACCACTGGCGGTCGGCGTCCACCAGACTGATCAGGGCGATCGGGGTCTGGCAGATGATCGACGCCAGCCGGGTGATGTCTTCGAAGGCGGCCTCGCGCGGCGTATCGAGGATGCCGTAGCTGCGCAGGGCCTGGAGGCGCAGCGCCTCGCTGGGCGGTTTGGGCGCGCAGGGAAGTGGCTCAGCCGCTGGATCGGACAGGACAGTACTCATGCGCGCGCTGGATGAATGGGATGACGTCCAAGCATAGGGCATGGCGACGCCTCCCACGCGCGCGGTCTTATACGCACCGGTAGAACTGTGACTGCCGGCCTGGACAATGGGGCGGCAGTGATATTCAGGTGATGGGCTGCGCTTCATCGACTCGGCCGTGGCGATGGCTGATGGGGCGCAGGTCGACAGGCGTCAGCGTGCGATGCCGGTCCGCCCGGACGCCTGCACGGGTTTGGGTGCGACATCCGGTCGCGCATTGGCCGCTCCCATCGCTCCTGCCGACATGGCGGCTTACACTGCGGCGATGCACGCGCTTCATCGCCATCGTCTATTGCACCTGCTCGCCTGCCTGGCAGTGGCGCTGATGCTGTTGGCGCCGTTGATCAGCCGCTGGAGCCAGGCGCGCATGCTCGAGCCGATGTGCATGAGCGGCCCGGCGCTTAGCACCAGCGCTGCAGTGCATGCGAGCCACGCGCCTGCGCAAGCGCACAGCGCAGTGCCTCGGGATCACGGCATGCCCGGCGCCCCGCAACGCGCCGGCGACCATGACGCCGCGCTGCATGGCGAAGCCTGCGACTACTGCATGTTGGCCGCGCGCCTGCTGCCCTGGCTGGCACTGCTGGTGCTGTGTCTGTTGCAGCGACGCCCGGTGCCGATGCCGCTGCCCGCCGCGGTGCGGGCATGGTCGGCCTTGCGCTGGACCGCCCTTGGAGCGCGTGGGCCACCGTTGTACGCCTGAGCCTTGCCCCGTTGCGGGCGTCCGTTCTGCTGCAGCCTGTCTGCGCCTGATGCGTTGGCGTGCCTGTGCGCACTCGATGGACGACGCATTCTTTGAATGAAGCCGGTGCTTGCCCTTTGGGGGCGGCGCACGGCGGCATTGCCGTGGTGTCGCGGCAAAGGGTTGGTCATGCGGTTACGGTTGTTGAAAACGATGTGGTACGCGCCTTCGTTGGCGCTGGTGTGCGGTCAAGCCTGCCAGGTGCAGGCGCAGGATGCGGCATTGACGCTGGGCAAGGTGCAGGTGAGCGAGCACGTGCAGCGCACGCCAAGTACCGCGCGCGTGCTGAGTTCGGTGGACGTGATCGGTGGTGCGCTGCTGCACGATCAGCACGTGGATTACAGCTGGGAACTGCTGATGCGCGCGCCCGGCGTGCAGGTGACCCAATTCCGCATGGGCACCGATGCAGGGCGGTTTTCGTTCCGTGGCTTCAACGGCGAGGGGCGGATCAACGCGGTCAAGCTGCTGATCGACGGTATCCCCAGCAACGACAACGCCGGTGGCATGCCCTATCTGGATGCGGTGTTTCCGCAGGACATCAGTGCGATCGAAATCGTGCGCGGCACCAACGATGCGCGGTATGGCTTGAACGCCATCGCCGGCAGCGTGGATGTGCTGACCCGCACCGGTGGCAACGATGGCCGCCTCAGCGTCACCGCGGGCAGTTTCGGTGCGCGCGAAGTGCAGCTGGGCAAGGGTGTCGAGCGGGGCCCGTGGAGCCAGAACTATGTGCTGGCCTGGCGCGATTCCGATGGCTATCGCGCGCACGCCGATGCGCGCAAACGCAGCGTCGCCGGCAAGTGGTTCTATACCGACCCGGATGGCGCCTTCCGTGCCGGGCTGACCACGCGCTACTACGACAATCGCGCGCTGGAGGCGGGGTATCTGGATGCGGCCAGTGCGCGAGCGGCGCCGCGCAGTTCGCCGGCCTATGCGCAGGACGATCGCAGCGAGCGCCGTGTGCGTCAGACCGCATTGCATGCCGATGGCACGCTGGGCGCGGATGCGCAGTGGAGCGCAAAGGCTTATCAGAACGACTACCGCAATCAACGCTGGGTCCGTTTTTCCGCCGCCGGCCTGCAGCAGGAGCGCGATACCGATGAAACCCATCGCGGCGTGCTGCTGCGTGGCAACTGGCAGCCCGACTGGGGCGTGTGGAATGCGGCGCTGGAAGCCGGTGCGGATGCGCAGTGGCAGGACAACCGGTCGCAGCGCTACCGCACCGTCGCACGCGTGCGCGGCGCGCAACTGCGCGACTGGAACTACGATCTGCACACCCAAGGTGCCTATGTGCAGGCGGTGCTGAGCCCGGTCGACCGTTTGCAACTGGTGCCGGGATATCGCATCGATCGTGTCGATGGCACCTTGCACGACCTGCTGGCCGGTGTCTGGGCGCCGACCTACGACTACGGCACCATCAAGCAACCCAAGTTCAGTGCCAGCTACCGTGTGGGCGAACAGAGCAGCGTGTACGCCAACTGGGGACGCACCTTCCAGATCGGCAGTGGCGATGGTGCCTACCGTCGCCAGCCGGGCAATCTCGGGCCATCGATCAACGATGGCTGGGAAGCCGGTTTCAAATTCGCCCCGTCGGCACTGCTGGATGGGCGGGTGGCGTATTGGGAACAACGTGCCTCCGGCGAGGTGGCCACCATTCTCGGTGTCAATGGCGTGGCCGGCATCGGCGATGTGGCCAACGTCGGCCGGACGCTGCGGCGTGGGTGGGATGCGCAACTGAACCTGCAGCCTGCCGAGCATTGGCGTGCCTGGATGTCGTATTCGCGGCAGAAGGCCAGCATCGCCACGCCCGATCCCAGCGCGCCGGCCACGCGTGGCAAGGAGATCGAGAACGTGCCGCACTGGTTGGCCACGGCGGGTCTGGAGTGGCAGGTGAGTGCAGCCGTGCAGCTCAGCGCCTGGGGCAATGCGCAGGGCGATTACTACCTGGAGCGCAGCAATACCCTGGGTCGCACCGGCGGCTATGCCTTGCTCAATCTTGGCGCGCGCTGGAACGTGGATGCGCGTAATGCGCTCAGCGTGCAATTGCGCAATGTCACCGATCGCGCCTATGTGTACGCGTGGTACGACAGCGGTAGTTCCGGCTATTCGCCAGGCGATGGCCGCGCGCTGTCGGTGTCCTGGGATTGGAGTTTCTGATGCGGACACGCACAAGCACTACCAGCGTCGACGTACCGCAGCCGGATGGCCGCTGGCGGTTCTATCGGGCCGTGTGGCGCTGGCATTTCTATGCCGGGCTGCTGGTGCTGCCTTTCATCATCTGGCTGGCGCTGACCGGCGCGGCGTTTCTGTATCAGGACGCCATCGATCGCACCGTGCACCACGGCTTGAAAGTGGTGCCGGTGGGTGCGGCGCGCGCGTCCGCACAGCAACTGGTGGAGGTGGCGCAGCGCGAGGAGGGTGGGACGTTGTTCCGCTACACCACGCCCAAACGTGCCGATGCCAGTGCCGAGATCGGCCTGGTGGACGCGCATGGCACCCGCACGGTGGTGTATGTGGACCCGTATCGCGTGCGTGTGCTGGGTCGCTTGCCCGAGCACGGCACGCTGGCCTGGACGATTCGCCGACTGCACAGTCTGGAGTTGATCGGCCCGTTTGCACAGGGGCTGATCGAAATGGCGGCGGGGTGGGCGATCGTGCTGGTGCTTACGGGTGTGTACCTGTGGTGGCCGCGCGGGCGGCGTGGTGGTGTGCTCAACGTCCGTGGCACGCCGACGCAGCGGCTGTTCTGGCGCGACCTGCACGCGGTGACCGGCGCCGGTGTGGGTGCGATCCTGTTGTTTCTGGCGCTGAGCGGCATGCCGTGGTCGTGGCTGTGGGGCGCGCAGGTCAATCGCTGGGCCAACGGGCATGATTTTGGGTATCCGGCCGGGCTGCGTGTGCAGCAGCCGATGTCGGAGCAGCGCCTGACCGACAGTGGCGAGCCCGCGTGGTCGCTGCGGCAGGCGCGGTTGCCGGAATCTGCTGTGCCTGTGCCTGCTGCGCTGGATGAGCGATTGCATGACGGACAATCGGGTGGGCCGCACGCGGCTGCAGTGCGTGCGGCCCACCCGCACCCCAACCCCCGACCCGCGCTAGCAGCGTGGGCGCTCCAAGGCACGCGCGCCAGTGGCGCACAAACAGTGCTTTCTCGCCCCGAGGAGAGAGGGGCTAACTTCGACCATGCTCATGCACAGCATTCGGAACATTCGGAACATTCGGATCACTCGCAGCATTCGGATCACTCAGAACATTCAGCTCACTCAGAGCATTCGGAACACTCACAGCATTCGGCGCACTCAGAACATTCAAGCCAGTCAGAATATTCAGTCCATTCAGCGCACGGTGGCGTCGGCAGTGTCGCTGCGCCGGGGATGGGCGCGATTGGTCTGGATGCGGCGATGGCGCGGTTCGATGCGCTCGGTATTGCGTCGGGCTATAGCGTGTCGCCGCCGCGTGGCGTGCGCGGTGTCTATACCGCGACGGTGTATCCGGCCGATCTGCAGCAGCAGCGGGTGATCCATCTGGATCAGTACAGCGGTGCGGTGCTGCTGGACATGGGATACCGCGATTACGGGCCGGTGGCCAAGACGCTGGAATGGGGCATCAATGTGCACCTGGGGCAGCAATACGGCACCGCCAATCAGCTGATCCTGCTGCTGGCGTGCGCGTTGATCGTGCTGTTGTGCGTCAGTGCCGTGGTGATGTGGTGGAAGCGGCGGCCGGTGGGTGGCTTGGGCGTGCCGCCGTTGCCCGCCGACCCACGCACCCTGCGCGGGTTGCTAGTGCTGCTGGTGCTGTGCGGATTACTCTTTCCGCTGGTCGGGCTGTCGTTGTTGCTGATGTGGTTGTTCGATCGTTATTGGATGCAGCGCGTGCAAGCGAATGCCGTGGCGTGATGCGATGGCTGCGCGTGTCGCTATCGCTGCACATGTAGCGATTGCATCTCTCAGCCGCTGTAGCTGTAGCTACAGCTCACGTCGATGTCGTCTGTGTTCGCGGCGCTGGGACCAGCATGGCCGCGCTCTTCGGTAAAGAGCACGCCTGTCTAGATCCTGCGATCTTGCTGCAACGACGGCGCGATGCGCCGCACGTGTTACGGCCACCACAGCCCACCAGAAAGATCGCCAGGCGTTGCGCTGTCTGCCACGCTCACAGCACGCTGAAACAAGACATGTTGCATCGCGACGCTTTACAAAGCGCGCGATGCGCAGCTCAACTCAGATGTCCTCGTGAATCCCGCACTCGCGCTTGAGGCCGAAGAAGCGGGTGTCTTCTTCGCGCATGCCCGGTTCCCAGCGGCGGGTGGTGTGGAAGTCGCCGATCGAGACGTAGCCCTGTTCCCACAGTGGGTGATAGGGCAGGTCGTGCGCCTGCAGGTATTGCCACACATCGCGGTCGGTCCAGTCGGCGATCGGGCTGATCTTGTAGCGGTCGCCACGCTTCTGCACGATTGGCGTCTGTGCGCGTCCGCCGGATTGGCTACGGCGCAGGCCGGTGAACCAGGTGCCGACGTCGAGCTCGTCCAGTGCTCGGCGCATCGGCTCGACCTTGCGCAGGTTGTTGTACTGGTCGATGCCGACCATGCCCTGTTCCCACAACCGGCCATGGCGCGCTTCCATCCAGGCGCGGCTGACCAGCGGGCGATACACCTTGAGATTGAGTTTGAGCCGATCGGTCAACGCGTCGGCAAAGCGATAGGTTTCCGGAAACAGATACCCGGTGTCGATCAGGATCACCGGAATGTCCGGGCGCTGCCGGGTGAGCAGATGTAGCGTCACCGCCGATTGCGCGCCGAAGCTGGACGACAGCGCGACGTCCTGCGGGCCATGTTCTAGGGCCCACGCCACGCGTTCGTCGGCACGCAGGGTTTCCAGGTGTGCGTTGAGCGCGTCCAGATCGTCCAACGCGGAAAAGGTGATCGATGCGACAGGCAGCGCGGTCATGCGAGCAATTCCAGGTCGAGGTGACGGTGCGTGGGGTAGGGCGGCAGGGCGATCAGGCCGCTGCGGTGCAGGAAATCGCCAAAGCCTTCATCGCTGGTTTGGTCGCGTTCTGCGGCGTAACGGGCCAGTAGTGGCTCCAGCGCGGCCAGGATCTCTGCTTCAGTGATGTTTTCGCGATACAAGGTGTTGAGCCGCTGGCCGCGACGGTCGCCGCCCAGCATCAGGTTGTAGCGACCAGGCGCCTTACCCACCAGTGCGATCTCCGCCAGATATGGACGCGAACATCCATTGGGGCAACCGGACAGGCGCAGCACGATCGGGGTGTCGGCCAGGCCGTGCTGCTGCAACAACGGCTGCAGCGCAGCGCTGAAATCGGGCAGATAGCGCTCGGCTTCGGCCATCGCCAGACCGCAGGTCGGCAGTGCCACGCAGGCCATCGCGCCGCGTGCCAAGGCGGTGCCGGCATGGTTGCCCGCATCCAGCGCGTACTGCGCAGCCAGCGCATCGATCTGCGCGCGCTGCTCTGCAGGTACGCCGGCGATGACCAGGTTCTGGTTAGGCGTCATCCGGAACTCGCCCACGTTCAACTGCGCAATCGCGCGCAGCCCGCTCAAATGCGCGGCGGTGTCGGTGTCGGCAATGCGGCCGGCAGGCAGCGACAGGGTCAGATGCCACAGGCCGTCTTCGCCTGCGACCCAGCCATAGCGGTCGCCGTTGTGGTCGAAGGCGAACTGCCGTGCAGGCTGCAACGAAAAACCGGCACGGCGTTGGATCTCGGCCACGATGGTGTCCAGACCGTGATCGTCGATGGTGTACTTGAAGCGCGCGCGCTTGCGCACTGCGCGATTGCCGAAGTCGCGCTGCGTGGTGACCACGGCGGTTGCGAGCTCCAGCAACTGATCGCGGGTGATAAACCCGATGACGTTGGCCACGCGCGGCCAGGTCTCCGCATCGCCATGGCTGGCGCCCATGCCGCCGCCGATGCTGACGTTGTAGCCGAGCAGCTCGCCGTCGCGCAGGATGGCGATGAAGCCCAGATCATTGGCAAACACGTCTACGTCGTTGAGCGGCGGTGCGGCGAAGCCGATCTTGAACTTGCGCGGCAGATACCGGTCGCCGTAGATCGGCTCGTCTTCGCTGCCGGAACCGGATACGCGTTCTTCGTCCAGCCAGATTTCGTAGTACGCACGCGTGTTGGGTAGCAGATGCTCGGACACGCGCGCGGCATCGGCGTACAACGTGGCATGCGCCTGCGACAACAAGGGGTTCGCCGCCACCTGCACATTGCGATTGACGTCGCCGCACGCCGCCAGCGTATCGACCAAGGTGGCGTTGATCGCCTGCATGGTCGCCTTGAGTTCGCGCTTGATCACGCCATGGAACTGGAACGCCTGGCGCGTGGTGATGCGCAGCGAATGGTTGGCGTACCGGGTGGCGATGCCATCCAGCGCCAGCCATTGGCTGGGCGAAATCACCCCGCCCGGCGTGCGCGTGCGGATCATGAACTGATACGCCGGCTCGAGCTTCTGCCGACGCCGCTCATCACGGATATCGCGATCGTCCTGCTGGTAGCTGCCGTGGTACTTGATCAGCGTCTGATCGTCCTCGCGCAGCGCCCCGGTGATCGGATCGGCCAGGCTCTGCTCCAGCGACCCGCGCAGACGGCGGCTTTCGGATTTGATGTCTTCGACAGAGTGGCTCATGGGAATCGGGAATGGGGAATAGGGAATGGTAAAAAGCGGCTTGGTCTGCCAGGAAAAGTCAGGTGAGGGCTGTACCAATTCCCGATTCCCCACTCCCGATTCCCGGCACTAATAAACATCGCGCGCATACCGTCCCTCCACCTGCAGCTGAGTGAGATATGCGGCGGCGTTTTCGGCGCTGCGGGCGCCGTGGGTGGTGACGATGTCCAGCAATACGGCGTGCACATCCTTGCCCATGCCGATGGCGCCACAGACATAGAGATGCGCGCCGCCCTGCAGCCAGGCGTAGACCTCGGCGCCGCGTTCGCGCAGGCGGTGTTGCA
The DNA here is from genome assembly GCF_040202975.1 of Xanthomonas sp. WHRI 10207. NCBI lineage: Bacteria > Pseudomonadati > Pseudomonadota > Gammaproteobacteria > Lysobacterales > Lysobacteraceae > Xanthomonas > Xanthomonas sp. WHRI 10207. Next base: position 930,739 of record NZ_JBEGDX010000002.1, on the reverse strand, counting down.
CGTAGATTTTTTCGGCATGGTCGCGCGAGAACGCCAGGTCCAGCGCGTGCAACTCGCCGCGTTGCAAGGCCTGCTGCCACTCGGCCTGATACAGGAAATCGGTATTGAAATGCTGGGCGCCGAAGAACAGCCAGTTACGGCCTTTGGCGCCGGTTTCGGCGCGTTCCTGCACAAAGCCGCGGAACGGCGCCACGCCGGTGCCCGGGCCGATCATCAGGATGTCGCGGTCCGCGTCGGCGGGCACGCGGAAGCGGGTGTTAGGTTCGATGTAGACCGGGGCGGTATCGCCTTCGGCAAGCGCGGCGAGAAAGCCGCTGGCCGAACCCAGGTGCGCATGCCCGTGCGCCTGATAGTTGAGTTCATCCACCGCCAGATGCACTTCATCGCCCACGCGCTTGCGGCTGGAGGCGATCGAATACAGCCGCGGAGTGAGCGGGCGCAGCGTGTCCAGCAGGCTGGCGTGGTCCCAATCCGCCGGCCAGCGTCGCAGCACGTCGATCACTTGATGATCGGAGAGCAACGACGCCAGGCCGGCAGTCTGGGTGGGGGTGAGCAGCGCCTGCAGGTCGTCTGCGCGTGCGCGCTCGGCATGGGCGGTGAGGAACGGCCGCGACAGCTTGGTCAGTTCGCGCCGGGTGGTCAGCCACTCGTTCAAGGCCAGAGTTTCTTCGCCGACGGTGACCGCGGCATGACCATCCAGCTGCAAGGTCTGCAGTACCGCATCCACCAGCGCGGGCGGATTGCGATGACGGATGCCCAGGGCATCGCCGGGTTCGTAACTCAGGCCGCTGCCTTCCAGCGAAAATTCCAGATGCCGCACGCGCTTGCCGGGCTGCGCATAGACGCGAAAGCCCGGGCCCTTGAAGTCGCGCCCGCTGATGATCTGGTTGGCCAGCAACTCGGCAGCAAACGGATGCTGGTGCGACCACACCGGCGCCACCGGATTGCTGCGCAGCGGCGTGACCGTGGCCGAGTGGGGAGCGCTCTTGAGCTGCTCGCGCGCATGCTTGAGCGCTTGCGCGCGCCACGGGTCGGCGATGCTGTCGATGTCCAGGTCGGCTTCGCCGCGCGGCTGCACACGGCTGGCGCCGAGCTCGGCCAGGCGGTCGTCGATGCGCCGCGCAATGCCGCAAAACTCCGCATAACTGGAATCGCCCAGGCCCAGCACCGCGTACTTGAGTTCGGGCAGCTTGGGCGCGCGGCGGCCGGTCAGGAATTCGACCAGGCCGATCGCATCGTCCGGCGGGTCGCCTTCGCCCTGGGTGCTGATCACCACGTACAACAGGCGTTCGTTAGCCAGTTCGCGGGTGGGGTAGGCATCGGCGCGCAGCAACCGCACGCTCAGCCCGGCGGCCTCGGCATCGGCGGCCAGCTGCTCGGCCTGGCGGCGCGCATTGCCGGTCTGGCTGCCGTACACCACGGTCAGGCGCTGGCTGTCCTGCGCGGCGGCCTGCGGTTGCCCGCCTGGCAGCACCGCCAGCGAGCGCGGCGGATGACCCTGTGCCAGCCCGGCGGTGTAGCCGGACAGCCACCACAGCGCGGCAGTATCCAGGCCGTCGACCAACCGTTCCAGCAGCGCCTTGCGCTCGTCGGGCAAGGGGCTGGGCGGTAGCGCGGAACTGGCGGCGGTCATTCGGATCCAGGGGCGGGGATTGGATGAACGATGTTAGGGAAGCGTTCGCTGGTCCAGAAAGGATCACCGGTTATCGCCTTATGCCGGCCGCTTATTTCAAGCAGACATCTGCCCGCCACACACTGCGCTGCCTTGGCCTACCATCGGCTGGTCTTGCCTGCCGCCGCTCCCGACATCCTGATGACCCTGCCCCCGCTGTCCCATCTCGACCGGCTCGAAGCCGAAAGCATCCACATCCTGCGCGAGGTCGCCGCCGAGTTCCGGGCACCGGTGATGCTGTATTCGGTCGGCAAGGACAGCTCGGTGCTGCTGCATCTGCTGCTCAAGGCGTTTGCGCCGTCGCCCCCGCCGATCCCGCTGCTGCATGTGGACACGCGCTGGAAATTCCGCGAGATGATCGCCTTCCGCGACCGCCGCGCGGCCGAAACCGGGGTGGATCTGCGCGTGCACATCAATCCCGATGGCATCGCGCAGGACATCGGCCCGATCAGCCACGGCGCCGCGGTGCACACCGACATCATGAAGACCCAGGGCCTGAAGCAGGCGTTGGAACACGGCGCGTTCGATGCGGCGATCGGCGGGGCAAGGCGCGACGAAGAAAAGTCGCGCGCCAAGGAGCGGGTGTTTTCGTTCCGCAATGCACGCCATCGCTGGGACCCGAAAAACCAGCGTCCGGAACTGTGGAACCTCTACAACGCCCGCACCAAACCCGGCGAGAGCGTGCGCGTGTTTCCGTTGTCCAACTGGACCGAGCTGGATATCTGGCTGTACATCTACCGCGAAAAGATCCCGGTGGTGCCGCTGTATTTCGCGGCAGCGCGCCCGGTGGTGGAGCGCGACGGTGCGTTGATCATGGTCGACGACGCCCGCCTGCCGCTGCAGCCGGGCGAAACCCCGCAGCTGCGCTCGGTGCGCTTCCGCACGCTGGGCTGCTACCCGCTGACCGGCGCGATCGACTCCACCGCCGACACCCTGGAAGCGGTGATCGCCGAAATGCTGGTCAGCACCAGCTCCGAGCGTCAGGGCCGCATGATCGACCACGCACCCGGCGCATCGATGGAACAGAAAAAGCTTGAGGGGTATTTCTGATGGGCAGTGAATGGGGAAGCGGGAATGGGGAATCGCAACAGCGGTTCGCTGCGTCTACATCGATCGAGGAGGCGGCTTGTGCCATTCCCGATTTCCCACTCCCGATTCCCGGCACCATCGACACTTACCTGCAGCAGCACGAATCCAAACCGCTGCTGCGCTTCATCACCTGCGGCAGCGTGGACGATGGCAAGAGCACCTTGATTGGACGGTTGCTGTACGACAGCAAGCGCTTGTTCGACGATCAGCTGGCGGCTCTGGAAAGCGATAGCCGGCGGCATGGCACGCAAGGCGAGGGTATCGATTACGCGTTGTTGATGGACGGGCTGGCAGCCGAGCGCGAGCAGGGCATCACCATCGATGTGGCGTATCGCTATTTCGATACCGACCAACGCAAATTCATCGTCGCCGACTGCCCGGGCCACGAGCAGTACACACGCAACATGGCCACCGGTGCGTCCAGCGCCGATGTGGCGGTGGTGCTGGTGGATGCGCGCAAGGGCTTGCTCGTGCAGACGCGCCGCCACAGCTACATCGTGTCGTTGCTGGGCATCCGCCACGTGGTGCTGGCGGTCAACAAGATGGATCTGGTGGACTACGACGCCGACGTCTTCAGCGCCATCGCCGAGAGCTACCGCGCACTGGCGACGCAGCTGGGTATTGCCGATGTGCAGTGCATCCCGTTGTCGGCGCTGGCCGGCGAAAACCTGTCCAGCGGCTCCACCCGCATGCCGTGGTACAGCGGCCCGCATCTGCTGCAGCATCTGGATAGCGTGCAACTGGAGCCGCCCGACGCCGATAGCGGCCTGCGCCTGCCGGTGCAGTGGGTCAACCGCCCCAACTCACAGTTCCGCGGCTATGCCGGCACCATCGCGGCGGGGCAGGTGCGCGTGGGCGATGCCGTGGTGGTGGTGCCATCGGGCCGGCGTTCGCATGTGGCTGCGGTGCTGGATGCCAACGGCGCGGTGGCCAGCGCACGCGCAGGGCAGGCGGTGACGCTGACGCTACGCGATGAGATCGATATCAGCCGTGGCGACATCATCGCCGCCATCGACGACCCGCCGGAAGTGGCCGACCAGTTCGCTGCACATTTGCTGTGGATGGACGATGCCGCGCTGCTGCCCGGCCGCCCGTACTGGCTCAAGATCGGCACGCGCACGGTCACCGTGAGCGTCAGCGAGATCAAGCACAAAGTCGATGTGAATACGCAAGAGCGGCTGGCGGCCAAGCGGCTGGAGCTCAACGAAGTGGGCTACTGCAATCTCGCCTTGGACGAACCCATCGCCTTCGCGCCGTACGCCCGCAACCGCGTGCTCGGCGGGTTCATCCTGATCGACCGGCAGAGCAATGCCACCGTGGCCGCGGGCACGCTGGAGTTTGCGTTGCGCCGCGCCGGTAACGTGCATTGGCAGCATCTGGACGTGGACCGCGGTGCTCGTGCGCGCATCAAGGGCCAGGCGCCGCGCGTGCTGTGGTTCACCGGCCTGTCGGGGGCGGGCAAATCCACCGTCGCCAACCTGGTTGACAAGCGCCTGCATGCCTTGGGCTATCACACCTTCATCCTGGATGGCGACAACGTGCGCCATGGGCTCAACCGCGATCTGGGTTTCACCGACGAAGACCGCGTGGAAAACATCCGCCGCGTGGCCGAAGTGGCGCGCCTGATGGCCGATGCCGGCCTGATCGTGCTGGTCAGTTTTATTTCGCCGTTCCGCGCCGAGCGGCAACTGGCGCGCGAGCGTTTCGATACGGGCGAGTTTGTCGAAGTGTTTGTGGATGTGCCGCTGGCGGTGGCAGAAGCGCGCGACGTGAAGGGGTTGTACCGCAAGGCGCGGGCCGGGCAGATCCCCAATTTCACCGGGATCGACTCGCCGTACGAGGCGCCCGAGACGCCGGAGATCCATCTTCACGCCGATGGTGAGAATGTAGAGGCGCTGGCGCGCCACGTGCTCGAGTTTCTGGGGCTGGAACGCTGAGCGCAGGCATCAGGACGTGGCATCCAGTCTCCCGCGTAGTGCGCGTGGCGGCAGACCCCATCGTGGAGTGACCGCGCGGGTTTGCGCCATCGGGCTTGCCCGGGCGCTGGTATGCAATGTCGAGGGCCGCGCCGACCAGCGCATCATGACGACGACGGCAAGGGTCTTTGGTCATGGTGCAAAGCGCGCCCTTTCTGTCAACGCTTGGCGGTGAGGTCGGTAAACTTTCGCGGTACCCCGCCAGGATGTTCTGATGCTTGTTCTGCCCAGCGCGCGCAATTGCGCCGCGCTCTTGTTGGCCGTGTGGCTGTCCGGTTGTGCCCGTCAGGCCAGCGCGCCGGCCGCTGCCAAGCCCATCCCGGTGGTCGTGCAGCCGGTTGCGGTGCAGCCCTGGAACTCCACCGTGCAATCGATCGCCACCGTACGTGCGCGCGAATCGGTCGCGCTCACTGCGGCGGTCAGCGATGTGGTCGAGCAGGTCAATTTCGACAGCGGCGATGAGGTCAAGGCCGGGCAGTTGCTGCTGCGGCTGCGCGGCAATTCGCAGCAGGCCGCGTTGACCGCCGCGCAAGCCACCTTCGAGGAAACCGACCAGCTCTATCGTCGCCAGTTGAGCCTGGTTGGGCAGCAATTGGTCGCCAAGTCCACAGTCGACACCCAGCGCGCCCTGCGCGACGCAGCGCAGGCGCGGGTGCAGCAGATGCGCGCGGAAATCACCGACCGCGAAGTGCGCGCGCCGTTTTCCGGCGTGCTGGGCATCCGCCAGATCAGCCCCGGGTCGTTGATCACCTCGAGCACCGTGATCGCCACGCTGGACGATGTGGCGCGCATGTACGTGGATTTTCAGGTGCCGGAATCGCAGTTCGGTCTGGTGCAGCTCGGCAATACCGTCAATGGCACCGCGGCGGCGTATCCGGGTGCGCGCTTCGACGGCATCGTTGCCGCGATCGATTCGCGCATCGACGAGACCACCCGCTCGGTGACCGTGCGTGCGGACTTCCCCAACGACGATCGCCGCCTGCGCCCGGGCATGCTGCTGGATGTGCGGCTGCTGCAGCCGGCGCGGCAGGCGGTGGTGATCCCGGAGATTGCGGTGGTGCAGGTGGGGCGCGAGTCGTACGTGTTCCGGGTCAAACCCGACAGCAGCGTGGAGCGTGCCGATGTGCGCCTGGGCGAACGGCGCGATGGCAAGGTGGAGATTCTGGAGGGCGTCAAGGCTGGTGAGCGCATCGTGGTGGATGGCACCGGCAAGCTGCGTCCGGGCCTGAAGGTGGTCGACCAGGCCGCGCCCGCGTCGACGCGTCCGCAGGCCGCAGCACAATGAAGCTCTCCGACCTGTCCATTACCCGCCCGGTGATGGCGGTGGTGATGAGCCTGTTGCTGATCGTGTTGGGGGTGATGTCGTTCACCCGCCTCACGCTGCGCGAACTGCCGGCGATCGACCCGCCCATCGTTTCGGTGGATGTGGAATACACCGGCGCCTCGGCAGCGGTGGTGGAAAGCCGCATCACCCAGGTGCTGGAAGACGCGCTGGCCGGTATCGAGGGCATTGCCACCATCGAAGCGCGCAGTCGCAATGGCTCGTCCGACATCAGTATCGAGTTCGTGCAGTCGCGCGATGTGGAAGCGGCCGCCAACGATGTGCGCGATGCGGTGAGCCGCGTCTCCGACCGTATGCCCGACCAGGCGCGCCCGCCGGAAATCTCCAAGGTCGAAGCCGACGCCGATCCCATCCTGTGGCTCAACATGAGCTCCAGCACGATGGACACGCTGCAGCTATCCGACTACGCCGAGCGCTATGTGGTGGACCGCTTTTCCAGCCTGGATGGCGTGGCGCAGGTGCGCATCGGCGGACGCCAGCGCTATGCGATGCGCATCTGGCTGGACCGCGACCAACTGGCCGCACGCGCACTCACCGTGGCCGATGTCGAAACGGCGCTGCAGAACGAAAACGTGGAGTTGCCGGCCGGCAGCATCGAATCGGCGCAGCGCGATTTCACCTTGCGTGTGGAGCGCAGCTACCTCAAGCCGGAAGACTTCGCCAAGTTGCCGTTGAGCAAGGGCGAGGGCGGCTATGTGGTGCGCTTGGGCGATGTGGCCAAGGTGGAGTTGACCTCGGCCGAACGGCGCGCCTATTTCCAGAGCAATGGCGTGCCCAACGTGGGCCTGGGCATCGTGCGCAATTCCACCGCCAACGCGCTGGATGTGGCGCGCGAAGCGCGCGCGCAGGCCGAAGAAGTGCAGAAGTCGCTGCCGCAGGGCACCAACATCTTTGTCGCCTTCGACACCACCACCTTCATCGATGCGGCGGTGGAGCGCGTCTATCACACACTGGTCGAAGCGGTGGTGCTGGTGCTGGTGGTGATCTGGGTGTTTCTGGGTAGCGCACGTGCGGCGCTGATTCCGGCGGTCACCGTGCCGGTGTGTCTGATCGCTGCGTTCATTGCGCTGTACGCGTTCGATTTCTCGATCAACCTGCTCACCTTGCTGGCGCTGGTGCTGTGTATCGGCCTGGTGGTGGACGACGCCATCGTGGTGGTGGAAAACATCCAGCGCCGTATCGATCTGGGCGAGCCGCCTTTGGTGGCCGCCAGGCGCGGTACCGGCCAGGTGGCATTCGCGGTGATCGCGACCACCGCCGTACTGGTGGCGGTGTTCCTGCCGGTGGGATTTCTGGAAGGCAATACCGGGCGCTTGTTCCGCGAGTTGGCGGTGGCACTGGCCGCGGCGGTGGCGATCTCGGCTTTCGTGGCGCTGACGCTGACGCCGATGATGTCGTCCAAGCTGCTGCGCTCGCACAGCGTGGCCAAACCCAATCGGTTCCATCATTGGTTCAACGGGCGCATGCAGGCGGTGTCCGGCGCGTACGGGCGCTCGCTGGAGCGTCACGTGCACCGCACCTGGATCTTCGCGCTGCTCATGCTGCTGGCCTTGGGCGCGAGCGCCTGGTTGATGAGCCGCATTCCATCCGAACTGGCGCCGGCGGAAGATCGCGGTAATTTCCAGATCATGATCGACGGGCCCGAAGGCGCCGGCTTCGATTACACCGTCGGGCAGATGCATCAGGTCGAAGACATCCTGCGCCCGTACGTGGGCCCGGACAAACCCATCGTGCGCGCCAACCCGCGCGTGCCCGGCGGCTTCGGCAGCAGCGAGGAAATGCACACCGGCCGCGTCAGCGTGTTCTTGCAGGACTGGGAAAAACGCACACGCCCCACTACCGAAGTGGCCGATGAGCTGCAACAAAAGCTCAGCGTGCTTAGCGGCGTGCGCGCACGCACGCAGGTCAGTGGCGGCCTGGTGCGCAGCCGCGGCCAACCATTCCAACTGGTGCTCGGTGGCCCGGACTATGCCGAGATCGCGCAGTGGCGCGACCGCATCCTGCAGCGCATGGAAGCCAATCCCGGTCTGGTCGGCCCGGACTCGGATTACAAGGAAACCCGCCCGCAGATGCGCGTCAACATCGACCGCCTGCGCGCGGCCGATCTGGGCGTACCGGTCACCGCCATCGGTGGCGCGCTTGAGGCGATGATGGGCTCGCGCCGCGTCACCACTTTCGTCGACAACGGCGAGGAATACGACGTGATGTTGCAGGCCGGGCGCGAAGGTCGCATGTCGCCGGAGGACCTTACCGCCATCCGCGTGCGCTCCACCCGTGGCGAGCTGATTCCGCTGTCCAACCTGGTGAGCTTGAGCGAAGTGGCCGAAGCCGGCACCTTGAACCGCTTCAATCGCCTGCGCGCGATCACCATCACCGCCGGTCTGGCGCCGGGCTACCCGTTGGGCGATGCCATCGCCTGGGCGCAGCAGGCCGCGCAGGAAGAACTGCCGGAATACGCGCAGCTGGACTGGAAGGGCGAATCGCGCGAATACCAGCAATCCGGTAGCGCGGTGTTGCTGACCTTCGGCATGGCCCTGCTGGTGGTGTATCTGGTGCTGGCTGCGCAGTTCGAAAGTTTTGCGCATCCGTTGGTGATCATGCTCACCGTGCCGCTGGCGGTGCTGGGTGCATTGGTCGGACTGTGGCTCACCGGTGGCACGCTCAACCTGTTCAGTCAGATCGGCATCGTGATGCTGGTGGGCCTGGCGGCGAAGAACGGCATTTTGATCGTGGAGTTCGCCAATCAGTTGCGCGACGAAGGCCGCAGCGTGCATCAGGCCATCGTGGAATCGGCCTCGGTGCGGTTGCGCCCCATCCTGATGACTTCGATCGCCACGGTGGTCGGCGCGATTCCGCTGGTGGTGGCCGGCGGGCCCGGCTCGGCCAGCCGCGCCACTATCGGCGTGGTAGTGATCTTCGGTGTGTCGCTGTCCACGCTGCTGTCGCTGTACGTGGTGCCGGCGTTCTACAGCCTGATCGCCCCGTACACCAAGTCGCCGGAAGCGGTCGCACGCGAGCTGGAAACCCTGGAGGCAACCACGCCATCGGTGGGCGGGCACGCGTAAGCGCGGCCGTCAAAACGATCACGCTCGCCGCCAGGCGGGCGTGGCCGGTGCCCGGCGTGGCATGTGTGACTAATGCACTCTGGTTTTGAGCGCGTCGTCCACGCCTACCTGACGACTGCGCGCCAGGCGTTTTAGCCGCTCTAAGCGCTGCTCGACACGCGTGCGCGGTTGCAGCAATGCGCCTGCGCGAGTGATGGGTATCCCGCAGTTCCGCTGGTTGGCGATGTTGGGTGCAGCACCCGGATGCCGGGCGCAGCTACGGTGTGCGAGCGTGCGGATGGCTGCACGCGGCGCATGCGTGCCAGTCACGGTCACGCCTGTAGCGCAACTGTGCCTGGTATGGCCACTGCGTTTATCGCAGCCGCCAGCGTCGGCATCGACAGCCTTCGCTGCGCTGGTGCAGTGACTAAGGTCACATGACAGTCATCCCCGGCTGTGGTCGACTTCGGCGGTTACCCTGACCGGAATTGCCCATGCGTCGTCTTGCCTGCCTGCTTGCTCCTTCCCTCCTTGCGCTGTGCTGCGGTAACGCACTCGCGCAGACGTCCGGCGAGCCGGTACCCAATGGCCGGTTGCCGACCTGGGCGGTGCCCGAGCGCTATAGCCTGGCGATCAAGGTCGACCCCGAGCAGGCGCAGTTCAGTGGCCGCACCACTATCCGCGTGCAGCTCAAGCAGGCGTCCGACCATCTGTGGCTGCACGGCAAGGAGCTGAAGGTCAGCAAGGCCACGGTCAAGCCGGCCAAGGGCAAGGCGCTCACCGCGCGCTATGTGGATGCCGATGCGCAGACCGGTGTGGTTCGCCTGGAGTTCGGGCGCACGCTCAAGCCGCAGACGCTCACCGTGGATATCACCTACAGCGCGCCGCTCAACCAGCAGCTGCAGGGCCTGTATCAGGTGAAATACCAGGGCAAGGCGTATGCGATGACGCAGATGGAGCCGATCAGTGCGCGCTACGCGTTCCCGGGCTTCGATGAGCCGGCGTTCAAGACCCCGTTCGACCTCAGCCTGACCGTGCCCAGCGACGATCAGGCGCTGGCCAATACCATCGCCACCTCGACCAAGCCGGCCGGCAAGGGCTGGAAGACGGTGACCTTCGCGCCGACCGTGCCGTTGCCGACCTACCTGGTCGCCTACGCCGCCGGCCCGTGGGATGTGGTGGACGTGCCGCCCATGCCGGCCACCCCGCAGCGCCCCAACGCCACGCCGCTGCGCGGCATCGCCGCCCAGGGTCAGGGCCCGCGTATCACTCCGGCGCTGGACCAGACCCCGGCGATCATCGCCGCGCTGGAGGACTACTACGCCTTCGGTTATCCGTTCGACAAGCTCGATCTGGTCGCCGCCCCGGATTTCAGCGCTGGCGCGATGGAAAACCCCGGGTTCGTGACCTTCCGCGACTGGCTGCTGTTGCTGGACAAGGATTCGCCGGCCGAAAACGTGCAGCGCTCCTTCAACACCAACGCGCACGAGCTGGCGCATCAGTGGACCGGCGACACCGTGACCATGGAATGGTGGGACGACCTGTGGCTCAACGAAGCCTTCGCCACCTGGATGCAGCAGAAAATCACCATGCAGCTGCACCCGGAATATCACGCCAACCTGGATCGCATCGGCGGCGCGCAATACGCGATGAATAACGACAGCCTGGTCAGCGCACGCAAGATCCGCCAGCCGATCACCGGTAACGGCGATATCGAAACCGCTTTCGACGGCATCACCTATCAGAAGGGTGCGGCGGTGCTGGCGATGTTCGAAGCCTTCGTTGGCGAGGACGTGTTCCGCGAAGGCATGCGCGCCTACATCGCCAAGCATCAGTTCGGCAGCGCCACCGCCGACGATCTGGTCGATGCGATCGCCGAAGCCGCCGGCAAGGGCGAAGACTTCAAGGCGGCATTCCGCAGCTTCTTGAATCAGCCGGGTGTGCCGTACCTGCAGACCCAGGTGGCGCGCGAAGGCGGCAAGACTGTGGTCAAGCTGCAGCAGCAGCGGTATTTGCCGCTGGGTTCGACCGGCTCCACCGCGCAGCAGTGGGGCGTGCCGGTGTGCGTGAAGTACGGCAAGGGCAAGAACCAGGTCGGTACCGCCTGCCAGCTGCTGGAAGACGGCAGCGGCAGCATCGTGCTGGACGGCGCCGGCAAGAACACCTGGGTGTTCCCGAACGCGCATGGCGCCGGCTATTACCGTTTCAGCCTGCCGAAGAAGCAGCTGGCCGCACTCGGCAAGCAGGTCGCTCAGCTCGACGATAACGAGCAGTTGGCCTACGCCGATGCCATCGATGCGGCCTACCGCCACGGCGATGCCGACAGCGATGCGGTGTTGATGGCGCTCAAGCAGCTGGCGCCGTCCGCATCGGCCGATGTCTCGACCGCGCTGGTGGATCGCTTCGGGTGGATCTGGCGCTACCAGGCCAGCACCGAGGCGCAGCGCGGCGCGTTGCGCAAGGCCGCCGAACAGGCGTATTTGCCGCGTCTGCGCCAGCTGGGTTACGTGCGGCGTAGCGGCGAATCGGTCGACGACACCGCGCTGCGGTCGTCGCTGGCCGGGCTGTTTGGGTTACGCCTGCAGAACGCGGAAGTGCGCAAGGCGCTGCTTGCCCAGGGCGATGCGGTGCTGGCCGGTGGCAACGGGGCGCTGGACTTTTCTGCGGCCAACCCGGATCTGCTCGGCACCGTGCTGGCGGTCACCGCGCAGGAACGCGGCGCCCCCGCGGTGCAGACCCTGATCGCGGCATTGCGCACGCACGCCGACCCCGCACAGCGCAACGCCATGATCGCTGCACTGGGTGCGGTGCAGGACCCGGCGTTGCTCAAGCAGGTGCGCGATTTTGCGTTGACCGATGCCATCAAGGTCGGCGAGATGAAGAGCATGCTGACGCGTGGGAACAGCTATGAGGCTTCGCATGCGTCGATGTGGCCGTGGTTCACCGCCAACTTCGACCGCATCGTGCAGCGCAGCGGGTCGTTCGACGGCGGCGGTCTGCCGGCGCTCGGCGCATCCGGTGGCTGCAGCGTGGAAGAGGCCGACCGCCTGGATGCCTTCTTCCAGCCACGCCTGGCCAAACTCAGCGGCGCCGACCGTGGCCTGGCGCAGACCGGCGAAACCATCCGCCTGTGCGCCGCGCTCAAGCAGGCGCAGACCGCCAAGCGCTGAGCGCCAGAAGCGGCCAACAACGCGACTGCGCGACAGCCAGGCGGCTGCGGTCGCTGCTCGGAACCGGCATGTGCCCTGCACACACGCCGGTTCCGAGCGCACCGTCCACCGCTATCCGATGACCGCTCGCGACGTGCATCCGGTCTCGGCCAAGCTCCTGCATACCACTGGCGTCGTTGCACAGGGCATGCGGCGTGCAGCGCCGATGCCCCACGATGGTGCACACGATCTGTACATGCGCCGCCGGCACGTTGTCATGCGCTGACGGCGCAACTCGCACGCACGTCGCATCGAGCGGCGCTTTCGGCCAGAATCGACCCACTCCCCACGGCGCTGGGGTTCACGATCCAGCACTCGGGGAGATTGCGTGGAAGCACTCATCAATGGCATCAACGGCATCGTCTGGAGCAAGGCACTGATTTTCATGTGTCTGGGCGCAGGCGTTTACTTCACCATCCGCACCCGTTTCATGCAGGTGCGCGGGTTCGTGGAAATGATTCGCCTCACCGTGGGCGGGCAGAAGTCCGATGCCGGGGTGTCTTCGTTCCAGGCATTGGCGATGTCGATGGCCGGGCGTATCGGTATCGGCAACATCGCCGGCGTCGCCACCGCCATCGCCTTCGGTGGGCCGGGCGCGATCTTCTGGATGTGGGTGATGGGCTTTCTCGGCGCGTCCACGTCGTACGTGGAATCGACGCTGGCGCAGATCTACAAGATCAAGGATGCCGATGGCCGCTATCGCGGCGGCCCGGCGTACTACATCGAAAAGGCGATGGGTCTGAAGTGGTACGCGCTCACCTTCGCGGTGGCCACCATCATCGCCACCGGCTTTCTGATGCCGGGCGTCCAGGCCAATGCGATTGCCGACAGCGCCATCAACGCCTGCCGGGGCACCAGCCTGTGCGGTGCGATGGACGGGCAGTGGATGGGCCTGCCGATGCGCGATGCGGCCAAGCTGGGCATCGGCATCCTGGTGGCATGCATGCTGGCGGTGATCATCTTCGGCGGCGTCAAGCGCATCGCCAACTTCGCCGAAATCGTGGTGCCGTTCATGGCGATGGGCTACATCCTGATGGCGCTGGTCATAATGGTGCTCAACGCCGAGCGCGTGCCGGACATGTTCGTCACCATCTTCAGCAGTGCATTCGGCAGCCATGCCGCGTTCGGCGCCTTGCTGGGGCTGGCGGTGGAATGGGGCGTCAAGCGCGGCATCTACGCCAACGAAGCCGGGCAGGGCACCGGGCCGCATGCTGCGGCAGCGGCAGAGGTGTCGCATCCGGCCAAGCAGGGCTACGTGCAGGCGTTTGCGATCTACTTCGACACGATGATGGTGTGCACCGCCACCGCGTTCCTGATCCTCACCACCGGCAAGTACAACGTGTACGCGCCCGATGGTGCCAAGCCGGGCCTGTACGCCGGCCTGAGCGGGGTGGAAGAAGGCCCCGGTTATGCGCAGGCGGCAGTGGAATCGGTGCTGCCGGGCTGGGGCGCGGGCTTTGTGGCGGTGGCGCTGTTCTTCTTCGCCTTCACCACCATCATGGCCTATTACTACATGGCCGAAACCAACCTGAGCTACATCAATGGCAGCCGCCGCCGGCCGCTCACCGTGCTGCTGCTGCGCCTGGGCATCATGGGCATGGTGATCTTCGGCGCGTTCCACAATGCGCAGCTGGCCTGGGCGCTGGGCGACATCGGCGTCGGCGTCATGGCCTGGCTCAACATCATCGCCATCCTGATCCTGCACAAGCCGGCCATGCTGGCCTTGAAGGATTACGAACGGCAAAAACGCCAGGGGCTGGATCCGGTCTTCGATCCGGTGTCGCTCGGCATCAAGAACGCGGATTTCTGGACACAACGATGAAACAGCATGATGGACGTGGCGCACGGCCGCCACGCGACAACACCGGCAGCGGCGCTGCGCCGCTCAACCCCTGGGGCCGTGCGGCGCCACGTGCGCCGGCACCGGCTGCGCCTGCGGTACGCACCGCCGCCGCCGCACCGGCCGCTGCCAACGCCAACACCGCGCGCGAGCTGCGCCTGTACGGTATCAATGCCATCCAGGCGGTGTTCGACGCGCGTCCGCAGGCGCTGCGCAAGCTCTACCTGACCGAGGCGCGCATTCCGCAGTTCAAGGCTTTGCTGGCCTGGTGCGTCACCCAGCGCATCGGTTACCGCGTGGTGGAGGAGGCCGACCTCACCAAGCTGGCGTCCAGTACGCATCACGAAGGCATCGTGGCCGAGGTGTTGCGGGTATCGCCGCAGCCGTTGCAGGAGTGGCTGGCGGCATTGCCGCCTGGCCCGGTGCTGGCGCTGTGGCTGGATGGCGTGGGCAACCCGCACAACTTCGGTGCGATCTTGCGCTCGTCGGCGCATTTCGGCGTGGCCGGTTTGCTGCTGTCGGCCGGCTCCACGCTGGGCCTGTCCGGCGCCGCCGCGCGCGTGGCCGAAGGCGGTGCCGAAGCCGTGCCGCTGGTGCAATTGCCCGAGACCGCAGTGGCGCTGACGCAGCTGCGCCAGGCCGGCTTCGCGATCGCGGCCACGCTGGTCGACGGTGGGCACGATGTCTTTGCCGCCGCGTTGCCGCAGCGTCTGGTGTATGTGATGGGTGCAGAAAGCGCAGGCATGGATCGCCAGTTCGCACGCGAGTGCGATCTGCAGTTATCCATCCGCGGCAGCGGCAAGGTCGAAAGCCTCAATGTGGCGTCGGCCACCGCCGTGTTTCAGGCGGCCTGGCGCGCCCGCGTCGACACCGGAGCGCTGTGATGCGTCCATCGGTCTGGTTGCTTGCTGCCCTTTGCACGCTGAGCGGTAGCGCGTTTGCTGCCGCGTCCGCGCTTCCTGCGACGCCGCCGGAAGCGCGCACCGATCACGGTGTGGTGCGTGGGCAATGGCAGGCCGACGGCAGTGCGGTGTTTCGTGGCATCCCCTTCGCTGCGCCGCCGCTGGGCGCGTTGCGCTGGCGCCCGCCGCAACCGGTTGCCGCATGGACGCAGGTGCGTGACGCCACGCAGCCGGCCACGCCGTGCGTGCAGCCAGCGCTGGGCTGGAACGATGCGATGGCCAGGCGCGGCAGCGAAGACTGCCTCTACGTCGAAGTGCAGACACCCACGCTGAAGCCGGCAACCCCGTTGCCGGTGTTTGTGTGGATCCATGGCGGCGCCAATGTCGCCGGCGGTGCGGATGGGCATCTGCCCACCAATCTTGTCGCGCAGAACATGCTGGTGGTGACGCTGCAGTACCGGCTGGGCGCGTTGGGCTTCCTGTCGCTGCCGGAACTGCGCGATGGCGACAACCAAGCGGCCGGCAACTACGCGTTGCTCGACCAGATCGCCGCGCTGCGCTGGGTGCGCGATAACATCGCGCAGTTCGGCGGCGACCCTGCGCGAGTCACCATCGCCGGGCAGTCGGCCGGTGGCCAGGATGTGGGCTTGCTGATGCTCAGCCCACTCGCGCGCGGGCTGTTTTCTGCAGCGATCGAACAAAGCGGCACCGCCGGTTTCGGGCTGCCGGCGCGCAGCCTGGAAGACAATCGCGCGTTGGGCGTTGCCATCGCCAAACGTGCGGGTATCGACGATGCCGCAACGCGCCTGAGCCAATTACGCGCATTGCCGGTGGAACAGTTGCTCAAGGCCGGGCAGGGCGTGGATGTGCCAGCGTTGGATGACGATGGCTACATCTGGTTGCAAGCCGTTGTCGATGGCCGCGTGCTGCCGCGCGCACCGGCCGAGCTGCTGGCCAGCGGCGCACAGGCCAAGGTGCCGCTGTTGATCGGCTACGTGGTGCAGGAGCTCACTTACGGCGGCGACCAGGGCGCACAGGCGCGTCTGCGTCGCGATTATCCCGACCGCGCCGAGGCGGTGTTGCAGGCGCAGCGTAAGCATGCGGCGCAACGTACCGAGCGCCAGGGCAATGCCGCGATGCAGCTGTCCACCGATCTCACTTTTCGCTGCCCGGCGGTGACTGTAGCGCAGCGCCAGGCCGCGCTCGGCGTGCCGGTGTGGCATTACGTGTTCGACACCGCAGCGCCGGATGGGCAGGTGACTCACAGCGCCGAATTGCCGTTCCTGTTCAAGGACCTGCCCATCGGCCAGCCACCGGTGAGCCTGCAAAAATATTGGGCGGCATTCGTGCAGCGCGGCAATCCCAACGCCAAGGGCTTGCCCGCATGGCCGGCATTCGCGCCGAAACATGCGGCGCTGCAGTTCGATGCCAGTGGCGTGCAGCAGATCAAGGATGCGCGCCCGGCCGTGTGCGCAGGCGTGGATTTGCCGTAAGCCGGCATCCATTGCCACGGCGAGTGGCGTGGTGAGTCCTTGCTGGCTGTGTGTAGCGTGCAAGGACCACCAGACAGGGTGGGCGCGCCTGTCGTGATGAGCACTCTGCATTGGGCACGCCGATAAACCACCACCACTTGGCCGCACGCTGCAGTGGTGCTGGCAGTTCTGACGTTTCAGCATGCACCGCACAACTGCGCAACCGCATGCGGGCTCGTGTCGTGGCCAACAAGCGAACGCGCGCGCTGCAGCAGTGCGCGCGTTCGCAGCGACTCAGCGGGCGCAGCCCGGCCCACCGAAGTAGATGCCGCCGTTCTGCATCTCCGGCGACAGGCTGGTGCGGGAGACGCCGGCTCCCAACGCATACGGGTAGCTGTAGCCGGCAATCGCCAACGTGTAGCACGACGGCTGCTCCACACTCATCGATGACAACCGTTGTGCAGGCCAGGTGGCCATGGCCGCATCGCGATAAAAGTGGTTGGCCTGGAACGCGGCCTGCCGGTAGCCGGCCGATGCGAACCGCCCGCTGCCCATTGGTGTGCTGGGGCGACCATCCCAGGTGGAAATTTCGCCACCGGCCGAGATGAAGATGTTGGCGCTGCCTTCGGCAATGTCGCCGGCATACAGCTCGGCCTTGTAGTAGCCGATCCATTCGCCATTCAAGCCGAACCACCAATAGCCGTCGGCATTGCGTTGGAATTCCACATGCAACATGGCCTGCTTGCCGCCCGCCGTGCTGAAGCCGACGGCGGGCGCTGCGCCGAGCACATTCGCCGTGCTGGTCTGCACGAAGTCGGCGCAATCCAGATTATGGCAGCCGGTGTTGATATAGCCGTCCTGCGTGGAATAGATAAACAGGATCGGCGTGTTGCCCCAGCCTGCGCCAGGTTGGGTTTGCCAGCCGGCTTCCAGGGTCTGGATCTGCCGTTGCGCCGTGTATCCAGCCAGCCAGATCTGGCTGATCGACTGCGCATCGTTGGCGCGCACGGCCGGCACCCAGGTATTGAGATCGGCACCGGCGCCGGTCACTGGCGAGCCGGCGGTGTCCAGGTAAATGGTGGAGTAGTAATGCACCACCGACGCGGCATCCTCCGCGGCGGCTAGCAGAGTGGGGCGGTCGGGTGCCGTCGCCTGCGGTGTGGTGCCGCGCAAGAACGCTCGCAGCGTTGCGTGTTGGCTGATGTCAGCCAGACCGATACGCTGCAACGGCACACTGCCAGCATCGCAGCGTTGCGCCGCATCGAGTGGGGCGCTGCTGCTGACACCGGCGGCAATGCTGGGCGGCATGGCAAGCGCGCCGCCATCGCGCAACGCGGGCTGCTGCGCGAGCGGGATGCAGTCGAACACCTTGCCGCGCTGATGCACGCTGCGCAGCACGGTCAGGCCGTTGTAGCGGTTGAACAGATAACGCTGCATCTGCGCGAAGGCAGATGGGTCGCGGACCTTGGCGGTGACCTCGCGCGTGGCGTAGCTGCGCTGTGCCTGCGCATCCAGAAATTGCTTGAATTCCTGTGTAACCAACGGAAATGCACGCGATACCGCGGCAGTGCTGTGCTGCATGCCGGCACGCTGCTCGGGCGCAACACGTGCGGTGGCGGGTGTGCGCAGTAGCGGCGGCATCAGCGCATCGATACGTTGATCATCTGCAGCCGAGATGGAGGGCGATAGCAATGTGCCTGCAAGGCTCGCGGGCGCAGCGGTGCAAATGGCAAGCGCAACAACGGCGCGGCCGATCGACATCGGTCGCTTGGAACGAAACGTCATGGGAGTATTTCCTGGCGCCGGAATGAAACGGCCCCGCATGCGGCGAACCATGCAGGCCGCGCCATCACGTCACAGGGCGAGCCGGGAAATAGCCGGCAGCGCACACCTGCGGTGAAGGTGCGCGCATCCTAAAACGTATGCTTTGCGAAAGTATTCGAAGATATTGATTGCGTGACGCCAGGCACACGGCAAGCGCAATGCGCTAAGCGGATGTCCGGTACACACGTGTGCTTGGCGATGTGCGGCGCAGTGCCGCTGCGCAACAGTGCCCACCGTCACGGTCACGGGTATGGAGCTGTGGTGTTGCAGCAATGCCCGGCTGCTATCGATCTGTCATCCCACAGGTCGAGCGCACTTGCGGGAATCGTCACTGCACAGCGTCGTCGTATCCCCACTCACCCCCTCTCCAGATGAGAGAGGGGGGTGTTGCATCGCGCCCCGAGCGCTGCGCTTACTTCTTCTGCAGCCGCACCGCTGCGCCGCCGCTTGCAGCCAGTTCCAGTTGCAGGCTGTCCTCACGGGTGAGCTTGCGGGTCTCGATGCGGACCTCGGTCGGCGCCTGGCCGTCGACGTAGATCGTTGCGGTCCAGCTACCCTTGCCCAGGAACGACAACGGCAAGCGCAACGTGCGTGCTTGCTCGTTGGTCATCGCGCCCACGTACCAGTCCTTGCCGCTGCGTCGTGCAAGCGCGATGTGCTCGCCGATCGCACCTTCCAGTGCACGTGTTTCGTCCCAGCTTGCCGGGACATCGCGCAGAAACTGCGCTGCGGGCACGTTTTCGTATTGCTCGGGGCTATCTGCCACCACTGCGAACGGACTCTCATACACCACATACATCGCCAGCTGCTGCGCACGTGTGGTCATCACTTGCGGTGCGATGTGCTGCATCTTGAACTCGGCCGGGCGCACATTGCGGAAGCCGCCCGGCGTGTAGTCCATCGGCCCGAGCAACATGCGGGTAAAAGGCAGCGTGAGGTTATGCGTGGCGGTGATGCGCGTGGTCCACTTGTTGTATTCGGCGCCAAGCACGCCTTCTTGCGTCAAATAATTGGGATAGGTGCGGGTCAGGCCGGTCGGGTGATACGCACCATGCAGGTCCACCAGCAGTTTGTGTTCGGCGGCCTTGCTCAGCAGGCGGTGATAGAAGTCCACCATCTGCTGGTCGTCGCGGTCCATGAAGTCGACCTTGATGCCCTTGATGCCGAGTTGCTGGTACCACGCCAGTGCTTCGTCCATGTGCGCATCGAGTGCACGCCAGTGCGCCCATAACCACAACCCGACATCGCGTTTACGCGCATAGGTCACCAGACCCTGCAGGTCGAGTTGCTCTACGGGGCGACGGATATCGGCATCGCTGTTGTATTGCCCGTCGCCGGTGCTGCCGTAGTACCAGCCGTCGTCGATCAACATGTATTGCAGCTTCAGCTGCTGCGCGTGATCGATGTAACGCTGGATCGTGGCAGTATTCATGCCAGGGTGTTCCACCCCGCCGGCAAGGTTGCCCGACCACCAATCCCACGCCGATTTACCCGCGCGCACCCAGCGCGCATCGAAGGCCGGCGGCGGGTTGAGCGCAGAAATCAGGTTGGATTCGATCAGGCTCGCCGGGCTGTCGCCCAGCATGATCACGCGCCACGGCGTTGCGAAATCGCGTCCCTTCGCGTCGAACGTGACCGCCAGCTTCGGTTCGTCCAGGCGCGGCGACAACTTTGCCGACACGCCCAATCCGCCATCGGCGCGGCCGGTGAGATACAGGCCTGCGTAGTCGCGCAGATTCGCCTCGCCGATCGCCAGCGTGGTGCCGCGTGCATCGGTCTGGCACACCAGCGGTAACTCAAGCAGATTGTGCGGGCGCAATTTGGACGCGGCGATGGCGTCGTACTCGCCCTCGTGGCTGGTTCCGAACCGGCCCAGGTTCAAGGTCCAGCATGGGTAGTCGCGCGGAAACGCAAAGCTGGTGAGTTCGTCGCGGATGCGTACCTCGCCGGCATCGGGCAACACATAGCGCAGTGCCACGCCATCGTCGTACGCGCGCAGTTCCACGGTGAGTCGGCGTTGTTGTTGATCGGTCAACTGCACGCGCAATTGACGATAGTGATCGCGCACCTGTTGGGTCTTGCCAACCGATAACGTGAATTTGCTGTCGTGCGTGTCGGTGCTGCTGCCCTGCACGGTCATGTTGCGGCCGAGTTTGCCGGCCTTGCCAAGATCCAGTCCGAGCGGTGCGTCGTCGAGCACTAACGTGTTGCGGTACAGCACACGATAGCTGGGGACGCCACCGTCGCGTAGCGTGAATTCCACTTCGGTACGTGCATCGGGCGATTGCACACGCAGGCTCTGCGCGGTTGCTGGCGTTGCGATCACACACAGCAATGCGCATGCCGCCGGTAGTGCGGACTGGATCAGGTTTCGCATAAGTCCCTCCTCCTGGGAACGCCAACCCTAACGCAGAAAGTGTTGTCGTCGATATCGCCTTGGGGTAACGTTACCTCGCACCATGGTCGCTGAAACAGGGGCGGCAGCCACGGGCGGCATCACTGGATACAACTGCGCTACGTCGATTGGATGTATGCCGGTTGCACAGATGTGGTGTGCACCGTTGTGTGGCAGTAGAGCTTGGGAGAGGCCTCTAATGCTGATGGTTTGCAAGGCGTTCCGCCGCGGAGCGCTGTGGCTGTTGTGTGGGTGCATTGGTTGGACCGCAGTGGAGGCTGCCCCTGCCGAGATGGCCCCGCCAGGTCCTTACGATGTCCGCGTGCTTGCGGGCGGGATGGGGTTGGCAAAGAAGTTCGCCGCCGATACGCCATTGCTCGCCGCCAACGCGGACTGGAGCATGTCGGGCTGGGTGCGCCCATCGCGTGCAATGACCGGCGCAGCGTTGATTGCCGGCATCGGCGATCCGCATGGTGCGGGCCGTTACTTTGCGATCGACAACGGCACGCTTGGCTTTGTGCAGGGCGCCGACACCGTGCTGCGGAGCAAGCAGGCGCTGGCTTCCGGCACGTGGACGCAGGTGACTGCGGTGGCACAAGGCGGCCGTTTGACGCTGTATGCCAATGGGCGACAGGTCGCCAGTGGTGCAGTGCGTCAAGCGGTGGTTACACCGGTGCTGATGTTTGGTCCGCGCGAGCAACCTGCGGCGTACACGCAACACTTTGGTGGTGAGATTGCCGACTTCGTCGCGCGATCTGGCGCGTTGGAGACAGCAGCCATTGCGCAGCTTGCAGCGCATGCGCCCGACCCGGCGCTGCAACGGTTTGAAGATGCATCGCCGGCATGGCCGGTGCAGGTCAAGCAGATGGCCGGCCAGTTGGCGCCGCAGGCCGCATCCACCTTGCCGCGCAGCACCGCTGCGTTTTCTGCACCGGTTGCCAAGCCGACGCAGGCCGCGCCTGCATTGCAGCCGCTGGAGGATGCAGCCTGGCGCGTCGGTGCGTGGCAGTTGGCCGCTGCGCCGGAGCTTGGCCAGGCCACGGGTGCGACGCTGTCACGCAGCGATGCGGACGCCGGCAATGCCGCCTGGCGTGTGGCGACGGTGCCGGGCACGGTGCTCACCACGTTGGTCGATCGCGGCGTGTATCCGGACCCGGATATCGGCCTCAATAACATGGCCATTCCCGAATCGCTGAGCCGCCACGACTGGTGGTACCGCAGCAGTTTCGATCTGCCTGCAGCCGCACAAGGCAAGCGGCTGGAGTTGCTGTTCAACGGCATCAACTATGCCGGCGAAATCTGGGTCAACGGCACCCGGGTCGGGCGCACCCGCGGTGCATTTGCACGCGGTCGCTTCGATGTCAGCAAGCAGCTCAGAGCCGGCCGCAATGTCATTGCGGTGCGCGTCTCGCCACCGCCGCATCCGGGTATCGCACACGAACAATCGATGACGGCGGGCGTTGGCGAAAACGGCGGTATGCAGGCGCTGGACGGGCCAACGTTTATCGCCAGCGAAGGCTGGGACTGGATTCCTGCAGTGCGCGATCGCAATGCCGGTCTGTGGCAGGACGTGCAACTGCACGCCAGCGGGCCGGTGACCATCGGCGACACCCAGGTAGTGACGGCGCGCCTGGCACCGGATCATCGTCGTGCCGAACTCGAAGTCACTGTGCCGCTGCGCAACGAGAGCGGCGCTGCCGTGCAAAGCAATGTGCAGTTGGCCATCGGCGATGTGCGCATCCAGCGTCAGGTCAACGTGCCCGCTGGCGGCAGTACGCTCAAGTTCACCGCAGCCGACACGCCGCAGCTGGTCATCGCCAATCCGCGCTTGTGGTGGCCCAACGGTTATGGCGAGCCGGCGCTGTATTCGCTGCAGGTTGGCGTCGATGTGGCCGGTGCGCGATCGGACGCACAGCAGCTGCGCTTCGGCATTCGCGAGGTGACCTACGAACTGTCCCTGTTCGACGAAGACGGCGCGCTGCGCCGGGTGCTGGTCGATCTCAACCAGGCACGCCAACGTGGCGAGCGCATCGTCGATATACGGCATGAGGCGATCCGCGCGGTACCAGGCGGCAAGGCGCAATCGTTGTATCCGGGCGCACTGGCGTCGCCGGCAGTGCAGCAACTGCAAGACACCACGCTGGCGCCGCATCTGGTGCTGCGCATCAACGGGGTGCGTATTGCAGTCAAGGGCGGCAACTGGGGCATGGACGACTGGCGCAAGCGCGTCTCGCGCGAGCGGCTGGAGCCGTACTTCCGCCTGCAGCGCGACGCGCATTTCAACGTGGTGCGCAATTGGGTGGGGCAGAACACCGAAGCCAGCTTCTTCGATCTGGCCGACGAATACGGCATGTTGGTGCTCAACGACTTCTGGCAGTCCACCCAGAACTACAACATGGAGCCGGCCGATGCGGCATTGTTCCTGGACAACGCTGCTGAGGTGATCAAACGCTTCCGCAATCATCCGTCCATCGTGTTGTGGTTCGGGCGCAACGAGGGCGTGCCTGCGCCCATCCTCAACGAAGGCTTGGACAAACTGGTTGCCGACCTCGATGGCACGCGCTGGTATACGGGCAGTTCCAACGAGGTGAATCTGCAGGGCAGCGGGCCGTATAACTATCGCGAGCCGGTTGCCTACTTCACTGCGTTGGCACAGGGCTTTTCGGTGGAAGTGGGCACGCCGTCGTTCTCCACGCTGGAGTCGTTCAAGGCCTCGGTGCCTGCAGTCGGCGACCAGTGGCCGATCAGCGATGCCTGGGCGTATCACGACTGGCATCAGTCCGGGAATGGCGACACCGCCAGTTTCATGCGGTCGCTGACCGACAAGCTGGGCGCGCCGACCAGCCTGGAGGATTTCGAACGTAAGGCGCAGCTGCTCAACTACGACACCCACCGCGCCATCTTCGAAGGCTTCAATGCGCAGCTGTGGACCAAGAACAGTGGGCGCCTGTTGTGGATGAGTCACCCGGCGTGGCCCAGCAACATGTGGCAAATCTATAGCCACGATTACGACACCCATGCCGCGTACTACGGTGTGCGCAACGCCGCGGAAACCTTGCATGTGCAGATGAATCTGCCTGGTCACGAGGTAGTGGTGGTCAACAACGCGGCCGAGCCGGTGCGCGGCTTGCGCGTGCGTGCAGAGGTCTACGGCAGCGACGGCAAACTGCTGCAGCAGCGCGAACAGGCACTGGATGCGGCCGCAGTTGCGGTCTCTGCGCCGGTGCTGCAATTGGCACCGTTGCTCAAGGACACCAATGGCCTGGGGTTTGTGCGCCTGCAATTGCTCGACCGCGACGCGGTGGTGCGCTCGCGCAACTTCTATTGGGTGGCGCGCGATGCTGCCGCCATGCGCGGGCTGGATGCGCTGGCCAAGGTGCCGCTGCAGCTGACCACGCAAGTACGCGACGCGGCCGAGCCGGTGTTGCGCGCCAGCGTGCGCAATGCATCGCAACAGGTGGCACTCAACACCAAGTTGACCCTGGTGGATGCGCAAGGCCAACGCATCCTGCCGGCGTACTACAGCGACAACTACCTGAGCCTGGTGCCGGGCGAGCAGCGCGAGGTGGAAATCCGTGGCCCGTCTGCGGACACCTTGCGCAACGCCACGCTGCAAGTGCGTGGCTGGAATTTCGAACCATCAACCGGCGCTGCCAACGGGCTTCCGTAGCAGCGCCAGCACGTTGCCACGCCGTGCACGTGCACGGCGTCTGCACTGACGCGCCGATCGGCGCGTCATCCAACACTGCAGTGCCCCCCGGCATTGCCATTCGAAACGCTCGTGGATTGTCGTCATCCCTGGGAGGGGACCATGAACAAACTGCATCGCAGTACGCGTCACACCCCGCTGGCCGCCGCGCTGGCGGCTGCACTCACTTTGGTCGCGGCAACTGCCGCGGCGCAGGAAGCCGGCAGCACCGCCGGCGTCACCGAGTTGGACAAGGTCATGGTCAAGGGCGTGCGCGGTGCGCAGGCCGAGGCCATCGAAAACAAGCGCACCGCCGCGCAGATCATCGACTCGATCTCGGCCGAAGATATCGGCAAGCTGCCCGACGTCACCATCACCGATTCGCTGCAGCGCGTGCCCGGCGTACAGATCCGTCGCTCGGCCGGCGAGGGTTCGCAGCTCAACATCCGCGGCATGCCGCAGGTGCAGACCACGATGAACGGCGAACTATATCTGAGCGCCGGTGGCGGCGACCAGTTCGGCCAACCGAATATCGGCCGCGCCCAACCGGATTTTGTCGACATCCCACCGACGTTGTTCAGCGGCGTGGATGTGATCAAGTCGCCCACCGCCGCCGATCTGGATGGCGGCATCAGCGGCACGGTGTCGCTCAAGACACGCCGCCCGTTCGATCTGCCCGAAGGCTGGACCTTCAGCGGCCAGGCCGAAGGGTCCTACGGCGATCGCGTGCAGGAACTCAACGAGTTGTACTCGGGGTTGGCCAGCTTCCGCACCGAGCGCTGGGGTGCGTTGCTGGCGGTGTCGTACTCGGATGCCACGCTGGAAAACAAGCACCCCAGCGTGTATTCCAACGGCGCGCAGAAATCGACCGAGCAGAATGTAGGCTTCGACTTCAACGGCGACGGCCGCATCGGCAGCAATACCGATCCGTCCAACCTGCCGCGCGACTACTTCTACAACTGGGTCGCCACCGAACTGGATAACCGCAGCACCGACCGCCAGCGCACCGGCGTCAACGGCTCGTTCCAGTTCAACATCAACGACTCCTGGACGGTGCTGGCCGATGCGGCCTACACCAAGCTCGAAGACCACGACACGTCGGTGGCCGCGCAGCTGCACACCGGCTGGGCAACCAATCAGTTGCAGCCGGGATCGGTGGTCGATTCCAATGGCGTGCTCGAATACGGCCAGTTCCGCTACAACCGCTTCCAGGCACACTCGATGGCGGGCGTCGCCGATTCGGATTCGCTCAACACCAACCTGGAGCTGCGCTTCGATGACGGCGGCCCGTTCCGTGCGTCGTTCCGCTGGGTGCATGGCGATGCGCAGCGCACCTACGACGAAGCGCGCGCCGATGCGGTGGTGACACGTGGCGATCAGATCACGCGTGCCGGCGGCGTCACCCAATGGGCGAACGCGAACGGCTTGCCGGTGGTCGATGCTTCGGTGGATTTCCGCGGCAGCTACCCGGCGGTCAACCTCGGCACCGATGTGTCCAACCCGGACAACTGGCAGCTGATGTCCACCTGGGCGCAGGGCAACAAGATCGAAGCCACGATGGATGCATTCCGCGCCGATGGCACCTTCGAGTTCGACGAAGGCGTGGTGCGCGGCTTCCAGTTCGGCATTCGCTATGGCGAGCGCGAGGTCAAGCTGGACACCTATCGCTACTTGTCGCCGGTGTCGACTACCTGTGCAGACCCCAACCGTTCGCTGTACTACTTCAAGGACCCGCTGATCGTCGACACCTGCAGCGGCGTGTCCGAAGCACGTCTGCTGCCGTTCAATTCGATCCCCGGCTACTGGGCGTACTTCAACGACTTCGATCCGCTCAAGGTCACCGGCCTGGGCAGCCAGGGCCTGCCGGCGATCAACCCACAGGTCATGAAAGACCCGGTGGCCTATCTCAACAGCCTGTATCCGGGCAACGTGGCCTATCAGCAGGCTGCCGATTCGTACAAGGTGACCGAAAAAAGCACCGCAGCGTATTTTCTGGCGAATCTGGAGGGCGGCACCGGCAGTGCGGTGCCGTGGACGGCCAATATCGGCGCACGCATCGTGCAGACCAAACTCGCCATCGATCAGTATCTGAGCAGCGGCAATGTGTTTATCGGCAATGTCGAATGGAATGGCGTCAGCCCGGCGATCGGTACCAATCGTCTGAATCGTCAGTACACCGATGTATTGCCTACCGCCAACCTGTCGCTGGATATCACCGACGCGCAGAAACTGCGCTTTGCCTACAACAAGGCGGTGGCGCGTCAGGATCTGCCCGACCTTGGCCGCGGCCTGGTGAGCTTCTACGCCGTCAATGGCACGCCGCCGCGTAACCCTGCGCTGCCTTCCGATGCGGTGCTGTTCCTCAATGGCCGTTCGGGTAATCCGGATCTGGATCCGTATCGCGCCACCAACTACAACGCATCGTGGGAATGGTATTTCTCCGATGCGTCGTTGCTCAGCGTGGGCGCGTTCCTGATCGACGTGAAGTCGTTCCCCACCACGGTGACCAACATCGAACTGTTGCCCGACGCCGATGGCGTGGCGCGGCTTGGCGGCCCGGTGGAGCGCATCGTCAATGGCGGTGGCGGCAAGATCAAGGGCTTCGAAATCGGCTATCAACAGGCTTTCGATTTTCTGCCGGGTTGGTTGAGCGGTTTCGGTACCAACATCAACTACACCTTCTCCGATGCAGATACCGACAACACCGATATCGAAGGCAATACGCTTCCGATCGGCGACAACTCCAAGCATCAGGCCAACGCGGTGCTGTGGTATCAGAAGGACAAGTTGCAGGCGCGGGTGGCCTACAACTGGCGCAGCAAGCGGTTCAGTCAGGTCAACAGCGGGGCGTGGGGCGACGAGCTGGCGATCTGGAACGACGATGTCGGCTATCTGGATGCATCCCTCAGCTACGACGTCAACGATCATCTGACGCTGTACGCCCAGGCCACCAACCTCACCGGCGAAAGCGAGCGGCGTTACGCGCAGTGGACCAACCACTACTACGATCAAAACATCTTCGAGCGTCGTTACTACGCAGGTCTGCGTCTGCGCTTTTGATGTGATGTCCTGATGTGATGTCTCGATGTGCGACACGGCGCACCCCCGCGTCGTGTCGCACATGATCTTCTGTTGTCCCTCTCCAAGCGGTCATTTCGCTTTCTTCCCGTCACCGGCGTGCCGGTGCTGCAAGACGCCCGACGGCAACGTCGAGCACCCTCCCATTCGGCTGCATCGTCGGGAAGCGATGCGGCCGTTTTTTTTGTGCGTGATGGCACATACATTTGTGTAGTAATGCCTGCAGTCGAAATATGAGTGCGGGCATTATCTGGATCTGTGCCCAAACGCAATGTTTGGCGATTGCGTCTACCGGATATGCAGCGTAGTTTCCGCATGGCGAACTCACCACCCCGTTCGCAGGCACAGCATCCCATGCTGATCGCTCATTCGCTCCCTGGAGATACTCCGCAAATCACGGAGGCAACTGTCGCAACGAGAATATCGATGCGAGCGCGTTAGCTTCCAACGAATTCGAGGTCTTAGGTAATGTCTCGGGACACAAGCGAGCCATTGGCTTGAGTGTCTTTGTGTGGACATTACCGACGTCATGCTATGCAAATGCTCTTCGGCGGGACGCCGACGGAGCGTGTTTGAGTGGCTCTAGACATCTCTGATGGGTGCCCTGAAGAGGAACAAAGCAGGCCAAAAAAGGCAGTGCTTCATTGATTTTCGAATAAACACCATCCGATAAAAATAAGGTGAATCTCATGAAATCCAGTCAGGGCATCCGTCGTAACCTCACGCGCTCGATGGCGTTATCGCTGTTGGCGTTAAATCCGTTATTTGTCGCCAGCGTCTGCGCGCAGGTGCATGTCGATAATCCCTTCGTCGGCGCGAGCGGTTATGTGAATCCCGATTACGCCAAGAAAGTCGATGCATCGATCGCGAAGGTGAAAGGCGCGCCGCTGAAAGCCAAGATGGGCGTGGTGAAGGCCGTTCCCACCGCAGTCTGGCTGGATCGCATTGCCGCGATTGCCGGCGGATCGCAGAATGCCGGTCGGCTTGGCTTGAGGGGGCATCTGGATGCCGCATTGGCACAGAAGAAAGCCAACACGCCGATTACTGCCAGCTTTGTCATCTACGATTTGCCAGGCCGCGATTGTCACGCATTGGCGTCCAACGGCGAATTGCCGCTGACCCCGGCGGCGCTGGAACGCTACAAGAAAGAATATATCGACGTCATTGCAGCGATCTTTGCGGATCCGAAATACAAGGATATCCGCATCGTCAATGTGATCGAGCCCGATAGCCTGCCCAATCTGGTCACCAACTTTAATGACATGCGTTGCGCGCTGGCCAATTCCACGGGAATTTACGAAGAGGGCATCAAGTACGCACTCAACAAGCTGCACGCCGTTCCCAATACCTACAACTACCTGGATATCGGTCACTCGGGTTGGTTGGGCTGGGATAGCAACCGCGGTCCGTCGATTTCGCTATATACCCGTGTGGTCCAGGGAACGAACGCCGGGCTGGCAAGCGTCGACGGTTTTGTCACCAATACCGCCAATACCACGCCATTGAACGAACCCAATTTACCCAATCCCGATTTGAGCGTGAATGGGCAGCCGATCAGGTCGTCGAAATACTACGAATGGAATCCGTATTTCGACGAGGCCGATTTCACCCAGGCGCTGTACAACGGTTTTGTCGGCGCGGGTTGGCCCAGCACGATCGGTTTTATCGTCGATACCGGCCGGAATGGGTGGGGCGGTCCGAATCGTCCTGCCAGCGCGTCCGGCAGCGACATCAACACGTACGTCAATACCGGTCGCATCGATCGTCGCCTCCATCGCGGCAACTGGTGCAATCAAAGCGGAGCAGGGATCGGGGTGCTCCCCGTCGCAGCGCCTGGGCCGCATCTGGATGCGTATGCGTGGGTCAAGCCGCCGGGTGAGTCCGATGGCTCCAGTACCCTCATTTCGAATAACGAGGGCAAGGGCTTCGATCGGATGTGCGACCCGACCTACACCACGGCCGATGGCGTGTTGACCGGCTCACTCGCCGGCGCGCCGATCTCCGGCGCGTGGTTCCATAACCAGTTCGTCGAGCTGGTGAACAACGCCTACCCGGTGATCGCAACCGCCAGCACCGCGGTGGCTACCTTTGCACCGATCGCGGCGCCGAGCGCAACGCGCGGCCTCACCGCCACCGTCGGCGACAGCCGGGTCAAGCTGAGCTGGTCGCCGGTGCTGGGAGCAACCAGCTACACGGTGCTGCGTCGCGCAGGTGCCGCGGGTGCGTTCACCACGGTCGGTTCCAATGTTGCAGCGGCCTCGTATGTCGATCAGTCCGTCGCCAATGGCGCGGACTACGACTACGTGGTCACCGCAAATAGCGCGGCCGGGACCAGTGCGCCATCGGCTGTGGTGCGTGCCAAGCCGACCAGGTGATGTGCGCGGTGGACACCGGTACGCCGGTGTCCACCCGTCATGGACGGCACGCGTGGCCGCGATGACAGCATCGCTGTGGTGACCTGATGATGTGGTGAACCCATGGCGGCCATCTGGCCGCCATGGTCGTTTGTGCGAAATGCGAAGTCATGTACGTCAAAGCGTGCAGTGCGGCAATGCGTTGCTGCAGGGTGAGGAATCTGTGCGCGCACGCAATGTTCTTCCCTGATCTCGGGGCGTAGCTTGGTGTGGCGAGCGTTACCATGGTCGCTCGCGTCACGCTTGACCGATTGTGCGAACGCCCATCAGGGCAAACCACTCCCCAAACAGGATGTCGCTCATGAAGATGCTGTTCTCGCTCAAAAACCTGTTGGCTTCCAAGAAAAGTCTGAAGTCCTACGCTTGGTACATCTGGTACTGAGCGCACTGACAAGCGCGGTAAAAGTCGCCGTGTTCTCAGTGTGATGTTGGTCATGCTCGCCCGCGCGAGGTAAGCGTTTTGCCGGACGCGGGCGTCAACGATAGCAAGGCGATCGTCATGTCTTCAGTCAGTAACGCAGGTTTGGACAGGACGACCGTGTTCGCGCCGCGGTTGCTGGCGCTGCTGCGTGAGCACATGGGCAAGGAGGTATTTCGGCTGGATGGGGATACCGTCGGTGTTGCCGGGCCGCTGTTGACGCATCGGTTGCTGGCTGCACGTCTGGCAACCGAAGGTGAGCGGCCGACCTTCAAGCCGCTGCAAGGGCAATCGATCGCACGCACGCATGCTTCCAAACTGATGCAGGCCATCGGGCGCGATGTACGCGAGGCATTGAAGCGCCCCATCGACGTAGACGTGGATCTGTCCGGCCCATGGCCGCATGTAGGGCACGTGTATCTGCGCGATCTGCTGCTGGGTGGCGACCCGCTGCGCCTGCGTCTGTTGATGGACCGCAGCCTGGAGCTGACACCCAAGTTGACCTGGGCGCTTATCGCGGCAAGCGCAATCAGGCCGCTCACACTGCAGGCCAACGCGTCGGCGCTTGCGACAGTGACTGCTGCCGCAGACGGCTACGATGCGCGCCGCTTCGCCATGGGCTTGTATCGACGAACCGCCGCGCCGGTGTGCTTCACTATTTCCACGTTGGTCGCCAACGCACTGTGGCTGGGATCGCCCTTCGATCCTGCCAGTTCAAGCCGAAACATCATCTACGAATCGCTGCGTCTGTTGCCGCCCTCCTGGAACATCTTGCGCAACGCATCGCCGGAATATCCGCTACTCGATCCCCGCATCGGTGTGCAAGACGATGTGTTGGTATTGCCACTCCTAAGCCACCGCGATCCTGCGCTGTGGGATGCACCCGATGAATTTCGTCCGGAGCGCTGGGACCAGCTGGATCCCGATCAGCAGCCCGGCTATCTCCCGTTCGGGCACGCGTCGGAACGCTGTTGGGGCAGGCACATGGTGATGCCCCTGGCCGAGCAGTTATTGGACAGCGTGCGCCGTCAGGGATTGGCCGTCAGCCCGCGGCAGCGCCAGGCGCAGGTGCCGTTGGCGGGGCTGCTCGGTGTGTCTGAGGTCGATGTCGTGCGTTGCTAGCGTTACGCAACTCGCTTGCCTGCATGCACGCCGCAGCGAGCGCATTGCAGCGGTACGGCTCAGACACCCGAAAGGTGCTGCCGATAGCGCGCACACGCACACGCCACACTCGCAGCGTCCAGCGTCATCCCAACCGCTCCACATTCGCGCGCTAGCGTGTCATTCCCGGGGCGGCCCAGCCGTCGAGCCGCGCTTGACCAGGGTGTACTTCATCACCTGATGCACGCCCTGCGCGGCATCGCCCTTGCGCCGCTGACGAATCGCATCTGCAAGCAAGGACACTGCCGCGCGTCCCATCGCGGTCACCGGTTGATGCACGGTGGTGAGTTCTGGCCATATGGTGGTTGCCACCGGCGTGTCGTCGAAACCGGCCACCGAAACATCTTCCGGTACACGCAGGCCCAGTCCGTGCGCGACCGCAACCGCGGCAGCCGCCATGTCGTCGTTGCTGCAGAAAATCGCCGTCGGTGGTTTGGGGTGTGCCAGCAGGCTGCGCGCGGCGAGCAATCCCGAGTGATAGGTAAACAATCCGTCGGCGATCAGGGTCTCTGTAATCTCCAATCCTGCAGCCTGCAAACTGTCGAGATAGCCGTTCGCGCGCAGCGCGCTCGGTGTGTGTTTGGGATCGCCCTTGATCAGCGCGATGCGGCGGTGCCCGAGTTCGATCAGATGCGCGACGATAGCGCGCGCGGCCTGATAGTCATCGATGCGCACCGAGCTGATTTGCGCCATCGGCGCGCCGCTGGCCACCGCCACCACAGGGATGCCGCGTGCATCCAGTTCGCTGATGGTCTGGCGCGAATCGCACAACGGTGGCGGCAGGATCACGCCGTCAACACCGGCCGCGAGCAAACGCTCGGTGGCTGCGCGCTGGCTACGGATGGCGCCGCATTTTTCCACCAGCACCTGGCTGCCGTTGAGACTGCTTTGCTCCAGCAGCCCGAGCATGAATTGATTGAGATACGCAGCGCTGGGGTTGCTGTACAGCACGCCGATACGCAATAGCCCGCTGGTGCGCAGCGAGCGGCCGGCAAGATTGGGGCGATAGCCCAAGGCCTGCACCGAGGCTTCCACGCGCACCCGCATGTCCTGCCCGACATGCGGGTGCCGGTTGATGACGCGCGAGGCAGTCATCGGCGAGACGCCGGCATGTTTGGCGACATCCAGCAACGTCGCCGCGGTGTTCGCACTAAGTTGCCGCTTGACCGCCATCGTGTGTGCTCGTCCTGGAGTAAGAGCAGCTAACAAAAGGACTGCGCGGCTAGCAGACGGGCGCGACCGGTGCTCGGTGCGGCATGTACCACTTGTACACACCGGTTCCTCCGCGCCGCCCACACCCACCTGACCACCGCTCGCTACGTTTTGCTAGCCGCTTTAAAAAACGCGTTCGCAGCGCTGCGTTGCCAGATTACTCGTTCGGCGGTTGCACAACTTTCGCGCGGCTGCCGAAATCGCCATCGGCTTCGGCCGCCAGATACGCAAAGACGGTGTAGGCGGCAACATTCTGCGCGAGCGCCTTCGGGTCGATCTTGTCCAGCGTGTCGTCGGCGGTGTGGTGCAGGTCGAAGTAGTCGGTGCCATCCTGCGCCAGCCATGCCCATGCGCCACCCTTGGCAGAGATCGGGCCGACATCGGGGCCGGGGCCGCCCTTGCTAGGCTCATACGCGATGCCGAGCGGAGCCAGCACCTCGGAAATCTGCTTGGTTGCTGCGCGCGACGCTTCCGGCGCAGCCGAGCCGGTGTTGAATGCATAGATGCGCCCGGCACCGAAGTCGCTCTCCGCGCCGATCTGATGCAGCGCCATGTCCTTGGCATTCTTGCCGTGCGCGGCCGCATAGGCCTTGCCGCCGTAAAGCCCTTGTTCTTCGTTGGCGAAGGCCACCACGCGGATGCTGCGCTTGGGCGCCTGCTTGAGCTGCCCGATCAAATGCCCAGCGGCCATGGTGATGGCCACGCCTGCGCCATCGTCGATCGCACCGGTGCCCAGATCCCAGGAATCCAGATGCCCGCCGATCACCACCACTTCTTTGGGCTTGCTGCGCCCGGTGATCTCGCCGATCACGTTGTACGAGGTCGCGGTGCCGTCCCAACCGCAATCCAGCGCCAGCCGGATACGGGTGGTGCCCAACGCGGCAAGACGTGCCAGCTGGTTGGCATCGGGTACCGACAAGGCGGCGGCGGGCACCGGTGTCAGGCCCTCATCGAACCGGGTGATGCCGGTATGCGGCACGCGATGCGAATCGGTGCCGGCCGAGCGCATTACAAAGCCGATCGCGCCCTTGCGAATCGCTTCGGACGGACCCTTGCTGCGCACCGCGCCGCCATTGCCATAGTCCTTGCCATCGCGCGCCTTGACCATCTGATAATCGACAAACGCGATCTTGCCGGTCAGCGATCCTGCAGGCGCTGCCTGCAACGCGGCCAGGGTGTCGAAGCGCACTACCTCACCTTCGACGCTGCCACCCGGGCTGCCGCCCAATGCGGTGATGGTCAACGGTTGCGCGTGTGCACCCAGCACCGCAGCGTGTTCGCTACGACGTTCCCACTTGGGAAAGGTCACCGGCTCGGTCCACACCTTGTCGAAGCCCAGCGACTGGAATTTGGCTTTGGCCCACGCGACCGCGCGCGGATCGGCGTCGCCACCGGCAATGCGCGGACCCACTTCGGTGGTGAGCGATTCCACCACTGCAAAGCCGGTGGTGTCGGCCAGGGCCTGCTCGCGCAACTGCGCAGCGGTGCGCAGCGCGCTGTCGGCAAGGGTGGTCTGTGCGGCAAGCGCGGGGGAACAGGCGAGCAGGGCGGAGATGGCAACAGCGAGGCGACGCATGCAGGGCGGCTCCAACGACAAGGGGGACCCCGAGCTTATCAGCGGCAGGTCCCCCGTCTGCGTGCGAAAAGTCATCCTTGTGCGCGAAGCGCACGCTGGATGTGTCCGCTTACAGCGTGCTCGGCGGCTTGAGCGTGTCGTTTTTCAGCGAGTCGCGAATCTCGCGCAGCAACAGCACTTCTTCGCTCGGGCCTTTGGGAGCGTCCGGCTTGCGCTGGGTGAGGCGATTGATCAGCTTGACCACCAGAAAGATCGCGAAGGCAATGATCACGAACTGCACGACGGTGTTGATGAAGTCGCCATAGCCGATCGCCACGGCCGGAATGTCCTTGCCGGTGGCATCGACGCCGGCGGGTTTGAGCACCCACGCCAACCTCGAAAAATCCACATTGCCGATGGCCCAGCCGATCGGCGGCATGATGATTTTTTCCACCAGCGCGGTGACGATCTTGCCGAACGCCGCGCCGATGACCACACCGACCGCAAGATCGACGACGTTGCCGCGCATTGCGAATTGCTTGAATTCGCTGACCATTCCCATAACGCACTCCAGAGGCGGACGCGGACCGACTGCCGCTGCGCCGATCCTAGCCCGGCCGATGTCAGCCCGCGATGATGCCGTGGCGTTCGGCCACATTTTCCAGGCGCGCACTGAACTGATCGCCCGGCAGCAACGGACCGACGCCAGCCGGTGTACCCATGAAGATCAGATCGCCTGCGCGCAGTGCATACAGCTTGGATAGCTCATGCAGAATTTCCGGCACGTTCCAGATCATCTGATCCAGCAACGATTGCTGACGTACCTGTCCGTTGACTTCCAGCGACAGGTTCAACGCATCCAGTGCACCCACTTCGCCGGCGTGCACCAACTCGCTGATCGGTGCGGAATGATCGAAGCCCTTGGCGGTGTCCCACGGCAGGCCCTTGGCCTTGGCCGCGGCCTGCAGATCGCGACGGGTCAGATCCAGACCCACGCCATAGCCATAGATCAGGCCTTCGGCTTGATCCACGGGCAACTCACCAGCTGGTGCATCGCTCCCCAGCGCCACCACCAGCTCCACTTCGTGGTGCAGCTCCTTGGTGCCGGGCGGGTAGGGGATCTGGTCGCCGTGACCAACCACGATGGCGTCGGCAGGCTTCATGAAAAAGGTTGGCTGGCCACGCTCGGCCTTGGACGCTGGCGCGGTGGCGCCCATCTCGCGCGCGTGATCGGCAAAGTTACGGCCCACGCAGTAGATGCGGTGCACCGGAAAGTTGCCGCCACCCACCACCGGAATGCGCGGAACATCGGCAGCGGGAATCACATCGTCAGTCATGCACGCATCCTCGGAACGGGACACGTGAGTCTAGCCGCTTGGCCGTGTACGACGGAACCTTCAGTGCTGAAGTGAGCGGCAGGGCACCCGTTCGCAGCTCAATATCGTCGGCCGATCGGCGACCCAAAACGCACATCGGCATGCTTGCAGGCATGCCGATTGAATGTGTCGACGATGTAGAACCCGCTGCGAGGTGCGTCGGGTGTGCCGCACGAGCGCGACGCGCTCAGTGCGACATCGGCAGCGCGGGTTTGCGCACCACGCGGTATTCGGCCTCGACCACGCGCGCTTGCTGCGTGGTGCGTCGGTTCGACTTGCTCAACAGTTTCCAGGCGACGCCGCCCAGAATCATCGCCGCGCCGACGAACACACTGAAGAAGATCAGCACCGCAAGGATCACCAGGCCGGCGAGACCCGCCGCAACGCGCACCAACGGGTGGCGCGGCTTGCGTGGCGCAAACAGGTGATGGAGGTTGCCGAATTGGAAGAAGCGTGCAGGCATGGCGGTGGGCTGCCGGGCAGGAAACAAGCGCGCAGTATCGTTGCGGTTTCATGTCATTGAGTGAAAAGTTCGTTAATTCGATGGGCGTTTTGTTAAATCCATCACGTTGTATGTGCTGGACGGGGTCTGCGGTCGTGCCCGGATCGCCGTCGCTACCTGGTCAGCTCGCAGATGGGGCGGTCATCGACAAGGCGTTGTACCTCGCGCAGCGGCGGTGCGGGCGCATGCCACAATCGGTGATCGTTCTTGCGCAGTCGTTGCCCATGCCATCGTCCTCACCGACCACGCTCGCCAGCTTGGCGCAGATTCCTGATGCCGGATTTCTGGAAGTGGAAGCAGCGTGGGAAGACGGCCTGGAGTCGCTGGTGCTGTATCGCGAAGGTGCGCAGGTGCGTGCGTGGTTGAACGTCTGCCCGCATGCCGGACGCAGGCTGGATTGGGCGCCGGGTCAGTTCCTCAAGACCAAGGACGGCTATCTGGTCTGCGCTGCGCACGGCGCCGCGTTCGAGCTCGTCGCGGGCGAATGCATCAGCGGCCCCTGTCGTGGTCAATCGTTGGTGGCAGTGCCGGTACGCATCGACGGCGAGCACGTGCTGCTCGGATAACGGCCGACAACGCGGCCGCGCCGCAGCCCGATAGCGGGCGCGGCCGGTGCCTGCTGCGATGCAGATCGACGACGTGCCATTGCAGGCAGGTTGGTGTGTGCGCAGCGTGGCAGTCGATGCCGGCACACGCGCTTAGATCGTTAACCCGCAACGCGCCGTCCCTCAGCGCGCCGCCCACCAGAACATCAGATTGATCATCGACACCATCACCACAATGTAGATCAGCGACAGCGGTGCGCCCACGCGCCACAACTCGCGCGGTTGATAGTTGGCCGGGCCGGCCACCATCGAGATCACCGGGTTGGAGGCGGTCATCAGATTGTTGGACGCCGACAACGCCACGATCAATGCGAACGCAGTGGGGTTGCCGTTGGCTGCCAGCGCCAGATTGACCGCGATCGGCACCATCACGATGGTTGCGCCGACGTGGCTGATCACCAACGAAAATGCCGTGGTCAGCAACGCCAGGCTGATTTCCAGCGCCCACACCGGCACACCTTCGGGCAGACGGTCGATGGTGTGGCCGGCCACCCAGGCGGCGGTGCCGCTGCTGTCCATCGCCCAGCCGAGCGGAATCAAGCCGGCCATCATGAAGATGGTCTTCCAGTTGATCGAGGCATAGGCCTCGTCCATGCGCAACACGCCGCTGACCAGCATGCAGGCCACACCGGTCATCAACGTCAGCGCCACCGGCAGGCGCGAGGTCAGCGCAATCAGGATGGTGAAGGCGAAGATCGCCATCGCGATCTTGAACTTGTGCGGACGCTGCTCGCCCTTGGGAAAGTCGGTGACCGGTACGAAGTCGCGGCTTTCCGCCGCCTGCGCCAGGTCCTGCCAGATGCTGTGGAACACCAGCATGTCGCCGGCACGCAGCGGCACGTTGCGCACGTCTTCGCGGATCACCTGCTTGTCGCGGTTGATCGCCAGCAGGCTGATGCCGCTCTGCTTGCGCAAGCGCAGCTCGCCGGCGCTCTTGCCGATCAGGCGCGAGTTGGGCGGAATCACCGCTTCGGAAATACCCGCAAGGCTGGGGTTGAACAGATCGCCCAGGTTGCGCAGCCGCGAGGACATGCGCAGGAAGTGGTTCTGCGCAAAATCGGCGACCTCCTGGCGTTGGCCCATCGCACCCAGCACGCTGCCGACCCAGATGCGCATGTCCGCCGGCGGCGCCAGGCGGGTGTCGTTGCCGGTCTTCAAGGCAAGCAACAGCGGCGCGTCGTGAATGGCTTCGGCTTCGCCCAGGGTCATGCCGACCAATGGGCTCTCGGCGGTCACGGTGAGCTCGAACACGTCGCCATCGATGCCGTAGGTCTTGGCGAAATAGCTTTCGGTGCGCGACGGCGTGACGCCTTCGTTGATCAGGCGTTCCTCTTCGATCAGCTTGCGATCGCCGTAGAAGCGGAAGTACAGCAATGCGGCGACCAGCAAGGCCAGGCCGATCGGCAAGGGCGCGAACATCGTCAACGGCTCGATGCTGGCCATGCCCGAGGGCAGGTTGTTGTTGGCCGAGACCAACAGATCGTTGAGCAGAATCAACGGCGAATTGCCCACCATGGTGAGCGCGCCGCCCATCACGATGGCTGCAGCGATGGGCAACAACATGCGTTGCAGGGTCAGCCCGGTGCGCGCCGCCAACCGCGAAGCCACCGGCAGATACAAGGCCATCACCGAGGGGTTCTGCATGAACGATGAGTTCAAGCCGGAGATGGCCAGCGTCATCATCATCAAGCGCTGCTCGCTGCCGTGCGAACGCCGCAGCAGCCAGGTCGCCAACCGGTTCAAGGCGCCGGTGCGTTCCAGCCCCGCGCCAAGAATGGTGGTGGCGATGATGCTCATCACCGCATTACCGGAAAAGCCGCCGAACAGTTCTTCCGGCGCCACCAGCCCGGTGACGCCCAGCACCACCAGCACGATCAAGGCCACCACATCGGCGCGGATGCGCTCGAACAGAAACATCGCCATCGTGAAACCGACCAGCCCGAGGACGAGCTTCATATCGTTGGTCAGTGTCAGCGCGGTATCCATTGGGGGCCGGGAATGGGGAGTCGGGAATGGGGAATGGAAAAAGCGGAGGCGCTGACGCTGGCAAGTTATCCGGGCGCCGCTGGCGTGTGCCCTGGCGATTCCCCATTCCCTATTCCCGATTCCCGGTCGTAGAGCAGATCCCAGACGCCGTGGCCGAGTTTCTGACCGCGGGTTTCGAAGTGGGTTTGCGGGCGCCAGGCGGGGCGTTCGACGTGGCCGCGCGGACCCGCGCGGTTGACCAGACCCGGTGTGGCATCGAGGACGTCCCACATCTGTTCGGCGTAGTCGGCCCAATCGGTGGCGGCATGCAAACGGCCGCCCTCTCGCAGCTTGCGCACCAATAATTGTGCGAAGGCCGGCTGGATCAGGCGACGCTTGTTGTGGCGTTTTTTGTGCCACGGATCGGGGAAGTAGATGCGCACTTCATCCAGCGCGCCATCGGCAATCTCGTGCTCGAGCACTTCCACCGCATCGTGGTGATACAGACGCACATGCGTGCCGCCGTCATCGTGCAGCGCATTGAGCAGCCGGCCGACGCCTGGCGCATGCACTTCGATACCGATGTAGTCGCGGCTGGGGTCGTGCTGCGCGGCAAAGCGCAACGCGGCGCCGTTGCCGAAGCCGATTTCCAGCACCTTGGGCGCGGGACGGCCGAACGCGGCATCCAGGTCGCGACGCTCCCCGGTGTAATCCAGCCCGAAGCGCGGCCACAACTCGTCGAAGGCGCGCTGCTGCGCGGGCGTGAAGCGGCCCTGGCGCAGCACGAAGCTACGCACCTGGCGGCGCCCTTCTTCGATGGTGAAGGGCTTGGGCGGCATCTTGGCGCCGTCGCTGGTAAACGGGTCGGTCATGAAATGTCAGTCACATCGGAAAACAAAAGCCCCTCTCCCGTCGGGGCGAGGAGGCACAGCTTGCGCGCCGTAGGCGCGCGTGCATAGGAGCGCCCGCGACGCAGGCGCGGGCCGGGGCGCGGAGCGGGGGTTGGGGTGAGGGTACGGCGTGCCGAGGGCACTCGCAGCAACGCGCGATTTAGCAGCGGCAACATCCGGAACGTCACACGGCCAATCACTGCGCATCGACTGCAATATCAACGCAGCACACCCACTCATCCGATCACACCATCGACCGGGCTCGACGCCGAGGCGTAGCGCTTGCGCGGAATCCGCCCTGCCAGAAACGCCTCGCGCCCGGCCTCGATCGCCTTGCGCATCGCGCTGGCCATCAGGATCGGATCGCGCGCACCGGCAATGGCGGTATTCATCAACACGCCGTCGCAGCCCAGCTCCATCGCAATCGCCGCGTCCGATGCCGTGCCCACGCCGGCATCGACAATGATCGGCACCTTGGCGTTTTCGATGATTTCCAGCAGGTTGTACTTGTTTTGAATGCCCAGGCCCGAGCCGATCGGCGCCGCCAGCGGCATCACCGCCACGCAACCGATCTCTTCCAGGCGCTTGGCCAGGATCGGGTCGTCGGAGGTATAGACCATCACCTCGAAGCCATCGGCCACCAATTGCTCGGCGGCCTTGAGCGTCTGCACCACGTCCGGGTACAGCGTGCGCGCGTCGCCCAGCACTTCCAGCTTGGTGAGGTTGTGGCCGTCGAGCAGCTCGCGGGCCAGCCGGCAGGTGCGCACCGCGTCTTCGGCGGTGTAGCAGCCGGCGGTGTTGGGCAACAGCGTGTAGCGATCAGGCGGCAGCACGTCGAGCAGGCTGGGCGCATTCGGGTCCTGGCCGATGTTCACGCGGCGGATCGCCACGGTCACGATCTCGGCGGCAGCGGCCTCGGTGGCCAGGCGGGTTTCGTCCAGATCCTTGAACTTTCCGGTGCCGGTCAGCAGGCGCGAACGGTAGCGTTTGCCGGCGATGACTAGCGCATCAGAGGGGGCGGGATTCGTCATCCGGCAATTATCACCCATCACGCGTGGGTGCGTTTGCTGCCACGTGAGTGAGTCGTCACGCTCAATTGTCACCGATGGTCCTGCAACACACGACTTCGACGTACTTGCCGTGGCTCCCGGCTGTTGCTGCCCAGACGTTGGTGAGCCCTTCCATCGGAATAAAAAGAACAAGGTCCGCCGCTCTGACATCGGGCGCCAATGCCCCGAAGGCATCCTCACGAATCGACGGGTAGGTCTTGTCGAAAAACTGCACCACGCCCGCTTGTGCGTTCGGCGCGGTGAGCTGGGTTGAGAACCAGCCGAGCTCGTAGCGGACAGTGAGCGTGAAAAGTGGCATGTGCAAGGCGGTTGACCTGGAGGTCAACCGCCACCCAAGGCGTGCACGATCTCCACCACATCGCCCTCGCGCAACGCATGTTCGGCATGCCGTCCGCGCGACACGATTTCGCCATTGACCTCCACTGCCACACGTCGCTGTGCCAAGCCCTCCTGGTCCAGCAGGGCCGCAAGCGGCAGGTGATCGGGAAGCGTGCGCGGGCTGCCGTTGAGTTGAATGTTCATGTCATCATTGTGGCATCGCGCGCCGTCAGGGCGCGCGTTTTTGCGTTATGCGGCGGTGCAGCGTGAGCGCAGGCGGCGAGGGTGAAACCATTGCCATTCGCCGGCGTACGTATGCAGCCCGGTCCGGTCCCATCCACTTTCAAGCAGGCACTCCCATGGCTTCAACACTTCGCCCGATCCGCTCCCTGATGGCCGTTGCCATCGCTATCGCGGCCACCCCGGCCATGGCCGAGTCGGCCTTCGACCAGACCGTCTTCTTCGGCGACAGCCTCACCGACAGCGGCTACTACAACCCGCTGCTGCCGGCCGCCTCGCGCGCAGTCACCGGCAAGTTCACCACCAACCCGGGTTGGGTGTGGGCCGAGTATGTCGGCGACCACTTCGGCACCAACGCTGCGCCCAACGGCAATGGCCAGACCGGCGACAACTACGCTGCCGGTGGCGCACGCATCCAGGCCAGTTCGGTCAGCGCGCTCGGCGCCGCCCCGTCGGTGACCAGCCAGATCAACACCTACCTCACCGCCAACGGCGGCCGCGCCAACCCGAATGCGCTCTACACCGTGTGGGGCGGTGCCAACGATCTGCTCGCCGCCGCCGCCGCGCCGGCACAGGCGCAGGCCATCATCGGCAGCGCGGTGACCGCTCAGGTCGGCGCCGTGGCGACCTTGCAGAATGCCGGCGCGCGTTACGTCATGGTGCCGACCATTCCGGACGTCGGTATCACCCCGCGCTTCCGCGCTGGCGGCGCCGTCGCAATGGCCCAGGGCACTGGCGCTGCGACCGCATACAACACCGCGCTGTTCAACGGCCTGCAGTCGGCCGGCCTGCGTGTGATCCCGGTCGACACCTTCCACATGCTGCAGGAAATCGTCGCCGCACCGGGCACCTTCGGCTTCACCAACGTCACCAACACCGCCTGCAACCCGGCCGTGCCGCTGCCTGCGTGCAACCCGACCAGCCTGGTCGCGGCCAACGCGCAGAACACCTATGTGTTCGCCGACGGCATCCACCCGACCACCGCGGTCCATCAGATCCTGGGCCAGTACGCGATCTCGCTGCTGGAAGCGCCGCGTCTGCAGCAGGTGCTGACCCATTCGGCGCAGGCCGGCGGCCGCGCGCGTGCCGACCAGGTGGCTTGGCATCTGGACGGCAAGCCGGACGCGGATGGTCTGCGCTGGTGGGGCAGCGTGCGTGGCGACATGCAGCGCTACGACCACGCCGATCTGTATGACGGCATGGCGCCGGCCGGCCTGTTCGGCGTGGATTGGAGCGCTGGCGACATGGTGTTCGGCGGCTTTGCCGGCTTCGGCCGCATGGACGCCGACTTTGGCAACCGTAACGGCAGCTTCAAGCAGGACGACACCACCCTGGGTGGCTTCTTCGGCTGGTACACCGGTCCGGTGTGGGTCAACGCGCAGGTCAGCTACAGCTGGCTGAGCTACGACGTCGACCGCGAAGTGCAGCTCGGGCCAGCCACGCGCGTGCACAGCGGCTCGCCGGACGGCAGCAACCTGACCGCCGCCGTCAACGCCGGCTATTCGCTGGGCGAAGGCAACGTCAAGTACGGCCCGGTGGTCGGCCTGACCTGGCAGAAGCTCAAGCTCGACGGCTACACCGAAAGCAACGAGAGCTCCACCGCACTGGGGTATGCCGACCAGGATATCGACTCGCTGGTCGGCCGCATCGGCTTCCAGGTGCGCCTGGATGGCGCGGCGGTCAAGCCGTACGTGCAGGCGACCTACGACCACGAGTTCAAGGACGGCGGCGAAGCCAGCGCCTGGCTGCAGTCGATGCCGGAAGTGGGCATGTACACCGTGCCGGGCCAGAACTTCGACCGCAACTACGCCACCGTGGTGCTGGGCGCGCGTACCGGCCTGTGGGGCTTGCAGAGCAACGTGGGCCTGAGCACCACCACTGCTCAGCGCAGCGCCCGCGATGCCACCTTGTTCGTGAACTTCAGCGGCAATTTCTGATTGCGCCGACTGGCTTGGTAGCACTGAGGTAAGAGACGAGGGCCGGGCAGCCGGCCTTCGTCACGTCTGCGCATTGCGCCCGACACCTGCACCCGCCTAAACTCTCCCCACGCCAAGCGGGCGTAGCTCAATGGTAGAGCTGTAGCTTCCCAAGCTACTGACGAGGGTTCGATTCCCTTCGCCCGCTCCAGTCTTGCGAAGTTCAATGCTAAGTTGTTGACCGTGCGGACTATTTCGCCTGACTGAAGACCGCCTCGAACGACCTCCCAAGGTATCGTTTGAGGTATCGTTTTGCCAAAACCCCTCTTGCTGCATCGGCCTTCAGGCCTCTATGTGCGCTTCTTGGTTCCTGTTGATTTGCGGGGGCAAGTCGGCTCGCGTTTTCTTGTTCGTCCTCTCAATCTTCGCCCCGGCGACGCTGCGCGTCTGGTGTCTGCCTATATGGGGATGGCACTATCGAACGCGTTCCAAGCATTGAGGCAGGGGAAGCCGGTGGATCTGGACGAAGTGCTGCGCCGCATTCGAGAACAAGGACTGCGCGAACTCACATTGACCGATGTGACGCTGCCTAACGGCACGCGGCTGGGCAAGGCCCAGATCGATACCCCTGAAGACGCAGCGCTGTTTGCTGAGTTGTTGCGCGAGCCTGCCGCCGAGGTTGTCCCGCCCGCCAAGCCAAGCGGTTGGCGCACCGGGAAGGCCAAGGCGTCTGGCCCGCTGTTGTCCAAAGCGATTGCTGATCACTTGGGGGACTTGGGTCGCGCCAAGCTCCACAGCAAGACAGTGCTTGAAAGTCGCCACTCGCTGCGCTTGTTTGCGGGCGCCGTAGGACAAGACCTGGCGGTGTCCGAATTGACGGCAGACCATGTGCGCGCATTTTTCGATGTCGTGCGGTGGTGGCCGTCGAATGCGACCAAGCGCGCGCCCTACAGGGGCCTTGCCGTCATGGATGTAGTGACGCTTGCCCAAGCCAATCAAGTTCCCGAGCCTGCCGCCTGGACGGTTGCCAAGCATCGACAGCGCTTGTCGGTGTTCTTGGTGTCGCTGGCGGCAGCAGGGCTTCTGGCGAGCAATCCGTTGGCGGGTATCCGGGCGATCTCGACACCCGATGCAGACGACACGGGTGAGCCCTTCACCGATGCTGAGTTGAATGCCATCTTCGA
Source organism: Xanthomonas sp. WHRI 10207 (assembly GCF_040202975.1). NCBI lineage: Bacteria > Pseudomonadati > Pseudomonadota > Gammaproteobacteria > Lysobacterales > Lysobacteraceae > Xanthomonas > Xanthomonas sp. WHRI 10207. The sequence goes on along the minus strand of NZ_JBEGDX010000002.1, from coordinate 886,382 downwards.
TCCGGTGGCCTTCCCTACTTGGGCCAAAAAGTATCCGCACAGATGGTTTGGCCCGATGCTTGGGCTTTACTCAGGGGCACGGGTGAATGAGATCGCGCAGCTTCGGGTGGAGGACATCGACACGATCGATGGTGTGCCGGGCTTCTTCGTGCGACAGGGTGGGAAGGGGCAGAGCGTCAAGAACAAGAACAGTCGCCGTTTTGTGCCGTTGGCCAAGCCGGTCATCGATGCCGGTTTTCTGGTCTACATCGACGAGGTCCGCCAAGCGGGACACACGCAAATCTTCCCGCATCTACCCAATAGCACCGGACTGGGCTTTGGTCGACAGTTGAGCCGACAGTTTTCGGTCTACATTAAACGTCAAGGGATCACAGCTAAGGGGCAAGGATTTCATGGCTTTCGCCACACCATTGCGTCGCGTTTGGATGAGGCGGGGGTGTCGGCTTCAGCCATCTCCGCAATCACCGGTCATGCGCGAGGGCAGGGGGTGTTAGAGAAATTTTATATTGATCGGCGGACACTCCCGGATCGTGTGGCGACCTTGGGTCGATTTACACTTGGCGTAACGCTGCCTAGTTATTGCAAGGGTATTTTTAATTTAGATGCGGTGGGTATGGTTGGCTGATAAAAATAACACCCAGGGAGATGGCTTATGGCGATTGTGCAGCTTATAGATCTTTCACTTAAGAGTGAAAAATTATCATGGTTCAGTTACTTTAAAGACGTCCACACGCCACTGCTTGGCATGTGTAGTTCTGTATCTGGGACAGACGGCTTGCAATCATTTATGCGAGAAAATGGACTGCAGAATGAAAAAAATTGGGGGGCTTCTACACCGAAGTCGGCTTGGCCGACAGGAAGCAATTTAGTCCAAAATTGGAACCCGGGATATCCTGTTAAAATAGCTTTTGTTATTGCATGGGGTGCTGCGGGGGTGGCTGAAAGTAAGTTCCAGCCCGAGGAGAATTTGTGGGTTTTGCATCCGGCTACTGGAAGTGTCGTGAGCGTAAGCTCAAACCTCGAAGTTTTAAAAGAGCAAGTTGCCAATTTTTTGGGAGCACAAACGATCTTTTAGATGGCCTCTTGCGCTCCTCGCCTTGAGTTGTAGGGGGCATGGCTGATATTTTAAAATTTTGCCACCGATGGATATGAGACGGCATCCAGCATTGGGTATTGCTCTGCCACCGTCTAATACATAGTTCGGTTGCTTTGTCGGCTTCTGCTTTGGCCTCTTCAGCAGGTAGGCGGGTGAGTGCTGCGAGAAAGGCTTTATTCCAAAATTGTTCAACTTTCATATGCTTTTTGTCGATGAGGGCTGCTTGCTTTTTGTAATCGAATAATGGAGCATGTCAAGTCGCTGGCTTTATATATTAGATGTCTCAGCGACGACGGGCATGTAATGTCATTTCGCCTAGAAAAAGTGTCAACCGGCGTAAGGCTTGCGTAAAAATTTTAATTATCGAGAGCGCAAGCTGAGCTTGGTGATCGGAAAAGGGCTTTACTGGGCTCGACTTTTCGCTAATAATTTACTAATCAATTGACTTGATAAATTTCGAATGAAAACCGCGTCTTTGAGTGCCCTTGCCGCTGCCAAGGAAAAATTGGCAGAAGAAATTCGGAAGTTGGAAGAGCAGGAAGCTCAGCTACGCCAGCAGCAGTCGTCCGAAGCCTATTTGGAGATCGTCAAGCTGCTCGACGAATACACCGAGCATTTCAGTTTAAAGCAGAAGTCGGAGATTGCGGCTCTGATCGGCGCTGATGTCGCCAAGCCGAAAAAGGCTGCTTCCACAAGAAAGGAAGTAGCGCCCAAGTATTGGCTGCCACACAACCAAGAAACGTGGTCAGGGCGTGGCCGCCCGCCCAAGGCCTTCACCATTTGGCAGGGAAGCGCGTCTTACAAAGAGTGGAAAGCCAAGCATCCAGATGAGAAGTTTCCCAAATATCCAGGTTGAATTTGAAAAGGCCTCGCTGTGCGAGGCCTTTGTCCGAGTAAACGAGTATAGGCATGAGGGCAGTAGAGAACGCTTGTATCTCTCCGGCTCGCTTCCGCTATGCAAAATTGAAGTGAATCAGGCTGTTTAGAAGTAACGTCCGGCTGGGCAGATTTCCGCAAGTGAACTTAGAATAAATAAGATATATTTTAGATTCTTTTGAGTTGACAGGAGCAAGGTGGCGGTGCAAATTAATTCAGCTGGACCCCTTCCTGTAGGAGTCAATTATGCCGATTAAGCCTGGCCCGAAGCCGATCGCCCCATCAACCGGGAAGCCGGATCAACGTCGACGGGACAACAAAGAAACGCCCGGTAATACACCTGATCTCAAACCTCACAAACATAAAAAGGGCAGTTGAGGCGGCTTGAAAATCCAGAGAGGGTGCTAACTAAGCACCCCTTCTGGTTTCGACAGTTCGGCGTGCTGGTGGTTCTCATTAGGTGGAAAGCTCTTCACGTTGGTGGCTGCAGGGATTTGAGAAGCGAGACACCGAGCTTCGGTCGCTTGAGGACGCAGCCATGTGTCTCAGACGATGCGACAGTGCTGCCGATACTCTGGGTTATGGACAGAGCCGAGTTGCGAACCCACCTTGATCACTTGGACGATGCGGTGCCGGCACTAAGGGCGTCGAGTCCTGACCGCCGCCATTTCTTGCGCGCGTTTGTGGGCATGGCGCAGGTCATTGAGGCGAAGGCACTTACGTCGAAAGATGCTGAGTTCGTCGAACGACGCATCGACGAGATTTTGGCTTGGCATGGGCTAACAGACGCAGAAGGCGAGGATTGAGGTCAGGCGGTGGTTAGGTTGCGCTTACCGAGCCTGTGCTCGACACATAGCACGCGGCCATCCAGTGTTTGGCGTAGTCATACGCAGCACTTCTATCAGGGAAGGCAACACCGGGGACTGGACAGCGGTGAAGCGTGATGCCCCCGTGCTTGGAAATCAGGAGCTCCGGCAGGAACTTCCCGTCAGACGGGATGATATGAGCCGTGAGCAAGTAATCGCCCACGTGCCGAATAGCGGTAACGCCCAAGACTGATCCTCCTTGATGGTGCTATACGCCTCTGCTTGTCTGACACCATCGTCAGACAACCGACCGCCAGGACCCGCCCTGGCGACACGTCATCATGGCGGAAAATGGCTCAAAGCACTGTCGGCGAAAGACGGGCTGGACTGTGGGTATTTTCCTAGCCAGGTTCGAATCGACGAGGTCGCGGTCTAGCTCAGGTGTCGCATCAGCCATTCGGAACTCATCGTTGAAAAGCCGGACCACGCGGCGTCCTTCCTTGCCAGCTTGGCCACCAGAAGACGATCTTCTTTATCAAGGTGCCGCTTTAATATGTCGCGTATGGTGCTGGCGTTACCCAGATGGCCGATGAGCCAGGTCGAACCCACATCGTTAGACCAAGGGTGGCCAATTTCTTTGATCTTTGAGAAGAACCCTGTGTAGTCCTTGTCGCTACTCTTGCACTCGAAACTCACCATGTATGTCGGCACGCACAACTCCTTTTGCTCAGTTTGCGCATTATGCCTGGGCAGGCTCGTTCTCAGGTCGATTTCATCGTGGGTGCCTGCTTCAATGTCCTAGCAGCTACGCCGCGCGAAGCAAAATTTTGACCAATCCAAGCTCGCTGCGTCTTTGAAGTTTGAAAGTCCCCGAATGTCTTATCTCCTGATCGAGCGTGGCATCACAACCTCGGTCAAGATGAGCTTTCCAACGCCGGCACGTTGACATCGAAGACAGCCATGCATGCGTCGAAGTAGTGAGGGCGGTAGGCCCGAATCGTATCCACGCGGACCAGTTTGCGTCAGATACGCACGCCAATGCGCAAAGGGGAAGTCCCGGTCGGGCACGATGCTTTCATCTATCAACCAAATGGCCGATAACACCTGCTGCTTCCTATCCACTCAGGTAGGCATTTGCCAGCTGGGATGGGTCTAAACGGTTTTTATCTCCACCAGTGCTGGGCCTCTGAAAGGGACCTTAGCTTCGCTGTCCCGACCGCAAGGACAGGCCTCCTTCTCGTCGCTGGCGCTTTGTTGCGGCCCTTCGCTGTGCGCCGCTTGCGCGGTGCTCGCTCTCGGGTGCGGTAGGGCCGAACGCTCCGCCTGTCGGTTCCCACGAGGCGCACAACGCGCTGGTGGAGAAGAACCGATGAAGCGCACCCAAGACATCAAGGCCCAATACCAACTGCAGATGGACGAGGAGGGCATCTTGCTCGCAGCAGCCACCATCCTGGAACAACGCCTTCACCGCCAAGGCCGCATCCACAGCCCCGAGCAAGCTGGCGACTACCTCATTGCCCGCTGCGCTCACCTGCCGCACGAAGTCTTCGGGGTCGTCTTCCTGGACATCAAGCACCAGATCCTGGCAACCGAACATCTCTTCTTCGGCACTATCGACGGCTGCGATATTCATCCCCGAGTAGTCGCCAAGCGCGCCCTGGATTTGAACGCCGCTGCCGTCATCCTTTTCCACAATCACCCAAGCGGCAATCCGGAGCCAAGCGAAGCCGACCGCAAGGTCACCGAGCGCCTGCAGCAGGCTCTGGGCCTCCTCGACATCCGGGTGCTGGACCACCTGGTGATCGGCGGGCGTCAGCACACCAGCCTTGCAGCAAGAGGGTGGGCGTAGCCCTCCCTCTCTCTCATCGGCTGTTGGCATAGGGCACCAGTGCGCCTGATCTTGCAAAAGATATGGCGCTAAGCTTGAGTTCGGTCATCACGCTCTTTCGCCGCTGACGCCATTACGGCAAGATCCAAGGGAAAGAGAGACAGCTGAAAATTTTTACGGCATCGACAAACATCGAAGGAGGGGATTGTTGATGAGCCAAGATGCGATCCAACTGATCCGATGCTTGGGGAAACATGATGTCTGAGCGGGTTCAGAAGCTCTTTGAAGGTTCTGATGAGCTATTGGAAGCGTTGGCGCCCATTACAGCGGCTCCGCCGTTTGATCAAAGTGATCGACTGCAAGTTTGTCGCGCGCTATGCCTGCTTTCGATTGAGCACGCTGTTGCGAGTCGCTGCTTACTCGTAGTCGGTTCTGAGCCGTCCACCTTGGTCGTTCATCGAGCGCAGTTCGAAGCGCTGGTGCGCGCCGTGTGGGTCCTTTACTGCGCAAGCGATACCGAGGTGGCCTGCTTACAAGAAGAGCTGACACCGACAAGTGAATCACTAGCGGCTCGTTTGCCCATGCTATCCAAGATGCTGATCGATCTTGAAGCAGTGAAGCAAGCAGCCGAGCCACTGCGGGTGTTTTTGGAGTTCAAGAAATACTCTTGGGCGGCACTCAACTCGTTTGTCCACGCGGGTGCACACGCGCTTCATCGGTTGCGAACGGGCTTCCCGCTTGAACTCGTTGAAGTTGTGGTCAAACAAAGCAACGCGTTGGTCGTGATGGCTCACATGCAACTCGCAATCACCGCAGGTAGCCAAGAGGCGGTGCGCTGGGTTGCCAAGACTTCGGACGGATTTCCCGCTGTGCTTCCTCCACGAATACGTTAGGATTTTCAGGCAAGTGCCATCGCCCACAGGCTGTCAGGCTGATGAGTGGCAAGCTTGCGGTGCAAGTTGCTTGCAGTGAGACTTGAACGAAGGACGGTTTGGATGACCAATATCAGCAAGGCGGAAAGTTTCGAAGACGGATTTTTCCGTGCAGCACTTGAAGTCATCGCGACGAGTGATGAGCGCAAGGCCATCATCGATTCAAGAGACTTCGTCAGTCTACGAAAGATACTTGATCAATCCCCGGGCACAACGCGCTTCACGCAAGCCATGGCGGAGTTCTACCTCGGCATCCCGAGACGCCAATTCGACCAATTCAAGCGTGAGCACGGCAATCCGTTTCTGATCGGCAAGAGCACGCCACGCTCGATTGCTAAGGTAGAACTCTTGACGTGGTATGCCCAAGTCACCAAAGCTCAAGAACAGATCCGAGAACCGATTTCGGGCAACTTCGGTCGAACGCGGAAGGGCATCCCCTTCATTGTGATCCGCGCGTCGGCCGGCAAGATCAAGAGCGTGATCTCACATGCGGGCATCACGGTGCTCGACATGAGTGTGATCGAAGAAGCTTTCCAGCAAGGCGCAACGATCTTGGCCCTGACCATCGATCAAGCCTTGGCGCTGCCTTGGCGGTCAAATGCCGAGAAAAAGCATTGGCGAAATGCCTACCGCTCTCATCTGATGACGGTCTATGCATCCAAGATGGCATGGCTGGATCGCCAAGAGTTAGAAGAAGACACGAAGCCCGTTTAGCGCCTACGTATTGGCTGCCTGGTGCATCCAGGCGCTGGCGTTATCGGCGGCGGATGAATGGATGTTCAGGGATCTTGGCGATTTCGTCCTTTAGCGATGCGGCTGCGATGCATAGATTGCGTTCCGAAGCTTGGCACGTCGCCAAGCACGGAGAGCAAGATGAAATACACCATCGAGATCAACGGCACCGTCCAAGTCGTCCACTGGGCAACGATTGAAGCGAATTCGCCCCAAGAAGCACTTTCCAAGTGCGATATCGATGCGGTGGCCGAGAGTGACTTCGAGTTCGAACAATGGGTCAGTGACCTTGCGATCGAACGTATCGAGGACGAAGCCGGCACGCTCATTGCGTGTGACTACGAGGACCATGTTCCTGACATCGACGATTTGTGAGTTCAGTTTCGGCCTATCTAATCGATGGGTGCCATCACGCGTTGATCTTGACGAAAGGCGTGATGGCCTTAGATTGAATGGAAAGGAGACGAAATGGAACAGGCAATTAGAAAGAGTATTAGACAGGCAGTGAAGCGGGGAAGCGAGGCATATGTGCAGTCGCTTTGTCAGGCTCAGGGTGACATCGATGCTGCAGCACGCTACGCCATTGATGTGGCGATCACGAGCGGCAAAGAAAGCTTGGTTGATCAACTGGTGCCACTATTGTCGAAGTCTTTTGCGGTCTATCCGCTTGATGTGGCTGTCAAGGCGGGTTCGGTGCGGGCAGTTGAGCAGCTCATGGCGTTTTGCGAGGCTGAGGATGACGAAGCCCTCGTGCTTGCTGCCAGGCACGGGCACACCGAGTGCGTCAAACGCCTGCTCAAAGAGTGCAGCCCTCTGCAACACGACTCACTTGCGCTGTATGAGGCAGCACGTCATGGTCATGCGGATGTGGTCTTTCAATTGGTCCTGTTCTCAGATGCCAAGGCGCAGGGCAGTCGAGCGCTGATCGCGGCTTGTCGGGAAGGCCACTTGGAAGCGGTCAAGCATTTGTTGCCTTTTTCATCGAAGATCCAATGTGCGCTGCATGGCTTGGCAGCGGCAGCCGAGAACAACCATGCCGAGGTCGTTGAGTTCTTGATCGAAGCTGGTCTTCCTGATCCCGAGGACACCTACGCATTAGGACTTAACGTCGCTGCTGCCAAAGGACATGCAACGTTGGTGGGGAGTCTGCTTTGGGCGATCGTCAGAACAGGCCATGCGCCACGCGACTTTGGCGAGAAAGCACTGTTCGCTGCAGCAACGAAGGGCGATGCAGGAATGGTCAAGTCACTCTTGGAGTTCGCCCATAAGACCGCTTATCCGGAGGCAGGCTTGTTTGCTGCACTCCAAAATGGCCATGATGAAGTGGCGGATGTTCTGGTTCGCCGAGTGAACTTAGATCACGTGCGGGACCTGATCACAGACGAAGCGATTGAAGCGAAGCTTGATGAGGCGATTGCCAGAGTTGATACAGCCAAGCAGCGCAGAGAGCTTCAATCCAACGAGCGCAAAAGGGTGGCGCAGAGTGATACGGCAGGGCCGGTGATGATGGACTCATCTCGTAGCGCGCGCTTGTAAGCGGATGTTGTCGAAATAAGACCCGATGTCGCCAGCATCTTCATGCCTCTGCTTCTAAGGACTTACTCTTCGTATCTCCCAATCGCCACGCGATAGGGTTCGGACCTGATGGAGGTCAGTGTCGTAGATGGCGATCAGTTCAGAGCTGCTGGCAATAATGTGACCTCGCACCTTGCGCTCACCCTTTTCCCAGAGTTCTGAATCGCTTGTCGACACTGGGCCGAGGAGGCGTTGCCTCTCTTTGGTTGCTTTCTCTTTCCCGGCTCTCTCTCCGACCAAGCCTGGCATGATTGCAACAAGCAGGCCAACCAAGTAAAGCATCACCCCTAAATAAACGACAGATGCGGCCATGCCGGCTGAGGACACGATGCCGCTTAGCCATGGCCGTTCCCGAATGAATAAAGTGATGCGATTGTTGATTGCTGGTCTGGTAGGTAGACGGTAGAGCCAGATCGCGAACCAGAGCATGAGAAAAAACGTGATCGGAACGCGCCACGGGACAGATCGGAGAATGCCAACGCCTTGAAGCACAATGGCATAGTATCCATTCACAATTTTCCAATCGGTAGATTGCGGGAAGAGATCAGCTTGAACACCCCAGGCATCGAGATAGGTGGTGTATGCGACATGACCGCATCCGTGAAGCACGATTCCAGCTAGCGTTGTCATGGCAGCGAGGCTGCCGACGAAACGAGTGATGGACCACGATTGCTTAGATAGCAACTTGCCTTGCTCTTCTTGTCGCGGGATACGACGCTTTGATCGGACAATCTGGATATGGCGCATGGTTCTCGTAGTCGTCAATTGCTGGACAAGAAGGTTTTCCGTAGCCAATCGATTGCTTCATCGAGATCGAGGTTCGAGCTGGCATAGGACACTTGAAGCAAGTGAGGCGACAGCAAACTGTCCCATTTTTGGCTGGCCAGATTTTTCGCACCTGCCAATAGCACTTCAATGGATGGGGTTGGTGCAGCGGCAATCGCCTTGAGCGCTGTCTCGATGTTCTCAAGGGCATTCGGACCCCGCGTGATCTCGACCCCCAGTCTGCTACCCTGAGCCTTGAAGTTCCTGGCATTGAGCAAGCAAGCGATTGCATCGTTGGCCGCATCGCCCAGCCAAGTGAGAAGCAGGATGTCGCTTCCCCTATCCAGAAAGAATTGATCATCCAAGCTGTGTTGCTGGTAGCTGGTCCGTCCTTCGTCGATGAAGCGCTGCGCACACGCATCCACAAACGTCGGCGTCAGTGTTCCCTTATAGATCGCTCGCATAGTTTGACGCACTTTGGTATGCACGCGTCCGCCGCCGCCGCTGAACAACGGTGGCGCGCCACTCTTGGTGGCAGACACGTAGATCGTCTTCTGGCCTTCGTCGATTTGCTCGACCAGCCAGGTGCGCCCGCCAAACAAGATACGCTGGCCGGTCGTGAGCATCTGGGAAATGGGCAGAGTGCCAAGCGGTTTGCCAGCAGCGACAATCCGGAATTCCTCGTCGACTGTGAACGCTGCATAGAACGAGTAGTGGTTGACGATCCGGTCGCCGACAGATCCGTGCAACAAGAGCCCAGATCCATCTTGAATCAAGATGTCGTGCTGCCCCAAATGGCGCAACAGCTCGACAAACGCATCACGAGACACTTGATTGAAAGGGGCACTGGGGGCGCACAGCAACTGGAATGCCTGAGGTGCAGTCAGGCCGCCATACTGCGCAATGGCGGAAAGGAGCTGCTGGATGAAGGTGGAAAGATGCGCGCCTTTGACCACAGGCGGCTCATACCATTTTTCGGTGAGCAGCATGACCACGGCCAAAGTCTGGAAGGTGTCGAGCCTCAGGCGTGTTCGAAGATCCGCTTGCGAGTCGATGGCGTCTTCAATCACATAGCCGCGCAAGATCGCAGCTTCACCTTTGCGTCTTCCGGATCTGCCCATGCGTTGACGAAGACTGGCAACGGTAGGGGGCGTGCCAATCTGGGCAACGCTCTTGACCGCGCCGATATCGATGCCGAGTTCCAATGTGTTGGTGCATACGGCAGTCGCTGGCTGATCCTTTTGTTTGAGCGCAGCCTCAGTGTCGTAACGGATTTCTTTGGAAAGACTGCCATGGTGCGGCCAGAACTCGCGCGAAACGCCGCCTTTCTCGCAAAGCTCATTGAGCAGGTGTGTATAGCGCTCGACCTCACGGCGGCTGTTGGGAAAGACCAGATTGTTGCTACCGCGAATGGTTTTGAACAAATGCTCGGCCACAGCCAATGGTGCTAGTTCTTGCTTCTCCTTCTTGTCATCACCTTCGCCCTTTTGAGGAACAGGTTCTTCAAAGCCCTTGATGATAAGGAGAAGTTCTGGCGCATCGGAAGGGGCGTCGACAATCGCAGCGGTGCCCGCTGGACGCAGGAAGCGCGCCGCAGCCTGCATGTCACCCAGTGTTGCCGATAGCCCAATGCGAGGCGCCTTGCGTCCAACGACGGTATCGATCCGGTGCAGCAAGGATTGAAGTTGCTTGCCGCGCTCGCTGCCGATGAAGGCATGCAGCTCATCGATCACAAAGTAGGCAAGGTGCTTGAAGATGCCGGCAACCGAGGTGCCTCGATTGCATAGCATCGCTTCCAGCGACTCTGGTGTGATCAGAACGACGCCATGTGGTTTCTTGAAGAAGCGTTGTTTGCTTGTGCTGCTGATGTCGCCATGCCACGGCCACACCGGAATGTCGAGGTCTTCGCACAACCGCTCCAATCGACCGAACTGATCATTGATCAAGGCCTTCAAGGGGCTGATGTAAACGATCAAACCTGCTGGAGTTTGCTGTTCGAGATAGGTCAGCGCTGGGAGGAAGGCCGCTTCCGTCTTGCCCGAGGCGGTGCTAGCAGCCACGATCACATCTTGATCGGCAGGCAGGATCAGTGGGATGGCCATTTCCTGCACATCCCGCAAGGCTTCCCATTGCTCTGCCCACAAGTAGCGCTGGATGCCTGGCGAAAGAAGCGAGAAGGCGCTTGACTGGCTCATCGATCAGAGCTTGAACGAAGCCAATTCATCGTCGCCTTGAACCGCAAGATCTTCGTTGCCACCATGGTCTTCTTTAACCTCAACCTCGCCGATCAACGTTTGCCAGGCCGTGCCAGGGTTTTGCTCCAAGACCGCTAACAGATTGATGAAAGCCGTGATCGTGGTGCGAGGCGTGCGGAAGAAGCTGTCACCAATCCGATTAGCGCAGTGCTCCATGAATTGCTGGATCGCTTCGTCAGGCAGCAAATACTTGTCCGCATCGCCGCTTGCGTAGACATGACGGATCTTGGTCAAAAGCACATAGAAGTCTTCCGCAGTGAGGCTCGAAAGTCGCACCACAGGTCCGGAGAAGTCGACTAGCCCTTCCTTGGCAAAGGTGTTTTGGGCCAAGCGACTTTGAAGCGCTTGGTAGCTGTAAACACCGCGCCGGGGATCCATCAAGAATTCAGGCGTGCCACCCAACACGAAGCCAAGACCCACTGCCGTGCCTTGGAAGGAGTCATTGAGCATGCGCAAGATCTGCTCGTAGTTCGAGTTGCGCGCTTGGGCATTAGCAAGCTTATAGAGATTGACGAGCTCGTCCAGGCAAACCAGAAGGCCGCTAAAGCCGGCCAGTCGCACAAAGCGCCCCATCAGTTTGAGCTGATCGTAGACCGAGGCATCATCGACAATCGAGCGCACACCCAGCGCAGCTTTGGCGTCGGTCTTGGTGGAGAACTCGCCACGTAGCCAGCGAATGGCATCGGATTTGAGTTGCTCATTGCCTTGTTCAAAGCCCTTGCAATAAGCCGCAATGACATCAGCGAAGTCATAGCCGTTAACGAGTTCCGTCAGCTGCTCAAGCTTGGCGCGGATGACTTGTTCGGTGGGAACATCCTTTGCTTTGGCTTCGGTCTTGGCGGTCGCGATGAATTTCTCAACGACCCCTGGCAGCGCGCCACCGTCCGGCTTGGTGCGCGTGGCCAAGTTGCGCATCAGCTCTGCGTAAAGCGAACGGGCCTGGCCACCGGAGGCATGCAAGCGCCGATCGGGATTGAGGTCAGCGCTGGCGACGACGAGCTTGCGCTCCATCGCGATGGCACGCACGAGGTTGAGGAAGAAGGTCTTGCCAGCACCGTATTCGCCAACGACCAGTCGGAACGAGGAGCCGCCATCGGCCAAGCGATCAATGTCGCTGACCAACGTTTCGACTTCGCGAATGCGCCCAACCTGGATCAGGTGCTGGCCCGCACGAGGCACGACACCTGCACGCAATGACTGGATGACCGCATCACGATCCTTGGCACGAATAGGGTTGCTCATTGCTCTATTTTCTCGATGAACTCTGGGTTGATCTCCACCGGATCGTCTCCTTCAGAGAATGGGATGTCATAAGCATCAAACGATGCATCATTGATGTGTTCAAGTGCGCCGTCGAGCATCAGCTCCAGATCCGAAGCGCCATCTTCCAGTTCGGAGCGCGTCCAGTTGGGTCGGGAGAGCATGAGGCGCAGCAGTGCGCTATGCGCTTCATCCAAACCCAACAGGCCAGGAGTAGAAGCAGCTTCTTGACTGGGGAGCGGCAGTGCTTGGGGCTCGATGATGGGCTCAGGCACATCCTCGGTAAAGATGCCAGCCAAGAGGGCAGAGACCTTGGCGGTATCGTGTTGGAGTTCGGCAATACGTTTGGGGTCCAGGCGAAACTGCTTTGCTGGCTCTACCTTGGTGGTGCTTCTTCCCGCGCTCACGGCATGGACGTCACTAAAGACACGCTTGGTCTCCACGCCGAGCGTCTTGTAAACCTTCTCCAAGAAGCGCATTTCGTCTGGCGAGACCGTACCGTCGCTTTGCGCAAGGCTTGCCATTGAGGCTGCGATTGTTTCCTTGGTGGGTTGATCCAATGGATCAAGCTTTTTCTTGAGCGAGGCCAGAGTGATTGGTGCTTGGCTCAGCCACACAAGATGCGCACGAAGGCGCTTGTGGTCGGCGGGACTGAGGTGACTCCATGCATCAATCTCTCGGCCAAGATGTTCGATTTCGTGTGCACTGAAATCGCCATCGGCTTGTGCAACCGTGGAAGCAAGTTGCAAGGTCAACAGTGCGATTTGATACGCGCTGCTTTGGGCTTGATGGGTTTGGCCGGGCAACAACGCGAAGAGGACCACAGGATCAGCATCGCCAGGCGCCCGCGCGCCTTCGAGCACGTTGGGTTCCATTCCGATGTGAGCTGCCTCAAGCGTCCTGGCAAGGTCTCGGATCTTTTCTCGGTTGAGCGATGCTCCACCATTGCCGAAGCGATCGGCAAGCTCGCTCAGGGGCAGGGTGATCGCACGACCTTGAACCTCGTCCACCAGCAATTGGAGCGCTGCTTTGCGCGGGGCAGGCCAAATGCTGGTTGGCAGGTGTAGCAAGCCATCCAGCGTATTCCGAGCGTCGGGGTTCTTGTTGATAAGGCGACTCAGCGGGCCGAGTTCATCCGTGCATTGCTGGACGATTTCGTTGAGCTTCTTGATGGGCCCGGTGAGCGCTGTGACATCGGGTGTCTCGCCAAACGTCTTGGGCTTGAAGCTGGTGCCATAAAAAGCAGGAGAAAAGGTCTGCCTCGAAAATTTAAGCTTGGTGCGGTTCTTGGGCAGGACCAACCCCGCGTCAAAAAGCTCCCGGTAGCGCTCAACGAAGAGCTGATCGAATTCTTCAGCGCAGCGGACAGTAGGAGTGCGCATGGAGACTTCTGGGCTGAGGCGCGCCCAGGCAAGGGCCAAGGGTGCGGGAACCGGGGCACGATCCAAGGAGCATTGACCCAAGGCTAGGCGGAGGTAAAACGGAAGCTCATGGGTGCGCTGAAAGCGGGGAAGCGGCTTGGTGTAAAGTTTGTCCTCAATGTCATCGAGTTCCATCCAGTCGAGCAAGCTGTTGGTGTAGCTTCGAATTCGTCCATCGGCTTTGCCGTAAACGGCATCGAGCTGCCTGAGCGTTGCTTTGATGACCGGCCAGTCCTGCTTCGAATCGGGCTCTCTGACGCCATCGAGCACAACCCGCCTTTCGAGGCCATACAGGAACCGGAGCACATATGTGCTGTTGCATTCGGGATCGGATCGATCAGAAGCCAGCCAATTGATGTAAGCGCGGCGTTCAGTGGCAGATAGGTCAGCGTAGCTTCCCCAATAGCCACTTGGCTCGCGATAGTCGCCAGTTGCTGCAACAGAAAGGCGGCCATTGACCAAGCTCGGTTCGTCTCCGCCTGTTGGCGTAGCGAGATTGATCCCCGCGTAGAACAGCCCACCTGAGATTTCTACCTCACGAATTTCGATGATCTCGCCCGGCTGCACCCAACGCGTCTTCTCCCAGCCCGCAGGAGGCTTGGGCACCAAGAATTCTTTGGCGGGTGCACTGCCGGCGATGCTGGTGCGATGAAGTTCGTCCGTGGCGTTCGCCGGTTCCGTGCGGGAGGCCGCAGGCAACGGTGGCTGAATGGATGACACCTGTGTCTCGCTCGTCGGAATGGGAGTAGGCGGCAATGCAGGTGGCAGTGTTGGGATCGTCTCAACTCTTTCAGCAGTTGGCGTTGGCTGGCTTGCAATCGGCACGATCCCGCGTTGATCTTCGAGTTCGGCGCCGGCCGTAGGTTGAGCCTGCCGAGGTATGGCCGCTTTAGCAGCGACTGCACGCATGGCGTCGAGAAGATTGCTGTTCAGTTGCTGCGGCGATGACGGGGCTTCCGTAGGTGCCGAGGCGATGGTTTGCGCGTCTGGTGTCTTGGTTGTTCCTAGATCGCTTGGACTAGGCGAAGCAGTTGGGCGTGGGCGGCTCGGGGTGGGCACGATGATGCGCGGAGCGTCTGATGCGGCGTCAATGGCAGAGTTCGCTTGCCGACTGATTGATGGTTGCTCAGCCACAGCGCGCATTGCTTCAAGCAAATTGCCGTTGGGCTGCTGAGGGACGGGACGATCTTGAGGATTTCCGGTGGCGCTCGGTTCCAGTGCGGCACGTGTGCTTGACAGAATGATCGGAGACATTTCCGCCTGCCCGGGAGGGGCAGGAGTCGGTGGTGCTACTGGTGTCGTCGGGCCGTGCTCGGCAATGTGCGCCATCGCGGTCCGCAAGTTCCCAGGGCGGTCCTTTGCAGCAAGAGCTGGGTTCTGTGGAGGCGCCACCTGAGAAGGGGGAACTGATTGGCTCAACGCTGCAGTCGGTTCCGCAACGCGCTCGCTGGCAACCCGGTTACTCTGCGAGGGCGATGGAGCGATCGGTGGTTGAGCGGCCTCTAGCATGGAAGACAGGATCTTCCGATTGGCGCTGGCGGGAGCCGGCGCTGTAGAGCTGCGAGGTTTGCTTGGAGTTGACTTCAACCCAGTAAGTTCGGCGAGCGTCGGCTCACGCACAATGGGGGCAAGCGGCTTCTTTTGGGCCTGCCACTTCACGAAGAGGTAGAGCCCGAAAGCGACCACAACAGTAATGCCGAGGGCAATCCACACCTGTCTCGGCACCATCGCGATGATCGCCAAGGCGATCACGATCACGGTGAGGCCTGAGCCTTGTTTCTTTCTGCGTCTCGTCACGTGGCCCCCTGCCTCTAGCACTCCTCTTAGGGATGTTAACCGGACATCATGCTAGATGGATATGAACTTTTGGCTCAGTTAGAAGATGGGTATACGAAGGTCATAGCAAAATATATGCTCAAGCTTGGGTAGGTCGAAATCGGTCCAAAGGAGCTTCGATGATTGATCTTGATGAGGTTAGAGCTTTACTTGACGAGTGGAACGCTGAAGCCAAAGAGCGAGTTGCTAAAGAAAGGATCAGCGGAGGAGTTAGTGATCTCGATTTTCTAATAAAGAATGACATCCGTGAAAGGCATCGGCGAGAGCTGATTTCCATGGATGATGCGCTTGAGTCCTTAGAGGTAGAGATGAATTCAATTTCCGAGGATGAGTTTGCTCCGGAGGAAAAGGAATATGATGTAGGTCTTGCTGAGAAGATTACAGAGTTGCGCGAAGAAATTTGGTTGATAATTAAATAGTTCGGCCGCCCTTTTTTGAACACTCCGACAAAGAATTGATTCACATGCCAAATTCAGAGGTGATAGAAAAATATCTTCTGGCGCTGTATCGCGCCATAAGAAAATTTGCCAGCCGCTCCCGTCTAACGGCAGCAAGGCGGCTATTTTTTATAGCGCTGGCTGGTGTAGCAGTAGCCATAATTTCAGTGTTTTCGTTTAACGGTTTGATTTGGTATGTCGATCAGGAGTCTGCTCAGCCAAACAAGGTCTATGCCAGTAAGATGGAGAAGTCGAGAATTGACCGGGCTATAGATGCGGTAAGTATTTGTTCAAAAGAAAAAGAGAAGAAAAGTGTGAATGCGAATTTTTATTGCAACGAGGCAGTGTGGCGTTATAAGAATGTCATGGGGCGTTACGAAAGTTCGGAGCGAGTAATTGAGCTTGTGAAAAATAAAGCATATGAGGCGTTGCAGTTAGATATGACAGCATCTTGAAGATGTGGAGGCTGCAGCGTTGAGAGATGCTGAAAACTTTCTGGAAAAGGTATTTGCGGAATTTAGTGCGAATCAATGGCAAATTTTTGTTGCTTCTCTGATTTTACTGGTCCATTTGATGGCTAGTTGGGCTATGTATAAGAAAAGGTTGGGTGGATTTTGATGCTTGTTCTGATTTGTCTTAGTTGTTATTCTAATTTTTAGATCCGCCACGGATTTTATGGAAATTAACAGCCGTGGCTAATGCGGTGACTCAGTGCGTGGCTAATTTTGTATTCTTAGCATGTTATCGATACATAATTGGCAGGTTGCGATTACATTGCCTTTTTATTTATTGGTAATATAATAAAACAGACGATGCGGTGCATTGAGGGTTGTTAAGCAGTTCGTTGAAGTTCGTGACGTAGCGACTGTTTTATTAGTGCCTGCAAGCTGAGGTGGCTAGTATATAAATTCTTGAAATAATCATCGGTAAAAGCTTCTTTAGAAAGATGAATGTTGCAGGACGGTGCGTAACGCGCAAAACTTATGCGAGTTAACTTGCTAGTGCCGTCTTTTTAGGGTTATGATGTGATCAAGGGGTCCTTAGCCCCCTACCTTCTTGGTGCCAAACGCGGCGCATAGGGAGGCGCAGTTCGAGTCCCAGTTTGGGTTGCAGACTTCCCTGGTGGTCAAAGCATCTGTCATCACTAAGGAGCTGAATATGACTTCAAACACACACATTGAATACGTTGTTCCACACGCTGTAGACGAAGGATGCATGGGTGCTCGTAAGAGTGCCGAAGTGGTCTTGAATGGGCAGCAAGCTAGGGTAAGGAGCGAGACGCATGGATTGCGCCTCGGTTTGTCCATTCGCGGGTGGTTCAAGAGTGCACTGTGGTCTGGTTGGTTGGTGGCGTGCCTCTCGCGGAGCCCAGTTGGGGAAGAGCTACAACCCAAGTTGAAGGACGAATGCGCTTAACTTTGACGATCGTGACCAAGGGGAGGCTAGAAGGTTCGAGTCCTTCTCTCCGCGCCAATTTATTGGACGTTGCTTTACATTTGTGGCGTCCGTTTGTCTCTACGCGACTGAGCACTGAGGCCAAAAGTGTCAGCCTGACTATTAAGGCAGTGTAGTAAGCCCGGCGCGGCACGCTGCCGGGCTTCCAAGTAAACGCGGCACCCATCCAAGGCAGGTTGACGTGCAAAGCAATTTCTCGCAAATCACTCCGTTCAGCGATTATTTGTTCCTCCGTGAGTATTTGATTGATGGAGGCACCATCGAGCATGCGCTAAAAATTGTGGATCAGGTATCACGAGACTCGCAGGCCAGTGGTCTGTCCGACCCAGTGGCGCTGGCGCATGTCTCCGATGAAGCAGCGATACTGCACTACTGCATGTCGGCTATCGACTATCACTCGCTCGACGCCCAGCTGGCAGTCATTCGCGATGACTATAAGAGTAAATACACGTCTGCTTGGCAAACGTGTTCCCGTGTCAAGGACTGGGCGAATTTAGTGGTGGGCGCTTTTGCGCAGCTTGAGCGTTCCTGCGTGTATGACCAGACAAGTAAGCTGCTGCTTAATCGGACTGGGATACCTCGCTTTAGGTTTGGCGATGCGTTTCGCTGGCTGACTCAACTGCAGAAGTTGCTTGAAGTCATGGAAGATGAAAGCGATTTCCGTGCGACGTCGCAGCGATGCTTAGCTATCGCTCAGTTGCTAAATAAGAACTTGCTTGAGGCGTCCGTTCGAGCACACTCGATGATCGAGAGGACCTATAAGGATGTGCCAGTCGTGCAGGAACTCAACAGCTATGAGGTCGCCGCAGGCAAGTTCGCTGACTACTTGCAGGCGCTCAAAGAAATTGACGAGATTCCGTTGAGAGGGATCGATGAAGCTACGGAAGAGTTAGCTTCCTGGTGTAATTACTTGGATGGCTATCACGCACGCTTCAAGGCCATCCTTGACCGAGCCTATGAAGGCTATATTCCATGCCTTATTGCGCGCGCAAGCTTCTGGGACGAGCACGTGCTGCCAAAGCTCGAAAGTGCCTAATCTCACTTTCTTGCGGCATCAATTTTGCTGAAATAGCAAATGTAGCATCTACCCTGCGAGGGATAGATTAGATCAATCCGCCTTGCATAGGATCTAAAAATATTTTCTCCGTCGAATCGCTCAGGAGCATCTTGCTATAATCCTCACGGCTGCGCAGGACGATAAGATGATCCAGCGCAGTTGCTGGGCAACGCAGCAGATCCATCCGATCCTGTTTCGACCCATCAGCAAATGTAAGGTTTGCTTGGACCTTCGGCTCGCTATTTATCCGATCCAACTCTGTAGGGTAGGGCGCGGCCAGCCAACGACCATAGTCTAGCGCCGCGCGTGAAGCGTGCAGGCTTCCACCTTTAAGGTCTGATTGAACCATGACGACGCCTTGGGCAAGGCCTGCCTGAGTTCGATCTCGTTTGACAAAGAACTCAGGACGAGGCTCTACGCCAAACCGGTATTCGGAGACCAAGGCCCCGCCCTTGTTGAGAATATCCTCTGCCAACCGTGCATTGGTCTTGGGTGCTACGGTATGCAGGCCATGGGCCAAGACAGCGACTGTATGCCCGTCATGGTCGAGCGCCGCCCGGTGCGCGATGGCATCACAGCCCTTAGCTAGTCCGCTGACCACGCTCCAACCTTGCTCAGCCAGATATTGAGCAATTCTTTCGGCGATGAGAGCGCCATGCTTAGTAGGCTCACGTGTGCCAATGACTGCCACTGACTTAGCTGCCTCAGGTGCGAGCGTGCCGCGCACAAACAGCAAAAATGGATCGTCTTTCGTCGCTGCAAGCAAGGTGGGATAGTCCGGGTCGAGGGGCGAAAGAATTCGAGCGCCATGTCGCTCTGCCTGTTCGACCTGCTTCTCTGCTCCGTCTAATGCGTGCTTCCAGGCCACGCTGTCGCGCAAGGTGGCGGCGTTTGCCGGGAACTGGTAGGACATGCTCTCGGGTGTGGCGGTTTCGAAATTTGCCATGCTTGCCATCTTGCGCAGCGTGACAGGCCCGATGCCTTTGAGCATGGACAGCGCCAGCAATTTGCCGGTGGTTGGTGAGATCTCGCTCATTGATATTTCAAGGGGTCTGATACGGTCTGGGCCAGGCTGAAACAGTCTACGGAACTAGCACCTGCGTCGGTGAGGTATTTTTTGGCATACAACAGGGTTGATCCGGTGGTTGTCACGTCATCGATGACTAGGAACCTCTTGCCTTGCACTTCCGCTGGATTGGCAACGTAGAGGTGATCACGAACGTTGGCGAAGCGCGCCTCCTGCTTTAGATGATCGTGGCTTTGAGACTGCACCCCCGGCCGGTAGCCGAGCACATTGGGGTTGAATGTCAATCGCAAATGGTTGAGTCTGGGGTTGGTGCCATACGACGCCTGTAGCTGTGCTAACAGATGTGCAAGCCGGTGCGACCGGTCAGGCCTGGCAGGGATGACCGTAATGACCAATTCTGGACCGGTTCCGCTGAAGGGCAATACAGAAGTAAGGATGAGGTAGTGGAAAGCGATAAAGCTCCGGATTGTTTCGATCCATTCCGAGGGAAAGATCACCGCATCTTTGTTGTCTTGGATGGCCTGAGATAGGCGATGCCAGTCTCTTCGATACTTCAAGGCTTCGCAGAAGGTGAAGTAGCGCCCGGCTACATGCACGACATGCCGTGCGTTCTCACCCGGAAAGAATTTGCCAATCTCATCAAAACGTGGCTTTGCAGTGGCCGGCATTCCGGCGTCCAGTAAGCGTTCCAAGCAGGGCAGCCCGGGCAAGGGATCTTCTAGACAGGTCCGAAGTTCTTCCTGATCTCCTAATATCACGTCCGGGAGCAATGAAAGACTACGCCAATGAGTCTTCTGATAGCTGCGCGGCCAACCCTTCTTAAACAATGCCACGCGGCACCCCGCGTTGTAAGCCGCCTTAATGTCTACGTCTCCGTCACCCACGAGGAGAACATAAGGGAGCTGATTTGTGTCGTTCATGTCTAATGCAATCATGGCGTTATGAATGCCCTCACCATTAGGCTTGCAACGCCGCACGTCTTCGTAAGCGATTACGACATCCCAGTTGATCTGGGAGTAGGCCTTGGTGAGCACCACATCGACATAGCGCCTGGGTGATCTCGTAAATATGCCGAGCTTCAATTCGGAAAATTCTGAGCGCAGTCTGAGTAATGTGACTTCATCAATGATGTTTCGCTGACGGCTCCTGAAAGCAGCACCGACCTCGGCCGCATAGGCTGCGTCGTCACGATGCTTGCCAGCCTCACGGAGTTCTTTCATGTCCTCGGTATCGACCAGCGTCTGGTCGAGATCAAACAAACAAAGCCGGATCATCCTATTCCCCTGTAAGTCCATTTGCCCGAAGACACTATCTCAAAGGTCTGGCGCATGACAACAGCAGTGAGGAGGTTCTGGGAGGGGGTAATCGCAGACGAAAGCTTCTGGCCCTTAGTAAGACTTCCGAGGGTCCGGGGGGCAGAGCGTGATGAAGAGATCAAGCAGCCAAGAGAAGCCATGCGGGCCGCAGTCGTAAGTTGCCTACACAACGCATCTCGGTTTTCCCATGCCAATGCACTGCCAGGCGCTTGACCAGCGTGAGCGTATTGCGGCTTGCAAGTCCTCTCTGGTTCTTGACGGCCCATTTGGCATGTGCAACTCTCGACATTGGCAATAGCCAGGGGTCCATACCCCGAGTTGCTGCGGGCTCATTACGATCTGATGCTCCTTGTTTTGAACGGGGGGCCTTGGGGAAACCGCAGTCAAGGTCCAGAACTACCGTCAAAACACATAGGAGCCAGAGATGACATCAAGATTCCGCAGCTGAGGCTGCTAGGGCTTTTCTAGCCCCGTCCATTGCAAATGACCAGCTGCATGCGCCATTGGTGCATCGCAATAGCTCGCTGTGCCCAAATTGAGGAATATCTTATGACCAGCTTTGACCGGCAGGCCGTGCTGCGCCTGTCCGAAACGCTTCATCGTGCTTGTAGTGAGCACTTTAGTATCAGTCCGCATCGAATTCGCGAAGCCACGATTCGCGCCTTTGGCTTCAATAGCGAGGCTGCATGGCTTGCTCACATCGATCAAAAGCCCGACTGGATAGGGATTAATTTCGATATGCTTACCTTCGTCATGAAACTAGCGCAAATGACCAATTCTTGGCCGACTGCTGAGGCTGTGGGTGCGTTGGCCTCCGGTGTTCGACTGGACTTAAACATTGCGTTTGATCCCAGTCGTCAGCATCCCCGTTACACAAACACGACCTATGAGGTTCATGCTGCCCTTAGCGGGCTGGATGGACATGTTTGGGCACGCCCGCCTGTCGTGGTGCTGCCTGAATTTTTCAGCGGGAAGCCCGGCGATGCTTTCCGTAGAGAGAAGTTTCGGGTCGATTCTTCTTGGCAGCATCGGAGCTTCCCAGATAACGAGCTACACCAGGAGAAAGGGCAAGCATTTGGGCGCAACATCGTCACTGCGCGTTTGATAGACAATGAGTGGCAGGGAGGCCTGTTCGTCTACGACCCAGAAGATCAGAAGGACGATCGCAACGTTCGTAAGAACGCTCACGCGGCACTGTCTCGTGCAGTGCTCGCATCGGTGTTACCGGGCTTTCGTTGTCGCGTCTACCGACCCAATCAGTATGATCAACGCGCGAGACGTGTTGAGATGTTTTTGGATCCATCAATCCTCGCTCAGCTCCATGGGGTGGACCTAATTTTTAAGGTTCCACAGATCGGTGGCTGGCGGGCCCAGGTCATCCATCCACATTGGTATGCTGGTTTGAACGAAGTGCCTGATGAACCAAGTGGACGCTTCCATGATGGCTTTTGGGCTTGTGATCTCTACTTCCATCCCGGGCGCTCGGGCGTCGAACAAGCGTCGGATTTCGATCTCAAAAAGGCCTTCTATGGCGTCATGAGAGAACGCTTGCGCGAGATGATCGGAAATGCCGCGCATCGCTTGTAGGTGACGCAGAGATCCTAGCCGCTGTGAGTTGCCACGTGCCCCCGTGTGTCTCGCCTCTGAAAAGTTGCTCCCGCTCTGATGCCATCCTCGTTCTCAGGAAGGCGCTGCCCCTCTTGCGTTTTGTCACATTTGCGTTACTATGTTCACACGTCGCGAGACAACCTTCTATTCAGACCGGGCCAATCCACCAAGTGTGGTGCGGCCCGTGTCCTTTTACGGGGTCTGGGCATGGCTATTTGGCTGCCCGAATGGGTGTTGCAGGACAATTCTGTCAATCGCGACACGCTCTTCTTGGAGCAGGCTTGGCGCGAGTTACTCGACCCTCAGTCGCCAGATAGTTATCGGGCCAGAGCACTTGATCCGTTCTCGCTGTTGAGCGAGCTTTACCGTGTGTGTGAGCTGGCACGAGTGGACTCGAAGTGGCTTGCGCATGTTCATCTCATTTGCGAAGAGATCCGAGACGAAGCTTCTGCGATTATGCGTTTGCCGTTAGCAAGTGCTGCCAAGCATGCGGTGCAGACTCTTTCGGCTTTTACGACGGTCAAGCATGACGATATCCATCGAGTCGCAGAGAGTGCACGGCTGGTATTAGATCTCAGTGGCAATCCTTTAGCTGTCTTTTACCAGCACGCTTTATCGCTAATTGAGCCAGAACTCAAACAGAAGTCTTTTCTTTTACGTAGCCTTGGGATGATGGCGACGCGTGCTCACCAACTCGGTCGGCGCGATGAATTTTTGTCAGATGAAAATTTAGTCGATCTGTCTATCGAACCTGCTGCGTGGCTTGATAAAATTTATCAAAGACTTACCACGCCAGAGCAAAATCAAAGTTGCTTCATCGCTGTAAGCGGGGATGTCAGCAAGATCGATGCACTTCTGGCTGGCGGAGATTTCTCGCGTATTGGTGTGTCACGCCTCGGAACAAGTGAGGTGGCACTGGCTTGGCATCATGTGCACTCAGAGCTTTATTTGGCTGAGATTTCTTTAACTGCGATGACGCCGCGTCTTGCAGCAGAGCGCGCGAGGCTGCGCTTCCAGCTATTGCTGAACGTCTTATCGCTATATGCCAATGGCAATCATCATCGACTCAGTCATCAGGTGCTTGTTGAAACCGACAGTGGCATGCATGCGGTCGACGTTTCGGCAGCGGCGCATTACGGTCTTTTTGCACGTAATGACTTTGCTCGGACTACAAGGCAGAGATTTAATGAGTTAGGGGGACGGCTGAGCGGCAGACTTGAGAATATGTTGAGCGCACACGCGCTCGGATTGGATAGTAATGATCCGCCAGCAGCTTTGAGTCACTTTTGGACATCGCTCGAAGCGATGGTCGGCCCGAAAGGACCACCTAACATCGGCGAGCGCGTCATGCACCTCATCGCGCCAGTAGTTACGTCTCGGCGCATTCATAAGACTGTGACTTATCTTGCTTTGTGTATTTTGGATGTTAAGCGGCTCACTGAGAGTGCGCTTGACTTTGCTTTAATGCCAGCCTCAACGAAGGGGCACGTCGCGAGAGAGGATGTTCTAAGCTGCATTACAGGCCTCAAAGACAACCCGGGGATACTAGCTCTGCTGCGTATCGGCGGCGTCAATCCACTTCTTTGCTACCACCTTCAAAACGCTTGGGAGGAAAGTCATGATCCTCAGGCGCTTGGAAAAGCGCTGTCTCGGTCAGAGCAGCGTGTAAAGTGGCAGATCATGCGCATATATCGGGCCCGTAATGTGTTTGTCCATCAAGGTGAGCGTGATGATTTGGCGTGGCGGCTTCTTGAGAATGCTCAATCCTACATTTCTTTCGCAGCAGGCCGGCTGCTTGACGATATGAGCCAGCATGTGAGCTGGACGATCGATACGGCCTTGGAATTCGAAAGGCAGAATTTTGAACGTGTTTGCGATGCTTTAAAGACGAAAAAAAATCTGCCACTTAAGACAATGGACCTTCTCATTCACCTTACGAAGCGGGCCGAGAATGTCCCACTTTGGGGAGAAGAGTCGAGATTTGGTCGTCCTCCTGCGCAGCCAGTAGCACCTTCCGGTTGATCTATCGACTGGGTAGGGTGGACCAAAAATATACAGCAAAAATCATGGGTACATCTTTGCATCTCTGCTGAGTCGTTCCTTGAATTGCCCGCGCACATAGCCTGGAAGTGTCACAGACGGCTGATACTGATCCAGCGCCTCGATCTGGATCTTCCGAACATTTCCTGACGACTTGTGGACATAGTTGTCTTGGAGCACAGGCGCCTTCTTGCTCAGAGAGTGGCCTGTGATCAATGCGATGTGCTCTACCCGCACGCCCTTGGTGTCTAGTTCGGTTGCAAGCGTATGCCGGAACGCATGCGATCCGATGCCTTTGCCAAAGCCAAGCTCCTTCAAATACTTCGCAAACTGGTTCACAAAGCCCTGGCTGTAGCGTCCGTTTGGCTCGCCTGTCTTGCGGCAGGTGCCGGCCGACAAATTGGGGAAGAGGCGCGGGTGGCCGGACGCTTTGATGTCGGCCAAGAAGTCGAGGA
This sequence comes from Xanthomonas sp. WHRI 10207, assembly GCF_040202975.1. NCBI lineage: Bacteria > Pseudomonadati > Pseudomonadota > Gammaproteobacteria > Lysobacterales > Lysobacteraceae > Xanthomonas > Xanthomonas sp. WHRI 10207. Next base: position 861,605 of record NZ_JBEGDX010000002.1, on the reverse strand, counting down.
AGCCCGCCTGGATGAGGCTTGGGTGGATCGGCACTTTGCGGATCGCGCTCTTACCTTTGAGGCTTTGCCGGCTGCGTTTGCCTGCGCTTTGTGCGAGATCTTCGTCCACGGTCTTCTGGATTGAGAAGCACCAAACTCCTTGATCTTGGACGATGTCGGCCACTTTGAGTTGGGCGATCTCGTTGATCCGAGCACCCGTGAAAAGGGCAATGAGCGGGCACCACCAACGGTGCGGATACTTCTTGGCCCAAGGCAGGAAGGTCGCCGGGTTGAAGATCTTCTGAATTTCTTCTTGGGAAAGCAGCCGCTCGGGTTCGTCCTGATCAGCCAGTAGCTCTCCTCTGGCCGGCTTGAACGCATCCATCGGCGAGTGCGGGATGGCACGTGCTTTGACTAAGGTGTTGAAGAAGGACGCGAGGAAGCGCCGGTGCAGTTCTAATGTGGCATTGGCAGGCTGCGCCCGGCCCATACGTTGACCTTTGGCGATCAAGGCTTCGACGCTCAACCACTGATGCTTGGGGTTGGTCATGAAGTCTTCGGGTGCCCATCGCAGCAGATCCCACATCTGGTAGATATGCGTGTGATCAATCCGGGCAACGGACGTGTTGCCACTCACACGCTGCAAGATGGCAAGCGTTCGACGATAGGCCTCGATCGTGGTGGTGCGAAGGTTCTGCCGCTCCTTGTCTTTGAGGAAGTCGTCGACCTCTTCAGAGAGGAGTCGCGCCGGGGTGGCAAGGGGCAGAGGTTCTGGATAACGAGTTCCGGATCGGCGAAGTCGTCGCAGCTTTTCATGATGGTCGTAGGTCGCTTGGACCAAGTCTTGAAGGTGAAGCGCGCCGGCTCGGTCTTGAACGACCATATCTGTAAATTCGACTTTGCCGATGCGAATGCTTCGGATGGATAACTGACCTTTGGGCTGTTGCAAATATTGATGAAGTTGGGAGTGTTTAAAGTGCATCTACGATCCAATTATGAGGAGGTAGACGTTTGATAAGGGGAGGGGATTTTCTGTCAATGATAAAATAGGACAGAAATTTAGCGTCAATGATTGTCTAAGGTGGTCTCGCTAATTGTCGTTTAAATAGCTATATTTTTAGCTTTGCTTTTATAAAAGATTTTATCGCAAGGCTATATATTTCAATGATTGTAGCTGTGTAAATGGGCTTGAAACCATCAATGCGCTTGTAGTGTTTAAAATTAACAAAAGGGCGGAAAGCGAGAGATATCTCGCGCAAATAAAATGAACGCCAGATAAATGAGGTGGTTTTGCCTAATCCAATCAATCTTAAGAAGACAGTTAGGCAATCAAATCTTTACCGGCCAAGATCGCATATGGTCGGTTGGAGGGGGGTGAGGGGTTTAATATAAAACTGGTCTCAAATTAGTCTCCGGAAAGTGACCGTTAGAGGCTCCTAGAACCTTAAAGGCGGGGACTGGTTTATTTCAAGCGGATACAGGGACCTCGTGTTGATAGGTCCCTAAATTTGGGTCAACGTTGGATTGGCTTCTGATAACGAAGGTCGGGGCGGACAATTCTTTTAGCTTTGCGCTGTTGGCGTTGCTCATGGAAGTGTTCATTACTTACGCGTAATACATCTAAGGCGTTGGGGGGAACCCAGAGCTGCTGGCTGCCGCGAGTGAGAGCCGTGTAGACAGCTCGGACCGGATTATGAGCCCGTTGAGGGGTATAGATGCTTTCGAAGCAGCACCGCGCCATGCTGACGATGGGATGCTCCGAGTTTTTAACATGTTCAACGAGCGCAAGCTTCGTGCGTGCTGACTCAAATGGGGAAAGCTTGCCAACCAGTTCCTTAAACTGAGTGGATCCGAAACCTCTCTCAAAGAGTCGCGTAATTTGAGGTTTCCCCAATCGCGAACACTCCTTATGAAAATCCCGCCAGCGATAGTCGCCTGACACTCCATGGTCATAAGCACGAAACGCATCCTCAATGAGGCCGACTTCGCGTTGGATCAGTTCGACAGAAAAGTTATGAACGCCTACTTGTGCACCAGCGTCGATAAGCCGGAGAGCCTCTTCAAGCAAGGTGAACGGACTGCCAAAAAGTCGCGTTCCAACCTGCGGAACATCGCTCCATGCTTCATAGAAGCTCGTGACGGTAGCATGGTCAGCCGCCCCAGCGAAAAGAGAGCTGTATACGCCCGTAGAATCCAGGCTAATAGCGCCATTTACCAGCAACTCTACGGCTTGACCTTGGCGCACAGACTGCGTCATTTCCAATGACTTTCCTTGCAGAAAGCGTGGGGCTGTTCCGATCAGGCGCTGGTTGGGATCGCCCAGACTAATAACGCCACCTGCATAGTCAGACAGCAAGCTCTTCCAAGCAGCACTCATATCGTGTCCTTCGTCTACGACTATTGTGCCCCAGTGAATCGGCAGTTTAACGCGGTGCTGCGCAAGCCATTTGCCGATATGATCGACATTGATGACAATCTTGATTTGTTTCTGAACTTTGGCACTGAACATACAACGCCAAACGTGCTCAGCGGCTGCAATGTAAGCCGTTGCGTCAATCATCGCACCCATGACGATACGGCTAAAGTGGTAAGGTTGCAGATCTATGCTGGATGAGCGGCACCAGCGGTTGATACCCTCAAAAGCAATTCGTAACACTGCAGTAGGCGAATAGCCTCCGATACGCTGCACGCCTATAACGCTGGCGATGTCAGCAAGCGATGCGGTGGACTTTTGCCATACGGGCTTAAAATCCGTGGAGAGCGCAAGCTGCTCAAAAGCGCGAGCTGCCACCAGGTTTGCAAAGCGGATCATCGTCAGCACACGAAGCTTGCCTGCGCCTAGGCGGCTCCTGAGAGCCTGAGCTTGGGCTGCACTAGGCGTGACGAACGTAAAGTGTCGCGCATCGTGCGCCAGCAGTTCGCTGACAATGTGCGTCTTGCCGGTGCCGGCATATGCGTGTAGGTCGATGTGCTCATCGGCGTTAGCGATCAGGGACCGGATGGCTCTAACTTGATCTACGGTGTAGTCGGTCGTGCGCTCAACATAAGCTGAAATACGCTTACCCGTTTCACCGTCGTCGATGTCGTCCTCTTCGCTATCTTCCTGCTCAACGAGTGCACCTTCTCCGTAGAAGCGAACAGTGTGCGGACCAAGGGTCGTCCGACACGCTGCTTGGAATTGATCTACGGGAAATGCATCGGGTGACATAGCGCAGAAGCCATCTGCTGTGTTCTCATCAGCCAGCGCAATCCCTTGAAGCGACAGTTGGCGTTCCCAATCGTCAATATTTCGCGGGACCTCAAAAGCTAGTCGCAGAAGATACAAACGCCCCCTTTCTGGATCCGTCCCAAAAAGTCGGCACGCCTCATCAATCATTCGGGTCAATTTGGATGGCGGCGTAGACGGGGTGGCGCCAGTGATGGCAACAAGAAGGGCCGCCATGCCAAGTGGGGAGTTGGGCACCTGGTGGGCATCGAGAAAGCTGCTCAGAGTGGCCCGAGAAGCAGGGAGGAAGTAGTTAGGCTTGACGGACATTAGTAGTCTCTAACGGCGCTAATCAGCGTAAGAGCTTTCGATGAAGCGATGCTTAGGTCGGTAAAATGAAGCTGACTTGGCCTGTGCAACCTTCTCAAAAAGCTAATTAGTCGTTGCGTCTAGTTTCTGTTGCGTCGGCTCATCGCCTCAGGTCTTGCACGCTCCTTTTCACCACGCAATTGCATGTCCATGATCTCGATCATGATCGGGCTCATACCGCCAAGCTTAGCCGTATGATGCTTAAGCAGGTCGAGTAAGCGCGCTCCTCGGTCAACATAGATCTTCACATCAAAGAGGGGCTCGCAGTTATCGCGATAGATGGCGATTGCCTCGCAGTATTGGCCAAGGAGTAGTGCAAAATCTTCGAGAGCTTGCTGCAATTCCGGTCCCGAGGATCCCGCCGACAGCGCTTTGCTATTGAGCATGGCGCGAAACGTCAATTCGCTTCCGTGATTGCCTTTGATCTCGCGGTCCAGCAATTCGTTTAGGTCACTGTAAATTGCGTCGAGCCAGCGCAGATGTTCACCCGCCATCCTCGCGGATACGTCTTGCTCGATGGCCTTAGTCTGGTTTCTAAGGTTCGCGACAACGGCCAGCAGCGCCAGAAAGCTAAGCAAAGGACCCGTTGTGCTACCAAAGAAGGCGCCGAACTTATCAATGCTCACTGAGCCGGACGCCGAGAGATAGAAGTAGGTCGGCACGAGGAGACAAAGCACACCCAGAACGGCGAAGCTGATGATGGTTGCCATGAAGGGCTTTCCTTGTTCAGGTGAAGTCTTATCTTGGGAAGTGCCAGGGATATAGAAAAATACTGTACTGCCTTAGATCTTCTTTTGCCGCAGGCTGAAAGGCGCGCTCCGTTTCAAGAAATCCCGCGTGATCTTGTGAAGACTAGCTCAGCTCGCCATGGGCTTTGAGACGAATCGATTAGCTATCTCCGTTGTCGGGCAGGGGGCGCCATCGGGCTTTTGCTACCTCTCTAACCGCACGCGCAATCTCCTGGCTCGCTCCTTGAACGCGGCTTCACCGCCTTCAAGGATGTCGCATACGGCTTTTCGGATGACTGCGGACTCAAGGCCGCCAGTGGTGTAAGTGATTTGAGGAAGCCCTCCCGAGCCATCATGTTGAGAATCTGCGATGATCACTTGGTCGGCGTCAGTGTTGATGACCAAGTTGGCGTTATGGGTGACCATGATCACCTGCCGGGTGGTCTTAGCCTGGACGAATAGCGACACAAGCTCGTCAAACACTGACTTGGGGTCCAGGTTCTCTTCGGGTTGGTCGATGATGAGTGGGCGATCATCGGCCTCGTCCAATGCAAGATAGAGCAAGAGCAGGACTATGCCTCGTGTCCCTGGGGAGAGCTTGCGAATATCAATGCCGTCGTAGGTGATCTCGTAACGAACCCGCAGGTGGTTGGTGCTAAAAAGCCATCGGGCAAACCGCTTCAGCCACGCCCGGATCTCCTCTGGTGCCTGCGGATTATAGGGAGCATGCGCAAGCAGGTTCTTCCAGTGAGTCGTGACGAACGTGGTCATGGCTTCACGGATGTCTGCCGCAGATCCCTTTTCCCACACATCTAAGAATACTTCCCGGGCGGTTTTAGTGAAGGCGCCGATACCCTGGAAGTTCCCGGCCTTTCGGCGGTCCAATAAGTCTTCTTCTGCTTCGGCCGCCCATGCATCGACATCAGCGATACGGCGGACGACCAGTCCGAGTTTGGCTAAGGTGCCGGAGGACGCAGCGAGGCGGTTCAAGAGCGGCGAGTAGAGCTGTTCCAAAGCCTGCTGCTCATGGATAACGGCCTTGAACGCTCGCTCGTAAGCGTTCTCTCTTTCGGTCTGAAGAAGCTTTCGGCGATCAGCGGCACCTTTTGCATCTTCTAGTCGCTGCTCAATCCCGTTGAGCGCCGTTTGCTCTTTACTGATGCGATCGGTCAAGGCGGTATATTGCCTCTGCGTCATTTGATCGGCGGTAAAAAAGGCTGCAAGCCTGGACAACTCTGCTTCCAGCGGAGCAAGTGGGACGCTATCGAGCGGAGCATCTTCGGCGATGTAAGGGATGCTTGGGTCGTGCGGTGTTGGCAGCACGCCGGTCAGTTTCGCGATTTCGCCGTCGGCCCATGCAATGTAGCCTTGCAAATCTTGATCGACATTGCCCTTATAAACGAGAAGGAAAGCATCCCACTGAGCGTCTCCCATACCATTGGCAAGGTGGCGCGCGCGAAGCTGCCGGAGCAGCTCAGGCGAGCCCGTGGCGCGTGTGGACGCCACCTCGTCCTGAAGCGAGGCGAACGACCGGCGCTGGTTGTTGAAGTTTTGGATCTTAGTTCTTAACGACTGAGCGACCTCGCTCAGTTGCGTGTGCCTTTGAAGCTGTGCCTGGGTGTCTTGCAGGGTGAGCTTGCTCCGGTCCGCCAAGTAGCCGGCAATGACTTGCTTCTTCTGCTCAACCTGTGCAGTCAGGCTAGCAACGGTAGCTTCCTTTTCCAGCTCTATCGCAACCGCGTCGGAGATCTGAGAAATCGCCAACTCTTCTCGATCTCGTGCTTGTTTGAAGAGCTGTGTCTTTTGGTCTCGAAGCTCTGCGAAATCACTCGCGAAGTTAGTTTCGCTGGGCTTATGTGACTGGAATACCACGCGCTCGATCTCTTCAATCAAGCCATCTGAGGCCCCAGAGGCTGAGCAGAGTTCGTCGACGAACTGCTGAGACAGGTAGCGCGCCTTTGAAAACGACACAGCATCAGGCCGGTAGGCGAGAGGCCGTTGATCATTGGATTCGCCTCCCCACGTCAAGTTGACCGATGCACCGCCCAGCAGGCTCCTGGCCCGCACGAGAAAGGAGGCGCTTGCATTCTCATTGGCGTTCCATCCATCCACGGGAATCGAATCGCAGCCCGCTGCGATGATATCGGCCAAGGCCGTCTTCCCGGAGCCGCGCGAGCCGATGATCGCTACCAGCCCCGGGTTCAAGGGCAGTTCAGGCGTCTGGAACCCAGGGGCGCCCTTGATGCTGACTTGCGTGATTACATGCGAAGGCATGGCTGACTTGGGCGGCGTCTCCCCAACGTACGCACGGCCTTCGGGATTGATGCAGGCTTGGCGAAGGGCATCAAACGATGCTGCACCCTTGATCCAAGAGTAGCGTTTGCCCACAGGCTGACCAACGGTATTCAATGCGTGGGCATCGCTGCCATGGAGGCACGGTTTGCATGCGCCGTAAGTGGTGATGATTTCGTCTTTGCTCAGTGACTTCTGGCCGAGCCAGAACTCGCGCTGAGAGGGACTACTTGAGAAGATGATGTGGGCGAACCTCTCTATTTCCCGCCGAACGGTGACGTCGGACGCTTGGTTCAGGCCACTAGTCCCGTCACCTGAGGCCCCGGCGACGGCAATCAAGATGTTGTCCTTGGCCCAGGTGCTGTCGACGTACGACTGTCGAAGTTCAACGAAGCTCACCCGAAATTGAGTGGCGCCGTAGCGCAAGGCGGCCGAGTCGTCCAAGATACCTGGGTCAGCCTTCCTGCCCAGTCGGATCAGATCTTGCCGGTTGCAGCTGAAGCGGTCGCCGTACGCAGAAAAAGTAAGGCGCTCCAAGAAGCGACCAGCCTCATGGACATGGTTTGGATCGAAAGGGCTGATCAACAGATGGGCATTGACGTAGCCTGACTTGGCATGCACGTCCAGCCGGATTTCAACGTTCGGAAAGACGAGGGGAATGTTCGCGAGCCTGCCCTTCGCCTTTGCGCCAAGCACGGACTCATAGCTGTCCAGCAAGTAGTAGTTGGTAACGCCCACGGCCTCAATAGGAGGAGAGGAGGTCTCTAAGGCATCCAAGTAGTCATTCCACGATCCTGTGCCGAACTGATCGTTAAGCACCGTGCCCGGCGTGTGGACGTGCGGATCCCACCTGCGCCATTCAGAACCTCGTTCCATCTCTCTTCCCCTATTTGGCCGATCCGGGCCCCTGTGGGAATCATATCCCTTGCTCGGCGACCACGGAACTCAGATGGTTGAGGAGGCTATCTAGCCGCTAGCCACATGCCGCCGTTAAAAACCGATAACCCCAACCGGGGTGTCGCCACTTGAGCCTGTAACAACCTAAGCTGACCGAGCCGCTCTCAGATCGGGGGCCTTGAGGGACTTAGGGATGCAGTTGCTGAAGAGAGAAGCTGTGCTGCTGGCGTTGGCGCCGGCCTTGGGCATGCTCGGTGTGTATGCGTATGAGTCAGGTCGTTATCGGTTCCTTAAAGTCCCGTCGCTGCTGATCGATTTGCCGATCAACCGGCTGCTGATGGGCGGCGTGGCGATCGCAGTGCTCGTCACTCTCTTGCTGATGGCCATTGGAGTGCTGCTCAAATGGATGGTTGGCCGCTCTTGGTTTGCGCGGTTCCTGACGATGTTCGTGGTTTTTTACATCTTCCTCGGTCTCCCGCTCCTCCTCTATGCAACGACATTGAAGGGGGCACTGTCCTCGCTAATCGTTCCGGTCTGTTTCGCACTATCGGGGGTTAGCGAGATGGAGAAAAAGGTCACGACGAATACGGAAAATCGGAAAGTGCTTCCTTGGTTGCCAGATGCTCTGTTTCTCGCGTTCGGAGTGCTTCTGACATCGTGGCTGATTAGCGGGTTCGGGTTCTGGAACGAACGAATGGCAGGAGACCGAATTTGTCAAAACGGATCATTAGTAGTCGGGGTCTACCGAGATAACCTGATCATCAAGGCCTTGCCAAAGCCTGGTGCAGAACTGGACGATGCCGTGACGCTCGTTTCAGCGGCTGGCGCTGTGCTGCGCGAGTGCAGTCCTTCTTTTGTGGGAGGACGGGGTATATCTACTGCCGATCCCTCCCCGCGATAAGCGCTCGAAGAGTGCGCCAAAGAATCTCAGGAGATCCAGTTAAAGAACAGCCGTGGTTAGGGTCAGTGTGGACGTGGTCGCATTGCGGCTTCGCGAGTTGCCCGTGCTTGTAACCGCATGTGCCTTGAGGGTAAGGGCTAGGACTATGTAAAAATGGCCTCCGAAGCTTGGCATCCGGCACACCCTTTCGTCAGCTTGGGACGTCTCTTCGAAGTCGATCGAAATCCACACTGATTCCATCAATTAGGCAACGAAAATCAGCAAAAAATAGTGATCCCAAAGGCCTTGCGCTTCTCGAAATCTAGAGAAAGTGTTTCTCCAACATCAGGAGAAACGCATGGCCATCTACCACACCCGCATCAAAACTTACAGCCGAGCAAAAGGCCATTCCGCAATTGCCGCAGCGGCATATCGCGGTGGTTATCTGCTCACCGATCCCAACACAGGTGCTCGCCACGACTACCGGGGTAGGGCAGGCATCATCCAATCGCGTTGCTTGGCACCACTTGGTTCGCCAGCATGGGCCGATGACCCACAGCGCCTCTGGGCCGCTGCAGAAGCGGCAGAGCGACGCTGCAACAGCACTGTGTGCCGAGACTTCGCCATCGCGCTGCCGCACGAGCTTGATGACCCAAAGCGCTGGGACCTTACCCTGGATATCGCACATCGCCTGATTGAGCGATATGGCTTTGCCCTGCAAGCGAGTCACCATCGCCCGACCAAAGACGATCCTCGCTACTTTTACGCCCATCTGCTTTCAACAACCAGGCGCATGCAAGCCTCTGGCTTGACCCAGAAGACGCGGGTGCTCGATGGTCGTATCAACGGCCTGGCTGAGATCCAGTGGATTCGCGTGATGATCGCTGAGCGTATCAATGCACACCTTGAACAGGCTGGCATCGGCAAGGCGGTTGAGCATCGAAGCTTGACGGAACGCTTGGAAGCGATGCAAGGCAACGGGATCTTTGTCCAAGGACAAGCAAGCTTTGAGCAGCTTCTGTCCCGCTACCGCCAATAGGGGCGACTGTTGAGCGTGCCGGATGGCCATACGGCGGAACAGGCCCAGCGAGAGCGCCCTGGGCCAGGCATGGATACTTCTGTTGATCAGGCTTCGGTGGCGCAGATGCCTATGCCGACATCCGTTGGCAGACTCAGTTCAAGTAGGGACGACGAAGCTCTGTCAACAATGCAAGTAGATCGAAGCGGCCATCAAGATACGCATTGAGGGCGTCGGTCATGTGCTGATCAACGCCAAAGCCAGCCGCATGCTGTTGGGCAATCCAGGCTTCAACATGGGTCTGGCGGAGTTGATGCTCTTGATGGTCGAGGAGCGTAGTGAAGGAGTGCACGGCAGAAGGCATAATGACGAATCCAGTGTTGAGGTTCTTCGATTCGTAGCAGAGAAGTCTTCGCCGTCAAGCCCAGTCGCTTAGCCCAATGGTCGCTCGGTCAGAGCTTCAATTTTTCGTTGACCGCCTGACTGACCAACTCATACCAACGGTTCATCTCCGTCTCATTGCCAAACTTGATGGTCCATACCGGATGATCGATGTCTTTGACATTGAGCGTCAGCGTGCCTTCGCGATTGTAGTTGTGCCAGTGCTTTTCCCAGGACCGTACATCGCTCAGTGCATACGCCTTGATGCGACTTCCCGCCTTGAACTTGATCATGGCGCGTGCCGTCGATACGGCAATGCGCGTGTTCTTGTAGCCATAAAACCGCTGGAAGTCATGGTCAAAGGTTGCGTTGTCACTGCGCGCTTTCACCGTTTTAGCAAGCATCAAGAAGATCGCGGCACAGCCAGCGAAAAAGACCAAGAGAAGAAAAGTGCCGACCGTCATTTGAGTTCCTTGTGAGAAGATGGATATAGGAACGAGCGTTTACTGGACGCGGCCGGTGATCTTCCATTTCCCGCCGATCTCAGTGAACGTGTAGACGCCATCCATCTGACTGCCGAAATCCTGTCCGAGTGCTTCCACCTTGGCGCTGACATCGCACGTGTAGCTCGGCGCGCCCTCAGCCTTGACGCACTTGCCGCTCTCGAAATCCTCGATCTTGGCCTTGTCATTGCTGTTGTCTTGAACGTAGAGCAAGAACGCGCTCTGACGGTCGTCCTGGGACGGGCCACCACCCGAGCAAGCCACCAGAGAGACGATCAACGTGCCGATGACGGCAAAGCGAGCTTTGGACATAAGAATCCCCTGATAAGCGAGAGCAAACGGATTGGCACAGATGCATGGCCGTGTAAGGCCGGCATGGCCGCCTCAGGCATCGGCCCCATTGCAGTTGACAGCGTGCCGGGGCAACGTCAGTATGCGTTCAACGAATGATTCGTTCAACGAATTTTTGCAAGGCGCGTAACTCACGTTCATCCTTGTAAGGATGAGCACCCCCCAACCTGACATCCTGTCGTTGTTCGCTGCGCGACTTAAAGCGCGCCGCCTAGCAATTGGCCTTGTGCAACAGGACTTGGGTGTCGCTCTTGGACTGGAGAGTCGCATCGCTCAGGCTCGCATCAGCCGCTATGAAACGGGCACGCATGTCCCAGATCTCAAGACTGCCTTGGATCTGGCTGATGCACTTGGTGTGTCCCTCAGTTCCCTGGTCGCCGAGTCTGATCGACTTGGTCAGATCATCGAGCTGGTGCGCCAACTACCCGAGGGTCAGCAGGAAGAGCTTGTGAAACAACTGTCGGCACTTGCCGCATCGTCTCCTTTGAACGCCGAAAAAGAGTAGGCCGAACAACCTAGGCGAGGGGCAAGCCCTCACTCGGGGAGAAGCGAAGGACGTCGCAAAATTGCGGCTCAGCCCAGCGCAGCGGCCCGGCTAGTCCATGGTGCGAAAGGTCCGGTTGCTGTCTTGGCATGCGTGCAGATCAGACAATTCCTACACAGGTGCCAATGCGCATCCGATCTGAGCGGGTTGCATGATCCTGTAATCTTGAGAGCGGACGGTCGTTTTCAAACAAGCCAGGGATCACAGATGGAAGGCAGCGCGTCATGACCGGCAAGACCAAGCTCAGCGTCGCCATCGTGTTCTTGCTTCTTGCCCTCACCGCAGGCATCTACCTCTCCGGTCAGTTGATCCTGATGCTGTTGAAGGTGGCCGTGCCGCTTGACGCTGGCACCTACTGGTCTTACCTCAAAGCCCTCGACCTCCCGCAATTCGCTCCCTATGCCACCAAGATCAAGCTGGCTGGCGCCATTGGCTTCGGCGTGCCGCTCCTGGCCTGGTTCGCACTGCTGATCCCGCTGTTCAAGCCAAAGGCGGCCGCCTTGCATGGCGACGCGCGCTTTGCCTCGGGCAGTGATCTCGCCAAGAAGGACATGCTCAAACCGTCGCCGACCGGCATCGTGGTCGGCAAGCACCGTGGCAAGCTGGTGCGCCTACCTGGGCAACAGTTTGTGATCCTGGCCGCACCCACGCGTTCGGGCAAGGGCGTGGGCGTCGTCATTCCCAATCTGCTCGACTACCAGGGCTCGGTGGTGGTTCTGGACATCAAGCAAGAAAATTTCGACCTCACGTCTGGCTGGCGCAAGAGCCAGGGTCAAGAGGTGTTCTTGTTCAACCCCTTCGCGGAAGACGGGCGCACCCACCGCTGGAATCCACTCAGCTACATCTCACCGGATCCCGCATTTCGCGTCTCGGATCTGATGAGTGTCGCGGCCATGCTCTACCCAGATGGCTCCGACGCCCAGAAGTTCTGGGTGAGCCAGGCGCGCAATGCCTTCATGGCGTTTACGCTCTATTTGTTCGATAGCCTCGATGACCAGATCAAGCGCAAGCACCCGAAAGACACCTGGATGTTCCCAACGCTTGGGATGCTCTATCGCGTGTCGTCTGGGGACGGAAGCGACTTGAAGGACTACCTCAAAAAGCTCTCGCAGCGCGAGTTCCTGGGCCGCGACGCCAAGACGGCGTTCGACAACTTGCTCTCGCAAGCCGAAGAGACCTTCGCGTCGATCATGGGCACGTTCAAGGAGCCGCTCAACCAGTTCATCAATCCGATTCTCGATGCGGCAACCAGCGGCAATGACTTTTTGCTGACTGATGTGCGCAAAAAGAAGATGAGCATCTACATCGGCATCCAACCGAACAAGCTGGCCGAAAGTCGCTTGCTGATCAATCTGCTCTTTAGTCAGCTCATCAACCTCAACACCAAAGAGCTACCGCAGAACAACCCGGCGCTCAAACACCAGTGCTTGCTGCTGATGGACGAATTCACAGCCATCGGCCGGGTCGACATCATCGCAAGCGCGGTGAGCTACATGGCTGGCTACAACATCCGCTTGCTGCCGATCATCCAGAGCATGGCGCAGCTGGATGCGACCTATGGCAAGGATGTCTCGCGCACCATCATCACCAACCATGCCTTGCAAATCGTCTACGCCCCGCGCGAGCAGCAGGACGCCAACGACTATTCGGACATGCTCGGCTACACCACGGTGCGCAAGAAGAACAAGTCGCAAACCAATGGCAAGCAAAGCAGCGTGTCCTACTCCGAGACCGAGCAACGCCGCGCCTTGATGCTGCCGCAAGAGTTGAAGGCGATGGGGTTTGACAAGGAAGTCTTTCTCTATGAAGGCATCCCAAGCCCGGTGCTTTGCGAGAAGATCAAGTATTACGAAGATGCCTATTTCACCAAACGGCTGCTACCAAAAGCCGAGGTGAAGAAGCTGTCTGCCGCCGTCTCGGGCTCATAAAAAATAGCTCTCGACCACAAATTTAAGCCATGCCGGGAAACGAAGATGCCGTTTGTAAATGAATTTATTCCGGAGCCGGATGTTGTGAAATGCGGCTTGGAAGCAATCGACAGAGACTTTGTAGTCGGTGGCACCAATGCAAGAGACTGGACAATAGATCGTGATCGCGACCTTTATTTGCGCAATGTCGCAAATGGTGGCGGCACCGAAATCGAGGTCAGAAACCAAACGAAGTTTTCATTTTATTGGCATGGCGAGCTCCTGACGCTGAGACTGGATTTGGTCGACGGTGGAGGCGCGCGAGGTCAGCCCGGTTGGTCCCATTGGAGACTAATGTGGATCAATGGTGGAGATGGACTGCCTGAGCATCTCAAGGCTGACAAGGAGCAATTCATAGCTGACCTCAAAGAGGCCTTGCTCGCATACAAGGATTTTGGCGTCCACTCCAGAAACACGGACTACCACATCGTTTTTGAAATCGATGATAATTTATCTTCTAAAATATAATTCATCCATAAGGTAGGGTGTCACCATGGCATTCGTAAGCGAGTTTATTTCCCCAGATGATGTTGCCAGATACGATATTTTATCGATTGACCGTAAATTTCTGATTGGAGGAACCAATGCCAGAGATTGGGTCATTGATCGTGAGCGTGAAATCTATTTGCGAAATGTGGCGCATGGTGGGGGGAGTGAGCCTGAAATCCGCAATCAAACACAGTGGACATTTTATTGGCGCGGTGAATTGCTGACATTGCGACTTGATATGCTTGAAAGTGGAGGAGAAAAAAAAGGGGCTGGCTGGTCTCGTTGGATGTTAATTTGGATCAATGGCGGGAAAGGCCTCCCGGCTCATCTCAAGTCAGATGCACCACAATTTGTTCAAGACTTAGGAGTGGCGCTGACGGCACATAAAGGATTTGGAGGGGTTCACTCAAAGTATACCGACTACAACGCCAAGATTGAGATATCGGAAGGCTGTGTGATATGAAAAATGCATTGAGTGCGGAAGATGCCATTACTTTACTGAGGGAGCGACCGGATGCGTATCGTTCAGGCGAAGATCTGCGCACACTTGCAGCACAGGTAGATGCAAATGCACCAGGCCGTGTGACTGTTCTTTATAGCGGTCCGGCAGCGAAGGGGATCTGGTCAACAGATGTCATCACCGCGATGGTTGAAATGGGCGAAGACGTTAGAGTCATCAATGGAAGTGAGGCAGCGAAATTTTTGGAGTCAAAAGATTTCTATAGCGCGCTGGCCGACGCTTACGATATCGATATTGATCAACTGATTGATGGGACCCACAGAGGACCCGCCACAGAGTGGCTTTACCACCCTACGCAAGGTCCTTGGGCAGATGCTTCCGGAAGGTTTGCCGATGCAACCGTAGGTGAAGTTCATGCCATCGTGGGCGACGCTCAGCCAAGCCGCGTCTTTGGCGAAATTGAAGTGCCTCGCATTCTTGCCAATCCAAACGTCACCTCGATTGAGGGGCTTCCGCGTGAAGCGCTGGTCGGTGTGAAAGATCGGCTCGGTCAGCAAGCAGCCTTTGAGCTGATCGTGGCCCGTGCGCGTGAACACGAAGGCATGCTGCGCATCCCGGCCAGTGATGATGCGCTCCGCGAGAACAAAGTTCTGAGGCTCGATAACAGAGAGTATTTTCGTGGAACAGCAATTGAGGGAACGTCAAAGGCGTTAGACCAGAGCACGCTTCCGCTCAGTCAGCGTATGAAACCGCCAACCGAGCATGCCCAGGCGGGTCAGGCGCGTTGGGATGAGTGGCAGGGACGCAACATCCAAACCACGCCGGAACCTGAAATCCCAGGCTTGCGTCGCGCCGGGATGACAGCAGGGCTTGCGGGTTTGGGTGTTGCCGCTACCGCCTACGATGCGTCGCAAGCCGGAGAGCGTGTTGGCACGCTGTTGGCACAAGACAACCTCACCGCTGCACGCTCAGAAGCGTTGCACTTTGCTGCGCGAGGCGCGGGCGGCTGGGCGGGAGGCGCCGCTGCCGCTGCCGTTGTTGGCACAACCGGTGCAGGCCCTGTCGCGTTGGTAGTTGCCGATGGTTATCTGTTCAGTGCCGCTGCCGACAAGGCCGCGACCTTGTGGGACAACCGCCAGATCTACACACAGACCGATAAGCAGGGCGTGAGCTGGGAGTTCAACGGCAGCCAGTGGCTTCGCCAAGAAAAAGCCGACTTGCAAGACGATGGCGTGGATACGCCACAGAAGCAGGGCATGTTCGCGCTGCCCGAAAAAGCGCGCGAGCTGAACTATCACGCCAGTGGCGAAGCGACCGAGCAGGCGCTTGGCAAGGTGCAACCCAGTAATCCTTATGTGCAGCCATCCAGTGAGACAGATGCTGCGCATCTTTACGCACGGGATTGGCGGCATGATCCGGCAAGTGGCCAGTGGTCTCGGATGGTCGCCGACGAAGTCGATCGGAACGATCGGCCCATCTGGACGGTGGATCCAGCAAGCCCTGAGCGTAATGCCGCGTTGGACCAGCAAGCAGCCCAGGTGGTTCACGCCAACATCGCCCGAGGTCCGGCCGCAATTGCAGCAACCTATCAAGCTGCGTATCAGCGCAATGGTTGGGGGGACTTCGGCCCCGTGCCAGCGGCCGTGCAAACAGCCTTGAACCCGGACTCGTTGCAAGCCTCGGACGGCAAGCAGTATCAGCGCGATACGCAAGGCCAGTGGCGCCATGACGGCGTTGCTGCCGAAGGCAATGTCCCGTTGGAACTCAACGCAACGCGCGAACGCTTGCAACCGGCATTGGAGCAGCACGCGCAGGCATTGGCACAGATGCCCGCGCGGCAAACGCCAACGCCACAGCAGCAAGACCAGGCCAATACCGAAGCGACCTATGCCGCCTATGGCGTTGCGCCCAATGCCCAGACTGCAGGCGCGATCCAGCTGGCGGTGCAACGGACACGTGAGGCGAACGGAATCGATGCAGCGACCAGCTCTTTGGCATTGGAGCGTGATGCGACCGGCCAATATTCGGTAGACAGCCCCATCCAGCATCTGAGCCGTGGTGCTGATGGTCTGGTGCGCGTCGCAGCAACCACCAGCACTGATGAGATCCATCAGGCGCTTGGCGAAGTGCAATCGCTTCGGCAGGAGCAACCGCCTTCTGCCGGTGCACCGGAGCTGCGTATTGACGCGCAGTCGCCCCAAGAGCGCGATGCCTACGAGCAAGCGTTGCGGGAGGCCAATCGGCAGGGCGTTTCCACGCAAGAAGCACAACAAGTCGCAAGCTTCGCAGCAACGACCGTCACCGCTGCGCATGTGGATGAAACCCAAGCGCCTCAGGCAGCCATTGATGCGCAGCGGGATCGAGACGTTGCACGCACACCCGACGCGCCTGCCGTTGCGGAGACGGCAACGCCTGCTCCGGTCGTGATGCCTGAATCCGTCAGCGCGCCGCTGCCCGAAGACGTGCGCCCGGTCGCCAAGCCTGCCGAACCGAAGCCCGAACCTGTCCCGCAACGCGAACCCCAAGAAACCCGAACACCTGAGGTTGCCGCACCCCCGACAGCCGGCGCAGTCCAGCCTAAGGCGGAGGCATCGGTTCCAACGGCGGCGAGCGCGTCTGCGCCGAGTGTCGGGCCCGCATCATCCGCTTCGACCTCTGCCGATCAAGCGCCTACTCAGGCCACTGTGCCGACGCCGCCGCCGGCATCAAGTGAGGTGGAAGGGCTGCGCCTCGGCGACCGAGGGCAGGAGGTCGAGTTCTTGCAGTATCGCTTGCAGCAAGTGGATGCCCGTGGTCCAAACGGTCAAGCCGTGCCGCAAGACGGGCACTATGGTCCGGAGACCGAACATGCTGTGAGGCAGTTCCAGCAAGACCAAGGTTTGCCGGCAACAGGCGTTGCCGGCCCAGACCTGGATGCTGCATTGTCCCAGACACAACACGCGCGCCGAGAAGCTCTGAAACCCATAGAGCCATCATCGGCCAATGCAGCGATGGAGCAGGGCGGTGAGCAGCAAGCCAGAGTAGGCACGCCACAGAACGATGCGCCATCGGCTGTTCCATTGCAGGCAGAGCAGCAAGAGGCGGTGCGAGCGCCGTCGCCGGCAATTCCAACGCAAAGCGAAGTGCCGGCGCAGATCGTATTGCCGGAGCGCCAACCCGCTGCCTATGCGTCGTCGCCAGGTTTTGGTGGGACAACTGCCCGCTCTAACGCACACGAACACGATGAGGATCGGGTTGAGCAAGCAAGGCCCCTCCAAGATGCCGCTCAGCAGGCGTTTCCCTCTGATCATCGGGATTACGCGTTGTTTTCTGCCATCCAGGCGCAGCTCCCGAAAGGCACCTCCGATGAGAAGACCGCTGAGGTATTGCATGCCGTCAAAGAGTCAGGGATCGAACGTGCGGCTGAACTCCGCAAAGTGATCATCCAAGATGATGTCGCCTTTGTCTTTGGCAAAACGCCCGGCTTTCACTCGGCAACCTCGCTCAACACGCCATCGCCTGGCATCAATGAAACCTTGCAGAAGACAGAGGCAATGGATCAGCAACGGGCGCAGGAGATGTTGCAGTTCCAGCGGGAGCGCGAAGAGATCGACAAGAACCCAACAGGCCCCGTCATGACGCTTGCTGCCCACTCTCAGCAGCAGGCGATGTCTGGCGGCGGTGGTGGTGATGGGGGCGGTTGAGGCAAAGATTGCCTTCGTCGCAGGATTGCCGAGTTTGCAAGCAGAATGCCCTGATCTTTCTTTATGTCCTAAGAGATATATGAGAGCTAAGAAGAGAGTCGTTGGACGCGATGCTGACGGACAGTCGCGGGTTTATGAATTGGCTTTGTACAGGTTTCATTAATATTTAAATATGCCCGTTCAGGTATATCGATGGAGGGCTCGCGAAATCGGAATTTCTTGGCGCGGACAGCTTATTTCAAACAACAAGCAAGAGCGCACTTATGGTTTCTGCTTTGCAGAAACCGTGCGCCAACGCTGCGCGTCGGTGCGGTGGCTTTCGCCACCTCGTTGCCTATGCTTCGCTAGGCAACACAGCCACTTCAAAACCTCGTGACCGATGTCTCTGTGCTGTCGAGTTCGCTTTTCTCTCGACGGGCAGATGTTCTGCCGCTTCTTTGTGTGCTCCACAAACAGGAGTTTCACAAATGGCGATTTATCACGCAACAATGAAGTCTTTCAGCCGAGGCAACGGCGACTCTTCGGTCGCAGCAGCTGCTTACCGCGCAGGGTTTGATCTGCTCGATATGAGCACAGGGCTTGGTCACAATTATTCCCACCGAGGCGGTGTCGATTTCCATCAGATGCTTGCGCCGAAAGGAGCGCCCGAGTGGTGTTTCGATGCGCAGTATTTTTGGAACGCGAACGAAGCGGCCGAGACGCGCAAGAACGCACGCGTTTGCCGAGAAGTCGAGGTGTCGCTTCCGCATCAACTCGATCAACACCAACGGAGAGCGCTCGCTTTAGCGCTTGGCCAATTGCTGGTCAATCGGTTCAAAGTCGCCGTATTGGTCGCTGTGCACACACCAAGCAAATATGGTGATCAGCGCAATCATCATGTGCATTTGCTGATGTCAGCGCGACAAGTCGGACCGGGAGGACTGGGGGAGCGCGCCTGCGCTGAGTTTGATGCGCGACAAGGCGGCGGCACACGAGCGCTGCGGCAAATCCGCAAAGACATTGCAATGGTCATCAATGCGCACTTGAAGAATGCGGGCGCCCCGGCTCGGGTAGATCATCGCAGTCTCCGAGCACAAGCACACGAAGCCGCGCGTAATGGAGAGTTTGAACGCGCCCGCGAACTCACGCGCCGGCCTGGCAAGCACTTGGGCAAAGCCAAAGTGGCGGTGATGCGCAAAACGAAGTTCACAGCAGAAGTCAGAGGTAGGGGCGGTCAAGCTGCGGCCTTGGCGCTTTCAAAGATTGTCGCTGAGCACATGACCAAAAGTGGCGGCATCGTGCACGAAGTGCCACCGTCCCACAGCCATGCGACAGCACTTCGGGATCGGGCCAACGTACAGGCTTCTGGATTGGACGGACGCACAGCGGTTGGGCAGACACGATTGTCAGGCGCAGAGCGGGTGCGGCAGATCAAAGAGCGCTTGGCGCGTGCGCCAGCGCCTCGCCCGGGTCTCTACACGCCTTACAGCGGTCAGACCCGACATCTTAGTCGCGTGACGCGTTTGGCTCGTTCCTCGGGCCGACAAGACGCTGAGTTGCTCAATGCGCAGGCGCAGCTGATCGAAGATTGGCTCGAAGCCCAGCGAGAGGTGGCTCAGCAGTCTCTCGAAGTCTTGCGGCAGATCCCGGGTATCCAGATTGAACCCGAGTTCCAGCGGGCGCACTCCACACTCGTTTGCCGGCGAGCGGATAGCTACGCCACCAAGCCATTTTTCTTTGAAGATACCGAGATGCTTGCTCGCTCAATCAGCAAGTATGCCCATGCGCTGGTGCGACCCTACAAGGCGCGCGTGGCCGTGCTAGATGCGCAAGCCAAGCTCTATGAGCAAGAATACGATCCCGATACAAAAGTGGTGGCCAGAGCACAGCGGCGCTTGGCGCGAACGAAGAGGCATGTCTCCCCGCGCATCCAAGCGATCCAGCAGGGGCGGATCAAGCGGGCTCGAAAAGCGATGGTGGAGGCGGCTGAGGCCTTGGAGAAGAACTTCGCTACGCAGCCGATTGAGGTGCTGACGCCTGAGGCATCTGGAGAGGACGCACTTCCACCGCAGGCCGAGGGTGAGGCAGGGCATTGGGAGTTGAAATTCCGTCCGCCCAAGCCAGGTCTATGACGGCTCAGATAACTCTGACCGTTGACCGCGCTGCAGACTGATGGTGCGCCTAGGGATTTGGCTGGAAGCTGGGGTTGTCGCAGAAGGTTCCCGCCAAATGATCGGAACAACGCCGCCCGCCGTTGGCACCCAGCGCCGAGACTGAGGCTTCAACGCCAGCGACACAGGAGCCCCGCATGCGGGGCTCTTTTTTCATTAGGGGTTTGGGGTGTGCCAACGGGATGGAGTTGGACTTCTCACGATTTGGAACGCCAACTGATAATACCTTCGTGCAGAGCTTCAACGGATGTCTGGGGCAGTGCTTCACGGTTTCTATAAAAGACAATGCCTAGGGTGAGATGGCTTTGAACTCTTGGCGAACCTTTTCTATTCGGGATCGTGTGTTGAGTCCGCTCGGTCGAAGTTGCTTCACTTGATGAGCAATAGCGATGAGGCGCCAAGCGTCGTAGTCGTAAAAGGGGTTGAGCCCAATAATGTTCCCGCTGTTGATGGTCGCGGGCTCTCCACTTATGCGAATCCGGACATACGCATCGACGGCTTTGTCCATGTCCCAGTTGTGGCTAAACAGCAACAGCGCACAGAAGGCGGTAAGCGAACTGACCTGGGGCGTTCTCTCGCGAAGCGACACATGCTGTCGCCACTTAGCATCCACCTCATTGCCGGCAACAAGGTTGGCAAGTTGCCTCACTTGTGAAAATTGATCTTTAGCGGCAGAGGGGTCGTAGATGAGCTGATTCAAGTTTCGGCGCACGGTGCTGATCACGCGCGCTTGTGAATCCCGATCTCCGATGTGAAGCGGGTGATGCTGCTCCAAAAGATCAAATATCTCCGGATTTTCTTCGATGAACTGTGTGCTTGCCACCTCCGAGGAATTGAAGTTCGGAAGCTGCCGCATGGATGGGTGGAACCTCGGGTGCCAAGAGGCGAATCCACGATAGGGGAGCGCAAGGAAATCGAGCATAAAGGCCTCGTCGACCTCGCAGCGGTAAGAATGCGTGATGCGAAGTTCGAGGAACCACTGCCGCATCCGGCGCATATCGCCCTGAGAAAAAATACCCAGTTCAATTCCTTGTGAAACACGCTTGCCAATGAGGCGGGTCTGCGCGGATCTTGATGCGCGGAAATCCACCAGGTGGTCTGGTAAGGTTGATGGAGTGGCGTTGTCTTCGAACTCACAGAATAGCTTGTGGTCATCGAAGCGAAAATGCGATTGACTCACGGTGCGCTTGGCGCCTCGCCTAGCTTGTCCTGCTACAACCACCTTGGCATTCCCCGCGCCACAGCCTGGGCAGACAACATCACGCGCAATGGCTTCACGTGTGGATTGTGGAATGACTGTCGGGTCAGGCTCGCCGTCATGCTGAGGGCTCAACTTTGACAGGAGCTGCATGACATCAAACTCGCCTTCGAGTTGCTTTGAAAAAGCAGTGATCGGCATATCAGGGCTCCGTCGATGGGTTCATGGTGTCAAGGCGCAAAGTGGTCCCGCCACCACGCAAGGTGGGGATGGCTATTGGACGGGGTAAAGCGGGCAAGGGTTGCGATGCGACGGAGGACTTGCGGGATCTTCAACGCGTGCTCTGGGCTGAGTGCTTGCCAAGTCCGAAGAAGATCCAAGCAAGATGCACTTGGCACCCCATGTGCGAGGGCAGCATTAATGGCGAGCTTGTCGTCTGAAACAAAGGTCATGTGGTGATGCTTAGCAAGGCTCAGTGATGCAGCCTCGCCATCGTCGATGTGTTGGGTAAGCAGCATCCATGTTGCTTGTTCTGCCTCACTTCGAAGTGAGAGGACGGCAAGCGGGCCTTGGGCTAGGAGTGCAGTGTGGTCAACCTCTTCCCAATCAACGGATCCGTCCTCAGCTTGGATTCGAGTGCGCGTAAATTCGTTCATTGCAGTTTGGCTAATGGACCACATTTGACCTAAGTGGCGAAGCTCTTGGATCCCGCCCCAGCCGCAATATAAATTGATGAGTGAGCAACAATCCAAGCAGTAATGCGTCATGCGCTATGGCTCTCCCGAAAGACCACAGAGCTTCCCAAGTTGAGTTCAATTAAGGAGTCATCGTTGTCGCCAAGTAGCTGGGAGCGACTTTGTGCCAGGTCGCGTGCTTCGGGCACTGAGCGTCTCACCAGCTTGGCAAACTGACTCGTGGTAATTTCCTCATTGGACCAGGCGGAAATGGCCAGCAGGAGATAGCGTTCAGGGAAGATATCGTTGTTTGGGGCAAACACCGGTTGATCGTCCAAGGCGTTTTCGTCCAAAGCGGCTTGGCGGATCTCTTTGACACTTCGCCCTGACGCTTTAATGGCATCCCAGCTTCCTTTGCGGATCAGCCCGATAGTCTCCAGGCGGAGCATCATGGCCATGAGCGACACGCCGTAATAGTCGGAAATTCGGATCACATCCCCGACATTGACATCGCCTTTCCTCTGGAAAGTGTCATGAAAGCGCTTTTGCACGCCGGTCGTTGGCATCAAGAAGTGACTTGCAAACGTATCGCAAAAGCGCTCATTTTCAGGCTTTCGCTTCATGGGCTGCACATAGTCCACGCCTCGCCGATCATGGTCGAAGAGGTAGTGGCCATACTCATGGGCAATCGTCCACCGCTGTCTTGCCAGTGGATGCTTGCGATTGATCAGAACGCAATAGCCAAAATTCTCAACAAAGGCGTAAAGTCCTGCAAGCTTAGAGTTAAGTCCATCGATGAATATGTGGATGCCAATTTCGTCAAGGGTGTCGCGTAGTGATCCAATCGGCTCGCTGTCGCCAAAGCCCAAGAGCCTGCGTTGCTCGATCGCGCAATGCTCAGCGAAGCGCTCCACACTCCCCAGTGATCGAGTGGGTTGCGCAGGCGGCACGGGGTTGGCATGAGCTGGGACTTTGCTTTGCAAGAACAAATAGTCGTCCACAAATTCCGTGAGCTTGGCTACGGCACTTTCTAATCCTGCCTCGTCGCCCTCCTTATCAATGACAGCACGAAGATGAGGAGCAATTTCCGGCGGCGGAGCGCTTTCGCGCAGCAGGCGATTTAAGGTGGTGCCATAAAGTGCTGCCAGCGTGGTTAGCTCATCGGGCTTTGCGTTTCGCGTGCCTTTTTCCATCGCGATAAAGGTCGGCCGACTCATGCCAAGGTGGCTTGCCGCCGTTTCTTGCGACAACCCGGCCGATTTTCGCGCCAGCATGAGGCGTTGACTAAGGTTATTCATAAAAGTCCCAACTGGGGAACCGCCTTGGGCGGGACACGCAAAGGGGCGCTGAGAACCAAATTGTTGTAGGTTCGCAGCACTTCCTGAGCATGGCGGGCGTAAAGCGCCTGCATCAATCGAATGGGGATGTCGGCCTGCGTCAGCGTTGCGTGCCGCATCAGGCGATCAGTCACGCGTGAATCCGAGTTGGCCCAGCTTTGCGCGTTGTCGATATAGGCATAAAAGTAGCTTGCGTCTTTGGGGGCGTGGCCGACAAAGATGTCATGGATGTATTCATCAATTTTTTCGTTCACCCCTGCGTCTTTAAAGGCTTGTCGCCGCTCCAAACATGCTGCGCAAACCCCGCAATGGAATTTGCCGCTTTCACGCAGGGAGGTGTGAACGCAAGAGCGAGATTGCTGTGCCCAATCAGCCAGGCGAGCGTTACTCGTCAGGCGTCGAACCATTTCTGCTTTTGTTTGTGCCAAGTAAGGCAGACTGAACTGCAACTCTCGATCCAAGACCCGAGAAAAAAGCTTTGAAGCCTGAGCAAGAAAACCTGGGCTCGCGCCGCGTGTGGAAAGGCCATCCATCAAGCCGCCTTCGCTCAGGGGTAAGTTGATCGCGCCCACTCCATTTTCAAACAACACAATCGAACCGATGTCGGAGCCATGCGCAACAAGCGCTGCCATGGCACAGAACAAAAAGCCTCGTGCCCGCTGGCTTTGCTCTTGGTCGCGCATGCGCTCAGTTGCGCCACCTTCCAGGTTCACAGTAACCATCGCGTGCGGGATCGGTGAGTCAACTTCCAGGATCGTTTCGAGCGCTTTGATTTGCGACTGGGTGCTCCACGGGATGGATTTCTGATGATCGACGGTCAGAAGCAAGGGCGGCTTCTTGCCATCCATCAGCCAGTTCGCAAGCCCCGCTGCTGAGTCCAGTCCACCGCTGTAAAGCGCGAGATGATCTGGATAACTTCCATCAAAGGGGAGAGGGCTTTGGTGTGAGGCGGTGGCATATTTGGCTTTGCGTTTGACAAAGCCCAGCAGCCATATGTCATCCGTGAGGAGGCAAAGCAATTTAGTGAGCGCATTGATCGTCTTGGCTTTCTTCCAAAACCTAAAATCAGACACTTCAAACGCCACATTTATTGTGCGCACACCGCCATCATTGTAAGGCGTGGCTACGCGCTTAAAAGTGCGATCAATGGTGTAGACGCACGCCGCGACGCCGAGCAAATCCATCGCCCGCTGACTCAGTGTGCCAGGCAAATTGTGTAGTAGCTCCTCTGCTTTGATGCTAAGGCGCTGCTCAATGTGGCCCGTCAGTTCTGCATTGCCATCGGCGTAACGAGCCTGGATCAGTTCAAGGGCTGGGTGCATGGCTGTCTCCCGGAGGCATCATGACAAGCGAGGTGTAGGCGATGTCGTGCGCACTTGCTTTGGGCCGGACCTTCATCGGGGTCACCTTCATGCCAGTCATGGAAGCTTCCAGTGCTGCCCTGACCGCCGAGCGGTGTTGCGCAAATTCATTGGCTAGGGAGCTACGAAGCGCGTTTTGCTCGTTGTGCGATACGAAGCGCCCGTTTCGGAGTGCCCGGTTGCACATTTGGTCCACCATCACCTGCATCAGCGATTGGGTCGCGTGCTCGGCAACGATTGCCACGCTTCGGCCCTGAGCCGTCAGGCTTGCATTGAGCACGATTTTGGCTAAACGCTTCTCAGTAAAGCCAGCAATGACCGCCTGTTGGGCGATTGGCGACTGCTTAGCAGCGCGAAGCAAATGAAGGAGCGGCTCCCCGCTTCGCAAGGCGCGTATGAGCTTACTTAACATGCCTTCAAAGTCCTCACCTGCTTTCTTAACAACCTCAGGCATCGGGACCGTGGGGTCACCGAGCAACGCGCGCACCACCTTCCAATGGCTACGGTGACCCAAATCAAGGATTTCGTTCTCGGCCATGATCCCTCTCCTGTTGGCTGCAAGGTAGAGGGTCTCAGTGTCAATTGTCAAATAAATTTGTGACTATTTTTAAAATTGTAAAGTCTGCGCTGGGCATCCCAATTGGAGCGCTATGACTTGCCTATGGGCGAAATGGCAATGTTTGTGAAGCCCGGGTTAACGCTAGCAGCGCTCCAGGGTGCTGAGGGCGGGGTGCCGACAACGGGTGATCGTTGTCTCAGGGCAGTTCCATCAGCAGGGATCGCCGAAACAAAGAAGGAGCGTGACTGAATCTGGCGCACTTTTATCAGGCAGATCGTGGGTGGTTCTCGTTGCAGTCCCGGCATCAGGCCAGGATGCTTTTTTCCAGATGGCGCCAACGAGTGCTCTGAGCTGAATGCTGGTCAAATTATTGTTGGATTGCCCGGGCCGGAAATTCGCTTGCTTGGGTTTGATAGAATCTGGTAGTGTCGGGTATCGTTTGAGGTATGTTCTTCTGATTCCTTGGTTTGTTAAAAAGCTAATTGAATCAATGGGCTAGGGTGAGTTGGATTCTGTTCCCTTCGCCCGCTCCAACTGCTTCCGCCAAGTCTCTAAGTGCCTGACTGGGTTGGATACTTCGGGCGATTGATGATTCCGGGCGATGCCATTCAAGGTATCAACCTTGCCCAAGCCTCTGATGATCTCGCGCTCGGCCGGTCCGTATGCGCGCTTCTTTATTCCTACCGATGTTCGAGCCCTGATTGGCTCGCGCTATCTTGTCCGCCCGTTGGGAAGCCATCGCAGGCGCAAGCGCCCCGGATAGATGACTGCCGAACGAGTAATCGTGCCTCCAGGCGCGATGATTGGCGCTTGAACGTGGCATTTAAAAGTCCTGAGAAATCCGGACTTTTTAACGTCGGATACATGGGGCGAATACTTCATCATCATCGAAGAAAGTTTTGGCAATCAAAATTCTTCCTCAGATTATCTTACGAACCTGGGTAGAAACAGGCAGCAGCGTAGAGCCGTCTTTTGCCTGGAGCGTCATGCGTGGAACCTTCTTGCCCGTGCGCTTGTCGATCAGCACCGAATGACGTTCGCCTTGCTCAAACAGGTGGTCTTCGCCCCACTGTCGCAGTGCCACCACGACGGGGAACAGGTTTTCTCCCTGTGCTGTTAGCACGTATTCCTGATAAGCCGTGCCGTCAGATGCATCTTGCATTTCAAGGATGCCCGCATCGACCAGCTTGCGCAGCCGATCAGACAGGATATTGCGGGCCGCACCCAAGTTGCGCTGGAAATCGCCGAAGCGGCAAACGCCATCGAAGGCATCGCGCACGATCAGTAGCGCCCATCGATCTCCGATGAGATCAACCGAACGCGCGACCGGGCAGTGCTCGTCACCAAAGCGTTTTCGGGGGGGCATAGCGTCTCCGCGGCCGGTCAACAGTGGATCAATCAAGTTGCACTTTAAAACCGGATTTTCTAGCATTCAAGTAGTCTTGATTTGCAACTGGATTGAATGTGGCTGAAACCAAGGGGATTTCTTCTGCATCACCGCCACCGTCACTTGGCTGTTCAACGGTTCCGTCTGCGAACATGTCCCGCCACTTGGTTTGGCTGTTTGCTGTCGCAAGCGGACTGAGCGTGGCAAATGTCTATTACGCTCAGCCGCTGCTTGACGCGCTGGCCAGAGATTTTGGCATCAGCTATGCGGCGATTGGCGGGGTCATTACAGCCACTCAAATCGGTTGTGCGCTGGCATTGTTGCTGCTGGTGCCGCTAGGCGACTTGGTGAATCGTCGTCGCCTGATGTCGATGCAGCTCCTGGCGCTGGTGATCGCACTTGCCGTTGTGAGCATGGCGCGATCTGCGCCTGCACTGCTGGTAGGCATGCTCGTCGTAGGTTTATTGGGCACAGCGATGACGCAGGGACTGATTGCCTATGCGGCCACTGCCGCCGCGCCCCATGAGCGGGGCCGCGTGGTCGGCGCAGCGCAAGGCGGTGTGTTCATTGGCCTGTTGTTGGCGCGGGTGTTTGCCGGTGGTGTAAGCGATTTGGCCGGCTGGCGCGGGGTGTATTTCTGCGCTGCTTTGCTGATGGTTGCGATTGCATTTCCGTTGTGGCGGTCGCTGCCAGATTTGCCGTCGACGTCCCAGACGATGACGTACCCGCGTTTGATCGCTTCGATGCTGACGCTGCTGCGTCGGGAAAAGATCTTGCAAGTGCGCGGCATGCTGGCGCTGTTGATGTTCGCCGCATTCAACATCTTCTGGAGCGCGCTGGTGCTGCCGTTGAGCATGCCGCCTTACCGTTTCTCTCATACGGTCATCGGTGCATTCGGTCTGGTTGGTGTGGCAGGTGCCTTGGTCGCTGCGCGCGCTGGACAATGGGCGGACCAGGGCCATGCGCAGCGCACCAGTGCAGTAGCGCTCACAGTGCTGCTGCTGGCTTGGTGGCCGCTGTCGCTGATGGAGTGGTCATTGTGGGCGCTGGTCATTGGCATCGTGCTGCTCGACATGGGCGGGCAAGCGCTACATGTCACGAACCAAAGCTTGATCTTCCGCACCAGGCCAGAGGCGCACAGTCGGTTGGTTGGCCTCTACATGCTGTTCTATGCCGTCGGCAGCGGACTGGGTGCAATCGGCGCGACGGTCACCTATGCCCGAGCAGGTTGGCAGGGTGTGTGCGTACTAGGCGCGGCAGTCAGTCTTTTTGCACTGCTGTTCTGGTGGGCGACAAGGCAGGGCGATACCAACATTGCGGGCGTCGAGTCCTGATGGGGCCCATTTCTCGCGCGCGTTCGCGGGCATGAAGCAGCGCATTGAATCGGGAGCACGCATGTCGAAAGATGCTGGGTTCGCCGGACGATGTCTCGACGTGATCTTGGCTTGGCACGGGCTCATCAGCACTGACGAATCAAGCTAAAAGCGAAAACGTACAAGGCGTTGACAGTTGAGTACGCTTGTCTAACGGCCGCCCTGAAATTTGAATGTGAAACGAGCAGCGGATGCTGGGACGGCCTTCCCACTGATGGGCACAGGTGTTGCGTCCACCAGCGTCAGCATGCCATCGGCCATAGGGACCGGAATACCCAACGTAAGGTCGACTTGCGTGGACCAGCCGCCGCCAAACACGGTCGCCCTGACAATCATCCGTCCAGCGTGGATGCATTGAACGTTGGCAGGGCAACGGCTGTCCTCAATGACGCGGTCGGGGCGCACCCTGGGACCATCGACGGCGGCAATCTCTCCCAGCCGCACAGGCCCTTCAATGGGGTGATTAGTACCGGCGCCCGACGCCATGCACCCAGCAAGTGAGAGGACAAGCAGTGGTGCAAGCGTCAAAGCGCGGAGGGGGCGACTATGTTTCATGGCGATGTTCCTGCTCACGTGGCTTGGAGGCGCAGACGCCTGCCCTGGATCGTCATCTGCGGGGTAGGGCAATAGAACTCCAGTTAGCGCGCCGCTCGGAATCAGTAGGGGCATCGCATGCGTGGAGTGCTTGAACTCATCGTCCGCCAGGCGTGTTCAATGTTGCAAGCTGCGCGTTGACCTCAAGGGTTTGGTCGCTTTGCAGGGTGCCCAAGTTCAGGGACACGTTGTTATCGAGTTACCAGGCACGGTGTCCGCTAGTATCGCGATGTCTCGTCCACTGAAAACATCTCATGCCGATCTCCCGTCTTACCGCTGTGTTCCTCGCCGCATCGACCGCTGCGATAGCGGGCACGACGCACGCAGAGACGTGGATCGTCCGCACCGATCTGTGGGGAAATCCCGTGTTTTCGACCCTGTCGATCGATCGAACGGGAAACCGGATCAGCGGCGACCTGGACGGTGACACGATCGACGGTGGCGCTAGCGGCGATCGATTGACGCTGACTGCGACCGATCGTCAGCAGCGCACGTCGCGCTACGTCCTGCGCCTCAAGGGCAAGGAACTGACCGGCACGACAGAAGGGCCGGACACGAACGATCCCGCCGCGCGCGCCACCCATGCGGTGACGGGCTGGCGTGTGCCCGATCGCGATGGCGGACCGCGCACGGTGGAGTTCAGCCCGACCGACTATTCCAACACGTGGAATGCTGATCGCAAACCGGCGCTGATCGTCTGGCCGGGAGATACGATCCACACGACGACGGTTGATTCCGGCGGAGTCGACGCGCAGGGCAAAACCAGGGCGCTGTTCGGCAATCCGCAGACCGGCCCGTTCTTCGTCGCAGGCGCACAGCCCGGCGATACGCTGGCGGTGCATATCCGCCGGCTGAAGCTCAACCGCGACTGGGCCGACAGCCTCGACTCGATCGTTGGGCGTGCGCTCGGTGCAGCGTTGGTGCCGGAAGCCGCTGCCCTCGGTAAGCCGATCAAGTGGCGGCTCGATCGCGAGACGGGGCGTGCACGTCCTGAAAACGCGACCGGCCCGCTCGCCGGCTACTTGGTGCCGGTGAAGCCGATGCTCGGCGGCATGGCGGTCGCGCCGGGCTTCGGGATGCCGGCAATCTCGACCGGAGACACCGGACGCTTCGGAGGGAATATGGACTTCAACGAAGTGGTGGAAGGCAACACCGTCTACCTGCCCGTGCAGCAACCCGGCGCGCTGCTTTATTTCGGCGACGCCCATGCGCTTCAGGGGGACGGCGAGACGACGCAACATGCGCTAGAAACGTCGATGGACGTGACTGTCACGGTTGACCTTATCAAGGGACGCAGCGTGTCGATGCCACGGGTCGAGTCGCCAACCCAGATCATGGTGCTGGGTCAGGCAGGATCGCTCGACGAGGCGCTGAAGTCCGCTAGTACCGGCATGGTCCAGTGGCTCCAGCAGGATTAAGGGCTGACGCTCTCGCAGAGCGCGCAGGTGCTGGGCACAGCGATGCACTACAGCATCCCCAACCTGGCCGGCCGCAGCGTGGGAGTAGCGGCAAAGATCGACAAGGCCCTGTTGCCGGCCAAACCATGAACCGATGGGGCAGGGTGGAGTTCCGTCCCCACTGAACACACTCAGCTGAGATGGTCGCGCTGCGCTGTTGGTTGCGCTGCGCGTTGTGTGTATCGGGGCCTCGCAACGTCATCGCGCACGGGCCGCGGCATGCATGTGGTTCGGTTTAGTTGCGACAGCGCAGGCCGACGGCGTCGTTGCATTTCAGGATGTGCTGATGGAGATCGCCAGATAGGTGCTTGGCGCTATTCCGATGTCTTGACGCGGACGCGTTGGCGATAAGGGCGCCGCCCGACGCCGATTTCAGTGCCGTTCGGGATCGGCGGTCTAGCGTTCGTAGCGCACGGATGTCCGTGTATTCCGGATGCTGTCATGTCTGTCGCACGCAATCGTTTGCCTTCGATCATCGTTGCACTTGGTGCCATCATTTGTGCGGCGCCGGTATTTGGGGCCTGCCAGCCCGGGCCGTTTGCTGTCTCGCTGCCTGCGCAGCGGCTCGACGAGCGTTTGCAGGAGTTGGCCCACGTCACCGGATGCGCGGTGGAAGTGGATCCGTCACTGTTGCAAGGCAAGCGTGCCGCTGTATTGACCGGGTCCTTGACCGCCGATCAGGCCTTCATTGAATCGGTGCGTGGCAGCGGCCTCGAAGCCGGGCCGGCCGATGACCATTGGCGGGTCAATCAGGCGCAGCAACTGTATTTTGCCGAGCGGGTGGAGACCTTGCGCAGCGCGATTGCGGATGCGCGCAAGAGCAAGTCGATGACGCCCGTACGCGCGAAAAAAATGACGGCGTACCTGTCGAAGATTGCTGCGGACGTTCCTAAGCTTATACGCGAGCAAGGCTTTCTCAGTGCGGCAGAGCGGGCCTCTTATGCGCGCATGCTGAAAGATGTGGAGCAGTCGTTAGAGAAGGTGTGAACAACTTACGGCGTTGCGAGTGAAATGAAACTTCGCTGGATCCAGGCGCTTGCCCTGCTGAAAATCAACCACTTCCGCTTAGTCACGGTGGCCTAGGTTGTTGGTCGAACGCGCATTGAAGAGTTGTTCAGAGGTTGCTTGGTGCGGTGATTCATTGCAACGATGAGGTGTGATGTGGCGGCTTTCGTCGGGCCGATTCGTCGCATCTTTGATTCAAAGATGGGTGTGACCTATTGCATGTGCAGGCGCAGTCTCTGCCAGCACGATGGCGGATCCAGCCTGATTTCAAGATGGGTGGCGATCGGTTCGGCGCACCCTGATGGGACCTTTTCAACCCGTGTCGTAGGCGTGCCGCGCTGCGGGTGATCCCAGGCAGTTCTTCCCTATCGCTTCGATATGTGGTGTCAATGACATCGATTGCAGACTCGCAATCGATAGAAAAAGTGCGCCACAGCTTCGTCTTTTTCTTCCGCAGGGTCAGGAACCTCCTGATTGAGAACGCGTCCCATGACGACCATAGTGACTGCATCATTGAGCGGACACCATGAAGACTACTCACTCCCAGCTGGTTGGTGCTTTGATCAAAGGCATGCGTCGCGCCGAATCTGCGCGTGTCGCCTCGATTGCCTATCGCACCGGGGGGGCGGATCAGACGCATGTGTGTGGTACGCCGGACGATGCCAGCAAGGTGATTGAGATGTTCAAGCTCGATGCCGACCAGGTCCGCCAGATCGGACTGGTTGGGGTCGAGGAGCTGGGCGAGGCGGTCTGTCACGCGTGGTCGATCAACGCCGGGCAGCTAGACCGGGTGGTGCAGTGGTTCACCGCCCCCAGGGTGGAATTTGTCGGCAAACACTGCAGCGAGCTGATCCGGGCAGGCCGCATTGGGCCGGTGCTGACCATGGCCCGGGAGCACGCCTTGCTGCGTCATCGCTGAGCGCCAGCAGACCCGGTGTGGGCTGGGCGCTTTACGCTAGACGGCGTAGGGGCAATACTCGCTGACCCGTCCAACCTTAGTTTCGTCAATGCGCCAGGTTCCGCCCGCTTCACCCTCTGCCGCCGCCAAAGCCCAATTGCTGGAAGAGCTGCGCAAGCTTGAGCAGGAAGAGGCGCAGCTCAAATATGCCCAGACCCTGGAAGCCTTCGACCAGGTCGTCGAGGTCCTGACCCAGTTCGGCGGCCGATTCAACGCAAAGCAGAAATCCCAGATCGCCTCGCTCGCCATGACCGGCAAGTCCAAGGGACCGCTGTCGTCCACTGGCGAGGTGGTGGCCAAATACTGGATTCCGCATTCTGGTGAGACCTGGTCCGGCCGTGGCCGCACACCGCGTGTCTTCAAGGCCTGGGAAGGCACCAGTTCCTACAAGGAATGGAAGTCCAAGCATCCGGACAAGCGTTTCCCGCTCTATCCGGGGTGAGTTTTTCGCGGATTTGGCGTTGTTGTGGCGTTCTCAATGCGAGCCGCGTCGGTTAGCTGCGTGCTTACCTACTCGATGCGTGCAGTGTTGCGCTGGGGGTGGCTGCCGATTCGGCCTTTCGTTTGAGCCGTTGCAGTGAATGTGTGCGCTGACCGGCTTGCGACAAGCATCGCTGTGGGCGCGAGCGGGTGACGCAATCAGAATGTCAGCGGATGTTGGCCGGGAGTGAGACGGCGCGTTCGATGTATCAATCGCTAAGCGCCAATCACCGCATGGGTCATGCGCTGTAGATCGTTGTGCTGATCGCCGGAGATCTGCAGGCTTCTGCGGAAATACCCGGATTCAGACAAGACAAGGCATCGCCGAGTCGACGTATGTCGCGCAGCAAGATTGCAAGCGCGCCCGCGAGTTGGTGCCAGCGCGATCACGGCTGGCATGACACGGCTGCTCGCCGACACGTCCCACCTCCTCTTGCCTCGCGAACGAAACACCGCAGCACACCAAAAAGCTCGCCACCCACCATGCCGGCGGAAAGCGAGCCTGATTACTGCTCAATCGTTACTGATCGCTCTTGCACTCGAAGACCGACACGCTGCGCGGCGGGGCAAGGAATTCGCTGGCGCCAGCCGGCATCATGTCTACCTCCAGCGCTTCATCGGTCGACAGCACCAGCTTCCAATGCACCGGTTCATCAGCGGCCGGCAGGGTGAAGGTCACACCCTCGTGGTAGGCGTTGATGACGATCAGCAAGGTGTCGTCGTTGGCCAGCTCCTTGACGCCGGAGGTCTGCGCCTTGCCTTCGAGCAGCAGGCCAACCGAGCGCGCACCCGCATCGGTCCAATGCGCGTCTTCCATTTCGGTGCCGCCTGGATTTAGCCAGGTGAGATCGCGCAGGCCAGCCTCTTCGTTGTATTGCCCATTGAGGAAGCGGCCACGCGACAGAATCGGGTAGCGCTTGCGCAGCGCGGTCAATGCCTTGACGAAATCGGTGAGCCGGCCATCGGTCGGGTCGTTTTCCCAATCCAGCCAGGTGATCTCGTTGTCCTGACAATAGGTGTTGTTGTTGCCGCCCTGGGATTGCGCACGTTCGTCGCCGCTGAGCATCATCGGCGTGCCTTGCGACAGCAGCAGCGTCGCAAGCAGATTCTTCATTTGCCGCTCGCGAAGTTGCAGGATGTCGGCGTTGTCGGTCTCGCCTTCTTCGCCGTAGTTGCAGGAGCCATCGTTGGACGATCCGTCGCGGTTGTCTTCGCCGTTGTCGATGTTGTGCTTTTCGTTGTAGCTCACCAGATCGCGCAGGGTGAAACCGTCATGCGCGGTGATGAAGTTGACCGAAGCCCACGGACGGCGGCCGCGGCGATCGAACAGATCGGCCGAGCCGGTGAACCGGGTTGCGAACTCTGCAAGCTTGCCATCCTCGCCCTTCCAGAACTCGCGCGCGTTGTCGCGGAACTTGTCGTTCCATTCCGACCAGCCCGGCGGGAAATGCCCCACCTGATAGCCGCCCGGGCCGCAGTCCCACGGCTCGGCGATGAGTTTGACTTCCGATAGCAGCGGATCCTGATTGCACGCATCCAGGAAGCCGCCACGCTGGTCGAAACCGCTCGGCTCGCGGCCAAGAATCGTCGCCAGGTCGAAGCGGAAACCGTCCACGTGCATTTCGCCGGCCCAGTAGCGCAGCGAATCGTTGACGAACTGGATCACCCGCGAATTGCTCAGGTTCAGCGTATTACCGGTGCCGGTGTCGTTGATGTAATAGCGCTTGTCTTCGGCAAGCCGGTAATAACTGGTGTTGTCGATGCCCTTGAACGACAGAGTCGGGCCCAGCTCGCTGCCTTCGGCGGTATGGTTGTAGACCACGTCCAGAATCACTTCCAGACCCTGCTTGTGCATGGCCTTGACCATGTCGCGGAACTCATCGCGGTGGCCGCTGGAGAGGTAACGCGACTTCAATGCAAAAAAGCCGATGGTGTTGTAGCCCCAGTAATTGCGCAGGCCCTTGTCCAGCAGATGCTGATCATCCAGATACGCATGCACCGGCAATAGTTCGACGGCAGTGATGCCCAGGTCCTTGATGTACTGCAGTACCTGCGGCTGGGCGAGAGCTGCGAAGGTGCCGCGCACCGCTTCGGGCACCTGCGGGTTGCGCATGGTGTAGCCGCGCACATGGGTTTCGTAGATGACTGTCTCGTTCCACGGCTTGAGCAGGCGCGCATCGTCGCCCCAGTCGTAGGTGTCTTCGACCACCACACACTTGGGCATGAACGGCGCACTGTCGCGCTCGTCGAAGCTCAGGTCGCCATCCGGATGGCCGACGGTGTAGCCATACAGTTCGTCGGCCCAGATCAAATCGCCTTCGAGCTCGCGGGCATACGGGTCCAGCAGCAGCTTGTTGTGATTGAAGCGGTGACCTTCGGTCGGCGCGTAGGGGCCGTGCACACGGTAACCATAGCGCTGGCCCGGCTTGGCATCGGGCAAATAGCCGTGCCAGATTTCGTTGGTGTATTCGGGGAGGTCGACGCGGGTTTCGTTGCCCTGTTCGTCGAACAGGCACAGTTCCACCCGTGTGGCATGCGCGGAAAACAGCGCGAAATTGATGCCTTTGCCATCGAAGACGGCGCCGCGGGGAAACGGGCGTCCCTGGCGGATGCGGGAGGGGTTGGCATAGGCCGCGCTTGCTGGACGTCGCATGGAGAGTCTCGGGTGCGCCGGCATGCCGGCATTGAGGGGACTCAAGCATTGCGGTTGTTGCTGTGCAAAACGCGTTACGGCGACACGGGTATGGCGTGATGGCGCGCCGCCGAGGCTTCGCACCATGCAGCGCGCTGTGATCTGGCGCAGCGGCGGCGTTCGCTTGTGGCGACCGTGGCCCCTATCGATCATGGACGAGTACTGCGATGCCGCGTCAGCACGACAATGTGCAGTGGTGGATCCAACGCGGCTTCCCGCAGCTTGAGCGCTGCGCGTGCGCCCTGCTAGCATCGATCCGGTTGGAGCTGCGCGCCCATGCGTGGTTGCAACACATGCCGAGGCGCTATCGCGTCTCCATCCTCGGGGCCGTCGCACACCAGTTCAACCGTTGCGAGCAGGGCACAATGTGCTCGCACGCGCGGTCGGCCGGCAGACGCACGGACTTGGCTCACTTCGTCATCAGACTCCGACCATGTCCAAGCCGCGCCGTGTCCCTGCTGCGATGAAAATCGCGATTCTTTCGCGCAACAGCAAGCTGTATTCGACCCGGCGGCTTATCGAAGCTGGACGCAAGCGTGGCCACACCGTACGTATCCTCGATCCGCTGCGGTGCTATATGCGCATCGCCGCCGATGGCTTCAGCCTGCACTACAAGGGCAAGCCGATCACCGGCTTCGATGCGGTGATTCCACGCATCGGCGCCTCGGTCACCCGCTATGCCACCGCCGTGCTGCGCCAGCTCGAGTTCATGGGCACCTATACGCCCAATCCCTCGGACGCCATCCTGCGTTCGCGCGACAAACTACGTGCGCATCAACTGCTGGCGGCGCAGGGCATCGACATGCCGGTCACCGTGTTCGGCGATAACCCCGACGACACGCAGGACCTGCTCTCCATGCTCGGCCCGCCACCGCATGTGGTGAAGTTGAACGAGGGGGCGCAAGGCGCCGGGGTGATCCTGACCGAGAAGGCCAGCGCGTCGCGCGGTGTGGTCGAGGCACTGCGCGGACTGTATGCCAATTTCATCGTGCAGGAATTCATTGGCGAAGCCGAAGGCGCAGACCTGCGCTGCTTCGTGGTCGGCGACCGCGTCGTCGCAGCGATGCGGCGCCAGGCAGCCGAAGGCGATTTCCGTTCCAACCTGCATCTTGGCGGCACCGCTGCGGTGGCCCAGGCCACCGAGCAGGAGCAGCAGGTGGCGGTCCGTTCGGCGCGCGCGCTGGGCCTGGCGGTGGCGGGCGTCGACCTCATCCGCTCCAAGCGCGGGCCGCTGGTCCTGGAGGTCAATTCGACCCCTGGACTCGAGGGCGTGGAAGGCGTTTGCGGCGTGGATGTGGCCGCCAGCATCATCCAGCATCTCGAGGAATCAGCCCGTTGATCGGAGATCAACTGTTTTTAGCGAAAAATTAACGAAACTCTAATCCTTTGCTCGCTAGCCTCTGTCGACCGTAGCTCCGCTCTCGGCAGTGACGGTGATCGGGATGAACTTTTGGCCCAAGTGCGGTGTCGCACTTGGGCCTTTTTATGGATGGCTTGCCGCTTTTGAGGTTCACGTCTACATTTGTTAAATGTTAAATCGGGTCAGACATAAGGAAGCGTCCGCATGGCAAGGCAATTAGGCGTTCTAGTGTTGCTTCTCGCCATCTGTGCTTGCAGTTCTGCATCGGCAGCAGTGATCGATGCCGAAAAGCCTTTCAAGCCACAGGCCACGCAAGTGCGCTCTGATCTCGAAAAGGGCGACAAGTACTCCGAGATCAGTCAGGAAGAGCGCGCTAAGGTGTTTGCGGCACTTGATCGGATGGACAGGGCGCTCGACGCGCAGCCTGACGTCCGAGCATTGCAGCCAGACCAACAGGCGGCCGTGCGTAACGATCAAGAGCTTGTCACCAGAATTTTGACCCGGGCGGGCGAAGATAGCCGGCTGATCTTTCGGCGCGAGCGCGCAACTGGTTCGCAGATGAGTACGAAGCAGTGCATGACAGCCGCCGAGCGCCGCCGTCAGACGACTGTGAGTCAAGACCAAATTTCTCGGCGCCAGCGCTAAAAATAGCTTACCAACGAGGTTCCAGTGCGAATTCTAGTAATTGAAGACAACAGCGATATCGCCGCCAATCTGGGCGACTATCTTGAAGACCGGGGTCACACCGTGGACTTCGCAGCCGACGGTGTGACCGGGCTGCATTTGGCGGTGGTGCACGAGTTCGACGCCATCGTGCTCGACCTCAACCTGCCCGGCATGGACGGCATCGAGGTGTGTCGCAAGCTGCGCAACGAAGCGCGCAAGCAGACGCCGGTGCTGATGCTGACCGCCCGCGACTCGCTGGACAACAAGCTGGCCGGCTTCGACTCCGGTGCCGACGACTACCTGATCAAGCCGTTCGCGCTGCAGGAAGTGGAAGTGCGCCTCAACGCGCTGTCGCGTCGCGGCAAGGGTGTGCACACCCGCGTACTGGAAACCGGCGATCTGGAATACAACCTGGACACGCTGGAAGTGCGTCGCCGCGGCAAGCTGCTGCAGCTCAACCCGACCGCGCTGAAGATCCTGCAGGCGCTGATGGAAGCCTCCCCGGCGGTGGTGACGCGGCAAGAGCTGGAAACCCGTGTCTGGGGCGAAGAACTGCCCGATTCCGACTCGCTGCGCGTGCATATCCATGGCCTGCGTGCAGTGGTCGACAAGCCGTTCGACGTGCCGATGATCCAGACCCGTCACGGCATCGGTTATCGCATCGCTTCGCCTGATGCCTGAAAGCAACAGCAGCGCGCGGCCTGCCCGTAGGCGTGGCCGCTATCGGCGGCGCCTGCGCAGCCGCATCATTCTGTCGTTCGTGCTGTTGGGCTTTTGCCTGACAACACTGTTCGCCTTCGCCACCAACTGGGCACGCGCGCGCGTGGAAAACCAGTTGGTCGAAGACGTGATGAATCGCAACATCGACGCTTTTGCGCAGCGGTTCTATTCCGACCCGTTGCGCAATCCCGATCTGCCCGTGCAGCAGATGCGCGGCCGTGTGGTCAAAAGCGACAAGTTCGAAGCGCTGCGTCTTGAGCAGCCGGAGTGGTACCAGTTTCCGGATGGCATCCACACCATCTCCGGCGTGGACGAAAGTGGCAATGCGTACTCGTACAAACTGGCGGTGCGCAAGACGCCCAGCGAGTGGTTCTTCCTCGCTTACGACATGACGCAGACGCTGCGCGGCGAGATTCAACTCAAGCGCACCTTGATGTTGTCGGTGCTCGTCTTCAGCGGGTTTTCGTTGGTGATCGGCTGGTGGTCGGCGTCCAAGGTCATGCGCCCGGTATCGGATCTGGCGGCCCGCCTGCGCGCCTACCGTGGCGGCACCAGCGAGCCCAAGCCGTTGGCAGCGCACTTTCCGGACGATGAGGTCGGCCAGCTCGCCGAAGCATTGGACGACTACTCGGCGCGCCTGACCGAAGTCGTGCAGCGCGACCGCGAATTCAACGCCGACGTCAGCCATGAGCTACGCACCCCGCTGGCAGTGATCCGCGGTGCCACCGAACTACTGCTGACCAAGCCCAATCTGGATGAGAAGGTGCTGCAGCGGCTGCAGCGCATCCAGCGCGCCGAACTGCAGTGCAGCGATCTGATCGGCTCGCTGCTGCTGCTCTCGCGCAACGAACGCGGGCAGGGCAGCAGCAATGTAGCCAAGGTCGCCGAACAACTGATTGATTCGCATCGCGCCCAGCTCGGCGGCAAACCGCTGGAGCTATTGCTGGAAGGCGAGCGCGACCTGGTCATCGACGCACCGGAATCCGCACTGTCGGTGGCGCTAGGCAACCTCATCGGCAATGCCGTCAAGTACACCCAGGACGGCCAGGTGCGCGTGCGCGTGCGCGGCGACTGCGTGGAAGTCATCGACTCCGGCCCTGGTTTGAGCGAAGAAGACGCGGCCAAGCTCTTCCAACGCGGCTACCGCGGCACCCACGCCGGCCACTCGCAAGGCGGCGGCATCGGCCTGTCGATCGTCAGCCGGCTATGCGACCTGTACGGCTGGCGCGTGAGCGTACGCCCAGGCCAGGAGCGCGGCGTCATCGCAACGCTGGCGTTCCATCGCTAACCACGCACTTTCGTAGGAGCGCACCCGGGCGCGACGGCCTTACCCATAGCGCCCTCCCACAGCAGGGCCTCCAGCCAATAACCGCAGCCAAAACCCA
This sequence comes from Xanthomonas sp. WHRI 10207, assembly GCF_040202975.1. NCBI lineage: Bacteria > Pseudomonadati > Pseudomonadota > Gammaproteobacteria > Lysobacterales > Lysobacteraceae > Xanthomonas > Xanthomonas sp. WHRI 10207. The sequence goes on along the minus strand of NZ_JBEGDX010000002.1, from coordinate 822,503 downwards.
GCTCAGCGCTCTACTACCGTCACCACCAACTCGCCTTCGCGCGCAGTGATCTGCAGCTTGCAGCCAACCCCAAACCCCAATTGCTCCAGCCAAAGCCCGCGCAAGCGCACGCTGGGAATCCGCTGGCTATGCGGCCGGCCGGGTTCGGCTTCGTAGAACGCATAACCCACCGTGCAGCGCGTGGGCGTGCGCGCCCTGCGCGGTGGGCGCTGCGGTAAATCGTCCGCGCGAGGTCTGGTGTGACGGTCGAAGTCGAGATTGTCCACATCGAACGTGGGCGAGGGCACCAGCCGCACGGGCTGCGCGTCCTTTACCGGCGTGGCTGCTCGCTTGGCGGTAGCGGCGCGCTTGGTGTTTGGTTTGGACCGTTTGGCGGTTGAAGACGGCGCCCTGCTCATCGCCTCACTTCCGCCAGCACTATGGAGCGACGACGCTCACCCATCTGCACTATCGATACATCTGCCATGACAACGCCTTCTTCCAAGAACAGGCACCGTCGCCAGCCGGCGACGGGATGTCGGGAGGTTAGAAACCGCTCATAGCCGGCGGGCGTATTCCTCCCGAAGGAGTGTTGTATTAGCCGCCTTCCCGACGCAGGCATCGCGTCGGCTTGCGCCTGCGAACAGGCACAAAAAACCCACCGGTTTGGCGGGAGTGGGTACCGCTATGCGCGGAGTTTCTACGCTCTTTGAGGCAGGGGTTGCTACTGGCTGTTCGAGATGTCAACTCAGTTGACGTGAAATGGTGGCGAAACATACTCGCAGCCCAAGACGTCTTTCAGAACGACGCGGTACTCGCGAGAGTTGCTCCATTCGCTATCGCTAATTGGATCAGCGATATCCACGAAGATCCTTGCACCATTGCCAGGTGCAATAATTATCCATTTGCCTGGCGGGCGGAACTCCTCAAGAACAACTCTATCCAACTCCCAAGTGGTGTCGGATGCATTCTGTTGGCTTTGCACTTTAATGCTTCGTCCGTGAACAATGGCTGGGTAATCAGTGCTATCCAGCGGTATTTTTATATCTTTGTGTGATTTGTTCGAGAGGTCGAATGAGCCAAATGAATTTTCTTTGTTCCATGCCTTCAGTTTTTGAATGCCTTTGTATTCTATAGACAAGGCGCCTTCGCAACTGGGACGCGCCAGGACAGATGAGTGCGCGAGTGGAAATATTAAAAGTGTAAGTAAGATGGTGTTTTTCATCATGGTCCCGGAAAAATTGTGTATGCCGTCCACTGATATCCCATCGATTGTGCGAATCGATAGCTGCTTGTCTGGCGCCAGACTGCAGGAGTTGTTGCATTGCTTGTCTCGCTGAATTCTCGCACTCTGAATTGGAGGAAAAGCTTTGTCCTTGCATCGAATCTTCTAGGGCTTGAGCCGAGTTTCTTGCGCCGCCTATCCATCCATTGAAGTCACGGATGTGGTCCAGCTCGGCGCGTGGCGAGTCGCGTTTTTGGTCAAGGCTGTCATATCGCTGTCGGAGAAAAACGATCGGTGTGAAATCGACTTTATATTCATCTAAAGAGAAGCCGCCAGCAGCGCAGGTGCATGCCGACGATATCGACCAATCCAAGGTTGTTCTAGCAAGACTGCTTCCAGCGACTGTTGATACGCCATCGCCAGGAAATGTGCGTGTCTGGAGCCCTGGTGCCAGTGTCGGATTCCATACGATTGGATTTGTTGTCCACTGTAGTAGTCCATACATGTCGAACCACGTCATAGGCGAGCCACTAACATATCCGTAAGTGCTGACTCCAGCCATGAGCCCAACTGGATCACTTTGTGTATAGCGACCTGTAGATGCATCGTAGCCGTCCCGGGAGTAATTCTGATTCAACCCACTCGCTGCATCGTACCGCTGCCCCGGAAACCGCATATCCAGCACCAGCGCCGCACCATCGCCATCAGGATCCTGATTCGGCGCGGTGTTGCCGAAGGCTTCACCCTTCAAGCTCCACGTCCACACCGCCACATCGCGGGTGGGGTCGATCACCACGCGCGGGCTGCCCAGGTGGTCGGGTTCGATGTAGTGCAGTTTGTTGGCGTTAGCGAGCAGGCCCACCGGTAGGTCGTCCAGCCAGATCGCTTGCTGCTTGGGCGCGCCGTTGCTGTCGTAGTCGCCGAGCCAATGGCCGGCTTCGTCGTAGAGCGTGTAGGTGTTGGTGGTGCCCAGGAAGCGGCGCACCTGCTCGCCACGGCCGTTGTAGCGGTAGTTCATGGTCACCGCGCCGCCGCGGCGGGCCTGGGTCATGCGGCCGGTGGTGTCGTAGGTGTATTGGCGCGCGGTGCCGCCGATGGAGGTGGTGTTGCCGATCGCATTATAGGTGCGTGCATACGGGTTATCGTGCTTTATTCAGTATAAAGATTTGCATGCAAACCATAGCCAGACTTAAAGTAATCCATGAAGGCTAAAGCCTGATCTTTTGTGCTCACAATCAAATCGGAAAGCACGATGGTGAGTCCATATTCGTCTTGATTGGGTGAAATAATTCTATCAATTACTTTGAGCTGCCCCCCCAAATCATGTCCTAAGGGGGCGGCAATTCCATTTTGAGTGGAAATCATCGAAATTGTATCGCCGAGCAAGGGGGTGGTCGTCAGTTCCAGTTCGCCATCTACGGAGCCGATTGCTTCTCCATTTTTAGTACTTACTGAGAAATCAACTTTTACTTTCATAGGAGGCTCCAGGAATGGTTAAGCCATTTGCCAATGCGCGCTCTTCACTCATGTCGCATCCTATTTTTAACCTAAAGAGATCATTGCATTAATTCCTGCAATTCTTCCTTTCATATCTTCGGTATGAGTTATCCAGCCGCGGCTGCCGAAAAGCTTTCCATTATCTGACGGCATGTTGTTCATTTTTAGGCGGGCCATGGTAATCGCTTGTTGGTGGCTTTTTTCAATTCTGCACATGGATCGTCTTTTCCGTTGCAATGGCGATCATAATGGCGCTCTTCGAGGTTTGTCATATTTTCGGGTCTGCCGCCCGGCACAATGCAGCCAGCAAGCATGCGCCAAATGGTAGCAGTTAAACCACCACCCAAAGCGCCTGGCGCAAACTTCGACCCGCTGGGAATTACTACCCCACAACCGGTGGGGCCATGCCTTGCGATGCAGGCATCTACAGTCGTACTAGCTAAGCCATAGGAGTCGAAATTGCTTAAAGGGCTAGCTTCAACATATGAATACGTAGAAAGGCCGCCGTTTAGTCCAATCGGATCACTCTCCACATACCTTCCGACAGAAGTGTCGTAGTCACGGAAGTAGTTGTAATTCAACCCACTCGCCGCATCGTACCGCTGCCCCGGGAAGCGCATATCCAACAACAGCGATGCTCCATCGCCATCAGGATCCTGATTCGGTGCGGTGTTGCCGAAGGCTTCGCCCTTCAAGCTCCACGTCCATACCGCCACATCGCGGGTGGGGTCGATCACCACGCGCGGGCTGCCCAAGTGGTCGGGTTCGATGTAGTGCAGTTTGTTGGCGTTAGCGAGCAGGCCCACCGGTAGGTCGTCCAGCCAGATCGCTTGCTGCTTGGGCGCGCCGTTGCTGTCGTAGTCGCCCAGCCAGTGGCGGGCTTCATCGTAGAGCGTGTAGGTGTTGGTGGTGCCAAGGAAGCGGCGCACTTGCTGGCCCTGATTTTGCATGTTTAACAGCCATCGTCTTCAATAAGAAAAATGGTTTTTCTTACTTCTGGGATGAGAAGGAGTATTCTTTCGCCAAACCACTTTGAGGCATCTTCAGGGGACATCCCCTTCAGGGTTTCCAATCGAATGCGTATTGGATCATCTTTGGATCCATTGTGAATTGTGTGAATAAAAATACTTTCTTCTTTTTCGTCAAAATGCAAATAAAATTCATTTGTTAGGACTGATTCTTTGTTCATGGTTATTCCTCAGATGGGGGTGTCTACGCCAGTTAGTGGAGGCCACTGCGATTCTGGTTTTCCGCTAAACACTTCGCATATTTCCGCAAAGCTGCTGATTTGCAAATGGTAATTGCCTGTTTCGAGGTCTCCAGGACACGCTGGTCCTGCGAGCAACTGGCATAGTGTTTCCTTGAGCCCGCTCTTCGTGCACCATGTCCGTCAACCGCTTCCTAGCCGTGCTTGCTGGAATTTTAAAGGTTGAAGTTCGATTGGTCGGGTAATCCCTTCGAAGGTAGCTCCCCTGAAATGCTTAACCTAAGGATTTCCAACAGTCCTTCGCTGTCTGTCACCAAGCTATGTACGTGCTCTCTGGCTATAAAGACGGGCTTTTCGCCCTGCATGGCATCAATTGAATTGAACAGAAGAATTGATTCCTTCTCGCTGTTTGATTTTTCCCCTAGATATTTCAAGGTTTGGATAACTGGAATTCGAAGCTCGTTATCAAGAAATGTGATTGTGTAATAAAATTTGTTGACTTCTAGCTCGTACATTTCGTCTCCTTGGAACCTAATTGGCGATTGGGTTTAGGCCTGGCGTGCCAGAAATAGTGTATGCGGCTGCGCCACAAACAAATAAAGTCAGTCCTACTAATCTCGCTGCAGCACAGGCGTCAGGGTTGCTTTGACAGAAGTTTTCCTGGCAGCTACAGCTCAATTCTTTAGGAATCCAGCCTTGAACTGGGGTTCCACCGACTATCGAAGTGCCGACGATCCACCTGCGTCGGCAACTTTCTAGTGGGCGAGGTGAGCAGCGCCCTTCGCAAATTCTCAAATCATTTGTGTTACAGGCTGACCAACGCTCGATCAATTTATCCTTCGCTAACCCTTTGGAGTCGGTCCAGTTAAGAGGCGCTCCTCCAACATATGCGAAAGTGCTTATCCCGGCTAATAATCCAGCTGGATCACTCTGCAAATACCGCCCAGTCGTAGTGTCATAATCCCGGAAGTAGTTCTGATTCAACCCACTCGCCGCATCAAATCGCTGCCCCGGGAAGCGCATATCCAACACCAGCGCCGCGCCATCGCCATCCGGATCCTGATTCGGGGCGGTGTTGCCGAAGGCCTCGCCCTTCAAACTCCACGTCCATACCGCCACGTCGCGGGTGGGGTCGATCACCACGCGTGGGCTGCCCAGGTGATCGGGTTCGATGTAGTGCAGTTTGTTCGCGTTGGCGAGCAGGCCCACCGGTAGGTCGTCCAGCCAGATTGCCTGCTGCTTGACCGCGCCGTTGCTGTCGTAGTCGCCGAGCCAATGGCCGGCTTCATCGTAGAGCGTATAGGTGTTGGTGGTGCCGAGGAAACGGCGCACCTGCTCGCCACGGCCGTTGTAGCGGTAGTTCATGGTCACCGCGCCAGCGCGGCGGGCCTGGGTCATGCGGCCGGTGGTGTCGTAGGTGTATTGGCGGGCGGTGCCGCCGATGGCGGTGGTGTTGCCGGTGGCATCGTATTTGTAGCGTTGGTGGCCGTGTTAGCGCTGTCATTGATCAAAAGAATCTTTGGACTTGGTATCTAATACGGGTTCAAAAAAATTTATTATTTCTTTATATTCCTCTAGTTGAGCGGGTGTAATTAAATTTTTCTCGAAGTTAATTTGGACTAGTTCGTGTAAAAAAAATATTAACCTAGTGTCTTTACATTCATGATCTAAATTTAGTTCTAGTACGCAAGCGTCGATTGAAGGAAAGGTAGCGCCTCTTAAGAAAGTTCCGGTAACTCCTGCTTTAATGTTTGTTCCGCTTGCAGCCACGACGGCAGCTGAAAAATCACTGGGGTTACTAAATCCAAGTTGTAAAATGCCATTGGCCTTTCTAATTCTAAATAGTTTTACACTTGGCAATAGTTTGGTTGTAATTTTTTCGATTTCGTTGAATAAATTTTTAGCGTCCACGATTATTTCCCCATATTTCACTGATTACTGGGCCGCCGCCGGTGTTTGTGCAGCACTGGCAAGAGAATATGGATCCCATGTAAGCGCCATTAAGGAATACTGTCTGGTGCACTCCCTTCACGGAGCATATCCCGCCCATAGCAGGTGTAGCGGTCCTGGCTCTGCTGCCTCTTGGAAAGTCAAGGAGGGAATGGGCGGATGACGAGTACGGATAGTATCTTGACATTTCTGAGCATTCGTCATATTCGGGGTACATATCGGAGCAGGTTTTACATTTATCTTGTGTATCTGTTTTAGGAGAGGCGATAGTCCCGGTTTTGGGAGTTACGGTGATGGCGCCCATGGCGAAAATGGCTGCACACTCTACTGGGTGCTGCCTGCACCAAGTATCAACTGTGGTTTGCAATCCCAGCGGATCTGTCGAGTTTAAAGGGGACCCATAAACATAGTTATATGTTGAAACTCCACCGCCTAATCCAATCGGATCACTCTGCCCATACCGCCCAGTCGCTGCCTCATAATCCCGGAAGTAGTTCTGATTCAACCCACTCGCCGCATCGAATCGCTGCCCCGGGAAGCGCATATCCAACACCAGCGCCGCACCATCGCCATCAGGATCCTGATTCGGCGCGGTGTTGCCGAAGGCTTCACCCTTCAAGCTCCACGTCCACACCGCCACGTCGCGGGTGGGGTCGATGACCACGCGCGGGCTGCCCAGGTGATCGGGTTCGATGTAGTGCAGTTTGTTCGCGTTGGCGAGCAGGCCGACCGGTAGGTCGTCCAGCCAGATCGCCTGCTGCTTGGGCGCGCCGTTGCTGTCGTAGTCGCCTAGCCAGCGGCCGGCTTCGTCGTAGAGCGTGTAGGTGTTGGTGGTGCCCAGGAAGCGGCGCACCTGCTCGCCACGGCCGTTGTAGCGGTAGTTCATGGTCACCGCGCCAGCGCGGCGGGCCTGGGTCATGCGGCCGGTGGTGTCGTAGGTGTATTGGCGCGCGGTGCCGCCGATGGCGGTGGTGTTGCCGGTGGCATCGTAACTGCGGGCCACACCAGCGACGGCGCTGAGGCGATGGCTGTCTGTCGGATAGCTATAGATCTGCGTAGCCGCGCCGACCTTTGCGCTGAGACGGTTGCCGGTAGCGTCGTAGCTGTAGCCATCGATCAGGGTGCCGGTGCTACCGTCCTTCAGGCCGGTCAGGCGGCCCAGGGCGTCGTAGCCCAGGCCGATCTCCGGCGTGGGATTGCCCGCGGGCGTCAGCGCGGTGAGGTTGCCAGCCGGGTCGAAGCCGAAGCCCACTTCCAGCCCGCCGGGGCGAGTGTCCTGGATCGCCTGCGGGCGGTAGTCCAGGTCGTACTGGCGGGCGAGGGTGCGGCCGTTGCCATAGGTCCAGCCAGCAGCCGGGCCGAACGGGTAATAGCTGGCGTTGCCCAGCACCACTTGGCGGCTGCCACCAGCCGGGGTGACGCCCACTTCCGTGGTCTGGCCTTGCGCGTTGCGCACGTAATCGACCACTGCGCCATCCGGGTAGGTCATGCGCCGCAGCTGGCCGCCGACGGTGTAGTCGTAGCGCACCACCAGCGCCTTGCCGTTGCTGGTCTGCACCTTGCGCACCAGATCGCCGAAGCGGTTGTAGCAGTACTGGGTGATGGCGCCACCGTCCTGCATTTTGGTGAGGCGACCGATGGAGAAGGTCTCCCCACTGGTGCAGGCTGCCTGCGTCACGTCAAAGGTATAGGCGACATTGAGGCTGGTGGTGGGGTAAGTGACCTTGGTCAGGCGATTGAGCGCGTCGTAGCTGTAAGCGGTGGTGGTGCCGCGCGCGTCGGTCTGGGTGGCGCGGTTGCCGGCGCTGTCGTAGCTGTAGCTGGTGACGCCGGTGTCCGGGCTGGTGAGTTTCACCAGATCGCCGAAGCCGTTGTACTCGTACTTGGTGTCCAGGCCCTTGGGGTCGGTGACCTTGGTGAGGTTGTCGAGCGCGTCGTAGTCGAATGTGGTGTCGGCCTTGATGCCGGCCACATCCTGCAGGGTGCGCGACAGCCGGTTGAGCGGGTCGTACTCGCTCTGCGTGGCGGTTGCCAGCGCATCGGTGACCTTGGTGGCGTTACCGTTGGCGTCGTACTCGAAGTCGGTGGGGTCGCTGGCCGCGGTGGCCTGCGTTTTGAGCTGGCCAAGCTGGTTGTAGACGCGCGAGAGCGTGCGCTTCAACGTGCCTGCCGCATCTTTGGTGTCTTCCTTGATGCGATTGCCGGCATTGTCCAGCGTGTAATGCACGGTGTTGCCCGCGTTGTCGGTAATGTCGGTCAGCCGATGCGCCGCATCGTAGGTAAAGGCAGTGAACGCACCATCGGGCTGGGTGACCTGCTTGACCAAGCCGATGGGCCAGTAGTCGATGCGGGTGATGCGGTCATCGGCCTCGCTGGAGGCGTCGCTTCCGCGCAGCTTGGTGGCGGTCAGCCAACCGCGCGGGTGGTAGCTGTAGTCGGTGACGATGCCATTGGCATCCCTGATGGACAGCGGGCGGCCTGCGCCGTCGTAGGCGAGGTACTCGGTGGTCTGGCCTAGGGCATCTGTGATCTTTTGCAGGTCGCCGCGACGATACCTACAGGTAGCAGATTGCGCATTACATCCCGCACTGTCAGCAGTAAAATACGAAAAAATAATTGTATCTTGGTCTCCTGAGAGTGGGCCGTTCGTACTCATCACTAGTCCTACGCGTGGGCATGTCATTGCCTCAACATCTGCCTGCTCGCAATAGATAGATTTCGAACTCCTGGCCGTCCCAGAAACTCGATCTTCTGTCGTAGTACTCAATACTTGGCCGCGTGGATTGAATAAGTAGTTGATCGAGACATTCCCCGAAATTTGCTTAACTATTCTGTTAGTGTCTCTATTTCGCCAAATTTCTGTTGTGCGTTGCTGGGAAGTCCCACTGGCTTGTGTGTGCTGGCTCACCACTACACTTCCAAAGGCAACGTCGTTGCGCTCTTGGTAAGAGAAGGATTCGATATTTCCTGATTTTTCTGTTCGCGACGAAATTCTCCTTCGGAAGTCGGCGGAATATTCGTTATACTTGGTTGAGATTAGGCCTTGTGCCGAAGAAATGGTTAATATTTTTCTATAAGGCTCGGGCGCGGATAGCTTGATTTCTTCAATTGCACCGTTGGCATCCGTGTGTCTGATTAGATCATCAGTCAAATACTCGAATTTTCCACTTCTAACGCCGCCTGCGTGTTCTGAAAGAGTCGCCAGGCCATCGGTGTTATAATCATAATTTGCGTAAATTAAACCTGATTCATCTCGAATTCCTGTCAGTCCATCAGGGAAGTGGGCTGTCTCATAGTGGTAATTTTTAGACATGCCATCAGAGTAAGTGGTGTTAATTAGCCGTCCTGCTGTATCGTAAGAATAGGTGGCTGTATTTCCGCCCGAATCTCCAACTGTAGCGATCTCTGAGTTGTCATCGCCGGTGGGTGGGTTATAGGTAAAGTATACATAGCGGCCTGATGAGTGGGTGGCGCGAAGTATTCTTCGTTGGCTGTCAAAAGAGATTGATATGCTGTCGCCAGTCGAGCGCTCAATTAAATAGGCTTGCCCATAACTATTAAATTGATACCGCGCATCCCCTGTCTCAAGTTTATATTCGCCATTGGCGTAAGTAAGTTTGTCGCCGGAGCCGTCAATTGCCTCTCCACTCTGAAATACAACCAGGGAGCCGTTCGGATAGGTGATAGTATTGGCGCCGTTGCCTTGAGCAAAGCGAACGTTGAAGTTGTGCGTCCAGTGCTGCCCTCCAAATCCCCCCAAGGTTTTGAAAGAAGAATTGTAAGTTCTATAGAAATCAGTCCATGAGACATTAAGGTCGACTTCTTTCTGAAATTTGTTGCCCGTGGTCAAGCTAATCGGATTGTCTCGCAGATCACAGGGGGAGCAGGAAAAAGGTCTTGAATACAAGGTTGCGATATTGTCTCGTATGCATTTTGACCCGTCCCAAGCAAGGTGCTTAGCGCACTGCACAGGCCTGCGTCTCCACTGTTGCACCGTCCATAGTTCAGAGCAACTGCTCGTGTCACTAGCAATCATGTGGAATATTCGCGACTGAGTTGAGGGAACCCCGCCTAAGCCACCTTGGTCCTGCCAGCCTTCGGTAGGAATAAAATTTTTGAAATGACAGCTTGGATATTGCGAGTTGTAAGTCGCCAGAGTGGTGGAGTTGGCCAAATCCTCAGAAGCTACTCCAGGTTCTGCAACGCCATTTCCGGTATATAGCCAAGTCCCCGTTTCTAGCTGTCGAGGCCTGGCCCGATAAACATACCGTGTGGTTTCAAATTCTTGTTGGAGGTACTGTAGCTCTTCTGCATAGGAATACTCATCACCTTTGGAGCGCACTGCAGCTAGCGCTGAATTTTCACTGGGAAAAACGCCCGGGACTACATTAGTGGTCCAGGATTGCGGCGAGGCTGCGTTTGCATTGGTTGCAATCGCTAAAAATGCAAAAAGCGAGATGCGCTTAAACTTTCGATTCGAATTCCCTATAGGGGGGGTGAAAATCAATTTGAGCAGTATAATTGGTGTGTGAAAAAATTTTAGCAGCGAGGTGATCCTCATTAACCAACTCCATATTGTGCCAGCAGGAGCTGTCGCTAATTTCTGAGATTGATCCTTCATCTTATTGATCTCCATTGCATTGTTTCATGAGCGATTCGGAGCGCACTTATGCCAGAAGCAAGAATTTCGAGTGAAATCCAATCATTCGTCTTCTATGCGTTGATTAGGAATATTTGGCAGGATAATTGGATATTTAATGCGCAGTTTTATGCCGGTAAAGCTAAAGCTATGGATGATCTTATACGCCAGCGGTCTTGCCTTCCGTCCTCTTTGTAACTGCCTGTTCGCGGTAGGCCCAATCCAGGGCAATCGCCTCTTGTCTTAGTTGCTCTAGCTTGCCGTCGTTTTTCACAATGTCGTCGGCAATTGCAAGTCGTTCTTCGCGTGATACTTGCGAGGTAATCATCCGTTCTGCTAGTTCAAATGTAGCTCTGTCGCGCTTCACCAGGCGAGTATGCTGCAGCGCGACCGGTGCATCGATGACAAGGATACGATCCAGCCAAGGGTATGTAGCACGGCCGCCTGCTTCGGTAAGCAAGGGGATGGCGACGATGGCATAAGCACCTTCAGCGGTCTTGGCCGCGCGCTTCAATTCTGCGCGAATAGCGGGATGGGTGATGTCTTCTAGCGCTCTCCGTTGGATTGGATCGGCGAAGACAATTCGGCGCAAGGCCTGGCGATCTAGCGTTCCCTCCGGAAGCAGGATGCCTCGACCGAAGCGATTTGAGATAGCGTCGAGTATCGATCCGGGCGCCACCACTTGCCGCGCTACGACATCGGCATCAATGACCGGCACAGCCAGCTTCTCGAACTCGGCGGCCAGCGCGCTTTTACCAGAGGCAATGCCACCGGTGAGGCCGACGATGAAGTCGCTCATCGTCGTGCTCCGGTCAACGCAGGCCTGCGAAGTGCAGGTAGCCATCCACTAGATCATTGCCCCAGAAGAACACCACCCAGCCGGCGATGGCCAGGTAGGGGCCGAACGGGATCGGCGTGGCGCGGTCGCGACCCTTGGCCGCCAGCCAGATCGAGCCGAGGATGGCGCCGACCAGCGAAGAGATCAGGATGATCGGCAGGATGCCTTTCAACCCGCACCAGGCGCCGAGCGCAGCGAGCAGCTTGAAATCCCCGTGGCCCATGCCTTCCTTGCCAGTGAGCTGCTTGAACAGCCACCACACGGTCCACAGCGACACATAACCGACCGCCGCACCCAGCAGGGCGGGCTTGGCCGGCATATAGAGGTTATCCATCGAGCCGACCAACCCCAGCCACATCAACGGCAGGGTCAGCTGGTCCGGCAGCAGCTTGTGGCGCATGTCGATGCCGGACATCGCCACCAAAAAGCAGCTCAGCACGATCGCGCCGAAGCCCTGCCAGCCGAAGCCGAAGCGCCAGACGCTGGCTACGCACAGGATGGAGGTGAGCAACTCGACCAGCGGGTACTGAATGGAAATCGGCTTGCCGCTGTAACGCGACTTACCGCGCAGCATCAACCAGCTGACGAGCGGGATGTTTTCCCACCACTTGAGCTTGTCGCCGGTGACCGGATCATGGGACGGCTCCACCACGATCCCCGGCGGTGGCGGCTCGTATAGCTCCGGTAGTTCGAGGATTTCGCGCGCATCGCGCCGCCACTGCCACTCCATGCGCTTGGGCAAGCGCAGGATCACCACGTTCAGGAAACTGCCGATCAGCAGTCCCAGTCCGGCCGCGGCAGGAAAGCCGAGACCGGGATGCTGGTCGAGAAATGCCATGCTTCTTTATACCACCGAGCCAAGCTTGAAAATTGGAAGATACATGCCGATCACCATGCCGCCAACTATGGTGCCGATGAACACCATGATTAATGGCTCAAGTAGGCTGCTCAATGCGTCCACGGCATTGTTTACTTCCTGCTCAAAATACTCTGCTACTTTAAATAGCATAGCATCAAGTGCGCCGGCTTCTTCGCCAATAGACGTCATCTGAACCACCATGTGTGGAAAAAGATTGACTTGTTTCATTGCCATGTTTACAGGGTATCCCACAGAAACATCGTCGCGCATGCGTAATACTGCTTCTTCATAAACTTTATTGCCAGTTGCGCCAGCGACAATGCTTAGCGCTTCAACTAACGGGACGCCTGCCTTGAACGTAACTGCGGTTGTTCTAGCAAAGCGTGCGATTGAGCTGTTATGCATAATCTGCCCAATAATCGGCACCTTTAAAACTAGCCTGTCCATTCCATGTCGCATGCGCGGAGAGCGTTTGTATGAGAAGATGAATCCTGCAATCGCTGCGGCGCTAACGAGTAGCATAAGCCACCAATAAGAAACCATGAAGCGTGAAGCTGCAACGATCATCTGAGTAAATGCTGGTAGTTCTGCTCCAAATCCTTTGAATACGTCTTCGAACTGAGGTACGACAAAGACAAGCAGTATGCCGCTAACAATAATTGCTACTGCCATCACCATTGCAGGATAGAATAAGGCTTTTTTTATCTTTCCTTTAAGTGCTTCAATGTTTTCCTTGTAGTTTGCAACAGTGTCTAGAACTGTTTCAAGGACGCCTGCTCCTTCGCCAGCGCGCACCAAGTTTCGATAAAGATCATCGAATTGAACAGGGTGTCTCGAGATCGCTTCATAAAGTGATGATCCGCCTTCGATATCGCTTCGGACCTGGCCAACCATTTTTTTCATGCGAGGATTCTTGTGTCCTTCGCCGATGATCTCTAGCGAGCCGACGATAGGCACACCGGACTTCATCATTGTTGCCATTTGGCGGCTAAAAAACGCGATATCTTTGGACGATATCTTTTTGCCAGCTGCGCCAAAAAGCGGCTTAGGTTTTGTCTTCACAACTATCGGCGTGATTCCTTGCCGCCTCAGCTCTGCGCGCAACATGTTTGCGTTGCGCGCAGTCTGCTCCCCCTTCATCTTGATGCCACGTTTGTCTGTACCTTCCCAGACAAAAGGCACCATCTCGTTTACGTTTCGGTCAATGGGCTGTTTCTTGATGTTGCTACGAGCGACTGACATAAGCCTTCCCCACGGCCATCCCCAGGCCGGCACTTTGCAATAGTAGCTTGTTTGCTCTGTCTCGGCATGCTGCGCGGTGGTCTGTTTGGGACCTTGGCAAGGGCAAAATCTGACCCGCAGCGTCACTTCTGTCACGGACTCGCATTTGTCAAATAAGGCGCTTTCCTGGAATGGCTTTGTCTGCAACCATTGCTTCGGGGCGTGCTTCGGTAGAGCAAGTTGGCATGAATTGTGCTTGCCTTTGATGCGCGTGTGGCCAAAAGATGTGACGTTAGTCAGCTATCACTCAAAAATGAATCATTCAACTCTCTAGGGGACGTATTACAATGAAGAAGCAAAATGGTTTCACTTTGATCGAACTCATGATCGTCGTAGCGATCATCGCGATCCTGGCAGCTATTGCTTTGCCGGCTTACCAGGATTACTTGGCTCGCTCGCAGGTGTCGGAAGGACTTTCGCTTGCTTCAGGCGCGAAGACCGCTGTGGCTGAAACTTTCGCTAACACTGGCGCATTCCCGGCCAACAATGCTGCCGCTGGTCTTGAAGCAGCCGCGAACATCAAGGGAAAGTACGTGACGTCTGTGACGGTGGGAGCGGGTGGGATCATCACTGCAGCGTTCAACGCTACGAATGCAAAGCTGAGTGGCAAGAATCTTGTCCTAACCCCGACTGACAACAACGGTTCGATCAGCTGGGGCTGCACCGCCGGTACCACGATTGATCAGAAGTACCTGCCTACTTCTTGCCGCACTGCGGCCCCGTAACATCGGGTTGTTTTGAAAGGCCCCGGCTCGTCCGGGGCTTTTTTACTTCTGCTTGAGTGTAAAGCTCAAAGGGGGCAAAGTGAGGGTTCGCGGATTCACTTTGATTGAATTGATGATTGTGGTCGCCATCATCGCCATTCTTGCTGCAATTGCATTGCCCGCATATCAGGATTATCTAATAAGAGCCCAGGTGGCGGAAGGTTTAAGTCTCGCCTCAGGTGCCAAGGTGGCGGTGGAGGAGTTTCACTGGGCTCAAAGCGTTTCGCCGACGTCGAACTCTCAGGCTGGGTTAGGGAATGCTGACACCATCAAGGGCAAATATGTGTCGTCCGTCACTGTCGGTGCTGGTGGTGTCATAACAGTGGCGTTTGCTAATCAGAGCGCCAGCCAATCCATTCGCAGCTCACAGTTGCAGCTGATACCTGACTGGTCTGGCGCAGGCTCAACAGTGTGGCGGTGTGATGGGTCCGGCACTACACTTCAGGCAAAGTATTTGCCTCAAGCCTGCAGATGATGGGCTTGATCACGCCGCGGTTGGATTTATAAGTGCTGTACTGATGTTGAGGTGAACGATGAGCATCCCATTGACTGCAAATCTTGTAGGAATTACCGGAATTGCTCGTAGGCTGGTGCAGGATGGCGCCCTGGAGGAGGGCGCTGCTCGAAGCGCGATGGACCAGGCTGCTCTTGCAAAGGTCCCATTGCCTCAATGGTTCTCGGAAAAAAGGCTCGTTTCTGCCTCGCAGTTGGCGGCCGCAAATGCGGTCGAGTTTGGCATGCCCTTGATGGACGTGTCTGTTTTCGATGCCAACCAGAACGCGGTCAAGCTGGTCAGCGAGGAGTTGCTCCAGAAGTACCAGGTGCTGCCGCTGTTCAAGCGCGGCAACCGGTTGTTCGTGGGGGTGAGCAACCCGACCCAGACCAGGGCGCTGGACGACATCAAGTTTCACACCAATCTGGTGGTCGAGCCGATCCTTGTCGATGAGGACCAGATCCGCCGGACGCTTGAGCAGTGGCAGGCAAGCAATGCGTCGCTAGGTTCATCGCTCGGCAATGACGATGACGACATCGGTGACCTGGACGTGTCGTCCGGGGACGAGGACATGGGCGCCGGCGGGGATTCCGGGGTCGATGCCAAGGGTGACGACACGCCGGTGGTGAAGTTCGTCAACAAGGTGCTGGTGGATGCGATCAGGCGGGGAGCCTCCGACATCCATTTCGAGCCGTATGAAGACGACTATCGGGTGCGTTTGCGCATCGACGGCTTGCTGAAGAACGTGGCCAAGGCGCCGGTGAAGTTGAGTCAGCGCATTGCGGCGCGCCTGAAGGTGATGTCGCAGCTGGATATCGCCGAAAAGCGGGTGCCGCAGGACGGGCGAATCAAGCTCAACCTGTCCAAGACCAAGCAGATCGACTTCCGTGTGAGTACCTTGCCGACGCTGTTCGGCGAGAAGGTGGTGCTGCGTATTTTGGACGCCAGTGCAGCCAAGCTGGGAATCGAGAAGCTGGGCTACGAGGCGGACCAGCAGAAGCTGTTCCTGGATGCGATCCACAAGCCCTACGGCATGGTGCTGGTGACCGGGCCGACCGGTTCGGGCAAGACGGTGTCGTTGTATACGGCGCTAGGCATCCTCAACGACGAGACACGCAATATTTCCACGGCCGAGGATCCGGTCGAAATCCGCTTGCCCGGCGTGAATCAGGTACAGCAGAACGTCAAGCGCGGCATGACGTTTGCGGCGGCGCTGCGCTCGTTCCTGCGCCAGGATCCGGACATCATCATGGTCGGCGAAATCCGCGACCTTGAGACAGCCGAGATCGCGATCAAGGCGGCGCAGACCGGCCATATGGTGCTGTCGACGCTGCATACCAACGATGCGCCGCAGACCATCGCGCGTCTGATGAATATGGGCATTGCGCCGTACAACATCACCTCGTCGGTCACGCTGGTCATCGCGCAGCGTTTGGCGCGGCGGCTGTGCAACAACTGCAAGCGTAAGTCGACGCTGCCGGAGCATGCGCTGCAGGCGGAAGGCTTCACGCCCGAGCAGATCGCGAACATCGAGCTGTATGAGGCGGTGGGCTGCGATGAGTGTACCGAGGGGTACAAGGGTCGTACCGGTATCTATCAGGTCATGCCGATGACTGACGAGATCGGCGCGATCGTGCTGGAAGGCGGCAATGCGATGCAGATTGCCGAGGCCGCACAGAGGGTTGGCATCCGCGATCTGCGCCAGTCGGCGTTGATGAAGGCGTCGCATGGCGTGACCAGCCTGGCCGAGATCAATCGTGTGACGAAGGACTGAGTGAGTGGGGATTCGGGAGTTGGGATTGGGGATTCGCAAGAACCCCGATCTTCGCGGATAGCCCCAGATCTGCTTCTTCTGTCTGAGTCAGCTGGCATTGAAGGCTTCGCGTCATGTGACCAGTTTGGTTGATTTTAGTCTGGTGACCAAGGGCTGATTGAGCGGGAATTCGGGAGTCAGCATTAGGAATTCGCAGAAGCGCCAAGCGCTGCACGCCACCCGCTACCGCTAACCGCTCAATGGGAGGCTAGATGCGAGCCCTAGATTGTTACCGGTGCTTGTGCTTGCCGGCAGTGAGGAAGCCCGCGCATTGTGTAACGACCCAGGCCGAGATCAACCTTATGGCCAAGGACCGAAAATCAGGTTGGGTAACTGGAACAGCATGGGGCCTACACATTCCAGGCTTTCTGTCGTAGCCACCACTAGCAGCGATCAGGCTCGAATGCGGGGCTTGCGACGCTTCAGTCACCGCGACCTCGCCGGCAAGCATGATCGAAGCCGGCTGCCCGCTTTTACGAATCCCCAATGCCGAATCCCCAATCCCGGCCTTTCAGCTACTCCATCCCTAACTTCTTCAGCTTATAGCGCAGCGCACGAAACGTGATGCCCAGCTGCGCGGCGGTCTTGGTTTTGTTCCAGCGGTTTTCTTCCAGTGCCTTCTGGATCGCGGCGCGCTCGAGCTGCTCGATGTAGGAGGGCAGCGCGGAGGAGGCGGGGTCGATATCCACCACGGCTTCGCGCGGTTCGACCGCTGCGCTGCCCGGCGTCGCGGCCAGACGGTGGCCGCCGTGAGCGGGTAGACGCAGGTCGGTGGCACTGATCTGGTCGTCTTCGGCCAAGGCCAGGGCGCGCTCGAGGATGTTTTCCAGCTCGCGGACGTTGCCCGGAAAACCGTACGTGTCCAGCGCGTCCAGGGCCGATTGGGTCAGCAGCGGAATTGGCCGGCCGTGGCTGCGCGCCAGGCGCGCAATGATGGCCGCGGCCAGTTGCGGCAGGTCGCCGCTGCGCTCCCGCAGCGGCGGCACACGCAGTTCGATCACGTTGATGCGGTAGTAGAGGTCGTGGCGGAAGCGGCCGTCGGAGACCAGATCGCCGAGGTCCTTATGCGTGGCCGAGAGGATGCGCACGTCCACCAGCGTTTCGCCGGAGGCGCCGACCGGGCGCACCGATTTTTCCTGGATCGCGCGCAGCAACTTGACCTGCATCTGCAGCGGCAGCTCGGCCACTTCGTCCAGGAATAGCGTGCCGCCGTGCGCGGCCTGGAACAGGCCGGGTTTGTCGGCATGCGCGCCGGTGAAGCTGCCCTTCTTGTGGCCGAAGAACTCGCTTTCCATCAGTTCGGCGGGAATGGCGCCGCAGTTCACCGGCACGAACGGGCCGGCGGCGCGTGCGCCTTGCTCGTGGATGGTGCGTGCGACCAGCTCCTTGCCCACGCCGGATTCGCCGACGATATACACCGGCGCCTGGCTGCGCGCGACCTTGCCGATGGTGGCGCGCAGGCTCTCCATCGCGGTCGAATCGCCAAGCAGGCGGCTGGCCTGTTCGGGCGGCGGCGGGGGCGGTGCAGGGCGGTCGCGGTTGTTCAGTTCCAGCGCGTGCTTGACCAGACCGCGCAGCACACTGATGTCCACCGGCTTGCTGACGAAGTCGAAGGCGCCGGCCTTCAAGGCCTCCACCGCCAGATCCATGCTGCCGAACGCGGTGATCATGGCGACCGGGGTTTGCGGATAGTGCTTTGCGATTTCGGTGACCAGTTCGATGCCGTTGCCGTCGGGCAGCCGCATGTCGGTCAGGCACAGGTCGTAGGGGTTGCTGGCCAGCAGCTCGCGGGCCTCGGCCAGGTTGGCGGCGGTGCTGATGCGCAGGCCCATGCGGCCCAGGGTGAGAACAAGCAACTCGCGGATATCACGCTCGTCATCGACAACCAGGGCACTTTTGGGTTCGCTCATGGTGCGCACGATAGCCCAGCGTGATGACAATCGACAATTACCTGCAACGATGGCGCGGCAGGGTGGCTCAACGGATCGGGCGGGACGCGGGCCAGAGGTGTCGGACGGCCATCAAGGCCTCGGCGCGCTTCCCGGGCACATGCGATCTGATTCACACGCGGCCCTTTGTTCGAGTGGCAGCTGCTTTTTCAGCCGTTTTCAAGCGTTTGATCATCGGCATGCTGTTCTCGAAAGCATCGCCCATAGACCAACTACAGCGTGGACGTCGCCGCACATCGGACGCATGCCCACGCGCAATACAGCAGCGGCGAACCAATGCTGCCCACACACGCAATCGCGAAACGCCCGAATCGGCAAACTCACTTAGAGCAGCTCACAAAACATAGCGAGCACGTCAGGTGGGGCGCGGAAGGCGCGGAGGAAAACGGGGCGTACTGGTGTTCATGCCGACTTCGAGCACCGGCCGCGCCCGCCCGGTGGATGCGCAGTCCTTCTGTTAGTTGCTCTTGCCCTGCAAGTTATTGGGCCCCTGCAAGGCAATCCGGAAACACGCCCCACCACCGGGAACCGGGACATAGTCCAGTTGCGCCTGGTTGGCGCGGCACAGCTCCTGGGCGATGTACAGGCCGAGCCCGGTGCCGTGTTCGGAGGTGGTGTAGAACGGGCGGAACAGTTGCGCGGCCACCGTCTCCGGGATGCCGGGGCCACGATCGACGACATCGATCACCGCCATGCGCTCCTGCCGCTCCACGCGCAGTTTTACCCGAGCCGGTTCGTCCATGACGCGGCCGTACTTGAGCGCGTTATGGACCAGGGCGGTGAGAATTTGATACAGGTGCTTGGGGTCGACCAGGGCATGTACCGAGCTGCCCTGGATGCTGGCCTCCAGGATGTCGGTTTCCATCGACAGGGTCTGCCGGTATTCGACCACGAAGCGGCGCACGAACGCGGCTAGATCCAGGTTTTCCGGGCTGGCGCGTTCGCGACGGGCTAGTCCGAGCACGCTTTCGACGATGCCGTTGGTGCGCTGGCATTGCTGATGGATGATCTGCAGCAAGCGGCGGTCTGCATCGCCGATGTCGGGGGATTCTTCCAGCAATTGCGAGGCGTAGCTGATCGCGGCCAGCGGGTTGCGGATCTCGTGGGCCAGGCTGGCCGAAAACCGCCCCATGGCCGACAAGGTCAGCGATTCGGCGCGGCGCGAGACCACCGTGGCATCGTCCAGAAACACCAGCACCAGGTCGCTGTCGGCGAGCAGGCGCACGAAGCGCGGCTGCACTTCCGGACGGTCGGCACCGAGTTGCAGCGGCGCTTCTTCCTGTCGCCAGCCGCTGCGCCAGCGCTGCAGCCTGCGTGCCAGTTCCGGGGTGAGCGCGGCCAGCGACAGATCCGCCGGCGCATTGCGTTGGTCGCCATCGCCAAGCAGTGCCAGTGCCGCTTCGTTGGCCAGGGTGATGCGGTTATGCGTGTCGACCACCAGTACGCCGGTGCGCATGCGCCGGATGATCAGCTCGTTGATCTCGTAAAGATTGGCGACCTGCGCGCCGCGTTCTTCGGCCAGCACCTGGTTGCTGCGCGCGCGCGCGGCGATCTGCTGGCAGATATAGGCCACCGCCACGTAGCTGGTGGCAAACATCGCCAGCTCGGCCAGCGGGCGGGTGGCACCGCCTTCGAGCAGCGTCCATAGATATTCGAGCACGATGGCGATGCTGGCGAGCACCGCCACGCTCATGCCGTAGCGCAGCCGCAGCAGAATCGAGGCGGCTGCGACATTGAATAGCAGCATCATCGCGATGCCGGCGCTGGCGCCGGGCAGGGCGTGGGTGGCCAGGGTGGCGGCGAGGATGTCGGCCACCACCGCGCACAACACGGTGGCGGTCAGCCGGCGTTCGCTGCGGCCCCAGAACAACAGCGGGATGGCCATGCACAGGTAGCCGATCGCCACTCCGGCAGCCAGACGCGGGTAGCGCGGCTCGGGAATGGCGTCGGACAAGGGACTGAACACCAGTGCGGCGATCAGCCCGGCCACCAGCACCCGGTACAACGAAAAGAAGTACAGCTCGCGCTGCGGCGCGGACTGCACCCGGGCGATGAGCGATGCAATGGAGGTCAAGCCGATTCCCCGCCGTAACAAGCCGCGAGTATAGGCAGGTGCGGTCCTGGGCACAGCGCGTGCGCACATTGTCGGCCGGCGCGCAAGCGCGGCGACCGGACGGGCAATGCCGGCGAATTTTGCGCCGCACGGCGTGGTCGGCCACAATAGGCGGCCCGTTCGCGTCTTTCGACGTGCCGCCCCGGCGGTCTGCGTTGCACGCAGCGGTCGTTTCCTTTTCCCACGGTGACGCATGAATTTCCACGAATACCAGTCAAAACAGCTGCTTGCCGAGTACGGCATCCCCGTTCCGGCCGGCAAGGTCGCAGCGACCCCGGACGAAGCGGTTGAAGTCGCCAATTCCCTGGGCAAGGGCCCCTGGATGGTGAAAGCGCAGATCCACGCGGGCGGCCGCGGCAAGGCTGGCGGCGTCAAGTTCTGCAAGACCACCGACGATGTGAAGGCCGCAGCGGCCAAGATGCTCGGCACCAAGATGTCGACCTACCAGACCGCCGGCGTCGAGCTGCCGATCAACCTGGTGCTGGTGACCACAGCCGGCGAGATCGTCAAGGAGCTGTATCTGTCGATCCTGGTCGACCGCGGCACCAAGACCATCACCTACATCGCCTCGTCCGAAGGCGGCGTGGAGATCGAGCAGGTCGCTGCCGAAACGCCGGAGCTGATCCACTCGCTCAACGTCGATTTCGTCGAAGGCGTGCAGGGCTACCACGGTCGCGATTTCGGCTTCAAGCTCGGCCTGAACGCCAAGCAGGCCGGCCAGTTCGCCAGCATCATGGTGAACCTGTACCGCCTGTTCAACGAAAAGGACCTGGCGCTGGTTGAAATCAACCCGCTGGCGATCCTGGACGACGGCAACCTGTACGCGCTGGACGGCAAGTTCGACAGCGACGACAACGCCGCATTCCGTCAGAAGCAGCTCATCGCCATGCGCGACAAGACGCAGGAAGACGAGACCGAAGTGACCGCTTCGGAGCTGGACATCAACTACGTCACCATGGACGGCAACATCGGTTGCATGGTCAACGGCGCAGGCCTGGCCATGGCCACCATGGACGTCATCAAGCTCAATGGCGGCGAGCCGGCGAACTTCCTGGACGTGGGCGGCGGTGCGAACAAGCAGCGCGTCATCGAGGCGTTCAAGCTGATCCTGTCCTCGGCCAAGGTCGAAGGCATCTTCGTCAACATCTTCGGCGGCATCGTCCGCTGCGACATGATTGCCGAAGGCATCATCGCTGCGGTCAAGGAAGTGGGCGTCAAGGTTCCGGTCGTGGTGCGCCTGGAAGGCACCAACGTGGAAGAAGGCAAGCAGCTGCTGCGCGACAGCGGCATGGCCATCATCCCGGCCGACAACATCAACGACGGTGCCAAGAAGGTCGTTGAAGCTGTCAAGAACGCCGCCTGATTCACGACACCGAAGGAACTATCCATGTCCGTTTTGATTAACAAGAACACCAAGGTGATTGTGCAGGGCTTCACCGGCCAGCAGGGCACCTTCCACGCCACTCAGATGATCGAGTACGGCACCCAGGTCGTCGGCGGCGTGACCCCCGGCAAGGGCGGCACCACGCATATCGATCTGCCGGTGTTCAACACCGTGGCCGACGCCGTGCAGAATACCGGCGCCGATGCGTCGGTGATCTACGTGCCGCCGCCGTATGCGGCCGACGCGATCCTGGAAGCGGCTGCGGCCGGCATCAAGGTCATCGTCTGCATCACCGAAGGCATCCCGGTGCTGGACATGCTGCGCGTCAAGAATGTGCTGACCCGCTCGCATCCGGACACCGTGCTGATCGGGCCGAACTGCCCCGGCGTGATCACCCCGGGCGAGTGCAAGATCGGCATCATGCCGGGCCACATCCACAAGCCGGGCAAGATCGGCATCGTGTCGCGTTCGGGCACCCTGACCTATGAAGCGGTCAAGCAGACCACCGAAGTGGGCCTGGGCCAGAGCACCTGCATCGGTATCGGCGGCGACCCGATCAACGGCCTGAACTTCGTCGACTGCCTCAAGCTGTTCAACGAAGACCCGCAGACCGAAGGCATCATCATGGTCGGCGAGATCGGCGGCGACGCCGAGGAAGCCGGTGCCGAGTACATCAAGCAGTTCGTGAAGAAGCCGGTGGTCGGCTTCATCGCTGGTGCGTCGGCTCCGGCCGGCAAGCGCATGGGCCACGCCGGTGCGATCGCATCGGGCGGCAAGGGCACCGCCGAAGGCAAGTTCGCGGCGATGGAAGCCGCTGGCGTCAAGACCGTCCGTTCGCCGGGCGATCTGGGTGCGGCGATTGCTGCGCTGGTGAAGTAAGTACTCGCTGCGCGCAAGCCTGCGAGTTGAGAGAGGCCACCTTCGGGTGGCCTTTTTTATGGCTCGGTAGTGCTTCCCTCATCCGCCCTTCGGGCACCTTCTCCCGCATGCGGGAGAAGGGAGTGACGCAGGCAGTTGCGTGGCTGATAGATGGCGGGAGCGGGAGCGGGAGCAGGAGCAGGAGCAGGAGCAGGTGCAGGTGCAGGAGCAGGAGCAGGTGCAGGAGCAGGAGCAGGAGCAGGTGCTGGAGCAGGTGCTGGAGCAGGTGCTGGAGCAGGAGCAGTTGCAGCAGGAGTTGCAGCAGGAGCGGACTGTTTTAGCTTCGTGCCTTGGATTTCCCCTCTCCCGCTTGCGGGAGAGGGGTAGGGGTGAGGGCAGCTTTCCCCTACCCCCCAAATCGATCGCAACCGATAGCTGGCACCGGCAGTTCCATAACACGCTGTGATCTGACAAAAACCTGATGCATCCAATGCGCGCTGGCGAAAAAATTCGATTTGCGAAAATCTTGCGACGCGAGATGACCAACGCCGAGCGCGCGCTTTGGTACCGCCTGCGTGATCGGCGCTTGCTGGGCTTCAAGTTTCGCAGGCAGTGTCCGGTCGGGCCGTACATCGCCGATTTCGCCTGTCTGGACTGCGCATTGATCATCGAACTTGATGGCAGCCAGCATCTGAACGCCTGCTCCGATGCAGTACGCGACGCCTTCCTGCAGCGCGAGGGCTTCCAGCTGCTGCGCTTCTGGAATAATGCGGTGCTGGCGCGCACTGACGATGTGTGCGACGCGATTGCGCAAGGCTTGTGCGTTGCCCGTTCTTCTTTCCCTCCTTCCGGCGTTCGGTAGGAACCGCAAAAGGCTGCCGATATGTCCCAGATCCTCCGCATCGCCATGGCCCAGTTCGACTTCCCGGTTGGGGCGGTGGCAAAAAATACCGATCGCATCATCGAGTTCATTGCCACGGCACGCGATGAGTTCGAGGCGGACATCGTGCTGTTTCCCGAACTGGCGATCAGCGGCTACCCGCCGGAAGATCTGCTGCTGCGTCCGGGGTTCTTGGCGCACTGCGAACAAGCATTGACGCGCATTGCGGCGAGTACGCGCGGCATTGTCGCCGTGGTCGGCTGGCCGCAGAGCGCCGGTAGCGTGGTCTACAACGCGGCCAGCGTGTTGCGCGATGGCCGCATCGAAGCGACCTACCGCAAGCGCGAGCTGCCCAACTACGCGGTGTTCGACGAGCGTCGTTATTTCGATGTGGACCCGGATGGCGACAATTGCGTGGTCACGGTCAAGGGCGTGCAGGTGGGTGTGGTGATCTGCGAAGACCTGTGGTTCGCCGAGCCGCTGGCCAAAACCGTGCACGCCGGCGCCGAGCTGGTGCTGGTCCCCAATGCCTCGCCGTACGAGCGCGGCAAGCACGCGCAGCGCGATGCGCTATTGGCCGAGCGCACGCGCGAGAGCGGGGCGGCGATTGCGTATCTCAACGTGGTTGGCGGCCAGGACGCGCTGGTGTTCGACGGCGCCTCGGTGGTAGCCGATGGCGACGGCACCGTTCATCCGGCCGCCGCCGCCTTTGTCGATCAATGGCTGGTGGTGGACTACGCCGCTGGCGAACGCCGCTTCACCCCGGTGGTCTGGGTGGACGATGGCGACGAGAGCATGGACGCGCTCGCCTGGCGCGCGGTGGTGCGTGGCCTGCAGGATTACTGCCGCAAGAACGGCTTCAGCAAGGTGTGGCTGGGCCTGTCCGGCGGCATCGATTCGGCGCTGGTGCTGGCGATGGCGGTCGACGCGCTGGGCGGCGATAACGTCACCGCGGTGCGGCTGCCGTCGCGCTACACCGCCGGTCTGTCCAACGATCTGGCCGAGGAACAATGCCGTGCGATGGGCGTAAAGCTGGAAACCATTGCAATCGAGCCGGCCTTCGAAGGTTTGCTCGCCGCGTTGGGGCCGATGTTCGAAGGTACCCAGCCGGATATCACCGAAGAGAATCTGCAGTCGCGCAGCCGTGGCGTGATCTTGATGGCGCTGTCCAACAAGTTCGGCGGGTTGCTGCTGACCACTGGCAACAAGAGCGAATACGCAGTGGGCTACGCCACCATTTACGGCGACATGTGCGGTGGCTACGCGCCGCTGAAGGATCTCTATAAGACCGAAGTGTTCGGCCTGGCGAAATGGCGCAATACCGTCGGCGGTGCGCCGGTCATTCCACCGGCGGTGATCTCGCGCCCGCCATCGGCCGAGCTGCGCGACAACCAGACCGACCAGGATTCGCTGCCGCCCTACGATGTGCTGGACGGCATCCTGTATCGCTATGTCGACCAGGAGCAGTCGCGCGACGAGATCGTTGCCGCCGGTTATGCGACCGATACTGTCGAACACGTGCTGCGCCTGGTGCGGATCAACGAATGGAAGCGCCATCAGGCCGCGCCCGGGCCGAAGATCTCGCGACGCGCGTTCGGTCGCGAGCGGCGTTACCCGATCACCAACGGGTATTCCGGTCAGTAACCCGGCGAGTCGGCCATCGCTGCGGTGGCCGGCGGTTGCGCGAAGCGGGTTAGCAAATCAAGAGTCGGCTTGGGTCGCGTCAGGTCGTACATCAGGCCGAAATGGCCTTCTGCGCCCTGGATGGTGGTCTGGTCCAGCAACTCGTAGACATTGATCTCGGCGACCACGTCGGCATAGTTGGCGCGCACGTTGCGCAGCAGCTGCGCCAGGCTGTCGAAGCAGCCGCGGTCGCCTTCCGCGCCGCCGGTGGTGTTGCCGGTGTAGACCTCGGCGCAGTTCAGCTCGTTGAAGAACACCGGCGTGTTGTAGGTCTGCGCGGCGGTGCGTAGCTGGCCCAGGTACAAGTCTGTCCAGTAGCCGGCATCGTGGTGGAAGGCGTAGTAGTGGAAGCTGATGTGGTCGAAGTCGAAACCGGCGGCCTTGGCCTTGGCAAGAAACCATAGCGAGCCATTGCGGTCGCCCGGGCAACGCGCGTTGGCGCTGCGGTCATCGCTGTTGCAGGCGGTGATGTTGATGGTGAAACGCAGGCCCGCGCCCAGTTCGTTGGAGGCCTGGCGCATCCCCAGATACATGGTGGTCATCGCGGCAATGCGGGCATCGGCTTCGGCGCGCACCAGGTCCTGTTCGTTGCCGATCTCCCAGACCTTGATGTCGGCCGCGTAGCGACGTGCCAGTTGGTAACCGATCTCGCGCGACATCGGGTAGACCATCGGGCGTAGCGTGATGCCGTACTGACGCGCCAGTGGCACCAGGGCATCCAGCGTTGCGTAATCGCGCGGATCCACATCGAAGCGGTAGCTGCGCAGATTGCGCGCGGCCAGCAGTTTGAAGCGTGCCTCGGCCTGGGTCATGGGGTAGCCGGGGCGATTGTCGTGGGCGTTGACGCCGTAGACGATCGGGGCCGCGACTGAGACCGTGCTCAGTGTTGCCAGCGACACCGCGAGCAAAAATAGGGCGATGAGACGAGACATGCGGCCTCCTTGGCTGGCGCCGGCGGGGAGTCGGATCTTCCTAAGAGCGGCTAACAAACCGTCGCGAGCAGTCGTCAGGTGGGTGTGGACGGCGCGCAGGAACCGGAGTGTATGCGTGGTACATGCCGACTCCGAGAACCGGCCGCGCCCGCCTGGCGATGAGCACAGTCGTTTTGTTAGCTGCTCTAAGGCTTGAGTATAGGCAGGCCAGCCCGCCGGTTCGGTGATCTGGCGCCGGTTACGGGACGCGCGCGGGCTTGCGATACGCCGGCACAGGGAGCGAGCACGCGCGCACAGACGCGACCGCAGTGGGGAGCGCTCACTGCTGCGGCGGCTTGCCGCACCGACCTCTCAGGCATGAAAAAGGGGCCTTTCGGCCCCTTATGTATTCGGCAGTGACTGCAAGTCTCAGTCGCGGCTCATCTGTGCATTGCGCTGACCGGTAGCGGCGGACTTCTCGCCGGCAAACGGGTTGAGCTTGCGGATCGCCCAGGGGTACTTCGGCCAATTGCCGGTCAGCCACGGGTGCTGCGGGCTGTTGAGTTCGAGCACGCGGCGCGCGTCTGCGGCCAGGGTCTTGTTGCCAAGGTGTGTGTAAGCCTCCGCCAGCACGGCAACGGCGTCGTACTGATAGGCGCTCTGCGGGTAGGTTTCCAGCAGGTAGTTGGCGCGGCCGGCTGCGGACACCCAGGCGTCGCGGCGCAGGTAGTACAGCGCGTTATCCAGCTCGTGCTGGGCGAACACATCGCGCAGCTCGATCATCCGCTTGCGCGCATCGGGCGCGTAGCGGCTGTTGGGATAGCGGTCGGTGACCGTATTGAAGTCGTTGTAGGCCTGCTGCGGCGACGACAGATCGCGGCGGCTTGGGTCCAGCGACCACACCCGGCGCAGGAACACCGTGTCGCGGTTGCTGTTGGCCAGCCCGCGCAGGTAGTACAGGTACGAGATGTTGCGGTGCGTGGGATAGGTCCGGATGAAGCGGTCGACGCTGGACACCGTGTCGTCGTGCTTGCCGGCCTTGTACTGGGCGTAGGCGCTTTCGATCATCGCCTGCTCGGTGTACGGACCATACGGGTACTGGGCGATCAGGCGCTTGTAGCTGGCTTCGGCGCCAGCCCAGTTGCCTTTCTCCATCAGGCCGTGGCCTTTGCCATAGAGCTGCTCGACCGGCATGCCCTCATCGGGATTCTTGTCCTTGGCGCCGCGGTGGCAGCCGGTGACGACGAACGCCATGACCAGCATGAGGGCAATCAGGCGCGCAGGCGCGGAAAACGTGGACCGTCGGATCATGGGTCTGGGAAGGACGCGTCAGGAAAACGAAAGCGCGATGATAGCCTAGTGGCCTGTCCGGCGACTGACTCCTGCCTCCCGGACCCCTAAATTCCCGTTTTTGCCTGAGTGCCAGTGTCCATGTCCGACCCATCTGCCGACCCCATCGACCCGTCCATCCGTCAGGCCATCGTGCCCGATAACGCCGCAGGGCGCCGTTTCGACGCGGTGCTGGCCGAGCTATTCCCCGAATTCTCGCGCTCGCGGCTGTCGGAATGGATCAAGTCCGGCGATGCGCTGCTGGATGGCGAAATGGCGCGTCCGCGCGACACCTTGCGCGGCGGCGAGAGCGTGCAGCTGCAGGTGGTGCTGGAAACCCAGACCCATGCCGCCCCGCAGGACATCCCGCTGAACGTGTTGTACGAAGACGACCAGGTGCTGGTGATCGACAAGCCTGCCGGCTTGGTCGTACACCCAGGCGCGGGCAACCCGGACGGCACCCTGGTCAATGCACTGCTGTTCCGCGACCCCGCGTTGTCGGCGGTGCCGCGCGCCGGCGTGGTGCATCGTCTGGACAAGGAAACCAGCGGCGTCATGGTGGTTGCGCGGACCGTGCAGGCGCAGACGGCGCTGGTGGAACAGCTGTCCGCGCGCGATGTGCATCGCCAGTATCTGGCGGTGGTGGTCGGTGCGCTGGTGTCCGGCGGCACCGCCAATGCGCCGATCGACCGCCATCCACGCGATCGCCTGAAGATGGCGGTGCGCGACGACGGCCGCGACGCGGTCACCCATTACCGGCTGCGCGAACGCTTCCGTGCGCATACCGCGCTGGAATGCCGCCTGGAAACCGGGCGCACCCATCAGATTCGCGTGCATATGGCGCATCTGAAGTCGCCGATCGTTGGCGACCCGCTGTACGGCGGCGCGCTCAAGCTGCCCAAGGGCGCCACCGACGAGCTGGTGCACGAGCTGCGCACCTTCAAGCGCCAGGCGCTGCATGCCGAAACGCTGGAGTTCCTGCATCCGGTCAGCGGCGAGCCGGTGCGCGCCACCGCACCGGTGCCGGCCGACCTGCAGCGGCTGATGACCGCGCTGCGCGAAGACAGCGCACGTGCCGCCGAGCTGGCGCGCCGCTGAAGTGACAGTGGTCGCGCCTTGCATCCTGCCGGCCGACTGGCCTGCGCCGCCACGCATCCAGGCGCTGACTACATTGCGCTACGGGCTGGGCGGCTCGCTGCCGCCGTTCGACACGCTCAATCTGGGCAACCGCAACAGCCCCGAGGGCGATACGCCCAAGCAGGTGGAGCGCAACCGGGCGCTGCTGGTCGAAGCGCTGGCGTTGCCGAGCGCACCGCACTGGTTGCGGCAGGTGCACGGTGTAGAGGTGGTGCGCGTCGAAGCGCCGCCATTTGCATCCGATGCGCGGTCGGATGGCGCGGGCGATCTCGCGCCAGCTGTGTCTGAACCCATTGCCGATGCGGCTGTCACCGCTGTGCCTGGCGTGGTGCTGGCGATCCTCACTGCCGATTGCCTGCCCGTGGTGCTGGCGGCGGTCGATGGCAGCGAAGTGGCGGCCGCACATGCCGGTTGGCGCGGGCTGGCCGACGGCATGCTGGAGCGCAGCGTGGCCGCCATGCGTACGCCTGCGTCGCGGTTGATCGCATGGCTGGGGCCGGCCGCGGGACCGCAGACATATGAAATCGGCGATGACGTCTTCGACGCATTCGTCGCCGACGATGCGCAGGCGCAGGACGCCTTCATCGCCACGCGGCCGGGGCATTGGCGGGTGGATCTGTATGCACTGGCGCGCCAGCGCTTGCAGCGTGCCGGCGTGCCGGCCAGCGCGATCCATGGCGGCGGGCTGTGCACCATTTCCGATCCGCAACGCTTCTTCTCGCACCGCCGCGACCGTCGCAGCGGACGCATGGCCACGCTGGCCTGGATCGCGCCCTGAACACGCCATTGTTCGCGCAGGTACTCGGCCAGGATGCATTCGCGCAGCTGCCTGCGCCGGTGCGTGCGCTGCACTCGGTGCAGCAGCGGCAGACCTTTGGCGGAAGGGCGCAGATTCAGCGCGGTCGTCATGCCTTGGTGCCGTTGCTGGCGTTGCTGAGCCGGTTGCCGCGCACTGGCGAGGTGGATGTCGAAGTGGAGTTTCTGGTCGATGCGCACGGCGAGCGTTGGCATCGGCGTTTTGCCGGGTTGCCGATGTATTCGCGGTTGTGGCGGCAGGGCGGCGCACTGCGCGAGCACCTGGGCGCGGTGCGCTTCGAATTCGCGCTGCGTGCCGATGCCGACGCGTTGTACTGGCAGGCCACGCGCGTGTGGGCATTCGGCTGGATCCCGCTGCCTGCGCGCTGGTTCGAGCAGGTGCGTTGCCGCGAGCATGCCGACGCTGGCCGCTATGGATTTTTCGTCGACGTGCACCTGCCGCTGGTCGGGCCGTTCATTCGCTACGAGGGTTGGCTTGCGCCAGGTTGAATCGCCGCAGGTTGATGCGCGCAGTGCGCCGGCAACCATCGTGTTCGATGGCGTGTGTCTGCTGTGCAATGGCTGGGTCACGTTGCTGCTGCGCCACGATCGACGTGGGCGTTATCGCTTTGCCGCGATGCAGGGGCACGCCGGGCGCGCGCTGTTGCAGCAGCACGGGCTGGACCCCGATGATCCGCTGTCGTTTTTGCTGGTGGACGACACCGGTGCATGGACCGACAGCGATGCGATCGTGCGCGTTCTGGCCGGTTTGGGTGGCGTTTGGCGCTTGTTTGCAGTGTTGCGCATTGTCCCACGTGGCTTGCGCGACATCGGTTATCGCCTGATCGCGCGCAATCGCTATCGCTGGTTCGGGCGTACCGAGCACTGCATGCTGCCCACACCTGAGCAGCGTGCGCGGTTCCTGGATTAGCCCTCTCCGCTGCGAAGCCATCTCCGCGTAGGAGCGCACCTGGGCGCGATGGCGCGTTACCGATAAAGCTTGGTCGCGCCCTGGTGCGCTCCTACGAAGATTCGCTCATCTGTGCGATGGCTCCACGATTTAGCGTGTTGTTTGCGGCGGTGCGTGTCTGATCGAGGATGGAAGACACGCTTGCTTTGCGTAGGAGCGCACCTGGGCGCGATGGCGCGTTACCGATAAAGCTTCGTCGCGCCCAGGTGCGCTCCTACGAAGATTGGTTCATCTGTGGGGTGGCGCTTCGATTTGGCGTGTTGTTTGCGGCTGCGCGTGCCGGATCGAGGATGGAAGACACGCACGCTTGCTTTGCGTAGGAGCGCACCCGGGCGCGATGGGGCGTTACCGGTGATGCTTCGTCGCGCCCGGGTACGCTCCTACGATTTAGGCCGCCGCGTTTCCGAAACTTGCGCGCACTACATTCGAGTTGCCACTGTGCGCAGGCTGCAGGCGGAAGATCGAGACCGCATCGGCCAGTTCCACCGCCTGTTCTTCCAGGCTACGTGCGGCGGCGGTGGCTTCTTCCACCAACGCGGCGTTGCGTTGGGTGACCTCATCCAGTTGTGCGACGGTGCGATTGACCTGTTCGATGCCGCTGGACTGCTCGGCGCTGGCCGAGGTGATCTCGCTCATGATGTCGGTGACGTGTTTGACCGAGCCGACGATCTCGCGCATGGTCGCGCCGGCACGATGCACCAGCCCCGAGCCCAGCTCCACCTTGTCGGTGGAGTCGGCGATCAGCGTTTTGATCTCTTTTGCGGCATCAGCCGAGCGCCGCGCTAGTGCGCGCACTTCGGAGGCGACGACCGCAAAACCGCGGCCCTGTTCGCCGGCACGTGCTGCTTCCACTGCGGCATTGAGCGCCAGGATATTGGTCTGAAACGCGATGCCGTCGATGACGCCGATGATCTCCCCGATCTTGCGCGAGGCGGTGCTGATCTGACTCATGGTGGCGACCACATCGTCCATCACCTGGCCGCCGCTTTGCGCCACTTCACCGGTGCCCACCACCAGGCGGTTGGCCTGCAGCGCGCTTTCGGCATTCTGCTTCACGGTCGAGGTGAGTTCTTCCATCGAGCTTGCGGTTTCTTCCAGATTCGCCGCCTGCTGCTCGGTGCGTTCGGACAGATCGGTATTGCCGGCGGCGATTTCCACCGCAGCCTGGCGGATGGTGTCCGATGCAGTCTGGATGCCGCCGATGATTTCGGTCAGACGGGCGACGGTCTGGTTGGTGTCGTCGCGCAGACGCGCAAAGATGCCGTGCGCATCGCCGTCCACGCGCTGGGTGAGATCGCCTTCGGCCATCGCGCTGATGACGCGTGCCAACGCGGCCAGGTGGGTTTCCACCGAGTCGTAGATGCGGTTGATGCCTTGCGCCAGCGACAGCAGCACGCCATCCATGCCGTCGACCTGCATGCGGCGACTGAAATCGCCGGCCGATGCCGCATCGATGATCTGGATCAGCGCCTGCTCGGCGTTGACCTGCGCGGTGACGTCCATCCACTGCGCGATGGTGCCCAGCTTGGTGCCGTCGGCGGCGATGATCGGGCTGTACACAAAGTCGATCTGGCGCCCGAAGAACGGGGCGCGCACGGCCTTGGACGCGTTCAACGCGCGCATGCGGTCGATGGCGGCCTGGCTGTCCGGGTAGATGTCGCCGATGCTGCCGCCGACGAATCCTTCGGCATGGAAGCTGGGGCGGAAGCTCTGCACATCCGGCTCGATCAGCTTGAGCATCGCGAGCAGCTTGCGGTTGGCGAACAGCACCTGGCCGTCGTCGTCGGCGATGCGGATCATGGTGTCCAGATCGTCGAGTGCCTTGATCACGAACTGCCCGTGGCGCAGGCCTTGTTCCATCACGTCGATGCGGATGGCCAGCTTGTCCTGGGTCGCCTGCAACGTGCGCAGCAGCGGTGCCAGTTCACCGGAGGCGGTACGCGCGTCCAGGCGCTGAAAGCGGCCTTCGCCCAGCGCAGCGACGGCACTCACTGCCTGCTGCAGCTGCGCACTGCTGCGACGACGCGTCCACCACCACAGGCCGACGCTGGCCGCGCCGAGCACCAGCAGCGCCGGGAACAGCTTCGCGAAAGCACTACCGACGCCGCCGGGCACCAGCGTGGCGGCATAGAGCGTCAGCAACGCCAGCAGCGCGAGGTGTGCGGCAGCGGGCATCCATGCAGTCCAGGTGGTACGCGCAACGTTTGCGTCCGCCGGTGGGCGGGAAACGGGTGCGGCATCGTGTGAAGGCAACATAGGCTGAGTCCGACTAGTGTTCTGGGAAAGGGGGAACGGTGTGCGGCAGGAGTGGGCTGCAATGGGGTATCGGCGGCCGAGCCCGAATCATGATGGTGTGAAAGGACCGTTTGTCGGAATGCGTGCTGCGGACCACGTAAAAAGCTGATGTGGTTGATTTGGAAGCGTTTTCAGTTGCGGTGCGTATGTTTTGAGCAGCTCTCGGCTGCCCGGAATCGGTGTTCCTGGTTGTAAATTCCAAGTGAAATTAGGCTGTCGTGACGTCGCGCAATTCCGCGCTCCGATGGAATGCAGGTGGGCGGTTTGCTTCTCTCTGATCAGGCAGCGGCGACTAGCGCGCTTTGCACTGTTGCCGGTAGTCCGACATCGCGCTGAAATCGGAGCGAGCACAAACCACCGCCATGGCAGTGCACCGGGTGTCGGGAAATCGCAGCAGGAGAACTTGAAAGGCAGCGACCCGAAGAACTTCGGAAAGACCTCACTCCGACACGGCTCGGTGCGACGCCGATGGCCCGTCGGTCAAACCGCAGTTCCGGCACACCTGTCATGAGCGGATGCAACACCGTGCAATTCAGGCGTGCTGCCGGAACCACGGATTCCGACCGCACACCACATGCTCCACCCTTCTGGGCAACGACGATCCACCCAATCGACAGGCCGCGCCCATAAAAAAACCGGCCGTCTCGCGACGGCCGGTCTGTTGTGTCGCTGCCCAAAAGGTCTGGCGATTACTTCGCCGGTGCCGCTGGTGCAGCGTCCGGCAATGCCCAGGCGATGACGCTGTCGCCGGACTTGGTTTCCATGCGGTCGTGTCCACCCACGGCGGCCACGATGTACTGCTTGCCGTCGATGGTGTAGCTCAGCGGGGCAGCCTGCGGGCCGGCTGGGACGCGCGTCTCCCAGACCTGCTTGCCAGTGCGGGTGTCGAAGCCGCGCATGAAGTCGTCCAGGGTTGCGCCGATGAAGGTCACGCCGCCGGCGGTGGCCAGCGAGCCGCTGTTGTTAGGCGTGCCGATCTCGAACTTGGTCTTGGACGGGATGCCCATCGGGCCCTGGTCGTAGCCGGTGCCCAGCGGACGGCGCCACAGCACTTGCTGGGTGCGCAGATCCACACCGGAGATGTAGCCCCACGGCGGGGCCACGCACGGGGTGTTGAGCGGCGACATCCACGGCTCCTTGCGGGCGCCATAGGCCAGGCCCTTCTGCGCCATGTAGCCAGGGGTCTTGCTCTTGCCGTCGAACACCGACACGACGCCGAGTTCGTTCATTTTCTCGCGGGTATAGACCTGCAAGGTGTAGGGCAGGCGATTGCTGTTCATCACCATGATGCCGCGCTGCAGATCGACCGAGACGCCGCCCCAGTTGATGCCGCCGTGGTTGCCGGTGAACGCCAGCGAGCCTTGCAGCGTCGGCGGGGTGAACATGCCTTCGTAACGCAGCTGCTTGAACTGGATACGGCAGGCGAGCTGATCGAACGGCGTCATGCCCCAGGCATCGGATTCGATGATGGTTTCGACCTCGCGGCTGGGTGCACCCACGGTGTTGGGCATGCCCGGCGAGATCGGCTGGGTGGCAGCGGTCCAGTCGCCATGGTCGGTGCCTTGCGGCACGGCCATCTGCTTGACCGGCATCAACGGCGCACCGGTGGCACGATCCAGCACGAACACCTGGCCGGACTTGGTGGCCTGGATCACTGCGGGACGGGTGCCGCCGCCAGCGACCGGCCAATCGACCAGGTTCGGCTGCGGGCCGATGTCGTAATCCCACAGATCGTGGTTGACGGTACGGAAATGCCAGCGCTCCTTGCCGGTGGCCGCGTCCACGGCGACCAACGAGGCGGTGTATTCCTCATCCTGCGGGGTACGGCCCTTGCCGAAGAAGTCGCCGGACGCATTGCCGGTGGGCAGATACACCAGGCCCAGCTCGTCGTCGGCCGCCATCAGCGACCACACGTTCGGGGTCGAACGCGTATAGGTCTGGCCAGCGGGCGGTTCGGCGGTGATCGCCGGGTTGCCCAGATCCCAGGCCCAGCGCAGCTGGCCGGTGAGGGCATCGAAGCCACGCACCACGCCGGACGGCGCATCGCCTTCCTGACCGTCACGCACCTGGCCGGTCGGCTGGATCACCACGCCGCGCATCACCACCGGCGGCGAGGTCGGGCCGACGAAGCCCGGCTTGGTATTGCCGGTGCCGGCATTGAGGTCCACATAGCCGTTGTTGCCGAAGCTGGTGCACAGCTTGCCGGTCTGCGCGTCCAGCGCGCCGAGGCGACCATCGACCATCGGCCAGAAGATTCGCGTCGGGCAGTCGGCAGTGCCTTCCGGCGCCTGGTAGTACGACACGCCACGGCAGGTGGTGGCGGCCACACCGGCCATCGCCTTGGGGTTGGTCTGCGGGTCGAAGCGCCAGCGCTCCTTGCCGTTGGCCGCTTTCACCGCAATCACCTTCTGGGTCGGGGTGCAGATGTACAGCAGGTCGCCGATCTTGAGCGGGGTGTTCTGGAAGGCGTAGCCCAGCTTGGAATCCTTCGGCTTCAGATCGCCGGTATGGAATTCCCAGGCCACCTTGAGGTTCTTCACGTTGTCCGGGGTGATCTGCGCGCCGGGGGTGTAGTGATTGGACAGGTTGGAACCGGCATACGCGGTCCAGTTGCTGGCGTCGTGATTGGCCGCGACATTGCCGTCCGGGCTGGGCACGCTGCCGCGACTGAAGGCGGTGGCGTTGTCGGCCGGCTGCTTGGATGCGTCGGCCAGCTCCACATTGCGCGGCATAAACAGCGGCCACAGAATCAGCGCTGCGCCCAGGATCGGCAGCACGCCGGTCACCACGACATAGCCTGCGCCGGACAACGGCTGCATGCGCCGACGCGCCACGCCCCAGAACGGCAGCAGTACCAGGCCCAGCACCGACATCCAGGCCAGACGCGGAACCAGGCCCCAGCCATCCAGACCCACTTCCCACAGCGCCCACGCGATGGTGGCGGCCAGCGTGGCGCCAAACAGCCACAGGCCGGCACGCTTGCCCAGCGCCAGCAACACGCCGGCCAGCAGCAGCGCAATGCCCGCGAGCAGGTAGTACCAGGAACCGCCGACAGCGACCAGACGGCCGCCTTCGTAGGCGAGCACCG
This sequence comes from Xanthomonas sp. WHRI 10207, assembly GCF_040202975.1. NCBI lineage: Bacteria > Pseudomonadati > Pseudomonadota > Gammaproteobacteria > Lysobacterales > Lysobacteraceae > Xanthomonas > Xanthomonas sp. WHRI 10207. The sequence continues at coordinate 786,566 of NZ_JBEGDX010000002.1, read as the reverse complement.
CACCGAGCACGGCGATCACCACTGCATAGGCCACCAGCAACCAGGTGCCTAGCCCACGTTTTGAGGATTGATCAGTCATTTTGAGATATCAGGAAGGACTTGGGCGGCATGCACCGGCGACAAGTCGTGGAGGGAGAGAGGTCGTCCGTTGGCAAAGGCTGCCGACGACCTTGGATATGAACGCGCAGCCCCTCCCAGGGTCCTCAGCGCTAATCATGTGAATATTTTAGACCCCTGAGCGCCGCCTGTCCGTGACGGAATAGGAACCACCGTTCCAACCTGCAGCTCGGATGTACTGAATTTGCGTGGAATTTGAGCAGTGCAGCGAAGGACGCTGACATTTTCGGTTGATGCGCGGTGGCGCCTGACGAGTGATGCACGCGAGAGGCGCTGTCGCTTTCGAATTGCTTTTTTTGTTCGGCTTGCTCTGCATTGGCCTTGCCGTTGCTTTGCTTAGCTCAGTTTTTTGCTCTTGACTCACCCAGTCGCCTTAAAGCAAGCCGAGCACCGCAGTCATGCGTGGCCGAAGAGGCCACCCGCGCCTGAAGGGCGTGGAAGCCTTTGACTTCGCTGTGCCCTAGAGCGCTGTGGCTTAAAGCTGTGCTTGAAATTCCCGCATGGCTACAAGTGCACCTGCCGGAAATCCCTTGTAACCGTACCCTCATCCGCCCTTCGGGCACCTTCTCCCGGAGGGAGAAGGGAATGCATGCGGAGAGTTTGAGCGCCGTGCCGCGCATGGCGAAGAGCGCAGGGCACCGGTGCGGCCGTATCGCGCCGGATTGCGTCAGGCGACGGCGTTTGAAGCCGGGATTTGGGATTTGGGATTGGCAAAAAAATGCGGGCACTTCAGCACCACGGTGAATCCAGAGCACAGTGCTCAATCCAGAGTACGTCGCTCGCTCCAAAGCACAGCGCTCAAGCCAGGGCTGCGACAGTCCATCGAGCACAATGTCGGATTGCTCGCGTGACTGACGTACCCTCATCCGCCCTTCGGGCACCTTCTCCCGGAGGGAGAAGGAAATGCAGGCGGCGAGTTCGGGCACTTACTTCCGCAGGGAAAAGGGCATGCATACAGCGCGTTTGGGCACCGTCTCCGGCAGGGAGAGGGGTTAGGCGTCTGCCAGCGCCTGCAGGTAGCGCTGGCGCCAGTGGTTGATGTTGTTCTTGCGCAGATGATCCATCATCGCCCGCCACCGCTCGATACGTGTTGCCAACGGCATGCTGGCTGCCGTCGCAATGGCATCTGCCACACCGTCCAGATCGTGCGGGTTGACCAGCAGCGCTTCCTTCATTTCGTCCGCCGCGCCGGCCAGCAACGACAGCACCAGGACACCGGGATTTTCAGGGTCCTGCGCGGCCACAAATTCTTTGGCGACCAGATTCATGCCATCGCGCAATGGCGTTACCAGGCCCACCGATGCGGCCCGATAGAAACCAGTCAATGTTGCATGGCTGAAGTTCTGGTTGACGTAGCGCAGCGGCGTCCAGTCCGGCCCCGCATGTCCACCATTGATGTGGCCGGCGATCTGTTCCAGCTGCCCGCGTAATTGACGATATTCGGTGACATCGCCGCGCGATACCGGTGCGATCTGCAGATAGGTCAGGCTGCCGGATTGATCCGGGTAGCGCTCCAGATAACGCTCGAAGCCCTGGAAGCGTTCCGGCAGACCTTTGGAGTAATCCAACCGGTCCACGCCGATGGCCAGCTGCCGCCCGCGTAGACTCTCGCGCAGATCGCGCACGGCTTGCTTGCTGACGGATGCTTTTGCCTGATTGGCAATCAGATCGGTGTCGATACCGATGGGGAACGACGAGGCAGTGAAGCGCCGCCCGCCCGGGCCTTCGACCAGATCGCCGTCCAGAATGCGGCCGCCACCGAACAGGCGCACATAGGCCTTGAAGCGCTCGGCATCGCGTTGGGTCTGGAAGCCGACCAGATCGTAGGCATAAAAGGTACTGAACAAGCGTGCGTGATCGGGCATCGCCTGCATCAAATCGGCCGATGGCATCGGCACATGCAGGAAGAAGCCCATCTTGCAGCCCACCCCCAGCTCGCGCAGCATCGCGCCCAGCGGGATCATGTGGTAATCGTGAATCCACAAGGTGTCGCTGTCTTTCAGCAGCGGCGCGAGTTTTTCCGCGAACAGGCGATTGACGCGCAGGTAGCCTTCGCGCTTGGCGCGGTCGTAATCGACCAGGTCCAGCCGGAAGTGCAGCAACGGCCACAACGTGCGATTGGCAAAGCCGTTGTAGTACGAGTCGATGTCGCGCTTGTTGAGGTCCATGGTGACGAAGGTGATGTCGCCTTCGGTTTGCTCGTGCATGCCGCCGCTGTCGCCACGCGCGGTCTTGCCGCTCCAGCCGAACCACATGCCGCCGCGCTCCTTGAGCGCTGCCAACAACCCGACTGCAAGGCCGCCGGCACGGTTTTCGCCGGGCACTGCAACACGATTGGATACCACCACCAAACGACTCATGACGCCTCCTGCCAGCTCCGCGACAAGCGCATCGCTGCGATGATCAAACCGACATGCGAATAGGTCTGAGGGAAGTTGCCCCAGGCTTCGCCATCTTCGAACGATAGGTCTTCCGAGAGCAAGCCGAGGTGATTGCGGCGCGACAGAATGCGCTCGAACAATTCACGTGCCTCGTCCTTGCGGCCGATGGAGGCCAGCGCATCGATGTACCAGAACGTGCAGATGGTGAAGCTGGTTTCCGGCTCGCCGAAGTCGTCGGGCGCGATGTAGCGATACAGCGCATCGCCATGTTTGAGCACCCGGCCGACCGCTTCGACCGTGCGCACGAAGCGGCTGTCATCGGCATCCACGATGCCGATGTCGGCCAGCAACAGCAGCGACGCATCCAGACGATGGCCACCGAACGTGTCGGTGAAATGACCGCGTTCTTCGCTCCAGGCTTCGGACAACACGCGCTCGCGAATGCTGTCTGCGCGCTGCTGCCAATACACGCTGCGCTCGGGCAACGCCAGTCGGTCAGCGATCTTCGACAAGCGATCGCACGCGGCCCAGCACATCGCGGCGGTGTAGGTGTGCACTTCGGCACGACCGCGGAATTCCCACAGGCCGGCGTCGGGCACGTTGTGCAGCGCATAGGCGCGCTCGCCCAGCGGTTCGAGCCGGCGGAAGGTGTCGGCGTCGCCTTGATCCTTCAGGCGCAGATCGAAGAACAATTGCGTCGAGGCCAACACCACGCTGCCATAGACATCGTGCTGTTGCTGGATCCACGCCAGGTTGCCGCGCCGCACCGGGCCCATGCCACGGTAGCCATCCATCGTGTCGACTTCATGCTCTTCCAGCTGCGATTCGAAGCCGATGCCGTACAGCGGCTGCAGGGTGCCGTCGGCGGTGGCGATGTTGAAGATGTAGCCGATGAACTGCTCCATCGTGCGCGTGGCGCCCAGCCGGTTGAGCGAGCGCACCACGAACGCGGCGTCGCGCAGCCAGCAATACCGGTAATCCCAGTTGCGCGGGGTATTCGGCGCTTCCGGAATGGACGTGGTCATCGCGGCGATGATGGCGCCGCTATCTTCGTACTGGCACAGCTTGAGCGTGATCGCGCTACGGATCACCGCTTCCTGCCAGTCCAGCGGAATGGACAGATAGCGCACCCATTCGCGCCAATATTCTTCGGTGCGTTCCTGCGCTTCCTGCACATAGCCGGTGAGCGAGCGGGTCAGCGATTCGTCCACGCCCAGCACCAGACTCACCGGGTGGCTGAGCACGAACGGCAAGCCGTCGCGCACGAAGCGCACCGGCACGTCGGTGGTCAGGCGCAAGGTGAATTCCGGCAACACCCAGCGGATATGGTTGCTGCCCCAGGTGGTATCGGGCGTACGGCCACCCCAGTCGGCGAGCGGGCGTGCGCGCACCACGATGCGCGGGTTACCAGCGAGCGGGCGAATCTGCCGAATGATGCTGACAGGCCGGTAAAAACGGCCGTTATTGCGCCAGCGCGGTGCGAAGTCGATGACTTCCACTTCGCCACCGTGGCTATCGCGCAAGACGGTGCGCAGCACGGCAGTGTTGGGCAGGTAGTGCTGCTCACTGCTGACGAAGTCTTCCAGCTCCACCGCAAAATCGCCGCCTTCGGTCTTGGGCGACAGCAAGCTGCAAAAGGCCGGGTCGCCGTCGAAGGCGGGCAGGCAGCTCCACACCACGCGTGCCTGCCGATCGACCAATGCGCCAAAGCTGCAATTGCCGATGACGCCCAGATCCAGGTTTGGCTCGGTCATGAGGTGCAAACGATCCTGTAAGTAGCGAAAGGAAGCGCGCCTACGGTGATGCGTGGCGCGCGTTGTGGTGCAGCCACGCATGCACAGCGGCAGTGCCGTCGACGCGAAAACGCGCGCTGGTCTGTGCGCGATCGCCGACCAGAATGCTCCAGCCGCCTAAGCGATTGGCCGCTTCGAAGCCGAATTCGTCGGTGAGGTCGTCGCCGACGAACACCGGCGTGCGGCCTGCAAATGCGGCGGTCTGCATCAGTTGTTCGACGGCCAGGCCCTTGTTGCTGCCTTCGGGTACGAATTCCACCACGTGGTCGCCCGGCTGCAGGCGATAGCCGGAGAGCTGGGCGATTTCGTCCTGCGCAAAGGCCAACACATCAGGGCCGGCGTCCGGTTGCGCGCGCCAATGCAGCGCAACGCTGACGCCTTTGTCTTCGACCAGCACGCCTGCGTGTTTATGTGTCAGCGCCGCAGCGCGTTGATGCAGGCCATGCAGGAATGCAGAAGTGTCCTGCGGCATGGCGGCACGTGCGGCAACATCGCTGCGCAACTCATGCCCATGCAGGCCGGCGGCCGGCAGCAGCAGTGGTGCGAACAAGGCATCGAGCTGTGCGAGCGGACGACCGCTGACCAAGGCGATGGCGCCTTTGAGGCGCTCGCTCAGCTGGACAATTGCTTCGCGTACCTCGGGCAATAGCCGCACGGCCTCGGGGCTGTCGGCAAAGTCGATCAGGGTGCCATCCACGTCCAGAAACAATGCGCAGGCATCGTCCAGCAATGGCGGCGACGGAAGGGGGGAGTGCGCGTCTGCCATTACGCTAGTGTGCGCAAATCGGTGTGAGATTCAGGTTATGGAACGGCGGTGAGTGTTGGTAGACACATGCAACTGCCTATCCTTCTCCCCTCGGGAGAAGGTGGCGCGTAGCGCCGGCTGAGGCGACGTGCGAAGCCTCGTGCAGTTGGAAGGACACGGGAGCTTCGCCCGTACCCTTACTCCAACCCCTCTCCAGCAGGAGAGGGGCTAAAGCGGTAGCCGCAGTGTTCTTCCCTTCTCCCTCGGGAGAAGGTGGCGCGTAGCGCCGGATGAGGGTACGTGCGAAGCCTCGTGTAGTTGGAAGGGCACGGGAGCTTCGCCCGTACCCTCACCCCAACCCCTCTCCCGCAGGAGAGGGGATAAAGCGGTAGCCGAAGTGTTCTTCCCTTCTCCCTTCGGGAGAAGGTGGCGCGTAGCGCTGGATGAGGCGACGTGCGAAGCGTCGTGCAGTTGGAAGGACACGGGAGCTTCGCCCGTACCCTCACCCCAACCCCTCTCCCGCAGGAGAGGGGCTAGAGCACGCTCCTGAGGGGAAAGAGGGTTTGCAGCCTGCGCTGTTGCTCAGAAGGTATACCGCACCCGCCCATACCAGTACGCGCCATTGCTGCCGATCGGCGAGAGCACGTCGTAGGGCAGGTTGCCGAAGTAGGCGATATCGTCGATGGAGCGGTCCGAATAGTTGTCCAGGATGTTCTGCCCGCCGATGGCCAGCGTCCACTGTGTGCCCAGGTGATATTCGGCTTCCAGATCCAGCTGCCATTCGGCGCCATAGGTCTGGCGTGGGACGAAACCGCCTCCGAAGTCGAACACGCGTGTGGCGCTGCCATAGCGGTTCACGCGCGTCTGCAGGTTCCAGTGTTGGTTGCTCCAGTTGGCGGCCAGCGCGGCACGCGTGCGTGGTGCCGCATCAGTGAGCGTGTTGCTTTCTTCCACGCCAAACAGCACGTAGTCCGGGTTCAATGCCAGCAATTGCGCGGGCGTTGCGATGATGTTTTCCAGCTCGGTCTTGGCATAGCTGTAGGTGCCGGTCAGCAGCAGGTCGCCGCCAAAGGCGTACTGGCGCCAGTTGGCGACCAGCTCGGCGCCGCGGGTGCGAGTGTCGGCGGCGTTGAGGAAATAGCTGGCGCTCTGCACGCCGGTAACGCCGAAGTTCTGCTGCACGAAGCTGGTCAAGGCGTCGCCGGTGATGTCTTCGGACAGCGCGATGCGGTCGTCGATATCGATCTGGAAAAAATCCAGCGACAGGTCGAAGTGATCGCCCAGCTTGCTGGTGAAGCCCAGGCTGTAGTTGACCGACTTTTCCGGCTTGAGATCGGTGGCGCCGAGGGCGCGGGCGATCGGGTTATTGACCGACAGCAAGCGGCCCTGGGTCAGCCGGCCGGCGGCGTCGTAACCGGTGGAAGTGGCTTCGTAACCGATCTGGCTGAGCGATGGCGCGCGCACGTTGTTGGAGATGGCGCCACGCAGCGCGAATGCCGGGGCGAACGCATAGCGCGCGGCCAGTTTACCGGTCCATTGGCTGCCGAAATCCTGGTAATGCTCGTAGCGACCGGCCAGGTCGGTGGAGAACTTTTCACCGAACTGGCTGGAGACGTTGGCATAGGCGCTGGCGACATTGCGCGACAGATCGGCTTCGTCCTGCGGGGTGAGCCCGCCGCCGGCCTGCGAGCCGGTGGGGCGATCGGTGAACGGGCCGGCGGCATAGCTGGCCGGGTCGCCGGCATGGGTGCGGTATTGCTCGCGGCGGAATTCGGCGCCGGTGCCGAAGGTATGGGTGGCGCCGGCAATGTCGAACACGCGGGTCAGATCGAAATTCCCCACGGTCTGCGCAAACGCAAAATCACCGGTCTTGAACGCAGTGGTACTGCCCGGGCCGAGCGAGGCGTTGAGCGAGTTGCGCAGGCGGTAGGTGAAGTCGTTACGGCCGTAGTTGACGCTGGCGTCGTAATCCCAGTTGCCCCACTGCCCACGTGCGCCGGCGACAAGTTGCAGATCGCGATTTTCGCCTTCGGAAATCGGCCGGTAGCCGTCGGGGTAGATCTCGCGCCAGTTGGCGCTGCTGTCGGGGTAACGGAAGTAATTGGCGCCTTCGGTGTCGCGCTGGTTGTACGTACCGAAGGCGTAGAACTCGCCGCTGGCGCTGAAGGGAATCTTGGTGTTGAGCCAGGCGTTCAGGCCCTTGGTGGCGCCGTCGCCGAGCACGTAATTGCGCCGGCCGGCCAGGGCCAGGTTGTCCGAGGTCTGCTCTTCGAACGACGGGATCTGATCGAAGCCGGCGCGGTTGGTGGCTTCGCGATTCTTCAATTCCAGGCCGACCTTGAAGAAGCCGCCGTCATCGCCCAGCAGCGAGCCGACCTTGGCGCTGGCGTAACTGGTCTGGCCGTCGGTGACGCGGCGATCGATCGGCGCCACATCGGTGTTGTAGGCGCCGAAGCTGGCTTCCAGTTCGCCGCGCTCAGGGTTGTCGTCCAGGATCACGTTGATGACACCGGCAATGGCATCGGAGCCGTACTGCGCGCCGGCACCGTCGCGCAGCACTTCGATGCGCTTGATTGCGTTGATCGGGATGGAGTTGAAATCCACCGGCGTGGTGCCCTTGCCGATCTTGCTGTCGGTATTGACCAGTGCCGAGGTGTGGCGGCGCTTGCCGTTGACCAGCACCAGCACCTGATCGGGCGAGAGCCCGCGCAGCTGCGCGGCGCGGATGTGGTCAGCGCCGCCGGAATTGGACTGACGCGGGAAATTGAACGACGGCAGCAGCGCCTGCAGCGCGCTGCCCAGCTCGCCGTTGACCACGCCGGCCTTGCGGATGTCTTCGGCTGTGAGCACGTCCACCGGAACCGTCGATTCCAGCACGGTGCGGTCGCTGGCGCGGGTGCCGGTGACGATTACCGTGTCCAGGGTGGTGGCGCCGGTATCGGCCTGCTGAGCCTGCGCGTTGGCGCTCAATGCAGCGGCCACAGCCAGGCCGATCATCGAAAGGGTGGGGCGGGTCATGCTCTCTCTCCTGCAACTGCAAACGCGCCGCAGGGCCGGCGTCCGGCCGGACTGGTGCGCAAGGGGTCGGACTGTTCCACATTCATCCGGATGGAGAGATGTTATCGCGTTGTTCAGGCCTGCGCGAGATAGCGCGGTGCGCGCCCCTGCATGTGCTGATAGCGCGGCCGCATGAGCGCCAGCGCCACTGGCGTAACGCCCGCAGCAGTGCCGCTCGTACACTGGTTGCATGACGCCCGCCACTGCGCGCGCCGACTGCGGCGTGCCACCTGTGTATCGCTGTTTTTTTAGTCCCCCTGAAACCGTTGGAGAACTCGATGAAGTTGCTGCCGTCCGTGTTGATCGCCGCCGTGCTGGCGTTGTCTGGTTGCGCCACCATGCCGGGCAAGACGCCCGCTGCGGCGACTACCACCGCCAGCATGCAGGGCGATGCGCAACGTCCCGGCGATGCGCGTGGCTGGATTCGCAGCGAGCTCTACTTTGGCGTGGGCGAAGAGACCGGCCCCGCCGATCGTCCGCAGACCCGCACCATCGACGAGACGCAGTGGCGCGCGTTCCTGGACAAGGAAGTAACCCCACGCTTCCCGGATGGGCTGACGGTGTTCGATGCCTACGGCCAGTGGCTGTTCCGCGGCGCCAAGGAGCCGAACCGGCTCGGCACCAAGGTGCTGGTGATCCTGCATGAAGACACCCCGCAGCGGCGCAACGACATCGAAGCGATTCGGCTGGCCTGGAAGCAGGCCACCGGGCATCAGTCGGTGTTGTGGTCGCGGCAGGCGGTGGATGTGTCGTTCTGAGCCGCGCGGTGCGCATGCGCGAGATGCAAGGGCGCGACGGGCTGCGTCCCGATAGCGCGGCCATGCGCGTGGCACTGGGCGCAGCGCTCGGCCTGCTGGGGTTTGCCGCGGCGGCAGACGACGGCCAGGTGCAGGTGGCGATCGATGCGACGACGCACGCAACCGCCAGCCTGGTGGGTGCGCGCCTGCACGTGGTGCTGTCGCCGGGCGGCAGCGAGCAGTGGCTGGACGCCAATGTGGATGACGGCGAGGGCGGCGGTAGCGTCCGAAGCGACGACTACAACTTCGATGGGCACCGCGATCTTGCGGTCACCGCGATGCTGGGCCAGGTCAACGAGGCGACGTTGGTGTTCCTCTTCGACCCGGTGCAACGGCGCTTCCGGCCACTGGCGGCGCCCACGCGCCCGGCGGTGCAGTGCGACGGGTTGTGGAATCTGACCCCCGACGCCAAGGACCGCAGTCTGACCAGCGCCTGCCGCAGTGGGCCGATGTGGTACAGCGACCAGTATCGCTATGCCAGCGATGGCCGGCTGTATGTGTATCGCTCGCAGCAACCGATCGAATCGCCAGACATCCAGTCGCTGCTGGGGCGCGATGGCGACGACGCCTATCCGCTGTCGGTGTGGTCCATCTTCGACGCGCGTGGCGGTGTGGTCGCTACCGCCATCGGCGAAACGCTGGAGTCGCCGATGCCGGTGCAACTGCGGGTGCAGGTGGCCCGGCTGCCCTTGTATGCCACGCCAACCGCGTCCAGTACGCGGCGGTATCTGGTGCAGGGCGATCGCGCCGATGCGCTGGATGTCAGCGCGGATGGCATGCGCATCAAGCTGCGTTACCGCAGCGCCACGGCGGGCGAGGTGGTGGGCTGGGTGGCGGTGGATGCCGCTTCCGCTGGCAGCGGGCAATAACCGGCGCCGGATGCCATGTGGGCGCGGTCGGCATCTTGAATCGGTTGTGGCATCCGTTCTGTGTCGCCGCCGGCATGCTGTGCGTGGTCGCCTGAGCGCTGCTAAGAGCGGCCAACAGCACTGTTACGCAGTCGCCAGCCGGGCGCAGCGAGTGCCCGGCACTCGTACACTGCGGCTCCGAGTGCGCCGTCCATATCCGCCTGACGACTGCTCGCTACGTTTTGTTGGCCGCTGCTAAGAGCCGTTGTTGGTGAGGTCGGATCGCATTGCTTGCGCGCGCGTCGAACTGCGCGCACGCGAGACGCGCGCGCTGCCGTGTCGCATGTCGCGGTGCTCCATCGGCATGCGTAGGCGCTTGCCGATGGCCGTGTTCCCCATCCCATGCGCGCCAACACCCCGTTCCACCGGTCCGCTGTCACCGGTGCCGGGCAGCGGCTACCATCGCCTGTCCCCACGTCTTGCAGACCTCCATGTCCGCTCCCTCTTCGCGTCCTGCGGCCTCGCCGCGCTGGTTCGTCGCCGGCGACCTCAACGGCTTCTTCGGCCTGGTCGTCGACAACCTCTCCATTCTTGGCTTCATCTCGGCGGCGCTGATCGGGATATTTCAGTTTCCGGCCGAGGTGGTGTTCGGGCGCATGTTTCCCGGCACTGCGTTCGGGGTGTTGGTGGGCAACCTGCTCTACACCTTGATGGCGCGGCGGCTGGCCGCACGCACCGGGCGCGACGACGTTACCGCGATGCCGCTGGGCCTGGATGCGCCCACCAGCATCGGCATGGCGTTGCTGGTGCTGGGCCCGGCGTTTGCCGGCTTCAAGGCGCAAGGGCTGGACCCGCAGGCGGCGGCAATCGCCACCTGGAAACTGGGCATGGCCGCACTGGTGGTGATGGGCCTGCTCAAGCTGGTGCTGTCGTTCGTTGGCGAGGCGGTGACGCGTGCGCTGCCGCGCGCAGCCTTGCTCGGGTCGATTGCCGGCATCGCGCTGGTGCTGATGGGCCTGTTGCCGTTGCTGGAGACGTTGCGTTCGCCGGTGGCCGGCTTCGTCACCCTGGGACTGCTGCTGTACGTGCTGTTGGCCAAGGGCCGCCTGCCGACCAAACTGCCGGGCGTGCTGGTGGCGTTCGTGATCGGCACGGCTCTGTATTACGGGCTGGGACTGACGGGCCTGGGTGCGCCGGGTTTTGCGGTGCCTGCGTGGACCGCGCCGCAGATCGTGCTGCCGCTGCCGAATCTGGGCTTTATCGAAGGACTGCCGGCGACGGTGACCTACCTGCCGTTGCTGCTGCCGTTCGGCCTGTTGATGGTGGTGGGCGGCATCAATGTCAGCGAAAGCGCGCGCGCGGCCGGCGACGACTACCGCACCCGCGACATCCTGCTGGTGGAGGCGCTGGCCACATTGGTGGCCGGCGTGTGCGGCGGCGTGGCGCAGACCACGCCGTATATCGGCCAGCCTGCGTATAAAAACATGGGCGCGCGCACCGGCTACACCTTGCTCACCGGCCTGTTTGTCGGCATCGGCGGCATGCTCGGGGTGATCAGCGGGCTGGTGCAATGGCTGCCGCTGGCGGTACTGGCACCGATCATCGTGTACGTGTCCATCGACATCACCACACAGGCGTTTCAGGCCACGCCCAGGCACCACGCCGGCGCGATGGTGCTGGGGTTTCTGCCGTCGGTGGCGTACCTGCTGACCATCAAGGCGCCGGGCTGGATCGCGCCGGAGCAACTGGTGGTGTTGACCACGAAGGTGGATGGCCATGGCCTGCCGGAGCTGGCGGTAATCTTCGCGCTGGGCAATGGGTTCATCATCACTGCGATGCTGTGGATCGCCACGGTGGCGGCGATGATCGATGGCCGGCTACGCCGCGCTGCGGTGTTTCTGCTGGTCGCTGCGGGCTTGACGCTGTTCGGCCTCATCCATTCGGTGGACCCACGTGGCGGCATCTATCTGCCCTGGTCGCTGCAGGGTCTGGCCCGGGCGATCAGTTGGCAATTTGTCGGCGCCTACGTCGCGCTGTCGGTGACGTTGCTGCTGCTGTCGCTGCTGCCGGCACGCAAGGAGGCAGTGCAATGAAGCATCACGCGCGTGTCGGTCGACTGCTGCTTGGCGGCGCGCTGGTGCTCAGCGCCAGCACTACGTGGGCGGCCTCGTTCGACTGCAAACAGGCCAGTACGCCGGTAGAAAAACGTATCTGCGCGGTGCCTGCACTCGGTCTGCTGGACGATCAACTGGATGAAAGCTACCAGGCGCTGATGCAAACGACGCCGCGCGCTGCGGTGGCCGGTGTGCGCGAGCAACAGCGCGCCTGGCTGCGGCAGCGCAACGCCTGCGCGCAGGACGCCAAGCCGGACGGCTGCCTGCAGCGTAGCCTCAGCGCCAGAGCCGATGTGCTGGCCAAAGCGCTCACCGCGCAGCAACAGGCGCTGGACCGCATCATCGCCAGCATCCCCGGCAATCCTGCCGAGGCCGCGCGGCAGTTGCAGGCCTACGATGCGCCGTTGGCTTCGGCATGGCTGGCATATCTGCATCAGTTCGTCCCCGCCGCCGGTGTGGACGCCGCGTTGGCGAACGCGCGCTTTGAAAGTGCGCGCAAGGCCCTGCGCAAGATCGATGACTTTGCGGCGTCGTTGCTGGATGACGCTGCCGGCACGCCGGCAACGCCACAGCCCGAACGCGTGCTCACGCTATTGCGCATGTGGATCGAGCAAGACGGCAGCGGAAATCGGCCCTATGTGCACTGCTTCATTTTCGCGGCGGTGGGTGAGCCTGCGTACGAGGCATTCGGGCCGCTGTATGGCTCCACGCGCGACTCGTTTGCCCCGGTGTGCGAGCCGCCGGGTGGGTTGTTTGCGCTGGCCAGCTGGAAGCAGCTGGACGATGGGTTCGACTCCTTGATCGAAGCCTTGAGCAAGGACGCCGGCACCATCCGCTATGCCAGCTACGCCGAGTGGGGCGTGATTGCGCTGCGCGCATCGGTGTCGCCGCTGTTGTACCTGCAACCGGCTTTGCGCAAGCGCTATGGCGATGATCCGGACCAGGCCATCGCCTCCTGGGACGGCGATGACAGCGAGTGGCCGGCAGCAGACCGCAAGGCGGTGCGCGCGCTGTTGCCCAAGGTGCGCGCGGATACCGCAGCGTGGCTGGTGCGCGAAAAAAAGCTGCCTGCAAAACAGGCCGATCAGGCTGCCGCCGCGATCGTGGCGGCCTGGGTGAATGCGCGCTTGGACTTCGCCAATTGAGCGCGGTTTGCCGTACGTGGCGCGTCGTTTTTGGCGTTAGCGCTGCGTCGTGTGTGGTTTGAGCCGGATCTGCGGCGGGCGCGTGGCTGCCTGATGCCTGCGCGCCGATCAGGCGCTTGCTGCCTCGCGTGCGTGACGCTGTCTCGCCTCGGCATGCGCCCGCACGGTCGATGAATGCGCTGCGGCCCCACATTGATGGAACCACCGCACCATCTCATGGTCACACCCTGATGTTGTCGATGTCAGGAGTTCCATGATGCAAACCAAGTCCTCGCGCTGGCCGTGGCTGTTGGCGGTGCCGCTCGTTGCCGGCGCCGCCTGGTGGCTGTTCCGCGGGCCGTCCGATCCATCTGGTGCGATGCCCGCGCCCATCAGCCAGACCGCCAGCGCGGTGGCTGCCGCCGTCGCGCCGTCCCCGCCTGCACCCGCCGTGCCGCGCCACCCGGTGCAGACGCCATCGCCCGATGCCGCAGATGCGGCGATTCCGGCATTGGCGCAGAGCGACGCTGCCGCATGGCAAGCGCTGTTGGACCTGGTGCAGCAGGACGACGCGCTGTCGATCGTGCTGCGCGGGCATCTGATCGAACGCGTGGTGGTGATGGTCGACAACCTCACCCAGCCCAGTATCAGCCGTCGCGCCTCGGTGTTGCAGCCGGTGCCGGGCGAACTGCAGGTCGCCAGCGCAGCCGATCGCAGCGTGATCGACCAGGCCAACGCAGCACGCTATGCGCCGTATGTCGCCGCGTTTACCAGCGTGGATGCGCAGGCGCTGGTGGGGAGTTATGTGCGCTTCTATCCATTGTTTCAGCAGGCCTATGCCAACCTGGGCGCGCCGGACCGTTACTTCAACGACCGCGTGATCGATGTGATCGATCATCTGCTGCGCACGCCGGAGCCGCGCCAGCCAATTGCGGTCGTGCGCGATGCGCGTGGCCGCTATCTCTTTTTGGATCCCGCGCTGGAATCTGCGTCGGTCGGGCAGAAGGCACTGCTGCGGCTGGGGCCAACCCATGCTGCCGCAGTGAAGGTGCAGTTGCAGGCCATTCGCACAGCGTTGTTGCAGGGACGTTGAGGCTGGCGGTTCGGGTGCGTCGAAATCCAAGGCCGCATTTGTGCGCCTTGGATGGGCGATATCTGGGAACGCGTAACGGTGCGCAATGACGCGGGCAAATCGCGGTGGCACCTAACGCGCAGCGAAAGCGACTTGCGCGCGTCAGCCGTGAATTGACCGAAATTGAAGCTGACCGGCACACGCGCGCTGCGTGATGCCGGTGGCATCGCTTATGCCGCGTCCAGTTCCGGATAGTGGCGGAAGATGCCGTTGGTGTTGAACGCCACGCGGCGCTCGGATGCGAGATACGCGGCAATGCGCGGGCGCTCGGCCACGCGCTGCTGCAGGGCTTTTAGCCCCGGCAACGTCTTCGACAACGTCGCCATGCGCTTGGGGAACATGTACTCCAGGCCGCTGATCAGCTGAAACAGCGATAGATCCACGTACGAATGGGTGCCAAGCACATGCGTGCCGCCTGCCTGTTGCAGCACTTGCTCGAAATAACCGAGGAACTTGGGCAGCCGGTTGTCACGCAGATCCTGGGCGCGTTTGGCCGCTTCGGCTTGTTGATCTTCGTAGTACAGCCCGACGCCGATGGGATGATGGGTGTCGTGCACTTCAGCCACCAGGTCGGCAATGGTCATCTGTAACTGCAATGCCTGCAGGCGCTGCGCCTCTGACTCTGGGACCAGCTGCAATTGCGGGCCAATGACATGCAGGATGGCTGCCACCTGCGAAACCACCACCTCGCCCGCACGCAGAAACGGCGGTGCGAATGGGTATGCACCAGCGTGCTTGCCTTCCAGGAAATCGGTCATGACCTCGTCGCCGTCGATGCGTGCTACGTCGGTGTAGCTGGCGCCGGCATCTTCCAATGCCAGGCGGACGAATTCGCCGCGGCCTTGCAGGCCGGTCCAGTAATAGAGCTGATAGTGCATGCGCTGCTCCGGTATCGGATTGGCGCTGCAGCGTAGGGAGCGGACGGCTAGGCGGGCGTGATCGGGATGTCAGTAGCGTGTGACCCGGCGTTGCATGGCGGCTGCGCCAGCAGCCAGGCCAGCTTGCGCGCACGCGGTTGCCGCTTGATTGCGCACTCCGCACGCGAGGCGCTGGCGCGGTCGGGGTAGGGGTGGCTGGCGAGGATGTGCAGCGGTGGATTGGCCCGCGTGTAGCGCGCCCCGGTGCCACGCACATGCGCCTGGAAGCGCCGCTCCAGATCGTTGGTGATCCCGGCGTAATAGCTGCCGTTGCGACACTGCAGCAAGTAGAGATACCAGGGCTTGGGCGCATCCATCTGCGCATTATCGCCGTGGATGCCGCGCTTGTGCAGCGCGCTGTCGCAAGGTCGCATCGCCGGCCCGTGCAGGCGAGACCGCGCATGAGTGAATAACCACCTAAACATTGGTTATTTGACGCTCATGGCGCTGGCAAACAGCATGCCGTATCGCCATTGGCGGTCGAGGCGGCTTCGTGGCCAACGCGCGGTTGCACAGCGTGCAACCCACCCGAATCGCCGCGACACCACCCTCCACATCGATCGCTCCAGTCCACACGAAGGACCTCCATGCCTGTGCAACACCGGATCCCTGCGGGGATCGCTCCTGCTTCGAGGTTGTTGGGAACACCGCAGTTGCTGGCGTGGAGTCTTGCAGTGGCATGCGCACCGACGCTGGCCAACGCGTCGAGCGAAGCAGCAGCAGCGCCGGAGAGCGCGGCACAGACGCTGGGCGCGGTGACAGTGACCGCCACCCGCCGCGAAACGACCTTGCAGCAGGTGCCGGTGGCGGTATCGGTGGTGCAGGGCCAGACCCTGGAGCGCGAGAACCGCAACAGCGTGGCGGACCTGCCGGCGCTGGTGCCCAGCCTGACCTTTCGCAGCGGTGCATCCAACAAGGACACCTCGTTGTTCCTGCGTGGCGTGGGCACCATTTCCACCTCGCCGGGCGTGGAGCCCAGCGTGGCCACGGTGATCGATGGCGTAGTGCTGGGCCGCCCGGGACAGGCCACATTGGACCTGCTCGATGTCGAACGCATCGAAGTGCTGCGTGGGCCGCAGGGCACCTTGTTCGGCAAGAACGCCTCGGCCGGCGTGCTCAATATCGTCAGCAAGCCGGCGCCGGAGGTGTTTGGCGGCTATGTGGATTATTCCCACTTCGGCGGCGGCGGCGAAGACCGCGTGCGTGCCAGCATCGGCGGTGCGCTGGTGCCGGAGGTGCTCAAGGCCAGCGTGTCGGCGGTGTGGGCCGAATACGGCGGCAACGTGCGCAATGTGGCCGACGGGCAGACCGTCAATGGCTACCGGCGCGCCGGCGCACGCGTGCGGCTGGACCTTACGCCGAGCCCGGACTTCAGTGCGACCTTGCTCGCCGATTACCTGAAATCGCATAGCGATGCGCCCAGCGGCGTCGTCGTTGCCAGCACACGCGCCGACTTTGCCGCTGCGCTTGCGCCGGTGCGTGGCAGTGCCGACAACCGCCAGATCAACAGCGATTACCCCACCTTTCTGGACGACATCAACAAGGGTGCGTCGCTGCAACTGGACCGGCATATCGGCGAGGTGGTGCTGACCTCGATCAGCGCATGGCGGCAATGGGATAATACGCAGTTCCAGGATGGCGACCGCACTGCTCAGCGCAGTGCGGCGTTTCCGGCATCGCACGATCGTGGCGAGCTGGGTTACACGCAGTATTCGCAGGAGTTGCGCGTGCAGACCCCGCGCGACCGTACAGTGGAAGCGGTGGCCGGGCTGTACTACCTGCACGCTCGTAGCGACGAAACCTACCGCCGCAGCGTGACCACGCCCACCGCCAGCAATGTGGGTGTGGCCGATTACGATACCCGCGCGCAGACCTATGCGTTGTTCGGCGAGGCTACCTGGCATTGGCGCCCGGACCTGCGCGCCTTGCTGGGCGCGCGCGTCACCCGCGACACGCTCGAGTATCAGCATCAGCGCGTGTCCAGCGCGGCAACAGCGGTCACCGGGATTCAGCCGTCCACGGCCAGCGCCGGCAGCACCTCCGAAAATGGCGTGTCCGGGCGCGCCGGCCTGCAGTACGACATTAACGAGCAGACAACCGGCTACCTCACCTATTCGCGTGGCTACAAGGGCCCGGCCTACAACGTGTTCTTCAACATGCAACCGCGCGACACGCCGGCGCTGAAGCCGGAGACCTCCAACGCCTGGGAGTTGGGGTTGAAGACACGCGCGCTGGACGACCGGCTCAGTGCGAACCTGGCGTTGTTTCACACCGACTATGCCGATTATCAGGCCAACTTCTTCGACACCGTGGCCGGGCAGGTGGTGACGCGGTTGATCAATGCCGGGCAGGTGCGCACGCAAGGCCTGGAGCTGGATCTGGACTACCGGCCTACCGAGCGGCTCAGCCTGGCCGCATCGCTGGCGTATACGCAGGCGCGTATCCAGCGCTTTGCGTGCCCGGCGGCAGCGGCAGCCAACTGCAATGTCGACGGCAAACCGCTGCCGTTTTCGCCGGACTGGAAGGGCAATCTGCGTGCCGGCTACCGCGTGCCGCTGCGTGGCAGCCTGGCCGTGGAGTTCAACGGTGATGTGAGCTGGCAGGACAGCGTGCAGTACGACCTCAGCCAGACCGCGCAAACCCTGCAGGGCCCGTATGCGATCTGGAACGCCAGCATTGCGCTGGCCGACGACGCGCATGGCTGGCGGGTGGCGGTGCTGGGCCGCAACCTGGGCGATCGCGCGTATGCGCCGCTGTTGGCCAATGCCACCGGCAATGTCTACCGCCTGGTCCCGCGCGACGATCGGCGCTACGTCGGCGTGCAAGTGCACAAGGATTTTTGAGGATGCAATCGATGGGTTTACACAGTGAGATCAAGCACGCACAGCGCGTCCTGCTGGGTGGTCGGCGATGAGCGCGTCACGGCAGCTGTCGCTGGGTGCCTTCCTGATGGCGACCGGCCACCACGTCGCGGCCTGGCGGCACCCGCAGGCGAGTGCAGACACGCTGGATTTTGCGCAGTACCGCGAGATGGTGCGCATCGCCGAGGCCGCCAAGTTCGACGCGGTGTTCGTGGCCGACAGCCTGGCCGCAGCCGGCGGGCCGATCGCGCCGCGGATGGCGCGTTCCAGCCTGTTCGAGCCGCTCACGCTGCTCAGCGCACTGGCCGCGGTGAGCGAGCGCATCGGCTTGATCGCCACCATGACCACCAGCTACAACGAGCCGTATCACGTGGCGCGCAAGTTCGCCTCGCTGGACCATCTGTCTGGCGGACGGGCCGGGTGGAATCTAGTCACCTCCGACGCCGCCGATGAGGCGCTCAACTTCAATCGCGATGCGCATTACGTGCACGCCGAGCGCTATGCGCGGGCGCGCGAATTTCAGCAGGTAGTCGCTGGCCTGTGGGACAGCTGGGACGATGACGCGTTCATTGCCGACAAGGCTGCCGGCCTGCATCACGACCCCGCGCGTGCGCATGTGCTCGATCATCGCGGCACGCACTTTCAGGTGCGCGGCCCGCTCAACATCGCGCGCGCGCCGCAAGGGCATCCGGTGCTGGTGCAGGCCGGTTCGTCCGAGCCCGGGCGCGCGCTGGCGGCAGAAACCGCCGAGGTGGTGTTTACCGCGCAATCGTCGCTGGCCAAGGCACAGGCGTTCTATGCGGATATCAAAGGGCGGCTGGAACAGTTTGGCCGCACGCGCGATGCATTGAAGGTGCTGCCGGGCGTGTTCATCGTGGTGGGACAAAGCCAGGCCGAAGCGCAGGAAAAATTCGAGCAGTTCCAGGAGCTGGTTGAGCCTGAGGTGGGCATCGCGCTGCTGTCGCGCATGCTGGGCAACTTCGATCTGTCCGGCTATCCGCCGGACGGCCCGTTGCCGGAATTGCCGCTCACCGAAACCGGCCAGCGCAGCCGCCAGCAGTTGTTCACCGAACTGGCCGGGCAGGAGCAGTTGAGCATTGCCCAGCTTGGTCGGCGTATCGCCGGTGGGCGCGGGCATTACAGTCTGATCGGCACGCCAACGCAGATTGCCGACGAGTTGCAGGCGTGGTTCGAGCAAGGCGCAGCCGATGGCTTCAACGTGTTGGTGCCGCACCTGCCCGGTGGTTTGGCCGATGTGGCCACGCACGTGGTACCGGAGCTGCAACGACGTGGGCTGTTCCGGCGTGAATATGCAGGGCGCACCTTGCGCGATCATCTGGGGCTGACACGCCCCGTCAATCGCTTCAGCGCCCGCTGATCTACCGGACACACCCATGACCTATCTCGCACATCCCGATCGTTACGACCGCATCGCCTACCGCCGTGTCGGCCGCAGCGGCCTTGTCTTGCCCGCATTGTCGCTGGGGCTGTGGCACAACTTCGGCGACAGCACGCCGATCGACACCCAGCGGCAGCTACTGCGCACCGCCTTCGATCTGGGCATCACCCATTTCGATCTGGCCAACAACTACGGCCCGCCGTATGGCAGCGCGGAGCGCAACTTCGGCCGTTTGCTGCGCGAAGACTTCAAGCCGTACCGCGATGAATTGATCCTCTCCACCAAGGCCGGCTGGGACATGTGGCCCGGCCCCTACGGGCAGGGCGGGAGTTCGCGCAAGTATCTGCTGTCCAGCCTGGATCAGAGCCTGCAACGGCTGGGCGTGGACTATGTGGACATCTTCTATTCGCACCGTTTCGATGCGGACACGCCGCTGGAAGAAACCGCCGGCGCATTGGCCAGCGCCGTGCAACAAGGCAAGGCGCTGTACGTGGGCGTGTCGTCGTATTCGGCGGCGCGCACGCGCGAGATCGCCGCATTGCTGCGCGAGTGGAAGGTGCCGTTGCTGATCCATCAACCGGCCTACAACCTGTTCAACCGGTGGCTTGAGCACGAGCTGCTGGATGCCACCGCAGACATCGGTGCCGGGGTGATTGCATTCACGCCGCTGGCGCAAGGTCTGCTCACCGGCAAGTATCTCGATGGCGTGCCGGCCGATGCGCGCGTCAATCGCCCCGGTGGGCAATCGCTGCGGCCGGAGCATCTGTCCGACGACAACCTGCAACGCGCACGTGGATTGAATGCGATTGCGCAAAAGCGCGGACAAAGCCTTGCGCAGCTGGCACTGGCCTGGGTGCTGCGCGATGCGCGCGTGAGTTCGGCGTTGTTGGGTGCCAGCCGGCCGGAGCAGTTGATCGAAAACGTTGCGGCATTGCAGAACCTGAACTTCAGCGCGGAAGAGTTGGCCGAGATCGATCGTTTTGCGGTCGAGGGCGGCATCAACCTGTGGGAAAAACCGTCAACCGATTGGCAATGAGGAGATCGTCGATGCGCATGCGTGTGGCCTGGGCCGTGATGTTGTTGATAAGTGCCGCGTGGTTGCCGTGCGCGTCTGCGGCCGACCCTGCACAGCTGCGTATCGGCTATCAAAAAGCGGTGTCGAGCCTGGTGCTGGCCAAACAGCACCGTTTGCTGGAGCAGCGCTTCCCGCGCACCAACATTACCTGGGTGGAATTTCCAGCGGGGCCGCAATTGCTGGAAGCCTTGAACGTGGGTAGCGTCGATCTGGGCGGGGCCGGCGATATTCCGCCGCTGTTCGCGCAAGCAGCCGGTGCCGATCTGTTGTACGTGGGCTGGGTGCCGCCGACGCCGAAGGCCGAAACCATTCTGGTGCCGGTCAAGAGCACGCTGCGTAGCGTGGCCGATCTCAAGGGCAAGCGGGTTGCGTTTCAAAAAGGGTCCAGCGCGCATAACCTGCTGCTGCGGTTGTTGGCCAAGTCCGGCTTGAGCTTGCGCGATATCACTCCGCTGTATCTGTCGCCAGCCAATGCGCGTGCCGCGTTTGCGGCCGGGCAGGTGGATGCCTGGGCGATCTGGGACCCGTGGTATTCGGCGTTGACGCTGGATGGCAGTGCGCGCTTGCTCGCCAATGGCGAAGGGTTGGGGTTGGCCGGCGGGTTCTTTCTGTCGTCGCGCCGCTATGCCACGGCATGGGGCCCGTTCGTGCAGCAGGTGATGGGCACGCTCAATCAGGCCGACGGCCTGCTGGAAAGCGACCGCGCCGGCAGTATCAAGGTGCTGGCGCAGGTGAGTGGGCTGTCGCCTGCGGTGGTGGAGCGCACCTTGGCGCACCGCCCGCCGGCCAGCGTGCAACCGCTCAGCGCCGAGGTCATCAAGGCGCAGCAGGCCACTGCCGACCTGTTCTACGCGCAGCGCTTATTGCCCAAGCGCGTGCTGGTGGCACCGGCGGTGTGGCGCGCACCGGCCACGGTTGCCGCGCAAGCGGCAGGCAAGTGATGCGCACGGCTGCATCGCTGCACACCGGCAACGCGAAGGCGATGCAATGAGCGCGCGTGGGTGGCGGTGGGGCAACCGTCTGTTGCCGTGGGTATTGCCATTGACGGTGCTGGCGGCTTGGCAGGGCGCTGCATCGGTTGGCTGGTTGCCGCAGCGCATCCTGCCGGCGCCGGACGCAGTGCTGCGTGCGGCGGCCACGCTCGTGCAAAGCGGCGAGCTGTGGCAGCACCTGGCGATCAGCAGTTGGCGCGCCGCCGTGGGCCTGGCCATCGGCGGCAGTCTTGGCCTGGCGCTGGGCCTGTTGACCGGTGTGTCGCGCTTGGCCGAGCGCCTGCTCGACAGCAGCCTGCAGATGCTGCGCAACGTGCCGCATCTGGCGCTGATTCCGCTGGTGATCCTGTGGTTTGGTATCGATGAGGGCGCCAAGTTGTTTCTGGTGGCGCTGGGCACCTTCTTTCCGATCTATCTCAACACCTATCACGGCATCCGCAGCGTGGACCCGGCGTTGATCGAGATGGCACGCAACTACGGCTTGCGCGGGCCGCAATTGTTTATCGATGTGCTGCTGCCCGGCGCGCTGCCGTCGATTCTGGTGGGGCTGCGCTTTGCATTGGGACTGATGTGGCTGACCTTGATCGTGGCCGAAACCATCTCGGCCAGCTCCGGCATTGGCTACCTGGCAACCAATGCGCGCGAGTTCTTGCAGACCGACATCGTGGTGGTGGCGATCGTGCTGTATGCGCTGCTTGGCAAGCTGGCCGATCTGGCTGCACGCGGGCTCGAAGCCTGGTGGCTGGGCTGGCATCCGGCGCAACAACGGCGCGCGCAGGTGCCGCGATGACGGTGGCAGGCAATGGCTTGCCGCTGAGCCTGCGCGGCATCGGCAAGCGCTATGGCGGCAGCGATGTGTTGCGCGGCATCGATCTGGAGATTGCAGCCGGCAGTTGTGTGGCGGTGGTCGGCCGCAGTGGCTGCGGCAAGAGCACGCTGCTGCGCGTGATCGCCGGTCTGGAGCGCGCCGATGCCGGTCGCGTGGATAGTGACGATGCACCGTTGGCGCGTCGGCGCGATGCGGTGCGGCTGATGTTTCAGGATGCGCGGCTGCTGCCCTGGAAGCGGGTGATCGACAACGTGGCGCTCGGCCTGGGCCGTGCCGGGCGCGCACAGGCACAGGCCGCACTGGATGCGGTGGGGCTGGGCACGCGCGGCGGCGACTGGCCGGCGGCGTTGTCCGGTGGGCAGCGGCAACGCGTGGCGCTGGCGCGCGCATTGGTGCATCGGCCGCGGTTGTTGCTGCTGGACGAGCCGCTGGGCGCGCTGGATGCGTTGACGCGGATCGAGATGCAGCAGCTGATCGTGCAGCTGTGGCGGCAGTACGGCTTCACCCTGGTGCTGGTGACCCATGATGTGGCCGAAGCCAGCGCGCTGGCCGACCGCATCGTGGTGATCGAGCAGGGCCAGGTCGGCCTGGATGTGGCCGTGCCGGTGGCGCATCCGCGCGCGCCTGGCTTGCCGGCGCTTGCCGCGATCCAGGCGCAGGTGCTGTCGCGTCTGCTGGGCGCTGCGCAGGCAGGTGCGGCGGCAACTCCCGCGCAGGGCGATGCGGGGCAGGGCCTCGCTGGCGGTGGCAGCGCTTTGCATGCGGCAGTGCCGTTGCGACGGATCGTGTAGCAATCGTCCGTTGGTCGGCCCCGTGGCCGATGCCAGACCGCGCTGCCCGCAGCTTGCAACGACACTCTGGGGCCGGATAAGGCGTTCTCGGGGGCCTTGGTCTCGGTTCGTTCCGTGCCGATCAAACCTTGAAACCCCGCTCGGCAGCCGCATCTGCACGGTATCGCCGGCGTTGCCGGCCACCCGTTCAGAGGATTTCCCATGCGGATGGACAAGCTCACCTCGCGGTTCCAGCAGGCACTGGCCGACGCACAGTCGCTGGCCGTGGGCCGCGACCACAACATCATCGAGCCGGTGCACGTGCTGGCCGCGCTGCTCGACCAGAGCGGTGGCAGTACGCGCCCGCTGCTGTCGCAGGCCGGGGTCAACGTGCCGTCGCTGCGCGAGCGTCTCGGCGAGGCGCTGGATACCTTGCCCAAGGTCTCCGGGCAGGAAGGCAACCTGTCGATCGGTAACGATCTCAATCGCCTGCTCAACCAGACCGACAAGCTCGCTCAGCAACATGCCGATGCCTTCATCGCCAGCGAGTGGTTTGTGCTGGCCGCCGCCGACGATGCCAGCCCGCTGGGCGTGGCACTGCGCGCGGCCGGCGGCGACAAGAAAAAGATCGAAGCGGCCATCGACAAACTGCGCGGCGGCGAAACCGTGCAATCGGAAAATGCCGAAGAGCAGCGCCAGGCGCTGGAGAAATACACCATCGATCTCACCGCGCGTGCGGAGAGCGGCAAGCTGGATCCGGTCATCGGCCGCGACGAAGAAATCCGCCGCACCATCCAGGTGTTGCAGCGCCGGACCAAGAACAACCCGGTACTGATCGGCGAACCCGGCGTGGGCAAGACCGCGATTGTCGAAGGCCTGGCCCAGCGCATCATCAATGGCGAAGTGCCCGAAGGCCTGCGCGGTAAGCGGGTGCTGTCGCTGGACATGGGCGCGCTGATTGCCGGTGCCAAATTCCGCGGCGAATTCGAAGAGCGCTTGAAGGCGGTGCTCAGCGACCTGTCGAAGAACGAAGGCCAGATCATCCTGTTTATCGATGAGTTGCACACCATGGTGGGCGCAGGCAAGGCCGATGGCGCGATGGACGCCGGCAACATGCTCAAGCCGGCGTTGGCGCGCGGCGAGCTGCATTGCATCGGCGCCACCACGCTGGACGAATACCGCAAATACATCGAAAAAGATGCGGCATTGGAGCGTCGCTTCCAGAAAGTGTTTGTGGGCGAGCCGACGGTGGAAGACACCATCGCCATCCTGCGTGGCTTGAAGGAACGCTACGCCGTGCACCACGGTGTAGAGATAACCGACCCGGCGATCGTGGCGGCGGCCACCTTGTCCAACCGCTACATCACCGACCGCCAGTTGCCGGATAAAGCCATCGACCTGATGGACGAGGCCGCATCGCGCATCCGCATGGAGATCGACTCCAAGCCGGAAGAGCTCGACCGCCTGGAGCGCCGGCTGATCCAGCTCAAGATCCAGCGTGAGATGTTGAAGAAGGAAAAGGACGACGCCTCGCGTCAGCGCTTGGCCGATCTGGAAACCGATATCGACAAGCTCGAACGCGAGTTCTACGACCTCAACGAGCTGTGGAAGTCGGAGAAGGCTGCTCTGCAGGGCACCACCAAGGTCAAGGAGCAGATCGAGCACGCCAAGCTGGAGCTGGAAGCGGCGCAGCGTCGCCAGGACTACGCCAAGATGAGCGAGATCCAGTACGGCGTATTACCGCAGCTGGAAAAGCAGATGCTGCTGGCCAACGAAGTGGAGCATCACGACTTCAAGCTGGTGCAGGACCGCGTGACCGCCGAAGAAATCGCCGAAGTGGTGTCGCGTTGGACCGGCATTCCGGTCAACAAGATGCTCGAAGGCGAGCGCGACAAATTGCTGCGCATGGAAGACGAACTGCATCACCGCGTGGTCGGGCAGAACGAGGCGATCAAGGTGGTGTCCGATGCGGTGCGTCGCTCGCGTGCCGGCTTGTCCGACCCCAATCGTCCGAGCGGTTCGTTCCTGTTCCTGGGGCCGACCGGCGTGGGCAAGACCGAGTTGTGCAAGGCGTTGGCGGACTTCCTGTTCGACAGCACCGAAGCGATGATCCGCATCGACATGAGCGAGTTCATGGAGAAACATTCGGTGTCGCGCCTGATCGGTGCGCCTCCGGGCTACGTGGGCTATGAAGAAGGCGGCTATCTCACCGAAGCGGTGCGCCGTCGCCCGTACTCGCTGATCCTGCTCGACGAGGTCGAAAAAGCGCATGCCGATGTCTTCAACATCCTGTTGCAGGTGCTCGACGATGGCCGCCTGACCGATGGTCAGGGACGCACCGTGGACTTCCGCAACACGGTGATCGTGATGACCTCCAACCTGGGTTCGCATCAGATCCAGGAGCTCTCCGGCGACGACAGTGCCGAGGCCTACACGCAAATGAAGGCCGCGGTGATGGGCGTGGTGCAGGCGCATTTCCGCCCGGAGTTCATCAACCGGCTGGACGACATCGTGGTGTTCCATCCGCTGGACAAGGCGCAGATCAAGTCGATCGCGCGCATCCAGTTGCATGGCCTGGAAAAACGCCTGGCCGAACGCGGACTCAAGCTGGATCTGGACGATCCCGCGCTGGATCTGCTCGGCAACGTCGGCTTCGACCCGGTGTATGGCGCGCGACCGCTCAAGCGCGCGATCCAGTCGCATGTGGAAAACCCGCTGGCCCAGCAGATCCTCTCCGGGCATTACATCAGCGGCGACACCGTGCGCGTGCGGGTCGAGGGCGGGCGTCTGGCGTTTACGAAGGGCTGATGAGGTTAGGCGATGGGTGCGTGTCGCAACGCCAATCGCATCGGAGCCATACACTGACGAAGCATCGTCTGTGGTTATCTCCACGCACCGGCGACAACGGTTGACGCAATAGCGGGCACTGCGCAGGCAGTGCCCGTTTGCGTTAGTGGGTTATCCCTGAGCCTTAGCTGCGGACATGCCGTGTCTTTCTACAAACCACCAGGCAGTAAGACTGCCAGCGCATCCAGGCTGCGGCAGGTTGCGCCGGCAGCTTTCGCAGGCCTGCGGCTGCAACGACGGAATGCCTCGGTCAGAGTGCGCCGTCTTCGACCCAAGGTCTGAAAGCTGGGCAAGGCGTAGCGCGCATCGGCTTACTCCATGGCGTTGCAAGCAATGCGTCAGCTCCGGCCACGTTGCAACAAACGATCGGAAAATCAGCCATCGCGGGTGCCTCAGCCACCGACCACAACCGCCGATACGCGTGCAAGCGCCCTCAGTGACCGAAGCGTTCGCACGAAACCTGCAGGCGTTGCGCGTGTTGGGTTGGTCGGTGCGCGGTGTCGCATCCGGTGTCGGGACACGCCGTGAATCCGTCCATGGAGGCTCGGTGGCGGCATCCATGCCGCCACACGGTCCCGCCCCCGGATACGCCACCACGCTTGCGCTGTTCGCCGTCGCCGATCGGCAAGCAGGGCCAGGCTCATCA
Organism: Xanthomonas sp. WHRI 10207; assembly: GCF_040202975.1. Classification (NCBI taxonomy): domain Bacteria; kingdom Pseudomonadati; phylum Pseudomonadota; class Gammaproteobacteria; order Lysobacterales; family Lysobacteraceae; genus Xanthomonas; species Xanthomonas sp. WHRI 10207. Next base: position 760,122 of record NZ_JBEGDX010000002.1, on the reverse strand, counting down.
GGTTGCATTAGGTGGATGGCGCAGGCGGTGCACGGCTGTGCTTACAACCGGGCGGCATGAGTTCATCACCGCGCGTTTGCAAACAGACGTGCGGTCCCGGCTATGGTCGGCATTCTTTCCGAGAGCGAGCCGCACCATGACCGACCCGCAGTGGAAGCCCGAAACCATCGCCGTACATGGCGGGTATCGCCCCGACCCGATCACGCGCGCGGTGGCGGTGCCGATCTACCAGACCGTTGCCTACGCCTTCGACAATACCCAGCACGGCGCGGATTTGTTCGATCTGAAGGTGCAGGGCAATATCTATAGCCGCATCATGAACCCGACCAACGATGTGCTGGAACAGCGCGTCGCGGCGCTGGAAGGCGGCATCGGCGCACTGGCGCTGGCGTCGGGGCAGGCGGCGGTGACCTACGCCATCCAGACCATCGCCGAAGTGGGCGACAACATCGTGTCGTCCAGTGCGCTGTATGGCGGTACCTATAATCTGTTCGCGCATACGCTGCCGCAGTTCGGCATCAGCACGCGGTTTGCCGACTATCGCGATCCGCAGGCGTTTGCCGGCCTGATCGACGACCGTACCAAGGCGGTGTTCGTCGAGTCGATCGGCAATCCGCGCGGCAACATCACCGATATTGAAGCGGTGGCGGCCGTGGCGCATGCGCACGGCGTACCGCTGATCGTGGACAACACCGTGGCCACTCCGTCGTTGCTGCGGCCGATCGACTTCGGCGCGGACATCGTGGTGCATTCGCTGACCAAGTATCTCGGCGGGCATGGCAACAGTATCGGTGGTGCGATCGTGGACAGCGGGCGCTTTCCGTGGGCGGAGCACAAGGCGCGGTTTCCGCGTCTCAACGAGCCGGACGTGAGCTACCACGGCGTGGTGTATACCGAGGCGTTGGGCGAGGCCGCTTACATCGGCCGCGCGCGCGTGGTGCCGCTGCGCAATACCGGGGCGGCGTTGTCGCCTTTCAATGCGTTTTTGATCCTGCAAGGCATCGAAACCCTGCCGTTGCGCATGGAGCGCATCAATGCGAACACATTGGCGATTGCGACATATCTGCAGCAACACGCGCGGGTGGCCTGGGTCAATTACGCGGCGTTGCCGGATCATCCCGAGCATGCGCTGGCGCAGAAGTATCTGGGCGGGCACGGCTCGGGTGTGCTGACCTTCGGCCTGCCCGGTGGGCGTGCGGCGGGTGCGCGGTTTCTGGATGCGCTGCAGTTGTTCACGCGGCTGGTCAACATCGGCGATGCCAAATCGCTGGCGACGCATCCTGCATCCACCACGCACCGTCAGCTCGATCCAGCCGAACTGGAACATGCCGGCGTCAGCGAAGACACCGTACGCCTGTCGATCGGCATCGAACATATCGACGACCTGCTGGCGGATCTGGAGCAGGCGCTACAGGGAGCGTGAGGTTTAGCGCAGCCAACAAGCCGACTGTGCTCACCGCAAGGCGAGCGCGGCCGGTACTCGGTGCGGCATGGTCCACTCATACACTCCGGTTCTGAGCGCGCCATCCGCACTCACCTGACGACTGCTCGCTACGTTTTGTTGGCCACTCTTGGAACAGCGCTCCCGTCGGATACCAAGGCGCGGCGTGCGCGCCACCGTCGCACGTGTCTTGGGGCGCTCGTACTGCTAGCGCGGAGCGGGGTTGGGCTGGGTATGGCAAAGCACGGTGCCCGCCGGTACTGGCTTCGGTAAGGGCGGCAGCGCGGCTGGGGATCGGCTCTTCGGCTCGGTCAGACATCCTGTCTGACTCGCCGCCGCGGCACATCCTTGTGCCGCTCTCCGCCAATCCCCAGCCGCGCTGCCGCCTCGTGACGTCGCTTCCATGACCCGGACATCTTGAACACGCCAATGACGCTTGGCTTGAAGCCCTTCTGCCGCCCGGAACGGCTCGCCCCTCTCCCGTCGGGGCGAGGAGGAACAGCTTGCGCGCGATGGGCGCGGGTGGCCTTGGAGCGCACGCGCCGCAAGCGCAAGCGTGGGCTGGGGCGCGGAGCGGGGGGAGGGATCGCGGGCTCAATTACGGGGGCGAAGCCCACGCATATGTGCGAGATCAAGCTCGGTGGCGGACATACAAGTAATCCCAGCATGCTGCTTCCACACATGGCATGAGGCTGCGCTCCGTCCCCTCATCCAGCGCTGCGCGCCACCTTCTCCCGATGGGAGAAGCAATCAGTAGTCACACCATCCCGGCGCGTGGCGACGCGCTGCGCTTGGCCGGTCGCACCAGACCGCTGAGGCGCCAGCCAATCCTGCTACCATGCGCGCCCCTGAGGTGACTGCCGGCTGGCCGGTGGTTTAAACGGGAATCCGGTGCGCGCATCGCCTTGGGCGAGTCGCAATTCCGGAGCTGCCCCCGCAACGGTGGGCGAGACAAGGGTCTGCACGTCACGCCACTGTGCTTTGCATGGGAAGGCGCAGACCCGGGAAGCATCCGCTTCCGCTCGCAAGCCCGGAGACCGGCCTGAGGGATTGACCCGGCACGCGGTGGGCGTGGCCTTGCGCGTCCGATGCTGCTGCGTCGGGCGGCTGGCCCGTTGCTGCGTGTCGCCCCATTGCCCCCGCGCGGGTCGGCGCGGTTTCAGGAGCAGCAGTAGATGTCCCTTTCTTCCGTTTTGCCGCGTCGCGCCGTGTTGGCCGCGGGGTTGTCGCTGTGCGTGATCAATCTCGCCCAGGCCGAAGCCGCCATCGATCTCGACGAAGTGGTGGTCACCGCTTCGCGGACCGCGCAGACCCAGGACCAGACGCTGGCGCCGGTCACGGTGATCGACCGCGCGCAGATCGAGCGCCGCCAGATCAATTCGCTGCAGGACCTGCTGCGTGGCGAAGCCGGGGTGTCGCTGGCCAATAACGGCGGTCCGGGTAAGGCGACCTCGTTGTTCCTGCGCGGCACCGAATCGGATCATCTGGTGGTGCTGATCGACGGCGTGCGCATCGGCTCGGCCACCGCCGGCGGTGCGGCGTTACAGGATCTGCCGATCGAGCAGATCGAGCGCATCGAGATCGTGCGCGGGCCGTTTTCCAGCCTGTATGGCTCCGAAGCATTGGGCGGCGTGATCCAGATCTTTACCCGTCGCCCGCAAGGCCGCTTCGTGCCGACGCTGAGCGTGGCGGCCGGCAGCGACAATGCGCGCCGTTATGGCGCCGGTGTCGCCGGACGCAGCCAGGGCGATCTGAGCGAAACCGGCGGCTGGTATTCGGTCAACGCCGTGCATGACGAAACCGATGGCATCAATGCGTATCTGGACACCCGCTCCAGTGCTTACGATCCGGACCGCGACGGTTACCGCAACGATTCGCTGAGCGCGCAGGGCGGCTGGCGCTTCAATCGGCAGTGGGATGCGGACGTGCACGCCTTGCGCGCGCAAAGTCGCAACGAATACGACGGCTCGGCTTTCGGCGGCAATCTGTCCAAGGGCGTGCAGCAGGCCGTGGGCGGGCGCGTGCGCTATGCGCCCAGCGATGCGCTGACGTTCACCGCCAGCCTGGGCAGCAGCGCCGATTTCAGCGACGCGTATTACGAGGGTGCGTATCTGTCGACCTACGACACACGCCGCAAGCAGGGCTCGCTGCAGGCCGATGTCAACACCGGGCCGGGCCTGCTCACGGTCGGTTTCGACTGGCAGCGCGACGCCATCGCCAGCAGCGACACCTACGACGCCGATAGCCGCATCGACCGCGCCGCATTTGCGCAGTGGCAGCAGAGCTTCGGCAGCCAGTCGCTGCAGGCCAGCCTGCGTCGCAACGACAACAGCCAGTTCGGTGGCAAGACCACAGGCAGCCTGTTGTGGGGCTGGGACTTCGCCGAGCATTTGCGCGTGACCGCCAGCTACGGCACTGCGTTCAAGGCGCCCACCTTCAACGAGTTGTACTACCCGGATTACGGCAATCCGTTGCTGGGGCCGGAGACCTCCAAGAGCGCCGAGCTGGGGCTGCGCGGCAACTACGACTGGGGCACCTGGACGCTCAATGCCTTCCAGACCCGCATCGACGATCTGATCGCTTACGACGCCTCGCTGGTGGATGCCAGCCATCCGTTCGGGCAGCCGAACAACATCGACCAGGCGCGCATTCGCGGCGTGGAAGCGGGCTACGACACCCAGCTGGCTGGCTGGACCGTGCGCAGCGCGCTGACCTGGCTACAGCCGCAGGCCGATGGCGATGTCAATCACGGCAACTGGTTGCCGCGGCGTGCGCGGCAGAGCGGGCGCATCGATGCCGACCGCAGCTTCGGTGCCTTCAGCATCGGCACCAGCCTGTTCGGTTCCGGCAAGCGTTACGACGATCTGGCCAACACCGAGCGGCTGGCCGGCTACGGCCTGCTGGATCTGCGCGTGAGCTATGCGATCGACGCGGACTGGAAGGTGCAGTTCACCGCAAACAATGTCTTCGACCGCCAGTACGAGACCGCACGCTGGTATGCGCAGCCGGGGCGCAATTATCTGCTCACCTTCCGCTACCAGGCGGCGCAGTAACGCGCGGCAGCCGATGGCATGTGCGATGGCGGGATGCATGCGGCCGATAGCGACCGGCCGCAGCATCGCGCAACTCTTCGCACTGGTGGCAGTGCGTCGCTCCAACGCACCACTGAGCAATCGGCTGCAGCCGGACCGCCAGTGACCCGGCAGCATCAGCAGCAATGTGCCACTCGTACACTGCAGCATCTCCCGTTTGCCTGTCTCCACTGCTAGCGCATCTGCGTCTGTACTCGAAGGAACACCGATGACCCCGCTCTCCCGTCCTGCCGAACGCGCTGTCTTCATCAGCTTGATGCTGGTGATGACTGCCACCCGCTTCCATCACGTCAGCGACTGGCTGCATCTGCCGGATGCGTCGATGGCGGTGTTCTTTCTGGGTGGTCTGGCAGTGCGACGGCATGCTTTTTTTGTCGCCCTGCTGGTGTTGTCGGTGGCGATCGATTGGGCCGCGGTCACCGTGGCCGGTGTCAGCGACTTCTGCATCACCGCCGCCTACGCGGCGCTGCCGCTGGCGTACGGGGTGCTGTGGTACGCCGGCCGGGCCTATCACGGGCGCCTTCGCCCGGATGCAAGGTCGATGTGTATTGCCTGGGCGCTGGGCACCTTGGCCGCTGTGGTGTCGTTCCTGATCTCCAACGGCGCGTTCTACTGGTGGGGCGGGCGCTATGCCGAGCCGCATTGGACGCAGTATCTGCAGCGCGTAGCGCAGTGGGGCCCGTTGTTCGTGCGCACCACCGCGCTGTATCTGGCGGTTGCGCTTGCCGGTGCGTGGTGTGTATTGCGCTGGCGTGCCGCGCGCACCGCGGCGCCGTTATCGGCCCCGCTGGAGCGGTCATGACGATTGCGCGGCAAACGCGCACGCCGGCACGCGCGCCACTGCAAGGCACCGCCGCATGGATGTGCGGTAGCGCGCTGGTGCTGTTGATGGTGTGCACGCGCGGCGAGCATTTCGCCAGCGTGGATGCATTGCCCAGCGCATCGTGGGCGGTGTTTTTTCTGGCCGGTGCCTTGCTGCGCCCGCGGTGGATGCTGCCACTGCTGTTCGGAGTGGCGTCTGCGCTGGATCTGATCGGCCTGGTCTCCGGCAGCATCAGCGATTGGTGTCTGTCGCCGGCCTATTGGGCGCTGGCGTTGGCGTATGCGGCATTGTGGTTGGGTGGGCGCGTGTATGCCTTGCAGCTGCACCGCGACGTGTGGCGCGATGCGGCCCGCCTGCTGTGCGTAGTGCTGCTCAGCGGCAGCCTGGCGTATCTGCTCTCCAAGGGCGGCTTCTACTTTTTGTCCGGCCGTTATCCGCAGGCCACGCTGGGCGGTTTTTTCGCGCGCGTGCCTGACTATTATCCGCACGCACTCGGCACGCTGGCAGGCTATGTCGGCGCCGCTTTCGCGCTGCTGGCTGTACTACGTGGCATCGCCACACGTCACCCGATTGGAGCAAGCGCATGAGCACCCCCGAACACGACGACGCGCATTACCGCGAACGCGCACAGCGCAAGAAGGAGCTGGTAGACCGACGCATCGCACGCGCGGTCATCGACCGTGGCGTGTTGCTGGTCAATACCGGCAACGGCAAGGGCAAGAGTTCGTCCGGCTTCGGCATGCTGGCGCGTTCGCTCGGGCATGGCCTGTACTGCGGCGTGGTGCAATTCATCAAGGGCACGTTTTCCACCGGCGAAGAAGCGTTTTTCCGCCGCTTTCCGGATCTGCTCGACTACCACGTGATGGGCGAAGGCTTTACCTGGGAAACCCAGGACCGTGCACTCGATATCGCCGCTGCGCAGGCCGCCTGGCAACTGGCGCGCGGCATGCTGGCCGACCCGCGCTACGACTTTGTGCTGCTGGACGAACTCAATATCGCCCTGGTCAAGGACTACATCGCGCTGGACGAGGTGCTCACGGCCGTGGCCGCGCGCCCGCCCGGACAGCATGTGGTGATCACCGGGCGCGGTGCGCCGGCCGGGTTGATCGAGGTTGCCGACACTGTCACCGAGATGCGCCTGATCAAGCATGCCTTCAACGCCGGCATCAAGGCGCAGCTCGGCATCGAGTTGTAGACATGACCGCGCGCGTGCAATTGCCTGCAGCTGCATCGGCGTGTGTCCTGTCATGACGCAGGGCGGCCCACCATGGCGCTGGTGATTGCCACGGCCGCCGTGCTGCTGGACCTGCTGCTAGGCGAACCGCGGCGCGCGCATCCGCTGGTGCTGTTCGGCCACTGGGCACAGCGCGTGGAAGCACGCCTGTACCGCGATCGTCGCGGTGCAGGCGTGCTCGCCTGGTGCACGACGGTGCTGCCATGGACGCTCCTGGCAGCCGCGTTGCAAGCGCTGCTGTGGTGGTGGTCGGCGTGGGCGGCAACTGTCTTTGCCGCCGTCATGCTGTACCTGGCGCTGGGATTGCGCAGCCTGGGCGAACATGCGCAGCCGGTGATCGACGCATTGCAGGCCGACGACCTGGCAGCGGCACGTCTGGCCGTGGGCCGCATCGTCAGCCGCGACACCGCCGCGCTCGATGCCACGCAGGTTGCCGCCGCGGCGACCGAGTCGGTGCTGGAAAACGGCAGCGATGCGGTGTTTGCCGCGCTGTTTTGGGGTGTCTTGCTCGGCGCGCCGGGCGCAGTGCTGTATCGGCTGTCCAATACGCTGGATGCGATGTGGGGCTATCGCACGCCGCGCTACGCCAACTTCGGCTGCACTGCGGCGCGTATCGACGATGTGCTCAATTGGCTGCCCGCGCGCCTCACCGCCGTGACGTACGCGCTGCTCGGCCGCAGCCATACCGGCATGCGCTGCGCCTGGCAGCAGGGGCGCGGCTGGAAGAGCCCCAATGCCGGCCCGGTGATGGCGGCAGGTGCCGGCGCGCTGCAGGTGCAACTGGGTGGGCCAGCGCCGTACCACGGCCACTGGCAAACACGGCCGCAGCTGGGCGAGGGCATGCCGGCCAGCGCCGGCAGCGTGCGCCGTGCGCTGCTGCTGGTGCGTGCCGGGGTGCTGCTGTGGTTGTTGCTCGGTGCACTGGCGTTGGCGCTGGTGACGCCATGACCGGCCACAACTCCCTTGCGCGCAGGCGCTGCGTCGACCATCAGCAATCTCTGTGCAGTCACGCACCATCTCGTGGAGTCGCTCATGCTTGAACACGGAGGCCGGTTGCGCCGCGCCGCGCAGACCTACGGGATTGCGTTGTCGCACTGGCTGGATCTGTCCACCGGGGTGAGTCCGTTCGCTTGGCCCGTGCCTGCCATCCCGGAGCAGGCGTGGCAGCGCCTGCCGGAAGACGACGATGGTCTGGCCGAGAGCGCCGCAGCCTATTACGGCGCGCCGCACGTATTGCCGGTCGCCGGTTCGCAGGCGGCGATTCAGGCCTTGCCGCTGTTGCGCAGCCGCAGCCGGGTGGGCGTGCTGGCGCCGGGGTATGCCGAACATACGCACGCGTGGCGACGCGCCGGCCACACCGTCGTGCCGCTGCCGGCGGGGCCGTTGCTGCAGACGGCGGAGACCTTCGATGTGGTGGTGCTGATCCATCCCAATAACCCAGGCGCAGAGACCTTCGATCGCGAAGTGCTGTTGCAGCTGCATGCGCGTCTGGCAGCACGCGGCGGTTGGTTGGTGATCGACGAAGCTTTCATGGATGCCACGCCGCACGACAGCGTGTGCGCGCAGACGCCGCAGCCTGGCTTGATCGTGCTGCGCTCGGTCGGCAAGTTCTTCGGCATGGCCGGTGCGCGGGCCGGGTTTGTGTGCGCGCAGCCGCAGCTGCTGGATGCACTGCGCGAGCAGTTGGGGCCATGGACGGTGAGCGGCCCCACCCGCTGGGCGCTGCAGCAGGCGTTGGCAGATACCCAGTGGCACGCGCAGGCCCGCGAACGCCTGCATGGGGCATCGCAACGGCTTGCGCAGCTGCTGCGCGGCCACGCGATCACACCCACCGCAGGCACTGCGTTTTTCCAATGGTGTCGGCGCGACGATGCGGTGGTGTTGCATGCGGCGCTGGCGCAACGCGGCATCCTGACCCGCCTGTTCGATACCCCGGCCAGCCTGCGCTTCGGCCTGCCGCCCGATGCGGCCGCCGAAGCACGCCTGGATGCGGCACTGGGCGAGGTGTTGGCGTGAGCGCACGCGTGTTGATGGTGCAGGGCTGCACCTCCGATGCCGGCAAGAGCACGCTGGTGGCCGCGCTATGCCGCTGGTTGCATCGCCAGGGTGTGGCGGTGGCACCGTTCAAGCCGCAGAACATGGCGCTGAACTCGGCGGTCACCGTCGATGGTGGCGAGATCGGTCGCGCGCAAGCGGTGCAGGCGCAAGCCTGCGGGCTGGAGCCGCACACCGACTTCAACCCGGTGTTGCTCAAACCCAATAGCGACACCGGGGCGCAGGTGATCGTGCATGGGCACCCGGTCGCCACGCTGGATGCGGTGGGCTACCACGCTTACAAGGCCACCGCGCTTGCCGCGGTGTTGGCCTCGCACGCACGGCTGGTCGAGCGTTTCGAGGTGGTGCTGGTGGAAGGCGCCGGCAGCCCGGCGGAGATCAATCTGCGCGCCAACGATATCGCCAACATGGGCTATGCCGAGGCAGTGGATTGCGCAGTGATCCTGATTGCCGACATCGACCGTGGCGGCGTGTTCGCGCATCTGGTCGGCACCTTGGCCTTGCTGGCGGAGAGCGAACGCGCACGCGTTGCCGGGTTTGTCATCAACCGCTTTCGTGGCGATCTGGCGCTGTTGCAACCGGGTCTGGACTGGCTGGAGCGCGAGACCGGCAAGCCAGTGCTCGGCGTGTTGCCGTATCTGCACGGCCTGCAGCTGGAGGCCGAAGATGCGCTGCCACGGCAGGCGCTGCACAAGCCGCACGCGCAGCTGCGCGTGGTGGTGCCGGTGCTGCCGCGGATCAGCAACCACACCGATTTCGATGCCTTGCTGGCGCATCCGCAGGTGGATGTTCAACTGGTCGGCCCGGGCCAGATGCCACCGCCCTGCGACCTGATCGTGCTGCCGGGCAGCAAGGCGACCTGCCAGGATCTGCAGTGGCTACGCGCGCATGGCTGGGACACCGCCATCGCACGCCACCTGCGTTATGGCGGCAAGCTGCTCGGGATCTGCGGCGGCCTGCAGATGCTGGGCGAGCAGATCCACGACCCCGATGGCATCGAAGGCCCGGCCGGCAGCAGTGCCGGGTTGGGCTGGCTGGCACTGGACACGCAGTTGCACCAGCACAAGCACTTGCATCGCGTACACGGGCGGCTGGCGCTGGGCGATGCGGCTGCCAGCGGCTATGAAATTCACTGCGGAATCAGCACCGGCGCTGCGTTGGCGCGGCCGCTGGTGCAACTGGACGATGGCCGCAGCGATGGCGCCATCTCCGACGACGGCCAGGTGCTGGGCACCTATCTGCACGGCATCTTCGATCACCCGCAGGCACTGGCCGCGTTACTCGCATGGGCCGGCCTGGCGCAGGCAACGCCGCTGGATCTGGCTGCGTTGCGCGAGGCCACGCTCGACCGTCTTGCCGATGCGGTGCACACGCATTTAGACACCGCCGTGCTGACGCGGCTCACCAGCAAGGAGCCGGCATGCGGCAATTGATTCTGGGTGGCGCGCGCTCGGGCAAGAGCGCACTGGCCGAACGCCTCGCCGCCAGCGCGGCCGAGCACGTGTGCTATGTGGCCACCGCGCAGGCATTCGATGACGAAATGCAGCAACGCATCGCCCATCACCGCAGCCAGCGCCCGCCGCATTGGCAGTGCGTGGAAGAACCCATTGCATTGGCCGCGACGCTGCAGGCGCTGGCCGCACCCGATCGCTGCGTGTTGGTCGATTGCCTGACGCTGTGGCTGAGCAACTTGCTGGGCCACCCGGATGCGGGCGCGTTTGCGCGCGAACGCGACGCACTGCTCGCAACGCTGCCGCAGTTGCCTGGGCAGATCGTACTGGTCAGCAACGAAGTGGGGCAGGGCATCGTGCCACTGGGCGAACTCACGCGTCGTTTCGTCGACGAAGCCGGCCGGCTGCATCAGGCATTGGCGCTACAGTGCGAGCGTGTGGTGTTTGTCGTGGCGGGTTTGCCGATGGTGTTGAAGGGAGAACAGCTGTGAGTAGCGACTGGATCTTTGCCGCATGCGCAGTGCCGGATGCGCGCGTGCGCGCGGCTGCGCTGGAACGGCAGGAACAACTGACCAAACCGCCCGGCGCATTGGGCCGGCTGGAGCAACTGGCCGTGCAGTTGGCGGCCTGGCAGCGCAACGCGCAGCCGACCGTGCAGCGCGTGTGGATTGCGGTGTACGCGGCCGACCATGGCGTTGCCGCCGAAGGCGTGTCGGCGTTTCCGCAGGCGGTCACCGGCGAGATGGTGCGCAATTTCGCACGCGGCGGTGCGGCCATTGCGGTGTTGGCGCGCGAACTCGGTGCGCGTCTGGAAGTGGTGAACCTGGGCGTGGTCAACGACCCCGGCGAGTTGCCGCGCGTACGTCGCGCCTGGATCGCACCCTCCAGCGCCAACATCTGCGAGCAACCGGCAATGACGCCCAGCCAGTTGCGCGACGCGCTGGCCGCCGGTGCGGAGAGCATCGCGCAGGCCAAAAGTTGCGACACGCAGTTGTTTGTCGGCGGTGAAATGGGCATCGGCAACACCACCGCCGCTGCCGCATTAGGCTGCGCGCTGTTGTCGCAGTTTCCGCAGGCGATGGCCGGCGCCGGCACCGGCCTGGATGCCGAAGGCATCGCGCACAAGGCAACGGTGATCAGCCGCGCATTGGCCTTGCACGCCGACGCCGCCACGCCGCTGGAACGGTTGCGCCGGCTCGGCGGGTTCGAGATCGCCGCCCTGGTCGGCGCGTATATCGCCGCCGCGCAGGCCGGCATTCCGGTGCTGGTAGATGGCTTCATCACCACCGCTGCGGCGCTGGTGGCCACTCGTCTGAATCCCGGTGTGCGCGAATGGCTGCTGTTCGGACATCGCTCACAGGAGCGCGGCCACGCCGCCTTGCTACGCGCCCTGGATGCCGAGCCGTTGCTGCAACTGGACCTGCGTCTGGGCGAAGCCAGCGGCGCAGCGGTGGCGATTCCACTGCTGCGCAGTGCCTGCGCCTTGCACAACGGCATGGCCACTTTTGCCGAAGCGGGAGTGTCAGACGCATGAGCACGCAGATCACCTTGCTGCGGCACGGCGACACCGGGCAGCGCAGCTATCGCGGCCAGCTCGACGACCCGCTCACCGAGCTGGGTTGGCAGCAATTGCGCGCGGCCACCGCCGAGGGCGAATGGGAGGTGGTGGTGTCGTCCACCTTGCAGCGCTGCGCAGCCTTCGCTACTGAACTGGCCGACGCGCGCGGCTTGCCGCTGCAGCTGGACGCACGGCTGCGTGAGTATCACTTTGGCCGCTGGCAAGGCGTGCCGGTGGCCGAGATCGATCGCGACGAAGGCGAAGCGCTTGGCCGCTTCTGGGCCGACCCGCTGCGCCACCCGCCGCCGCAGGCAGAACCGTTCGAGGCGTTCTGTGCGCGGCTCGCCGCGGCGCTGGATGCGGTGGTCGCCACCTACCCGGCGCGTCGCGTGCTGGTGGTCACCCATGGCGGTGCCATCCGTGCAGTGCACTGCATGGTGGCCGGCAACGGATTCGGCCGCATGACCGAGCTGGCGGTGCCGCACGCCTCGCTGCATCCGCTGGCCTGGCCACCGGCCAACGGCGTTGCCGCAGCGCTGCCATCTGTGCCGGCAGCAGCACCGCAGTCTGCACACGACGCCGGATGATCGATGGGCTGCTCGCGGCGATCGGATTCCTGACCCGCATTCCGGTGCCCGGTGCGGTGTTCGCCCGGGCGGGCGTGCAGACACGTTCGTTGCCGTGGTATCCGGCGGTCGGTCTGCTGCTCGGTGGGGTGCTGTGTGGCCTGGCGTGGTGCCTGCGCGATGTCGCGCCACTGCTGGGCGCGGCATTGCTGTTGAGCGCATGGACCTGGCTGACCGGCGCCCTGCACCTGGACGGGCTGGCCGACATGACCGACGCCTGGGTCGGCGGCATGGGCGACCGCGCACGCACGCTGGCGATCATGAAAGACCCCACCAGCGGACCGATGGCAGTGACCGCCGTGGTGCTGGTCTTGCTGCTCAAATGCGCCGCACTGGCCACATTGCTGCCGCACGCACCGGGTGCGCTGTGGCTGGCGCCGTTGCTGTCACGTGCCGCGGTAGTGGCGGCGTTCTTGACCACGCCATATGTGCGCGCTGTCGGCATTGGCAGTGCGCTGGTCGCCGCACCACGCACAAGCTTGTGGCTGGCGTTGATACTGGCGACCATGGTCTGCATCGCTGCCGGTATGGCGATCGCGGCTCTGTGCCTCGGCACTGCCGCAGTGGTCTTCGTTCTATGGCGCCGCGCCTGCATGCAGCGCCTGGACGGCATGACGGGCGATACCTGCGGCGCGCTGGTGGAACTGACCGAAACCGCGGTGCTGGTGATGCTGGCGGTGTGGCTGGGTTGAGCCGCACGCTGTCCAATGGGGTGCAACATTCCGCAAGATCGGGACCGCGCCGGCACGCGATGCAGTCGATGCTGATGCCGTCACCAGGGAGCCAACACCATGCATGCAGCAGACTCAGCAGTTAGCAGTTAGCAGTTGGCAACGCTGCGTGGAGCGCGTCATCGCGCATCTGCAGGCCAGCATTCGCAACGGCGCCGCATTGCCGGATCTGGCCGAATTGGCAGGCATCGCGCACCAGTCGCCGTATCACTTCCATCGGGTCTATCGCGCCCTGACCGGTGAGGCCGTGGGCCACACCGTGGCACGCTTGCGGTTGAGTCAAGCCCTGCATCTGTTGGGCAGCGACGATGCGTCGGTGACCGAGGTCGCGCTCGCAGTCGGTTACCAGACACCTCAGGCGCTGGCGCGTGCCTGCCGCAGCGCACTGCAGGCCAGTCCCACCGTCTTGCGCTCGGCGCCCGCATTGCGTGCCAGCAAGCTGCAGCAGTTATCGACGCCGGCAACGTTGGCAAACAGCCCGTCAGCACCGCTGCAGGTTAGCGTGCAGACGCTGGAGCCATTCGAATTGGTGGTGCTACGCAAGCGCGGCGCGTTCGACGACCTGGATCGCGGCTTCGGCCGGATTGTGGCCTGGGCGGCGCGCGCCGGCATCGTCGACAGCCTGCAGTGTCTGGTGGGATTGCCGCTGAGCGATCACCGCGACGTTCCGGCGCACGCGCATCTGTTCGAATGCGGTGTGGGCTTCGACGCAGTGGTCATGCCAGCAGCGCCGCTGCAGTTGCGCCGTCTTGATGGTGGACCGCACGCTGTCCTACGCCACGTGGGTTCGTATGCCGCGCTGGAAGATGCGCTGGACCAGCTATTGGCCGCCTGGCTGCCCGGCAGCGGCTACCTGCTGCGCGATGCACCGCTGCATTACCTGTATCTGGACGATCCGGAAGAAACACCCGAAGCGATTCTGCGCGCCGATATTCGGGTGCCGGTGGCGGCGATCGAAAAGCGTGGTTGAAGTGACGGACGCAGTGCCGCACGCGTAGCTGAGTTGCGGAGCGATTGTGCAAGCTGTTGCCTGCGCGCGAAACATCTGCACGCGCAGGGCCTACATACTCGCTGAGTCGCCTTCAGAGCGGCCAACAAAACGGAGCGAGCAGTCGTCAGATGGGTGTGGACGGTGCGGAGGAACCGGAGTGTACGCGTGGTCCATGCTGCACCGATCATCGGCCGCGCCCGCCCGGCGGTGAGCACAGTCCTTTTGTTAGGTGCTTTCAGTCGATCGACGGCAAAAACACCCGCTGCGGCGGCGGATGCATCAGGAACTGCTGGTGCGAAATATTCCAGGCGTACGCGCCGGCCAGCGGAAACGCGAGGCAGTCGCCCGGGGCCAGTGCGGCGACGGGTTGGTTGCGCGCCAGCACGTCCTTGGGCGTGCAGAGCTGGCCGACCAAGGTCACCGGGGTGTCGCTGATGACCGGCGCGTGCGTCCCGCGCAGTACGCGGAATGGGTGGTCGTGCGCTTGCGCGGCCGGTGTGCGGAAGTGATGGGTGCCGCCGCGGGCGATCGCAAACCAATCGCCGTGGCTGCGCTTGAGATCCAGCACCTCCATCAGGTACCAACCGCAGCTGGCGCTGACGTAGCGGCCCGGTTCCAGGCGCAGACGCAGCGCACTGCCGTGTTCGTGCAGCAACGCGGGCAGCCCGGCGCAGAAACCGGCCCAGTCGAAGGAGGACTCCGGCGCCAGATAATCCACGCCGAAGCCGCCGCCTGCATTGACCCGCAACGGCCCGAGCGCATAGGTCTGCCGCCATTGCTGCACGGTGCGCAAGTACGCAGCAACCAGATGCAGTTGCGCGCCGGCATCGCGTTGATGCGACATCAGATGGAAATGAAAGCCCTCCAGTCGCAGCGACGGACTGACACTTAGTAGCTGCATGGCAGCGTCCAGGTCCTGCGGGTCCAGGCCGAATGGCGAGGGCTGCCCGCCCATCATCAACCGCGTGCTCTGGGCGCCGGGCACGGCGATGTTCATGCGCAGAAACACCGGGACGCAGCGGCCGGCGTTTGCCGCGATGGCGGCCAGCCGTTGCAGCTCGCCGATGCTTTCCACGTGCACGGTGCAGTCGGGCAGGGCAGCGGCCTGGGCCAGCTCGCTGTCGAGTTTCCCCGGCCCGCCAAACAGCAGCGCTGCCCGCGGTTGCTGCGCGTGCAGCCAGGCCAGTTCGCCACCGGACGCGGCTTCAAAGCCATCCACATGCGGAGCGAGCGTCTGCAGGATCTGCGGTTCTGCATTGGCTTTTGCCGCATAGAACAGCTCGCACTGCGCCGGCAGCTGCGCGCGCATCCAGGCCGCATGCGCGTGCAGTGCGGCCAAATCGTACAGGTACGCGCAAAGCGGGCCATCGCTGCTCGCCCGTAGCTGCGGCAGCGCGTGGATCACTGCGGCGGTGTCGATGCGCAGGCTCATGCGGCCACCTGCCGCGCGGTGGCGATGTGTGCAATCGGGTTGGGTAATGGGGTGTAGTCGGACTGACGATCGGCCCGTTGCAGCAGGCGCGTGCCGAGATTGTTCTTGCCCGGCAGTGGGGCGCCGTCGATCAGGCCTTGCAGCGCCGGCTGCGCGCCATGGCGTTGTTGCCAGCGTGCGGCGAGCTCGCCCACGCACTGCCACAGCCGCACTTCCAGCACGCCATCGCCTTCGGTCAGATGGAAGATGGCTTCCGCCAGATTGTTCACCAGCGCGCAGTAGGCAACGCGGTTCCAGCCTTGTTCCGGCGTGTAGTACAGCGATTGCCGCGCACGTTCGCCCACACCCTGCAAGCGGCTTTCCGGCCAATGGTGGGCCAGCAGCTTGGTGCCTTCCAGGTCGCGAATCCACACGCGCGTCGGCCAGCCGTCGGCAAAGCCGATCACGGTGTTCTGCAGATGCGGTTCCAGCGCGATGCCATGCTGGAACAGCGCGCTCCACACGCCATCCAACAACAGGGCTGCATAGGCGCGGAACCACAGCAGCGTGGCGGCGTGGCGGTCCCTCTGTGCGCTGCTCAGCGCCTGCAAGCGCTGGGCACACGCGCTGTTGCCCTGCGCATCGCAGGTAAACAGGGCGGCGGCCACCTGCGGCTGCCAACGTGCGCGTTGCGCAGCAGGAATGGTCTTGCGATACAGGATGCCGAAACTTTCGGACAACGCACGTGCGGCCTGCGGGTCGGCATCGTGCAGGGCGCGGTCGATCTGCGCGACATCCAGCGACGTGGCCGCGGGCTCCAGCATCACGTCGAAGCCCGGTACCTGCGCCGCCAGTGCCTGCCAGCTGGGCGCCAGCAGGTCGGTCAGCGCGACCGCACTTTCCAGTTCGTACCACGCATTCTTGCGGACGCAATTGGTCAGCCGCACATGCACCGAGCACTTGAGAAAGTAATCCAGCTGCGGGTGATACAGCGTCCGCACCGATGACGTTGGCCGTAGTGCGTCGCCGTGCAGGCCGACCGGCGTGATCCATCCGCGCGCTTGCAAGGTGCGCAGTAACGGGTCGTCGAGCAGGCGTTGCGCCTCCCACGGATGGCAGGGGTAGAGATCGTCGCTGCCGGACAGCTGCCTCAGGCTGGCGCGCACGTCCTTGCCTTGCACGCGCAGCAGGCGTGAGTCGATACGGAACCAGAACAACTGAAATTCCGCACGCGCTTCCGGTGCACAGGCGAGCACGTGGTCAAGCGCCACGCCTTCGCGGCTTTTCGGTGTGGGATGCAGCGCGTGTCCCCACAGCATTGATTGCTCGGCATCGATCATCGCATCGCCGGTGGGTGCGGTGCGGTGTGCCTGGCGCAACATCGCCGCAGTGATCGCCACGCTGTTGGCGCTTTGCGCAAGCAGCTCCGGATTGACCGCCTGCGTGCTGCCCAGCGATTGCAGCAGGCAGCGCGCCAACGCATGCGCGTCGAGCGCGTGCCACGGTTGGCCGGCACTTTTGAGAAACGGTGTGGACGCGAAGCGGCAGCGGCCCAAACGGTCTGCGTAGGCAATGCGCACGCACACCGCGCCGCTATCGCCCAGGTCGATGCGCAGCCAACGTTGCTCGGCCATGCGCGGCCCAGGGCGATCCAGCCCGCGGTAATCGAAATCGGCTGCGCGTTGCGGGATGGCAAACTCGCGCAGGTAGCAGTTCAACCAGCAACTGCAGGCCTGTGCATCGGCCATGCTGTCGTACCAGGGGTCATGCATCGTGTGCAGCGACATCGGCAGTTCTCCTTGAAGGAAAGCGCACCGCAACGGTGAGCGCAGCGCCAGCCGCAGCCACGGCAGCGGCCAGGAAAGGAAGAGCGGGGCCGGCGGCCTGGGCCAGCGCACCGGCTGCGGCGCCAGCGGCCACGCCGGCCCACTTGCCACAGGCATCGAAACGGCCGAACAGGCGGCCAGCGCCGTGGCCGCTGGCGACCAGCGCCAGGCTGCGATTGAGCCCGCGCAGGCCGAACAACATGCCAACGCCGAACAGCAGCCGCGCCACCGCCAGCGCGACGGCGTCGTGCAACAGCGCCTGCCATAGGCAGGCCAGCGCAAACAGCAGCAGCCCCGGGATCAGCCATGCCTCGCCATCGCCGCGCCGCCACCACGGCAACACGACCAGATAGACCAGATGCGGCAGGCTGTAGAGCAGGCCGGCAAGCGCGTCGTGACCGGCGCCGCGTGCAAGCGCGTAGGGAATGAAATACGGAAACGTCACCACCATCGCGAAGCAGAACAGAAACTGCGCGAGCAACAAGGCCGGCCACAACGATGCTGTGGTGGGCAGAGGGCGTGTTGCAGGTTCGGTAGCTGATGACGTCGTCGCAGATGCACGTGGACGCGCGTTGGGCTGATCCGCCGGCAACCGCCAGGTCAATGCAAAGGCAAGCAATGGCAGCAACGCGAGCGCGCGGTAGAGCGACTGCGCCGGACCCAAGGCGAGGGCCAGCCCCAGCAACGCCGGTGCGCTGACCATCGCCAGCCGCGCCGAATACTGCGTCCAGTCCAGTGCGCGCGCCAAGGGGCCGGCCTGCGGTTGGCTGGCCAGATATGCATTGGCTGCCGCCAGCGAGCCCCCGCAGGTGCCTTGCACGATCAGGCCGATCACCAGCCAGGTCAGCGAGGGTGCGAAGCCGGCAATCGCAAAGCCCAATGCCAGCCCCAGTTGCGCGCGCAGCAACGAGCGTTTGCGTCCGTAGCGGTCGGCCAGTCGCCCCCAGGTACTCGCCGTCAACGCTGTGCACAAGGTGGGCAACACATACAGCACGCCGCTCCAGCCCACCGCCGCGGTGGGCGCCAATTCGGCCAGAACTTGCGGCAGAAACAGCGGCATACCCAGGGCGGTGAAGGCCGCCAGATAGTGGGCCGCCAGCACCGGGGCGAGGATGCGTTTCATCGCTGACCACCGGCATGGCGACGCGGCTGCGGCTGTGTGTGCGCAAACGTGGTGCCGAACGGATTGGGCGCGCTGTCGCCGTAGAACTTGTTGATATCGGTCGCACCGGTGAGCTGCTTGCTGAGCAGGCTGCCGGCGCTGAGCAGGTACTTCACCGGCAACCGTGGTGCGGCCAGCAGGCGCCGCGCGGGCGCGGTGTCGATGCCATCGGCATCCAGCGTTGACAGCGTCTGCACAACCTGGTCCTGCAGTTGCGCAGCCAGCGGCGCGCGCAAAGCCGGCTGCCAGTCGGCCAGACCTTCGAGGATCGCCTGCAGA
Organism: Xanthomonas sp. WHRI 10207; assembly: GCF_040202975.1. Lineage (NCBI taxonomy): Bacteria > Pseudomonadati > Pseudomonadota > Gammaproteobacteria > Lysobacterales > Lysobacteraceae > Xanthomonas > Xanthomonas sp. WHRI 10207. The sequence goes on along the minus strand of NZ_JBEGDX010000002.1, from coordinate 741,442 downwards.
TCCAGTTGCAGCACGATGGTGCAAAACATCTGCGCCAGCGCGTGTGTCTCGTTCACCGCGATCCGTGCGTCCTGCAGCGCGCCCAGGGTCTCGATGTCCGGCAGCTGCGCGCGCAATTGCGGCATGGCGATCCGCGCGGCGTCGTTGTCCTTCATCAACAGGCGCGTGGGCTGGCCGTGCGCATAGACCAGCACGCTGTTCTGTTGATTGGCTTCCAGCGCTATGCCGTAGCGCAGCCACAGACGCAGATGCACTGCCAGCAACAGTTCGGTGTATTCGCGCCACCAGGCCTGCACGTCGCCGTGCGCGAACCGGTCGGCCAGATGCAGTGCCAGCGGCCGGCCATCGGGCATCGGCGCGCATAGCGCGGCCACCGGGACCAGCGTGGCGGCGTCCAGCGGCGGATAACGCCGCACCAGATAGGCCAGATGCCGGGTGTCGCCGACATGCCCGCCATGGGACTCGTCGACGAACACGCAACGTCCCTGCAATGCGGGGTCGTGCGCGTCGATACGGCGTAGCGCGCGCTCCAGCCAGTGCCCGTCGTATAGCGTAGAAGGTTTGATCAGGCGCAGATTCAATGCGCCCAGCGTGCGCATCGGGATCGGCAGCTTGAGATGCAGATGCGGATGCTGCAGCGGCACCAGCGTGCGCACCGACAGGGTGGGGCGCACTTCCAGCCAGGCCTGCGGTGCGCGCAACGTCCCGGGTGGAAGCGCGAAGCCCGGCTGTTCCAGACGCTCCCAAACCAGCGGATGCACCGGCCAGGCGATGTGCGTCGCGGCGAGCGCGGGCGGCAGGCCCAGGGTAGCGAAGTCCGGCCATAACGCCTCTGGCGGCGCGCTGGTGCAACTGGCCAGTGCACGCGGAATCGCCAGCCAGCGCAGCGCGAAGGTAGGCGCAAACTCCGGTGCGTAGTGGCGCAGTTCGTCTGCGTCCAGGCCGGCTTTGGCACGTGCGGTGGGGTAGAACGGATGATCGCGGTAGCTGGCCAGCTGGTCGCAGCGGTACGCGCGTTCGGCGGCATCGTCATGCTGCAGCGCCTTGGCCAATGCGGGCGCCTGCGCGGCATAGGCCTGTTGCGCAAGACCACGGTGCGCGGCGGCGCACTCGGCTTCGTCGGCGTAGGCACGGTGCAGTTCCTGCGTTTCCACATCCAGTTCGGCACTCATGCGTTGCAGCCATGCGCGCGCGCCCTGTTCGACATACGCAGCCTCGGAACCCTGCACGATCCAGCGATCGCCGCAGGCGCTGATGTCCTGCAGCACGCCGTGGCGATGGATCGGCAACCACAGCGTGCCGTTGGGCAGATGCGCGATGCGCCACCAGCCGTCCACCGGGCTGGGGTCGGTCCACGCGGCCAATACGCTCGCGTCGGGCGTGGCTGGCGTGCCACGGCTGACGATCGCGCGCAGGTCCTCGCGCAGGCAGGCATCGATGATGCGGGTGGCGATGTAGCGCTGGTCGGCGGTGCTGCTCATGCGCGCACCTGCGCGTTATCGATGCGCCAATGCAGGCCCGCTTCGGCATGCACCACGGCCTGTTGCAGCGCCTGTGCATCGCTGGCCACGGCGCTCAACACGCCCAGGTAATCCTTGTTGGAATGGCTCAGCTGGATGCGTTCGCCCGGTGCACGCATGCGCCGGTACTGCACGTCGCTGTGCGCATCGTGATGACGGCGGTCTTCGCTGGCGGTGACCAGCTCGCCGTCGCGCTCGGCCACGTAATAGCGCAGCAAGGCATGCGCGCGGTCGCTGCGCAGCTGCGGCAACGGTTGGCCCAGATGCGGCGCCAGCGCAGCGTTGAACCATTGCCCGCCGAACATGCCGTCGAGCAGAAACTCGCGGCGGTCGCCGATGCTGCGGTAGTTGATCTCCACCAGCACCGGGCCATCGGCGGTGAGGATGAATTCGCTATGGCATAGCCCAAATCCGACGCCGAAGGCGCGCAGCTGCTGCAGTGCCTGCGCAATCACCGGCGTTTGTACATGCGCATCCCACTGGGCTTCGCATTCGACAAAATGCGGCGGTGGCGACAGCCGCACCTTGAAACCGCCGATGGCGTGCAGCGTGTGCCCATCGCCCAGCGTTTCCAGCGTGAACAGCGGTCCGTGCAACATGCCTTCCAGCAACACGGTGCGCTGCGGGTGGCGTTGCCACAGATCGTCCAGATAGCTTTGCAATTGCGCAGCATCGGCGCAGTGGCGTACATCCAGGCTGGCCACGCCTTCGCGCGGCTTGGCCACTACCGGCCAGGGGATATCCGTTGGCACTGCGGCGCCCGACGTCAGCGTGCAGAACCACGGGCAGGGCAGGCCGCGTGCACGCAGGCGTTGCCGCATCTCCGCCTTGTTCTTGGCGGCGTAACACACCTGCCAGTCCTTGCCCGGCAGCCCAAAGCCGGCGGCCACCAGTGCGGTGCTGGTCTGCAGATGATCGCTGTTGCTGAAGACCGCGCGCGGCGCAATGCCGGCGTCATGCAGAACATCCAGCACGCCCAGCGGATTGAAGACATCGCATTCGATCACCCGCTGCGGCGCTTGCGCAGGGTGGTCGCGGAAATGGGCCAGGTGATCGAGGCGATGGTCGGTCAGCAACCACACCGGAACGCCTTGCGCGTGCGCGGCCGGCAAAAAGCCGTCGGTGATGGCCGGGTGGCAGACATGGGTGAGGATCACCAACGGTGCAGCGGATGTCGCAGTCATGGCAGTTCTCGTTCGACAGGGCGGTGGGAAAACCGGTACTGAAACGGGCTGCCTGGCGCCATGATCGGCGTTGGGTGGCCTGCGATGCAGTGATCGCAATGCCGCGTGCTGCGGCGCTTAAGCGTGCTTCGTGCACGCCATATTCCGGCGACGGCCACAGCGGGATCGCCGTTGCCGTCGTGTGCGACCGATGCCCCTGTACATCGGTCGTATGGTGCTGCTGCTCCGTGCAGCGTGACGCTGATAAAACGGTGCAACCCTCGATCAGGTGCGCGTGGCGGCGACGAGCAACTGCGCGAGTAGCACTTGCTGGTTGCTACCGCCTACCGCGCGCACCGCGGTTAGAACGTGTACTCCAGACCTGCAGTGAACGTGCGTGCGGGTGCGGCCTGACGGCCCCATGGGCTGGTGTCCACGCCGCGGAACCAGTACTGCCGGTCGAACAGATTGTTGATCGCCAGCGACGCGCTGAATTTTTGTCCATCGCGTTCGAACAAGGTATGGCTCACCTGCGTGTTCCAGACCATGTAGGCGGGCAACTGGCCCACCGAGGCGATAGCGTTCTCCTGCACGGTGTTGGCCGCATCGCTGAAGGCCTTGCTGAAGTAGTAGCCGGAGAGCGCGACAGTGGTATGACCGAGCGCGTAGTTGCCGCCCAGGGTGATCTGATTGCGCGAGGTGTAGGGCACACGGAAACCGCGGAACGCCCCCGATTCCTGGCTGGCATCCAGGTACGCGTAGCCTGCGTTGAGGGTGAGCGCACGCAGCTGTTCCGGGCTCCATTGCAGTTCCACCTCGCCACCTTGATGGCGGGTCTTGCCCAGATTGCGGAACACGCGGGTGGTGTTGTCCAGTTGGATCTGTTGATCGAAGTCGATCAGGTAGCCACCGACCTGGATGCGGGTACGGTCATTGGGTTGATAGCGTGTGCCGGCTTCGTAATTCCACGCCAGCTCGGCATCCAGATTGTTGCCGAAGATGATCTGGGTGACCTGCGGCGCGCGCATCGAGCGCTGCCCGTCCGCATAGAAGAACCATTGCGCGTTGGCCTGGAAACCGACCGTCAGGCCGGGCAGCACGTCGCGGGTCTGGTTGAGCGTGCTCACCCCGGTGGTGCGGTTGAAATAGCGCGAATCCAGGCGCTCGTAGCGCAATCCGGGGGTGATGGTGATGCGCTCGTCCGGCAGCGTGATCGCATTGCTCACATAGGCGGCCAACGCACGGTCTTCGAACTGCCAATCGCGCACGCTGGTGAACAGGCCATCGCGCAAGCGCAGGTTGCCAACCAGGAAATCGATGTCCTCGCGTACCGCGCGCACGCCGGCGGTCCACTGCTGACGCACGCCGCCGGCCTCGCCCATGCTCCAGTTCAGCCGTGGCTCGCTGCCCACCACGCGGAAGTCGCGCGGCGCGGTCTGGCGCAGTTGCGGCGGCAGGTCCGAGCGCCAGGTTTCGGTGGCGGCCTGACGCATGCCGACGATGAAATTACGGCTGCTGCGCGCGCTGAAATTGGTCCAGGACAACCGAACGTCCCTCATCGGCCCCCAATCGCCCAAGAGTTGCTCATAGCTCAACGATGCACGCGTGGTGCGTCCGTTGAAGCTATCCAGCGGGCGCGTGGACTTGCGCGGGTCGCGCCGATAATCGTCCGGGCTGAGCGCACCGGCCAGATCCATGTCCACCAGATACCGCTGCACGCTGGCCTTGATCAACTTGGTGTCGTCCAGCCACCACTCCGCACGCACGCGCAGATTGCTGATGTCGGTATCGCTATGCGCACGCCAATACTCGCCCCAGGTGCGATTGGCATCGACCTGCAGACCGAAATTGTCGGTGAGATAGCCGCCGCTGCTCAGCGCGCTGTCCTGCAGAAACTGGCCCTGGCCGCCGGCAGTGACCTTGTGCGCCAGCGTGGTGCTCCACTCGCTGGGAATCTCCTTGCTGACCAGATTGATCACCCCGCCCACATTGTTCGGCCCGTACTGCACGGCTGCGCCGCCGCGCACGATGTCGATGCGATCGATCTGATTCAGACCCACCGGAAACAACGACAAGCTGGTCTGCCCATACGGCGCCAGCGCCAGCGGGATGCCGTCTTCGAGTACCTGCACGCGGCCGCTGCGACTTTCGTACAGCCCGCGCAACATGATCTGCGGCAGTGCGCCGGTGCCGGTTTCGTCGAAGATCTTGATGCCCGGCACACGTTGCAGTGCATCGTCGAGCGAACGATTGCCGCCAGTGCGTAGCTGCTCGCGATCGATCACCTGGCGGCTGCCCGCGTAACGTTGCACGTCATCCGGCTTCGAACGGCCGAGCAGGCTGCCCTGCACCTGGATCGCGTCCAGTGCGCGGATCGGTGTCTGACCATCGACGACAGTGGCTTCATTGGCAGCCGGCGCATCAGTGGCAAGCGCCACCTGCGGCAGACCGCAGCAGGCCGCCGCGATGGCGAGGGTCAGGGTGTGCAAACGGATCGGCGACATCTACGGCGTGCTCCTGCAAGCGGGTAGGGAGGCGGGCGCGTCGAAGGTGGCCAGATGGCCGCGCAGCGCGCGTTGAATCAGGGCGCGATCTTCGCCGGCGAGTAGCCAGCGCAGATCCGGTTGTTGCAGCCAGTGCGCGCGTTGCGCATCGGTGCGTGGATTGGGGCAAAACGGCACATCGGCGGCGCGGCAGTGCGCGTGCAGCTGCAGCAGCAAGTCCCACACCTGTGCATGCGTGGGCTGCGGTCCCAGGCCCAGGTCCAGTGCAAGATCGAGCGCGCCTTCCATCACCAGGGCCACGCCGGGCACAGCGAGAATCTCGGGAAGCGCGGCAACGCCGGCGGCGCTTTCGATCATCGGCACGATGCGGATATCGCGGTTGGCCTGGGCGATATACGTGGGCAGATCGACGTTGCCGAAGCCGGTGACGCGGCCGCCGGTGATCCCGCGCTGGCCCAGCGGCGGGAACCGCGCCGCGGCGACGGCGCGTGCCATCTGCTGCGCCGATTCGGCACGCGGCACCACGATGCCGCGCGCGCCGGCATCCAGCACCCGGCCGATCAGCTTGTCGTCCACCTCCGGCACCCGCACCCACGCCTCGCAGCCGGACAGCTCACAGGCGCGGATCGCGTGTTCCAGCTCGTCCGGCGCGCGCAGCACGTGCTCCAGATCCAGCACCACAAACCCATAGCCAATGCGGCCCAGCAGCTCGCACAGCTGCACGCTGGGCAATGCATTCAGAATGCCAACCGCATACGCCATGGAAGAGGCTGCCAAGGAAACGGGCGCTCATCCTGCTCTTGATGGGAATGATTATCAAGTGTGTTGGGTGCGGCAGTTTTCCGTTCCCCGGTCGCGCTCCGAAGGCAGGTCGCGCTGGATGTTTCAGGTCTGAATAAGGCGCACGCTGTCGCGCCCGCCGACCGTCGCCTGCGGCAGGGACCTAGGGGAGGCGGTGTCTGCGAGGCGGCGCAAAGGTTCACGCAGCTGCACGATGGCGCAGGAACCGCATCGCACAGTGGCGCGCCATGCGTATGCGTGCAGCCCGAACTCAGGATTGCCATGGCGCGCTGACTGCAGGTGCCAGCCAGCACCGGATTGTTGTGGCTTACGACGCCGGCACGTTCAACGCACGGTACGGCGGCGTGGACATCACCATTTCGGCAAGCGAGTAGGCCAGTTCGCGTTCGGCCAGCACTGCGCCGTCGGCGCCGTGTTCGAGCAGATGCTTGACCTCGGCATCGCTATGCGCGCGCGCCAGCAAAGTCAGCGACGGGTTGATCGCGCGCAGCTTGGCCAGCGCTTCGCCGGCTTCCAGCGGTTGCGGGATCGCCAGAATCGCGATTTTTGCGTTCTCCGGGCGCGCTTCGGCCAGGACGCGGTCGGCCGCTGCGCTGCCACGGATGCCGGGGATACCGGCTGCATGCGCCTTGGCCACATGGTCGCCGTTGTCGTCGATCACCAGTACCGGCACGCCACGGCTGCGCAGCAGCTGCGCCAGCGCGCTGCCCACGCGGCCGTAGCCGATGACGATGGCATGCCCGTCGGCCGGCAATGGCGGGCCGGGCGGCAGTTCCGGCTCCACCTTGGCCGGTGCATCCTGCGCCTGCTTGGCCTGCCAACGGTCCAGCCACGAGAACAGGAACGGGTTGGCCACGATCGACAACAACGCGCCGGCCAGGATCAGATCGCGCCCGGTCTCCGGCAGGATCGCCAGTTGCACGCCCAGCCCGGCCAGGATGAAAGAAAATTCGCCGATCTGCGCCAGGCTGGTGGAAATGGTCAGCGCCGTGCCGGTGGGATGGCCGAACGCGCGCACGATCACAAACGCCGCCAGCGACTTGCCCACGGTGATGGTCAGGAAGGTGGCCAGCACCTGCCACGGGTGCGCGATCAGAATCATCGGGTCGAACAACATGCCCACCGACACGAAGAACAGCACCGCAAACGCGTCGCGTAACGGCAGCGAATCGCTGGCGGCCTTATGGCTGAGCTCGGATTCCTTGAGCAGCATGCCGGCGAAGAACGCGCCCAGTGCAAACGACACACCGAACAACGTGGCCGACACGAACGCCACACCCAGCGCGATACCGAGCACGGCCAGGGTAAACAGCTCGCGCGAGCCGGTCGCAGCCACTTTTTCCAGCGACCAGGGAATCACCCGACGACCGATCACCAGCATCGCCGCGACAAACGCCACCATCTTGAGCAAGGTCAGCCCGAGCGCGGCCAGCAGCGAGCTGGACGCGCCGTCGTGCGCAGCTGGCGTACCGGTCCCGAGCGCATCCGCCAGCGCCGGCAACAACACCAGGGCCAGCACCATCACCAGGTCTTCGACGATCAGCCAGCCCACCGCGATGCGGCCGCGCTGGGTGTCCAGCAGGCGGCGTTCTTCCAGCGCGCGCAACAGCACCACGGTACTGGCCACCGACAGCGCCAGGCCGAACACCAGGCCATGAATCAACGGCCAGCCCATGCTCCAGGCCAGCGCCCAGCCGAGCAGCGTGGCCACCACGATCTGCGCCAGCGCACCGGGCACCGCGATCCACTTCACTTCCATCAGGTCTTCGAGCGAGAAGTGCAGGCCCACCCCGAACATCAGCAACATCACGCCCAGCTCGGACAGCTGGTTGGCCATGGTCTGATCGGCCACGAATCCCGGTGTAAACGGTCCAACGCAGACGCCAGCCAACAAGTAGCCGACCAGCGGCGAGAGCTTCATCTTCTGCGCGAGCGTGCCCAGGATGAAGGCGACCGCGAGGCCGACGGCGATGATGTCGATGAGGCTGGTGTCGTGGTGCATTCCAATCCGTTGTGAGAGTGTCCGAAGTGATGAAACGGCGTGACCAGCCAAACGAACTGCGCCGGGCAGCGCCTGCGGGCATCGCGAATGAAGTGCTGGAATCCGGCGCGGGGGACCAGAGCCGCAGAGCGGTCCGGTTGGCCGGACGCCCATAGTACACAGCGCATGATTAACGCGATGCGACACGTAGCGCATGCGGCCGCGAGGGGCGATCCGTTGGTGACGGTGATGCGGGTCGCTCGAACCGATGCCAGCACTGCCAACCGACGGACCGCTGCGGCCGCGGCGTCGCCGGACAGCACATCCATCGACATCGGCCACCATCGACAGCGCACTGCGACTGTGCCGCAGCGCTGAATAGCGTCGTGACGACGCGCCGCGTAACCATGGCCGATTGCACGTCCCCAGGTGACCGGCACAGGCAGTGGTTTGCCTGTGTACGTCATCGCTGGCCCTCGGCTGCAACAGGCGCGAATCGATCGCTACGCGGCTACGCGCGTGTCTCGCAACGCGCAACGCGTGCGACGTTGCGCATGCAACGCGGCAATCGTGGAGAGGGTTGCGCGCTGTCATCGATGCGCACGCGCGATGACGCAACGACGCCGCCGCACAGGGTTTGAAGTTTGACGACACGGCTTCGCGCCTGTGTCAGGCAGATGCGCAACGACGGCTGACAATCCAGGCGTCGCTTCGCGCAAGCGGTCTGCACTCCCTCCCCATGCCACGCCTCAATCGCTTCCCCCGCGATCAGGCCTCACGAGCCCAGGTCATGCATCTCAGCGACTTCGCAACAGAACAATTTCGTCAGGACCCGTATCCGACCTATGCACGCCTGCGCGCGGAAGGGCCGCTGGTGGAGGTGGCAGAACGCCGCCTGATGACCGGCCACTACGCGGTGGTCGACAGCCTGCTCAGCGACCGACGCGTCGGCCGCGATTATCTGCAGAGTATCCGTCTGCGCTATGGCGAGGCCGCTGTGGAGATGCCGCTGTTTCAGGGCATGAGCCGCATGTTCCTGATGGTCAATCCACCGGTGCACACGCGTCTGCGCGGGCTGATGACCCAGGCATTCAATGCGCGGCAGATGGAGTCGATGCGTCAGGTGGCCAGCGATACCGCTGCGGCGTTGATTGCTGGCTTCCGCGCACAGGGCCAGTGCGATGTGTTGCGCGACTTCGCGTTTCCGCTGCCCATCAGCATCATCTGCCGCATGCTCGACATCGATCCTGCCGACGCCATCACGGTCGGGCAGGCCACCAGCGCACTGGCCAAGGTGTTCGACCCGTTGATGACGCCCAAAGAGCTGGAAGCCACCAGCGCGGCGTATCTGCAGTTGGAAAGCTACTTTCATGCGGTGATCGAAGCGCGTCGAAGCAGCGATGGCGACGATCTGATCTCACGCTTCATTCGTGCAGAGGATCAGGGTCAGCGGCTGAGCAGCGACGAGATCGTCTCCAATGTGATCCTGCTGTTTTTCGCCGGCCACGAAACCACGTCCAACATGATCTGCAATGCACTGGTCGCCCTGCATCGGCATCCCGAGCAGCTGGCGCTGCTACAGCAGAACCCGGCCTTGCTGCCCAATGCTGTACTCGAATGCCTGCGTTACGACAGCTCGGTGCAGATGGCTACGCGCACGGTATTGCAGGATTTCGAGATCGCTGGGAGCGCGTTGCGCGAAGGTGAGATGGTGTATCTGATGCTGGGCGCGGCCAATCACGACCCGGTGCAATTCAGCGACCCGCAGGTGCTGGATATCCGCCGACAGCAAGGGCGTGCGCTGTCGTTCGGCGGCGGTATTCACCACTGCCTGGGCAACCGGCTGGCCTTGATCGAAATGGAGGCAGCGCTTGCTGCACTGCTGGAGCAGTTGCCGGCGTTGCGCCTGGAGCAACCTGAGACGCTGACATGGAATGACCGCGCCAATTTGCGTGGCGTGGATGCCTTGCCGGCGTCGTGGTGAAGCAACGCGTGTTGCCTTGCACGAGCCGCGCGTTAGGAACTGGCACACGCGTGGATGCGATGACAGCGACAGGCATCGCCAAGCGATCGGCGATGCCTGCACCACGCCCGCACTGATCGCAGTCTGCGATCAGTGCGGGCGCTAAACAGCCAATACACGTCCCCAATCAGAACCGATAGGTGACCCGGCCATACCAGTAGCGGCCGTTGAAGCCGAACGGCGACAGCGACGAATACTGCAGGCCGCCGGCACGGTCGTCGTAGGCGGTGGTGAGCTGCGCCTTGGTCGGGTACTGGTTGGTGATGTTGTCCGCACCCACGGTGAAGGTGAACGCGTCCCAGGTCTGGCTGGCGGCCAGATTCAGCAACCAGCGCGCGTCATAGGTCTGGTCCTGGCTGCCATCGGCCGGGTCGCTGATGCGCTTGATCGATCCGTAGCGGGTGGCGTTGAAGTTCAGCGCGAATCCGCCGATCGACCAGTCCGCGGCGGCCATGTACTTGGTGCGCGGCGTGGCATCGGTGAGCAGGCCCTGGCTGGCGCGGCCGAAGTTGGGGTTGGACAGCTCCAGGATGGTGGTCTTGTTGTAGTTGGCGCTGGCGCTGAGATTGAGCTTGCCGTAGTTGCCCAGATCGGCGAGGTAGCTGTTGATCCAGTCCACACCGCGGGTGCGGCTGGTGGCGCCGTTGACGAAGAACTGCACCGCCGCCACCTGGCCGATCGGCTGCGCAAGCTGCAGCTGATCCGAATACAGGATCTGGTCCCAGATGCGGATCTGGTAGACGTCCAGGCTGGAGGTGAAGTTGGCGGTGGGCTGCCACACGCCGCCCAGGCCGTAGTTGGTGGATTTTTCCGGGCTCAGCGGGCTGGCGCCCAATGCGACAGCCACCGGGTCGGAGGTGCGATAGGTGCCGACCTGCACCAGCTCGCCGTTCTGGATCAGCGTGACCACCGAAGCGTAGTTCTGTTGCGCCAGCGACGGGGCGCGGAAGCCGTTGGAGATGGTGCCGCGCAACGAGAACGTATCGCTGAAGGCGTAGCGCGCCGACAGCTTGCCCGAGCGCGTGGAGCCGGCGTCGCTGTAGTTTTCGAAGCGCCCGGCAATGCCGCCGGAGAGCTTGTCGGTGATGTCCGCTTCCAGGTTGGCGTAGACCGCATTGCTATGACGACCGAAGCGGCCGGCTACCGAGGGCTCCAGGCCGGAGAACACCTGCGCGCCACCGGGGTAGGGCGCGCCGGTGTCGGGATTGATGGTGTTGGGATCGAAGAAGTACGAAGCCGGCGAGCCAGCGGTGATCTCATAGCGGTCCTGACGGTGCTCGGCACCGAAGGCCACATTGACCGGATACGCCAGGCCCCAGTCGAAGGACTTGTTGACGTCGACATTGACCGTACCCTGCTCGGTTTCGAAGCCGCCGGAGTTGAAGTTGGTCGGCGAGGCGCCGGTGGTGTAGTACAGATTGGTGTTGATGCTGTTGAGGATGTTGAAGGTCATGTCGTTCTTGCCGTAGGTGGCCGACACGTCCCAATTCCATTCGTTCTCGGTGCTGCCCTTCAGACCCAACACGGCCGAGCGGTCGTTGGTGGGGTTGTAGATCTGCGGCAGAAAGCCGTTGGGATAGATCGCCTGCACATTGCGCGCGGTGTTGTCGGCGGCGCGGTAATAGCCGTTGGAAGTGACTTCGCGACGGCTCATGCTCAAATGGCCGTACAGCTCCACATTGGGCGAGAACTCATAGCCGAATGCGGCCAGGCCCTGATAGAAGTTGGACGCCGGGTCGCCATGGCGCTGATACGGCACACCGCCCGGATTGGGCGTCCCCGGCACGGTGGTGGCGCGGTTGGTGTTTTCGCCGCGATTGGTGCTCATGGTGTTCTGGTAGTTCCACGACAGCCGCACCCAGCCCGGCGCGGTGTCGCCGCCGCTGCCGCTGCCGCCGAAGGCCAGACCCACCGAACCGTCGATGCCGTTCTGCTCGCCATCGCCCTTGTCCATGATGCCGCCGTTGACCGAGATGCTGTTGCTGCCCGCAGCGGCACCGTGTTTGAGCACGATGTTGACCACGCCGGCGATGGCATCGGAGCCGTACTGCGCCGATGCGCCATCGCGCAGCACTTCGATCCGCGCAATCGCCGACATCGGCAGCGAGTTCAGATCGGCCGGCGCCGAGCCGCGACCGACATACGGGTTGTAGTTGATCAGCGAAGAGGTGTGATAGCGCTTGCCATCGACCAGCACCAGCACCGCATCCGGCGACAGCCCGCGCAGGGTGGCCGGGCGCGAGGCGTCATTGCCATCGGAGATCGCCGGGCGCGGGAAGTTCAGCGACGGCAGCAGCTTGCCCAGCGCCGTGGCGATGTCGGTGGCGCCGGTAGCCTGCAGCGATTGCTCGGTGATGATGTCGATCGGCGATTCGGATTCGGCCACCGTGCGGTCGCTGACGCGGGTACCGGTGACGATCAGGGTGTCCAGGGTTTTCTGCGGCGGGGTCGATTGCGACTGCGCACTGGCAGCGAACGAACAGACGGTGAGTGCGACTGAAATCGCCAGCGAGAGTGCGTTGGAGGTGTGCATGGGAATCAAGGCTCAAAGGGGATGAAGGACGCAGCGGTGAAGTGCGTGTAACCGGGAGAAGACAACTGCGTGGGGCGATCGGGCATGCACGTTGGGTCTTTGCAGATGCAAAGCGGCAGGCGTGGCAATACCGGCGATCTGCAACGCGCCATGCAGCGCGTTGTGCATCCTTGCGGGGCGTCCTTGCGAAAGCGGCGAAACGAAGATTCGATTGCCCGCACTCCCAGTCGCGAGAGTGCAGGCGCAAGACCGCTGCAGTCGGCAACGCGCTGTACTGCGCTGCCGTGCAAGGGAAGCATCGGTCGCTAGCGACCGACGCCTGCGATTACCACTTGTAGTTCACGTTGGCGTACACCAACGCACCGTTGAAACCGAACGGCGAGGCGCTGCTGTAGGGCAGGTAGGTGCGCGTGCCCAGCCCGGCTTCCTGACGGTCCGGATACTCGTTGAGTACGTTGTCGCCACCGACGGTGAAGTTCCAGGCGCCCAGCTTGTAGGAAGCAGCCAGATCCAGCGTCCACTTGGCCGCGTAGGTCTGATCGCTGCCGGCGTTGGTGCCGAAGGTGCTGAACTCGCCCCAGCGCGTCGCGGTGCCGGTGAACGACCAGTTGCCTGGCGCCCAGGTGCCGCCCAGGAAGAACTTGTCGCGCGGCGTGCCTTCGGTGATACGGCCCAGTTCCGCGCGGCCGATGCGTACCGCATTCGGGTCGATCGCCACCAGCGCTGCCGGGTTGTCGGCGATCTTCTCCACGTCGGTCTTGTTGTAGTTGTAGCCGGTGGTCAGCTCCACGCTACCGCCATCCAGGTTCCAACGGTAGGTGCCGACCGCATCCACGCCCTGGGTCTTGGTGTCCACCGCATTGGTGAAGTAGCGCCCGCCGCCGATGCCCGGGAAGCCATTGGCCTGCAGATAGTTGCGTGCCGCGACCGAGGTCAGGTTTTCCGACAGCACGATGCGGTCGTCGATATCGATGCGATAGGCATCGATGGTGATGTACAGGTTTTCGACCGGCTGCAACACCACGCCCAAGCCGTAGTTCTTGGATTCCTCGGCCTTCAGCGGTTCGGCGCCGAGCGCGATGGCGGCCGGGTTGTCGGTGCGGAAGGTGCCGATCTCGAACGGAATCGCCGTCACCGAGCCGTTGGGCTGGGCCACGTTGAGAAACTGCGTGGCGATCGACTGGAAGTTCTGCTGCTGCAGCGACGGCGCACGGAAGCCGGTGGAGGCGGTAGCACGCAGCGCCACCTTGTCGGTGAACGCGTAGCGCAGCGACAGCTTGCCGGTAGCGGTGTCGCCGAAGTCGCTGTACTTCTCGTAGCGCCCGGCCAGGCCGGCCGAGAACTTCTCGGTCAGATCCGCTTCCAGATCCACATACGCCGAATGGCTGTTGCGGTTGTAGTAGCCGGCATCGGAGAGCTTGAAGCCCGGAAACACCTGCGCGCCAGGAATCAACGCGCCGTTTGCAGACGGAATACCGCCGTTGGCCGACGAGGCCGCATCGCCAGGCGACTGGTTGAACTTCTCGCCGCGCCATTCCGCACCGAAGGCCAGCGTGACCGGGTAGGCCAGGCCCCAATCGAGGGTCTTGGTGAAGTCGGCGTTGAGCACGTTCTGGGTGACTTCCAGCGTACCGGCATGGAAGTCGGTCGGGCTGGTCACGCCCAGGCTGTTGTTCAAGCTGTTGCGCACATCGAAGGTGAGATTGTTCTGGCCGTAGTTGTAGCTCAGATCGATGTTCAAGCCGCCTTCGGTGGAGGTCTTCAAGCCGCCGACCCACGACACGTCCTTGCTGACGTTGTAGATCTGCGGCAGGAAGCCGTCCGGATAGATTTCCGGGCGATTGCGGTTGTCGCCGGCAAAGCGAAAATAGCCGTTGGACAGCACTTCGCGCCGGCTGACCATGCCGAACGAGTAGAAGGTCAGGTAATCGGTGGGGCTGTATTGGCCATTGAATGAGATGGCGCCCTGGTCGATTTCCGGGTCGCCGTAGCGCTGCTCCACGCGGCCGCCGAACGGCAACGCGCGGTTGGTCTGATCCGAATGCCCGGCTTGCGCCGCCAGATGCACCTTGCCGGTGCCGGCGAAGCTGAAACCGGCGTCGCCGGACAGCTGATACTGCTCGCCGTCGCCAGCGCTGTACTTGCCGTAGCGGCCATTGACGCTGCCGCCTTCACCGCTGCCCTTGAGCACGATGTTGATCACGCCGGCAATCGCATCGGAGCCGTATTGCGCCGACGCACCGTCGCGCAGCACTTCGATGCGCTCCACCGCCGCGATCGGGATGGTGTTGAGATCGGCCGGCGACGAGCCACGGCCCTGGGTGTCGTTGAGATTGATCAGCGCGGTGCTGTGATGGCGCTTGCCGTTGACCAGCACCAGCACCTGATCAGGCGACAGGCCGCGCAGCTGTGCCGGACGCACCGCATCCGAGCCATCGGAGATGGCGGGCCGGGGGAAATTGAGCGAGGGGATCGCGCGTGACAGCGCGGTAGCCAACTCGGTGGTACCGGTCGATTCCAGTGCCTGTGGCGAGATGATGTCGATCGGCGATGCCGATTCGGCCACGGTGCGGTCGGCCACGCGCGTGCCGGTCACGATCAGCGTGTCGAGGGTTTTCTGGGTGGGAGCTTGCGACTGCGCAACTGCGGTTGAAGCGGAAAACGACAAGGCAACAACGACAGCGACTGCGAGTGGACTGGACTTGCAATTCATGCGGTAACAACTCCGAGTGGGGAACGGATGCAGCGCAGTGGGCCCCCTCCCAGGCCGCGTCCGTTGCGGCAGCTGCGGTACGTTCTCAACCATTAACCACGCGTAACCACATGTCAAATTTTGGTTACGTTCCGCATGCAACTGTCATCGAACGTATGCTTGTGCCAACGTTGTCATCGTGCACCAAAGTGAGGCGTCGATTGCAGTTCCCTACGCTGGGCAACGGATTGCGTTGCCCCATTTTGGGCATCGATACCTGTTATGAAACTTGTGCATCAAAACGTGATCTGCACCGCATCGGCACTGCGTTGCGCAGGACCGTGGAAGACCACCTCGATGTTGTTGCCATCCGGGTCGAGCACAAACGCCGCGTAATAACTCGGGTGATAAGGGCGCAAACCCGGCGCGCCGTTGTCGCGCCCACCGTTGGCCAGCGCGGCGTCATGGAACGCCTGCACCATCGCAGCGTCGCGCGCCTGGAAGGCCAGATGATGGCGGCCGGTCAACACGCCTTGCGCCACCGTGTCGCGGTTGGAAACGAATAGTTCGTCGGCCCAGAAGTAGCCATCGCCGTCGCCGCCGATGGGAATGCCCAGGACTTCGAGCACGGCTTGATAGAAGCGGCGGCTTGCCGGCAGGTCGTGCACCACCAGATGCAGGTGATCGATCAAGCGGCCGCGACACAGCTGCGATGCTTCCATTGGCGTGCTCCGGCAATGACAGGAGCACCGGTCTTAGCACGCATCGGGCGTACGTCTCGTCATTGCGTTGCCTGAGCTGTGTGGACGCATGGCAGCCAGCCAGCGCACCGCAGCTTGATGGCAGGCCTGTGGTGCGCGTGCTGTGCACATGTCACGCAACGCAGAGCGGCATCCGGCGAGCGGTTGCGCCTGCTTGCGCTTCTGTCACAAGCGCACAACCGCAAAAACGCACACGCCCCGGGCTGGCCGGGGCGTGTGGTCAAACATCGATGTCGGTACTGCAGTGCCCCACAGCATCAACGTGCAGCCGCGTTCCATCGTCAGCTGTCGCTAGCGGCGTTGGCCGTGTTTACCAGCGGTAGTTGATCCGCCCGTAGACATAGGCACCGTTGAAGCCGAACGGCGACAGATTGCTGTACGCAAACTGCCCGCTGGTGGAGTTGGCGAAGTTGTTCTCGTCCGGATACTCGTCCAGCAGGTTGTCTGCGCCCAACGTGAGCGTCCAGCGATCGACCTTGTAGCTGGCCGAGGCATCCACCACCCACTTGGCGCCGAAGGTCTGGTCGTTGATCGCCGCCGCCGGGCGCGTGCTGTATTCGCCGTAGCGCGTGGCGCCCAGCGCGAGCGTCCAGTGCTCGGAGTTCCAGCTGCCGTTGACCAGGAACTTGTCGCGCGGGAAGCCTTCTTCGATGCGCCCACGCTCGGTGCGGTCGATGCGCTCCAGGCTCAGCCCGTTGGCCGACAACGCCGCCGGATTGGCCGCCACATTGCGCACTTCCGTTTCGGAGTAGTTGTAACCGGCGGTCAGGTCCACGCTGCTGGCGGCCAGCTGCCAGCGGTAGCTGCCGACCACGTCCACACCACGGGTGCGCGTATCTACAGCGTTGGTGAAGTAACGCCCACCGTTGATGCCGAAGATGCCCTGCGCTTCCAGCAGGCTGCGCACGCCGGCACCGGTGAGGTTGGACGACAGCACGATGCGGTCGTCCACGTCGATCTGGTAGGCATCGATGGTGAGGTAGAGCGCATCGGTGGGCTGCAACACCAGGCCCAGGCTGTAGGACAGCGAGGTTTCCGCATCCAGCGGTTCCGCACCGAAGGCACGCGCCACGTTGCTGTCGGCCGGGAAGGTGCGGATTTCGAACGGATTGGGATTGCCGGCCAGGAAGGTGGTGCTGGTGGACTGGAAATACTGCTGCGCCAGCGACGGTGCGCGGAAGCCCGAGGCCACCGTGCCGCGCAACGCGATCTTGTCGGTGAACGCATAGCGCCCCGACAACTTGCCCGAGGCCTGGCTGCCGAAGTCGTCATAGTCTTCGTAGCGGCCGGCCAGCCCTGCGGAGAACTTGTCGGTGAAGTCGGCTTCCAGGTCGGCGTACAGCGCATAGCTGTTGCGCGAATACTGGCCCGACACGCTGGGTGCGAATCCGCCGAAGCCCTGCGCGCCACCAGCCAAGGTGCCGTTCTGCAGGTACGAACCCACTTCGCCCGGCGACTGGTTCCATTTTTCGTTGCGGTATTCGGCGCCGAAGGCCACTGTCACCGGATATGCCAGGCCCCAGTCGAAACCGCGCTTGACGTCCAGGTTGACGATGTTCTGCGTGGTTTCCAACGCGCCGTCGTAGAACGACGTCGGCGAGGTCGGCCCCAGGCTCACGTTGAGCGTGTTGCGGGTGTGGAAATCGATGCGGTTATAGCCGTAGTTGTAGCTGGCGTCCCAGTCCCACCCGCTGGCGGTGGAGCCGCGCACGCCGGCCACCAGCGAGCGGTCCTTGGCATAGCTCTGGATCTCCGGCAAAAAGCCTTGCGGGTAGATCGACAGGATGTTCTGGCTGCTGCCTGTCGCGCGGAAGAACGCGAACGAGGTGATATCGCGGTTGCTGGCGGTGGCAAACGCATAGCCGGTGATGCTGTCGCTGAACTGGTATTCGGTATTGAGCGAGGCGGCCTGCGCGTTGACGTCGGGGTCGCCGATCTTGAATGCCTTCTGGCCCACGGCCGGCTGCGACACGCTGGGCGCGCCGGCATAGCCGCGGGCGCGGTCGGTCGGGTCCTGCTGATTGAGCTGGGCGGCCACATGCAGCCAGCCGCGGTCGCCGCCGTAGGCCACGCCAGTGTCGCCGGACAGCTCGTAGTTGTTGCCGTCGCCGGCCGAATACTGGCCGAACCCGGCCTGCAGGCTGCCGCCTTTTTCCGCGCCCTTGAGCACGATGTTGACCACGCCGGCGATGGCATCGGAGCCGTATTGCGCCGACGCGCCGTCGCGCAGCACTTCCACCCGCGCGATCGCCGCCACCGGGATGGTGTTCAGATCCACCGCCGCCGCGCCGCGGCCGATGGTGCCGTTGAGATTGAGCAGCGACGAGGTATGGCGGCGCTTGCCATTGACCAGCACCAGCACCTGGTCGGGCGACAGGCCGCGCAGCTGGGCCGGGCGGATCGCGCTGGTGCCGTCGCTCAGCGCCGGGCGCGGGAAGTTCAGCGACGGCAACGCGCGCGCCAGCGCGGTGGCCAGTTCCGGGGTGCCGGTGGCCTGCAGTGACTCGGCGCTGATGATGTCGATCGGCGATTGCGACTCGGCCACGGTGCGGTCGGCCACGCGGGTGCCGGTGACGATCACCGTATCCAGGGTATTGGCGGTGGCCGGCGCGGCGTCTTGCGCCAGGGCGGGAGAAGCAAGCAGTGCAGCGACCACGGCGGTCGCAAGCAAGGACAGGGGGTGGTTCATGACAACTCCGAAAACGGCAGCCCAAGCGGGGCCAACTAGACTGGGCGGGTGGCGATCACGGCCGTGCGAAGCGCACGTGTCGTCCAACCTGAAGGCGCTAATTATTCGTTAACGCTAGAATGGCGTCGCAGGAATGCTGCTCATCTGCTCATTCCTTTTCGTTCTATCGGACTGTCCATCAATGATTTCCCTGCGCAACTTCTCCATGCGACGCGGCGAGCGTCTGCTGTTGTCCAACGTCGACCTGACCATGCATGCCGGCTACCGCGTCGGCGTGGTGGGGCGGAACGGTACCGGTAAGTCGAGCCTGTTCGCCGCGGTGAAGGGCGAACTGGAGGCCGACAAGGGCGATGTGGATCTGCCCGGCAAGGTGCGCACCGCCAGCGTCTCGCAGGAAACCCCGTCGTTGCCGGACCCGGCGCTGTCGTTCGTGCTCGGCGGCGATATCGAGGTGTCCGCGGTGCTGCAGGAAGAAGCGGCAGCCACCGCGCGCGAAGACTGGGAAGCGGTCGCCAATGCGCACCAGAAGATGGCCGAACTCGGCGCTTACGATGCCGAAGCGCGTGCCGGCAAGCTGCTGCACGGCCTGGGCTTTCCGGCCGACACGCACCACCGCGCGGTGTCGTCGTTCTCCGGCGGCTGGCGGGTGCGGTTGAACCTGGCGCGCGCGCTGATGATGCCCAGCGACCTGCTGCTGCTGGACGAGCCGACCAACCACTTGGACATGGACGCGGTGCTGTGGCTGGAGCAATGGCTGCTCAAGTACCCGGGCACCTTGCTGTTGATCAGCCATGACCGCGAGTTTCTGGACAACGTGGCCACCCACACGCTGCATCTGCATGGCGGCACCGCCAAGCTGTACGTCGGCGGCTATACCGATTTCGAGCGCCAGCGCATCGAACACCTGCGCCAGCAGCAGATCGCGCACGACAAGGAACAGACCGAGCGCGCGCATTTGCAGAGCTTCATCGACCGCTTCAAGGCGCAGGCAAGCAAGGCGACGCAGGCGCAGAGCCGCATGAAGCGCCTGGCCAAGATGGCCGGCACCGAGGCGGTGCGCGCCGAGCGCGAATTCCGCATCCAGTTCGCGCAGCCCAATCGGCTGCCGTTTTCGCTGATTCGGTTGAACCATATCGAAGCCGGCTACGGCGCCGATTCGGTGGTTCTGCACGACGTCGGATTCGGCCTGGAGGCCGGCGACCGCATCGGTCTGCTCGGTCCCAACGGAGCGGGCAAGACCACGCTGGTCAAGACCCTGGTCGGCGAGCTGGCGCCGCTGGCGGGCGAGCGCAACGCGCATCCGGACTTGCGCATCGGCTACTTCGCCCAGCACACGGTGGAGTCGCTGCACGAAGGCCAGTCGCCGATGGATCATTTCCGCGATCTGTCGCCGGATGGTTCCAATCAGGCGTTCCGCGATTTCCTGGGTAAATGGAATTTCGCCGGCGACCGCGCGTTCGAAGTAGTGGATGGCTTCTCCGGTGGCGAGCGTGCGCGTCTGGCATTGGCCTTGATCGCCTGGCAACAGCCCAACGTGCTGCTGCTCGACGAACCGACCAACCATTTGGACCTGGAAATGCGCGAGGCCCTGGCCGAGGCGCTGAGCGACTTCGAAGGCGCCATCGTGATGGTCTCGCACGACCGCCATCTGATCGGCCTGGTCTGCGACAGTTTCTGGCGGGTGGCCGATGGCGTGGTCGAGCCGTTCGATGGCGATCTGGACGAATACGCCGCCTGGCTGCGCAGCCGCCCGGCCGCGCAAGGCACCAAGCAGAAGATGGCCGAAGTGGCACCGACCCCGCCGCCGCCGACCAAACCACTGCCGCCGAAAAAAGCCGTCAACCCGCACAAGCTGGCCAGCGCCGAAAAGCGTGTGGGCGAGCTGGAAGCGCTGCTGGCAGAGCTCGACCGCGAACTGGCCAACCCGGGCAACTATGCCGACACCGACAAGATGGCGGTGCTGGGCCGCGACCGTGAGGCGACGGCGCAGCAGCTGGCCGCAGCGGAAGCGGCGTGGATGGAGTTGATCGAGGGCGCGTAACGCGCAGGCGTTACGATGCGCGTCGGGCCAAGCACAAGGAAGGAGCGAACATGATCAGCGCCACCATCAGTCTGGAAGACCACCTGGCCGCACAGCGCCTGCATGCGCGGCAGACGGGCAAGCTGTTGATCGTGATCCTAGTGGTCCTGCTGCTGATCGGGGCAGGCATGCTGCAACTGATCGGGGCCAGCGAAATTATCGGGTCGGTGCTGCTCGGCGGCGGTGGCGGCGGCTTGATCGGCCTGGCGGCGTTGTACGCGTGGGGCTTGCCGCGAAAGATCAAACGCCTACACGCCCAGCAGGCCTCGCTGCGGTATGCCTATACGTTTGCGTGGGACGAGACCGGGCTGGAGATCACCTGGGTGGACGGGCGGCTGCGCCGGCCCTGGTCCGATTACATCCGCTACCGCGAGAACGAGCGCGTGCTGTTGCTGTATCACAACGACCGCTTGTTCGAGCTGTTCGCCCCGCACTGGTTCGCCGACCAGGCGCACTACGAGGCGTTTCGCCGCGTGGCGGTGCAGGGGATCGAGGCGGCGCGCCGCTGAGCGGCACCTTGAGCTCGCTTAACCGGAGCGCTGTTGCTCCGCCACCAGCCAAGCGCGCAATCGGGCATCGGCATCGCTCTCCGGGCGCGAGCGCAGCCGGGTGAGCCAGTAGCGCCCGGCGTCGATCTGGATCGGGAACGGGCACACCAGGCGCCCCGCGTCGAGATCCTGGCGAAACATCGGCAACGGCAGCAACGCCACACCGCTCCCGGCCGCCGCCGCGCTGGCCAGGGTCAACGACGAATCGAACATCGCCCCGCGTGCGGCGACCTCGGCCACGCCCGCCGCGCGAAACCACTGCGGCCATTCGTCCAGACGATACGAGCGCAATAACGGCAGCTGCGCCAGATCGGCCGGCGTACGCAAGCCACGCGCCATGCTGGGCGCACATACCGGTGCAAACGGTGCCTCCATCAGCGCCTGCGCGATCTGGCCCTGCCAGTCGCCGTCGCCGAAACGGATTGCCAGATCCAGTCCTTCGCCGGCCAGATCGACCCGGTTGTTGTGGGTGGACAGGCGCAATTCGATATCCGGATGCGCGGCATGAAACGCCGGCAATCGCGGCAGCAGCCAGCCGGTGGCGAAGGTGCCCACCACGCCCACGCTGAGCACTTCGCGATAGCGCCCATCGGCAAAGCGCTCCAGGGTGGCGGCGATGCGGTCGAAGGCCTCGCCGAGCACCGGTGCCAGCGCCGCACCTTCGTCGGTGAGCGCCACGCCGCGTGGCAGGCGGTGAAACAGGCTGGTGCCCAGCTGCTGTTCCAATGCCTTGATCTGGTGGCTGAGCGCGGCCTGGCTCACGCACAACTCGCCGGCTGCGCGGGTCAGGTTCTGATGACGTGCGGCCGCCTCGAAGGCGCGCAGGGCATTGAGTGGAAGGCGAGGGCGGGGCATGCGCAGAGATTAGTTCAATTCATGCCAGGGATCGAAACATCGCAATTCTCCGGCTGCCGGCCTGCGCCGATACTGCGGGCTCTCCCGAGGAGGCTGGCCTATGTTGAACCGTCGACAATTCTTGTGCGCAACCGGCGCGAGCGTGCTGTTAGCAGCGTCCAGGCCCAGTCAGGCGGTCAGTCTGGTGGCGACCCCGGTCGCTGAGTTGCGGGACGAATGGGCCCGGATCGAACGTCGCAGTGGCGGCCGCCTGGGCATCGGTCTGCTCGACAGCGCCACCGGCAAACGCATCGGCCAGCGTGAGGACGAGCGCTTCCCAATGTGCAGTACCTTCAAATTTGTATTAGCTGCGGCGGTGCTGCAGCGGGTGGACAAGGGGGAACTGACGCTGGCGCAGCGGGTCAATATCCGCGCCTCCGACATGCTTTCGCATGCGCCGGTCACCGAGCGCCATGTCGGCGGGTCGCTGAGCGTGGGCGAGCTGTGCCGGGCCACCATGATCTACAGCGACAACCCGGCCGCCAATCTACTGTTTCCGCTGGTTGGCGAGCCGGCCGGGCTGACTGCGTTTTTGCGTGGCATCGGCGATACGCGCACCCGCAGCGACCGC
This sequence comes from Xanthomonas sp. WHRI 10207, assembly GCF_040202975.1. Taxonomy (NCBI): domain Bacteria; kingdom Pseudomonadati; phylum Pseudomonadota; class Gammaproteobacteria; order Lysobacterales; family Lysobacteraceae; genus Xanthomonas; species Xanthomonas sp. WHRI 10207. The sequence continues at coordinate 718,682 of NZ_JBEGDX010000002.1, read as the reverse complement.
CACGAGCCGGAAATGAACCGCTATGCCGAAGGCGACCCGCGCGACACCACCACGCCTGCGGCAATGGCGTCCACGCTGCGCACGCTGCTGCTCGGCGATGCCCTGCAACCTGCCTCGCGCAAGCGGCTGGCCGACTGGATGATCGACAACCGCACCGGCGACGCCTGCCTGCGGGCAGGGCTCACGCGCGACTGGAAGATCGGCGACAAGACCGGCAGCAACGGCACCGACACCCGCAACGACATCGCGATCCTGTGGCCGCCAAAGGGCAGGGCGCCGCTGTTGCTGACGACGTATTTGAACGGCGCCAAGGTCGACGACGCTGGGCGCGATGCAGCGTTGAAGGCGGTCGCAGCCGCCGTCGCGGGCGCTGTCACTGCGGTGGACCTATTCGCGCGATGACGGCCGGCGTGGCGGTGCTCGCCATCGGATCGCAACGCCCCAGCGTTTACCGGCTTTATTTCGCGTGTCAGTCCGCAATGTTCTTCCTATTCCGCTTCCACTCTTGAGGTTCGAGGGTGCAAACAAAGTTGAGTCATTGGTGTATGGCAGTTGCGCTGCTACTTGTTCATGGGTCTGTGCCGGCACGTGCCTGGCAACCGGCGCCTGGCCAGGTAGAGATACCGCTCTGGCCGCAGGCGGTGCCTGATGCCTTGCGCAATCCAAAGCCCGAAATGGTGGGCACCGGTGAAGGGCGATTTCCGTGGACCAAGGTGAGCGATGTCAGCCGCCCAACGATGACGGTGTATCTGCCAAAAAATCGCAACACCGGTGCGGCGGTGCTGGTGTTCCCCGGTGGTGGCTATCAAGTCCTGGCCATGGATCTGGAAGGGACGGAGATCTGTGATTGGCTGACCGGGCGCGGCATCACTTTTGTGTTGCTGAAGTACCGCGTACCCAACTCGGGGCCGACCTGGGTCAACGGCGGCCGCTACTATCCGAAGATACAGACCGCGCTGCAGGACGCGCAGCGCACGCTGGGACTGGTGCGCCTGCATGCGGTGGAGTGGCGGATCGATCCGCACAAGGTCGGGGTGATCGGGTTTTCCGCCGGCGGGCATCTGGTCGCCGCGGCCAGCACGCATTTCGCAAAGCGCACCTATCAGCCGGTGGACGCGGCGGATGCGGAAAGTTGCCGTCCCGATTTTGCCATCGCGGTCTATCCGGGCCATCTGTGGGCGCACGAAGATGAGGATCATGCCAAGCGCGATCCAACCCACCTACAGCTGCGTCCAGACATCACCGTGAGCGCCGATACCCCGCCGACCTTTCTGCTGCAGGCCGAGGACGACGAGGTGGATGGGGTAACGCAGTCGCTGGCCTACTACGTTGCACTGAAGCAGGCCGGCGTGCCGACAGAAATGCATCTCTACGCGCAGGGCGGGCATGCCTTCGGTCTGCGCGCCAAGGGGCTGCCGATCGCGCACTGGCCAAGTCTGGTGGAGACGTGGCTGGGGACTATCGGCGTGTTGGCCCCGGCCGCAGTGCACTGACCGCCGCTCCCCTGCTTGCACGGAGTGACCTTCGCTCGCGATCCCGCACTTGCGCGCAGCCTTCGCACGGCGCAAGGCCGCACGGCTCAGCCCAGTGGGCCAATCACGATAGGCTTGTCCTGCTGCAGCCGCGCCGGCCCACCCATCGCCGGATCGCTGACGCTGTCTGCGCCGGTTTCGATGCGACCTGCCAGGCGTTGGCTTGCGCCGTCGTATTCGATCCACAGGTCGTACCATCCGCCGCTGGCTGCCGCCTTCCAGCTGCGTTGCCAGGTCTGGCCGCCCGCAAGCTGCAGTTGCTCGCGCGGTTGCGCCTGCGCATACGCGGCCGGTTGCAGTGCGATCTGGATCGGCGTGGTGCCGGTGTTGTGCAACGACAACGACAGCGCCGCCGGGTCGTCCGCTGCCTGGGTGATGTCGGCTACCAGCAATGCAGCGCTCAGGTCGCCGCGATAGTGGCGATGGAATCCATTGGGGCCGATCAGCCACAGATCGTAGCGGCCATCGTAGGTGGTCCAGTCGCCGTCCAGCGTGGCACCGTTGCCCACCGTGTAGCGGCGCGGGATCGCCGCCAGGTCGTAGCGGTCGTAGACATGCAGCACCGCCGCTGCGCCGTTGTTGCGCAGGCGTAGCTGCACCTCGCCGCGCGCTTGCACATGCGCCAGTTGCACGCTCGGGCGATACGGCACAGCGCGCGAACGGCGCACGCCGAACGGTTGCTCGGGCGCTTGCAACGTGGCCGGCAGCGGCGGCAGCGTGTGCTCGCGCAAGGCTGCTGCGCGCGCTGCCGCATCGCCCACATCGGGTAGCGATGCGACGAATGGGCGTGCATCGGCATTGCGGAAATCGAACGCATTGGTCAGGTCGCCACACACCGCGCGCCGCCATGGCGTGATCTCCGACGCCTGTACGCCAAATCGTCGTTCCAGCAGGCGCAGCACCGAGGTGTGGTCGTATACCTGCGAATCCACCCAGCCACCGCGACTCCACGGCGAAATCACATACAGCGGCACGCGCGGACCAAGCCCGTAGGGGCGGCCGTGCAGTGCGGGCAGATCCACTTTTTGCTCACCGGGTGCAGGCTGGCGATGGTAGTCGTCGTCGGTGGCGACGGTGGAGGCGCCGGCAAACCCGCTGGTTGCGCGCGGGTCCGGCGATGGCGGTGCCGGCGGCGGCATGTGATCGAAAAATCCATCGTTCTCATCGAACATCAGCAGCAATGCAGTGCGGCTCCACACCGCCGGATTGGCGGTGAGTGCATCCAGCACGCGTGCGGTGTAGGCCGCGCCTTGCGCCGGGCTGGACGGGTCCGGATGTTCGCTGCCGGCCGCATCGGCAATGACAAAACTCACCGACGGCAGCCGATCGGCCATCACGTCTGCGCGCAACTGCTCCACGCCCCGCGTGCTGATGCCGCGCGCACGCAGCTGTGCATCGTGACCGGGCGCGTTGCTGTAAGCCTGCCGAAACGCCTCGAACCCGGCCAGCGGGTTGTCGGTGAAGTTATCAGCCATGTCCTGGTAGATCTGCCAGCTCACACCCGCGCGCTGCAGCTGTTCCACATAGCTGGTCCATCGATACGGCTCGGCAAACCCGCCCAGCTCCGGAAAGTTGTCGTGCGAGTTACCGATCACCGGCCCGCCATGGCGACCCTGCGGATCGTTGCTGCCGGTCCACAGGAACACGCGGTTGGAATTGGTGCCGGTCTGGATCGAGGCGTGGTACGCATCGCAAATGGTGAACGCATCGGCGAGCGCGTATTGGAAGGGAATATCCGCCCGCCCGTAGTAGCCCAGCGCGTGATTGTGCTTGGCTGCCGCCCATTGCCCGAGCCGGCCGTGATCCCAGGCCTGTTGTGCATCCGGCCAGCTATGCGGCGTGCCCTTGACGCGCATGAAGCCGAATTGCGCTGCGGTATCCAATGCAAACGGCGTGAGCCATTGCATGCCGTCTTCGCTGGGCTGCAACCACACCGTGCGCGAGGGCGCACCCGGCAGCGGTGGGGCCGGGATTGGAAAGCGATCGCCGAACCCGCGCACGCCGGGCAGCGAACCGAAGTAATGATCGAACGCGCGGTTTTCCTGCATCAGGATCACTACGTGCTGCAGGTCGTCCAGTGTGCCGCTGCGGCGGTCCGGCGCGATGGCGGCGGCACGCGCGATGCTGGGCAACAGTGCGGCCGCACCGCTGGTCAGGCCGGCTTGCAGCAAACGGCGGCGGGGCAGGTCGATCATCGTGTCACCTCTGAGTGGCTGAACCCGTCCGATTCCCTTCCCCCGCCTGCGGGGGAAGGTGCCCGAAGGGCGGATGGGGGAGCTGTGCTCTCATCCCAGCCCTCTCCCGCACAGCGGGAGAGGAAGACAGTCCCGGCGTGCACGTCAGCATGGCAGGTGGCCGTTACAGATCCAGCGTCAGCGTCAGCCCCAGCGTGCGCGGCGCGGCGATGAAGGCGCTATCGCTGCCGTCCACGCCTTCTAGATAGCGCTTGTCGGTGAGGTTACTGACATTGAGCGCCAGTTGCAGGCCCTTGAGTTGCGCCGACAGCTGCGACAGCTCCACGCCCAGATTCGCATTGAAGGTGGTCACCCCATCGAGCGCGGCGCGGTTGGACGCATCCAGATAGCGCTTGCCCAGATACCGGCCGGACACACCGAAGCGCCATGCTTCCCCACGCCAGTCGGCCGAGACCACCAAGGTGTTGCGCGGCTGGCCGATCACCTGCGCGCCGGGCGTGATATCCAGGGCGGTATCGCGCGCGGCATCGCCGCTGCCCAGGTAATCGGCCTTGTTGTAGGTGTAGGCGCCATTGAGGCGCCAGCCGTTGTCCCAGCCGTAGCCCAGCGCCGCTTCCACGCCGCGCGCATGCACGCCGCCGAAGTTTTCATACACGCCGTCGGTCTCGCCCAGATAGTCGATGCCGCTGACGAAGTTGGCTGGCACATACACGATGCGATTGTCGAAGCGGATGTCGTAGAGCGTCACGCTGCCGGTCAACGGCCAGCGGCTGATGCGCAGGCCGAGCTCGATATTGTCGGCAGTTTCCGGTTGCACGCGGCTGAGTGCGACCGGGTCGGTTTCGCCCAGCACGCCGGACGGAATCGCGGCAAAATTCTGTGAATACCCGGCGAAGGCTTCCAGCCCCTGCACCGGCGTGGTCCAGGTCAGGCCCGCCGACAGCAGCGGGTCGGAGTGCGCATCCGACTCCACATGCTGCGCATCGCCGATGCGGCGGTCGCGGGTCTGGTCGAGGAAGAACTGCTTCACACCCACGCGCCAGGCGAAGGCGCCGTAACGCATCACATCTTCGACGTAATACATCTGCTCGTCGGTCTGGTAGTTGTCCTTGAATTGCACCCAGTACGGCTGATGGTCAAAGCTGATGTTGGTGCCGACGTTGAGCAGGCGATGCCAGTCGCGGGTGACGCTGCGCTCAACGCGCTCCAGCCAGGCGCCGGCACGCACGGTGTTTTCGATCGGGCCCAGATCGTGGCGCCATTCCACATCGGCCATCGCACCGGCGCGGTGATTGTCGTAATGGCTGTGGCGATACGACTGCACCGGCACCGAACCTGCCGGATAGCAGGCCGGATTGGATTCGGCTGGTACCGCCGCACTGCCGGCGCAACCGGCCAGCAGCGTCGCCGCCGCACCGCCTGGTGTCAGGTAATACAGCTTGCCCAGGTCGCTGCCGGCATACACGGTGTTGCCGCCGCGCGCCTCCGATTCCGGCGCGCCGGTACCATCGTTGGTGACGTCCACCAGATACGGCGGAATCCAGTCGCCGCGGCCTTGCATGCGATGCGCGTAGCCGGTAAGCGTGGCCTTGAACCCATTGCCGCCATCGAAGGCGCCGCGCAAATAACCGAAGGTGTTCTTGCGCAGGGCGCGCGAGCCGGAGCGGTAGTTCTGATCCAGATACGGAATGCCGGTGAGCGTGCCGGTCAACAAATCGTGTTCCGGGTCGCGCGCGAACTGCTCAGGCGTCACGCTGGTGTATTCGGATTCGTCGGCATCGTCGTAGGACGCGTAGCCGCTGAGCGTCCACTTGTTCAACGCGCTGACGAACTTGCCGGCCAGGTGGTCGCGGCTCGTGTGGCCGCTGCCGTCGATCCAGTCGTCGTTGCGCGCCGACGAACCGCTGATCCAGGCACGCGTGTTGCCACCCAGCAGGCCGGTGTCGTAGCGCGCGTAATACTTGCGCGCCTGGTTGTCGCCGATGCCACCGATCACGCGCACACGCTGTTCTTCGAGCGGCTCGCCGGTGAGGTAATTCAGTGTGCCGCCCAGCGCTTCGTTCGAGCGCGATGCGATATCGGCGGTGCCCTGGCTCACTTCCACCGTTTCCAGGTCCGGCATGTCGATAAAGCGGTTGGCCTTGGAGCCGCCGCCATACGCCGAGCCACCGTTGGGCACGCCATCGATAGTGGTGCCGATCTGCTGCGTGTCGCGGTTGCTGACAAAGCCACGCATGCTGATCTGCGTGCCCCAATCGGACGAGCCGAATGCATCGGCTTCGGTGACCACCACACCGGGGAGTTCGTTGAGCGCGTCGTTGACGCTGCCCAGCACGAATTGACGGTCGAGCATCTCCTTGCTCACGGTGGTCTTGGAGTACGTCATTGCCTGCCCGACCACCTGTACCTGATCGAGCGTGGACACCTGCTCGCCGCTGGCAAGCACTTCTGAACTTGGCGCTGCCGGCGTGGCGCCATCCGGTGCCTGCTGCGCGTAAGCGGGCAGGGCGAATGGAACCAGCAGCAGGGCAAGCGTGGCCGGATGTCGCACGCGCGGGCAGGTGGTCAAATCCATTGCAATCCAACGAGCGGGGGAGGTGGCCGCAGACTGCCGTGCTTGCATTGCGTGATGATGACCGCGCTACAGATGGGCTGCGATCACTGGGTGGATGTGCGCAGCTTCTCTGCCTCTAGGCCGAGTGCGATTTAGCGCTATTTGGAGTGCGTAAGCAGTGTGGTCGGTTGGTCGGGGGGGGGGGGGGGCGGTGTCTTTACCGCGCGCGATTCAACACTGTTTGGGAGATGCGCAAGCTGCTTTGTCGGTTGGTCGAGGGCGCGATGTCCTTACCGCTTGCGGGACACGCTGTGAATCCATCCATGGACGCTCCGTGGCGGCATCCATGCCGCCACAGGGTCCCGCAAGCGGTAAGGACACCGCACCAGAAAGTGTGCTGCTCGCTTTATTGAAAGCCGCGCACACCGACCCTCTTCACTGGCCCTTGCCCGCCCACCGTCGCGGGACCTTTGGCGGCATGGATGCCGCCAAAGAGCTTACATGGACGTACTTGCAGCGTGTCCTGCGATGGTGGGCGGGCAAGGGCCCTGCAGCAAAGCGCAGATCCACGCTCTGCACTCGACGCATGCAAAGCGTCCAGCCGCACCACAACGCCTGCTCCAAGTCTTGAAGCGGCTGACAAAACATCGCGAGCAACCGGTAGGGCGTGTAGGCAGCTCACGCAGCCCAGATCTGTGCGAAAGATACATGCCGCTGCGAGCTGTATCCCGCGTATCGCACCAGCGTCGGTAGCTTACGACCCAGACATCGCGTTCTCAGCGCTTCTTGGCGTTTGGCGCTGCTTCGATCTGTTGGGTTTCCGGCATCAATTCCAGTGCCGATGGCGTGGTGCGCAGCATCGGCCGGAACGCGATGGGATGCGTGCGACGACGTGCAAACCGCAGCAAGCGCGACAGCGTGAAACCTGCCAGCGCCAACAACATCACTGCGAAATAGACCGGGAGCGCCGCAGGGCCAAACTTCTGCATCGCCCCGCCCGCCAGCGCCGGGCCGATGGCCGCGCCCACGCCATGCACCAGCAACAGACTGCTGCAGCCTGATAGCAGGTCTTCGCGTGGCAGGTAATCGAGCATGTGCGCCACCGCAAACGGGTACAGCGAAAACGCCAGCCCGCCGTACACGAAAAACAGCATAAACAAGACGGTGGTCTGCGACTGCACCATCGGCACGGCGCCAGCGATGGCGATGGCGGCGGCCAGGACGCTCACCGTGACCAGGCCGATGCGTCGGTCGTGCCCGTCGCTGATGCGCCCGATCGGCCATTGCAGCATGGCACCGCCCACGATTGCGGTGAGCATGAACATCGCCACGCCATCGGCATCCAGTCCGATGCGGTTGGCATACACCGGCAATAAGCCCCAGAACGCACCCATCGCCAAGCCCGACAACCCGGCGCCGACGGTGGCGACCGGCGCCAGCGCATACAGCGTTTTCAGGCGCAGGCGCGACACCTGCGGCACCTCCGGCGGAATCAAGCGCGTGGTGACGACCGGCATCACCGCCGCGCAGATCAGGATGGCGGTCAGCGTAAACATGGCCGGTGCTCGCGCGTCTCCGGCGGTCAGCAGAATCTGGCCCAGCGCCAGCGCCGACAGATTGATCGCCATGTACACCGAGAAAACCCGGCTGCGTCGGCGTGCATCCGGCTCGGCGTTGAGCCAGCTTTCGATCACCGTGTACAAGCCCACCAGGGCAGCGCCGGTGAACAAGCGCAACACACCCCAACCCCAGGGATCGAGCCAGATCGGATGCAACAACACGGCAATGGCCGCCAGCGATGCGTAGAACGCAAATGCGCGGATATGCCCGATGCGTCGAATCAACGGCGGCGCGAAAAACGTGCCGAGAAAAAAGCCGGCGAAGTAGCCGGACATGATCAGGCCCAGCGCACGCGCATCGAACCCGGCCTGACCGCCGCGCACGGCAAGCAACGTACCGAGCAGCCCGCTGCCGGTCAGCAGCAGGGCAACGCCCAGCAACAGGGCAGTCAGCCGCAACATGGATGCGGCCCTCGTGGGGGGAAAGGCGCGTCGATCACGTGATCGAGTGTAGCAGCCGCGCTGCTGCGACTCGATCGATGTGGCTCGCATAACGCGATCATGTGGCGATGGCTGAGCAGCTCGCTGCCGATGGAATGGGGTTGCGCTATCACCATGTGTTGGCGGAGACGCACGCCGGCGTGCATTTAGAGCGGCCAACAAGACGTGGCGAGCAGTCGTCAGGTGGTTGCGAACGGCACGCAGGAACCGGTGTGTACTAGTGGCAGATGAGAATTCCGCGGACAGGCCGCGCCCGCCTGGCGGTGAGCGAAGGAGTTTTGTTGGCTGCTCTGAGTGCCAGGTCCGCGCTGGTGAAAGAGCGCCGCCGGAAGTGCAAGATCAAAATGGCGTGGTCAAGCCGCTTTCTACAGAGAGGAAAGCGTTCCAGGCCGTAACTGACGAGCAGGCCGAAAGCGTCTTCGTTGACGCAGCGAATCCGCTACTCGTCTCGATGCCGCCGCCAACCGCCAACCGCCAACCGCCAACAGCCAGAAGCCAACCGCCAACAGCCAGAAGCCAGAAGCCAACAGCCAGAAGCCAGACGCCAGAAGCCAGAAGCCAGAAGCCAACAGCCAACAGCCAGCAGCCAGCAGCCTCAAGCGTCCAGCCCGCGAGACGCCCCAGCGTGCAAAGAGGCCCGACGCGCCGCACGTGCATCCGCAATGCGTCGGTCACTGCCCAGCACTCTCCCGCCAGCCCGGCCATGCGCCAGCGCGCGATTCGATCATTGCGCCGACATACCCGCATCCGTCTAGAATCGGCGCCCTTGCATCGTCTTCAGCGAATCTGTCATGCCCATCTACGCGTTTCAGTGCACCACCTGCGGCCACTCGTTCGACCGCCTGCAGAAGATGGCCGACCCCGATCCGCAGACCTGCCCGTCCTGCGCGGCGGCCACCATCAAGCGCCAGGTCACCGCGCCGTCATTCCGCTTGTCCGGCAGCGGCTGGTACGAGACCGATTTCAAGTCGGCTGGCGAAAAGAAGAAGAACCTCACCGAGAGCAGCAGCGCAGGCGGCGGCGATGCCAAGCCGGCGGCGGCCAGCGACAGCAAGCCGGCAGCCGCACCGGCCGCGCCTGCCGCAAAGCCGGCATCCGGCGCGGCGTGATGGTCGATATGCGCGGCAGCGTCGTCAGCACGATGTCGCGCTTGGCCCCGTGGCTGCTGGCCATCGCGATCAGCGGCTGCGCCAGCTCCGTCCCGCCGCCCAGCACCGCCGTCGTGCCAGTCGACCGCTTTCTTTCCGCGCTTGCGGCGCACTGCGGGCAGGCGTTTGCCGGTCGTGTCCTGGTCGACACGCCCGCATCGACAACGCCGAGTCCGTTCGCTGGCAAGGCGCTGGTGATGCATGTGCGCGGTTGCGCCCACCCGCGCCGCGAGCTGCGGGTGCCGTTCCATGTGGGCGACGACCACTCGCGCACCTGGGTGCTGACCCGCACGCAGGCCGGTTTACGCCTCAAACACGATCACCGGCATGCCGATGGCAATGCGGATGCATTGACCCAGTACGGCGGCGATAGCCGTGGCGCGGGCAGTGCCACGCGTCAGGAATTCCCGGTGGATGCCGAGTCGATTGCCTTGTTCAAGCGATTGGGCGCCACCGCCTCGCTGCAGAACACCTGGGCGATGGAGGTCCAGCCCGGGCGCAGCGTGGTGTATGAGCTGAGTCGCCCGGGCGGGCGGTTGTTTCGGGTGGAGTTCGATCTCACCCGGCCGGTGCCCTTGCCTCCGGCGCCGTGGGGAAGTTGAGAGCCGGCCAAAAGCGGCTTACAAAACGACGGCGCTGACCGCCATGCGGGCGCGGCAGTTGCCCGGTATCCTTATTGCCACGCGCAGACTTTGGCTCCTGTAAGCCGTCCACGCGCACCTGACAACGGCGCGCTACGTTTGGTCGGCCGATCGCAAGAGTGGATAGCGACGCTTGGTTGCGCGTGACTGAGCCGCCCGGCCGGCAGCAAATAGGTCCTCGGTCCTGTCACCGCCAACCTGTCGCTCAGGTAGCGCGGCCGCCCATCTTGTTGCAAAACCGCAAAGCACCAACGCAAACAGGCCGGCTCATCACGAACCGGCCTGTTGCGACAAACACAAAAGACGCCAAGCCTGGAAACCTCAGCGCGCGTCGAACCGCGCGCGGCAGCCATCGTTGACCCACACCGCCGAGCGGCGCGGATCGAAGCCCCAGGTGCGACCTTCTTCGCAACGGGTGTTCGACAACTGGCGGGTCAGCACCGGGCGACCGGCGCGCACGTCCCAGTCGCAGCTGCGCAGGCGACGGTCGTCGCTGCTGCAGGTCACCGAGTAGTCGCCACGCGGGCGATCGTCACGGCCGCCATAGCCGTCATCGCGATCCCAACCGCCGCCACGGGCCTGCGCAAAGTCGGCGCGGCAGCCGTCATCCACCCAGATCCGGCCGTTTTCCTGGTGCCAGTTGCGGCCCTCCACGCAGGGCGTGCCGGAGAGCTGACGCACGATCGTCGCGCGCCGCCAGCCGGTGTTGCAGATCGCCTGGCGCTGGTCGCGGCTTTCGCAACGCACGGTGCCGGCGGCTGCGTTGCCGGGGCGGTCGTCGCCGCCATTCCAGCCGCCACCGCCCCAGCCACCGCGGGCCTCGACGAAGCGGCCGCGGCAGCCGTTGTCCACCCAGACGCGGCCACGGTCGCTGCCCCAGTTGCGGCCTTCAATGCAGCGGGTGCCGGAGATGTTTTCCACCAGCGCGGCGCGCCCCCGGAACGGGGTGTCGCACTCGCGGCGGCGGTTATCGTTGCTGGAGCAGGTGATGCTGGGGCCATTGAAGCCGCGGTCCTGCGCGGCGGCGGGGCGGCTGACCAGGGCGCCGGCGAGGGCGACAAGACTGAAGCCGGAGATCAGCAGGGCGGTTCGCAGCATCGTGACGTCCTTGGTACGGGAGGGGCGTGGCGCCTATTCAGCCGGGCGCTGACTTAAGCGCCGGTGACCGTCGCCGCATTTGCTCCTGCCGCCCGCCGGCCCCAGAATATCCGGCTTTCCGGCGCTGCCTGCGTCGGGTTTTCAGCGGAGCTTTCGATGCGTACCCACTTCTGCGGCCTGGTCGACGAGACCATGATCGGCCAAACCGTCACTCTCGCCGGCTGGACCGACGTGGCCCGCAACCTGGGCGGCGTGTGCTTCATCGACCTGCGCGACCACGAAGGCATCGTGCAGGTGACGGTGGAACCGGAGAACGCCGAAGTGTTCCCGGTGGCCGCCAGCCTGGGCTACGAAGACGTGTTGCAGGTCGAAGGCGTGGTGCGTGCGCGGCATGCGGTCAACGACAAGCTGCGCAGCGGCAAGGTCGAAGTGATCGCCACCCGCATCACCATCCTCAACAAGGCGGCGCCGCTACCGTTCCATGCGCACGAAAATCCGGGCGAAGAAACCCGCCTGAAGTACCGCTATCTCGATCTGCGCCGTCCGGAAATGCAGCGCATGCAGCGCACCCGCATCAAGCTGGTGCAGGCGCTGCGCCGCCACCTGGATGCGCGCGATTTCCTGGATATCGAAACCCCGATCCTGACCAAGGCCACCCCGGAAGGCGCACGCGACTTCCTGGTGCCGGCGCGCATGCATCCGGGCGAGTTCTACGCCTTGCCGCAGAGCCCGCAGCTGTTCAAGCAGATTTTGATGGTGGCCGGCTTCGACCGTTACTACCAGATCGCGCGCTGCTTCCGCGACGAAGCGCTGCGCGCCGATCGCCAGCTGGAATTCACTCAGCTGGACATGGAGTTTGCCTTCGTGCGCGAGCGCGACGTGCAGGATTTCGTCGAAGACATGATCCGCGCCATCTTCAAGGAAGTGGTGGACGTCGAGTTGGCCGCGCAGTTCCCGCGCATGACCTGGGCCGAGGCGATGCGTCGCTATGGCTCGGACAAGCCGGACCTGCGTATCGCGCTGGAACTGATCGATGTGGCCGAGCTGGTCAAATCCAGCGAATTCCCGGTGTTCACCGCCGCCGCCAACGATGCCGACGGCCGCGTGGCCGCGCTGCGTATTCCCGGTGGCGCAGCGCTGTCGCGCAAGCAGATCGACGACTATGCCGCGCATGCCGCCAAATACGGCGCCAAGGGGCTGGCCTACATCAAGCTGTCGGAAACCGGCGAAGTCAGCTCGCCGATCGCAAAGTTCTTTTCCGAAGAGGCGTTTGCCGCGCTGCTCAAGCACGTGGGTGCAAGCAGCGGCGACATCGTGTTTTTCGGCGCCGGCGGCTACAACAAGGTGTCCGATTTCATGGGTGCGCTGCGCCTGAAAGCCGGCAAGGATTTCAAGCTGGTCGCCGATACCTGGGCGCCGCTGTGGGTCACTGATTTCCCGATGTTCGAGTGGGACGACGAAGCACAGCGGTACGTCGCCCTGCATCACCCCTTCACCGCACCGGCGGTGGACGATATCGCCGACCTGCGCGCCAATGCCCGCACTGCGGTGTCGCGCGGTTACGACATGGTGCTCAACGGCAATGAAATCGGCGGCGGCTCGATCCGTATCCACCGCCCGGACATGCAGAGCGCCGTGTTTGAATTGCTCGGCATCGGCGCGGAAGAAGCGCGCGCCAAGTTCGGCTTCCTGCTGGATGCGTTGAACTACGGCGCCCCGCCGCACGGCGGCATCGCCTTCGGTATCGACCGTATCGCCGCGCTGATGGCCGGCACCGAATCGATCCGCGACGTGATCCCGTTCCCCAAGACCACCGGCGCGCAGGATCTGATGACCGACGCCCCATCGCCGATCGCCGCCGAGCAGCTGGCCGAAGTGCACGTGCAGGTGCGCCCCAAGCAGGTCTGACCTGCGCGAGCAGATGGCCGCGGTATGCGTGGTCATCTGTACAAGTCGCCCGGCGCAGCCAGCGCTGCGCACTTTGGCGGAACCGTCAGCGCCAGGGCCGGAGGCTGTGCATGTATCACAGCCATCCAATCGCCGCCGATCAATCGGCGGCGGTGCGCCTGCAGGCCCGTTTCAAACCGTCCCGAGTTGCGCTAGTACATGGCCGTGCCTCGCACATGGTGGTTATCTTTCCGACGTGCCGCCGATGCAGCAAGCGTCGCGCGCTTTGCCAAAACCATCAGCGCCCACACCGAATCCTGCACACGGGTAATCCACGCACCGCAGATGCTTGTCCGATTCCCGATTCCCGATTCCCGATTCCCCAACTTGCAGAACCGCCGCCGCATGCGAGAAGCTGCCACGTCCACCCGGCACGAGAGGCCCGCATGACCCGCATCCGCCGCGCCACGCCGGACGATGCCGAAGCGCTGTCGCTTCTGGCTGCGCAGACGTTTACCGAAACCTTCGGACATCTGTATCCGGAAGAAGACCTGCGCGGTTTTCTGGAAGAGACCTATGCGGTGGAGCGTGCGCGCATCGTGCTGGCGCATCCGGACTATGCGATCTGGTTGCTGGAGCTGGACAACCTGCTGGTCGGCCACGCCGCCGCCGGCCCATGCGGTTTGCCGCACGACGAGGTGCGCCCCGGCGACAGGGAACTCAAGCGCCTGTATCTATTGAAGGGCTACCAGAGCAGCGGCTGGGGCAGCCGGCTGTTCGAAACCGCCTTGGAATGGCTCGAACGCGACGGCCCACACACCTTGTGGATCGGTGTGTGGTCGGAGAATTTCGGTGCGCAGCGCTTCTACGCCCGCTACGGTTTCGAAAAAATCGGCGAATACGATTTCCCGGTGGGCAAGATCGTCGACCGCGAGTTCATCCTGCGCCGCAAGCCGGTGCTGGCGGCCGACTAAGCGCGACGACCAAACGACTGTACGCGCATCGCACCAGCGCGGCCGGTGCCGCGGAATCGGCATGGATCGCTCGGGCAGGCCGTCTCCCGTGCGCCGTGCACACCCGCCTGGCAGCCGCTCGCTACGGTGTATTCGCCGCTCCAAGCCAGGCCTGCCTTGCCGCTGCGGCAAGGCAAGGCATTCTGTCCTTCTCCGGCGCGGCTGCGCTTGCCGCAAAATCGGCGCAGCGAGCCTGCGACCGCAATCGCGTAGTCGGTGCTGCAGACCCCATGCGCGTCAGACATTCGCCTGACGCTCACCTCCCCTTCCGGTAACCACGTCCTTGTCCAACGCATCGTCGGCCATCCCTGTCATCCGTCGGCGCAGTCCGCGCAAGCACGCGGCCGCCGCCACCGCCGATGTGCTGCTGGTGCACGGCATCTGGAATACCGCGCACTGGCTGTTGCCGCTTGCGCGCCGGATGCGCGCCGATGGGCTGGCACCCGCGCTGTTCGGCTATGCCAGCGTGCTCGGCGGGCCGGCGCAGGCGGTGCCGCGCTTGATCGAACGCCTGCGCACCAGCCGCGCGCAATTGCTGGTCTGTCACAGCCTGGGTGGGCTGATGGCCCTGCAGGCCTTGTGCGATGCCCCCGACCTGCCGGTGCGCCGCGTGGTCTGCCTGGGCTCGCCCCTGTGCGGCAGCGCCGCTGCGCGCGGGCTGGCGCGGCGCGGGGGCGTCTGGGCGATGGGGCGCAGCGCCGCCCTGCTGCAGCAAGGGTTTGCGCGCTGGGACGGGCCGGTCGAGATCGGCCAGATCGCCGGGTGCGTGCCGCGCGGGGTCGGCCGCTGGCTGGCGCCGCTGGCCGAGGGCTCGGACGGCACCGTGGCGCTGGCCGAAACCCGTCTGCCGGGGCTGCGCGACCACTGCGTGGTGCACGCCAGCCACAGCGGGCTGTTGCGCTCGCCCGAGGCCGCCCGGCTGGCGTTGGCCTTCCTGCGCAGCGGCCGCTTTTCGTCTTGAACATCCGCTGGCGGATGTCGCACCCCCGGTGAGTGCAAGCAATCAGGTAAAATCCGCGCCCTGTCATCCAAGCCAGTCTGGAATCACCCATGGGTAGAGGCCCCTCGATCGAAGGCCGCAAGAACGCCTCCGACGCCAAACGCGGCAAGATGTTCACCAAGATCATCCGCGAGATCAGCGTCGCTGCGCGCGCCGGCGGCGGCGATGTGTCCAATAATCCGCGCCTGCGCACCGCCATGGACAAGGGCCTGTCGGCGAACATGTCCAAGGACGTGATCGAACGCGCCATCAAGAAGTCCACCGGCGAGCTGGAAGGCGTGGAATACGAAGAAGTGCGCTACGAGGGCTACGCGCCCGGCGGCGTGGCGGTGATCGTGGACTGCCTGACCGACAACCGCGTGCGCACCGTGGCCGACGTGCGCCATGCCTTCAGCAAATGCGGCGGCAACATGGGCACCGATGGCTCGGTGGCTTTCATGTTCAAGCGCCTGGGCGTGCTCAGTTTTGCCGCCGGCATCGATGAAGACACCCTCACCGACGCGGCCATCGAAGCCGGCGCCGACGACGTGGTGGTGTACCCGGAAGACGGCGCCATCGACGTGCTGACCGCCCCGGATGCCTTCGCCCAGGTCAAGGACGCTCTGGCCGCGGCCGGCCTGGAACCGGCCCACGCCGAAGTCACCTTCCGCGCCGAAAACGACATCGCCGTCGATGGTGACACCGCGCTGCAGGTCCGCAAGCTGCTCGACCTGCTCGAAGACCTGGACGACGTGCAGGACGTGTATTCGAACGTCGATCAATCAAGTTTCGGCGCGTAGGCGCCGGGAATTGAGAATGGAGAATCGGGAATCGAAACGACTGCATCCTGCGGTGCTCGGCGACGTCGAGCACGCCAGTAGGCCGCTTTACCCATTCCCGATTCCCGACTCCCGATTCCCGGCCCCTCGATGACCCGCATCCTGGGCATCGATCCCGGCTCCCAGCGCACCGGGGTCGGCATCATCGACATCGACGAGGGCGGTCGCAGCCGGCATGTGCATCACGCGCCGCTGGTGCTGCTGGGCGAGGGCGACTTTGCGCAGCGGCTCAAGCGCCTGCTGCACGGGTTGGGCGAGTTGATCGAGACCTACCGGCCGGATGAAGTGGCGATCGAAAAGGTCTTCATGGGCAAAAGTGCCGATTCGGCGCTCAAGCTCGGCCATGCACGTGGCGCGGCGATCTGCGCGGTCGTCATGCGCGATCTGCCGGTGCACGAGTACGCTGCCACTGAAATCAAGCTCGCGCTAGTTGGCAAGGGCGGCGCGGACAAGGTGCAGGTGCAGCACATGGTCGGCATCATGCTCAACCTGAAAGGCAAGCTGCAGGCCGACGCCGCCGATGCACTGGCGGTTGCCATCACCCACGCCCACGTCCGCGCCACCGCGCAGCGTCTGGGCGTCACTACCCAACAGGCCTGGAGCCGGAAGAAATGAGAGCAGGGATTTGGGAGTCGGGATTGGGGATTCGCAAAGGCGGGTCCGCGCGTGCTGTGCCGATGCGGCGGTGCGCGGCCGTGGTTAACGGCAGCGAGGGATCCAGCCAATCCCAAATCCCCAATGCCCAATCCCGGCACCGCAGCGGCGGTGCCGCGTGATCGGCCGTCTGCGCGGGATTTTGGCCTACAAGCAGCCGCCGTGGCTGGTGATCGACGTGGGCGGGGTGGGGTACGAGCTGGAGGCGCCGATGAGCACCTTCTACGATCTGCCCGATGTCGGTCGCGACGTCATCCTGTTCACCCATTACGCGCAAAAGGAAGATAGCGTCGCGCTGTATGGCTTCCTGCGCGAGGGCGAGCGGCGGCTGTTTCGCGACGTGCAAAAAGTCACCGGGATCGGCGCCAAGATCGCGCTGGCGGTGCTCTCCGGGGTTAGCGTGGACGAGTTCGCGCGCCTGGTTACCGGCGGCGACATCACCGCGCTGACGCGCATTCCGGGCATTGGCAAGAAGACCGCCGAGCGCATGGTGGTTGAGCTGCGCGACCGCGCCGCCGACTTCAGCAGCGGCGCGCCGATCACCGGCCAGCTGGGTCCGGATGCGGTGTCCGAAGCCACGGTCGCCTTGCAGCAACTGGGTTACAAGCCGGCCGAGGCTGCACGCATGGCACGCGAGGCCGGGGCAGAAGGCGACGAAGTCGCCACGGTCATTCGCAAGGCACTCCAGGCCGCGCTGCGTTAAGCGAGCTCGGCCTTTCTCATTCTTCACGCCCTTCAGCGATAACCTGCCCACTCAATGTCACAGACCTCCACTCCCGCAGCTGGCCACGGCCACGCGCCTGCCAACAGCCATATGGCCTTGGTCGTCGGCGCCATCGGCGTCGTCTTCGGCGATATCGGCACCAGTCCGCTGTACACCCTCAAGGAGGCGTTTTCGCCGCACTACGGGTTGACCAGCGATCACGACACCGTGCTGGGCGTGCTGTCACTGGCGTTCTGGGCGCTGATGATCACCGTCACGCTCAAGTACGTCACCATCATCATGCGTGCCGACAACGAGGGCGAGGGCGGCATCATGGCGCTGATGGCGCTGACCCAGCGCACCCTCAAACAGGGCTCGCGATCGGCGTACGTGGTTGGCATCCTCGGGATCTTCGGCGCCTCGCTGTTCTTCGGCGACGGCGTGATCACGCCGGCCATCTCGGTGATGGGCGCGGTGGAAGGCCTGGAAATCGCCGCGCCCAGCCTGCATCCCTTCATCGTGCCGATCACCGTGGTGGTGCTGCTGATCGTGTTCATGGTGCAGCGCTTCGGCACCGAAACGGTCGGCAAGGTGTTCGGCCCGATCACCTGCCTGTGGTTTCTGTCGCTGGGCGCGATCGGCATCTGGAACATCGTCGATGCGCCGGAAGTGATGAAAGCCTTCAATCCGTGGTGGGCGATCCGCTTCTTCATGGAGCACGGCTGGCACGGGGTGTTCATCCTCGGCGCGGTGGTGCTGGCGGTGACCGGCGGTGAAGCGCTGTATGCAGACATGGGCCACTTCGGCGCACGCCCGATCCGGCATGGCTGGTACTTCTTCGTGCTGCCGATGCTGCTGCTCAATTACCTGGGCCAGGGCGCACTGGTGCTCAATCACCCTGCCGCACTGAAAAACCCGTTCTTCGAAGCGGTGCCCAGCTGGGCGCTGTACCCGATGATCATCCTGGCCACGCTGGCGGCGGTGATCGCCTCGCAGGCGGTGATCACCGGTGCGTATTCGGTGGCCCGCCAGGCCATGCAGCTGGGCTACATCCCGCGCATGCAGATCAAGCACACCTCGCGCACCACCATCGGCCAGATCTACGTGCCAGGCATCAACTGGCTGTTGATGGTGATGGTGATCGCGCTGGTGCTGATCTTCCGCAGCTCCACCAATCTGGCCGTGGCGTACGGCATCTCGGTCTCGATGACGATGCTGATCGACACCTTGCTGCTGGCCCTGGTGGCGCGTTCGTTGTGGCCGCGCTGGCGCAACTGGGTGCTGCCGCTGTGCGTGGTGTTCTTCATCATCGAGCTGGCGTTTGTCATCGCCAACGGCGCCAAGCTGCTGCAGGGTGCGTGGTTCCCGCTGGCGCTGGGCATCGTGGTGTTTACCCTGATGCGCACCTGGCGGCGTGGCCGCGCGCTGCTGCGTGAAGAGATCCGCAAGGACGGCATCCGCATCGACAGCTTCCTGCCTGGCCTGATGCTGGCCCCGCCGGCGCGCGTGCCGGGCATGGCGGTGTTCTTGACCGCCGACCCGATGGTCGTGCCGCATGCGCTGATGCACAACCTCAAGCACAACAAGGTGCTGCACGAACGCAACATCTTCCTCAACGTCGATACCTTGCCGATCCCGTATGCGCCGGTGGACAAGCGCCTGCAGATCGAATCGATCGGCGACGAGTTCTACCGCGTCTACGTGCGCTTCGGCTTCATGGAAACGCCCGACGTGCCGCTGGCGCTGATGCGCTCCTGCGACCAGGGCGGCATCCATTTCGACCCGATGGACACCACCTTCTTCGCCAGCCGCGAAACCATCGTGGCCAGCGCCAACCGCGGCATGCCGATCTGGCGCGACAAGCTGTTCGCGCTGATGCATCGCAACGCCGCCCCGGCCACCGGCTTCTTCCGCATTCCCGGTAACCGCCTGGTCGAGTTGGGCGCGCAAGTGGAGATCTGAGCGTGGCTGGTCTGCAGTGGATGGTCTACGGCCGTTCGCCGAGCCTGGACACCTTCTGGGACGAAGCGCTGAATCTCGGGCGCACACCGGCCAGCGAGGCCGCCATCGCCTCCGCGCAAGCGCGGCTCAAGGTGCATCTGCCGACATGGCTACGCACGTTGTATGCGCGCTATGACGGCGGCGCGGTGCAGATGGCGCGTGGTCAGTCGCTCGATGAGCCTGACAACTGGCTCAAGGCCGAATGGCTGATCCCGCGTGCACGCCTGCTTGGCAGCGCGGAGCTGTTTTCCTTCGCGCAGGTGCGTGCCCGCGAGGACTACCGCGATGACGCATTTGCCGGTCTGGCCGCCGGTGGCGACGACCGCCGCCTGATCGTCATCGCCGCCGACCACCGCTCACCCAGCCGGGCCTTGTGTCTGGATGATTCCGTGCCCGGCGCCGAGCCCGCCATCGTCTATGTCGACGTCGGTGCAAACCGCCGGCTGATCGTGTTCGATAACGTGGACGCTTTGCTGTCGCAGCTGGTCGATGTCGTGTACTGGTCACCTGCATTGCAAGCCAAGCACGATGAGAACGAGCTGGTGCACTGGCAGCCTCAGCCACCGGCATTGCGCACCTTCTGGAAAGGCCCCGGGCATTGGAACGACACCGCAGCGGCCGCAGATGCCGGTGCGCTGGCCGCTGCCGAAGCGCGGCTGGGCGTGCGCTTGCCGGCGTTGTTCAAGCGGCTTTACAGCGTCCAGGACGGCGGCGACACGGGCTGGTGCTGGGTGCCGCGCACGCGCTTTGCTTCCGCGCATCACGTGGATTGGGAATGCGTGCTGGTGGATCGGTATCTATCGCCACTTGCGCAGATCGGCAGCGTGCTGGACCTGGCCGCGGCCTTCGAAGACCCGGACGACTTCAGTGCGGCGGCGTGCCTGCATGCCGGCCTGGACCAGGTGCTGGTGCTGTCGTGCCACAACGTCGATTGCCTGCTGTGCCTGGACTATCGCGCGCGCGGCCCGCAGTGCGAGCCGGAAGTCGTCTATTTCGAGAAATGGGAGGGGCTGGTCCCGACCTGGCGCGCGCCCAGCTTCGATGCGTTCTTCAGCGTGCTGCGGCAGGCCGATCTTGATTTCTAGAAGCTGCGCCGCCCGCGCGCGGCATGCGAAGATGGCGGGATGACCGAACAGCGCATCATCGCCAGCAGCGCCACCCGCGAAGACGATGCCGCCGATGCGAGCATCCGCCCCAAACGCCTGGCCGATTACCTCGGCCAGCAGCCGGTGCGCGAGCAGATGGAGATCTACATCCAGGCTGCTAAGGCGCGTGGCGAGGCGATGGATCACGTGCTGATCTTCGGCCCGCCCGGCCTGGGCAAGACCACGCTCAGTCACGTCATCGCCAATGAGTTGGGCGTCAACCTGCGCTCCACCTCCGGGCCGGTGATCGAAAAGGCCGGCGATCTGGCCGCGTTGCTGACCAACCTGCAGCCGCACGATGTGTTGTTCATCGACGAAATCCATCGGCTGTCGCCCGTGGTGGAAGAAGTGCTGTACCCGGCGATGGAAGATTTCCAGATCGACATCATGATCGGCGACGGCCCGGCCGCACGCTCGATCAAGATCGATCTGCCGCCGTTCACGCTGATTGGCGCCACCACCCGCGCCGGCCTGCTCACCGCGCCGTTGCGCGACCGCTTCGGCATCGTGCAGCGGCTGGAGTTCTATTCGCCGGCAGAGCTCACCCGCATCGTGATCCGCTCGGCCGCGATTCTGGGCATCGACTGCACGCCCGACGGCGCCGCCGAGATCGCGCGTCGCGCACGTGGCACCCCGCGTATCGCCAACCGTCTGCTGCGCCGCGTGCGCGATTTCGCCCAGGTCAAGGCCGCCGGCCATATCGATCTGCCGGTGGCGCAGGCCGCCATGCAGATGCTCAAGGTCGACCCGGAAGGCTTCGACGAGCTCGATCGCCGCATGTTGCGCACCATCGTCGAACATTTCGACGGCGGCCCGGTGGGCGTGGAATCCTTGGCCGCCTCGTTGTCGGAAGAGCGCGGCACGCTGGAAGACGTGATCGAGCCCTACCTGATCCAGCAGGGTTTTCTGATCCGCACCGCGCGCGGCCGCATGGTCACCACCAAGGCCTATCTGCACCTGGGCCTGAAGCCGCCGCGCGACCGCGCACCAGCCATCTGCGAGCCGGGAGACCTGTTCTGATGACGCTCCGCTTGTCGCTTGCTCAGGCCGTCTCGACCAATAATCCGTCCCCATGACCACCGATTCCCGATTCCCGTCTCCCGATTCCCCGCCTGTATTCAGTTGGCCGACACGCGTCTACTGGGAAGATACCGACGCCGGCGGGGTGGTCTACCACGCGCGCTACGTTGCTTTCATGGAACGCGCGCGCACCGAGTGGATGCGCGCGGTCGGTTACGGGCAGGATCTGATGCGCCAGGACCACGGTCTGGTGTTTGCGGTCCGCTCGATGCAACTGGATTTCCTCAAGCCGGCCCGGCTCGACGACGCGCTGTCTGTGTCGGCGGTATTGCTGAAATGCAAACGGGCCAGCCTGCTGTTTGCGCAGTCGGTCCGTCGCGAAGGCGAGGTGCTGTTGACTGCCGAGGTGCGCATCGCCGCACTCGGCACCAGCGACTTCCGCCCGCGCGGCATGGACGATGCGCTGTATGACGTGTTGAAAGCTTTAGAAACCCCAGAATCAGATTACTGAGGAACCAACGGATGTCGATTGCATTGCTCCTGGCCCTGCAGGACACGGTAGTGGAAGCACTACCGCAGGAAGTCACCGCGGCCGCGGCGCAAACCGCCACGGCGGCGCATAACAGCAGCATCAACTATGTTGATCTGATCCTGCGCGCCAGCATCCCGGTGAAGATCATCGTGCTGTTGCTGTTGATCGGCTCGTTCATCAGTTGGGTGATCATTTTCCGCAAGGCGCGTGCGTTCAAGCAGGCCAACCGCGAGGCGGATGAGTTCGAAAACCGCTTCTGGTCCGGCGCCGATCTTGCCAAGCTCTACTCTTCGGCAACCGACCGCAACCGCACCGTCGGCGGTCTGGAATCGATGTTCGAAAGCGGGTTTCGCGAATTTTCGCGGCTGCGCGATCGCCGCCGCCTGGATGCGCGCGTGCAGCTCGAAGGCGCACAGCGCGCCATGCGGACCGCCTTCACCCGTGAGGTCGATCAGCTGGAGCGCAATCTCGAATTGCTGGCCAACATCGGCTCCACTGCGCCGTACGTCGGCCTGGTCGGTACCGTGTTCGGCATCATGGTGACCATGCACGACATGGTCAGCAGCGGCGAGCAGGCCGGTATCGCGGCCGTGGCACCGGGTATTTCCGAAGCCTTGTTCGCCACCGCCATCGGCCTGTTCGTGGCGATCCCGGCGGTGTGGGCCTACAACCGCTTCACCACCCGCGTGGAACGGCTGTCGGTGCGCTACGAAACCTTCGCCGACGAGTTCAGCTCCATCCTGCAGCGCCAGGCTGGCGCGGACGAGTAATGCGCCTCTCTCGCAAGCTCTCTGGCCTGCGCGCGCGCGTTGCAGGAACCTGCACAGCGCGGCAGCTGGATACGTCCACCGCCAATGCGCACGCACTGGTCTGCAGCACCTGGACAGGCGAGCCACTGGCGACAGATCGCACACGTCTGTGCGAGGGATTAATTAGGAACGTTTCGCGATGATTTCCGGTATTTCCCGCCGTAAGAAGCGCAAGCTCAAATCCGACATCAACGTTGTGCCATACATCGACGTGATGCTGGTGCTGCTGATCATCTTCATGGTGACCGCGCCGCTGTTGACCCTGAGCACCGACGTCAGCCTGCCGAGCTCGCGCGCCAAGGCGCTGGAAAGCAAGCAGGACCCGATCGTGGTGGTGGTTGCCGCCGATGGCCAACTGGCATTGCAGCTGCCCAAGGGCAAGCCGCAGGCCATGGACGTCACTGCGCTGCAAGCGCAGCTGGCCGCCATCGTGGCGCAGGACAAGGATGCACGCGTGGTGGTGGCTGGCGATCGCGCCGCGCCATATCAAAAGATCATGGACGCCATCGACGTGCTCAAGCAGGCCAAGGTCGAGAAAGTCGGCCTGATCTCCGACTCCGGCGGCACTGCAGGCAGCGATGCACGCTGACGCACTCCCCACCCAGGGCGCGCGCGAGGATGGCTGGCTGCGACCGGTCATGCTGGCCTTGGTCGTGCATATTCTGGTCGCGCTGGTGTTCATCGCCGGCTGGCTGTGGTCGCCCGAACGCTCGGTCGAACCGGCTGCGGGCGACCCCAGCATGGAAGCCTCGCTGGATGTCTCCGCCGCCGAGGCACGCGTCGCGCGTCAGGCGCTGAAGGCCACGCCGGTGGAAGCACCCCCGCCGCCGGCACCGTTGCCCGAGCCCGCGCCGGAAGAAAGTGTGCCGCCGCCGCAGCCGATCCCGGAGCTGCGCCCGCAGGATGCGCCTACGCAGCAGCAGGCACAGGCGCAGGAACGCGTTGCCCAGCCGGACAAGGTCGACCAGGACAAGGTCGATGCGTTGGCCATTTCCGAAGAGAAGGCCAAGCAGGAACAGGAAGCCAAGCGCCGCCAGGAGCAGATCGACCTGACCGAACGTAAGCGTCAGGAAGAGGCCGAGCAGAAACTGCGCCTGGCCAAGCAGCAGGAAGAGGCCGACGCCAAGAAGAAGCAGGCGGCTGCCGAGCAGGCGGCCGACGCCGAGCGCCAGAAGAAGATCGCCGACATCCGCCGCCAGCGCGAGCAGGCCACCAAGGAAGCTACGCTGGCCGAGCAGAAGCTGCGTCAGGTTGCGGCTGCGCGCGCGCAGCAGGCTTCTGCCGCAGCAGCGACCAGTGCGCAGCCAACTGCAGGGCAGGGCGGCACCAGTACCGACCTGTCGGCCAAGTACGCTGCTGCGATCCAGCAGAAGGTGCTTGCCCAGTGGGTGCGCCCGCCATCGGTGCCGCCGGGGCAGAAGTGCACCATCAACATCCGTCAGTTGCCTGGTGGCAGCGTGATGGAAGCCAAGGTCGCGCCGGGTTGCCCGTACGACGAGGCCGGCCAGCGCTCGATCGAGGCTGCCGTGTTGAGCGCACAGCCGCTGCCGTATCGCGGGTTCGAATCGGTGTTCCAGCGCAATCTGACCTTCGTATTCACCGCGCAGGATCAGTAATCGTTGGGTGGATCGCGGTGCGGCAGCTTGCGAGCGCTGCACCGGGGGACGAGGCGTTTGATGACAACCGGGTCAATGCGTTGTCGTCTCATGTCTTGCCGGCGTCGATTGCGGCTTGGTAGCGCCTGACCAGATTCAGGCCTGACGAAGTTGCCTCGCCGCTCGACCGCTCGCTCCATTTTCACGTTGTCTCGTTCATGATTGCGAGTATGTTCACTCGCTGATTGGTATCCCTTGCACACTTTTCCTGCCCGATCCGAGCCGTCCATGAAAAAACCGCTGCGTTGGCTAGCTGCCTTGACCGCCCTGTTGTTGCCGCTGAGCGCACTCGCGCAACAGCAAGGGCTCACCATCGACATCGTGGGCGGTAGCGCCTCGGCGACGCCGATCACTGTCATCCCCATGCCCTACCAAGGCTCCGGCACCGCACCGCAGACCGATGTGTCTGCCGTCGTCGGCGCCGACCTGGATCGTTCCGGCCAGTTCCGCACGTTGCCGGCAGCGCAGATCGTCGAAAAGCCGACCCGCGGCACCGAGGTGCAGTTCCAGACCTGGCGCACCCTCAAGCAGAACTACATCGTCGTCGGCCGCGTGATGGATGCGGGCGAGGGCGCATATCGCGTGGAGTACGAACTGTTCGACGTGGCCAAGGGCGAGCGCATGCTCGGCCTGGCGATGACCGCGCGCGCCAATGCGATGCGTGACGTGTCGCACCAGATGGCCGATGCGATCTACGAAAAAATCACCGGCGTGCGCGGCGCGTTCTGGACCCGTATCGCCTACGTGACCGCCAGCGGCAAGGGTGGCGCCATGCGCTACGCGCTGATGGTGGCCGATTCGGATGGCTACAACCCGCAGACCATCGTGCGCTCGGCCGAGCCGTTGCTGTCGCCGAACTGGAGCCCGGATGGCAAGAAGCTGGCCTACGTGAGCTTCGAGCGTGGCAATTCCTCGATCTACCTGCAGGACATCGCCACCGGCGCACGTGAGCTGGTCTCCAGCTTCCGCGGCATCAATGGCGCACCGTCGTTCTCGCCGGACGGCCGTCGCCTGGCGCTGGCGCTGTCGCGCAGCGGCAATCCGGAGATCTACGTGATGGATCTGGGCAGCAAGCAGCTGACCCAGCTGACCAACCACTTCGGCATCGATACCGAGCCGACCTGGGCGCCGGATGGCAGCAGCATCTATTTCACCTCCGATCGCGGCGGTCGTCCGCAGATCTACCAGGTGGCTGCCAGCGGCGGCAGCGCCAACCGCGTGACCTTCCAGGGCAATTACAACGCGACCGCCAGCGTGTCGTTCGACGGCAAGAAGATTGCCGTGGCGCAGGGCAGTGGCAATAGCTACCGCATCGCCATGATGGATCGCAGCCTGGGTTCGCCCAGCTGGAGCACGCTCTCGCCGGGTTCGCTGGACGAATCGCCGAGCTTTGCGCCCAACGCCAGCATGGTGTTGTACGCCGCACGTGAGGGTGGCCGGGGCGTGCTTTACGCCGTATCCGCCGACGCTCGGGTTCGCCAGCGTCTGGTTCTGGCCGATGGTGATGTGAGAGAACCCGCTTGGGGGCCTTACCGAACCGCGCATTAATGTTAATATTTCGCTGCGTTAAACCACTCATTGGCCCAGAGCCTCCATAGGTATCCCATGAACAAGTCCACCCGCGTCTTGCTTGTCTCCCTGTTGTCCGTTGCCGTGCTGGCTGGTTGCTCGAAGAAGGTGAAGGAAACTCCGCCTCCTGCAACCGACACCACCGCCGGTTCCTCCGTTCCCACCGGCCCGGCCACCTCTGGCCTGTACGGCCCGGGCGACCTGGATACCGATGCTTGCCTGCGCCAGCGCGTTGTCTACTTCGATCTGGATCAGGACTCCCTGAAGCCGGAATTCCAGGCCATCATGGCGTGCCACGCCAAGTACCTGCGCGACCGTCCGTCCTCGCGCATCACCCTGCAGGGCAATGCTGACGAGCGCGGTTCGCGCGAGTACAACATGGGCCTGGGCGAGCGCCGCGGCAACGCAGTGTCGTCGTCGCTGCAGGCTGCCGGTGGTTCGGCCAGCCAGCTGACCGTCGTCAGCTACGGTGAAGAGCGTCCGGTCTGCACCGAAACCAGCGAAAGCTGCTGGTCGCAGAACCGTCGCGTCGAAATCGTGTACACGGCTCAGTAAGAAACGATGCGCTTTCGAGTGACATCTCTGTTCGTCGCGGCGGCCCTTGTGGTCGCCGCGCCGGCATACGCCCAGCGAGCCAGTCTCGCTGATCGTTTGGCGGTGCTTGAGCAGCAGCAGGCCAATAGTCAGGCCAACAACGATCTTCTCAACCAGTTGCAGCAGGCGCGTTCGGACCTGCAGGGCTTGCGAGCGACCGTTGAACAGCTGCAGCACGACAACGAGCAACTCAAGCAACAGTCCAAGGACCAGTATCTGGACCTGGACGGACGTCTGAACCGGTTGGAGGGTGCAGGTGGCGCAACGCCTCCGCTGCCTTCTGCCACCGGCAGCGTCACCCCAGCCCCGGCTCCGGCCGCGCGGCCTGCAGCGGCGGCCACTTCCGAGAAGCCGCCGTCCGTTCATGGCGACGCAGGCACCCTGGCTGTCAGTAACGATGAGCGCACTGCCTACAACGTCGCGTTCGATGCATTGAAGAACGGCAAATACGACGACGCGTCGCAGCTGTTCTTGAGCTTTCTCGAGCTCTATCCCAATGGTGTCTACACCCCCAATGCGCTGTATTGGCTGGGTGAGAGTTATTACGCCACCCGCAATTTCCAGCTTGCCGAGGCGCAGTTCCGCGATCTCGTCAGCCGCTATCCCACGCATGACAAGGCCGCTGGCGGTCTGTTGAAGCTCGGCCTGTCGCAGTACGGCGAAGGCAAGAACAACGAAGCCCAGCAAACCTTGCAGCAGGTCGTCTCGCAGTACCAGGGCTCGGACGCAGCACGTGTCGCCCAGGAACGCCTGCAGTCCATCCGTCTCGGCCAGCAACTGCGCTGAGCCCGCGCGTCGTCGCCTGTTGGCGCGGCGCATACTTTGCCCATGAACGCCGCCGCCGTCCCCAGCGAGATCGTCCAGTCGCCGTTGCCGCGATTGAAGATCACCGAAATCTTCCTGTCCCTGCAAGGCGAAGCCGAAGCGGCTGGCTGGCCAACCGTGTTTGTGCGCCTGACCGGCTGCCCGTTGCGGTGCAACTACTGCGACACCGCCTACGCCTTCCACGGCGGCCAGTGGCATGACATCGACGCGATCGTGGCCGAGGTCGCCAGTCATGGTGTGCGGCATGTCTGCGTGACCGGCGGTGAGCCGCTGGCGCAAAAGCGCTGCCTGGTACTGCTGCAGAAGCTGTGCGATGCCGGTTTCGATGTGTCGCTGGAAACCTCCGGCGCACTGGATGTTTCCGAGGTCGATGCCCGCGTCTCGCGTGTAGTCGACATCAAGACGCCTGCCTCCGGCGAAGAACTGCGCAACCGCTGGGACAATCTGGCATTGCTGACCGCACGCGACCAGATCAAGTTCGTGATCTGCAGCCGCGCCGATTACGAGTGGTCGCGCGAGATCGTTGCGACGCACGCGCTCGACCGCCGTTGCACGGTGTGGTTTTCGCCCAGCAAGAGCGAAGTCACGCCGCGCCAGCTCGCCGACTGGATCGTGGCCGACCGCCTGCCGGTCCGCTTCCAGATGCAGCTGCACAAGATTCTCTGGGATGACGAGCCGGGCCGCTAAGAGCGGCTAGTAAAACGACTGCGCGCACCGCCAGGCGGGCGCGGCCGGCGCTCGGGGCGGCATCGACCACGCTTCCATGCCTGCTCTGAGTGCGCCGCCAACCCCCACCTGACGGCTGCTCGCTCCGTTTTGTCGGCCGTCCTGAGTACGCCGGTTGCGTTGCAGACGCGTTGGCGCGGGTGTGGCCGGAAGAAGGAGACTGTATCCGCCGCGGCGGCAACGTCCGACGTCTGCCGTGCTCGCGCGGCACCAATCAGCTTGCGTGCCGTCAGAAGCAATGGCGAGGTGATGCTTTGAGTCGTATCGGTAGCTGACAGTGGTCCGCACAGACGGCCTGCAATCTGCCTGGAAAACGGCATGCCGAAGGGACGCACGTGCATGGTCGTCGTGACGGATAGTGCTGGTCGATCAACGCGATGGCGCTGCAAGCAGGCGAGGCGCGATTGGTCATCGCCAGCGGTGTGCTGTTGATGCACTAGCGTCTGCATTCTGACCTCGGCTACCAAGCAGTCTCCAGCGCCTGCGCCATGTCGTCTCGGCGGATGTGTGTGCCAAACAGACCGCTCGCCATCGCGGCCCGGCGCCGACCCTGCTAGCCTTTGCGTCTTCTGTTGTCGATGCTGCCCTGAAATGAAAAAAGCTGTCGTTCTGTTGTCCGGAGGCATGGACTCCGCCGCTGTCATTGCGCTCGCGCAGGAGCAGGGCTTTGCCGTGTACGCGCTGAGCGTGCGCTACGGTCAACGTCATACCTCCGAACTGGATGCGGCCGCACGCGTTGCCGCGGCGCAGGGCGTCGTCGCGCACAAGGTGGTCGACGTGGATCTGCGCAGCATCGGCGGCTCGGCGCTCACCGACGACATCGAGGTGCCGGAGGCCGGCGGCGACGGCATCCCGGTCACCTACGTGCCCGCGCGCAACACCATCATGCTGTCGCTGGCGCTCGGCTGGGCCGAAGTGGTCGGCGCCAACGACCTATTCTGCGGCGTCAATGCGGTGGACTACTCCGGTTATCCGGACTGCCGCCCCGAATTCGTGCGCGCCTTCGAAGTACTGGCCAACCTGGCCACCAAGGCCGGCGTGGAAGGCGCCGGCTTGCGCGTCCACGCACCGCTGCAATTCCTCAGCAAGGCCGACATCGTGCGCGAAGGCGTACGCCTGGGCGTGGACTTCGGCCTCACCGTGTCCTGCTACCGCGCCGACCCCGACGGACGCGCCTGCGGGCACTGCGACGCCTGCCGGCTGCGCGCCGCCGGCTTTGCCGACGCCGGCGTTCAGGACCCCACGCATTACGCGATTTCGTCTTGACGCCTGTGTAGGGTAGAATGCGCACCCCGACGCAAAGTCGGGTCAGTGGGCCGTTAGCTCAGTCGGTAGAGCAGAAGACTTTTAATCTTTTGGTCGATGGTTCGAATCCATCACGGCCCACCAACTAAATCAGCAGCTTAGAAGGCGCCGTAGGCGCCTTTTTTGTGTCTCCGGGAAAATTGCCGGGAAAATAATTGAGCGGAGATGCGTTCCTCGGCCGCAATTGTGTCGAAGACCACGGCCGATCAAGGCCGGCGAGGCGGCTTCACTGCTGGCACATCGTGGGAATAATGTTGCGTCATTCTCTGCGTTCTGTGACCGGCAGCTTCCTGCTTGTCGGCACGCGTGCCCTCGGTATCCGTGATGCCCCGGTGCTTCAGTTCATAACGATTGAGTGGGCGATGAGGTGATCGCCTTCGCCGCCTATGCGCCGCCAGCGGCCGCGTAATCCTTTCCCACTGCAAGACCACGCAATGCTCAAGAACCTCCGTTGTGGCGAAGGCGCCCGCCTGCTGTGCAAGGCCGGCGCCTTCGATGAAATCCAGATCAAGTGCCCGCGTTGCGGCACGCTCAATCACCTGAAGGCCGAGAGCCTCACCTCCGATCGCCGCGAGCGAATCCAACAAGGCTCTCACCATGAAAAACCAGCTGCTCCAGGGCGACGCCCTGACCATCCTGCCCACGCTCGAAGCGAATTCGTTCGACGCGCTGATCACTGATCCGCCCTATGCGAGCGGTGGCCTCACCGCTGCGGCACGGGCCAAGCCACCATCGCAGAAGTACGTCCAGGGCGGTGGCGCGCAACTGCATGCCGACTTTGTTGGCGACGAACGCGAGCAACGCTGGCACCTGAAATGGATGCACTTGTGGTTGTCCGAGTGCGCGGGCGTGCTCAGGGATGGCGCGCCGGTATTGCTGTTCACCGACTGGCGGCAGGTGCCGCTGGCCACCGACGCGCTGCAGATCGCCGGCTTCACCTGGCGCGGCATCACTGTTTGGGACAAGACCGAAGGCGTGCGCCCGCAGTTGGGCCGCTTCCGCAACCAGGCCGAATACATCGTGTGGGGCAGCAAGGGCAACATGCCGCTAGACCGTCGCGCGCCCGTGCTGCCGGGAGTGATCCGCGAGCCAGTGCGCAAGACTGACAAGCATCACTTAACAGGCAAACCAACGGAGTTGATGCGGCAGTTGGTCCGGATCTGTGAGTCCGGAGGACGGGTGCTAGATCCGTTCGCCGGAAGCGGAACGACCCTGGTGGCGGCGCAGGTGGAGGTATACGGTTTTACAGGTATGGAGATGACTTCGCCTTACGCTGATATTGCAAGGGCGCGGCTTAGCAACTGAGGGCCTTGCAGGCACCTCATAGCAAAGCGCCGCACGGAGGCGGCGCCGTGCTATCTGAAGAGCTACCCCGAATGCCACACGGGATGCTGACGGTACAGGCGATTTCCTGATTGCTGACCTGTGCCACTCCATTCCGCATTAGACGTCAACCGCTCGCCTCAGCCGTCGGCCGGTGCCAGTTCCCACCCAGCGTTTTCGCCACCCGGAGAGAGCGGGTTGTCGTCGCCGGCAGCGGTAGGCAGGTTGGCCGGAGCGAGGGTGTAGCTATACAGCTCGTGCAGCACCTGTTGCATCGGCGTGTAGTAGACGATCGAACGGCCCTCAGGTTCACCGGAGGAAATAATCCCGACTAGATGCCGGTCATAGGTGACGACTGGTCCGCCGGAGTCGCCGTTGTCAATGCTATTGAGCTCGGACGAGTGGGCCGTACTGATGTGCTCATAAGCCGGTCTCCAAATTCCCGGTACGAGCGAGAATCCTTGCCACACGCAGCGGACGCCAGTGCGCCATCCGCTTGTGCAGAACTGCCCATCCGGTGCGTTCGACCACCCGGTAACAGCAAGCCGTGCCTCCCGCCCGGCGCGCGGCATGAAGACTTGGTTGTTCGCCCGAGGAGTGTAGGACTGGATTGGATTGCAGAACGCCACGCTGCGATGGGAAGCGCAGTACAGTACCGCCGCCTGATCCGGCTGGGGAGAAACTCGTACAAGCTCAATGTCAGAGGTAGCCGACTGCCACACGACGTTACCGATGGAATCCGTACCCACGTGGATGCTCGCGTACATGGGCGCGCAGTGCTTAGCCAGTACGATCCATCGCGTTGCACGTTGGTAAGGCGTCAGTCTGTGAAAGATGCTCGTGGGCACCAGTACCGCACCTACGGTGCATGACCCAAAGGGAACGCTGACTTTTGAGCCGGAGATAACCGGGAGGACCGCGCGATCGGGATTTCGAGGCGCCACGATGCCGGGGGTTTGAGCGGTGGCGAGGGAGGATGCAAGGATGGTTGCAATGCCAATTGCCAGGGCTGCCGCATGCTTTTGCAGCAATAGATTCTTCATCAGGTATCGAGTTTTTCTCAGGGGTGTCGGGATTGGGAAAGTGGTGTTACGCGAGTCCCATGCGCGAACTTTAGATAGGTTGCGTCCTTGCAGTAGCAGGATCGAAACGGTGCCCCATATCGCCATCCTTGGTGCCGCCAACGCACAAGATGATCGGCATTCCCAGCCTCAACTTCTTGGTCGTTGTTCTAAGAACCAAATCATCTGCGTCATCGCCTGGCCCGCGCTGCTTGCCTACGAACTGTGGGGTCGTGCAACGAAGGCGGCGACTAGTGCGACGTCGGCTTCGGCGCAACGTGGCAAGTACCGCACTGTCACAATTGATGCAGCGACGATCAAGTTGGGGCGAGGCTGCGATGTGGCCGCTGTGCGTTCAGTGCCTGCTTGCGGGCATCGTCTACCTACAGGAGCTCAGCAACACATGGGCAGCTGCGACCTAGCTGTGAGGCTCCAAGGTTTTTGTTGCCCTCTGAACCAGCGCAGTAAGCTGACGTAAGCTCTCAGTGCGGATCTGCGAATCAGGTGCACAGGTGCTCGATCCGTGTGCCGGGGCGCACCACTTTGGTGGTGGCTCAATTAGCAGGCTTGGAGGCGGTCGGCATCAAGAAGACCGATCAATATGCCGCCGTTACCCGTTACCCGTTACCCGTTACCCGTTACCCGTGACCGGTTGACTGCCCTGTGGTCGAAGTCACCGCGCCGTCCCATGTGGCGGCGCGGTTCTTATTGCGGGGTGGACGGGCGCAAGATGATGGCCCGATATTGCGCGCTATCACCATAGCGTGGTCCTTTCTTCTCCAGCTCTGCGCACAGCCTGTCTTCGCCACATGGAATCAGATTGGCGCGCGCGACCCGATCCAGACAGGCGATTTCCGATTTCCGCTGTGAGGCCTCCGCCATGTGGGCCGCGCGGCACGAGGTGAGGATCCGAGCTGCAGTTACCACCCGGAGGCCGAGTGTTCGATCCATATAGCGCGAGGTAAGTGCCCGCAAGGATCGGGAAAATTTGCAGGACGCCCCAGCGCGCACTAGGCCTCCGGCGCTAGCCGTCAGGAAAAGTAAGCCATGCAAGTTGCTGATTCTTAAGCTCAGCAAAGCTAACTTTTCATCTTTTGGTCGATGGTTCGAATCCATCACGGCCCACCATCTACATCAACGCTTTAACCAAACTCCCCGCGCTGCAATCTCTCATCCGCCCCGCGATTAGCGGGCTGGCGTGCGTTCTCGTGACGTGCGCCTAAGCATGGAATGCTCAGTCGCCGCGATGTTTTTTCCCGACTGGGGATTACGCCTGAAGCAGGCTGACTCTTCAATCAGCACTGCTCGCCTGCCGCGGCGATCAGCCCCTGCAGATCCACTTGCCGGTGACCTTGAAGGTCTTTGCGTTGATCGCACGTGTATTGACCTGGCCGAGTTGCACCGAGGTGGTCTGCGGAAACGTGTCGCGGCATTGCGCGGCGCTGTCTGCCCATTGCTGATTGAACACCTCGGTCCTGCTCGGCCCGGTGTGGGTGAACGATGTCATCTGCTCGGTGCGGGAGACGACATGCAGCGATGTTGCGGCGGCAGTCGTGGCCACGCTGGAGCAGAGGATGATTGCGAACGCCAGCATCGAGGTGTGACGGGAGTTTTTGCGCGAGAACGAAGACATGGTCTGGCCGATTCGAGTGATGGAAGGGTGGGGATGTTGGTCACTTTCGGCGGGAGGCTACGGTGCACATAAGACGCCCCGGTGACCGTGGGTTTGCGAATCGAATGGGTTATTCCGGGGTTCATCGCCCGACGGCGATCGCAGCGCAAGCCGCCGCGCCCGGGCGTCCAGGTGCTGATCCGTCAGACCTTTCAACTACCTGGATGGCAGGGCGAAGGTGGCGTGGAGGTCGCGCCAAACCTCAGTGCGGGCAACCTCTGGCACAGCGGTGCCGGCGCATGCATTGGTCGGGGCCGCTTCGCAGCAGTTGGCGTGTCTGTCTGATTCGCCGGGCATAAGGCGCGCGGCAGGTATGCATTTCTAGGCGGTCAAGATCCCGGTGCCGGCATGATCGAGCGTTCACGGCAATCGTTCTATTGTGCGACCCAACTTCAGGACCATGACGGGAATGGCCGAGTATCAGGAAGACGCCGCAAAGTCGCGTATTTACGAGGCTTTGCTACAGGCCACGCCGGACCTTCTATACGTGTTCGACACCCAGCATCGCTTCGTCTACGCCAACCATGCGCTATTGACGATGTGGGGCATGCGCTGGGAAGACGCGTGCGGCAAGACGTGCCTGGAGCTGGGCTATGAGCCGTGGCATGCCGCGATGCATGACGAGGAGATCGAGCGCGTTATTGCCACGCGTCAGCCGATTCGGGGCGAGGTGCCGTTTCCGCATGCGGTCAAGGGATTGCGGGTCTACGATTACATCTTTACGCCGGTGTTCGGGCCGGATGGCAACGTCGAGGCAATCGCCGGCGCCACGCGCGACATTACCGAGCACAAACAGCACGAGCAGCATCTGCAGTTGTTGATCAACGAGCTCAACCATCGGGTCAAGAATTCGTTGGTGATGGTGCAGTCGTTGGCGCGTCAGTCGTTCAACAATGCCGATAGCCTTGCCGATGCGCAGGAAAAAATCGATGCGCGCTTGCTCGCGCTGTCGCGTGCGCACGACACGCTGACCCGGGAGAACTGGGTCAGTGCAGATATTCTGGAGCTGACCCGCGATGCGGCGGCGCTGCACGCACCGCGCGACAGTGAGCGCTTTACGCTGCTGGGCGATTCCTGCCGTCTCGATCCGCGGCGCGCGTTGGCGCTCTCGATGGCGCTACATGAGCTGTGCACCAATGCTCTCAAATATGGCGCGCTGTCGTCGGCCGAGGGGGCTGTGCAGATTGCGTGGAAACGCCACACCCAAGACGGCCAAGAGATGCTTGAGCTGATCTGGCAGGAGTCGGGTGGCCCCGCTGTGCAACCGCCCACGCGCAAGGGTTTTGGGTCGCGCATGTTGGAACGCGGTTTGAAGCACGACCTCAAGGGCGATGTAGAGCTTTCGTTCGAGCCGACGGGCGTGCGTTTTTGCGTTTCCATTCCGCTGCCGATTGAACTCGCCGAGGTGCGTCCGTGACCATGCGTGTGTTGTTGGTCGAGGACGAATCGCTGGTTGCCATGCTGCTGGAAGATTGTCTGTCCGAGCTGGGGTATGAAATTGCCGCGACGGTAGGCGATGTCGATACCGCGCTTGCGGTGGTACAGCAGGGCAACCTGGATCTGGCCGTGCTCGACGTCAACCTGGGTGGAACGTTGTCCTTTCCGATCGCAGAGGAACTCGATGCGCGCGGAGTGCCTTACATCTTCGTCACCGGATATGCGAAAAGCGGAATTCCGGAGAAGTTCCGCCATCGGCATGGGTTGCAAAAACCCTTTCAGTTTCGCGACCTGAAGGATGCGCTGGCGCAGCTGCGGCCTGAGTAAGCAATCATGATCGACCATCCCGCAGCTGCCTGCGGGATGGTGGCAAGGCGCAGACGCGCGTGTTCGCAACGGTCAGCGGCTGTGGTCCAGCAACTGCTGACGCACGGCCACGATGCAGCTTTCCTCGACTGCCAGATGCACGAAGGCGCTATTGTCTTCCCGCTTGCCCGTGCCGAGATCGAGCGCTGTCACCTGGTTGCTTCCATTGCGCTTGAACGTGTCGATCGCTCTGGTGGCGTTCTTGAACGGCACGCTCGCATCGTTGGATGAGCCGCACAGCAGGGTGCGGGTGCGCGGGCGCCAATCGAGCAGGTCGTTGCGTTGCAAGTCTTGCCGCAACGGGTTGAACGGATTGTTTGCGACGTCCTGAAGAAAGGCCGCGGTGAAGTAGTCCTTGATCTTGCCGACCGGCGGCAACGTGGTGACCAGATCGCCCACGCTACGCGTACCGGGGAAAAACGCTTCCACCTGTGCGGCCCAGGGGTCTTGATACGTTTGCGAGGGCGCCAGATAGACGTTGTGGTAAGTGCGCTGCATGGAGGTGATTGCGTAGCTCAAAAAGACCAAGGCAAAGGTGCTTTCGGCCACGGTGTTACGCCCAGTCAGATCGTCCAATACCGATTCGCTCAGCGCGTAAGGTCCGGAGATCCCCGAGCTGGCCGCCAGGTTGAATTCCTG
Organism: Xanthomonas sp. WHRI 10207; assembly: GCF_040202975.1. NCBI lineage: Bacteria > Pseudomonadati > Pseudomonadota > Gammaproteobacteria > Lysobacterales > Lysobacteraceae > Xanthomonas > Xanthomonas sp. WHRI 10207. The sequence goes on along the minus strand of NZ_JBEGDX010000002.1, from coordinate 682,700 downwards.
CGATAGGTGCGCTTCGATCTCGCGTTGTGTTGCCAGCGCGGCGTGGGCGCCGGCCGAGTTGCCGGAGAGCATCACCTTGCCCGACAGCGGCGTGTTCAAACGGCGCAGGACGCTGCGCGCGGCGCGCATCGCATCGATCATGGCGCTGGCTTGCGAGGCGCTGTGCATGTAGGGGTGATAGGGGTAATTCGATTTGCCAAGGCCGAGATAGTCGGTGGCGACGACGACGTAGCCCTGGCTGGCAAGTCGGGTGACCAACGGGTCGTTCCCGCGCGCGTCGCGGATGTCCTTGGCCTGTTCCGTGCTGCGCAACGTCTGGGTGCCTTCGCCCCATGCCAGCAGGGGATATGGGCCTTGGCACTGTGGACCGCCCGGCACCAGTAGCGCGGCCGAGGCGGTGGCCGGTTCGCCTTCGACGCCGATGGTGGCGTAGGTGAATTCCGCTACGCGAACGTTGCAACTGGGCTGCTCATGCGATGGGTCGTCGCGCAGCATGTTCGCAATGGCATCGCGGGTGTAGCTGGTCAGAACGTTGCTCGACAAGACCGTGCCACGGGCCGGATGGGTGCCGAAGGGGGACGCCTGCGAAGCGCCGGCGGTGGCCAGCAGGGCGATGCCCAATGCCGTGCCGATGTTGACTCGCAATTCCATGTAAAGACCTCGCTACATGACGCCCTGGGCAAGCGGCAGGGGGATGACGGTCGGGGCCGTCGGAATGAGCATGGGTGGGAACGTCGCGCGCGCAGCACTATCAGCCGGTCATCGTGCGGGGTGTGCAGCCATCGGCGGAGAGCGTCGGAGCCTGCAATCCAGCGGCTTCTGCTGCACGGCATTCGTCCCAGTCATGCGTGTTAGGTAATACCTATCTGTAATGCAATGACTGTTCACAGTGATAGGAAATAAATAACCACTTCTCGAAGGTCAACTGATGAAGTAATGATGATGGGTCACATCTGTACCGCAGGCGCACCAGAGTGCGAACTTGTGAAGTCATAAGCGAAGCGCGATACGACGCGCCGGTGAAGCGCGCTGGGGTGAGGGCGATGCCATGTGTCGGTAGCGGGAGTAGTGGTTGCGTCGACGGTTGCGGCACTGCGAAGTTGTTAGGCAGTGCCTATCGCGCGCGTGCTTGGTCGAGCAGATGCGCCATAGCGAAGGTTCGCTCGCGCTCGCGCACCCGTGTCACGCGCAAGCGCTTGCCGATGGCGTGATGCGTGAATAGCCAAAGCAAAAGAGCGCCAGGCGGCGCTCTTTTGCTGACATGTTGCACGCGGCGGTGCTGGAGATATCGCGGCGAACTTGCCGCCGTGGATCGATCAGGCGTTGGCGACTTTGTGGAGCAGCCGTGCGACCGGAGCGGCCGTGCGCGTGTTGGCGTCATGCGCCTGTCGTGCATCGATTCTGAAGATGGCCACCGCATCGGTGAGCTGCGCTGCCTGCTCTTCCATCGAGCGTGCGGCGGCGGTGGCTTCTTCCACCAGCGCTGCATTTTGTTGCGTGGTTTCGTCCATGTGAGTGATGGTCTGGTTGACCTGTTCGATGCCGGCCGATTGTTCCTGCGATGCGGCGGAGATCTCGCCCATGATGTCGGTGACGCGTTGCACACTCGCGACCACTTCGCTCATGGTCTTGCCGGCGCTGTGGACCAGCGCCGAGCCATCGGCCACGCGCTGCACCGAGTCGTCGATGAGATCCTTGATCTGCTTGGCCGCAGCGGAGGAGCGTTGTGCGAGCGTCCGCACTTCGGAGGCGACCACGGCAAAGCCACGGCCTTGTTCGCCGGCACGTGCGGCTTCCACCGCTGCGTTCAGCGCGAGGATGTTGGTCTGGAACGCAATGCCATCGATGACGCTGATGATGTCGGCGATCTTCTTCGAGGAGGCTTCGATACCGCTCATGGTGTCGACGACCTTGCCCACAACCTCGCCACCTTGCGAGGCAACGCGTGCGGCACCGATCGCCAGTTGATTGGCTTGGCGTGCGCCCTCGGCATTCTGTTTGACGGTGGACGTCAGTTCTTCCATCGACGCTGCGGTCTCTTCGAGATTGGCCGCCTGTTGCTCGGTGCGTTGCGACAGATCCTGGTTGCCGGCCGCGATCTCGCTGGCAGCCGCGTTGATGGATACCGCCGACTGCTGGATGTTGCCGACGATCTGCGCCAGCTGGCTGGCGGTGGCATTGGCGTCGTCGCGCATTTGCGCAAACACGCCACGGAAGTCGCCGCTCATGCGCGCGGTGAGATCGCCGGCGGCGATCGATTGCAGCAACGACGACAACGACTGCAGATTGCCGTCGGCGGTGGACATCAGATGATTGAGGCTTTCGACCATGATGCGGAAGTCGAATTGAAAACGCTCGACATCGCCGCGCGCGCTGAAGTCGCCGTTGGCGGCCGACTGCGCCAGATGCTTGATCTCGTGATTCATCGCCGAGAGGTTGAGCTTGACTTGGGACATGGTGTCGCTGAACACCGCTTTTTCACCGGGCAACGGCTGCATGTCTTCGGATAGTTCGCCAACCGCATAGCGGCCCATGATGCGTGCCAGATCGGTCTGCACGGCAACGTGCGAGGCCACCAGCAGATTGGTGTCGTTGGCCATGCGGCCGTAGTCGCCGGGGAATGCCGAAGCATCGATGCGGAAGCTGATCGTGCCGGCGTCGTGATGCCTGGCCATATCGGTCTGTGCAGCGATCAGGTTGCGCACCTGCAGTTGCATCTTGTCCATGGCCTGCAGCAGGCGGCCGGTTTCGTCGGTGGCGGTGGTGTGGACGTCGTTGTGCAGGTTGCCGGCGGCGATGGCTTCAGCGGTGCGTGTGGCCTGACTCAATGGTGTTGTCAGGCTGCGCGTGATCAACCACGCCAGCAAGGTGCTGATGACCAGCGCCGCGATGCCGCCACTTGCCAGGATGACCTTGCCGCGATGCATGGATTGCACAGCCGCGGCATATGCTTCCTTGCTCAGGCGCCGCTCCAACGCGGCGTTGTCGCGAATGGCGGCCTGCTGCTCATTCATCGCAGTGGCGGCCGCACCTTGCAACAAGCCCATGGCCTCCTGGTTCTGGTCGTGGATGCCGTAGTCGAGAATCTGGTTGTTGAACTTGACCGAGATGTCGCGTTTTTCCTGCACCAGCTTGAGCGCAGCCTTTTCTACGTCGCTGCTGGGCATGGCCGCCAGTGCAGCCTGAGACTCCTTGTAACGCGCGCGATTGTCTTGGACCATCTCCATTGCGCTGCGGTTTGCTGCATCGCCCGACACCATCACGATGTCGCGCAGGCCGATCGCCACGTTGGTATTGGCGTCGAGCATGTCGTTCGAGAGCCGGATGCGCTCCATGTTGTTGTTGACGATGGTGTCCAGCTCATAGCGGGCGTTGGACATGGTGATCAGGCCGGTCGCCACAAGCAGACCCGACAAGAGAATCAAAATGCCGAAGGCCATGCCCAAGCGACGACCGACATTGAAGCGTTGCAAATAATTGTTCATAACCGCATCCAGTTAGCGCAGCTGAAGGGGCCAGTGGATGCGGGGTGCATCCACTCAAGCCTCTTGCCCAGCTAGCGGCTGGAGACGGGTGTGCTAAAGCCTTCCGTTCTGTAATAGTTACAGCGGATTCATTGCGCGGAAGAGATTCCCCGACAGCTGTCCATCGGCGCCTGACATCTTGATGGCGTCAGAGGCATGGAGCGCAGCTAACGCCGCTTTTGCGTGCACGTTAAATAGATGTTGCCGATGCTGGAAATAGTGCTCGCAATACGCATGTCGTCGCAGCGTATGTGCAGGAATCCGCATCGATCACTGATCGCGCGCGCCATTTGTTAGTCGCACTTGTAACGTCTGACTGGATCGATGCGTGTCACCTGCAGAACGCTCGTTCTGCCGCGCGTGACACGCTGGTACGCGCGTCGGATTGCGTCTTGCCCACCACCTGCAATGGACCTTGCGCAGATTCGTTGGAGCGTCAGCGAGGGATGCTGTCAACCTGCGTCGATCGATGTTGCGCCAGTGCCCCGCAGTGCAGGGCACTGCGTGCGAGCGTGAAGCACTGTCGGCAGCGCGCACTGCATCTGGTGACGAGGCGAACCTCAGCAGCCGAGCACGCGCGCCGCGCTACCAACCGGCATCAGGCTTCCAGCGCAGCCAGTACGTCGGCGTGCAACTGTCGTGCATCGGACTCGCTGTTGAACCGCGCGAAGACCTCTTCGCCAGAGATCATGCCGACCCGGACCGAGTGGCAATACGAGCCGAAGCTTTCGCCGGCGTTGAACGGATCGCTGATGACGGAGATATGGGTGACGCGGACCCGGGTGGTGCCGAACTTGATGAACATCTGCGAGCTCCTGTGTGAGCGCTGAGTTTCCCACTTTGTGCTGCTGGGCAGAAGCATGCACGGATGAAAGCGCGTCGGTGGGGTGACGCCAGGCAGTGCCGCAGCGTCCTTGCGCTTTTCGTGGCGTGGCCACCTGTGGAGCGGGTGACTGGAAAGGCGCTCGCCTCACGCATTCGGCGACCCAGCACGTACACTGCCGTGCCCTGATGCTGAGCTTGCCCGATGTCCGATCCCATTCGTCTCGATAAATGCGTTGCCGCGCAGTTTGGCTGCTCGCGTGGCGAGGCGCAGCAGTACATCGAGGGTGGCTGGGTCAGCGTGGACGGGGTCGTTGTCGAAGAGCCGCAGGCCCTGGCAACCGCCGTGCAGGTGACGCTTGCACCGGATGCAGTGCTTGAACCTGCCGAGCCTGCCACCTTGCTCTTGCACAAGCCGGCAGGCATGACCGCCGACGCTGCGCTGGCGCTGGCCAACCCGGCAAGCCGGAGCGAGCTGGACAACGCCGAGTTGCGCGTGCTCAAGCGGCATTTTCTGCGCCTCAGCGCGCCGCTGCCGCTGGAAGACGACGCCAGCGGCTTGCTGGTGTTGAGCCAGGACGGCCGCGTACTGCGCAGGCTGACGGCCGACGCCAGCTCGATCGAGCAGGAATTTTTGGTGGAAGTGCGCGGCGAGCTGCGCCCGTATGGCATGGCGCGTCTGGCGCACGGTCTGGTGTATCAGCAGCGCAGCCTGCCGCCGTGCAAGGTGAGCTGGCAGAACGAAGAGCGGCTGCGCTTTGCGATCAAGCACGTGCAGCCCGGCCAACTGCGCTACATGTGCGGCGAGGTGGGGCTGGACGTGGTGAGCATCCGCCGGCTGCGCGTGGGCCGCGTGTCGCTGGGCAAGCTGGCCATCGGCCAGTGGCGTTATCTGCCGTCGGGCGAACGTTTCTAAGAGACGTGTTGGCCAGTGTGCGTACGGTGTCTGCACGTAGCGCACTTGACTACGGTGGCCGCACCGACACAGCGATGCGTTTCGGCAAACGCGGATTGCTGTACGGCAACCAAGCGTCTTTGCTGCGGCCTTCGCGATGTCGACATCTAACATCATGAGGCGTGTACCAAGCACGCGCCGACTCACGTCGGCCGACGCCCGACCGGCCGCATCGCACGGAGCGATGCGTACCGCGCAAGGACGTCGCAGGCTGACGCTTGGTTCGCTTACTTCTTGTTGCGCCTTTTCTTGGCGCGGGTCACCAGCCAGAACACCACGGCGATGATCCCGATGACCAAGATGGCGAATGCCGGTGTCAGAAACGCGTTGTCGCCCATGAGAATCTCCTGAAAGTCATTGCAGCGAAGCGCTGCACTGACGTTAGCCTAGCGAGCGGTCTGCGTGATCGCGTGAAATGCGCTTGCTTGCTTGCAAGCACGCATCAATGCAAGCACGCATGCATCGACGCACGCTTACTTAGCTCGAAGGCCAGGAGCACTGTCGTGCGGCTAGGAGTGCATTGCTGCAGTGGAGGCGCTTGCTCTGCGGCGTTTGGTGCAACTAGCACGGAGGCCACGTGCGCAGTCAGAGCCATCGCAGGTCAACCAACTTCAGACAGACGTGTCAGCAACTGCGGTACTGCGACCAGCAGCCAGCGATATTCGAACCGTGCGACGCAGGCGCGAGCAGGATGCGTACTGCACCAATGAGATCAGCCAGCAGACGAGATCGATTGGATCAGTCAGCAGATCAGCGATGGTCGCCACGTGTGTCGACTGCAGCAACGATGCCGTTCGCATCGCTGGACGCGCTTCGCGACATCAAGTGAAGTGCAGGTTTCCATCAGCAGACGCAACTGTTGGCACACGGAAACGACGCGCGCAGGCACACAGATGAAAAGCCAACGGAGCGCGCTCATCGCGTCGCAACGTTCTGACGAGCGCGTTGGCCGATGCAAGACAGCACTGCGCCACGGCAGGTCTGCACCAGCAATGTACCGGCAGGGGCGTGCTCAGCGCCCCGCGAGTTGAGCGGCCCAACAGGCCTCGCGTCCGGAGGTTGCAGTTTAAATGAGACGCGCATCACGTAAATCGGGGGCGCGCCTACAGGCTGTCGGGGTGTTCCCGACAACCATGCTGGTGCGACTGCGCTCGCAGCGGAGCGCAGTCGCCGAAGGTCACTGAAACGCGGGCGTGCAGCGGAAGCCGGCGCAATCGATCTGCACCGTGCTGCCACTCTGGCAGGTCGCAGTGAAGCGGGTGGGGCCAGCCGCTTGCACCGGGCCACAGTTCAAACCGCTGCTGATGCTTTGAGCGCGTGCCATGGACGATTCGCTCGACATCGCCGGGCCTGCAGGCGTCGTCGGAGCCGCAGCGACGACGGGCGATGCCGCAACGCGGGCAGGCGCGACGGTGGGGGCATCGGTTGCCAGTGGCGTTGTCACCGCTTCGTTGTGCGTGCGGCCGCTTGCCGCCACCACACCGCCTTGCGCGGTCTCGCCTTGCAGTGGCTGCCCACGTTCCTCGCGACGGCGGTCGAAGCTCAGCGTCTGCCCGAACACCAGCTGGATCCAGCTCGGGTAGGTATAGCCGGTGCCCTTATTGTGGTCGACGATGGCGCCGATCGCGCCGCCGATCAGGATGTTGCCCCAGATGCCCATGTTGGCACGCGAGATGGAGCGGCCCGCCGCATCGCGCTGACCGGGCAGCACGCAGGTGACCTCCAGATCGTGCGCGGACCGGCGCACCTGTGCGGTCTGGCCGGACTTCAGGGTGACGCGCCCCTTGTCGTTGCCGATGGCGCAGTCGGCGCCGGTGACGGTTTGTCCGTCGGCGGTCTTGGTATCGACGCGTATCGGCTGGGTCGCGTCGTTCATCACCGTTGCGCAACCACTCAACGCAGCCATGGCAATGGCTGCGGTCACTAGCTGTTTCATGTTGTCCCCTGGCGTAAAGCACAGCGGCACCAGGCGGGCATTGCACCGCGGCCTTGGCACAGCTATGTCGTGATCAATCCCCGTTGCCGCCGCATCGCGCGACGGCTGGCATTTCATACCGGGATTGTGGGCCGCCGTCCAGCTGCGGCGTCCGCGTTACACGCCCGGGGTGGCGAGCACGCGGCGTTTCGCCATCACGCTGCGGATCGCGGTGAGCAGTTGTTCGGGGGTGTAGGGCTTTTCCAGGAAGGCCACGCCGTCAGGCAGTATCTCTTCCACGTACTCGACCGCCAGGCCGGAGGTCAGCAGCACGGGCAGGTTGTATGGCGCATACGCAGTCTTCAACGCAAGATCCACGCCGGTCAGGCCGCCGGGGAAGTGGATATCGGAAAACAACACATCGACGCGCGGGTCGCTGTCGATCAGGGTCAGGGCTTCTTCGACCGATCCGGCGCTGCGGCAGGTAAAGCCGTAACTTTCCAGGACAAGGCAGCTGAGTTGTCGGGTGCCGTCGCCGTCTTCAACGACGAATACAACTGGCCGTTCCTTGTTCTGTGACATGAGCACGTCTCGTAAGGCAAGCCACATTTTCAGCGATGCGGCAGTGAACCCCCCGTCAACGCAGACGCAGCCGTATGGTTACCAGCCGAACGGGCCCGGGCCATAACCGCCGGGTGCGTAGCGTGGGCCGAACACTGGGCCTTCGCCGCGGCCGACGCTGATGCTGACGCCGATCTGATGCGCCTTGCCGTCGTCGTCGTAATAGGTCTTGCAGGAGTTCAGATTGACCGCCTGCCAGTTGCTGTTGCCGCCGCGGTTGGAATAGCCCATGCCGGTCTCGACCGCACCATGCAGCTTGCCCTGGCATTGCTCGGCGCGTTCGGCCGCGATCGATGCGGCGCTGGGGCGTGCCAGCGCCGGGCGGGGGCCGCTCTTGTCGCCGTAAAACGTGCCGGGCGGGTCGGTGCTGTACTCCGGGTCGGAGCGGTATTGCAGCGGTGCCTGGGGGACGCTCAGGTCCAGCGAGCGGGCGGTGGCCGGTTCGGCGCTGACATCGCCGGTCTGGGCGAGCGCGCCACCGGCGGCAAATAGAGTGGCCAGGAGAAGCAGGCTGCGTTTCATCGGTTGGACTCTATAGGAATGACTGGCAGCGCGTGCCAGCTCGCCTTGTGAAACTAGCAACGGCTGATTGAATGCGCGCTGTCGATTCGGCCGATTGTTGTGTCGAGACAGGCATGGCGCTGACACACGCTGTTGCATCAGCCTTGCTCGCGCACGATCTCGATCAGCTGCGCACCATAGCGGGCCAGTTTGCCGCCACCGATGCCGCCGACCCGCGATAACGCATCGATGCTGGTGGGCCGTTGCTCGGCGATATTGCGCAGCGTGCTGTCGTGGAAGATCACGAAGGCCGGCACGTTCTGTTCCTTGGCCAGTTCCGCGCGCAAACCGCGCAGCGCGTTGAACAACACCAGATCCTGCGGCTGCACCGGCAGGCCGGTGCGCTGCGCGCCGCGATCCCGTCCGGCGGCCGGATTCTCGCGGCGCATCATCACCTGGCGCTCGCCCTTGAGCACCTGGCGGCTGGCGTCGGTCAGGCGCAGGCCGCCGTGGCCTTCGCTGTCGACTTCCAGCAGGCTGGCCGCCACCAGCTGGCGGAACACGCCGCGCCAGGTGCGCTCGTCCAGGTCGCGGCCGATGCCGTAGGTGCTCAGTTGATCGTGGCCAAGCTGTTTGATGCGCTCGTTCTCGCTGCCGCGCAGGATGTCGAGCAGGTGACCGACACCGAAGCGCTGCCCGCTGCGGTACACGCAGCTCAGCGCTTTCTGCGAGGCCACCGTGGCATCCCACGCCGCTGCCGGGGTCAGGCAGTTGTCGCAGTTGCCACAGGGTTTGGGATAGGTCTCGCCGAAGCCGGCCAGCAGTACCTGGCGGCGGCACTGCATGGATTCGCAGTAGCCGAGCAGGTGATCGAGCTTGGCGCGTTCCAGGCGCTTGCGCTCCTCGGCCGCTTCGCCCTGTTCGATCATCTGCTTGAGCAGCACTACATCGCCCAGGCCGTAGCAGAGCCAGGCTTCGGCCGGGTCGCCATCGCGGCCGGCGCGGCCGGTTTCCTGGTAGTAGCCCTCCAGCGATTTGGGCAGGTCCACATGCGCCACGAAGCGCACGTCCGGCTTGTCGATCCCCATGCCAAAAGCAATCGTGGCGGTCATGATGATGCCGTCCTCGCGCAGGAAACGGCGCTGATTCTGCGCACGCACTTCGGCGGGCAGGCCGGCGTGATAGGGCAGCGCGTTGAAGCCTTGCGCGCACAGCTGCTGGGCGGTTTCTTCGACCTTGCGCCGCGACATCGCATAGACGATGCCGGCCGAGCCGCGATGGCGGGTGAGAAATTCCTGCAGCTGCTTGCGCGCGTTGTCCTTCTGCACCACGGTGTAGCGGATGTTGGGGCGGTCGAAGGAGCTGACGAAGTGGCGTGCGTCCACCAGATCCAGACGCTCGGCGATTTCGCGCTGGGTGGGCGGGTCGGCGGTGGCGGTCAAGGCCATGCGCGGGATGTGCGGCCAGCGCTCGTGCAGCACGGTGAGCTGGCGATATTCGGGGCGGAAGTCGTGGCCCCATTGCGATACGCAATGCGCTTCGTCGATGGCGAACAGCGCGATGCGGCTGCGTTCCAGCAACGACAGGAAGCGCTGGGTGAGCAGGCGCTCCGGTGCGACGTAGAGCAGATCCAGATCGCCTGACAGCAGGGCGCGTTCGACCCGTTGCGCGTTTTCCGCATCCAGCGTGGAATTGAGGAATTCGGCGCGCACACCCAGCTGGCGCAGGGCTTCGACCTGGTCCTGCATCAGCGCGATCAATGGCGACACCACGATGCCGATGCCGTCGCGCAACAGCGCTGGCACCTGGTAGCACAGCGACTTGCCGCCGCCGGTGGGCATCAGTACCAGGGCGTCGTTGCCGGCAGCGACGTGTTCGACAATGGCTTGTTGCGGGCCGCGGAAGTCGTCGTAACCGAAGACGCGGCTGAGCAGTTCGTGGGCGGGGGAAGACATCCGCCTAGGATACCGTGCGGGTCAAGCTCTGGTCGGTGTCATGCCGGCAGTGTTGCGTACTGGCTGGTCGGGGAACGCCGCGAGGTGATGGCGGTTGATCAGCGGTGTGTGAGGTCTTGTGAGGTTGAGCTGGATGAAGCTTCGCACCGTACCCTCACCCCAACCCCTCTCCCGGAGGGAGAGGGGCTCAACAACTGACAGCACAAAGCACCCCCTGACTCAGGGGGCGCGCCGAAGGCGCTGGGTATGGCAGGCAGTGAGCAGGCGCCCAAGGTTTCGGCGCGGCGAAACCTTGGGCAAACCCGCAGGGGCCAAGCCCAAGGGGTTACTGCAGCAGCGAGCGCAGCATCCAGGCGTACTTTTCGTGGGTCTGCAGACGCTGGGTCAGCAGGTCCACGGTCGGGTCGTCGCCGGCATCGTCGGCGGTGCCCAGTACCTTGCGCGCGGTGCGGCAGAGCGCTTCGTTGCCGCTGACCAGCTGGCGCACCATCTCCCGCCAGTCGGCGCTGTCGCTCAGGCCCGGCTCTTCCGGAATCGAGGTCAATGCGACGAACTCGCTGTAGGAGCCCGGTGCGTTATAGCCCAGGGCGCGGATGCGCTCGGCCACTTCGTCCAGCGCGGCCCACTGCTCGGTGTACTGGGTTTCGAACATGGTGTGCAGCGAGTTGAACATCGACCCGGTGACGTTCCAATGGAAGTTGTGGGTCTTCAGATACAAAGTGAAGGCGTCAGCCATGTAGCGGGCCAGACCGTCGGAGATCTTCTTGCGATCGCCGTCCTTGATCCCGATATCGATATGCGGCGCCGACGCGGCAGCGACCGGCAGGGCATCGTTGATGACGACGGGCTTGTTGGCGTTCTTTTTCTTGGACATGGGATGGCCCTTCTGAGGAAGTGGATGTCTGATGGAACAGATATGGCGTCACAATAGACAGGCTAAAGGATCAAACGTCATTCAATCTTTCACATTTTTCCATCAATGAGCGCTATCGACACCGACCTTGCCACGCTGCTGCGTGAGCGCCGCCACGCCGTGGATGGCGCAATGAGCCGAGACCGGGGCCGCCTGCTTGGCCTATGGTCGCGCTGGCAGGGCAAACCCGGCAACCCGCAGCTGCGCGACGCGTTCGAGCAGGCGTTGGCGGCGTCGCTGACGCAGCGGCAGGCGCGCGCCGAGCAGCAGCCGGCAATCACGCTCGACACGCAACTGCCGATCGCACGCGAAGCCGAGCACATCATCGGGTTGATCCGCGACCACCAGGTGGTGGTCATCGCTGGCGAAACCGGCTCCGGCAAGACCACCCAGCTGCCCAAGCTGTGTCTGGCCGCCGGGCGCGGTGCCGCAGGCATGATCGGCTGCACCCAGCCGCGCCGGATCGCCGCGCGTGCGGTGGCCGCGCGGGTGGCCGACGAGCTGAAGACGCCGTTGGGCACCGTGGTGGGCTTCCAGGTGCGCTTCACCGACCGGGTGAGCGAGCAGTCGCGCATCAAGTTCATGACCGACGGCATCCTATTGGCGGAGATCGCCAGCGACCGCTGGTTGTCGGCCTACGACACCATCATCGTGGATGAGGCGCACGAGCGTAGCCTCAACATCGACTTCCTGCTCGGCTACCTCAAGCAGCTGCTGAAGAAACGCCCTGATCTCAAGTTGATCGTGACCTCGGCGACCATCGATACCGAGCGCTTTGCGCAGCATTTCGACAATGCGCCGGTGATCAATGTGGAAGGGCGGACCTTTCCGGTCGAAGTGCGCTATCGCCCGCTCGAAGGCGAAAGCGGCGGCGACGATGCGCAGGATGCCGGCCGCGACGGCGAGCGCAGCGTCAACGATGCGATCGTGGCGGCAATTGACGAGATCACTCGCATCGATCCACGTGGCGATGTGCTGATGTTCCTGCCGGGCGAGCGCGAGATTCGCGATGCGCATCATTCGCTGGAACGGCGCAAATACCGCGAGACCGAAGTGGTGCCGCTGTATGCGCGGCTATCGGCGGCCGACCAGGACCGCGTGTTCAATCCTGGCCCGCGCCGGCGTCTGGTGCTGGCCACCAACGTGGCCGAAACCTCGTTGACGGTGCCACGCATCCGCTATGTGGTGGACCCGGGCTTTGCGCGCGTCAAGCGCTACAGCCCGCGGCAGAAGCTGGACCGCCTGCATATCGAGCCGATCTCGCAGGCCAGCGCCAATCAGCGCATGGGCCGTTGCGGGCGGATCGCCGAAGGCATTTGCTACCGGCTATATGCCGAAGCGGACTTTGCCGCGCGGCCGGCGTTTACCGATCCGGAAATCCGGCGCGCGTCGTTGTCGGGCGTGATTCTGCGCATGCTGCAACTCGGGCTGGGACGGATCGAAGACTTTCCATTTCTGGAAGCGCCCGACGAGCGTGCGGTGGCCGATGGGTGGCAGCAGTTGCTGGAGCTGGGCGCGATCGACGCCGAGCGCCGTCTGACCGCCATCGGTCGGCAGATGGCGCGCCTGCCGGTGGACGTCAAGCTGGCGCGCATGCTGGTGGCCGCGCAGCAGCACGGCTGCCTGCGCGAGATGATCATCATCGCCGCGTTTTTGGGCATCCAGGACCCGCGCGAACGACCGCCGGAAGCGCGCGAGGCGGCCGACAATGCGCATGCATTGTTTGCCGATGCGCGCTCGGAATTCGTCGGCATCCTGCGCCTGTGGGATGCGTACCGGCAGGTGCACGAAGACCTCACCCAGTCCAAGTTGCGCGATTGGTGCAACCGGCATTTTCTGGGCTTTTTGCGCATGCGCGAGTGGCGCGAGCTGCATCGGCAGTTGCGCCTGTTGTGCGAAGAACTTGGCTGGAGCGAAGAGCCGGCCAACGTGATGCTGGCGCCGCTGCTGGCGGGCGCCAGCGCGCCTGCGCGCGAGGATGGACATAACGCCAACCGGCCGACGCGCGGGCAGCTGCATCGCGCCGCGCGTCTTGCGCGCGAAGGCAAACCCGATCCGACTGCGCCACCGACGCAATCCGCTGCGGCGGCATCGAACAAACAAGCCGAGGCCGCTGAAGGCTCGGCGCGCGCGAGCGAGCGCGAACGCGCTGCCGCGTACCAATCGCTGCACCGCGCGCTGCTGGCGGGCCTGCCTACGCAGATCGGCCATCGCACCGAAAAGGGCGACTTTTTGGCGGCGCGGCAACGCCGGTTCGTGCCGTTCCCGGGTTCGGCATTGGCACGCAAGCCACCGCCGTGGATTCTTGCGGCGACCTTGCTGGACACGCAAAAAGTGTGGGGCATGACCAACGCCGCGATCGAGCCGGATTGGGCCATCGCTGAGCTGCCGCATCTGCTGGCACGCAAGCATTTCGACCCGCATTGGTCGCGCGCGCAAGGGCAGGTGGTGGCCTCGGAGCAGATCAGCCTGTTCGGGCTGGTGCTGGCGCCGAAGAAGCCGGTGCATTTCGGCAAGATCGACCCGGCCGCCGCGCACGATCTGTTCGTGCGGCAAGCCCTGGTGACCGGCGAAATCAATACGCGCGCGGCGTTTGTGGCCGACAACCTCAAGGTGCTGGAACAGGCGCGCGAGGAAGAGGCCAAGCTGCGCCGTGCCGGCATCGTGGCCGACGAAGGCTGGCAGGCGCGCTGGTATCTGGACCGCATTCCGGCCGAGCTGCATTCGGCCAGCGGCCTGGATGCATGGTGGAAAACCTTGCCGCCAGACAAGCGCCGCGGCCTGCACTGGACCTTGAACGATCTGCTGCCCGGCGAAGGCAGCGAGGCCGATCGCTTTCCCAAGTATTTCCCGCTGGGCGATGCGCGGCTGCCGTTGCAGTACCGCTTCGAGCCGGGTGCGATCGATGACGGCGTCACCCTGGACGTGCCGCTGCACCTGCTCAATGCGCTGGACCCGGCGCGCCTGTCATGGCTGGCGCCCGGCTTTGTCGCCGACAAGGCATCGGCGCTGATCCGCAGCCTGCCCAAGGTGCAGCGGCGCAATTTTGTGCCAGCGCCGGATTTCGGGCGTGCGTTCTACGAGGCCTACAGCCTGCCGTCTGCCGACGATATCCGTGGCGAGCTGGCGCGCTTTCTGTCCAAAGCCACCGGGGTGCAGGTCGCGGCGCTGGATTTCGATGAAGAATCGCTGGACACGCATCTACTGATGAACCTGCGTCTGCGCGACGACGATGGCAAGGTGCTGGCCGAATCGCGCGATCTGGACGGGCTGCGTGCGCGCTTCGGCGAACGCGCCGGGCAGGCGTTTGCTGCGCGTGCCGGGCGCGCGTTGGCTGCGGAAGGATTGCGCGATTTCCCCGCCACGCCGATTCCCGAACAGGTCGCCGGCGAGGCTGGCGTGCCGGCGTACCCGGCCTTGGTGGATCAGGGCGACGATGCTGCCTTACGCATCTTTGCTGACCGCAACGACGCCGCGCAGGCGCATCCGCGCGGCGTGCGTCGCCTGCTGGAAATCGCGTTGGCCGACAAGATCAAACACGCGCGCAAACAGTTGCCGGTCTCGCCCAAAACCGGTCTGCTGTATGCAGCGATCGAATCGCAAGAGCGGCTGCGTGGCGATCTGGTCGATGCCGCGCTCAATGCGGTGCTGGCCGACGGGCTGGGCGCGATCCGCGACCCGGGTGCGTTTGCGCAACGCCGCGACGATGCGACCAAGCGCCTGTTCGGCGAAGCGATGGAACGGCTCAAATTGGCCGAGAGCATCCTGGGCGCCGTGGCCGAGCTCAAACCGTTGCTGGAAGCGCCACTGATGGGCTGGGCACGCGGCAATCTTGACGACATGGAGCAGCAGTTGCGCGCGCTGGTGCATGCCGGCTTCCTGCGTGACACACCTGCCGAGGCGCTGGCCAATTATCCGCGCTATCTCAAGGCGATGATCCTGCGGACCGAGCGTGCCAAGCGCGACCCGGCGCGCGATCAGTCGCGCATGCTCGAGCTCAAGCCGTTTGTGGATGCGTTGGGCGATGCGGCTGCGCGTGGCTTGCAGCAACGTGCCGACTGGCAGGCGCTGCGCTGGGATCTGGAAGAACTGCGGGTGTCGGTGTTCGCGCAGGAGCTCGGTGCCAGGTCCGGCGTGTCGGCGAAGAAATTGTCGCAGCGGGTGGCGGCGTTGCGCTGATGAGTTGTCGGCGGATTGCGTACGGCTGCTTGCAGCCCGCTGTAGCGTGATCCGTTCGCACTTACCTGGCGACGAGTGATGGGCCATGCGCTTGGCCGCCGCAAGGGCATGTCGGTCGCCTGCCGTGCCATGCGTGACGTGACGTGACGTGTAGATCATATTGCTTGGACGAGCCATGCGTGGCGTCCGCCACGCATGGCCCAGCGGTACTGGCCGATGCAGGCTTCCAACGCACCCCGCGCGGTGCGGCCACATGGCAGTGGCCGCACCCACGAAGACGCCAGCCTCAGAACGTCGCAGCCTCAGAACTTCACGTGCAGGCTCGCCATATAGCGCCGCCCGCTTTTGTAGCGGCCGGCCAGATGGTCCTTGTCCCCCAGATACTGCAGATACTCTTTATCCAGCAGGTTCTGCCCATCGATCTGCAGCGACCAGTTCGGGCTGAATGCATAGCCGATGCTGGCGCCGAGTTCGGCGTAGTCGTCCACGCTGGCCGGTGCCGCACCGGCCACATAGCCGCCGGCGAGATAGCTGTCGCGCCAGTTGTAGGTCAGTCGCGCGTTGAGCGGGCCTTTCTCAAAGTACGGGCTGAAGGCCACGCTGTTGCGTGACTGGTACGGCAGCGCATCGCCGGTGTTGTTTTCGCCGTTGGCGTAGGTGTAGTTGGCGGTCAGGCCAAAGCCGCTGTCGCCGAAGGGTTGCTGGAACGAGAGGTTGAAGCCCTTGACCTTGCCGTCGCCGGCATTGCGCGGCCGCTGCACGCTGTAGTCGCAGTAGCCGTCGGCGGTGCAGCCGTTGCTGCCGAGCAATTGCGCCCAACTCTGCGGTGCGGTATCGCGCAGCGCGTTGTACTGACGCTCCACGCTGGTGCTGGTGTCGATGTAGTTGTCGATCTTTTTGTAGAACACCGACCACGCCACCACCGATTGCTGTGCGAAGTAATACTCTGCCGAGAGATTGAAATTCCACGATTCGTACGGTGACAACTCGGCGTTGCCGCCGCTGCCGGTCAGCGTGGTGTCGTTGAGGAAGGTATTGTTGACCATCTGGTTGTAGGGTGCCCAGGCGATCACCTTGGCCGCGGCAAAGCGGAACACCCAGTCCTCGTTGGTGTCGTAGGACACGGTCAGCGACGGCAGCAGAAAGTCCTCTTTGCGGGTGCGCGTCTGCCACAGGCTGTCGGCGTTGGCCAGCGACGGTGTGCCGCTATAGACAAAGCCGCTGCCCTCGGTCTTGGAGTCCACATAGCGCACGCCCAGATTGCCGCGCAGACCGCCGCCGGAGAAATTCAGCTGCGCGTAGGCCGCGTTATTGGTCTGCTCCAGCGCCCAGCTGTTGTTGAGATAACTGGCAGGATCCGGCGCGTTGTAATCGACCGGGCTGTTGCGGATCCAGTTCAGCACATTGTTGCGCCCGGCCTGCACGTGCTGGCCGTGGTCGGGATAAAAATCCTGCAGGTCGGTCAGACCGATCGTGCCAACATCGGCCAATGTGCCAGGGGTCACTCCGCCGTAGACGTTGAGCTCGAAACGTTCCTCATGTTTGCCATGACGCACGCCCAGCAGTAACTGGTTGAACACGCTATCGAACTGCACATCCAGATCCAGTTGGCCGTAGGTGTCCTTGCTCTCGGTGGAGAAGATGCCGTTGTTGCCGAACCAGCCGCCGGCCGAGCCCCAATTGACCGGGTCGCGTGCGCGCGCAGGGTCATCGAACTGGATGCCGCGGTGCGTGTCCCAACGGAAGCCGCCGTTGTAGAACGGCTCGATGAAGTATTGCGACAGATCCTTGTTTTCGGATTTGCTCTGTCCCATCTGTCCCTTCACACCCCAGCCATCGCCGCGGAACGCGCCGCGCAGATCCAGGCCTTTGGTGGTGACTTCCGATTCGCGCACGTTGTTGTCGTAGATCACCGTGCCGCCAAGCGGATCGGTATTGGCGCTGGAATGGCCGCTGGTCACCACGCCGTTGCGCACATCGCCTAGCTGGTCCACCGCGGCCACCGTGCCGGCATTCCAGGTCAAAAAGCTGTACATCGACTGGTTGTAGTTGTCGAACTTCTCGTTGATGTACACGCCGCTCAGATTGAATTCCAACGCGTCGCTGGGTTTGAGTTGCAGGTTGACCACTGCGCTGTCGCGCTCGCGGTCCTGCTGAAACCACGCAGCGTTGATCGAGTTGGGCACGTCTGCATCGGCCGGAACCGTGCCTGCGGCGTTGGCGAAGGTGCTGGCAGGCGCATAGCCGAATACTTCCATGCCGCGGCGGTCCACGCGTTCTTCATAGTGCTGCGCGGACACGGCAATGCCGAAGGTTTCTGCGGGATTTTTCCAGCTATAGAGCAGGGCCGCATTGGGATTGCCCTTGCTGGCCTGGTCGCTGTAGCTGTAGCCGATGGAGCCGGCGATCTCGTTGGCTTTCAGATCCAGCGGTTGGCGCGTGTGCATCAGCACCGTGCCGCCGAGGCTGCCTTCGGTCAGCCGCGCTTCGGAGGACTTGAGGATCTCCACGCGGCCCAGGATCTGCGGCGCCAGCAAGGTGTAATCGAATCCGCGGCTGGGCTGCTCGCCGTACAGCCAGATCGCCTGTGCCACCGGGTGGCCATCCAGGAACGACAGATTCAAGCTGGGGTCGGTGCCGTCGATGCTTACGCGCTCGCCCTGGCCGAAGCGTCGGTCCAAGGTGACGCCGGGAATCTGCGATAGCGCTTCGGCCACATTGGTGCTGGGAAACTTGCCGATGTCCTCGGCAGTGATCGCTTCGGAAATGCCGGTGTTGTTACGTTTGGTATCCAGCGATTTTTCCAGGCTGGCACGGATGCCGACCACCTGGACGGCGTCCAGCTCGGTGGCTTGCTGGCCAGGGCTGTCCTGGGCTTGCGCGGTGACCGCCAACGACAACGCAATCGCACTGCACAGCAGGGTGGTGCTGTATTTCATGATGTCTCTCCTCATCACGCACAGGGATGGATGGCGGGCCGTGGCTCGCCGGATGCGGGGGCTGAAAGTAGCTAGCAAAACTACTGTGCAGCCGCCAGGCGGGCGCGGCCGGTGCTCGGAATCCTCATGTACCCCTCGTACACTCCGGTTCTGAGCGCGCCGTCCACACCCACCTGACGACTGCTCGCTACGTTTTGTTAGCCACTTTTAGTAACCGCACGTTCGGGAAAACGCGCGGTGGAACGCTTACGACACGTCAGCGTGGTGTTGCAGATACCAATTGGCCGCACCGAGCACGCCCAGCTGCCCGTGCTCGACCAGCTTGACCGGGATGCGTTCGAGCACCGCGCGCATGTTGCCCTTGTCCAGAAAACGCGCGCCGAACGTGCTGGATGCCAGAAAGTGTCCGACCGTCGGCAGGATGCCGCCGGCCAGATAGATGCCGCCGGCAGCGCCGTAGGCCAGCGCCATGTCGCCGACGGCGTGGCCAAGCAGGGCGGAGAACACGTGCAGGGTTTCGCGCGCCAGTGCGTCGTCTTCATGCAATGCCGCATGCGTGATTGCCGCAGGCTGCTGATGACGTTGCGGCGAACCGTGCAGCGCACACACCGCGGCATACAGCCGCAACAGTCCAGGGCCGGACAACACGTGCTCGAGCGGCAGATAGTGCTGGTCGCGCAGCAGGATGCGCAGCAACTGCTGTTCGTGCGCGTGCGTGCTGGCCAATGCAACCTGGCCTGCTTCGGTCGCCAGCACGATGGGGCGCGGCTTGGCATCGATCCACACCGCCGCGCCCAACCCGGTACCGGGACCGACCACCAGGATCGGCCCAGCGCTGCGTGCGTGCCGCGGCGTAGGCCCGCTCAGTTGCAGCACTGCACGCGCTTCCATCTGCGGCGCCGCATAGGCGACCGCTTCGAAGTCGTTGACCAGATGCACGTTGCGCAGTTCCAACGCGGCGCGCAGGCGGCTGGGCGAGATACTCCATGGCAGGTTATTGCTGATGAAGCTGCCGTCGTCCAGCGCAACGCCAGCGCTGGCGATCACGACCGTTTCAACACGGCTCACCTGCGGCAGGAAGTCGGCCAGGATGGCGTCCAGGCTGGCGTAGTCGCCGCAGCGATAGGTGCGGTAGTGGGCAAGCGCAATCGCCGCGCGCTCTGTTTGCAGCACATGGCCAAGACGCACATGCGTGCCGCCGACATCGGCCGCAATAAAGCCGGCGGCGACAGGAGCAGCAGGCGTGGCAGAAGCGTGAGCAGAACGCGAAGTCGCAGCCACATGCAGTCCTTAGTCCGTCTGATCAGCCGATGCCATCAGCGCGTAGCGGCCTGTTTAGAAGTTGGTGACAACGATGTCAATGGTCCAGTCGGGTTGGATCGATCTTGTTGGCAGGCTCAAGTGCAAAAACCGCGCTTTGGACCGGTTCTATGCGGACTTCATTGCGCAACGTGGACAAGACGGTGCAGTTGGTGCGTTTGCAGTTGGCGCGGTGACGGTGTGCAGGCGTGCTCAGCTGGTGCGGATGCATGCGGTGGCCGTGAGGTGCGAGTCCACCGACCACCTGTCTTTATTTGGGAGCGCTACGCGACATCGCGACCTACTGTCTGGTGAAGCCAAAGCCATTGGCAGGCCCAGCGTCACTACCGTTTGCGGATCAAGGTTGGCTATGCAAGATGCCGAACGGCGCGCCGCGCGATGCGTTGCCCGCGCTCCCTGCAACAGCAATCACCGTTCAACCCGCAGCAGCGCGACTCGCAATGCCGGGCAACGTGCTGCACGCGGCATTGTCGGTGGGAGGTGCTGTAGAGGGATATTGCTGCTTGCCAAGCACATAGGTCTGGCTGGTGGCGACGAATCCGTCCGCATAGGTGGCTTCGACGAAATAGGCGTTCCAACCGGCATCTGGAGTCTGCACCGGCACCGAAACGGTGTTGCCGCGTGCAAGCGCAATCGGGGTGGCGTGGTAGCGGATGCCGCAGGCATAGCGGAAGTCGCGCGCCTGCGGATTGGTGGCCACCCACAGCCGCACTTGCGTCGGTCGTTCCGACGAGCGGAAGCGAATGTGCGGTGCGTCGCCTGCGCGCAACGTGTCGCTCACATTGGGGAGCGAGCGTTGCTGCTGCAGCCGCGCAATGAACGGCACCAAGCTATCGACGATCGATGCGCGGATGCCGTTGTGCGCGCTGTTGGGCACCATGCGCAAGGCCTTGCTGCCAGGCAGCGCGTCATAGAAAAACTGCGTGTTGTCTGGCAGAAAAAAATCATCGCCGCTGGCGTTGACGATGTACTTGGGCACTCTCAGGCGCTTGCGATAGGGCGTGTGCAGATAACTCAGCGGGTCCTGCAGTTGCACCAGTTGCGCGAACGCCGGGGTCTGCAATTGCCCGGTGATTCCCTGCTTCGCATAGGCGTTGAATGCAATCGGCCAGTTGCCGCCGTATGCCCGATACATGTGGTCCAGCACGGCCGGCATGTTGAGGATGTCGATCACGAACGGCACCACAGCGTCCACGCGTGGGTCGGCGATGGTGGCGTGCCAGCTGGCCCAGCCGCGCTTGGACGCGCCAGCAAGAATGAAGCGATGGATCTGCAGCGGTGCCAACTCGCGCTCGGCCAGACTCATGGTGCGCGCGATCGCCGCGGCCATCGGTACATGCAGCGGCATGGTCTTGCGCTGCTGCGGCGATTGCAGAAACAGCGACCAGCTGTAGGCGACGCTGTCGTCCTCGCGGCGCGGGGCGGCATCGCCCTGATACTGCAGCGCCTGATTGGGGATGTCGCTCAGCGCGATGACCACGGTGCGGCTGCGTTGCGCCAGCGCCGCCAGCGCTTCAGGCGGCAACTCGCTGGCCGGCTGCGCCGCACTGCCGGCGACCGGGTGACGCGTGCCATTGGTGGAGATCAATAATGCGCGCGTCGGCAGCGCATCGGCGGGCACATACATCGCCACGTCATGCTGCCAGGTGGCCGGGGTGACGAGCCCTTCAGGCGACCATGTCTGCGAGGTCAACAGGTAGTCGCGCCGCTCGACACCGGCGATGCGGCTGGTGGCCCCTCGCCTGTAGACCAGCGGCTGCTGTTCTACTGCATCGCGATAGCAGATCAGAGCTTGATCAAACCCGACCTCGGGCGCGGTGGCGCAGCGTTCGGTAGCAGTGGACGCCAGTGCTGGCCCTGCGATCAAGGCCAGCAATGCAATCCCGCAGCGTGTCATCAGGCGCATCGGCATTCTCCGTCAGCGGCGCTGGGGGCAGCGCGATCAAGGGCCTGGCCCGCGCCAGATGCGCAGATCAAGCCTGTTGTCGGTGGCCAGTCTGGCACGTAGGACGCATCCATCCTTTGCAGTGCCCACACCAGATGCCGGCGAAAACGAAGTCAAGCTTGTCGGCAAACAGAGGCAGCTACATTGACTTACCAGCTTCTCGCAGAAGCGCGCTTACAAGCGATCGGACAGTGCCGGCCAGTCTTCATCGCACATCCGCGCGCGCCGGCAAGGGGCAGCGTTTCTCTGCTTCTGCAGCACCTTTCCGCCATCGGCACTGCTTTTACGGGCTAACACTTGCAAGGGTAAAAAACGCAGCGAGCGGTCGTCAGCGATGCATTGACGGCGTACTCAGCACCGAAGCGTACGACTGGCCCATGCCGCACCGAGCACCGGCTACGCCCGCCTGACGGCGAGCGCAGTCGTTTTGTTGGCCGCGCTTACTTGATCCGCCGCACCTTGGCCGGGGTGTTGTACCCCTCGATCTGCAGATACCACACGCCGACCAGGCCTGGCTTGATCTTGACCTTGGGAGCCTCCTTGCGCACGCCGGAGAGGCTGGCCACATCGGTCTGTTCCCATTCCTGACCATTGGCCAGCGTATAGACGCGGCCTTTGGAGAAGCCCTTGAACTCGCCGACGATGTTGCTCTCGATCGGCTCCTTGCTGCCGAAGTCGAAGAAACCACGGTTCTTGACGATGATTTCCTGGCGGCCGGCTTCCTTTGCCTGTTCGACCACGACGGCGGCTTCCTTGGCGACCTTGCCCTGCAGCCAGTCGTTGAGCGCAGCCAGTTCGCTGGCATCGAGCTTGTCCAGGCCAGCAGCCTTGAACTGTTCGGCGCTCATCTGCGACTGCAGATCGCCGTGGACTGCGCGCTGCGCCAGGGCCGGGGTGGCGGTCAATGCAAGAGACAGGCAGACCAGCAGGGGAATGCGGCGCACGAGCGACATGGAAGCCATCCGACAGGGAAGAGGTGGCTAGTGTAGACGCTGTGCCGTGCCAGCCGACGCCGGTCAGTCCACGCGGTCGGCAGTGGCCGATGGTGCCTGCGCGGGGCGGGCGGGGCGGCGATAGATGAACTCCGGCGCCGACGCAGCCGCCTCGGTGTCGGCAATGGCGCGCACCTGCGCATGGTCGGGCGAGCGTTCGCAGACCGGGTCCAGCGTGGCGGCATCGCCGCTGAGCGCCAGCGCCTGGCAGCGGCAACCGCCCCAATCGATCTCGCGTTTGGGACACTCCTGGCAGACCTCGGGCATCCAGGCGGTGCCGCGAAACCGCACGAACGCCTCGCCGTTGTTCCAGATATCGGCCAGCGAGCGCTCGCGCAGGTTGTCGAAGCGCATGCCGTCGATGGTTTCGGCCGCGTGGCAGGGCAGCACGTCGCCGCGCGGAGAGATATTGACGAAGCGCTGGCCCCAGCCCCCCATGCAGGGCTTTGGCAGGCGCGCGTAGTAGTCGGGGGTGACAAAGTCGATCGCCAGACGGTCGCCGAGCTCGCGCCGCGCGGTTTCCACCGCGGTAATGGTCGCCATCAGCTGCTCGCGGCTGGGCATCAGCGCAGCACGATTGCGCAGGCCCCAGCCGTAGTACTGGGTGTGCGCCACTTCGATGCGCTCGGCCTGCCATTCCAGCGCCAGCGCAATCATGCCGGGCACGCGTTCGGCGTTGTGCCGGTGCAGCACCGCGTTGAGCGTGAGCGGCAGGCCGCGAGCACGCACAGCCGCGGCAAAGTCGCGCTTTTTCGACAGGCTATTGCGATACCCTGCGATGCGGTCGGCGCCGGCCGGGTCGACGTCTTGCACGCTCAGCTGCACATGCTCCAGTCCGGCGGCTTGCAGTTGGTCCAGCATCGGTTCGCCGCCGGCCACGCCGGAGGTGATCAGGTTGCTGTACAGCCCGAGCTCACGCGCATGCGCCACCAGCTCGGGTAGATCCTTGCGCAACATCGGTTCGCCGCCGGAAAAATGCGCCTGCAGCACCCCCATGTCGGCGGCCTGCTGCAGCAGCGAGCGCCAGCCGGCGGTATCCATTTCTTCGCGTAGTGCCGCCAGTGCAATCGGGTTGGAGCAATACGGGCATGCCAGCGGGCAGCGATGGGTCAGCTCCAGCAGGACCGACAGCGGTGGCGGTGCAGTGTTCATAGCCGCAACAGACGTTTCTGGTGCAGTGTGTTGGTCAGTTCGATCACATCCACTTCGATCTCGGCGGCGTCGGCATCGAACTCTGCGGCCAATTCCTGCGCAATCTGCGCCAGCGAACGCGCGCCATCGAAGCGCTGCGCCACCACCTGGGCGATCTCGTCGAGTTCGACAACGCGTTCGGGCGCAAGCAGCACCCACTGGTCGCGTGTGCGGTCGTGCTGCAGACGCACGCCTGCGCGCAGTGCTGGCTGACTCTCGCGGGTAATGTCGCTCACGCAGCGGCCCGGCGGGCGTCGCGGTCGGGCACGAACGCGTCCGGCCACACGATGCCCGGCGTGACATAGGCCACGTGCAAGGCATCCAGCTGTGCCCACAACACCGAACATTTGAAATGCAGCGCGGCCTTGACCAGCTGCTGTTTTTCGACCGTATCGGCGTGCTGCTTGACGTAATCGAGCGCGAAATCCGAATCGCGCGGCGCCTCGGTCAGGCGATGCTCGAAGTACGCCAGCGCCTCGGACGAGACGAAGTCGTAGTGCTTGAGCATGCCGGCCACGCGCTGGCCGATGATGTTGGGAGCGAACAGTTCGGTGAGCGAGGAGGCAATCGCCTCAAGAAGGCTTTTTTCGCGGACGAAGTGCAGATAGGCCTGCACCGCAAACCGCGTGCCGGGCAGCAAGGCGCTCCCGGATTCGACCAGGCCGCGATCCAGGCCCAGCGCGTCGGTCAGATGCAGCCAACGTGCGATGCCGCCATCGGTGGCGCTATTACCGTCGTGGTCGAGGATGCGCTGGCGCCAGATTCGCCGCAGCGCCGGGTCTTCCATGCGCGCCAGGATCGCCGCGTCTTTCAGCGGAATGCAGCGCTGGTATTCGAAGCGATTCAGCGCCCAGGCCTGCACCTGGCCACGATCGAGCTTGCCGTGGTGCAGCAGCGCATGAAACGGGTGCTGATCGTGATACAGGCGTGCGCCGATCGCGCGCAGGTCCGCTTCCAGTTGGTCGGGGGTGAGCAGGGCGGTCACAGCGTGATCTCCAGGCCGTCGTGGGCAACGTCCCAGCCGCTGGCACGCGCACTGGCGTACTCCGGCGAGTGGATGTCGAGCACGGGATTGGTGGTGTTGAGATGGATGAAAATCTTGCGCGCTACATTTAACGGGGCGAACGCAGCGATGGTGCCGTCGGCGCCATCGATACTCATGTGGCCCATGCGCTGGCCTGTCTTCTGGCTGATGCCGAGTTGCACCATCTCGTCGTCTCGCCACAGTGTTCCGTCGAAAAAGACCAATTCGGCTCCTCGCAGGCGCGCGCGCAGTGCATCGGTCATCGCCGCGCAGCCGGGAATGTAGTGCACGCGGTGCTGGCCATCGTCGATGGTGAGCCCGAGGGTTTCTTCGTTGGAGCCGGCCAGATCGCCGCCGCTGCGCGATTCCATGAACAGCGGCACCTTGCCCGGCACCGAGAAGGGCGTCAGCTGCAGGCCGAGCAGCGACACCGGCGTGTCCAGCGCAAATGGCTGGCGCGTCACGTAGTTTGGATTCACCGCGTCGAAGATGGGGTTTTGCGCCAGCAGGTCCAGCACGCGACTGCTGGCATGCAGCGAGAAGGCCTGGCTTTCGCGCATCGACAACAATCCGGCGATATGGTCGATCTCGCCGCTGGTCAGCAGCACCGCTTCGATCGGCGAATGGCGCAGGCCGTGCTGCGGCCAGAGCGCAGGTGTAGCGAGAATCTGCTGCCGGAAATCGGGGGACGCATTGATCAGAACCCAACGCTCGCCGTCGGCACTGACCGCGATGCTGGCTTGGGTACGACGTTGGGCACCGTCTGCTTGTTGCCAGGCCCGCTGACTTGCGGGTGTATGGCAATTCCACTGCGGGTGCCCACCGCCGGCCGCCGATCCCAAAACGATGATGCGCATGGAAACTGTTACCTACTCTGCCGGCAGTTGCCGGTCATGCATCAAAAGGAAGGGCGGCTGGTGCGATTGAGACGTGCCGGATCAAAACTCGCCAGAGACGTAGCAGTTGATTTCGGCGCCACAGTTGACTTCACGAACGACAGGCTTCTTCCAGGTCTTCATCGGCTACCTCGCAGTGGGTGGAAAAACGCCGTCGCGGCGTAATGCAGCGATGACGTGAGCCGAGCATAGGCAGCCGATTTATTCCAATTGTAAAGAGCTTGTAAAAAGCCGGCATTGCGTCGCAATTGGCACGCCGCGCGAGCGCCTATCCATCGCAGAGCGGTTGCGAATCAAGACCTTGGCGGGTGAACCGACCATAAGCGCAAACATGCCGCCGGCCGGCATTTGCGCCGAAATTGCGCGTTGTAGAGAAGGTGACGCGCACGTTACCGTAGCTGTCAGACCCCAGTGATCGCCGGCCGCCGTGTCCACCGTTGTGACCAGTTCCTCATTCGAACGCCTGCATGCCTTGCTGCAGCGCCCGGCCGTTGCGTCGATCGCACCGGCATTACGCGATGCATTGGCGCAGGCCTGGCAGGAGGCGCCGCCCGCGCAGGCAGACAGCGTGCCGTGGGCGCTGCTGGCCGACACGTTAGACGTGCTGGCGTCGCTGGCAGCCGACGAGGCCACGCTGATTGCGGCCTTGCTGTTCGATCTGCCGGCATTACGCGGTGCGGTGGCCGGCTTGCCCTGGCAACCGGCGGAGCGGCGCGTGGTCGTGGAAGGATTGCTGGATGGCCTGGATGCGGCCGATCAGGTCTGGGCGCTGCATGCCGGACGCGAGGCCGGGCGCAACAGCGAGGGCTTGCGGCGCCTGCTGTTGTCCATCATCCACGACCTGCGCGTGGTGCCAATCCTGCTGGCGCGGCAGCTGACGCGCATGCGCGTGGGCGACCGCCTCAGCGAGGAGCAGCGCCGCGCGCTGGCCCAGCTCACCCGCGACATCCATGCGCCGCTGGCCAACCGTCTGGGCATCTGGCAGGTGAAGTGGGAGCTGGAAGACCTGGCCTTCCGGCACCTGGAACCTGATACCTATCGCCGCATCGCGCGCGAAGTGGACGAAACACGGGTGGCGCGCGAGCGTTACATCGAGGCGGTCAAGCGCACCTTGTCGAGCGCATTGGCAGAGCAGGGCCTGCGCGCAGAGGTGAGTGGGCGGCCGAAGCACATCTACAGCATCTGGCGGAAGATGCAGAAAAAGCGGCTGTCGTTCGACCAGCTCTACGACGTGCGCGCGGTGCGCGTCATGGTCGACGACGTGGCGGCCTGCTATGCGGCGTTAGGCGCGGTGCATTCGCTGTGGGCGCCGGTGCCCAGCGAGTTCGACGATTACATCGCCCGGCCCAAGGCCAACGACTACCGCTCGCTGCATACCGCGGTGGTTGGGCCGGAAGGGCGCACGATCGAGATCCAGATCCGCACCCACGAGATGCATGCCCAGGCCGAGCTCGGCGTGGCCGCTCACTGGAAGTACAAGGAAGGCGGCAAGGGTGCCGAAAAGGCGTTCGACCGCAAGATCCTGTGGATGCGCCAGTTGCTGGAACAGGTGCAGGAAGGCGACCACGGCGAGTTGGCCGGTGCGCTGGATGCCGAGCTGATCGAAGACCGCGTGTATGCGCTGACGCCCAAGGGCGAGGTCATCGATCTGCCGCAGGGCGCCACCCCGCTGGATTTTGCGTACCACGTGCACACCATGGTGGGGCACCGCTGCCGTGGCGCGCGGGTCAACGACCGCATCGTGCCGCTGACCTATCGGCTGCGCAGCGGCGACCGCGTGGAAATCATGACCGCCAAGGAAGCCGACCCGCGTCGCGACTGGCTGCTGGCGTCCAACGGCTTTCTGGCCAGCGGGCGTTCGCGCGACAAGGTGCGCGCCTGGTTCCACAAGCTCGACCGTGCGCGCAATGTGCAGGCGGGCAAGGAGTTGCTCGATCGCGAGCTCAAGCGTCTGGGTCTGCAGCATGCCGATCTAAGCGTGGCGACGCGCAAGTTCCATGCTGAAAATGTCGACGATTTGTATATCCAGGTGGCGCTGGGCGATACCGGGCCAAACCAGGTCAGCCGTGCGCTGCTGGAAGCCGAGCGCGCGGCCTCGCAACCTGCGGTGCCGGCGCCACCGCGACCGACTGCGCGCCGCGAGAGCTTGGGGAAATCCAAATTCACCGTGCAGGGCGTGGGGAATCTGCTGGTGCAACTGGCGCGGTGCTGCCAACCGGTGGCCGGCGAACCGATTGCCGGCTACCTCACCCGCGGGCGCGGCATCACCGTGCACCGCACCGACTGCGCGGCATTGGCACGCCTGGCGGCTGCCCACCCGCAACGCGTGTTGCCGGTGGAATGGGGCAAGGCCGGCAGCGGGTACGAAGTGGATGTGCAGGTGCGTGCCGTGGACCGCCGCTGGCTGCTCAAGGACATCACCAACCTGATCGCGCAGGAAGATGCCCACGTGCTGGAAATCAACAGCGACAACGTGCGCGACACCGGCAGGGCGCAGCTGCGGTTGCGGCTCAAGGTGAGCGACTACGACCAGCTGTCCGCGCTGCTTGGCAAACTGGATGCCTTGCCCGGCGTGAATGAGGTGCGGCGACTGGGCTGAGCGCGGTCAAGCGGCGTTGCGTGTTTCTGGCGAATGCTGCTGGTGGTTGGGGTGGCGCACATCATCTTGGGATGGCGCAGAGCATCGGCTGACTCTCGGTGTGCTGCGCTTCGGGAGTCGCTTGCGCGGTCTCCGTGCTGCGGGCCCCACGTGTCAGCCAACCCAGGCGTCGTGCAACTGCCTTTACGACGTATCGATTCACCAGAGCAGTCCGGACAGCGCACCCGCACCCGCAGCGCTTGCCTTGACCAATTCCGAATCCGCCAATCCCGCCCCTACACCGTCTTCGCAACACGGCCAGCTACCATACGCACGTGAACGCGCCCCCGTCAGGTCGCGCCAAGGATGGACGCTACCGTATGTTCCCGCTGCCGCGCTGGGTCAGGTCGCCGCGCCTCTGGGCGCCGTTGCGCAGCCGTGCGCTGTGGCGCGTGGTGCTGGCGCTGGCCGCCTGTCTGCTGTTGAGCGTCATCGCGCTGCGCAAGCCGCTGGGCGATGTGCTGTGGCCGGATACCCGGATCCAGCAACTGCTGCAACGTGGCGATGTTGCGCTGTCGCGCGGCAAGCTTAGTGCCGCTGATGGCAGCGGTGCGCGCGAACTGTTCACCGCGGCGCTTGCGTTGGACAACGATCGTAGCGAGGCGCGGGTCGGGTTGGCCCGGACCGGCGTGGCTGCCGTGGTGCAGGCGCGCGCCGCCATCGCGGCCGGCGATGCGGACGCCGCGCAGCGCACGCTGGCACTGGCAACTGCATTGGAGGTGCCGCAGGCACAGGTGGCGCCGGTTGCGCTGCGGCTGCGTCAACTGCAGGCGCGCCGCGCCGGGCTGGATGCCTTGCTGGCGCAGGCCGTTGCCGCTCAGCAGCAAGGTCGCCTGGATGGCACGCCCGATAGCGCGCTGCCGCTGTATCAGCGCATTTTGACCCTGGCGCCCGACCGCACCGACGCGCTGGAGGGGCGCGAAGATGCCCTGACCGATCTCTTGGCGCAGGCGCGTCACGCGCTGGCGCGCGACGCACTCGGCGAGGCGGCGCGCCTGCTGGCAGCGGCCAAACGCTACGACGCCGGGCATGCCGACGTGCCGTCGACCGAAGGGCATTATCACCGTGTGCTGGACCAGCGCCGGCAACGTGCCGAGGCATTGCTGCGCCGCGGTCGATTGGCCCCCGCTGCACGCGATTTCAACGCCGTGCTGGCGGCCGAGCCGGCCGATGTCGGCGCGCAGCGCGGGCTGGAACGGGTGGCCAACGAATACGCCGCGCAGGCAGGCCGGCAGGCCGCAGATTTTCAGTTCGACGCGGCGATGCAGTCGTTGCAACAGGCGCAGTCGCTGGTACCGGGCGCCGCATCCATCGCCCAGGCCGAGCAGGCTATTGCCCGCGCACGCGACGCCCAGCGCAGCCCGGAAACCGGGCTGTCGCGTGGCGTGCGCGAGCGCCGCTTGCGCCTGCTGTTGCAACGCGTCGCCGATGCCGAAGCGCGGCAGCAATGGATGACGCCGCCCGGCGCCAGTGCGTACGACGCGGTGCGCGCGGCGCAAGCGCTGGCACCGCGCGATCCACGCGTGCTGCAGGCCGCCGCACGCGTGGTGCCGGCCAGCCAGCGCTGTTTCGAAGACGAGCTGCGCAATAACCGGCTGCGCGCCGCGCGCGGTTGCCTGGATGCCTGGCAGGCGCTGACGCCGAATGGCGATGCGTTGCCCGGCGCGCGTCGACGCTTGGCCCAGCGCTGGGTCGCAGTCGGCAGCGAGCGCCTGGGCCAGGAGGATGCGGCGTTCGCGCGCCGTGCCCAGGACGAAGCCCATCAACTAGATCCCGGCTTGCCGGAGCTGGCCGAATTCACGCGCCGGGTCAGGGCGGTGGCCGAGCAGCGCTGAGGCGTGCGCTGTTTTGGTCGGCGTTTGGCCTGTGCATGCCGGTAGTGGATGGTGATCGACCGGAGACATCGAGGAGCGCTTCGACGTCATCTTCGCCGAAGGCAATGGCCGACCAGCTTGGGTGCATCAGGCGATTGCTCTGGGCGAGATAACCCTGGCGGCTGGCCACACCCTCAGCACTGCCCCTGTCGCGCAGAAGATGACCGCAGAGCGGCTAGCAAGACGTAGTGCGCAGTCATCAAGTGGGTATGGACGGCGCGCTCAGAACAGGAGCGTGCGCGTGGTACATGAGCATTCCGAGTACCGGACGCGCTCGCCTGGCGCAGCAAAGTAGTTTTGTTAGTTGCCCGCAGTCCGTACCGGTTGTTGCTCCGTTCTCCCACCGGGAGAAGGTGCCCGAAGGGCGGATGAGGGCACGAGCGAAGCGTCGCGATGCATGTGCGCGTTCGTCGTCCGTCGTCGCGGTAAGCGAACTGTGCAAAGTCCCGCGTCCTGCGCGCCAAGACATCGATGCAGCCCGCAATGATCTGCGTGGTACGAAGGCAAGTACCCGATCCGCAAAGCACCCGTGAGTCACCAGGGGCGCCACCTCACCCCGCGATAAACAGCTCGCGGACCGTCGCGCGCGCTGCGTCCAGCGAGAAGTGCTCGGCCACGTTGCGCAGCCCGTTGTCGGCCAGCTTCTGCCATAGCGCTGCATCCTGATACAGCCGCACGATGGCGCTGGCAAAGGCATCGGCTTCGTCGGCCACGCAGACATCGTCGCCATCGCGCAGATGCATGCCTTCCACCGCGCAGGTGGTGCCGACCACCGGTTGACCATGCGCCATGCTCAGATTGATCTTGCCTTTGACGCCGGCGCCGAAGCGCAGCGGGGCGACCGCAATGCGGGCGCTGTCCATGAACGGCACCAAATCCGGCACATGGCCATGCAGTCGCACACCGGGGCATTCGTCTGCAAGCAGCTTCAGCGCCGCCGGCAGATCCGCACCGATGCAATGAAACTCCACGTCGGGCAGTTGCGCGCGCACCTGCGGAAAGATCGCGCTGATGAACCACTGCACCGCATCCACATTGGGCGGATGGCGGAAGCCGCCCACGAACACCAGGTCGCGGCGTTGCACAAAGCTGTGCCCGCTGCCGGCGACCTCGTGCAGGTTGGAGAGCAGGGCAGTGCGGATCTGCGGCGCATCCGCGCGCAATTGCGCCTGTTCGGCGGCAGACACCAGCAGGGTGACGTCGGTGGCCGCCATGATTTCCAGTTCGCGTACGCGGGTGCGTTCTGCGCTGCGCAGCAGATTGGCATCGCCGGCAAGCTCGGCGCCGCGGCGTTCGCGCAGGTAATGCAGGTCGACGGTGTCGAACAAGGTGCGTGCCTGCGGCGCGTACTGTTTCAACAATGGCAGGCAGGCGTGGGCAACGTGGTGCCGCACCAGCAGCACCACCGCAAAGCGCGGGCCGTGCGCGCGCAACCAGCTGCCGATGCCGTCCAGGAACGGCGCATACCAGACCTCCACGCCTAGTTGCTGCAGCGCCTGGGTGTGGCGTCCTGCATGTTCGCGCCGGGTCGGCACGAACACCACATGGGCGCCTTCTTCGCGCAATAGCCGGATCAGATTGAACTGCCGCAACGAACCGGAATCGCGATCCGGGTGCGGCACGCCTTCGTCCAGAATCAGCACCTGGCGTTGCCCGCGATGCAGCTGCGCCGGCCCTGGCACCGTGCCGACCGGCAACTGCGTCGCCAGCGCCTGCTGCCATTTTTCCGCGAAAACGGCTTGATTGCGCACCTGGTAGGCCTTTACTCCGGTGCGCGTGTCGGTGCCGTTGCTGGTGCCTTCGTCATGCACCACCACGCTGGCCGGCTGCACCAGAACCTGGTGCCCGGCGGCGCGCACTGCAAAGGCCAGGTCGGTGTCTTCGTAATAGGCCGGCATGTAGCGGCGATCCAGCCCGCCCAGGGTCTGCAGCAACAGCGCCCGTGGCAGCGCGATCGCCGCACCCGAGCAGTAGTCCATCGCGCGCACATAGGCATAGCGCGGGTCGTCGGCAGACTCGAAGCGGCCGTAGCTCCATGCGCTGCCGTCGCCGAAGACCACACCGCCAGATTCCTGCAGGCGCCCGTCCGGATACACCAATTGCGCGCCGACCAGGCCGGCGTTCGGATGCGCTGTGAAGGTGCCGATCAGTCGATCCAGCCAGCCGGGTTGCGGAATGGTGTCGTTGTTGAGCAACACCACGTATTCGCCAAGCGCCAGCGCAATCCCGTCGTTGCAGGCAGCAATGAAGCCGCCGTTGCTGGCGCGCAGGTGGTAGTGCAGGCCGGCAATCTGCGGCAGCTGCACGGCGGTGGCATCGCTACTGCCGTCGTCCACCACGACGATCTCCACCTCCAGCGTTGGTGGATGCGCAGCCAGCGCACGCAGACAGGCCAGCGTATGGGCGATGTGGTTGTAGACCGGGATCACCACCGTCACGCGCGGCGCGGCGCTGTGCGGTACTGCGAATGCAGCAAATGGCGCGGTATCGGGCAGCCATAGCGGTGTGCCGAGCGCCACCGGCGGTGCCTGCGTGTGTACGCGAATGCGCTGCCAGGTGGCCCGCCATCCGCGTGTACGCATGCTGGCCACGCTGCGGTGGATCAGGCCGAGCACGCGATTGAACAGATAGCGCGCATCGGCCAGGGACATCGACATTGCGTTGAAACTCCAGCGGAGAGACGGGTGAATGGAGTCAGCAGGGAGTGCGATGGCGCAGCCGGCAGACAACCGCCGCCAGTGTACCGAGGAGCACTGGCCGCGCCGAGCACCGGCCGCGGCGGCGCGGCGGTGAGCGTGGACGTTTGTTAGCCGCGCTTAAGTCGGCGGGGCCAGCGGGCCGCAACCATGACAGCGCTGCGCTAGACTCGCCCGACTCTACATTCTCGCATCCCTGTGCCCCGACGCTACGACCACGACGATTCCGACGACTTTCAGGACGACTCCAACGCGCAAGGCCCCCGCTGGCAACGCAGACTGATTGTCTGGGGATTTGCCGCGATCGCGCTGGCGCTCGGTTTCCTGATTCCTTACACGGTGTATCTGAACAAGCAGGTCACGCAACGCTTCGGCGAGCTGCGTTGGCAGATCCCGACCCGTGTGTACGGGCGCCCGTTGGTGCTGGTGCCCGGCAATGCGTTGGATGCGGCCACGCTGAAGACCGAGCTGGATGCGGCGTCCTACCGCGACGACGGCCAGGCCAAGCTGGCCGGCACCTATCAGCAGGATGGCAGCCGCTTCACCATCGCCAGCCGCGGCTATAACGATGTGGACGGGCGCGTGCCTGCCCGACGTATCGAGGTCAGCCTGGCTGGCGGCCGCGTGGCGAACCTGCGCGATGCTGCCGATCGCAAGACGCTCAAGAGCGCACGCCTGGATCCGGCGCGTATCGCCACGCTCTACGGCCAGAAGCAGGAAGAGCGCCGCCTGGTGCGCATGGAAGAAGTGCCGGAACTGCTGGTCACCGGCTTGCAGGCCGTAGAAGACCGCGATTTCAATAGCCACCACGGCATCGATCTGAGCGGCATGGTGCGTGCGGCGTGGATCATGGTGCGCTCCGGCGGCCAGGTCCGTCAGGGCGCCAGCACCTTGACCCAGCAGCTGGCGCGCAGCGGGCTGCTCGGCATCGGCAAGGAACAGACGGTCACGCGCAAATTCAACGAAATTATGTACGCGGTGATCATGGAGGCGCGCTACGACAAGCGCACCATCCTGGAGGCTTACCTCAACCAGGTCTATCTGGGTCAGCGCGGCGGGCAGGCCATCCACGGCGTGTCATCGGGTGCGGAGCTGTGGTTCGGCCGCGAGCTCAATTCGATGACCACCGAGCAGATCGCACTGCTGATCGGGTTGGTCAAGGGGCCGTCGTATTACGACCCGCGGCGCAATCCGGAGCGCGCGCTGGATCGACGCAACTTCGTGCTGGGCAAGCTGCACGAGAACCAGCTGATCGACGACGCCGAATACAAGCGCGCGCTGGCCGCGCCGCTGGGTGTGCCTACCGAGCCGGGTCTGGTCGCGGCCAACCGCTTCCCGGCCTATGTGGATCTGGTGCGCCGGCAGCTGGCCCACGATTACCCCGAAGGCGTGCTGCAAGGCGCCGGCATGAGCGTGCTCACCGGCATGTCGCCGTCCGCGCAGGCCTATGCCGAAGGCGCGGTGACCGGCACCATCAAGCGGCTGGACAACAAAAAGCGCCCGCCGCTGCAGGCGGGCCTGGTGATGACCGACGTGCACAACGGCGATGTGCTGGCAGTGGTCGGCAGCCGCGATGTGGCCAAGCCGGGCTTCAATCGCGCAGTCGAAGCGCAGCGGCAGGTTGGCTCGTTGCTCAAGCCGTTCGTCTATCTGCTGGCGCTGGCCTCGCCGGATCGCTGGGCGTTGTCCAGCTGGGTCGACGATGCGCCGGTCACGGTGCAGCTCAGTCGGGGCAAGACCTGGTCGCCGGGCAATTCCGACAACCGCAGCCACGGCACGGTGCGCCTGATCGATGCGCTGGCGCATTCCTATAACCAGGCCACGGTGCGGGTGGGCATGCAGGTCGGCGCCGACCGCGTGGCGCAATTGATCCAGGTGCTGGCCGGCATCAAGGCCGACCCGAACCCATCGCTGATCCTGGGCGCCACCGATCAGAGTCCGTACGGCATGGCGCAGCTGTACCAGTTCCTGGCCGCCGGTGGCGAGATCCAGCCACTGCATGCGGTGCGTGGCGTGCTCGACCCGCAGGGCAAGTTGCTCAAGCGCTATGACAAGACCCCGGCGCCGGCGCAGGAAGGCGATTCGGTGGCGGCCAACCTGATCAGCGTCGCTCTGCAGCAGGTGGTCAGTGGCGGTACTGCGCGGCAGCTGCTGGGCGATGGCCTCGGGCGCCTGTCGCCGGCCGGCAAGACCGGCACCTCCAACGACGGCCGCGACAGTTGGTATGCCGGCTACACCGGCGACCATCTGGCGGTGATCTGGATGGGTAACGATCAGAACGAGCAGACCGGCCTGTACGGCGCGACCGGCGCGATGCGGGTGTGGTCGAGCATTTTCGCGCGCCTGCCCAGCGCACCATTGAAGGTCAGTGGCAAGGGCCTGGACTGGCAGTCGGTAGATGCGGCCGGCACAGGCGTCACCGATGCTGGCTGCCCGGGCGCACGCCAGTTCCCGTTCGTGGTCGGCTTCACGCCGGCCTATGCGCCGTGTGCCGGTAATGCGCCCTCCATCGAAGACGTGCCGGACGATGGATCCGCACCCGCCGAGCAATCCAGCGGCGGCGGCTGGCGGCGTTTCTTCGGATTGGAAAAGAAGCCGGAAGAGCCCGCCCCGGCGCCTGCGTCGGCGCCCCCTGCACATTGAGTGGAGTGACCCCATGATCCGATTGCACCGCCTTGTTGTCCTGGTCGGCGTGCTCGCCGCAGTCACTGCCTGCGTCAGTGCGCCGCCCGCGCCGCCGCCGACCCCGGTGGACCCGACTACGCCCACACAACGGCTGTTGCTGATCGAACGCGAAGCCGGCGTGGACGACACCGAGTTGTCGGTGCAGCCGCTGCGCGACCCGCAGGTGGACGATCTGCGCGAGAGCGCCAAGGCCAAGCGCCAGGCCGGCGATCTGCCCGGCGCGGCGGCGGCACTGGATCAGGCGCTGGGGCTGGTGTCCGGCGACCCGGCGATCCTGCAGGAGCGTGCCGAAGTGGCCGTGCTGCAGGCCGATTGGCCGGCCGCCGAACGCTTTGCCAACCAGGCGGTGGAGCTTGGCTCCAAGACCGGCCCGCTGTGCCGTCGCCATTGGGCCACCATCGAACAATCGCGGCTGGCGCGTGGCGAAAAGGAAAATGCCGCCTCGGCCAAGTCGCAGATCGCCGGCTGCACCGTGCCGGGCGTGAAGCGGTACTGAGTGCGGGTGGCACCGGTTGCGCTGCCAGCAGCGCGACCGGTTGGGCTGGCTGCGTCATGCGCGGTTGAGCGAGTAGCGTGCCTCTCATAGGTCACTCGATAACAGCACCCTCTGCCTCGTCCGCAGCAGGTCTGGTGTTCGAGTGGTATGCGTTCGTGGTTGCGTGCCTTTGGCCGCTTATGGGTGATGTGTGACCACGCGCGTGGCACGGGTAACCTGCCTTGTTGTCTGCAAGTCGCCGATGCATGCCAACCAAGCAGCTGGGTGACGAAGGTTGCATCGCCGATCGGGATGCAATCTGTGTCCGGATGGGGCAGCGCATCTCTAGCGACAAAAACATAACAGCGCATCGGACCGCACGGATGACGCAGCGATCACCGCGCGCCAACTGCATCGAAGGCGCTTGATCCTCGCTGGCAAGCGGCATCAGCCGCGCATGGCACAACGCAGCTGTAAAATCGATGCATCCCCCTCTCACGTCTGCCGCAGTCGCCTTACCGCGATGAAGTGTTTACCGACTGCTGCAGGCCCGATCCAGGCAGCATCACCGCGCACGCGCTAGGCTGTCGTGCTTCTTCTTCCGCATCCGTCGGTCTCATGTCCCAACTTGCCACTGCCAGCATCGAGGCGCTCAGCGAGGGCGGGGCGCTTGCGCGTCAGCTCGATGCGTTTGCGCCGCGCGATGCGCAGTTGCGCCTGACCGGCGCCATCGCCGAGGCGTTCGAACAGCGCGACGTGCTGCTGGCCGAGGCCGGCACTGGCACCGGCAAGACCTATGCGTATCTGGTGCCGGCATTGCTGTCCGGGCTCAAGACCATCGTCTCGACCGGCACGCGTGCGCTGCAGGATCAGCTATTCCATCGCGATCTGCCGCGTGTGCGCGCCGCGTTGGGCATCGGGTTGCGCAGTGCGCTGTTGAAAGGCCGCGCCAATTACCTGTGCAAATACCGCACCCAGCAGGCGCGCGGCGAGCCGCGCTTCGCCACGCCCGAGCAGGTGTCGCAATTCCAGCGCATCGTGGCTTGGAGCGGGCGCACCCAGTACGGCGACATGGCCGAGATGGAAGCCTTGCCGGACGATTCGCCGCTGCTGCCGATGGTGACCTCCACCGTCGACAACTGCCTGGGCACCGAGTGCCCGTTCTACAGCGAGTGCTTCGTGGTGCAGGCACGCCAGCGTGCGCAGGCCGCCGATCTGGTGGTGGTCAATCACCATCTGCTGTTGGCCGATCTGGCGCTCAAGCAGGAAGGCTTCGGTGAGATCCTGCCGGGCGCGCAGGCCTTTGTCATCGACGAAGCGCACCAGCTGCCGGAGCTTGCAGCCAATTTCTTCGGCGAAAGTTTCGGCATGCGGCCGTGGCAGGAGCTGGCGCGCGATTGCATGGTCGAAGCGCGTCTGGTCGCGGGTGCGCAGGCCAGTCTGCAAGAGCCGATCCTCGCCCTGGACGAGGCCTTGCGCGGCCTGCGCGCCGGCATGGAAGGCCTGCCGCCGCGCGGCACGCAATGGCGTGCACTGGCCAAACCGCAGGTGCGCGAAGGGTTCGATGCGGTGCTGTCGGCATTGGCGCGCTTGGGCGAATCGCTGCTGCCGTTGCGCGAGGCCTCACCGGGATTCGATGGCTGCACCGCACGTGCGCAGGAAGCGCTGAACCGCTTGTCGCGCTGGCTGGGCGAAGACGTGCCCGTGGCGGATTTTGCCCAGGATCTGCCGGAACAGGCCGTCGACAACGATGTGCTCTGGTATGAGCTCAGCCCGCGTGGATTCCGCTGCCAGCGCACGCCGCTGGACGTGTCCGGGCCGCTACGCGAGCACCGCGAAAAATCGCAGGCAGCCTGGGTGTTCACCTCGGCCACGCTGGCGGTGGGTGGCGAGTTCGACCACATCGCGCTGCGATTGGGCTTGAGCGACCCGGTGACCTTGCTGCAGCCGAGTCCCTTCGACTGGGAACGTCAGGCGTTGTGCTACCTGCCACCCAATCTGCCCGATCCGGCCGCGCGCGGTTTCGGTACCGCCTTGATCGCGGCGTTGACCCCGGTGCTGGACGCCTCCAACGGCCGTGCGTTCTTGTTGTTTGCCTCGCACCGCGCGCTGCGCGAAGCGGCCGAAGCATTGCGTGGTGCGCCATGGCCGTTGTTCGTACAGGGCGAAGCGCCGCGCGCCACGCTGCTGCAGCGCTTTCGCGATTCCGGCAACGGCGTGCTGCTGGGGTCGGCCAGTTTCCGCGAGGGCGTGGACGTGGTCGGCGATGCATTGAGCGTGGTGGTGATCGACAAACTGCCGTTTGCCGCGCCCGACGACCCGGTGTTCGAAGCGCGCCTGGATGCGATCCGCCGCGAGGGCGGCAACCCCTTTCGCGACGAGCAATTGCCGCAGGCGGTCATCGCGCTCAAGCAGGGTGTTGGGCGGCTGATTCGCAGCGAGACCGACCGCGGCGTGCTGGTGCTGTGCGACCCGCGATTGGTGAACAAGAGCTACGGACGCACTTTCATGAAGTCGCTGCCACCGTTTGCGCGCACGCGTGAAATCGCCGATGTGCGGGCGTTTTTTGGCGTCTCCGCGCCGCTGGGCGACAATGCCGGATTGACGTTGCCGTTCGGCGACGGCTGATCTTTCTCCTTACTTCCTGCTGCGGTCCTGCCATGAACGTTCTCGCATTCGAAACCTCTACCGAAGCCTGTTCCGTCGCGCTGTCCGTAGGCGGGCGCGTCATCGAGCGTTTCGAACTGGCGCCACGTCGCCACGCGGAACTGGCGTTGCCGTGGGCCGAGCAGTTGCTGGCCGAAGCCGGCATCACGCGGCGTCAGCTCGATGCGATTGCGGTCAGTCGTGGGCCCGGCGCGTTTACCGGCGTGCGCCTGTCCATCGGCATCGCGCAGGGCATTGCATTGGGTCTGGATCGACCGGTGCTGGCGGTCTCCACGCTGCAGGTACTGGCGCTGCGTGCGCCTGCCGATGCCACGCATGTGCTGGCCTGCATCGATGCGCGCATGGGCGAGGTGTATGCCGGCGTCTTCGCGCGTCATGGCAATGGGTTTTTGGAACTGGCGCCGGAAGTGGTTTGCACGCCCGATACGCTGGTCGTGCCTGAAACACTGCACCGCTTCGCCGGAGTGGGCACCGGGTTCGCTGCCGCCGATGGTCTCCTGCAGCAGCGTTTTGCAACGCAGTTGAGCAGCGTCGATGCCAGCGCCTTGCCGCACGCCGCCGACCTGCTCACGCTGGCGGTACCGGCGTTGCAGCGCGGCGAAGGCGTGGCGCCGGAACGCGTGGAACCGGCCTATCTGCGCGATAACGTCGCGCTGACGCTGGTCGAGCAACAGGCCGCACGCGCAGCGAAGGCGGCCGCAGCCGCGCCATGACACGCGGCGATAGCGAGCGTGCGCGGTTTCGCGGCTGTCTGCTGGGTCTGGCGGTCGGCGATGCGCTTGGCACCACGCTGGAATTTTGCGCGCCCGGCAGCTTTGCCCCGATCGACGACATGCGCGGCGGTGGCCCGTTCGCGCTGCGTGCCGGCCAATGGACCGACGACACCTCGATGGCCCTGTGCCTGGCGCACAGTCTGCTGTATCGGCACGGATTCGATGCCGCCGATCAGATGAATCGCTACTGCAACTGGTACCAGCACGGTTACCTGAGCAGCACCGGCACCTGTTTCGATATCGGCGGCACCGTGCGGCAGGCGCTGGAGCGGTATCTGGATGGCGGCCCGGCCTTCAGCGGCAGCGAGGACCCGCGCACGGCCGGTAACGGCGCGTTGATGCGGCTGGCCCCGGTGCCGATGTATTACGCGCATCGTCCCGATGAATTGTGCGCGCGTGCCGCCGACAGTTCGCGCACCACGCATGCCGCCGCCGAAGCGCTGGATGCCTGCCGGCTGTTCGCGTTGCAGCTGCGTGCTGCGCTGCTCGGTGGCGAGCGTCATGCGGTGCTGCAGACGCAGTGCGACACCCTGGTGACGCCGGCAGTGCGCGCATTGGCCACGCGCGACCACGCGTCCGTGCCCGCGGCGCAGATCCGCGGCACCGGCTATGTGGTCGATTCGCTGTCGGCCGCGCTCTGGTGCTTCGCCACCACCGAGACGTTCGCCGATGCGGTGCTACGCGCGGCCAACCTGGGCGACGATGCCGACACCACCGCTGCGATCTGCGGCCAGCTGGCCGGCGCGTTCTACGGCGTCGACGGCATTCCGGCGGCCTGGGGCGAGCGGGTCCAGGATGCTGCCGAGATTGTGGCATTGGCCGACCAGTTGCATGCCGCGGCGCAGGTGGCCTGACTTACGCGGGCGACCGCTTGGCTGAACACACTGGCGGCCGCGGCCGGCTGCGATCCTTGTCAATGCTCCGCTCAATCAGCGCGGGCAAGGCGATCGGGCCGGCCTGCAGGTCGCACCCGCCTGAAGGGAAGCCGCACCAGCCCAAGGGTAAAATCCGCGTCTTGCCCGAACCGCAACACTTCGCATGTCGCGCGCAGATCGGTCGCGCCCCACCGCACCTTCAGCGGTCGTCGTGCAGCTCGCCGCCGGGCAGGAACAACCAGGTGCGCGTGACTTCCAGAATGTCCACGTCGTCTTTGGTCCTGGGCAGGGGCGGGAAGGGCTGGGCCAGCTGCACCACGCGCAGCGCGGCATCGTCCAGCGCCGGCACGCCGCTGGAGATCAGCACGCGACTGCTTTCCACGCTGCCGTCGCGGCGTACGCCCACGCTGATGACCACCTTGCCGCCCAGTCGGCGCCGACGCGCGTCGTCCGGATAATTCAGATTGCCCACGCGCTCGGCGCGATCCACCCAAGCGCGCAGATAGTTGGCGTAAGCGTATTCGCGGGTGCTGGCTGACACGAACTTGCGGTTCGGGCGCTTGGCGTATTGCTCCGAGCGCAGATGCACTTCGGCCGCAAGTCGGGCCATTTCCGCATCGCGCTGCACGCGTTGCGCATCGGCCGGGGTGAGCGGGTCGGTCTGCGGATTGGGTTGCGGCGTCGGCACCGTCTGCTCGCCGCGACGACTGCTCACCACGCGGGTCTGGGTCGGCTCCGGGGCCTGCACGCTGGTCGCGCGCTGCGCCTGTGGGGCAAGCCCGGTACGGTCCTGCGGCACCACGCCAGGCTGGCTGTCGCGCGGGCGCTGGGCGGTGTCGTGGTTGCCGCCGCCCTGCTGGTTGGCCTGGGCCAGGAAGTCGGCCTGCTTGGGCGTCAACGGCGTGCTGGTCTGGCTGAAGATCACATCCAGCGTCGGTACCAGTGGCGCGTCTTCGCTGATCGTAAAACCCACGCCCAGGATCAGCGCGGCGTGCAGCAACAGCGAGATCACCAGCATCGCACTCAGGCGCTGGCGCTCATCCATCGCAGCAGGCTGCGCCGCGGCCGTGCTCATTGCGCGGCGCCGGCCTCGATCGCGTCGAACAGCAGCCCGGCGATGTTCAGGCCGAACTGCGCGTCCAACTCGCGCACGCAGGTGGGGCTGGTGACGTTGACCTCGGTCAGGTAATCGCCGATCACGTCCAGGCCGACAAAGCGCATGCCGCGCCGGCGCATTTCCGGGCCCACCTGCGCGGCGATCCAGCGGTCGCGCTCGGACAAGGGCCGGCCTTCGCCACGCCCGCCGGCGGCCAGATTGCCGCGGAATTCATCGCCCTGCGGAATCCGCGCCAGGCAGTAGTCCACCGGCTCGCCATCCACCAGCAGGATGCGCTTGTCGCCGGCGGTGATGTCGGGAATGAAGCGCTGCGCCAGGGTCAGCTTGCGGTTGCCGTCGGTCAGCGTCTCCAGGATCACGTTGAGGTTGGGGTCGCCGGTGCCGCTGCGGAAGATCGAACGCCCCCCCATGCCGTCCAGCGGCTTGAGCACCGCTTGACCGTGTTCCAGCACGAAGGCTTTCAGCGCCGCCGCATCGCGGCTGACCAGGGTCGGTGGGCAGCACTGCGGAAACAGCAGCGCCGCCAGCTTCTCGTTGTAGTCGCGCAGGCCCTGCGGGTCGTTGACGATCTGCGCGCCGGCGCGCTGCGCCACGCTCAACACCTGGGTGTCGTAGACGAACTCGGCATCCACCGGCGGATCCTTGCGCATCAGCACCACCTGGCCGGGCCCGAATGCCAGTTCGGCGAACTCGCCCAGGGTGAACCAGCCGGCCTTGTCCTCACGCACGCTCAGTGGCGCGACCTGCGCCACCGCGCGGCCCTCGCGCAGGCTGAGCCCGCCCGGACGGACGTAATGCAAGCGATGACCACGGCGCTGGGCTTCCAGCAGCATGGCGAAGGTGGTGTCTTTGGCGATCTTGATGGAGGCGATGGGATCCATCACCACAACGACGTCGAGCAACATGGGGCTAAACCTTTCGAACAAGCTGCCGATGGTAACTTCAAGCGGTGGGCGATGGCGTGTCTGGCGGGTCGCAAATGCGCGACTTGCCGGTCCGGACGCACCCAGACGCGGTCGGAACGTCCGCCTGGCGGGGGCCCGGCAATGCGCCCTTGACAGTCAATGCGGGTCTTGGGATATACATGCAGTTTCGTAGCGACGTCGGAAGGGATGAAGCGTTGCGCGTCCGGGGATATTTGCATGAGTGAAAACATTGCTGCGGGTGGGGAACTCGCAGGACTGAAGGTGATGGTGATCGATGATTCGAAGACCATTCGCCGCACCGCCGAAACGCTGCTGAAGCGGGAAGGTTGTGAAGTAGTGACAGCGACGGATGGTTTCGAGGCACTGGCCAAAATTGCGGACCAGCAACCTCAGATCATTTTCGTCGACATCATGATGCCGCGCCTGGATGGGTACCAGACGTGTGCGTTGATCAAGGGCAACCAGCTCTTCAAGTCGACGCCGGTGATCATGTTGTCTTCCAAGGATGGCCTGTTCGACAAGGCACGCGGCCGCATCGTCGGCTCCGAGCAAT
Source organism: Xanthomonas sp. WHRI 10207 (assembly GCF_040202975.1). Classification (NCBI taxonomy): domain Bacteria; kingdom Pseudomonadati; phylum Pseudomonadota; class Gammaproteobacteria; order Lysobacterales; family Lysobacteraceae; genus Xanthomonas; species Xanthomonas sp. WHRI 10207. Next base: position 639,729 of record NZ_JBEGDX010000002.1, on the reverse strand, counting down.
ATCTGACCAAGCCATTCACCCGTGAAGAACTACTGAGCGCGATCCGCACGTACGTCCACGCCTGACCAGGGGGAAAGGCAACATGGCTCGAATTATATTGATCGAGGACTCGCCCACCGATCGGGCAGTCTTCAGTCAATGGCTGGAAAAAGCTGGCCATACGGTTGTCGCCACCGACAACGCCGAAGCGGGACTTGAGCTGATTCGCAGCCAGGCGCCCGATTTGGTGTTGATGGATGTGGTGCTGCCCGGCATGAGCGGCTTCCAGGCAACGCGTGCACTTGCACGCGACCAGGCCACCAAGGACATTCCCGTGTTGCTGGTCAGCACCAAGGGCATGGAAACCGACAAGGCATGGGGTTTGCGACAAGGTGCCAGCGACTACATCGTCAAGCCGCCGCGCGAAGACGATTTGATCGCACGCATCAAACAACTGGTGCGTTGATGCGTTCTCCATTCGATATTCTTGAAGACTACGAGCGTCGTAGTCTTGCGCATGCCACGCCGCTGCCGGAACGCCAGTTCTCGGTCGATATCTGGCGTGGCGTCGGCTACCGGGTCGGTACCCGGCGACTGGTGTCGGATTTCCGCGAAGTGGCGGAAATCGTGCCGATGCCGCCGGTGACGCCGGTGCCCGGCGGGCAGCCCTGGTTGCTGGGCGTGGGCAACCTGCGCGGCAATCTGTTTCCGGTGATCGATCTGAAGCAGTTCCTGGAGGGCCGTCGCACGGTGCTGCAGGAAGGCCAGCGTGTGCTGATCATGCGGCAGAGCGGCGGCGACGTCGCGCTGACCATCGATGAGCTGTACGGCCAACGCAGCTTCGAACAGTCACAGGCGGTCGAGCCCGGCGAGTTGGCCCAGGGCCGCTACGCGCACTTTATCGACCGTGCCTTCCGCAACGAGACGCAGGACTGGGGTGTGTTCTCCCTGGCGTTGCTGTCGCGCACTCCTGAATTCCGGCAGGCCGCGGCCTAAGCCGCGACCCCGCCACGTCATACAGATCGAGGTCGAACCATGAGTACCGCCCCGGACGCCCGCAAGACCAACAAGCTCGGCAGCGTCAGCACCAGCTTCTGGCTTGGCTTGCTGGTGTTGTCGATGATCGTGTTTGGCGCCAATACCGGCGTCGCGACCTGGCAAGGCAGTCGTCTTGCCGGTGCCGGCACCGGCGCGGCCGACTTGCAGGTGCTCTCGCAGCAGCTGGCCAACTACGGCCGCGAAGCGGTGTCCGGCGATGCCAAGGCGTTTGCGGCCTTCAAGGAAACCAAGGGCCGCATCGACAGCACGGTGAGCGAACTGGATGGCCGGTACGGCCAGGAAGGCTCGGTGGCCAGTTCGATGGCGCAGCTCAAGGCAACCTGGGTGCCGCTCAGCAAGAACGCCGACCAGGTCATCGCCAGCGAACCGGCGGTGCTCGGTCTGGCCGGCAACGCCGAACGCTTTTCCGGCAACGTGCCGCAGCTGCAGGCGCAGTTGAATGAAGTGGTGCGCGCGATGACGGTCAGCGGCGCACCCGCATCGCAGATCTACAACACGCTGCAGCAGGTCGTGGTTGCCGGCACCATGGCGCGTCGGGTGACCGAAATGCGCGCCGGTGGCGCCAATGCCGCCGCCTCGGGCGACGCGCTGGCACGCGACTCGGTGGTGTTCACGCAGATGCTGGAAGGCCTGCGCGCAGGTAACGAAGAAATGGGCATCGCCGCGGTGCGCAACCCGGCCGCGTTGTCGGCGCTGGAGCAGTCGCAGGCGCAGTGGACGACGATGAAGAAGGACATCGACGCCATCCTCGCCACCTCGCGCAACCTGTTCGCCGCGCAGTCGTCGGCCGCCGCGCTGACAGCCGGCTCCAACAAGATGCTCGACGACAGCAAGAAGCTGTTCGATGCGTTCTCCGCCTTCGGTTCGGTGCGCGATACGCGCTTGTTTCCGAACTTCTGGCTGGGTGTGGTCTCCGGCCTGATCGCGTTGCTGGCCATCGTCGGTTTCGTGTGGAGCTCGGTGCGCGTACGGACCCGCGAGCAGGACGTGCGCTACCAGGCACAGGTGGAATTCAACAGCCGCAACCAGCAGGCGATTATGCGGTTGCTGGACGAAATCAGCTCGCTCGGTGAAGGCGATCTGACCGTCAAGGCCTCGGTGACCGAAGACATGACCGGCGCCATCGCAGACGCCATCAACTACGCCGTGGACGAGCTGCGTCACCTGGTGACCACCATCAACGACACCTCCGCCAAGGTGGCCGTGTCGACTCAGGAAACCCAGGCCACTGCGATGCAGCTGGCCGAAGCCGCCGGCCAGCAGGCCAACCAGATCACCACCGCGTCCGAGCGCATCAGCGAAATCGCTGCCAGCATCGAACAGGTGTCGCGCAACTCCACCGAGTCGGCCGAAGTGGCGCAGCGCTCGGTGGTCATCGCTGCCGAAGGTGCTGGCGTGGTGCGCGAAACGATTCAGGGCATGGACCAGATTCGCGACCAGATCCAGGAAACCTCCAAGCGCATCAAGCGCCTGGGCGAATCGACCCAGGAAATCGGCTCGATCGTGGAACTGATCAACGACATTTCCGAGCAGACCAACATCCTGGCGCTCAACGCCGCGGTGCAGGCGGCCTCGGCAGGCGAGGCCGGTCGCGGTTTCGCCGTGGTGGCCGACGAAGTGCAACGCCTGGCCGAACGCACCTCTGGTGCGACGCGCCGGATCGAAGGCCTGGTGCAGACCATTCAGGCCGATACCAACGAGGCGGTCAGCTCGATGGAGCAGACCACCTCCGAAGTGGTGTCCGGTGCACGCCTGGCCGAAGACGCCGGCACCGCGCTGACCGAAATCGAGCGCGTGTCCAACGCACTGAACAACCTCATCAAGAACATCTCCATCGCCGCACACCAGCAGTCGGCGGCGGCGACCGATATCACACAGACCATGGGCGTGATCCGTCAGATCACCAGCCAGACATCGCAGGGTGCGGAACAGACGGCCGACTCGATCGGCAACCTGGCTCAGCTCGCTGCCGATCTGCGCCGTTCGGTCGCCGACTTCAAGCTGCCGGCGTGACCACGACGCGGAACGGGAAAGGATCAGCAGATGGCGCGTAGTCGCATTACGTCGATGCAGGAAGTGACCGGTGACCGCGCAAGCGGTGAGCCGGCCGTTGTCAGGGGGCTGCAATGAGTGCGCTTCGCGATGCGATGAGCCACGCCGCACTGGGCTGGGTCAAGCCGGAGCTGGACGAAACGTTGCGCCAGGCGCGCAACGAGATCGAATACTTCGCCGAAGAACCGTCCGATACCAGTCGGATGCGGCTTTGCGCCGGTTACCTGCACCAAGTGCAGGGCACCTTGCGCATGGTCGAGCTGTACGCGCCGGCGATGGTGGCCGAGGAGCTCGAGCTGCTCGCCCAGGCCGTACAGGCCGGCGAAGTGGCCGACCGCGACGAAGCCTGCGCCATGCTGATGCGTGGCACCGTGCTGCTGCCCGATTATCTGGAGCGCTTGCAGAACGGCCACCGCGATATTCCGATTGTGCTGCTGCCGCTGCTCAATGAAATCCGCGCCACCCGTGGCCAGCCGGGTCTCAACGAGAGCGTGTTGTTCGCATTCGACCCGCAGGCCGGTGTTGCCACCGAAGCCGAGCTGGATCACGCGCGCGGCAGCCTGTCTGGCCGCAACCGCGAACTGCTCGATACCGTCGGCAGTGCGGTCAAGGAAGAATTGCTGCGCGTGAAAGACGCGCTGGACCTGCACCTGCGCACCGGCGGCGACATCGCCGAGCTGCAGACCCAGGTCAAGGACCTCGGCAGCGTTGCCGACACCCTGGGCATGATGGGTCTGGGCGTGGCACGCAACGTCGTCGTGCAGCAGCGCGATGCACTGGCACGCGTGGTCGATGGCCAGGTGCAGATGGACGAAGGCGTGCTGCTGGATATCGCCGGCGCGCTGTTGTACGTGGATGCGTCGCTGGACGATCAGGTCGCCAGTCTTGGTGCCGACATCGGCGACGGCAATGAGGCCGGCAACAGCGCCACCTCGGCAGAAGTGCGCCGCACCGTGGATGTGCTGGCGCAGGAAGCGATCGCCAATTTCGGTGCGGCGCGCGAGCATTTCGTCGCCTTCATCGAAACCAATTGGGATCACGCGCGTCTGACCGATGTGCCGCATTTGCTCGGCGAAGTCGGTGGTGCCTTGCGCATCCTCGAACTGCCGCAGGCCGCCGATTATCTGGAAGGTGTGCGTCGCTACGTCGATCTGGAGTTGATCGGTAAGCAGCGCGTGCCCAGCGGCCGCCAGCTGGATACGCTGGCCGACGCGATGGCCAGCCTGGAGTACTACCTGGAAGCCCTGCGCGAGCGCCGTCCCGGCCGCGAAGAGATTCTGGACATCACCCGCAATAGCCTGGAAACGCTGCGTTATTGGCCGCTGCCGTCGGGCCAGCCGTCCGAATTGCCGGTCGGTGCCGACCAGCCGGGCAACGTGGCAGAGTCGCAGCCGGTCGCTGCGTCGCTCACCCAGCACGCCGGCACGCCGGAAGCGGCGGCCAACGATGCGGCGCCTGTCGCGTCGCTGGAATGGGCCAACGAAACCGTGGTCGAAACGCCGTTCGCGGCCAGCGTGGTGCACGACACCGGCGCTGCGGCCACCGATACGGTGTTCTCGTTCGACCCGGTGGCCGCAGAAGAAACCCTCTCCGGGCAGGCGCACGTGCCGTTTACGGTTGCGCCGCTGGATCTGTCCGACGACGGTGCGCACGCGCCCGGTGACTGGCAGCTGCAAACCACCGAACAGACCACACCGATCGCCACGTCTGCGTTCGACCCGGTATCGGCCGAGCAGGACAGCCACGCGCCGAGCGAGGCCGCGCAGGTCAGCTACACCGTGGATCTGAGCGCGCTGGAACAGGAGCAGGCCGCTGCGCCTGCGGTGGCCGAGACGACGCTGCATATCGAGCAGATCGATCTGCCCGGCGATGCGGACCAGGTCGACGCGCCGCTGGACTTCATTGCCGAGAACGAAGCGCGCCGCGCGCAGATCAGCATCGACGATGCGTTCTCGCCGCCGCCGGCTCCGCCGCAGGAACTGGACGATCCGTTCGTCGAGTCCGCGCCCGATGACGCACAGGATGCGCCGACCGACGCCACTGCCGAGCAGACCGCTGCGCGTGTGCAGCAGGCGACCGTCAGCGAGTTCGAACTGGACGATGCATCGTCTGCCTTCCTGGCACAGCTCGACGCTGCCGCCGCGCAATTCGACGTGGAGCGTCCGCAGGATGCATCGGCACGCAGCGACGCAGCGTCCGACGCCACGCCGGTGCAGGCCGTGAGCGAACCGGCTGCTGCCGATGCCGATGCCGGCATTTTCGGCGGCTTTGGCGACAGCGATATCGACGACGATATCCGCGATGTCTTCCTCGAAGAATTCGACGAAGAGCTGGTCAACCTCGGGCAGTTGCTGCCGGTCTGGCGCGCTGCGCCGAATAGCCCGGAACATCTGCGCCCGATCCGCCGCGTCTTCCACACCTTGAAGGGCAGTGGGCGTCTGGTGGGTGCCAATGTGCTCGGCGAGTTCAGCTGGAAGGTCGAGAGCATGCTCAACCGCGTGCTCGACAACTCGCGCCCGGCCAGCCCGGCGGTCGTGGCGATGGTCGAGCTTGCCTACGAGGTGCTGCCGCAATTCAATGCAGCGCTGCGCGACCAGGGCCGCATCAGTGCCGATCTGCCGGAAATCCAGGCAATCGCCGAGCGGGTTGCCGCTGGTGAAGAGATCTATTACGTGCCAGCCCCGGTCACGCCGGTGGCTGACGAGACTGCTGCGATTCCTGCGATTCCTGCGATTGCCGGTGCGTTTGTCGCCAGCGGCGGGACCCCCGCATCGGTGGACAGCGTGCTGCGCGAGATCCTCGAAGCCGAAGTCGCCACGCATCTGGAAACGGTCAACGCCTGGTTGCAGGCCACCCAGGCCGAGCCGCAACTGGCAACCGAAGAATTGTTGCGCGCCGTGCACACCATGAGTGGCGCGTTCGCGATGACCGATGTGCCGGAAATCACCTTGGTGACCTCGCCGGCCGAAAGTTATGTCAAGCGTCTGCTGGGGGCGTCGCAAACGCCATCGCAGGACGGGATCGATGCGATCACGGCCACGGCCGCAGCGATCGCCACCACGGTCACCGCACTGCGCGCCGATGCGCCGTTGATTCCATCGTTTGCGCCCCTGACCGAGCGCTTGCGCGCGTTGGTGGACACGCTTCCCGAAGCGCAGTGGCCGCCGCAGGCGTTCCTGGACGAGCTGGACGACCTCGACGCTGCCAGCGATGAAGTTGCCGCCAGCGAAGCGGTCGAACTCACCGGCGTGGAAGATCTGTCGCAGTACCTGGACTCCAGCGCACTGCCGGCCGATACCGCCGCACCGGCGCATCCGTCCGACCAGTCGCAAGACGCCGACGCACACGCCGAGGCACCGATTGCGGTGGACGAGCTGGCCGAGGCCGAGGCGAACGAATCGCTGCAAGCACCTGCAGCGAGCGATGCACAGGCCGTAGCGCTGGAGCAGGACACTGCATTTGCCGCGTCCGATGCCGCGTCCAGCGATGGCGCCGCAGCGGTGACGCACACAGAGCAGTCCGAACAGCTGCATGGCGATGCCGCGCAGCACGACGAAGCGGCCTTGCAGGCCGCCGAGACGCACGACACCTCCGATGAGCCGGCGGTCGAAGCCGACGCCTGGGATGCCACTGAACTGCAGCACGCCGAGACAGCGGAAACGGCCTTGCAGCCTGCAGACCATGCCGAAGCTGCAGCGACTGAAGCGGACGTCGCTTCCGATGCAACGCCTTCCGCTGCGTCCGACGCGGCAGAACATGGCACGCACGCAGACGATGCCGTTGCGGTAGACGAGCTGGCCGAGGCGGAAGCCACTCTGGGCGAATCGCAGACGCTTGCGCCAGTGGCCGATACCGACACGGTTGCAGACGAAGCAACTGTCGAAACCATCGACGCATTGGAAGCAGTGCACGCCGATGCGCCGGTCGCCGACGAAGCGCCTGCCGCAATCGCCGAAGACTGGACCCCGGAAACCGCGGCGCTGGACAGTGTCTCGACCGATCAGGAGGGTCAGTACGCCGATCAGGGCCACCTCGACCACGTTGCTGCGTCGTCCGAGCATGACGCCGGTGCGCAGGATCAGCATGCCGAGCACGTCGCAGACCAGGGCTCAGAGCACGCCGAGTCGCTGCAGGCGCACGACGCCGATGCACAGGTCAGCGAACAGGAACAGCACGCCGCGCAAGCGGACGAGCACGCAGGGTCGCAAGGCCATGCGGACGCCGAGCAGCTTGCGCATTCCGAAGCGCAGACGGCGTCCGACGCACCGTCGCAGTCGGACGCGCAAGGCGAATCGAGCGAGCAGCTGGATGCGATCGAACAGGCGCAGCCGGACCAGCTGTCGCACGACGACGCGTTGACTGCAGAGACTGTCGACGAAGCCGCGCAGGCGGACGTCGAGCATTTGGACGCAGCGCACGCAGAGGCCGAGCATGCCGACGCGCAGCAGGCCGAGACGGCGCACGCCGATGAGGCAGTGTCGGAGCAGACCATCGAGTCGGTGCAGGCGTTCGAAATGGCGCATGCGGCCGATCAGGTCGAGGAATCGGGTGATCCGCAGTCCGAGATTGCGCCTGAGTTGCATGATCAGATCGAGCATGACCAGATCGCGACGGCCGACGCCGATGCGCAGCATGACGACGCGACCGCAACGCGCGATCAGCTCGAACACCCGGAGCATGCAGAGCACGTCGACGCCGGCGAGCATGCAGACCACAGCGCACCCGACACCGAGCACGCAGACGCCGAGCACGCAGACACCGAGCATGAAACCACCGCAGCCGCGGCCTTCAGCGCACCGGTGGAAGACGCCGCGCCGGTCGAGACGGCCAGCAACGAGGTGGGCGCCGCGTTCGATATCGGTCCGCTCAACTTCGATCGCCTCGATGGCGAGCTGATCGACATCTTTGTCGAAGAAGGCCGCGACCTGCTGGACCATTGCGATGGTCTGATCGCCCGCATGCGCGAAGTGCCGGAAGACCGCGAGGTCCTCAACGGACTGCAGCGCGATCTGCACACGCTCAAGGGCGGCGCGCGCATGGCCGGCATCAACGCCATCGGCGACCTCGGTCATGCGATCGAATCGCTGCTCGAAGCGGTGGCGGCCAACCGTACCGACATCGATCGCGACGACGTGCGCTTGTTCGAACGCGGCTTCGACCGGTTGCATCAGTTGTTGACCCGCACCGGCATGCACCGCGCGGTGTCGATGCCGACCGACCTGGTGGAAGCATTCGAAACCCGCACCCGTGGCCGCGATGCCGCCCCGCCCAGCGACGCCGATGTCCGCGCGATCGCCAAGGCGTCGGTGGAGCAGGCACCGTTGTCGGCGCCGATCCCGGCCGAAGGCCAGGTCGAAGAAGAGTTGATGCCGCGTGCACAGCAGGAACAGGTGCGCGTGCGTGCCGACCTGCTGGACCGCTTGGTCAACCATGCCGGCGAAGTGGCGATCTATCGGTCGCGTCTGGAACAGCAGTTGGGTGCATTCCGTGGCGCCATGGGCGAACTGGATCGCACCAACGCCCGTCTGCGCGACCAGTTGCGGCGTCTGGATCTGGAAACCGAAGCGCAGATCGTGGCGCGTTATCAGCGTGAGCAGGACCAGGGCGATCGCACCTTCGATCCGCTGGAACTGGACCGCTTCTCCACCCTGCAGCAGCTCAGCCGCGCGCTGAACGAATCGGCCGCCGACTTGGGCGGTCTGCAAGGTGTACTGGAAGACCTCTCGCGTCAGTACGACGGCTTGCTGCAACAGCAGTCGCGCGTCAGCTCCGAGCTGCAGGACGGCCTGATGCGTGCGCGCATGGTGCCGTTCGACGGCCTGGTGCCGCGTCTGCGCCGTGTGGTGCGCCAGGCGGCCAGCGAGACCGGCAAGCAAGTGCATCTGCTGCTGGAAGGCACCCAGGGCGAATTGGACCGTAACGTGCTCGACCGCATGGTCGCGCCGTTGGAACACATGCTGCGCAACTCGGTTGCGCACGGGCTGGAAACGCCGGAACAGCGGCGCGACGCAGGCAAGCCGGAAGAAGGCAATATCGCGATCCGGCTGCGCCGCGAAGGCTCGGAAATCGTGCTGGAAGTGGCCGACGACGGCGCCGGGCTGGACCGCGAGGCGATCCGTCGCCGTGGCGAGCAGCGCGGCCTGATCGAACCGGGCCAGGAGCTCAGCGAGGCCGAACTAGATGGTCTGATCTTCGCCTCCGGTTTCAGCACCTCCGAACAGGTCAGTCAGTTGTCCGGCCGTGGTGTGGGCATGGACGTGGTGCGCAACGAAGTGCGTCAGCTCGGCGGCTCGGTGGACATCCACTCGGTACGTGGGCAGGGAGTCACCTTTACGCTGCGCCTGCCGCAGACGTTGGCGGTCACCCAGGCGGTGTTCGTGCGCATCGGCGAGACGACGTTCGCGGTGCCGGTGGGCTCGGTCAGCGGTATCGGCCGCATCTCGCGCACCCGTTACGAGTCGGGTGAGGGCGGTTACCACTACGCCGGCGAGGAGTATGTGCTGCACGATCTGGGCTCGCTGGTCGGCCAGCCCGTTGCACGTGCCGATGGTCAGGCGCAGGTGCCGTTGCTGCTGGTGCGTGCGGGTGATCTGCGCGCGGCAGTGGCGATCGATCAGGTGCTGGGCAACCGCGAAATCGTGGTCAAGCCGGTGGGCCTGCAGATCGCCTCGGTGCCGGGTATCTACGGCGCCACCATCACCGGCGATGGCCGCGTGGTGGTGATCCTGGACGTGGCGCCGCTGGTACGTCGTTACCTCAGCCAGCCGGCGCGTCCGACGCTGGAAACCCCGGCCGAGGCGCAGCGCCAGGTGCCGTTGGTGATGGTGGTCGACGACTCGCTGACCATGCGCAAGGTCACCAGCCGCGTGCTGGAACGTCACAACCTGGATGTCACCACCGCCCGCGACGGCGTCGAGGCCCTGGAACTGCTCGAAGAGCGCGTTCCGGATCTGATGCTGCTGGATATCGAAATGCCGCGCATGGACGGCTACGAGCTGGCCACCGCGATGCGTGCCGACCCACGCTTCAAGGCGGTGCCGATCGTGATGATCACCTCGCGCAGTGGCGAGAAGCACCGCCAGCGCGCCTTCGAGATCGGCGTGCAGCGCTACCTGGGCAAGCCTTACCAAGAGTTGGATCTGATGCGCAACGTGTATGACCTGCTGGGGATCGCTCGTGTCCGAGACTAATGGCGCAATGGGAACTCCGGTCGCCCTGCTGGGCCGGCCGGGTGAGGCGCGCGAGCGTCTGCGCGAAGCGCTCGGCCTGGCCGGTGCGCAGGTCGTGCTGGAAGACGAACCGTCTGCGGTAGACGTGCAGATGTTGCGCGACGCCGAGCCGGTGGCGGTGCTGGTCGCGCTGGAACCGTCGATCGAAGACGCGCTGGAGGCGTTGGAGCCGGCCTTCAACATGCCTGGCGTGACGGTAATCTTCGACGAAGCCGAACTCACGGTGCGCCGCGAGGGCTGGGAAGCGCAGCGTTGGGTACGCCATCTGGCCGCCAAGCTGCACGGCCATGCCGATGTGTTGCCGCCGGGCACCGAAAGCGAACCCTCGCTGCAACCCGAGCCGGGTCTGACCCTCGCCCCGCGGCAGCATTCGGACCTACAACTCGATCAACATCTGGAAGCGGCCGCGCATGCCTTCGAAAGCATGCCGGGTGATGCCATGTTTACGCGCGCTGTCGATCACGCGCAGACGCCTGCCGCTGCCGACAAGCCGAGTACGACGCTGGGCGATTCCAGTACCTGGGGTCTGGTCGACGAGGTTGCCGTGGTGGTGCGCCCGCGTACCGAAGTGGACGTGGCAGCGCTGTCGACCGGCGGCTTGTCGCTGGTGGATCTGGAACACAGCGGCGAAGTGACCGGCGCGGTGCTGGTGATGGCCGGCATTGGTGGGCCGGATGCGATCCGCCGGCTGCTGGCGGCGCTGCCGCCTAACTTCCCGCGTGCGGTACTGGTGCGCATGACCCTCGATGGCGGCCAGTACGGCAACCTGGTGCGGCAGATGGGGCGCGTCTCCGCGTTGCCGGTCGAGCTGGGTGAGCCGGGACAGGTCGTTTCGCCGGGCAAGGTCTACGTGTTGTCCGACGAAATTGGCCTGCAGCAGCACGCAGGTGCACTGGCCTTCGTGGCGCATAGCGATCCTGCGGCGCTGATCGCGGCGCTGCCGGCCACCGACAGTGCAGTGCTGATGCTCAGCGGCGCCAACGAGACGCTGGTGGATGCATCGCTGGCATTGGCCGAGCAGGGTGGCTGGTTGGCCGGTCAGTCCGCCGACGGTTGCTACGACCCGGCCGCTGCGGCGCGCCTGGCACGACAAGGCATTTTGACCGGCGATCCCGCGCAGTTGGCGCAGGCGTTGGCACAGCGTTGGCCGGCGTAAGCCGGGCGCTCCCTCTCAGATCGGAATGGTGCGATGAGCTACGCCAACAATGACGAAATCCGCGGCGTCCTGATTCAGGCCGGCACCGAGCGGGTACTGCTACCGAACGCCACGGTGGCCGAGGTGATGTCGCGCGTGGCAGTCGAAGCGCTGCCGGACATGCCGCGCTGGGTGGTTGGGCGCATCGACTGGTACGGCTGGAAAGTGCCGCTGCTGTCGTTCGCACGCCTCAGCGGCTTGGGCGACGAACCCACGGCCGTCAACAACAAGGTGATCGTGCTGAAGGCGCTGGGCGGCAATCCCGTGCTGCCGTACTTCGCGTTGCTCACTGCCTCGTTCCCGCAGCTGATCTCGGTGCCGCGTGACGGCTTGCTGGCCGACGCCTCGGAAGACGCGCTGCCGGACGGCGTGCACATGCGCGTGTTGCTTGGTGAGCAGAGCGCGCTGCTGCCGAATCTGGACGCCATCGAGTCGCAGGTGGCGCAGGCGCTTGCCTCGGCTGCCGCCGCCTAGCGCAGCCGGCACAGCGACACCGCAGCCGTCGGACCGGCGTGTGCGGTGCTCTCCTTCGGCAGGGCGTGCGCGCAGAGTGCAGCCTCTGTGTGATCTCCAGATCCAAGCGGGGCATGCACGCAGCGTGTGGATCGCCGCGCTTGAAACGACTGGAATCCAGGCGATGCGTCTGCGGTCACGTGCATGCGTTAGCGCGGCGGGTGGACGGTTCGGCGTCAGCGTTGTGGATTTCGCATCGCGCTGCGCAGCTGGCGCTGATCGATACGATGCGCGATATCGCGATTGTAGAGTGACGTCATGAGCCTGCCCGCCTTCAAGCCCGTGTGCCATGCGGACGGTGTGGTGTTGTCCGATCTGGGCAACGCCGACCCCGCCGCAGTGGCCGACTATCACGCGCGCAACCGCGGCCATCTGATCGAGGCGATGCCGCTGCGGCCGCCTGCGTTCTACACCGTCGAAGGCTGGCGCCGGTTGTGCATCGCCTACCGCGCGTCGGTACCCGGTGAGCGCGAACTGCAACTGGTGCTGTGTGCCGGGCCAGACGTGATCGGCACGGTGGGCTTCACCCAGATTCAGCGCGGGGCGTTTCAGGGCTGTCATCTCGGCTACGGGCTGGATGCGTCCCATCAGGGGCGCGGTTTGATGCAGTGGGCCGCCACGCAGGGCATCGCGTTCGTGTTCGGGCCGCTCGGGTTGCATCGAGTCATGGCGCAATACGTGCCGGACAATGTGCGCAGCGCGCAGGTGCTGGCGCGGTTGGGCTTCCAGATCGAGGGCCGCGCGCGACGCTATCTGCAGTTGAACGGCGTCTGGCGCGATCATGTGCTGACCAGCCTGCTGCGCGAAGACGGGGAGTTCGACGTGGAGTGAGGTGTGCCGCATTCTGCTGGCGATAGCGGATGCTTGCGATAGCGATAGCGATAGCGCGGCATCGACCGGCGCGACCGGTGGTCTTAGTCGACATGGATCACTTTGACACTGCGATTCCTGTGCGCCGTCCACAGTCGCCTGCCGTCTGTTCGCTACGTTTTGTTGGCTGCACTCACTTCGGTTGCGTTGGGCTCACCGTTTCGACGCGCACGCGGTCTGTTGGCAGGCGTGGGTCGCGGGCGATGTCCAGTTGCGCCGGTACATTGCGCTTGCTGTATGCCTCGCGCAGTTGATCGAGCCACTGTCGGAACGCGTTCGCCTCGGGATCTGCCGTCCAGATGCGCAGCTGCACCGGCCCACGTTGTCCGGCAGGCAGCGCGTGGTCGAGCCACGTATCCGGCGAGGTCGTCAACGCAAGCAAGTGCACCGGCTTGGAGGATCTTGCGGCATCGTCTGCGGCGCTGGCTTGCGGAGCAGCCACTGTTGATGCCTGCACTGGAGTCTGCGCTGCGGTGTGTTCTTGCACGGGTTGTTGCGCGGCAGCGTCTTTCTGCAACGGCGCGCGTTTGATCAAGGCGCGCGACAGCTGCGTATCCTGAGGCGCCCGGGAGACCACTGCAGCGGCTGGCGTGGAGTGCGCAGGGTTCCCCGCGTCCAATTGCCCGAATGGCTGCATGTCGTTTGCCGGTGTCGCAGAGGCAAACGCAGGCGCAGCTGCCGGCTTCGGTTTGTTGAGTACGCTCGCCTGCGCGGCATTGGCGGTGTTCGGCACAGCGGCGTTGCGATTTGCGGACGGAGACGGCATCTCGGCGACTGATGCGCTGACGGACGGCGCAACCGGTGCAGGTAGCGCCGGCAGCGCAAGGTCGGCGGCAGGGGCTGCTGCGATTGGCGCGGGTTCGGAAGGTGCTGCGGCCGGCGCCGGGGGAGCCGGAACGACAACCAACGACTCCACAGGTTGCGCGGGCGCGGGCATCGGCGGTGGCGCAAACGCTGGCGGCGGCGGGGCAGAAGCGGGTTGATGCATGCGTTCTTCGACCGTGCTATCAAAATCTGTTGACGCTGATGCGGGCGCGGGTTCTGGCTGCGGAATCTGAGGCAGCGGTGCCTGATTGTCCGGGGCCGATCTTGTTTGCGATTCCGCTTCGGCCTGGGCCTGGGCTTGATCGGCTGGCATAGCCGCAGCCGGCGCAGCCTGCATCGATGTTGTCGGCGGCGCAGTTGCTTGCCATTGCAGGCCGACGCCGACTGCCAAGGTGACCGAGGCCGCCAGCGCCAATGCCGGCATCCAGCGCTGGCGACGTGCGCGACGCGCGACAGGGGGATGCGCACGCGTTGCATCGTTTGCTTGCGCTGTATGGCCGGGCTGCGCGGTCTGCGAGGTGATCGGTGACGTCGCTGCTACCAGCACTGGAGCCAGCGACGTATCACCTGGTGCAACGCTGGAGGACGAGCGACTCGCCGTCTGCGTCGCCTCCACTGGCGCAGTGCCATCACCCACAGACGCATCGGCGCCATCGGTCTCCCGCAACGCAGGCGCGGCGACATGCGTGGCTGTGGACGTCACCGGCAGCTGCTGCTGCAACCAAGCGCGCGTGCTGTCGTTTACCGGCGCACCCAGTGCCTGCGCCGCGTCGTCGCCGTCTGCCAGTCGTGCGTGGATGGCGGCGCGCTGTGCGGCCTGTGCTTGCTCCGCCTGCGCGGCAGCGGCAGCGAAGATGGCGCCCATCGTTGCCGGTGGTTCGAACTGCAAGGTGTCTGCTGCGTCTGCCGATGTTGTCTGCGCCGATCCAGGCGCAGCGCTATTGCGCGTGCTGTCGGCCTGCGCAGCGGCCTGCGCAAACCACGCTTGCATGCGGTCGGGAGGTGCGTAGGCCGGTAATGCACCCAGCAACGCGGCCAGGCCATCTTCGCCAGCAATAAAGCGCTCGAAAAGTGTGCTCACTGCGCGGCGTCCAGGCTCAGGCGCAATTTGGCAAACGCATAACGCAGCCGGCTTTTGACGGTCTCGAAGCCTTCGCCGACCACCTGTGCGATGTCTTCGATGGCCAAACCTGAGAAGAACCGCAGCACGATCACTTCGCGTTGTGCATCGGGCAAGGCCATCACCGCGCTGCGCACACGATGTTGCTGCTGGCCCAGCATTGCCAGCTGCTCGGTGGACAGGTCGTCGTCGGGCAGGTGCAGATGGCTGTCGTCCAACGGCACCGAGGTGGCGACGTAAGCACTACGACGCGTGTCGATCCACGCATTGCGCGCGATCTGGAATAGAAAACTGCTGAAGGCGGCTTGCTCGGGGCGGTAGTCGCTGCAGCGGGTCATCAGCTTGAGCCAGGTCTTCTGTGCCAGGTCTTCGGCCTCGCCGACATTGCCCTCGCACTGCCACGCCAGAAAATTGAACAAGGCGCGGTTATGCCGCTTGAACAGCTCGGTGGCCGGCTGTTCGACAAAGCCATTGGCGACGAGGAGCATGAGCTCCTCGTCGGGAAGATGCGCAAGATCGGCAGGATGCATGCGCGCAGTATAGGCAACCGCTGCGCGCATCAGTCGGTGGTGGCGACCGGCCGGCTGCTCAGCGTTTCGGCCTGCTGCACCATGCGCAGGAAGTCGGCGCGATAGCCGAAGCGGTCCTTGCCGATGCTGCCTGCTGCCAAGGCGCGCAGCTGCGGATAATCCCAGCCTTGCAATTGGTTGCCGCCGCGCAGGCGTTGGCCGAAACCAGCGACCGCTGCCGCAAACCGGAACGCGTCGCTGGAGGCTGCCAGTGCAACCTGCTGGTCGCTGCGGATGACGGTGTCGAGCAGGCGGCTGCGGTGCGCGTCCGGCAATTTGTAGCGCAGCTTGAGATGGGCAAGCTCATTGCCGTTGTCTGCGGCCGGGCGTTTGGCTTTAGTGGCATAACGTAGCGGGTCGACCGAGGCTTCACCGCGTGCGGGGGTGATTTCATACAGCGCGGTGACGCTGTGGCCTGCGCCGATGTCGCCAGCGTCGACCTGGTCGTTGTTGAAATCTTCGCGGCGCAGTGCGCGGTTTTCATAGCCGATCAGACGGTATTCCTGCACGGTGGCCGGGTTGAACTCGACCTGGATCTTGACGTCGCGCGCGATGGTTTCCAACGTTGCGCCCAGTTCGTGGGTCAACACCTTGCGCGCTTCCAGCGGCGAATCGATGTAGGCGTAGGCACCGTCGCCGGCGTCGGCCAATTGCTCCATCAAGGTGTCGTTGTAGTTGCCGGTGCCAAAGCCGAGCGTGGACAACGCCACACCGGACCGGCGCTTTTCGGCCACCATGCCCTTGAGCGTATCGAAGTCGGTGACGCCCACATTGAAGTCGCCATCGGTGGCCAGCAGGATGCGGTTGATGCCGCCACGCAGATAACTCTGCTGCGCTGCCTTGTAGGCCAGCTCGATGCCGCTGGCGCCGGCAGTGCCGCCGCCCGATTGCAGGCTGTCGATGGCTTCGACGATGCGTGCTTGCTGATTACCTGACGTGGGCGGCAACACCACGGCGGTGTTGCCGGCGTAGGTCACCAAGGTGATGCGGTCCTGCGCGCGCAGCTGGCGTGTCAGCAGCTTGAGCGATGACTGTAATAGCGGCAGCTTGTCGGGCGCATCCATCGAGCCGGAGACGTCGACCAGGAACACCAGATTGGCTGCCGGCATGGCAGACGCGGCGACATCGCGGCCGGTAATGCCTATGCGCAATAGCACGCTGTTCTTGTTCCAGGGCGTGGGCGCCAGTTCGGTACGCACGGCAAACGGTTGGCCGTCGCGGGGTGCGGGGTCGTCGTAGCGGAAGTAGTTGATCATCTCTTCCACACGCACTGCATCGACCGGCGGCAGGCTGCCACTGGTGAGATAGCGCCGCACATTGCTGTAGCTGCCGGTGTCGACATCGATGCTGAAGGTAGACACCGGATTGTCCGCGGCCTGCACGACCGGGTTGTCGCTGAGGGTCTGGTAGGTTTCGCGATTCTCGGCCGGCGTTATCGACGCAATGGGTGGTGCGGGCATGGACCGATCCGGCAGTGCGCGCTTGGCCATCAGCGTGGCCGCAGGTGCTTGCCGCGCAAGTGCGCCATTGGCACTCTGCGGCGCCGCGGGTGCTGGCGGGCTAGGCGCATAGACCATGTCAGCCTGGCTTGGTTGTATCGGTGCAGGATCCGCGAGCACGGGTGGACGCGCGGGTTGGGGTTCGGGTTCGGCTGCGGCTGCGGGCGTATACGCGATCTCGCCGGTGTAGGCTGGCGATGACGGCGGGTCGCCAACGACGGGTGCGGTGGGTTCGTGCGAGCAGGCGCTCAGCAGCAGGGCGAGCGCGAGAAGGCTGTGACGTGGCATGGAAATCCTTTGCGTGGCGATGACGAAGTGGGTGACAACCAGACAGCCCGAGGTCGCCGTGCACTGCGCCTCTGTAGGTAAAACGGGCCAGCGCGGGAAATGGGGTTAACTGAAGAAAGATTTTTTGCGATGGGCTTGCGATTGGGTTTGGCGATGGCTGGTGCTGCTTCGTGGCTGCGGCCTGCGGACGTCTGGTCCGCCCACCGCAATCCCTTTCCCGTGGGCTAGGAAAACGCCTTTGTTAGGACCGCCGGGAGGTGTGCAGGTCTTCCTCAGACCCGGTGCTCTGTCCGATGGACGTTGGCGCGTGCATTGGCCAGCACGCTCAGCAATTGCATCGATACCAGCCAGAGAGGGAGTGGCTAACACAACGACTTCGCTCACCACCAGGCGGCCACGACCGGTGCCCGGTGCGGCTGCCACTCGTTCACTCCGGCTCTGAGCGCGCCATCCACGCCTACCAGACGACCACTCGCTACTTTTGGCTCGCCGCGCTAAGCCAGGCGCGGTTGTGCATGGATCCGCACCGGTTGCGCACGGCAATGCGGTTTATCCGCAGCCAGCGCTGTCGCATGATGGGAGGCTGCGGCGCAGTGCGCGGCATCTGTTTCCGTCATGGAGTTCGCCTGGATGATTCAACGTCGTCATTTCCTCAAGAGCGCCACGCTGGGCGCCATTGCTTCCGGCCTGGCCGGGTGGGGCGCGCGTGCGCAGGCCGCCGCGAAATCCACCGCAGCCGGGCGCCCTGCGGCCTTGCCGGCAGGCGCGGCGAGGGTGATCTCGACCTGGGATTTCGGCGTGGCCGCCAATCAGGCCGCGTGGCAAATCCTGAGTGCCGGCGGTATCGCGCTGGATGCTGTGGAAGCGGGCGTGCGCGTGCCAGAAGCGGACCCGACCAATCCCACCGTCGGCTTGGGCGGGTATCCGGATCGCGACGGTCGAGTGACGCTGGATGCCTGCATCATGGATCACCTGGGCAATTGCGGCGCGGTGGCATCGCTGGAAGATGTGGTGCATGCCATTTCGGTGGCGCGCGCGGTGATGGAAAAAACCCCGCACGTAATGCTGGTCGGCGATGGTGCGCGGCAGTTCGCGTTGGAACAGGGCTTTCCGAAGACCAAGCTGCTCACTCCAAGTTCGGAAGCGGCGTGGAAGCAGTGGTTGAAGACGTCCAAGTATTCGCCCGAAGCCAATGTGGAAAACCGTGCGTGGCGCGACGCCAAATTGCCCGGCGGTAAAGACAATCACGACACCATCGGCATGTTGGCGCTGGATGCGCACGGCAATCTGTCCGGTGCCTGCACCACCAGCGGCATGGCGTGGAAGATGCACGGCCGGGTTGGCGACAGCCCGATCATCGGTGCTGGCTTGTACGTGGATAACGAGGTGGGCGGCGCGACCTCCACTGGCGTGGGCGAAGAAGTGATTCGTAACGTGGGCAGTTTTGCAGTGGTGGAAATGATGCGCCAGGGCAAGTCGCCGGCCGACGCCTGCCGCGAGGTGGTGATGCGGTTGATCCACCGCAAGCCGGAACTGACGCGCACGTTGCAGGTCGGGTTTTTGGCGATGAACAAGCGTGGCGAAGTGGGCGCGTTTGCGATCCAGAAAGGCTTTAGTTACGCGGTATGCGATGCGACGCGGCAAGACCTGCTGGTGCCCGGCGAAAGCCACTACACCCAGGAGCCTGCGGCATGAGCGCAGCTGACAAGTCGGTGGCGATGGGGCTTGAGGTGGCCGCCGACTCGGTGGGCTCGGCGCTGGCCGCGCAGCAGGGCGGTGCTATGCGTGTGGAACTCTGCGGCGGGCTGGATGGCGGTGGCTTGACGCCCTCGTTCGGCACGTTGGCGGTGGTGCGTGAGCGCTTGCAGATTCCGTTGTATGTCTTGATTCGCCCGCGCGTGGGCGACTTCGTGTTCGATGCCGCCGAGGTCGAGGCGATGCAGCGCGATGTGGAGCAGTGCGTGCGGTTGGGTTGCGATGGCGTGGTGCTGGGCGCACTGGATCGGCACGGGCAGGTCGATATGGCCACGATGCGTGTATTGATCGAAGCGGCTGGAGCGCTGGGCGTGACCTTCCATCGTGCGATCGATGTGAGTGCCGATCCGGCACGCGCACTGGAAGACGCGATCGCGCTGGGCTGCGAGCGCGTGCTGACCTCGGGCGCGCGGGCGAGTGCGTTGGAGGGAATCGACACCATCGCTGCGCTGGTGGCGCAGGCCGCCGGCCGCATCGGCATCATGCCCGGAGCCGGCGTGTCCGAGCACACCATTGCAGACTTGCGTGCGCGGACTGGCGCGCATGAATTTCATGCCTCCTTGCGCGGGCCGGTGGCCGCACAGGTGCATGCGCCGCATGCCTACATCAGCGACCTGGGTGGCGATTACCAACGCACGGATGTGGAGCGTGTGCGGCGTCTCGTGGCGTTGCTGCGCGGGTGAGTTGCGCGTGCGTTGTGCGCAGCTGATGTGCTTTATCGATGACAACATCTCACGCTGCGGGTTGTGCAGCAGCGCCGCGAGCGCGGGAGGGGGCGTAGATTGTTTTGCCTTCTTTCTTGGAAACATTGGCGCGTAACAGACCATCAAGGGCAATGCCGATGTCTCTCTTTTCCGCTGGGAGAAGGGGGCGAGGTGATGAGGTTACGAGGCGATCGGCCGGTATCAGATCGCAGCGCGCTGCCTGCGTTAACCCCATTATCTTCTTGAAGCCGGCAGCACTTGCAGGTACTCGCCCAACGTTGCAACGCGCGTGTTCGCCAGGCACGCCAAGCTACGCCGTACCCTCATCCGCCCCTGCGGGGCACCTTCTCCCGAGGGCAGAAGGGACCAGACTCCGCTGCCCTCCGTAGAGCTTCTCTCCGCTCGGGAGAGAGGTTTGGGTGAGGGTAGTCACGTTCGCGGTTTATCTGCCACGACGTGCATTCAACGTGTTTGAAGTGACGCTGAGAACACAGCAGACAGCGCGCAACACCACGGTATTGCTTATCGATAGCGACTCCGACGCAGCCGCATCCACCGCGCTTGTTGCGTGTTATTCGCCGCCACCAAGCCGCGCCGGATCGACCACCACATGCTTGATGCGCTGACGCTTCCAGGTGTAGCTGATGTGCACCAGCCCGTCGCGGGTCTGGATCACCGCCGGATACGAAAATTCGTCTTTTGCGCTGTCTTCCAGCGTCAACACGCGTTGCCAGTGCACGCCATCGTCGGACACCGCCACGGCCAGGGTACCGCGCCCGTCCCACCAGTCCTTGCCGGCAATACCGGGGTTATAGACCAGGAGCGAGCGACCATCGCGCAGCGTCACCGCATCGGTGCCGGAGTTGGGGTTTTCCACATCGAGCAACTGCATCGGCTGCCAATGCAGGCCGCCATCGTGCGAAAACGTGCTGAAGAGTTTGTTCTGCTGGCTGCGGCCGAGCGCCTGCAAGCGGCCATCGCTGTGCAGCAACAGACTGGGCTGGATCGCACCGATCACGCTGGGGTCGTTGAGCGGCATGCCGCGCTGCCAGTGCTCACCGTCGTCGTCGCTCCATTCGAGATGCGCGCGCCAACCGCGATCTTCGCTGCTGCTTGGCGCCAGGATGCGCCCGCTCGGCAGTTGCACGGGTTTGTTCTTGATCGGTCCTAGGATGCCGTTGGGCAACGGCTGTGGCGCAGACCAATGCGTTCCATCGTCGGCTGAGGTCATGCGCAGCCCCCACCATTGCCGCGGGTTGGGGCCGAGCTTGTAAAACAGCTGCACCGGACCGGTGGTCGATTGAAACAGCACCGGGTTCCAGGCCGGCACGGTCGCGCCCTGCTTGCCGGCACGCGTGCCATCGGCGATGCGACGCGGTGGCTGCCAGTGCTGTGCGTCGCGCTGGGTCAGCCAGATGCCGACGTCGGCCGCGCCTTCGTGCGCGCCCCCGAACCAGGCAGCCAACAGGCGGCCATCGCGGGTCTCCAATAACGTGGAGGCATGCGCCTGCGGGGTAGGTGCCGGGTCGGCAATGAACTCGCTGAGCACGATCGGCGAAGGCGGGGAGGCGGGCGTCTGTGCCCCGGCCATAAAGGCGGCAAGGCTGGCAATCAGGCCAATCAGCAGGCGTGGCGAAGCCATCGTGGTCCAGTCCTGTGCGAATTTTAAAAATACCTATTTATTATCTCTTAAATACCATGTGCTCTGGTCATCGCAGGCGGCCCTGGTCGCCGACCACTGCGACGACCCGCGATGTCGTCGCGCCCGCTCTGCCCGTTGCGCTGGCTGGTCGCCCTTGGCCTCACCGCGCTGACCCTGCCTTGAGCCATTGCGCAAAACGTTGCAGAGGTGACTGCGACGTCCGTTGCGAAGCTGCGCTGCGAGGGTTCAGGCGCATGGCTGCACGCCGCTATCGGACGGGCATGGCGTGCTGTGTCTTGCGGCCTGGTCGGTGTAGCGCGATGCGGTCGACAGCCGCCGAGGTCGGCTTTCAGAGGCGCGTAACGCCGTGCGTCCGTCCACGCAGGAGCGCAGCATGGCTTTTCCAACCGCAGTCAACAATCAGATCACCGATGCCGTCACCCAGTCCAACGTCAAGGTCATCGGCGAGGCGCCTGCCATGGCAATGGGCACGATCTACCAGAGCATGGCCCAAGCGGCCGGCATCCTGTTCCAGAACGCGGTAGCGGCGCAGCAGCAACAGAACACGCTGGCGCAGGCTGCGACCAACCAGGGCGTGATGCAGATTTACGGTGTGGATACCACGGCGTTAGCCGGTGCCACCGAGACGGTTGCGCAGGCAGGCGCCTCCGATACCTGAGCAGCCTGCCGACGGTGCTCAGCGCGTTTGAATAACGCTGCGGGCTGGGCGTTGGCAAGCGTGCACCGCTGTCGGCAGCGGCGTACGCGTCGGGCCGTGCTTAGGCGGCGTTCTCGTCGCGCACCTGTGGCGGCAACAGTGTCTGCGGCTTCTTGGCCGACTGGGTCTGGCACAGGAACGTCATCATGTGCGCCGCTTCGGTGCTGCCCATGGGCTTGCTCTGGACCTGCTCTGCAAACGCGTGCTGGGTGTGCTCCGGGGCAACGGAGGTGGAATCTTGGGCAACAACGGTGGACGACGACATGCAACGCTCCTGGAACCTGCAATCAGGCCGTCTACGTAGCAACCAAAGCGCCCCCGTAACGGTGTCAGCCGGTGATCTTGCCTGGAATATGGTCCGCCCGATACCAGGACGGCAACGGGCGGTACAGGTGCACCGGACTTCCAGATAACGGCGCGCAAGGCGCGGTCTGAAGGGGCGGCAGTTGAGGCGCCTTGCACCGAGTTGGTTGGCGGTGGGTTTGGCGGTGGCGAGCGATGCAGGCTGCCCTGCAGTGCGTGCGGCTTGCCCCGTACCATCACCCCAACGCTTTCTCCCGAAGAGAGAGGTGCTTTGATTCCTTCTCCCCTCGAGAGTAGGTGCCCCGCAGGGGCGGATGAGGGTGCGGCGTAACTTCGTCTGGTTGTCGAACAAACGCTTTGTGGAACGGCACGCTTGCCCGTGAACGCTGGTGGGTTTAAAGCGCTGATGGGTTTGACGCGTGCGGCGCCCCTTCATCTGATACATGCGGCCCGCCCCGTACCCTCACCCCAACCCCTCTCCCGAGGGGAGAGGGGCTTTGAGTATTGCGGTTGCTTACCACCTTCTGGATCTGCGCGAAGGTGACGCCATCAGTTCTTCGGCTTGATCCACACCTGCTGTTTCAGGCCGCGCAAGCTGGGGTTGGCGGTGCTGTCCAGGTCGAACACCACCACGCTGTTATCGCCCTTGCGCTGGAACGGGGCCGGGAAATACAGCGCGGTCTGCGGGCCGATGGACCAATGCCGGCCGAGATTGACGCCGTTGGCCCAGGCGATGCCCTTGCCGAAGCCGTGCATGTCCAGATAGGTGTCGGTGGGCGTGCCGATGCGCAGGCTGCCGCGGTGGAATGCCGGGCCGTCTACGTGATTGCGGGTCCAGCCGCGGATGCTGTCGGGCGAGCGCATCGGTAGCGGGAAGGCCTGCCAGCCTGTGAGCTGCTGGTTGTCCAGCAGCACCGGGTCGACCAGGCCGGCGCGGCCATCTGCCATGCGCGTGCCGTAGTTGATGCGGCCGCTGTTTTCGACCAAAACGTCCAGCGTGTGTTCGCCCGCCGGGATGTCCACGTCGGTGGAGACCTGCTGCAGCCGACGTTCGACACTGCCGACCGGCTTCTGATCGACATATACCCGCGCCACGTCGCGTACCTCGCCCAGATACAGCGGACCTTTGCGCGGGCCGGTGATGGTGGTGCGGTAGAGGATGTAGCCGTAATCCTGGCCGAAACGTTCCATCGGCTGCGGGGTGTCGATGGCGATTGGTGCGGGCAGGTTGTCCCACAGCGACGCGGATTCGCGCAGTTGGCTGTCCGGTAGTGCGGCCATGGCGATCGGTGCCGGCAACGCGGGCGGTTGCACGCCGGTGACGCGCGCGATGGCATCGCGCATCAATGCGAACTTGGGCGTGGGCTGGCCGGCTTCGTCGAGGATGGCGTCGTAGTCGTAGCTGGTGGTCTGCGACGCGTAATGATCGCTGGGATTGCCCTGGAAATTGGCGCCATTCATGAAGCCGAAACTGGTGCCGCCGATGAACATGTAGAGGTTGGCCGAGTGGCCCTGGCGCAGGATCCACTCCAGTTCTTCGGTCTGTTGTTTGGCATCGGTTCTGGCGTGCGGCGTGCCCCAATGGTCGAACCAGCCGGCCCAGTATTCGCCGACCATGCGCGGTTGCTCGGGACGGAACTTGATCAGTTTGTCGAACGCGCTCTTGGCTTCGCCTGGCGCAAAATTCACCACCGCCAAGGTGTCCGGCAGGGTGCCGTTGGCGAGCATGTCGGCTCCGTCGGAGGTGAACAGTAGCGCCTTGTCGAAGCCGGCCTTGACGAACATGGCGCGGTTGTCGGCCATGTAGGCATGGTCGTCGTCGTAGGAGCCGTACTCGTTTTCTACCTGCACGGCGATGATGGGGCCGCCGTTGTGATTGAGCAGCGGTTGGACCTGTTTTGCCACTGCATCCAGGTATGCCTGGCTGGCGCCGAGAAAGCGCGGGTCGCGGCTGCGCACGCGGATGTTGTCCTTGCCGAACAACCATGCGGGATAACCGCCGGCTTCCCATTCGGCGCAGACGTAAGGGCCGGGGCGCAGGATGACGTTGAGGCCTTGCGCGGCGGCTTCGCGGACGAAGGCGGCCACATCGTTGTTGCCGGCAAAATCGAACTGGCCTTGTTGCGGTTCGACCAGGTTCCAGAACACGTAGGTCTCCACCGTGTTCAAGCCGAGCGCGCGCGCCTTTTGCAGACGGTCCTTCCAGTACGCGCGTGGAATGCGCTGAAAATGGATGGCGCCGGAGAGGATCTGATACGGCTTGCCGTCGCGCACGAACTGCGTGCCCTGCGTGCCGACGCTGGGCCAGCGCTCGGTGTCGGCGGCAATGGCGGTGACGGGAAGCGCGAACGCGAGGGCCAGGACGAGGGGGCTGAGGGTGGTGCGCAACATGGGCGATTCTCGGCGGTGACGCATGACTGGTGACAAGCGTGGTGAATGGGGTGTTGGGTGGAGCGGGCTGTGGGTGGGCCCCTCATCCGCCCTTCGGGCACCTTCTCCCGCTTGCGGGAGAAGGGAAAGGCAAGACTCCCGCTTGCGGGAGAAGGGAGAGCGGGCCTCCCGCTTGCGGGAGACGTGGACTGCAATCCGCTCGTTTACGCCAGGAATGAGGCGCGTGCCTTTAGCTTGTGTGGCAGGGATCGGTCGACTTCCCTATGGGGTGTGTTGCTTGGGGCGTGCGCCGTTATGCGAACGACGGCGGTAAATCCTCCTTGTTCGCACCGAAGGCTGGGTTCGGCTTGGCACCCATGGTGAATTCCAGCGTGCCGCCCGCAGCCAGATCGGCGTGGCGCAGCCAGGCGCGATTGATCGGCTTGCCATTCCACGTCAGCGATTGCACGTAGACGTTCTGCGCGCTGGTGTTATTGGCCACGATGCGCAGCGTGCGGCCCTTGCCCACATCCAGTTCTGCGCGCTTGAACAACGGGCTGCCGACGATGTAGTTGCCGCTGACCGGGTCCACCGCATACAGGCCCAGCGCGCTGAGGACGAACCACGCGCTCATCTGCCCACAATCTTCATTGCCGGACAGGCCATTGCGCGCGTCGTGGTATTGCTCGCGCAGCAAGCGGCGCACCATCGCCTGGGTTTTATACGGTTGGCCTGCATAGGCGAACAGATAGGCCACGTGGTGGCTGGGCTCGTTGCCGTGCGCGTACTGGCCGACCAGGCCGTCGATATCCGGCGGCGCATCGGCCGGCAGTTCGGAACTGGTGGAAAACAGTTCGTCGAGCTTGGCGACGAAACCATCGCGGCCACCGTACAAATCCATGTAACCGTACAAGTCATGCTGATTGAGGAAGGTGGCTTGCCAGGCGTTGGATTCGGTGAAATCGCGCCACTTGGCGATGTGGCCCATGCCGCGCGGGTCGAACGGTTTGGCCCAGCTGCCGTCTTCCAGGCGCGCCTGCACAAAGCCGCTGTCGCGATTGAACACGTTGCGGTAGTTGCGCGAGCGTTTGCGCAACGCGCGTGCATCGTCCACGGCGCCGGCGGCCTGCGCCAGATGCGCGCAGGCCCAGTCGTCATAGGCGTATTCGAGGGTGCGGCTGACCGCTTCGTCCACCTTGTCGGCGGGGATGTAGCCAAGCGTGCGGTAGTACGCCAGGCCATGGGTGGTGTCGTCCATCGCGCGCTTGCGGTAGGCCGGCCACGCGGCGGCGTAGTCGATGCCGGTAAAGCCCTTGGCGTGCGCTTCGGCCAGTACCACGGCGGAGTGGTAGCCAATCATGCAGCCGGTTTCCACGCCTTGCAGCGGCCAGATGCCGACGCCGTCGGGGCATTCGTTGGCGCCGCGCACCAGGCATTGCACCAGGTCGGGCACGCGCTCGGGTTGCACCAGGGTGAGCAGCGGATGCGCGGCGCGGTAGGTGTCCCACAACGAGTAAGTGCTGTAGTTGTTGTAGCCCTTGGGCGCGGTGTGGATCTGCAGATCCATGCCGCGGTACCGGTTGTCCACATCGCTGAAGAGCGTGGGTGCGAGCAGGCTGTGATACAGGCCTGTGTAGAAGATGCGGCGTTGCGCATCGTCATCGCTGTCGATGCGCACGCGACCCAGTTCTTTTTCCCAGGTCGCCACGGCTTGCGCATGCACGCGTGCGAAGTCGAAGTCCGGTAGCTCAGCGTCGAGATTGGCCAGCGCGTTGTCGGCGCTGACGGCAGAGATGCCGACCTTGATCAGCAGCGGCGCCTCGGAGGCATCCGGGAAGTGCAGCGCGGCCTTGAGATGGGTTCCATCGAGGCTGCGGGTGTCGGCTGCCAGCGGCTGGTCTTCGTTGTACAGCTGCACGCGTGCGAACGGCCGCGACAGCCGCATGGCGAAGTAGATGTAGCGCCCTTTGGCCCACTGGTAGACCCGGCGCCCACCGGTGAGGGTTTGCGCGTCGACCACGCGTAACTGTGCATCGCTGACGCGGGTGGGAATGCCCGGTTTGTCCTGCATGCCGTGGCACAGGTCGAGCAGTACGTGCGCCGGCTTGCCCTTGGGGAAGTGGTAACGGTGCAGGCCTGCACGTGCGGTGGCGGTGAGTTCGGCATGCACGCCGCTGTCCTTGAGCCGCACGCGGTAATAGCCGGGCGAGGCGGCTTCGTCGCTGTGATCGAAGCGCGAGCGGTAACCGGTCTGCGGCGCGTCGAGTGTGCCAGGCACCAGCTTGACCTCGCCGGTGGCCGGCACCAGCAGAAAATCCAGCATGTCGCCGATACCGGTGCCGGATAGATGCGTGTGCGAAAAGCCCATGATCGAGCCGTCGGATTCGTGATAGCCCGAACACGAATCCCACACCGCGTTGTAGGTGTCCGGGCTCAGCTGCACCATGCCGAACGGTAGCGTGGCGCCGGGAAAGGTATGGCCATGACCACCGGTGCCGATGAACACATCGACATGGCGGGTGAGCTCGGCACGCGTGCGCGCATCGGCGGGCAGCGCGTAGTTGCCGGCGCGTGCGCGGGCTGCGCCGGGCAGGCCCACGCTGCCGAACAATGCTGCAGCGATGGCGCCTTGGAGAAAACCGCGTCGTGTTGCCATGGGGTGTTGTCTCTGAATGTGCGGGCCGATGCCGGGGCACCCTCATCCGCCCTTCGGGCACCTTCTCCCGCAGGCGGGAGAAGGAAGGAATCCAGCGCTTTGGATAGCAATCAAGCGCTTCGAGTGGCAATCAAACGCTTCGGATAGCAATCAAGCGCCGGGCGGTGTTCAGGCGCTGCGCAGCAGTTGGGGTTTGCGTTGATGCAAATCGATGATCAGCTCGCCGAACAAAGTGTTTGCCCAGGCGAACCAGTCGCGGGTAAACGTGCTCGGGGTGTCCTTGTCGAACGCTTCGTGCATGAAGCCGGTGCCGGCGTGGGTGGTCTTGAGCCACTGCAGGCACTGGCGCAATTGCGCGTCGTCATCGCTGACCAGCGCGTATTGCACGATGGACATCGGCCAGATGGTGCCCATGCCGCTGTGCGGGCTGCCGACGCCTTCGGCCGCGGTGCCGCGCGAAAAATACGGGTTGCGTTCGCTCCAGGCCAGTTGGCGTGTGCGCAAGAACACCGGGTCGCGCCGATCGCAGCAGCCCAGGTAGGCCAGGCTGAGCAGGCCGGGGGCATTGGCGTCGTCGATAAACAGCTGGTTGCCGAAGCCGTCCACTTCGAAGGCCCAATAGGCTTGCCCATCGGTATCGCGCAACTGCCCGAACTGGCGCGTGGCGGTTTCCACTTCATCGGCCAGTGCGGTGCACTCGGCGGCGAAGGCGGTGTCGCGATGCAACGCGGTGCTCATCGTCGCCAACTGCCGCAGCGAGGCCACCGCAAACAGGTTGGCCGGTACGAACAACGGAAACACACAGGCATCG
The DNA here is from genome assembly GCF_040202975.1 of Xanthomonas sp. WHRI 10207. Classification (NCBI taxonomy): domain Bacteria; kingdom Pseudomonadati; phylum Pseudomonadota; class Gammaproteobacteria; order Lysobacterales; family Lysobacteraceae; genus Xanthomonas; species Xanthomonas sp. WHRI 10207. Next base: position 611,572 of record NZ_JBEGDX010000002.1, on the reverse strand, counting down.
TCGGACGGACGGAACATCGAGTGGATCATGCCGTTGGGTTTGGTCGGCTGGCCGTAGCCTTCCAGCACCAGGGTTTCGGTGGCCAGCGGGGAGGGGCGCTGGAACACGTACGGGCCGCGATTGTCCTTGCGCTGTTGTTCGCGGAAGGTCTTGACCACTACGTGCATCGCCTCGCGCCAGTCGTCGTCGAACGGAGCGGTGTCGCCGGTGGCGCGCCAGTATTCGTGCGCGATGCGAATGGGGTAGCACAGCGAATCGATTTCCCACTTGCGCTCGCCCACGCCGGGCTTCATTTCGGTGATGTCGTTGAGCGACCACTTCAGGCGCTGGGTCTGGCCATCGGGCAGGAAGGCGTTGGCATAGGGGTCGAGCCGGATGCACGCGGCCTGGCGTTGGATCAGGCCATGGAACATGCGCCGTAACGCGGGGTCGCGCTTGGCCAGCGGAACGTATGGATGCACCTGTGCGGACGAATCGCGCAGCCACATCGCATGGATGTCGCCGGTGATGACGAAGGTGTCCGGCTTGCCGTTGCGGGTGCCGGTTTCCACCGTGGTGTCGAGCGTATTGGGGTAGCAGTTCTCGAACAGCCAGGCCAGTTCCGGGTCGGCGATCTGCGCCTTGATCTGCACGATCTGCTGCTCGACCGCCTTGCTCACGAAGCGGCGCTGCGCCTTGGGCGGGCGCTTGCTGACGAAGGCGCCGCCGGCCGTGGAAGCGCCGGCGGCAGGCGCGGCCGCGAACGCGGGCAGGGCGCTGGCCAGCAGGCCGGCACCGGCGCTGGCGCCCAGTAGCTGAAGGATGTCGCGGCGGGTATGCATGACCTCAAGACTCCATGGATTCGACCTGCGATCCGCATGACGGTGCTCCCTGCGCTGGCGGCTGCGAGACGGCAGCCTGGGCGATGAGACCTATGCATGACCAATTCCCGATGACCATACAACGTGTGCGTCGAAACTGCATAGTGCGTTTGCACAATTTTTGGGGCGCGCGCGCCGCCGGATGCCTGCCAGGCCATGGCGGCGCGGCCTGGCTGGAACATCTGCGGATATCGGCGTGGTGCTTGCCACGCCACGCCGATATCCGCAGGATGGCTCCATCACCCAGCCGCATGCCCGCGCCAGTGCGCCGGGCCGGCGTAGTGGCCGTCGTTGTCGTGGTCGTGCCCGAACAAGGCGTCCAGCGTTGGCGTGGTGCCTGCCACGCCGACATCCGCAGGCCGGCTCCATCACCCGGCCGCATGCCCGCGCCAATGCGCCGGGCCCGCGCAGTGGCCGTCGTGGTGGTCGTGCCCGAACAAGGCGTCCAGCGTCGGCGTGGTGCCGGCCACGCCGATATCCGCAGGCCGGCTCCATCACCCAGCCGCATGCCCTCGCCAGTGCGCCGGGCCGGCGCAGTGGCCGTCGCGTGGGCGTGGTCGTCCAAGGCGTCCAGCGTCGGCGTGGTGCCGGCCACGCCGATATCCGCAGGCCGGCTCCATCACCCAGCCGCATGCCCGCGCCAATGCGCTGGGCCGGCGCAGTGGCCGTCGTCGTGGTCGTGCCCGAACAAGGCGTCCAGCAGGCGCTGCGATGGGCCCCACTCGCCGATCGCCGGATGGATCAGCATGGCCTTGCAGGCATCCCGATGGCTGCCGCTGAGCGCGGCGTCGATCGCGGCGTGCTCGTAGGCCTTGAACGCACGCACCAGGCCATGCACCGCGTCCGGCAGGGGCGCGGCGGGAATCGGCACGATGCGGTCGCGGTCGATGTCTGCGGCGATTTCCACCACGTCGTCGTCGGCCAGCTCGGCCATTGCGCCGCGGTTGCGCACGTTGACCACGTGCCGGCCCGGGCGTGCGCCGGTCAATGCGCTCATCACGTCCACCGCGATGCGGTGATAGCCGGTGCTGGCGCGGAACGGATCCGGCTGCGGCGCCAGATCCGGTGCGAACGCCGAGCCGGCTTCGGCTTCCAGCTTCATGTACGAGCCGGAGCGCTGCGCCAGGTAGGCGGCATAGGTCTGCACCGCGCCGGCGTTGTCGCCAGCCTCCAGGCGGCTGCGCAGGTCGGCGATCAGGCTGCGGTTGAGCCGCTCGATCTCGCCACCGCGGCTGGCCCCGCTGGCGCGCTGGTTGTCCAGGGCGCGGCGGCGTTCGTAGAAGAAGTACAGGTACTCGGTGGGGATCAACCGCAACGCGCGCAGCATTTCGACATCGAACAGCGGGGCTAGATATAGCTGACGCAGGATGGCGTCGTCGTCGAGGATGCGATCCATGATGTCCTGGCCGCGCAAACGCACCGCGCGGATCCAGCCCAGGTGATTGAGGCCGACGTAGTCGCACTCCACATCGGCGGCCGGCTCGCCCAGCGCGCGCGCGATGTTGTGGAACAGCTCCACCGGCGTATCGCAGATGCCGACCACGCGCGCGCGGGTGTGCGCGGTGATGGCCTGGGTGACCAGCCCGGCCGGATTGGTGAAGCTGACCAGCCATGCGTCCGGACTCAGCCGCTCGATCATGCGTGCCTGCTCGATCGCCACCGGCACCGTGCGCAGCGCCTTGGCCACGCCGCCGGGTCCGGTGGTTTCCTGACCGGAATAGCCGTGGTCGATGATGGTTTTTTCATCGGAGGCGCGCTGGGCGATGCCGCCGATGCGGATGCTGTTGAGCACGAAGTGCGCGCCTTCGATTGCCGCTTCCAACGACGTTGCGGCATGCACCTGCAGCGTGCCGCCAGACTCGGCCACGATGGCGCGGCCCATCGCCACCATCAAGGCCAGACGCTCCTGGTCGGGGTCGTACAGCACGATCTCGCGGGCGCCGAGTGCTTCGGCGGCTTCGTTGACGCCGTACACCACCAATGGTGTGCGCACGCCGCCGCCGCCGATCAGGGTCAGCTTGCGATTGTCGACAGAAATGCTCATGGAACGTCCTCAGTGGGGGAGAAAAGGGGAGAGAGGGAAACCAGACCGTCCAGTGCGCCCAGCGCGCTGCAACACGCCGCGCCGCAGCGGCAGCCCTGTTGGGCGGCGGCGTCCAGTGACCGCCCTTGCAGGACCGCGGCGATGAAGCCGGCATCGAAGGCATCGCCGGCGCCGGTGCTGTCGCGCAGTTGCACCTGGGGGGCGGCAATCAAACGGCCGCCGTCGGCATCGACGACCATCGCGCCGGCAGCGCCGTGCTTGATCACCGTCTGATGCAGGCCTTGCGCTTGTGCCCAGGCACTGCAGGCGTCGGCGCCGTCGCCGCAGCCCATCAGTGCGGCTTCCTTCTGGTTGGGCAGGAACCAGGTCACTGCGCGACAGGTGGCACGGTTGGCCGGGTCGGCAAGCCATTGCGGGCTGAAGCCGACATCCAGCGAGGTACTGCAGCCGGCGCGCGCCAGCTGCGGCAATAACGTGCGCGCCACTGCGGCCGGCAACGGCAGCGCGAAATGCACATGCGTGGCCGCGCACAGGGCGGCGATGGTGTCTTCGCGCAGCAGCAACGCGGGGAGCTGCGCATTGGCGCCGGCATAGGTGAAGAACGAACGGTCGTCCTGCAGCGACACGCTGGTGGTCACGCCGGTACCGCTGGGCGAGTCGATCAGCCCGTCGGCCGAAACGCCAAAGTCGCCCAGACGCTGCACGAACAGCGCGCGATCCTGCGCGCCGATCGCACCGATCACACGCACGCTGTAGCCCAGTTGCGCCAGTGCGCAGGCGGTGATGACGGTGCCGCCGCCGAGTTCGCGCCGGTAGTGCTGCGCGAACGCTTCTTCGCCAGGTGCGGGCCAGCGTGCGAAGCCGCTGAAGATATGGTCGAGATATACCTCGCCGACCACCGCGATCTGCGCAGTGCTCATTGCAGCTGGAACGGCCATGCGCGCTCCCTCCGTGCCTGGATCAGATACACCGCGCTACCCACGCACAGCGCCAACACTGCCGCGAGCAGGCGCCGTCCCGGGCTGGTGGCCAGCAGGTAGAGCCAGCCCACGACGCTGATCAGCAGCGGCCAGGGATACAGCGGCATCGCAAACGCACGCCTGCGACGCTTGCGCCGCAGCAGCACCACCGCCAGGCATTGCGCCAGAAACTGGAACAGGATCTGGATGATCATCAAGGTTGCGATCAAATCCTCCAGCGAGAGCAGGCAGGCCAGGGTCGAGGTTGCGCCGACGAACAGCAGCGACACCGTAGGAAATCCACCGCGCGGATGCAGCCGCGCGAACACCGCGAAGAACTGCCCGGCCGCAGCGGCCGCATACGGCACCCGCGAATAGCCCAGCAGCACCACCAGCGCCGAGCCCCATGCCGCCAGCGCGATCAGTGCCACCGCCACCGTGGCGCCGGTGGGGCCGTAGATGGTCTGCATGAAGTCGGCCATCACCGCCTTCGACTGCGCGGCCTGTTGCCACGGCAGCACGCCGAGCAGGGTGATGTTGAGGCCCAGATACAGCAGCGCCACGATCGGGATCGAGAGCAGTACCGCGCGCGGAATCGTGCGCCGCGGCCTGCGGATTTCGCCGCCGAGCATGCACACGTTGTTGTAGCCGCCGTAGTCGTAGACCGCGATCAGCGCCACCGCGCCGAAGCCCAACCAGAACCCATGTGGCGACGCAGGGCGTGCGCGCAGAAACTCTGCCGCGATGCCGGCATCGAAATGCAGCACGCCGCTGCCGATGATCCACACGCAAGCGCCGATCACCACCGCGCTGACCAGCAGCGACAGCACCTGTACCGAGCGCACTTTGCGATACAGCAGCAGCGTGTTGAACGCGCAGAGCGTCATCGCGATCGCGGTGAGCTGGGCATGGCCCAACCCCGGCATCAGGAAGGCCAGGTACTGCGCGCAGCCCACTGCCGCCGAGCCCACCGACAGCGGCGCGGTCAACAGCGTCTGCCACAGATACAGAAAGCCGAACAGCCGCCCCCAGTGTTCGCGCCCATAGGCCTCGCGCAGATAGTGATACGGCCCGCCCGAGCGCGGAATTGCCGCGCCCAGTTCGGCCCACACCAGTCCATCGCACAGGCACAGCAGCGCACCGGCGACCCAGCCCAGCAACACCGCCGGCCCGGCCAGCGCCGACAACGCCAGCGGAATGGTGATGAACGGGCCGATGCCGATCATGTTGAGCAGGTTGGCTGACAGCGCGCTCCACACGCCGAGCGTGCGCGGCGGTGCAGCGACGGGCGTGGCCGAAAGTGGCGCGATGGGGGCGGTCAACATGCGCAGCGCTCTGGGTGTGCGAGTGCCGCGACAGGGGTCGCGTTGTGTGCCGAGGTCAGCCCATCGGCGCAGTGGATGGCGGTGGGTTCCAGTTGATGCAGATCCAGCACCAGCACTGCGTTGTTGCCCGGCTGCAGCCACGCGCCAGGGCAGAACAGACACTGCTGCGGGCCGATGTTCCAGTAACGCCCGAGCAGGCGGCCGTTGATCCACAGATAGCCTTTGCGCCACTGACCCATGTCCAGGTAGATGTCGCCGACCGTCTCCAACGCGATGTCGGCAGCGAAGAACAGGCCGGGCCGCGTGGGTGCTGCGTGCAGCGGACGTAGCGTCGGCGCGTGGTCGCCGTCCAGCGGCATGCCAAATGCCTGCCAATCGCGCAGCTCCTTGCCATCCAGCTGCACCGGGCCGAGCAAGCCTTTTGCATCGCCCAAGGCCGGGCCGAAATTGATATGCCCGAAGCTGTCGACCAACACCTCCAACGTGCGCTCGGTAGCGGTGGACGGCGGCAATGCCAGCTGCGGGTCGCTGTGCAGGCGTGCGTGCTGCATGCGCGACACATGCCCAAGTTCGGCACCGTCCAGCTGCACCACCGCGTAGTCGTGCACTTGCCCCAGGTGCAGTTGCGCGCCGGCCGCGATGCGGCGCCGGTACACCACCAATCCAAGGTTCTGCTTGAGCAGGGTCTGGTTGTCGGTGGGCCGCTCGGTGTGTACAGGGTCGACACGCAAGTTGTCCCAGAGCGCGGCCACCGGGCGGGCAATGACTGATGCAAAGCGCGCGCGCGGCGGCGCAGCCGGTATCGGCGGCAGCGATGTGCCGAGATGCGTTGCGATGATCCTGCGCAGCGCCATGTAGGCGGGTGTGGCACGTCCACCTTCGTCGATGGGAGCGCTGTAGTCGTAGCTGGTCAGCGCCGGCTGGAATTGCGAGCCGTCGTCTTCGGCATTGGCACCGGCGTTGAGGCCGAAGTTGCTGCCGCCGTGCACCACGTACAGATTGAACGAGTCGCCGGCGGCCATCAGTTGCCGCAGCATCGGCGCGTAATCGCGCCGCGCAACGTCGTCGTCGCCCCAATGCGTCAACCAGCCCGGATAGCCTTCGGCCACCCAGACCGGCGCGTCGCCTGCGAACTGCTTGGCGGCCTGCAGGTCTGCCATGTCCGCACCATCCAGGCCCAGTGCCGCACCAGGCAGATAGGCCTTGCGGCGACGCAGATCCTTCAGACCCTCGGCCAAAGAGAATGGGCCGGCGATGCCGTGCGCGCGCCAGAGTGCGGCCAAGGCATGCAGGTAGCCCACATCGGCGCCGTGCATGTTGTATTCGTTCTCGATCTGCAGCATCAGCACCGGGCCGCCCGCGCTGGCCATCAGCGGTGCGATCCGCGGCGCCACTGCGTCGATGTAGCGCTGCACCGCAGCCATGTAGCGCGCGTCGGTGGCATCGCGCAGGCGCATGTCCGGCTCGCGCAGCAGATACGGCGGCAGCCCGCCCAGCGTCCACTCGGCGCACACGTACGGGCCGGGCCGTAGATACACCCACATCCCTTCCTGCTGGCATAGCCGGATGAAGGCGGCGAAATCGCGCTCGCCGGTGTCCAGATCGAACTGCCCCGGTTCGCGTTCCAGCGCGTTCCACATCAGGTACAACGCGATGGTGTTCAACCCCATTGCCTTGGCCATGCGGATGCGGTGCAGCCAATCGGCGCGCGCGATGCGCAGCGGATGCATTTCGCCGCTGCGCAATTGCCAGGGCTGCCCGTCCAGGGTGAAACGGCCGTGCGCGAATCCGAACGCATGCGGCTGCCCATCCGGTAGCGGCGCCGGTAGCGCGGTGTGCGCCGGCGATCGCTGCGCTGGTGTGGCCGCCAAGCCCAACGGGGCGAACAGGCCGAACGTGCACAAGGTCCTGCGCTTCATCGTCTCTCCAGCCGAAAGGGAAGGCGTCGCCACGCCGCCACCGGCGACATGGCGTCATGCACCGCTGCGCTAGAACGCGTACTTCACCGTCAACAGCGCTGTGCTGCCAGCATCGACGATGTCGGAGATCGCCAGATTCCTGCGGCCCACATGCGCCCAGTAGCTGTATTCCTTGGTCAGGTTGGAGATCGACACGTCCATGCTCACGCCGTTGTCGAAGCGGTAGCCGGTGTGCAGATCCACGCGCCGGGTCGGGCGTGCCCACAGGTCGTTCCACGGCGCGCCTTCATGCAGGAAGTCGTAGCCCAGCAGGTACGAGCTGCTGAAGTGATAGCTCAGGTTCAACGAAAAACCGCTGTGTTCGTAGAACAGTTCAAGGTTGGCCATCGCCGACGGCGCCGACTGCATGTGTTCGTTGTCAAAGCCGTCCAGCCCGAGGTCGGCGCGCGCATGTTGGCGGGTGGCATTGGCACTGATGCCCAGGCCGTCGAACGGCGCCGGCAGGTCCTGGAACTTTTGCCGCGCACTGAGTTCCACCCCGTAGATTTTGCCGTCGCCGCCATTGGTGGGCATGTGGTACAGCACCGTTCCGCTGCCGGTGGTGCTGCCGTTGGCCTGAGCCGAGCCGGCGTCGTAGATGTAGTTGCGCAGCTGCTTGTAGAAGCCGGCCAGCGAAAAGAACCCACCGCGTTCGGTAGACCATTCGCCGGAGAGGTCCAGGTTGGTCGATTCGATCGGCTTCAGATCCGGATTGCCTTGGGTGATGGTGGTGACGCCATTGGAGATGTCGATCTGGCTGCCGCCGCCCAATTGAACGAACGCCGGGCGCGTGTAGCTGGTCCAGAGCGACGCACGGTACGCGGTGCGCAGATTCGGCCGCCAGGTCAAGAACACGCTGGGCAGCGGTTCGTTGTAGGAGGTGCTGTTGTGGTCGAAGTAACCGACGATCTGGTTACCGTCCGCATCTACCGGGCTCACCCAGAACGTGTTGTCGATGCCGGTGTGTTCGAAGCGCACGCCCGGCACGATATCCAGGTTGCCCACAGTGAAGGTGGCGGTGGCATAGGCGGCGCTGACCGCCTCGGTGCCGCGCATGGTATTGCAGTTGAAGTTGTTGACGTAGAACGCGCTGCCGCAGGTGTCCAGGTCATCGTCGGTCAGGTGCTGGGCGATCACGCCGGCCACCGCTGCTTCGCTCACGCGCGGTGTGTTCCAGGCGTATTTACCGGGAAAGATCGACCCATAGGTGCCGGTGAAGATGCCCAGATCGCCCAGCGTGGTGGTGCCGTCCACGCCGCCGGTGTACCAGTCGCGATTGGTGTAGCGGCGGCTGCTCTTGCTGTACTTCACCCCGAACTGCACCGACCGCAGCGCGCCATCTTCAAAGTCGTAGCGGGTATCGAAACGCGCGCCGCCTTTCTTCTGGCCGGAGTAGATCTTGGTCTGCTCGCCATAGCTGCTGGCAAACAACGAGGGGATATTGTTGACCTGCGCCAGCAGTGCGGGCGTGAGCTGCGGGTACGGGAACGCACCGCCGCCGTAGCGCACGAACGTGTTGCCGGAATAGGCGTAGTTGTCCTGAGTGAACTTGTCTTGCCGCCCGTCGATTTCGACATGGTCGGGGCGGTCGTTGTCACCGAAGCTGTAGAACAGGTTGGGCATGAAGGTCCAGCCGCCTGCCGTTTTTTTTGCGCCGATCTGGAAGGTCGCCAGGTCGGCGATTTCCGGATTGGTTTCGTACCAGAAGCGCGCCGCGATGCGGCCGATGTCGGGCGTGAAACCTCCCGGCGTGCCGCTCGGTACGTAGCGCACATCCTGCGGTAGCAACTGCACGAAGGTGGTGCCTTGCTCGGTCTTGGCGTAGGCGTAGGTCATGCGCGCGTACAGCGACAGGCTGTCGTCCACATGCCAGTCGAACGAGGCATTGCCGCCGTAACGGCGCTCCCATCCCGCGGCGATACCGACATTCATGCCGGTGCTGGTGAGGTTGTGTTGCGGATCGAAGCCGGCCGCGTTGCCGCCGCTGGCATCGGTGTTCAAGTACTCCCACGAGCCATCGTTGAGCGCGCTGGTGGCGGCGGCCACTTCGCTGTTGGTGGTGGTGCGGTAGTCGTAGTAGGCGCTGGCATACACGCCGAACTGCTGCGCGTCGCCGAACTTGTGCTGGAACTCGCCGCCAAACCCGCCGCCCAATCCATCGCCGCCGTAATCGCGCGCACGGCTTTCCACCCGGCCGCTACCGGTAACGCTGCCGCTGCTCACGTCCTTGAAGTCGTAGGCGGTGGGGGTGCGGAAATCCAGCGTGCCGCCGATCGCATCGCCGTCCATGTCGGCGGTGGAGGTCTTGTTGGCCACGATGGTCTGCAGGCCGGTGGGCGGCAACAAACTCAGTTGCACGCTGCGGCTATACGGCATGCCTTGCGCCACGGTGACGCCGTCGATCATGTTGACGTTGTATTCGGACGGCAACCCACGCACCGAGGCGAACATGCCTTCGCCGCGTGCGGCGCCATCGATGCCGCCGAAGTATCCCGAGCCGGTACTGGTGATGTTGATGCCGGCGATCAGGCCCAGCGCTTCGGCCACGTTGTGCACAGCGGTGCGCTGCAGATCGTTGGCCGACAGCACATCGACGGTATTGGCCGCATTGATCTTCAGATCGCTGGCGTCGTAGCGGTTGCTCACCACGCTGATCGCCTTCAATTGCTTGACCTCGTCCAGTGCGATGGTTACCGCAGCGGTGCCGCTGTCGCCGACCTGTACGCTGGTCTCTACCGCACTGAAACCGGGGTAGTCCAGATTCAGTGCGTACTGCCCGGCAGGTACGTCGTGGATGACAAAGTGCCCGCCTGCATCGGCCACCGCGCTGTACGCGGTGCCGGCGATGCGTACCTTCGCATTGGCAGCCGGTTTGCCGCTGCTGCGTTCCTTGAGGGTTCCCTCCACCGTGCCGGCGACGGCGCACGTTGCCGAGGCCATGCCGGTCACGGCCAGGATCGCCACGATCAATTGCTTACGGGTCAAACGCTCACGCTTGTGCACATGCCACCTCGCCAGATGCTGGGCCGCGTTACCACGGGGTAACGGCCTTGCGATGCCTTGTGTCAGGGCAGACGATCTGCACGGCGATACGCGCGCACGGCATTCAACGCCACGCGCGATGCGTGTGCGAAAGACCGAACGGGAAGTGCGCCGGAGCGTCTGCCAGCTAGAACAGCGTTGCAGGCGTCAGTGGCGTGGCGGCGAGTAGCCGGCGATGCATTTGGAACGCGAGCGCATGGCGCTCAATTTGTAGTGCTTGGTCATGCGCGCTGCACCCTCGGGGCAGCGATCACGGCAACACGGATACGCGGGTGGATACGACGCTGCTGCATACAATCCTCTCCCAGTGTGCGTGCCGCGTGGAAACGCTGTTGCCGTCGATGAATCGTACCGATCGCCGATGGCGTGGACTGCCGACCGCAGCCAGTGATAGACCTCATGCTTGGGTCTGTCAAGCAGGTGTGAAGTATGTGCGGACATCATCGTGTTGCTTGCCGATTGCGCACCAATTCGGCTGCGCACAGCAGCGATATGGCGGTCGTGCGATGCAGCGCAACACGCGTGCATGACGCAACCGGCGATCGGGTTAGCTGCCGCCGGTTGCGTGTCAGACACGCAGTGATTACTTCGGCAACGGCGAGCGCCCCGAAATCGACAATGCCGCCGCCTCACCCGCCGCGCCGGTCCCCGGCTGGCCACCACCGACAAATACGCGGTAATCGCCGGCTTCCACCGCGCGCTGACCGCTGCGGTCCACATCGCTCAGTGCACGCGCATCCAGCGTAAAGGTGAGTTCGCGTTGTTCGCCGGGCGCGAGGTGGACGCGTTGAAAACCGACCAGGCTGCGCAGCGGCGATTGCGGGCGGTCCGGATACTGCAGATACACCTGCGCCACTTCATCGCCGGCGCGGCTGCCGGTATTGCGCACGGTGGTGGTCACCTGCAGCGTGCTGCCGGCTTGCAGCGTGCTGGTGGACAGGCGCGGTGCGTCGTAGGCAAAACTCGTATAGCTCAGCCCATAGCCGAACGGAAACAGCGGCTCGCCCTTGAAGTAGCGGTAGGTGCGGCCCTTCATGTCGTAGCTGACGTACGGCGGCAGGTCCTTGGTGGAGCGGTAGAACGTCACCGGCAGGCGCCCGCCAGGGTTGTCGTCGCCCGCCAGTGCGCGCGCGATGGCAGTGCCGCCGGACTGGCCGGGATACCAGGCCGCCACGATGGCGTCGGCGTTGGCCTTTGCCCAGTTCAGCGCCACCGCGCTGCCGCTCATCAGCACCACCACCAGCGGCTTGCCGGAGGCTTTGGCGCGTTCCAGCAAGGCTTGCTGTGAGGCGGGCAGGGCGATGTCGTTGCGATCGCCACCGTCGAAGCCGGGCACGTCGATGCGCAGTTCCTCGCCTTCCACATCCGGCGACAGGCCGACGAAGGCCACGACCGCATCGGACTGCGCCACCGCCTGTTCGGCCTCGGCCAGTTGCGCCGCGGCCGGTGCCAGCCACTCCAGGCGCAGGCCCTGGTCCTGGCCGCGATGCTCCATTTCCAGACGGATCTTGCGCGGGCGGGTGTCGTCGAAATGCAGCACGGTTTCCACACTGCGGCCATCGGCGTTGTGCATGCCGGCCGGTACATGCTTGTCTTCGGCGTTGCCGGCGACCACCAGCTTGTCGTCGATGTAGAGCCGCACCGGGTCATGCCCGGTGCAATCGAAGCAGCGCGCCACGCGCACCGCCAAGGTGTAATCGCCGGTGCCAGGCGGCAACAGTTCGCCGCTCCAGCGCACCGCGTAGCGATCGGCCGGCACGCCCTTGGCCGGGCTGACCTGATCCCAGTTGAAGCTAATGGTGCGGTCTTGCCGCACCACGCGCGGGCTACCGTCCAGATCGACATTGTCGAAATATTCGCCGCGCAGTCCCGGCTTGCCGTCGCTGCGCAACGCGGTTTCCGGAATCATGCCCGGCACGCCGGCGGCCAGCGGCGCGCCTTGCGCGTAGCGCACCTGCTGCGCACCGAAGTGCTGGCGCAGTCCGAGTAGCGGGGTGATCGGTGTGGAGGAAGTGCCCTGATAGTTGGCTTCCAGTGCGGCCAACGCATCGGCATTGGGGCCGATCACCGCCAGCCGCGTGCCGGCTTTCAACGGCAGGGTATTGGCGTTGTTCTTCAGCAGCACGATCGATTCGGCAGCGGCCTGCAAGGCCAGTGCGCGGTTGGCGGTGTTGTCGATGTCCTTGGCGCCCAGGCGCGCATACGGGTCCTTGCGCGGTGCCTCAAGTTCGCCCAGCCGATAGCGCGCGGCAAACAGGCGCACCAGCGATTGATCCAGCAGCGCTTCGTCGACTTCGCCACGTTCGATCGCGGTGCCCAGTGCGCGATACGCATGCCCGCAATTGAGGTCGTGGCCGGCCTTGAGCGATGCAGCCGACGAGCCGGCATTGTCCGGGCGGAAATAGTGGAACTGGGTCATGTCGTCCACCGCATCGCAGTCGGACACCACAAAACCCTTGAAGCCCCAATCGCCACGCACGCGGCCATTGAGCAACCAGTCGGCCGCGCACGCCGGTGTGCCATGCAGGGAGTTGTACGCGCACATCACCGACCAGGCCTGTCCATCGACCAGTGCCGCGCGGAAGGCGGGGGTATAGGTCGCTTCGACATCGCGCGGCGACACGTCCACATCGAAACCATGCCGGCCCGGTTCCGGGCCGCTATGCACGGCGATGTGCTTGGGCGTGGCGATGGTGCGCGGATGATTCAGATCATCGCCTTGCAGGCCGCGAATGAAGCCCACTGCGAGTTGCCCGGTCAGAAACGGGTCTTCGCCATAGGTTTCCATGCCACGGCCCCAGCGCGGGTCGCGGAAGATATTGATATTGGGCGACCAGATGGTCAGCCCCGCGTAACGGGGGTGGTCCTTGCCGGGGCCGCCGGCCAGATTGAACTTGGCGCGCGCCTCGGTGGACACCACGGTGCCCACCTGCTGCATCAGCGCAGTGTTCCAACTGGCGGCCAGGCCGATCGCCTGCGGAAATACCGTGGCATAGCCATTGCGCGCGATGCCGTGCAGGCCTTCGCTCCACCATTCGTAGGCGGGGATGCCCAGGCGCGGAATGGCCGGCGCATCGTTCATGGCCTGTGCCACTTTTTCGTCGCGGCTCATCTGCGCCACCAGCGCGGCGGCGCGTTGCTCGGGGCTGACGCTGCGGTCGGCGGTGGCGGCGTGCGCGATGCACGGCAGCCCAAGGCTCAGGCCCAGCGCAACGGCAAGGCGCGATACAAACACGGATGACATCAATGCACTCCTGCGCAGTGGCGCTGCCGCCATGCGTCTTTTGTTTTTGTTATTGAGGCGGGGGCAACAAGGGGGATTACTTTTTTATGGACAGCGTTGCCCTCATCCGCCCCTGCGGGGCACCTTCTCCCGCAGGCGGGAGAAGGAGATGCTCTCGGTGTTCGGGTGGCATGGTGTTCGGGTGGCAAGGTACTCGGGTGCCAATGGGAAACGCGATCCACTCGTTCTGTTGATCGTCCTGCAGTTGATCGCCCTGCAATCGCCAGAGGTTCCTTCTCCCGCCCTGCGGGAGAAGGTGCCCGCAGGGCGGATGAGGGCCGCATCACTTCGCTTCGGCTGGCTCAGGCGGCGCGCCGGCCAGCGTGCTGGCCAGGTCGCGCACCTGCAGCGCGGCCTGCACCTGCGCCAGCGGCAGTTTGCTGGAGACGTGCACCGTCAGCGGTTCGCCCGGCAACAGGTCGAAGGCGTTGTCGGCCACGTTCACGTCCAGATCGCCGAACGACAACCACACCTCGCGCGCCAGCGTGTCGCTGCGCAAGGTCAGCGCGTAGCCATCGCCATCGGCGCGCCATTGGCTGTCGATCTTGGCGGTGGGCAACGCCAGCTGCTTGGCCGGCGCGAAGAACACCACTTCGCGCGACAACAGCTTCTCGCCATCGAACAACTCGAACACCGCATAGCTGCGCTTCGGGTCGGCCTTGCCCAGCAATTGCGCATCGCTGAAGTTGCCCACCTGCAGGCTGCTCAGCGGTTTGACGCTGGCCTTTTGCTCACGCTTGCTCAGCACCTTGCCGTCCATGCTCATCACCCGCATGCGCCAGCGTGCATCCAAGGCAGTGGTGCGGTCCGACACCAGCGATACCTGGGTCTGGCCCTTGTCGTTACGCAGCGCGGCGATCATCTCCGGCGCATAGAAGCGGCGCGCGTGGTATTGCAGCGCCTTCCAGCGGCCGTAGTAATCCACGCTGGACCACGACGCACCTGGCCACACATCGTTGAGCTGCCAATACAGCGAGCCCATCGATTGCGGACGCGAGGCGCGCAGATGCGAGGCGGCAAGATTGATGCCTTCGGCCTGCATCAACTGGCTCAGATACACGAAGCTTTCGAAGTCCTTGGGCTCGCCGAATTCGCGGCGGATGTACAGCATCAGCCGCTTGTTGCCATTGCCCTTGTCGAACTTCTGATGCGCGCGCATCACCGGCGATTCCGGGTCCATGTCGACGGCATCGGCAAACACACGCAAGGTGCGCATGTCCGGGAACGACTGCAGGCCGTATTCGGACATGAAGCGCGGGGTGACGTTGAGGTATTCGGTCACCGGCAGGGCCGGGCCGCCCCACACTTTCCAATAGTGCATGTCGCCATCGTTGGCCTGGTCGGCACCGCCGTCGAAATCGGTGCCCGGCGAGGTGGCCCAATACGGCACATCGCTATCGTAGGTGGCCACCACTTCGCGGAACACGGTGCCGAACAGCGTGGTCATGCCGCGTTCGATGCGGGTGCGTTCTTCCGGGTCCACCGACTGCTTGAACTTGACCCGATCGCCCCAGTTTTCCCAGCCGGTCTGCACTTCGTTGTTGCCGCACCACAACACGATGCTGGGGTGATCGCGCAGGCGCTTGACCTGTTCGATCGCCTCCTGCCGCGTGTTCTCGCGGAACTCCACGTCGTACGGCGGCACCGCGCCACCGAACATGAAGTCCTGCCAGATCATGATGCCCAGCTCGTCGGCCACCTCGTAGAAGTGATCGTCCTGGTAATGCCCGCCGCCCCACATGCGCAGCATGTTCATGTTGGCATCGCGCGCATCCTGCAAGGTGCTGCGCATGCGCTCCTGGCTGACGCGCGAGGGGAACGCATCCAGCGGGATCAGGTTGGCGCCCTTGGCGAAGATCGGGATGCCGTTGATCACGATCTCCATGCTCTTGCCCCACTTGTCCTTTTCGCGGCGCAGCTCCACCGAACGCAGGCCGGTGACGCGCTTGATCTGCTGGCTGTCGCCATCGGCATCGCGCACGGTGGCCACGAAGGTGTAGCGGTCCTGCGCGCCGTAGCCGGCCGGGAACCAACGCTTGGGCTTTGCAATCCGCACTGCGAGATCGATGCGGTTCTGGCCCGGGTCGATCACCGCGTCCTGGGTGAACTGGCCGACCTTTTGTCCATCCGGACCCAGGACATCCAGCGTCACCTGCACCGGCCCGCTGCGGCCGGCCTGCAGTTCGAGCTGCGCCTGCAATTGCGCGCTGTCAGCGTCCACGCGCTGCTGGTCGATATGCAAGCCGTCCACGCGCACGGCATCCCATGCTTCCACGCGCACATCTTTCCAGATGCCGGCATTGACCATGCGCGGGCCCCAGTCCCAGCCGTAGCTATACGGCGCCTTGCGCACGTAGGTGGAACTGTGGCGTCCATCCGGCTCGTCGCCGAACGCCGAATCGTAGGCGCCCGGCAGCGCATACGGCTGCTTGGCCAGCCACGGCTGAATCTTCTTGATCGGCGAGAAGAAGGTAATTTCCAGCACGTTGTCGCCGCGCTTGAGCAGCGATTTCGCATCCACCCGCCATTGCCGGAACATGTTGTCGGCGCTGAGCAGCTTCTTGCCGTTGAGGGTGACCTCGGCCAGCGTGTCCAGACCATCGAATACCAGCTCCACATGCGCGCGCTTGAGCGTGGCCGCATCCACGTTGAAGCGGGTCTGGTACTGCCAATCGCTTAAGCCCGCCCACTGGATCTTGCCCTCGTTGTCGCGCAGGAACGGGTCTGGCACCACCTTGGCGGCGATCAGATCGGTCTGCACCACGCCCGGCACCTGCGCCGGCATCCAGCTGGCCGCCTTTGGATAGGTCTTGGCCTGTTCCTGCCCCGGCACCAGGCGCACCTGCCAGCCGCTGTCCAGGGTCACTGCCGTGGGCGGTGCCGCCCAGGCCTGCGAGAGTGCAAAGGTCAGGGCAAGCCCGAGCCGGGCGGGGGTGAGCAGGGACAGTGCGGGGGCAGTGCGGTGCGACAGGGGCATGGGTGAGTCTCCTTGGATGGATCAGCGCGTGGCGGCGGGGGGCGCCTGCGCGGTGGTTTCAATCAGTTGGACGGCGCCGATGGCATACAACGGGCCGCGAATCGGCGCAGTGAAGCGCAGGCACAGATCGTGGGTGCCGGTGCGTGCTGGCAGCGGCGTTTCCAGGGTGAATTGTTCGCCCAGGGTGTCGCTCTTGGGCAGTTGCACGCTGGCGATCAGTTCGCCGTCACAACCCTGGCGCACTTCCAGCTCGCCGCCGCGGGTCTTGGCCGGGTACTGCACCACCTTGGATTGCTCGTGCGCCAGGCCGAAGTTGTTGGGCAGGCGCGCGGCCTCGATGCGGATCGCGCCGATGCCATCCAGGCGTGCCTGCGGATACAGCCGGCAGGCATGAAACAGATCGACGTTGTAAACCGGTGTATCGGCGCCGGTCATCTCCGGCAGCAACGGCAGGCGCAGGCCGAGCGCGCCGGTCTCCACGCAATCGCGCAGGCCTTGCGTGTCCACGCGCAACAGCGATGCACGGTCGAAGGTGCGGCTGCGCGTGGCGGCCAGCGGCGCGCCGTCGGCGGTGAATGCGGTGGCCTTGACCGTGGTCGGCAAGTTGATCGCAAACGGTGCCTCATAGCGTGGCGATGTGGGGCTAGGGTCGCTGCCGTCCACGGTGTAGTGCAGTGTGCCTGCGCCAGTCTGCGTGCTCAGCGCCACCTTGGCCGGGCTGCCGGCGAGCAACGGGTTGGGGCCGTTTTCCAGCGCGATATCGGCAGCAAACGCGCCGTCGCTGTAGGCGATGTCCAGTGCCTTGTAGCGCTGCAACTGCGCCGGCAACCGCGCCAGAAAGTTTTTCCACTCGCGTGCGCTCGGCGGCGACCAGGTCATCTCCGCTACCGCCGAAAGACGCGGGAACAGCGCGTGATCAATGTGCCAGCGCGAGGGAATGTATTCGGACCACAACGCGCCTTGTGCGCCCAACACATGCCTGGCCTGCTCGGCGGTGAGGTCGCTCGGGACCGGATCGAACGCGTACACCTTCGACAATGGCAACACCGTCAGGCGGCCGTTGGGCTCGTCGCTACGCGTGGTTTGCAGGTTATCCAGATACAGCCAGTTGCCGGGCGCAAGCACCACATCGTGTCCCTGTCTGGCGGCGGTGACCGCACCTTCGACGCCACGCCACGACATCACCGACGCACTGGCCGGCACGCCGCCTTCCAGAATCTCGTCCCAGCCGATCATGCGCCGGCCGTGCTTGGTGAGGTAGGTCGCAAGCTGTTCGTTGAACCAGCCTTGCATGGCATGGGCATCCTTGACGCCCAGCTTGCGCATCTGTGCGCGAACGGCCGGCGAGGCTTCCCATTGATCCTTGACCGCCTCATCGCCACCGATGTGGATGTAGCTGGACGGGAACAGCGTCAGCACCTCGTCCAGCACATTGGTGATGAAACTCAGGCTGCGTTCGCTGGTGTTGAATAGATACGGGTTGACGCCCCAGTCCACGCCCACCTGGGTGCGCACGCCGGGGACGCCCACCTCTTCCGGGTAGGCGGCAACCGCCGCCTGCGCATGGCCGGGCATGTCCAGCTCGGGCAACACGGTGATGTGCAGGCGCGCCGCATACGCGACGATTTCGCTGATCTGCTCTTGCGTGTAAAAGCCGCCGGAGCGCTCCGGTGTGCCGTGTCTGCCGGCACCCGGCGGGGTGCGCCAAGCACCGACCTCGGTGAGTTTGGGGTAACGCTTGATTTCGATGCGCCAGCCCTGGTCATCGGTGAGATGCCAATGCAGCACATTGAGCTTGTGCACGGCCATCGCATCGAGCACGTGCTTGACGGTGTCCACGTCGTGGAAGTGGCGGGCCACGTCCAGATGCTGACCACGCCAGCCAAAGCGCGGCCAGTCGCGGATACTGACGCCGGGCACGGCCACCGCGCCCTTGCGCGCATCCGGGGTCATCAATTGCCAGGCACTGATTGCGCCATAAAACAGGCCGGCACCATCGCGCGCGGCAATGCGGATACCGGTGGCGTCCACATCCAGGCGATAGCCTTCTTTCTGCGTCACCGCTGCCTGCGCATTGCGTTCCAGGCGGATGCTGGCCGGCGAGGGCGTGGCTTCTGCACGCACTTCCAGTGCAAGCCCACGTGTGCGCTTGAGCAGGCCGGCAAGGTACTCGGCGCTGCGACGCGCATCGGCGTCGCCTGCCACGATCGAGATCACCGTGCCGGTGCCCACGCTGAAACTGCTGGCGTTGCGCTTGGCCTCCACCGGTGCGGGAATCAGCGGCAGCGGCGCAGTTGCGGAAGGTGACGCCGCCGTCGCGCCTGCGTTAACCGCTGCCGGTGCCGTAGCTGCGTCGCGTTTGCCGCAACCGGTGAGCGCCAGTGCGGCCAACGACAGTGCAAGCAACCGCGACGGCAACTGCATCGATAACGGCTTCTTGCCTAACGGCATGTCCAACAACAGCGCCCTCGACAACAACATGCGTGGCGTACGACTGGTGTTGGACATCATGCAATCACATCCCGAAGTAGCGGAGAGCGTGTCGCTGCGCGGATGCATGCGCGCAGCCAAATGGAACAACACCATATCGCATCGACACCATCGCTCGGTCATGCCGACGATAGCGATGCGCGGCAGCCACGCACAGTAGCAAAGCCGCAGCGACTCACACAGGCACTGGCGCACGCTTCATCGGCGTGCGCCAGGCATGTAACAGGGATCAGCGCTGCGCGGTCGGCAGCTCGTCCCACACCTTCGGGTCTTCGGCGCCCAGCACCCAGCAGCTGAAACCTTCCAGACCGTATTGCTTGGCCATCTCGTAGCGTGCCTTGAAGCTGCGCGCGTCCGGGCGGAACACCCACTCGCGCATGTCGTCGCGGTAGAAGTAGAACCACGATTCCTGTTCGACCGGATCCCACTGCACGGTAGCGTTCTGTTCGATCGCCAGCGGGAAGGATTCGTCGGCATCGATGTAGGTTGCGGAAATATTCGAAGCCTCGGTGCCGTCTTCCTTCACCGGGTTGCCGGTGAACCAGCGGTAGCCATAGGTGGCGATGCCCAGCGAGAGCTTTTCTTTCGGCACCTGGGTGATCGCGTAATCCAGATGCTTCTTCATCCACACCATGCCATCGACCGGGCCGGGCGTGGTCCAGCGGGTGTGCTGGTCGTAGGTCATGATGCTGATCAGATCCGCCACCTGGCCCAGCGCCTTCAGGTCATACGCGCCGCGCCAGTATTCCCACATCCACTTGGAAAACTGGCCGCCTTCGGCGTGGCCCGGTGCATTGGGCACCACCGCCACCGACATCTTGAAACCGGCCTTGTGCAGCGCATCGGCGGTCTGCTTCACCATCAAGGTGTAGGCGTCGCGATCGGTCCAGGCGATGTTCTCGAAATCAAACTGGAAGCCGTAGTACTTGTGCTGCTTGCCGTGGATCAGCAGCGATTCGATCATGCGCTTCTTGGCCGCTTCGTCATGCATCAGCTTGTGGAAGCCGTCGCGGCCGGTGGTCATCGACAGGATCGGCATCACCCGCAGCTTGTTCTGCTTGGCGATGTCGTACAGGTACATATTGGGCGTGCCGTTGACCAGGCCGTTCTGATCCACGCCATACCAGGTCGGCACCACCACATCGATCTTGTCGACGTTGGCAATGAACGAGTTGGTCGATTTCTGCGTGTTCATCAGATAGAACAACGCCGTGGGGTTCTTGGCCAGGGCCGGGACGCAGGCAAATGCCAGCGCAAGCAACATCCAGGTCAATCGTTTGCTCATGGAGGACAACATCCGTCAGGGAGTAGGGGTGGAAAGGTCGATGCGGAACACATAGGCGCTCTCGCCAACCGGCTTTGCGGGGAGGCGCAGATGCAGGCCATCGGCGCGTTGTTCGAACGGGATCTTCTTGCCGTTGGCCAGCAAAGTGACCCCGCGCACGCCGTCGGCCGGCGTGAGTGAGCGGATCACCGCCTCGCCATCGGTCGGCCAACCCAGCTCAATCGCATACAGCGCGCCATCGCGGGTGGTGAAGCGAAAATCGTCGGACGTATACGGTTTGGTCTTGACGTCCTGGAAGGTGCCGCCCACCACTTCGGTCGGGCCTTCGCCATACACGCGCCACGGCTTGCTGTCGTAGATCGCGCCACCGTTGGTCTTGAGCCACTTGCCGATCGCCAGCAGAATGCCGCGCTCGGTGTCGGGGATCGAGCCATCGGCACGCGGGCCGATGTTGAGCATCAGGTTGCCGTTCTTGGCCACCACATCGGCCAGCATGTGGATGATGAAAGTGGGCGATTTGTAGGTGTCGTTTTCGATGTAGCCCCACGAGGCATTGCTGACCGAGGTATCGGTCTGCCAATGCGTGGGATGGATGCCGGTGAGCTGGCCGCGTTCGATATCCAGCGTGCCGGCGCCTTCCGGAAACGCGCCGAGCTTGTAGTTGACCACCACGCCGCGATCGGCCTCGGTGCGCGCCGCGCCTTGGTTGTAGTAATACGCCAGCATCGTTGGCAGGCTGCGCCGGAACGTTGGGTGGGCAATCCACCAATCGAAATAGATCAGGTCCGGTTGATAGGTATCGATCAACTCGGTGGTGCGCGCCAGCCAGTCGTCCAGCCAGGCCTGCGACACCGGCGTCCAGTCGTTGGCGACATCGCCGTCGTCCTTGCCCGGCAGGCGCACTTGCGCCGGACCGTACAGCGCCGCATAGCGCGGGTCGTTGACGTCGGAATCGAACTTACGCCCGCCATCGAAGAACCAGTTGTGTTCGGCGCGGTGCGACGACAAACCGAAGTGCAGGCCTTGCGCGCGGATTGCGGTGGACAGCTCGCCCAGCAGGTCGCGCTTGGGCCCCATCTTCATTGCGGTCCAGTCCGACAGCTTGGAGTCGTACAGCGCAAAGCCGTCGTGGTGTTCGGCCACCGGCACCACGTAGCGCGCGCCGGATTGCCGGAACAGCTTGGCCCAGCCAGTGGGGTCGAACTTGGGCGCGGTGAACTTGGGAATCAGATCCTTGTAGCCGCTGGTCGCTTGCGGGCCGTAGGTCGCCACGTGATGGGCGAATTCCTTGGAGCCTTGCAGATACATGTTGCGCGAATACCACTCGCTACCAAACGCCGGCACCGAGAACACGCCCCAATGGATGAAGATGCCGAACTTGGCATTGTCGTACCACGCAGGCGATTGATACGCCTTCAGCGCAGCCCAGTCGGGGCGGAACGGACCCTTGCGCGCGCCGGCTTCGGCTTCGCGCACCAGGCGCTCGCGTTCGGGCGCGTACTTGGCGGTGGCATCGAGCCACTGCTGGTCGATGACCTCGGGGCTGAGCGTGGTGGCCGTGGCCGCGGTGGGCGATTGCGCGCTGAGCGTGGCAGCAGGCAACGCCAGCAGCAGACCGAGCGCGAGCATTCGCGTTCTGGGTGCAGCTCCGGCGTGGCGGCGGGATGGAGCCGCATGGATGCGGCTATCGGTCGTCATGGGAACTGCTCCTCTAAGCGAAACGTGTCGGTTGCATGCAGCCGGCACGTGGATGGCAAAAGCGGGCCTGGCCATGCTCCCTCAACCGCGAAGGGGCGTGGCCAGTACCACTCCTTGGTACAACATCAACCTGTGCGCTGCATGCAACGCACAGGTCAAAAAAAAGCGCGCCACCGTGGAGGGTCGGTGGCGCGCCGGTGCTACATCAGAACTTGAAGTTGAGCTGGGCCTGATAGCCGCGGCCGTTCTTGTAGAACGCCGTGGGGGTATCGCGGGTGTTGCTGAAGACCCGGTAGGTGGAATCCAGCAGATTGGTCGCGCCGACGGTGATGCCCATGTAGTCGGTGATCTGGTACGAGGCGTTCAGATCCAGCTGCTTGTAAGCATCTGCAAAGTCACGCGACTCCAGACGACCGATCTGGGTGAAGTACTTCGAGCGGTAGCTGTAGTTCACACGCACCATCCAGTCGCCGTGTTCCCAGTAGGGGATCACGTTGTAGGTATCGCGCGACAGGTACGGCAGATTCAGACCGGAGCTGGAGTCGGACTCGGCAAAGGTGTAGTTGGCCTGCAAACCGAAGCCCAGCCCGAAGCTCTGCTGGTAATTGACCGACACACCCTTGACCTTGGCATCGGACACGTTGACCGGTGTGGTCACCTGGTACAGGCCAGCGATGGCCGGCGGTGCCGGATTCAGCTGCTGGGTGACCGTGGTGTTGACGATGTAGGAACTGATGTCGCGGTAGAACACTTCACCGGACAGCATGCTGGACGGGGCGAAGTACCATTCGGCAGCCAGATCGTAGTTGGTGGACTCGTACGGCTTCAAATCCGGGTTGCCGCCGTTGGCGGTCAGGTTGCCGTTACCGCTGTTGACAGTGAACGTACCCGCCAGATCGGCGTAACGCGGACGGGCGATGACCTTGGCGGCCGAAAAGCGCAGCACGGTGTCGTCGGTGATGTCGTAGGCGATGTTGAAGCTCGGCAACGCCTTGCGGTAGTCATTGGTTTCGGCCACGCGCTGGAAGCTGGTGCCGCCGTCATTGCTCTGCCAGAACTGCGACTTGTCGGTGGTGTCGACCAAGCGCACGCCGACGTTACCGCGCCACTTGCCGGTCTCGTAGTTCAACTGCGTGTAGACGTTCTGAGTGATTTCCTTAACGTCGAACGACGCGCCAAAATCGGTGCGGTACGGGCCCTGCGGCTGCGACAGCAAGTAGCTGCGCACGGCGCCCAGGTTGGCGGTTGGCCAGGTGGTCAAGTCGCCGCTGGCACCCAGGCCGTCGTACAGGCTGCTGGGTGTGGTGCCTGGGTTGAACTGCGTCAGCGACACCGGGTCGGTGGTGTTGATGCGGTTACCGCGCGCGTCGACGCCGTTGTTGTGGTTGATGTACTTGTAGCCGAACTGCAGCTTGGTGAACGGGCCCCATTCCAGGTCGCGCGCGGCATCCCACTGGAAGTACTTTTCGTCGTCCTTGCTCTTCTGATAAGCGATACCGCCGGCCTGCATGATGCCGGTGGTGGTGCCCGGGATATTGCCTTCCTGGCCCGGCGCCAGGCCGGCGGGGTTGCCCGGCAGGGCCCAGTTGGAGGCGCCGCCGTTGTCGTAGTTGACCGACGTATTGCTGCCGTCGAACGCGTAATTGTAGCCACCGTCCTGCATCAGGTACTTCATCAGGTATTCGGGGTTCTTGCCACCTGTGGCCTCGGTGTAGCCGGCCTGGGTGGTGAATACCCACTTCTCGCCGGACCAGTCGTGACGCAGGTTCAGGCTCTTGGTGGTGACAGTGCTCTCGCGGTAGTTGGCATCCAGCTGCGCGTACGGCTGACCGGCTGCGCCATCGCTGACCGTGGCCGAGGTCACCACGCCGTTCTGCACATTGGCCTGGGTGATCTTCTGGCGGTCGTCGTTACAGGCCGGGCACACATAACGCGCCTGGCTGAAGTTGTTGTACTTGCCCTTGATGTACAGACCGGTCAGGTTGAACTCGTTCTGCTCGTTGGGCTTCCACTGCAACGCACCCTGCAGACCGCTGCGCTCGCGGGTCTGCTGGAAGAACGCGCTGCTGATACCGGCCGGCACACGTGCGGTGGCCACATCGCTGCCGTCGCCGGTGATGGTGGCCGTCGGCGGAATGCCGGCGCCAGTGGTGTAGCCGAAGTACTCGATACCGGCACGTGCCAGGTCCTGCTTGTCGTGCGTGGCGGAGATCAACGCGCCGAAGGTTTCGTCGTCGTTCTTCCAGCTCCACAGCGCCGAACCGCGCGGATTGCCTTCTTCGGAACGGTCGTTGTAGTTGTAGCCGATCGAGCCGCGAATGGTGTTCTTGGGCAGGTCCAGCGGCTTGCGGGTGTGCACGATCACGGTGCCGCCGATCGAGCCTTCATCGATGCGCGCTTCAGGGGTCTTGTAGACCTCCATCAGGCCGATGATTTCCGGCGACAGCAGGGTGTAGTTGAAGGTACGGCCGCTGGTGTCGGTCGGGTTGCCGCCCCAGTCGCCGGAGGCGATGGTCTGGCCGTTGAGCAGCACGCGGTTCAACGCCGGGTCGGTGCCGTTGATGCTGACCTTTTCGCCTTCGCCGAACTGGCGGTCGACGCTGATGCCCGGCAGGTGCGACAGCGATTCGGCCGCATTGATGTCCGGGAACTTGCCGATGTCTTCGGCGCTGATCGCATCGACGATGGAGTTGGCCGAGCGCTTGACCGCCTGGCTCTTCTCCAGCGACGCGCGGTAGCCGGTGACGGTGATGGTGTCCAACTCGGTGGTGGCCGACGGCGTGGTGCCAGCCGGGGCTTGTTGTTCTTGTCCGGCAGCCATTGCAGAGCCGGAGCAGTACAGAGCGGCGGTGATACAGAGTGCTAACGTCGTGGTGCGGCTGTGCATGGCTAAACCTCATTGGTTAGTGCTGTGAGTGCGCATGGCCCGTAGTGGGCACAACGCGCTCGGCGTGGCCGGCAAAACAACACGCCCTGACCGATCGCGGTGATCGCACTCCGTGCTCCGCAATGGCAGCAGGTGGCGTCGATGCGCGTGGTAGAGGAGGTGTCCCCCGTGTGGTGAAGCGGTGGAGCGAATGCGACATCGGCGAGTCGAACGTCGTATGACGCGCCACTCACGAATCTGGCGTGGCAGGCGAGGGAAGCGCCGTTCTTCAGTACCGAACAGTTGCTGGCCCCTCCTGCCAGAACCCCGATTTGGATCGAGTCTCGCGTAGCGTTGACAGCGTTGTCAACACATCGTCACAGATCTCTGAAGCGCCTGCGATTGCGCTGCAATGCAGCATTTTTTGCGACGTGATCGTCGAAGCCGCTGAGAGCGTGCGCACATGCGGGGTTCCGTCAGCAACGTGCAATTGGCGGCTTCTATGGCTCGACGGCGTTCCACTGGCACATGCACGGTTTTTATGCAGAAATC
Source organism: Xanthomonas sp. WHRI 10207 (assembly GCF_040202975.1). NCBI lineage: Bacteria > Pseudomonadati > Pseudomonadota > Gammaproteobacteria > Lysobacterales > Lysobacteraceae > Xanthomonas > Xanthomonas sp. WHRI 10207. The sequence continues at coordinate 586,233 of NZ_JBEGDX010000002.1, read as the reverse complement.
TCCGTGATGCATGCGGATTTTTCGTGGATGATGGGCGGTGCGGGAGAATGCCCTGATCGTCGCCGCCACGGTTGCGTTACAGGGCGATTACTGACAACGTTGTCTACCCGCTGCCGTTCGTCGGACAACGGGACATGACGCCAGCCCGCTGCCACTTATCAGGAGAATGCGTGAGCGCAAGCAGCCCAATGGAAGCGGTGGCCTTTCCGCGCCCCGACACCTTCGTTGCCGCAGACGTGGGAGGGACGCATGTGCGCCTGGCGCTGGTCTGCGCAAGCACCGATATGCGCAAGCCGGTCACCGTGCTGGAGTATCGCAAGTACCGCTGCGCCGATTATCCGGGCCTGGCCGAGATCATGTCCGCGTTCTTTGCCGAGATGGGATGCGCGCCAGTGCGGCGCGGCGTGATCGCCAGTGCCGGTTATGCGCTGGAAGACGGTAGCGTGATCACCGCGAACCTGCCGTGGGTGCTGGCGCCGGAACAGATTCGCCGCCAGCTCGGCATGCAGGCGCTGCATCTGGTCAACGATTTCGAAGCGGTCGCCTACGCGGCCAATTACATGACCGGCAATCAGGTCATGCAGCTGTCCGGCCCCGCTCAGGGCGCGCCCGGCCCGGCCTTGGTCCTCGGTCCCGGAACCGGGCTGGGTGCGGCGGTGTGGATTCCCAACGGCGCCAACCCGATGGTGCTGCCGACCGAAGCCGGCCACGCCGCGCTCGCCGCCGCCAGCGATCTGGAAGTGGCCTTGCTGCAGGAACTGCGTCGTACGCGCACGCATGTGGGCACCGAAACCTTGTTGTCCGGCCCTGGCCTGTTGAATCTCTACACCGCGTTGGCCGCGCTGCGTGGCGAGCCTGCCGTGCATCAAGGCCCGGCCGATGTCACCGCCGCTGCATTGGCCGGCAACGACGTGCTCGCGCGCGATGCGTTGCGGGCGTTCTGTGGGTTCATGGGCAGCGTGGTCGGCGACATGATGCTGCTCTACGGCATCCGCAGCGGCGTCTATCTGGCCGGCGGATTCCTGCCGCAGATTGCCGAGTTCATTGCCGCCAGCGACTTCACCGCCCGCCTGCTCGACAAGGGCACGCTGCGTCCTGCCCTGGAGCAGGTGCCGGTCAGCATCGTCGAACACGGCCAGCTCGGCGTCATCGGCGCGGCCAGCTGGTTTTTGCAGCACGGTCGCTGACGCACGACACACCGTAGGAGCGCACCTGGGGGCGACGGGACTTTACCGGTAAGGCTTCTCGCGCCCGGGTGCGCTCCTACACCGTGGTCGGGCGTCGTGCGTCTTTGCAGTAATTCCATTCGTGCTGTGTCGGGCCTCTCGGCAATCGCATCGCCGCATTCCGTAGGAGCGCACCTGGGCGCGATAGGGCATTACCGGTAAGGCTTCTCTCGCCCGGGTGCTGTCCTACGCATTGGCCGGCGTCGTACGTTTTTGCAGTAATTCCACTCGCGCTGTATCGGGCCTCTCGGCAATCGCATCGCCGCACGCCGTAGGAGCGCACCTGGGCGCGATAGGGCGTTACCGGTAAGGCTTCTCGCGCCCGGGTGCGCTCCTACGGGGTTGCCGCCACCGTGCGGGGTCGCCAATCGTTCGGTCACACGAGGCGTGACACTACCCGCACTCCGCGTCAGCAGCCGCGATGTCCTACACGTCCTTGAACCTACAGGTCCCCGAACCGCGCCTGCAATGCCGCGATGGCGGCCAGGCCGGCGGTCTCGGTGCGCAGGATGCGTGGGCCTAATTGCAGGCCGGTGAAACCGGCAGCGGCGAGCGTGGCGCGGTCGCGTGGCGACCAGCCGCCTTCCGGCCCGATCGCCACGATGAGCCCCTGGTCGACATCCGCACTCAGGGTGGACAGGCGATGCTCGCCCTGCGGGTCCAGGGTCAGCCGTCGCGCCTGCGGGTCGCTGGCCTGCGCGGCCTCTTGCAAGCCCAGTGGCGCGGCGACGGTCGGCACGCGTGCGCGGCCGGATTGTTCGCAGGCCGACACCACCACACTGCGCCAATGCGCGATGCGTTTTTCCATGCGCGCTGCATCGAGCTTGACCTCGGTGCGCTCGGCGTTGACCGGCACGATGGCGGCCACGCCCAACTCGGTGGCTTTCTGCAGGATCAGGTCCATTTTTTCGCCGCGCGCGATGCCCTGGAGCAGCGTGATGCGTAAGGGCGATTCGTTGGACAGCGCTTCCGCACGCTCAACCAGCGCACGCGCTTCGCGCTTGCCAGCCACGGTGATCCGCGCGTGGTAGTCGCTGCCATCGCCATTGAACAGGATGCAGGCATCGCCCTCGCGCAAGCGCAACACGCGCAGCAGATGATTGGCGGACTCTTCGGGCAGGGTCACTTCCTGTTCGCACTGCAGCGGCAACGCAACGTGGGACCGGGTCAGGCGCATGCGACGGCCTCGTCGATGGCGTGACGGGTGGTCGCGGCAAGCAAGGCCAGTTGCGCCTCATCCACACAATACGGCGGCATCCAGTACAGCACGTCGCCCAGCGGGCGCAGCACCACGCCGCGCTCCAGCGCCGTGCGATACGCCTTCAATCCAACCCGTGCCGCGGCGGGGAAGGGAGTGTGTTTGTTGCCGGCCTGGGTCAGCTCGAAGGCCACGATCATGCCGGCCTGGCGCAAGTCCGCCACCGCGCTGTGCTCGCCGATCTGCGCAGCGAGGGCGCTCATGCGCGCGGCGGTTTGCTGGTTGCGCGCAATCACGTCGTCGTCCGCGAAGATCTGCAACGTCGCCAATGCCGCCGCGCACGCCAGTGGGTTACCGGTATAGCTGTGCGAATGCAGAAACGCGCGCTCGCGCGAATCGTCCAGAAACGCGTCGTACAACTGCTGCGTGGCCAGCACCGCCGACAGCGGCAGGAAGCCGCCAGTCAGTCCCTTGGACAAGCACAGCAGATCGGGCATCACGCCGGCCTGTTCGCAGGCGAACAGGGTGCCGGTGCGTCCGAAGCCGGTGGCGATCTCGTCGGCGATCAGGAACGCGCCATGCGCATCGCACAATGCGCGCGCACGGCGCAAGTACGCCGGGTGATACATGCGCATGCCGCCGGCGCATTGCACACGTGGTTCCAGAATCAACGCGCAAATTTCGCCCGGCGACTGTTCGAACAGTGCCTGCAGGGCATCGGCCGCCTGCAGTGCATAGTCTTCCGCGCTTTGGCCCGGCTCGGCCAGGTAGGCGTCGGGCGACGGTGCAAACAGCGATTGCAACAACAGCGGTGCATACACGCGCCGATACAACGGGATGTCGCCGACCGACAGTGCGCCGATGGTTTCGCCGTGATACCCGTTTTCCAACGCGATGAAACGCGTGCGGCGATGCTCGCCACGGTTGTGGAAATAATGGAAGGCCATCTTCAAGGCCACTTCGACGCCGGCCGAGCCGTTGTCGGCATAGAACACCTTGGACAGCGGTGCGCGGTCGGGCTGGCGCGGCGCAATCGCCAGCAGGCGCTCAGCCAGCTGCACTGCCGGCGCGTGGGTGAAGCCGGCCAGCATCACCTGCTCCAGGGTGCCGGCCTGCTGCGCGATGGCCGCGCCGATGCGCGGCTCGGCATGGCCGAACAGGTTGGTCCACCAGCTGCTGACCGCGTCCAGATAGCGACGGCCATCGTGACCGATCAGCCACGCACCCTGGCCACCGGCGATGGGGACCAGCGGAAGCGTGTGCGGATGCTCGCGCATCTGTGTGCACGGGTGCCACAGCACCGCAAGATCGCGTTGCCGCCAATGTTCGGCAGCTTCGGAGGCTGCAGGGTCTGCTAGGATTTCGGGCTCATGAACATGTCGATGCATCTGCCTATTCTATCGGTCCGCTCCGCGGCTGCGTGCCACGCATGAGCCCGCGTCTGCCGACCATCCACAAGATCACCGATCTTGGCGACGGGCCGTTCCGTCGCCAGCAACTGGATCTGGAGTTTTCCAACGGGCAGCGCCGTCTCTACGAACGGCAACTCAGCCAGGGCCACGGTGCCGTGGTCGTGGTGCCGATGCTCGACGCGACCACTGTGCTGCTGGTGCGCGAGTACGCCGCCGGCGTGCACCGCTACGAGCTGGGTTTGGTCAAGGGGCGCATCGATGCCGGCGAGACCCCGGAGCAGGCGGCCGACCGCGAGCTCAAGGAAGAAGCCGGCTACGGCGCGCGGCAGGTCCAGGTGCTGCGCGCGATGACGCTCGCTCCTACTTATATGAGTCACCAATCCTGGTTGGTGCTGGCGCGCGACCTGTATCCCGAGCGCCTGGTCGGCGATGAGCCGGAAGAGATGGAAGTGGTGCCCTGGCCAATCGCTCGTCTGGACGAATTGATGCTGCGCGACGATTTCTCCGAAGGCCGCTCGCTGGCCGCCTTGTTCATTGCGCGCGAGTGGCTGGAGCGCAACCCATGATCCGTATCCCGATGGAACTGCGCGAAACCGTGATCGCGATTGCTCGCGAAGCGGGTGAGGCCATCATGCAGGTGTACGCGCAGGACTTCGCGGTCGAGATCAAGGACGACGCCAGTCCGTTGACCCAGGCCGACCTTGCCGCCAATCGCGTCATCGTCGACGGTCTGCGCCGGGTCACGCCCGATGTGCCGGTGCTGTCGGAAGAATCCGCGCACGTGGCCTGGGAGGAGCGGCAGTACTGGACCAGCTACTGGCTGGTCGATCCGCTGGATGGCACCCGCGAGTTCGTCAAACGCAACGGCGAGTTCAGCGTCAACATCGCCCTCATCCACATGGGCGCGCCGGTGTTGGGCGTGGTGCAGGCGCCGGTCGATGGCCGGGTCTGGTACGCCGCACGCGGCGAAAACGCGTTCCGCCGCGACGGCGATCGCGACGAGATGCTGCACACCCGCACACCGGCCGCCACACCCTTGCGGGTCGCTGCCAGCCGCTCGCATCGCGACGCGCGCACTGCGGCCGCGCTGGAGCGCATGGGGGAGATCGACGTGGTGGCGCAAGGCTCGTCGTTGAAGTTCTGCCGCATCGCCGAAGGCGACCTGGATGTCTATCCGCGCTTCGGCCCCACCTCCGAATGGGACACCGCGGCCGGCCAATGCGTGCTGCATGCCGCCGGTGGTGTGCTGCTGGCCGGCGGTTCCGGCAAGCCGTTCCGCTACAACCGCCGCGACACCTTGCTCAATGGCGACTTCATCGCGCTGGGCGACCCCAATCTGCCTTGGCGCGATTGGCTGGCCTGAGCATGCCGGCCTGCCGTGTGCGCGTCACACGCCAGGCAACACGGATGCGCAAGGTCGTGATTGGCTGACCGGTACACTGCGGCGGCATCGCGCGTCGGAGTTGCTGCCACGCGCACTGCCGCACTGCGTCAGCGCTCTCGCCGCGGATGCGCCTTCCAACATCGCTCCAGGAACACACCATGCTCCAGACTCCGCCCACCGGCGATATCCACCGCCTGCTGCAGTTGATGGCGCGCCTGCGCGACCGTGAGCACGGTTGCCCCTGGGATGTGGAGCAGAGCTTTGCCACCATCGCGCCGTACACCATCGAAGAAGCCTACGAGGTCGCCGACGCGATCGATCGCAACGACCTGCCCGGGCTGCGCGACGAGTTGGGCGACCTGCTGCTGCAGGTGGTCTTCCATGCGCAGATGGCGTCCGAACAGGGCGCGTTCGACTTTGCCGACGTGGTCGCCACACTCAGCGACAAGCTGGTGCGCCGGCACCCGCATGTGTTCGCGGCGCAAACGGCGGACGATGCGCAGGCGGTGAGCGCCAACTGGGACCAGATCAAACGCGAAGAACGCCGCGCCGCGGGACACCAGGACGACTCTGCACTGGCCGGCATCGCGCGCGGGCTGCCCGAGTGGCAGCGGTCCACCAAGTTGCAGTCGCGCGCGGCGCGGGTGGGCTTCGATTGGCCTGGCCCGGCGCCGGTGCTGGAAAAATTGCAGGAAGAAATCGAGGAGCTGCGGGTGGAATTCGCCCGCGGCCCGGTAGCCGACAATCAGGCGCGGCTGGAAGACGAACTGGGCGATGTGCTGTTCGTCTGCGCCAATCTCGCGCGACACGCCAAGGTCGATGTGGGCGCCGCGCTCCGGCATGCCAATCTGAAATTCGAACGGCGCTTCCGTGCGATGGAAGCGCAGGCGCACGTGCAGGGCACCACGCTGGATGCGTTGTCGCTGGGCGCGCAGGAAGCGCTGTGGCAACAGGTCAAGCGCGACGAATCCCTCGCGGCGGTGCCGGATGCCGGCGCCGTGCCCGGCGCATGAGCGCCGCGCTGACCACACTGTTGCTGTTCGTCGCCACCGCCGTGGCCGAACTGGTCGGCTGCTACCTTCCTTATCTATGGCTACGCAAAGGCGGCAGCGTGTGGCTGCTGCTGCCCAGCGCGCTGAGCCTTGCGATCTTCGTGTGGCTGTTGAGTCTGCATCCGGCTGCCAGCGGACGCGTGTATGCCGCCTATGGCGGGGTCTATATCGCCAGTGCCTTGCTGTGGTTGTGGTGGGTGGACCGCATCACTCCGACGCGATGGGACCTGCTCGGCGCCGCCTGCTGTCTGCTCGGCATGGCCGTCATCATGTTCGCGCCGCGCAACGTCTGAGCCTGGCGGTCGTGTGATCCGCGCACGACGAGGCGCTTGCTGTCCGACGCGGCAATGGTCGCGAGCGCATTCCTGCAGTGCATCCCCAAGCCGGCGACGGGCAGTGCGGGTGCATACTGCTGCAAGGATCGACTCGTCATATGCAAGGGGGATGCACATGTTTCCGACTTCGTTTTTGGCCATGGCCGTTCTGGTCGCTGGCGTCATCGTGTTGTTCAAGACCGTGCGTATGGTGCCGCAGGGATTTCAGTGGACAGTGGAGCGCTTTGGCCGCTACACCCACACCCTGAGTCCGGGTCTGCACTTTCTGGTGCCGGTGGTCTACGGCGTGGGCCGCAAGATCAACATGATGGAACAGGTGCTGGACGTGCCCAGCCAGGACGTCATCACCAAGGACAACGCGGTGGTACGCGTGGACGGTGTGGTGTTCTTCCAGGTGCTGGATGCCGCCAAGGCCGCCTATGAAGTCTCCAATCTGGAGATCGCCAGCATCGCGCTGGTGCAAACCAATATCCGTACCGTGATCGGTTCGATGGATCTGGACGAATCGCTGAGCCAGCGCGAAACCATCAATGCGCAGTTGCTGAGCGTGGTGGACCAGGCCACCAACCCATGGGGCATCAAGGTCACGCGAATCGAAATTCGCGATATCCAGCCGCCGCGCGATCTGATCGACTCGATGGCGCGGCAGATGAAGGCCGAGCGCGAAAAGCGCGCGCAGATCCTGGAAGCCGAAGGCTCGCGTCAATCGGAGATCCTGCGCGCCGAGGGCGAGAAGCAGGCGGCCGTGCTCGAAGCCGAAGGCCGCAAGGAAGCCGCCTTCCGCGACGCCGAGGCGCGCGAGCGTCTGGCCGAGGCCGAAGCCCGCGCCACCCAGGTGGTGTCCGACGCGATCGCCAACGGCAGCGTGCAGGCAATCAATTATTTCGTCGCACAAAAGTATGTGGAGGCGTTCAAGGCACTGGCCACCGCACCCAACCAGAAGTTCGTGCTGATGCCGATGGAATCCAGCGGCATCATCGGCTCGCTCGCCGGCATCGCTGAACTGGCCAAGGAAGCGATGGGCAAGCCCGACGCGCCAGCCGTACGCATGCCGCCGATGCCGCCGCGCGCGGGAGGCTGAGCCATGCGCTGGGACGTTGTGATCTGGGCGGTGCTGGCGCTGCTGTTGATCGCCGCAGAGACGCTGGTGCCCGGCGCGTTTCTGCTGTGGATGGGGATTGCCGCCGCCGCCGTCTGCATGCTCGTGTTGGCGCTGCCGGGCATGTCGCTGCTGGTGCAGATTGTGGCGTTCGTCGTGCTCAGCTTTGTGTCGGTGCAGGTCTATCGCACCTGGTTCCGCGGCAAGGGGCGGCAGAGCGACCGTCCCTTGCTCAACAGACGCGCCGAGCAATTGATCGGCCGTCGTGTGCTGCTCGATCAAGCCATCCACGATGGCCGCGGTCGCGCCAAGGTCGACGATGCGTTCTGGGTGGTCAGTGGTCCGGATCTGCCCGCCGGCGCGCCGGTGCGCATCGTCGGCGTCGATGGCATGACCTTGCAGGTGCAAGCCACCAGCTGATCGCCGAGCACGGCGAGAAGCCCGGTCGCACATTGCTGCAGTGCGGCGTGCTTGTGCCCAATTGCACGGTTGGGCCGGTGCTGCGTCTGCGCAATGACGCGGTTACCCGCAAGCACGGCCAGGCAGCGATAATGGGCATCTTTCCCTTGGACCGGCGCCCATGACCCAGAAGACCATCCTCAACGACACCCATCGCGCGCTCGGCGCCAAGATGGTCGACTTCGGCGGTTGGGATATGCCGATCCACTACGGCTCGCAGCTGGACGAACACCATCAGGTGCGTCGCGACGCCGGCATGTTCGACGTCAGTCACATGACCGTGGTCGATCTGCGCGGCGCACGCGTGCGCGAGTTCCTGCGCTACCTGCTCGCCAACTCGGTGGACAAGCTCAAGGTGTCCGGCAAGGCGCTGTACACCTGCATGCTTAATCCGCAGGGCGGGGTAATCGACGACCTCATCGTCTATTTCATGACCGAAGATTTTTTCCGTCTGGTGGTCAACGCCGCCACCCGCGAAAAGGATCTGCAGTGGATCGGCGAACAGGCCGCACGCTTCGAGGTACGCGTGGAAGAGCGCGGCGACTTCGCGATGATCGCCGTGCAGGGCCCCAACGCACGCGCCAAGGTCATCGAACTGGTCGATCCGGCCGACGCCACGGCAGCGAGCAAGCTCGGCCGTTTCGCCGCACTGCAGACGCGCTCGCGCGATGGCATCGACCTGTTTGTTGCGCGCACCGGTTACACCGGCGAAGACGGTTTCGAAATCGTGTTGCCGCAGGACGCAGCGGTTGCGTTCTGGAATGCGCTACTCGCGCAGGGCGTCAAGCCGGCCGGTCTGGGTGCGCGCGACACCTTGCGTCTGGAAGCGGGCATGAATCTCTATGGGCAGGACATGGACGACGCGGTCACTCCTTATGAGGCTGCGTTGGCGTGGACGATCACCCTGGACGAAGGCCGCGACTTCATCGGTCGCGCCGTGCTCGAAACGCAAAAGGCACAGGGCGCACCGCGCCAACTGATCGGCGTGGTGATGGATGAGAAGGGCGTGCTGCGCCACGGCCAGAGCGTGTTCACCGCCAGCGGCGAAGGCGAGATCCTGTCCGGCACCTTCTCACCGACGCTCGGCAAGGCGATCGCATTCGCACGCGTGCCGGCCGGCAGCATCGACGACCTGCGCGTGGACATTCGCGGCAAGCAGGTCCCGTTGCGCGCGGTGAAGTTTCCGTTCGTGCGCGACGGTCAGGCGCAGCCCGGCGTTCTTGGTGACTGAGTCGCATGACGCCGGTCGCCCTCGGCCGGCCTCCTGTCACCGCATGCAACCCAGCCATACCGACATGCGTGCACCTGTCTTGTCGCGCGGTCTAAACTAACCACCTGTCCCCAACCCCAGTTTCCCCGGAGCACACCCATGAGCGAGATTCCTGGCGACCTCAAGTTCCTCAAATCCCACGAGTGGGCCCGTGTCGAAAGCAGCGGCCGCGTGACCGTCGGTATTTCCGACCACGCGCAGGGCTTGCTGGGCGACCTGGTCTACGTCGAGCTGCCGAGCGTCGGCGACACCGTGCAGGTCGGCAACGGCGCGGCGGTGGTCGAGTCGGTCAAGGCCGCATCCGATGTCTATAGCCCGGTCAGCGGTACTGTGGTCGAGGTCAACGGCGCGCTGAGCGACAAGCCGGAAACCATCAACGAAGACGCCTATGGCGAGGGCTGGATCTTCGTTGTCGAACTCGACGACAAGGAGCAGCTCAACGATCTACTGTCGCCCGACGACTACGCCGAGCTGCTTGAAGACGACGACCACTGAGTCCGTCTTCCCTGCTGCGCACCGATGGCCGCTCCCAGAGCGGCCATTTTTTTTTGGCGCGTCGCCGCCGGGCGGTGTGCGTTCGAGATCGAGATCGAGGGGCGGTTGGGCAGCCACCTGCACGGTGCTGACACTCGCAGGCTGGAAAGGCGGTTGGCGATGCGCTGACGCGATGCGCGTGGAGGCATCCATGCGCGATCTGTCGCCGCACAACCGCCTGCATACCGGTGCGCCGGATTTCTGACGTGAGTCGTTCGTGAGGGTCTGGGGTGTGCTCGGTGAAAAAAATTCGACGCTCGCAACATGTATCGATGACCGATCGACGTTGCGCAACACGCTGTCGGCGATGCGCAAGCGCACCTGCATGGCGATCGAACGGCGCAATAAGTTTGCGCATTTCTGCTCGTACGACGTCGGAAGCGGAGTTGTCGGATAAAAAATTTTCAGCTGGCGGACAGGCGGCAAGCGATGCCGCAACGCACAGCGCATCGTCGCAGCGTTACGGCACCCTGCATCGTGCGGATTTAGAGCGCTTGAAGAAAACAGCGGAAAAGAAGTGCTTTTTCGCTAACGCTGTTGCGTGGGCGCGCGCTTCCAACCCATCCAGCTTGCCGCGCGCGGTGCGTTTGCCGGACGTCGATGGCGAACGTGGCGATGGTCGGCTGAAAAAAAAATGCAAAAGAGTGTTGACAGTAAAAAAAAGCGTGATTAGGTTTCGCCCAGCAGACATTGCTGCGAAAGAGAGTGAGCAGAATCGACATCGAGCCGACACGCTTGTTCAAGACGTCCACCGAAGCACACTCAATGGTGGAGTCGGGTCCGCTTCTCTCCAAAAAAGCAGTTGTCGTTTCGACTACGCACCCGTGTCGCCGTTCGATGCGGGTGTTTCTGTATCCGTCCCGTCGCGCATTACCTGCGGACGGTACCCGACGACGGCATGCCGACGCGGGGTTTGGTTCAACTGGGCGTTTCACCTCCATAGTTCACTGACGAGGAGCCAATTACATGGCCACTAAAAAAGCTGCGAAAAAGAAACCCACCGCCAAAAAGGCAGTGAAGAAGACCGCCGCCAAGAAGGCGACCAAGAAGGTCGCTAAGAAGGCAACTGCCAAGAAAGCAGTGAAGAAGACTGCTGCCAAGAAGGCCGTCAAAAAGACTGCCAAGAAGGCAACCGCCAAGAAAGCAGTGAAGAAGACTGCCAAGAAGGCAACCAAAAAGACTGCCGCCAAGAAGGCAGTGAAGAAGACCGCAAAGAAGGCGACCAAGAAGACTGCCGCCAAAAAGGCCGTCAAGAAGGCCGCCAAGAAAGCAGTGAAGAAAACTGCCAAAAAGGCAGTCGCAAAGAAGGCGACCAAGAAGTCCGCCACCAAGAAGGCTGCTACCAAGAAGCCTGCTGTGAAGAAGGTCGCCAAGAAGAAGCCGGCCGCTCGCAAGAAGAAGGCCGCTCCGGTCGCGCTGCCCGCAACTCCGGCACCGCTGATCTGATCTGCAACACCCGATCGCCGTAAACATCGAGCTCTCTCCCCGACGCCCAGCGGGGAGGGAGCTTTTTTATTGCGCGGCTCCGTGACCACGTCCGATGCAGTGCGCGAATGCCGACCGTCATCGAGGCGACGCGGTTCGCGAGGTGGCACGGTCTGGAGCTGTAGCCAACCGCCAACGCCAACGCCAACGCCAACGCCGAGAGCTTCTCAAAAAGAGAGTGCTGCGCGACGCCTTGACGCGTCCGATGCATCACCCAAGGCTGCACTTGCGTTGAGGAGGCGATGCTTCCAACCCGTACCGATATCGGCATCGGTATCGGCGTTCCCGAGGGATTGTTCGGCCACCACTTGTCCAGTCCGATTCCCTCGGCCGTCGGTTTGCCTGATGTAATGACAGTTTGCCGCCGTCGCACTGCCCGACGCCCGTCTCCCGACCACGCGACAGCCAGATGCTTTAGAGCAGCTAACAAAACCACTGTGCTCACCGCCAGGCGGGCGCGGCCGGTGCTCGGTGCCGCATGGACCACACGTCCACTGCGGTTCTGAGTGCGCCGTCCACACACCCACCCAACGACTGTTCGCGACGTGTTGTCAGCGCTCTTGGTCCGATACGTTGTGGTGCAGGGTGTCGTGGATCCAGCAATGACGCGTGCGGCAGCCTGACGGCGCCTGCGAGCCGGCGTCTTCGCACGAAGAAGGCGTGATCAAGGCGCCTACACCTACTCCCGTCGATCCGCTGCCCGGCAACCGCATCCACTCTCTACATGCAAAGACGACGTGCAGCGGCGACGAACCAAGCCCAGCGGTGCGCCGCAGATGCAGTATCGCGTTGCAGCGTTGGTCTCATGCACGCCGAGCACGGCAAGTACGTCCCAAGCACGCTGCCCAGCACACGCCTGGCGCCAAGGCGTTCAAACCACCCGCAGACTCCAGCGATCAGAAACAACACAGGCGGCCAAGGCCGCCTGTGTTTCAGCATGCACCGCTACGGTGCCGGCGCTTCGCCTTAGCGCGGCGATGCCACCGACTTGCCGGACGACGCGCCCTTGCCAGCCGGGTCGGCCTTCTCTGCCAGCATGTTCTCGCTGCCGAAGTCGCCGTCCACATCGATATCCAGCCACCGCTTGGCCGGCAAACCGAGGGCGCGGTCCAGAATGGTCGGCAGCATGCCGGAGGGCAGGCCGCTTTCGCCATTCCACATGATGGCGATACCGACGTCGCGCTCGGGCAGCAACGCGACCAGGCCGCGGTAACCCTGCACCGCACCGGCATGGAAGACCACCTGGTGGCCCGCATAGTCGAACACGCGCCAGCCCAGTGCGTAGCTGGCCGCGTCCACGCGCTCATGGCGCCAGCCCGAACGCATTTCGCCCGGCGTGGAAATCAGTGGCGCGTGCAATGTCGCCAGCAGTGGCGCAGGCAACACGTCGGTGCGATGGCCGGTATGTGCGAGCAGCCATTGCGCCATGTCGCTGGCGCTGGCATTGACGCCGGCAGCAGGAGCAAGACGGTAGTAAGTGGGCTTGGGCGTGAGCGACACCCAGCCGTTGCGGCTGCGCACGTGCGGGCGTGCCCAATGCGGACTGGCCTGGATGCCGGCCAGACCCATGCTGGCATCGTTCATGCCGAGCGGCTTGAAGATGCGGCGCTCAACCGATTGCTCGTAAAAACTGCCGGAGGCGGCGAAGACCACATCGCCGACCAAGCTGAAGGCCACGTTCTGATACGCATAGCAATCGCCTGGCGCGCACCGCAGCGGCGCGGCGGCCAGCTTGTGGCTCAGCGAGTAATAGTCGACGTTGGATTCGATATCGCGGTCGTAGGCATTGCGGGTCAGGCCGACGCGATGACTGAGCACCTCGGCGACGGTGAGCTGCCGGGTGGCGACGTTGTCGCTCAGCTGGAAGCCGGGCACGTAGTCGACCACCTTGCTGTCCCAACGCAACACGCCATCGTTGACCAGCAGGCCAGCCATGGTGCCGGCGAAGGCCTTGGACAGCGACGCCAGGCGGAACACGGTATGCGCATCGACCGGTTGCGGGTGATTGACGTCGGTGACGCCATAGCCGCGCGCGCTGAGCACTTTGCCGCCTTGCACGATGGCCATCGCCATGCCGGGCACGCGGTTGCCGTAGGTCAACTGGTCGGCCATCGATTCGAATGCCGCCACGTCGAAGCCGGCGGCCGGCGCCAACACGCTGCTGGCCGGCAACGAGGTGCGATATGGAAGCGGGGCGGTGGGCGACTGCGCGACGGTCGCCGGCTGCAGCGCATAAGCGGTGGGCGCGGGCGTCTGTGCCGTGGAAGAGAGGGCCAGAGGCAATAACGCCCCGAGCAGCCCGATGGCCAACGGACGGAACCGTCGGCGCCTGCGCATTACTGTCATGGTTGTCCCGCCTGTTCCACTGCTTGGAGCGATTCTAGCCCCGCGCTTCGCAATAGCACAAACTGCCGGAAGATGAATGGGCATCATATTGATCCTATTGACGATTTGGGTTCAGAAATCGGGCTGGTCAGGGCCGTGGCGACGCCACGCAGGGTGCATGCGAAGCGGGTTGCAAGTGCCGTGCCGGGGCAGCCCACGCGCGCGTCGCAGCGTCCTGCCTCCGCCGCTGGTGGTGCTGCGCCGCATCGGCTAACTTGCGCGCTACTTCGTCAGGTGCTGCCGCCGCCATGTTCTTGTTGTCGGGCTCGTTCGCACGGGCGATGTTGACGCCATGAATCGTCCCTCTGCGCCGCGCTCGGCGGCTGGCCGTCTGGGCGCTGCGCTGCGCAGTTCGCCACCGCTGGCGTGGTCGTTCCTGTATTTCTTCTGCCTGCTCAGCGGTTACTACGTGCTGCGTCCGGTGCGCGAGGCGATGGGTGCATCGTCGGATGTGGCCGCGTTGTTTCCAGCCGGCATGATCGGCTTCTTCGCCGCGCACGGCATGCCGCTCAAGGACTTCACCTTGCAGGTGCTGTTTACCTGCACCTTCCTGATCATGCTGCTACTGCAGCCGGTGTACGGCGCGGTGGTCAGCCGCTATCCGCGGCGCGTGTTCCTGCCGCTGGTCTACGGGTTCTTCATTGCGACCCTGCTGCTGTTCTACGTGCTGTTCGACAGCGGCGTGCCAGGGCGCGGGATGGCGTTCTTTTTGTGGCTCACGGTCTTCAACCTGTTTGCCGTGGCGGTGTTCTGGAGCTTCATGGCCGACGTCTTCAGCAATGCCGAAGCGCGCAACTACTACGGCTATATCGGCGCGGCCGGCACCCTGGGCGCATTTCTCGGGCCGATCCTCACCCGCACCTTGGTCGAGCGCATCGGCATTGCGCACCTGATGCTGGTGTCGGCCGGGTTCCTGACGGTCTGCGTGGTGTGCGTGCTGCGTCTGCGCCTGTGGGCGGTGGCGCGCGAGCAGGAGCGTCAACTGGACTCCGGCGAGGTGCCGATGGGCGGCGACGTGCTCGGTGGCCTCAAGCTGATCGTGCGCGAGCCGTTGCTGCGCTGGCTGGCGTTGATGACGTTATTCGGCGTGGGCGTGGGCACCTTGCTCTACAACGAGCAGGCGGCGCTGGTACGGCGGCTCTATACCGATGCGGCCGCCAGCACCGCGTACTACGCCAGTATCGACCTGGCGGTCAACGCGCTCGCACTGGTGCTGCAATTGCTGGTGACGCGCGCGCTGTTGTCGCGCTTCGGCATCGCACCGGCGCTGCTGATTCCGGGGGTGGCCATCACCTTGGGGTACGCGGTACTGGCAGCCTCGCCATTGCCGCTGATGATCGCCATCGTGCAGGTGATCACGCGCTCCAGTGAGTTTGCACTGGCCAAGCCGGCGCGCGAAACCTTGTACACGCGAGTCAGCCGCGAATGGCGCTACAAGGCCGGCGCGGCGATCGACACGGTGGTCTATCGCGGCGGCGACCTGAGCTTTGTGTGGATCCACAAGCTGGTATCGGGCTTGGGCTCCACCGCGGTGTTCGGGGTTGGTCTATTGGCGGCAGTGGGCATGACGCTGGGCACGTTTGGCCTGCTGCGCGAAGCACGCAAGTTGCCTGCAGAACGCGATGGTGTGGCGGACGGGCGCGCAGCGGAGTCGCAGTGCTGACCCGCGCCCCGTGCTTGCAGCTGTGTTGTCGCTGCGCAGGGCGGCCTTGCCGGAACATCCATGGAGCGATGGCGCGCGCATAGTCGGGCGGCCAGGTACTGACGCGTGGTAGTGCTTGTATGGGGCGTCTATCCCGCACAAGCGCGCACTCCGCAGCCAGCGGATGACAACCAGCACGCGACATCGTTCATCACGCGTGGGCCAGTGCTGCGCTGGTGACGTCATCTCGTTCAAGTCACGATCTCTGTGCGTGTTGCCAGACAGCCGGAGCGGCATCGCGGCTATGCTTGCCGCCACGTCCACACGACTTTCTTGCCATGTCCCTGTTCGCGATCATCGCCGGCATCCTTGTCGGCCTGCTGCATGTCTACATCCTGGTGCTGGAGATGGCGCTGTGGACGCACCCATTGGGCTTGAAGACCTTCCGCAACACATTGGAGAAGGCACGGGCCACACGCGTGCTGGCGGCCAACCAGGGCCTCTACAACGGCTTTCTCGCCGCAGGTCTGCTCTGGGGCGCGCTGGCGGCGCGGGTCGATGTGCTGAGCTTCTTCCTGGGCTGTGTGGTGGTAGCGGGGTGCTACGGCGCCTACAGCGTCAACCGCCGCATTTTCTTCGTGCAGGCGGTGCCCGCGTTGATCGCGCTCGGGTTGGTGTGGCTACCGCACTGAGGCGTCTGTTGGCAGGGTGTTTGCCTCTCGTCAGCAGGCTTGCCCGCGATGCCACATCACCGGTCACGCCGCTTCGCGCGCAAGCCCACGCCTGCAAGACAGCCACCCGAGACTGACAGGTCGGCAGCACAGGGCTGCTCGCATCTGCTCACAGCGTAGCCGGGTGATGAGCGGCCCCCGCAAACAACGACGGCGGGCTAAAAGCCCGCCGTCGTCGCTGACAACCTTGGCCCGAACCTTACGCGGCTTCGCGCGGCTGCTGTGCCTGCGGCTTGTCGTAGAAGCTCGCCGCACGCAACTCGTGCGGATCGAAGTCGTCCACGGTGATGGTGTCCATCATGATCTCGCGCAGCTCTTCCAGCAGCTTGCGCTCGTCCACGGTGAGCACGCCCTCGGCCACCGCTTCGTCGAGCTGTGCACTGAAGTCGAGGGCTTCGATGCCCTTGGTCTTGAGCGCCTTCAGGAACTTGCGTTCCACCGGCTCGGCCATCACCGCCTTGGCCAGATAGCTGGAGATGCGGCCACCCGGGTTGTTGGCGCACGGGGTCAGAAACACGCCCTGGGCCAGGCGATCGCGCGCTTCGTTCGGGGCCATCAGGATCGATGCCACACGATGTCCCAGGCGGTCGCCCGGCGCTTCGGCACGACGGCCCAGCGGGAAGATCAACACCCACATCAGCCAACCCACCGGGCGGATCGGGAAGTTACGCAGCGCTGCCGACAGCGCGGTTTCGATCTTGTGCACGCTGTCGTGGAAGGCCCAGGCCAGCAGCGGCTGGTCGGCCGCCGGCGCGCCTTCGTCGTGATATCGCTTGAGCATCGCGCTGGTCATGTAGATATGGCTTAGCACATCGCCCAGCCGACCCGACAACGACTCCTTGAACTTCAACTTGCCGCCCAGCATCAGCATCGACACGTCGGCCATCAGGGCCAGGTTGGCCGAGTAGCGATCCAGCTTGCGGAAAAAGCGACGCGTGTATGCATCACCCGGCGCTGCGCCGATACGCGCACCGGTCAGACCGAACCAGAACGAACGCACCGCATTGGAAATGCCGAAGCGGATGTGCCCGAACAGGCTCTGGTCGAACTCTTCCAGACCGCGGCGCGTATCCGGATCCTGCGCCGCCTTCATTTCCTTCATCACCCACGGATGGCACAGGATCGCGCCCTGGCCGAAGATCAGCAGGCTGCGGGTCATGATGTTGGCGCCTTCCACGGTCACACCGATCGGTGCAGCCTGCCAGGCACGGCCGGCGAAGTTGCGCGGCCCCAGAATGATGCCCTTGCCGCCAATCACATCCATCATGTCGCTGACTACTTCGCGGCCCATGGTGGTGCAGTGGTACTTGGCGATCGCCGACGGCACCGACGGCACGTCGCCACGGTCAACCGCTGCGGCAGTGGCCTGCGCCAGCGCGCTGATCGCATAGGCCTTGCCGCCGATCCGCGCGAGCGCTTCTTCCACGCCCTCGAAGCGGCCGATCGACAGACCGAACTGCTTGCGGATGCGCGCATACGCACCGGTCACCACCGCAGCGTACTTGCCGCCACCGCTGGCGGTGGAGGGCAGGGTGATCGAACGACCCACTGCCAGGCACTCGTTGAGCATGTTCCAGCCCTTGCCCACCATCTCCACGCCGCCGATCAGCTGGCTGAGCGGAATGAACACCTCGGTGCCACGGATCGGGCCGTTCTGGAAGGTGGAATTCAGCGGGAAATGACGGCGGCCGATTTCCACTCCCGGGGTCTCGCGCGGCAACAGCGCCAGGGTGATGCCGATGTCCTTCTTGTCGCCGATCAGGCCGTCCGGATCATAGGCGCGGAACGCCAGGCCGATCAGCGAAGCGACCGGTGCCAGGGTGATGTAGCGCTTGTCGAAGGTGAGCTTGACGCCGAGCACGTTGGCGCCATTCCACTCGCCCTTGCAGACGATGCCGTAGTCCGGGATCGAGGTGGCATCCGAGCCGGCGAACGGGCCGGTCAGACCGAAACACGGCACTTCTGCACCGACGGCCAGACGCGGCAGGTAATAGTCTTTCTGTTCCGGGGTGCCGTAATGCAGCAGCAGCTCACCCGGCCCGAGCGAGTTCGGCACACCGACGGTGGAGCTGACCACGCTGGAGATCGACGACAGCTTCTGGATCACCTTGTGGTGCGCCAGCGCGCTGAAACCCAGACCGCCGTATTGCTTGGGAATGATCATGCCGAAGAACTTGTTCTTCTTGATGTAGTCCCACAGCTCCGGCGGCAGATCGGCGTGGACGTGGGTAATTTCCCAGTCGTTGACCATCTTGCACAGCTCTTCCACCGGGCCATCCAGGAACGCCTGCTCTTCGGCGGTCAACTGCGGCTTGGGATAGTTGAGCAGCTTCTGCCAATCCGGGTCGCCGGTGAACAGCTCCCCCTCGAAACCGACCGAGCCGGTCTCCAACGCGATGCGCTCGGTCTGCGACAGCGGCGGCAATACCTTGCGGAAAAAGCCCATCAACGGCGTCGTCAGCAGCGGCTTGCGCAGGAACGGCAACAGCACCGGAGCGGACACCAGCACCACCAGTGCGGCGGCGGCGATGGTGGCGGTGAGATTGGCACCCAGCAGCCAGCACGCCACCAGCACGCAGGCGCTGATCGCAACCCAGGTGGCAAGGCGCATGCGGTGATAGGCAGCGATACCCGCCGCCAGGATGACGAGGAGGAACGGTGCAACGATGCTCATGGTCTTGCTCCAGTGACATGCTCGGTGATGTTGGACGCTGCAATGGTGCCAACCGAGGGCAGTGCGTCCAGATAATGCAACACGGTGGCGGTAAAGGTGGTGTTGTCGTCGCCTGCCAGCATGTGCGTGGCGTCGGCCAGCTGCACGTGCTGCGCATGCGGGGCGATCGACAGGAATTCGGTGATGTTGTCCGGCGTGACCAGATCGCTGCGCCCGCCGCTGATCAACAGCATCGGGCAACGCACCTGCGCTGCGGCTTCCAACAAGGCGTGCTGCTGCAACTGCGCATCCTGACCGGCCAGTTCGTCGACCAGGCGAGGGTCCCAGTGCCAATGCCAACGGCCATCTGCGCGTTGACGCAGCAATGCCTGTAACTGATGCGCAGTCTTGCGCGGGCGATGCGGCAGATACGCCGCAATTGCATCGGCCGCCGCATCCAGCGAGGCAAATCCATCCGGATGCGCGGTCATGAAGCGCAGGATGCGCTCCACGCCCGTGGTGTCCCAACGCGGCGTGATGTCGACCAGCACGATCGCGCGGAACAGCCCCGGCCAGCGCGCCTCGGCAAGCAGCCCGAACAGGCCGCCCATCGAGGCAGCGACCAGCACCGGCGGCTCTGGCTGCTCGCCGGCCAACACAATCAGGTCGTCGGTGAATTGGGTGGGGGAGTAGGGCAGATCGGCCTCGTTGAAGCCCGAGTCTCCATGCCCGCGTGCGTCGTACGACAGCGCGCGGTAACCGGCCTGCGCCAGCGCGGTTGCCGTCGCTTCCCAGGCATGCCGCGTCTGCCCAAACCCATGCGCCAGCAACACCGTCGGTGCGTGCTGCGCACCCCGTACCGACACGGCCAGCTCCACGTCGCCAGCGCTAACGCGCGACATGGTCGCAATGGGGGCAAGCGTAGAAGGAGATGTAACCATACCTAATGGTATGGATGCAGAGCGCCTGCTGTCAATACTCCCTCGTATGGAGTGTTAAGCCCTTGAATCATGGCAGTTGTCTGTCATTTTTGTGATGCATACTGCAACTGACCCAGGCGTATGGTTAAATCGCGCCATGAACGACATCACCGAATCCAGCCCCACCACGCCCCGTGCCAGTTCCGGTCGCGGTAATCGCCTCAGCGCGGATGATTGGGCGCAGGCCGCGCTGGACCTGATCGCCGAACAAGGCGTGGGTGCCGTCGCTGTCGAGCCATTGGCGCGTCGTCTCGGCGTCACCAAGGGCAGCTTCTACTGGCATTTCCCCTCGCGCGACGCCCTGTTGCAGGCCGCCCTGGAGCGCTGGGAAATCTTCGAGCAGAAGGAAGTCTTCGGCAGTCTGGAAGACGTTCCCGATCCCAGCGCCCGTCTGCGCGCGCTGTTTCAGCTGGTCGCCCACGAAGTCAAACCGCACGTCATCTACAGCGAACTGCTCAAGGCACTCGACCATCCGGCCGTGCGTCCGGTCATCGACCGCGTCTCGCAACGCCGCCTCGACTACTTGATCGCCTCGTTCCGCCAGGCCGGCCTCAGCCGCACCGACGCCCAGCATCGCGCCCGCCTCGCCTACGCGGCTTACGTCGGCTTCCTGCAGTTATCGCTGCAACTGCAGCAACCCAAACAGGCCCGCGAAGAATTCGAATCCTACGTCGAGCATGTGATTCAGACATTGATTCCTGGGTAGAGCTGCTAATGCTGGGTAGGTGGGCCGATGATGGTTTGCTTTTCTTCGACGCATTGATATGAAAACGGCCCCTTTCGGGGCCGTTTTTTAAACTATGAAATCCTTTTGCATTAGAAGCGCTGCTGGTACTTCATGTACATAAAGCGGCCGATATCGTATCCGCCGTAATAGGAATAGCCAGAGTTGGGCTGGCCATACGCAGGTGCCGAGTAATGCTCGAAGATGTTGTTAGCACCAACGGCCACTGTAGCGTTCCAAGGCAGGACATACGCGACCTGCAGGTCATGGAACGTGTTCGAGCCGAGCTCGTTCATGCCGACGATGGAACCCTGAAACTCGGGAGCGCTAAAGTTCGGCAAGCTGCAGCGGTCGTCCGAGAAACAACGTTCCTTGGTGCGCGAGAAGTAACGCGTGCTCCAGGTGACAGACCAGTCATCCCACTGCCAATTCACCGACAAGTTGGAGCGTACGCGGAAGTTGCCGCCGTAGCCGTTCTGCTGGCTCGGAGGATTAACTGTGTTATCAGCCTTCAATTCGTTCTTGGACACATAGGTGTTCAACAACGCTGCTGTGAAGTTGCCCCACTGGGTTTCAAAACGGTAGTTCAGATCAAAGTCGAAACCTTCAGTCTCAACATAACCCGCGTTGCGTAAACCAAAAGAGAGTGTGCTGATATTACCTGCCGCATTGCGCGTAAATCCGACGCAACGAGATTCCAGGCCGCGCAGGTAGCAATCGTCCAGCAGATCCGTCGGCGTATCCGCCACGATCGTGTTTTCAATCCGAATGTTCCACCAGTCCAGCGAGGCATTCAGACCAGTGATGAAGCCCGGGCTCCATACAAATCCGAGAGTCTTGGAGGTAGAGGTCTCCGGGGTCAGAGTCGGAGTGCTACCAGAAATGAAGGGCACGTTCGATTGTTCGCCGGGGCCGTCTGCGGGAGCGATGGCGGAAGCATTGAGCTGACGGAACCCCGCCGGCACATCCGCCGAGCAGCGCGCATTGCCTGCAGCCGGACCGAACGAGGTGTCACACGGATCGGTGTAGTTCTCGAAGCTCTGCGACAGGCCACCAAACAGGTCTGCAACCGTCGGCGCACGAAAGCCTTCCGACCAAGTGCCGCGGATGAGCAGCGATTCGATCGGCTTCCACTTAAATCCGAACTTGCTGTTGGTCGTATTTCCGAAGGTGTCGTAATCCGAATAACGGGTGGCGAGAGTTACGCTTAATTCTTGCGCGCCCGGAAGATCTGCAAGCAGTGGAACCTGCAATTCGGCATAGATTTCGTTGAGGTTGTAACCGCCCCGTGTCGGGCCGGCAGCCAAGTCAGTTGAGATGCCGGTTTGTGCTAACGCGTCAGGAGAGAATGAGCCGTTTTCTTCGCGGCGCTCGACGCCTAACGCCATGCCAAGGTCACCGGCCGGCAGCGTCGCGAGAACGCCAGCCACGCTTGCGAAGTAGTTCTTCGTGGTGGTTTCAGATAGCGCTTGACCCGGCTGATACAGATAAGCCTGCACATTTGGGTCCCCCAGGCCGTTCGGCGCGTTATAGCCAAACGGAACCAGCGGATTCCACGGTGTGCAGGCCCCTGGGCCGGAACCAAGCGGAATCGAAGCGCCGGCACTACCACATTGGGCAACACCATCTGCATTGATGAAAGAAGGACCAGTGGCCTGACCGACTGCAAAGGTATTGAGGTTACCCGTACTGATCTGGGTCCCCTTGTTCTGGTTGTAAAGGAAGCCAGCTTCCCAATCCCAGTATTTCTCACCGAAGTTGAAGCTGCCGCTGAACTTGCCAGTAAACCGCGAGGTGGTCAGGTTGTTTTGAACTTCACGCGGAACTTCCCAGCCGCGTCGAACGTACTGAACATTCTGCGGCGCTACTCCCGGCGGAAGTGCACCACTTGCCTGGTTGCCCAGAGGGTTGAACACACTGTCTACCGAAAGGCCGCCGTTGCTCAGATCAAATGCGGCACTTTGCATCGGGTAGCCGGCATTTTGCGCAAACGATTCGCGGTCCGTGTAGAGGACGCTGGTATCGAATGCCACATTGTCGGTGAAGTCGAAGTGCCCGTTAAGAAATGCTGACTTACGCTTAATGCCACTGTAAACGGTCGAGGCGAGTGCAGGATTGGAGGTGTCCGTCCCGTTGAGTGGACGAAAACTTGAGAAATCTGCGGGGTTGAGCCCCGCCACGTCGCGGCGTAGCGTTGCGGTGGATGTTCCGCCGGTAGCATTGCGATATGCCAAACGGCCGAATTCCGTGGTGCCGGAGAGACCGCCTGGACGCGGATCAGTCTTTTCGCCAGTGGGAAAACGGTTGCGGCTAAACCAGCGATCACGTGCCCATACCGGATCTTCATTGGTGTATTCGACACCAGCGGTCAGCGAACCACGATCGCCACGGAAACCCATGGTGAAGTCGTAGACTTCGCGCTGACCGTCACCTTGGCCCCATTGACCGATATAGACGTTGGCTTCGGCGCCTTCGAAGTCCTTGCGGGTGATGATGTTGATGACGCCAGCGATCGCATCCGAACCATAGATCGTCGACGCACCGTCCTTAAGGACTTCGATGCGCTCGACCATGACAGAGGGAATCGACGCCACGTCCTGCAAGCCACCATTGGTGATGCCCAGTCGGTGACCGTCGACCAATATCAGGGTGCGGTTTGCGCCCAGATTACGCAGGTCGATGTAGTAGCCACCGACGTTTTCGCCAGAGCTCAGAGGCGACGTGCGGCTAATGGCCGGCGAACCTGCGGTAGGAATGTTCTGCAGGATGTCTGCGACCGACTTGAAACCCTGCTTCTCGATCTGGTCGCGGCTGATCAACAGTACCGGCTGAGCGGTTTCACTGTCGACCTGGCGAATACGCGAACCAGTGACTTCGATCTTGTCGAGGTTGGTGGCTCCGCCGGCTTCCTGAGCGATGGCGGTACCAGTACCGCCCACACCCACGACAAGCGCGAGGACAACTGCATCGCGCAGCTTGTTGGACTTGCAATTCATTAGCTCTCTCTCCAAGTGATCTTGGGTACTGCCAAGGGTTGTTTGCCTGTCGGGGGTTCCGAAGTAGCGGATCCAAAACGTCAGGGTGAACCGATGGTATATGCGTTGCGCCAGGAATTAAAGTCCCGTTAACGAAAAAGAAGGAAGTCGTGAAAAAGTACCGTTTCAGGCATTCCTGAACGAAAAACGCCACCGATTTTGTGATCGGTGGCGTTCTTGGAATTTCGTTTCAGGTCAGTGGCTTACAGGTCTTGCTCATACCTGACATAAGGAATGGTGCCGTCGCTGTTGCTCTCGTTGTTGGGAGCAAACGGGTTCTTACCGCGGGAGATGACGTTCTCCGCGCCGACTGTCAACTGCCCGCTCCAGGGGGTGCGCCAGGTCAGGCCAAGGCCCAGACCTTCCCATTTTTCCGGCTGGCCGGGGACATCGACGACGCGGCCGATGACATTGGCGCTGAAGGCGCCGTAGCCGCCGCCCACGCTGAGCGTCTTGCTGTCCCACTGGTCGGCGATGGCCGGGGAGACGTCAGCCAGCGGGACCAGGCGCGCACGGGCGTAGGTGCCGCCGATCGAGACAAAGCCTTCGCGCCCGATGTTCTTCTGGCCGAAAACGGTCAGGTCATTTTGCTCCACGCGGGTCAACGGTGCCTTACCGGCGCCGATCAGCCAGGCGGGCAGGGTGTCGCGACCGGCACCTGCGGTGACGCCGACGCGGCCACTGCCACGGTTGAAGCCCAGCGTGCCGGAGACGCGACGCGACGCGGCGGCGCTGTCTTCTTCATCGTCGCCGATGCCGGCCAGCAGGCAGTGACTGGCGAGACCGCTGATGTTGGTGCCACGGCTGCTATTGCAGAGCAGGCCTAAGGAATCGCCCGAGGTCATGCCAAGCGCAGCATCCAGCGAATTGCGGCCGAAATGCCAGCGCGCGCCAGCCTTCTGCTCGCCGGTGGGTTCCAGGTACAGAAACGCTTCCACCTTGCCGCTGCCCTTGTTCCACACCGGCAGGATGGTGCTCTCGCGCAACTGCTGGGATGCCGACTGCGCATGCACACCCGTGGCTGCCGCAAGGGCAACCAGCAAAGCGAGCGGAAGGCGCAGAAGGTGTCGCATACCAGAGTTCAGACCCTAGGGGCAGTTGTTAAGTTCCCGAGAGCGGGCAGTGAGAATGCTAGGGCGTTTATGATTATTTAACAAGTGGTCACGTTCCCCAGAACGCACCGCCGATGCTATCTATTGCAACCGTTCCGGCGCCTGCTGAGAGGGCTGCGCCGTGCTGAAAAGTACGGCCAACTCGGTCAACGGAAAGTGATACTCGCGGCCACAGAACTCGCACCGCACTTCCACCTCGCCGGTTTCTTCAGCGGCTGCGCGCGCCTCTTCTTCACCCAGCGATTCCAGCATCGACGCGACCCGCTCGCGGGAGCAGGAGCAACCGAAGCTGAGCGGCTTGCCGCCCAACAACTGCGGGTCTTCTTCGTGGAACAGGCGGTGCAGCAGGTCGTCGCCGGCCACCGACAGCAGCTCGGATGCGCCGAGGGTGTCGAACAGGGCGCCGATGCGGGTCCAGCCATCGTTGTCGCCTTCGTCGCCAGGCAGTTTCTGCAGCAGCAGGCCGGCGGCGTGATCCGGGCCAGCGGCCAGCAACAGGCGGGTCGGCAGCTGCTCGGACTGCTTGAAATAGGTTTCGAAGGCTTCGGCCAGATCCGGGGCCTGCATGCCGACCAGGCTCTGGTAGCGCTGCGGTTCGCGCGGGTCCAGGCCGGGGTTTTCGATGGTGATCGCCAGCAGGGCGGCCTCGCCCAGCTCACGCAGGTCGGTGGGCGCGTCGGCACCCTCGGCCAGTTGCACGATGCCGCGCAAGGTGCCTGCGGCCGTGCATTCGGCAAACAGGGTGCGCAGGGTGTCGTTGCCGCGCAACTGCACCGACAGACGCCCGTCGACCTTGGTGTGGCCGGTGAACAGGGCGGCTGCCACCGCGGCTTCGCCCAGCAGCTGGCGCGCGGCAGGGGGGTACTCGGCGGCGCCCTGGACGTCGTGCCAGGCCTTGGTCAGACGCACGTGGACACCGCGCACGCCGGCGGCAGGCAGCAGGAAACGGGAAAGCTGATCGTGATCGGTCATGGAGACATCGGACGTAAGGGACGCTGGTTGCCGGATAATGCGGCAGGCATCGGGATTGAAGGTCGAAGCGAACTAATGGGGACGGATGCATTGGATGGCAAGCAGGTGACAGCACCGCGGCGCCGACGCTGGCTGCGCTGGATCCTGGCGGCGCCGCTGCTGTTCGCGGCGGCGAGCGTGTTGCAGGTGCTGGTGCTGCGGGTGGTCGACCCGCCGATCAGCAGCATGATGGTCGGGCGCTACCTGGAGGCCTGGGGCGAGGGGGACGGGAGTTTTTCCCTGCACCAGCAGTGGCGCGATTACGATCAGATCGCCGCCAGCCTGCCGATTTCGGTGGTCGCTGCCGAGGATCAGCAGTTTCCGATGCATCACGGTTTCGATCTGCAGGCCATCGAGAAGGCGCGCGATCACAATGCGCGCGGCGGGCGTGTGCGCGGCGCCAGCACGATCAGTCAGCAGGTCGCCAAGAATGTCTTTCTGTGGCAGGGCCGCAGTTGGGTGCGCAAAGGCCTGGAGGCCTGGTACACCGTGCTGATCGAGCTGCTCTGGCCCAAACAGCGCATTCTGGAGATGTACCTCAACGTGGCCGAATTTGGTGATGGGGTCTACGGCGCGCAGGCGGCTGCGCGGCAGTTCTGGGGTAAGGATGCGGCTGGCCTGTCGCCGGCCGAGTCGGCGCGCCTGGCCGCGGTATTGCCCTCCCCACGCCGGTACGATGCGCGCCGGCCTGGTGCCTACGTGCAGCGACGTACTGCCTGGATCCAGCGGCAGGCGCGTCAGTTGGGCGGCGCCGCGTACCTGCAGGCGCGGTGAGGTGAGCGCCATCGACACCGCCCAATTGCCGGCCGCCACCGAGCGTCTCACGGTGGTCATCGCGGCGTTCAACGAAGAAACAAGCATTCCGCTGCTGCATCCGCGCCTGTGTGCGGTGCTGGCGGACTTGCATGGCTTGCAGACGCGCGTGCTGTATGTCGACGACGGCAGCACCGACGGCACCTGGGATGTGCTGCGGGCGCTTGCCGAATCCGATACGCACGTGAGTGCGCTGCGGCTGTCGCGTAACTTCGGCAAGGAAGTGGCGGTGTCCGCAGGCCTGGACCATGTGCTGCCGGGTGCGGTGGTCCTGCTCGATGCCGATGGCCAGGATCCGCCGGAATTGATTCCCGAATTTGTCGCGTTGTGGCGTGCCGGCTACGACAACATCTTTGGCACGCGCGTCTTTCGCGAGGGCGAGAGTTGGCTCAAGCGCGGTGCCGCACATGCGTTTTATCGGGTGATTCGGCGTTTGTCGCGCACTCCGATTCCAGCCGATACCGGCGACTTTCGACTGCTCTCGCCCCGCGTCGTGCAAGCCTTGCAGCAGCTGCGCGAACGCCACCGGTTCATGAAAGGCTTGTTCGGCTGGGTGGGGTTTCGACAGGTGGCATTGCCGTACCGACGCTCGCCGCGCCTGTCCGGGCGTAGCAAGTTCACCGTGTGGCGGTTGTGGAATTTCGCGCTCGACGGTATCACCAGTTTTTCCACGGTGCCGCTGCGCGCGGCGACCTACCTGGGCCTGATGACCGCGCTTGCTGCCTTCCTGTTCGGGGGCTGGGTGGTGGTCAAGGCGGCGCTGATGGGCGACCCGGTGGCCGGTTGGCCGACCATGATGTCGGTGATCCTGTTTCTGGGCGGCATCCAGCTGATTGCCTTGGGGTTGATCGGCGAATACCTGGGCCGGCTGTACGACGAGGCCAAACAGCGCCCGTTGTATTTGGTCGATACCCACCGCGGCGCGGTGGGAGTAGTCTGCGACGACCAGACCAAGCGCGGAGCGGGCCATGCAGACCGTACGACAGCTGTTGGGGACCAAACAGGTTGAGGTATTCGCAGTTGCGGCCGATGCCGCGGTGATCGAGGCGATCCGGCTGATGGCTGAAAAGGGCATCGGTGCGGTCTTGGTGATGGATGGCCAGCGACTCGCCGGCATCGTGTCCGAGCGCGATTACGCGCGCAAAGTGGTGCTGCGCGATCGCTCGTCGGCCACCACCAGCGTGGCGGAGATCATGAGTTCGCAGGTGGTGACGGTGTCGCCATCGGAGACCGTGGAGCGCTGCATGCAGTTGATGACCGACGGGCGCTTCCGACATCTTCCGGTGGTCGAGAACGGCCGCGTGCACGGCGTGATCTCCATCGGCGATCTGGTCAAGGCGGTGATCGAAGCGCAGCGGCAGGATATCGACCAGTTGCAGCGCTATATCGCCAGTTAGCGTTAACCCGGTTGGCGGCAGGTCTAGTCTGCCAGCCGGCTGATCTTGCCAGTGGGGTCGGCGCATGCACGTCGAGTGCAGCCTAAGAGTGCCTAAAAAACGTAGCGAGCACTCGTCAGGTGGGTGCGGACGGCGCGCTCAGAACCGGAATGTACGAGCGGTACATGCCGCACCGAGCACTGGCCGTGCCCGCCTGGTGGTGAGCACAGTCGTTGTGCCAGCGGCTCCAAGCGTCACACGACCCAGCGCGATCACTGCACGTACTTGCCTCCGCAATCGCTGTCCTTGCCCGGGCCGGGTTCGAAGGTGGCAAGCAATGCTGCGGGCGGTGCAATGGTGGCGAGTGCGACAGCAATCGCGCCGCGTAGCCCGAGTGCCTTGAAATCCGGGCGGAAGCTCGGGTCCTTGAAGGTCCCGGCAATCCGCAACGGCGAACGCAGGCTCAGAATGCTGCGATCTTTCGGGCGTGGGCGCAGCAGCAGATCGAGCGTCTCGTTCTTGAGGCTGATGTTGCCCTCGCCGACGATGATGGTGTCGGTGCTGTCGAACGCCAGGGCACGCGACTGCATGAGTCCGTCCTTGACGCCGAAATCGCCGAACATGCAACGCACCGGGATCTGGCGATCTTTGATGATCAAATACTTCAGCGATTCGGCGATGTCCAGACCGGCCAGTTCCATGATCAGGTTGCCGACATGACCGCGGCCCATGCCGACGCCGATCGAGCCGTCGGCGCTGCCGAGCATCGCCGCAATCGAATTGCCGCGGCCACGCAGGTCCAGCTCACCACCGATCGCGCCTGAGGCCTGTTTGGCGAGCGTGGCGTCTGGGAATAGCCGGTCCAGCCGAATGCCGCGAATGCCGGCCTTCAGCTGCGTGGTGATGACGGGGTTGCGCGCATCCATGCGGATGGTCGAACGGATATCTCCGCCGGCCACGCCGAAGTTGAGCGGGTCCAGTTGCAGCAGACCATCCTTCAATGTCAACGATGCATCCATGTCGTCCAATGGCCATGAAGGTGCATTGATGCGCTGCGCGCGCCAACGCACCTGCGCATCCATCGCGCGCAGTTTGGACAGGTCGTAGGGCGTGGTCGGCAGGATGCGCGCGCTGGCGGCAAGTTGCGCCGCCTGCTTTTTCTGCTCGGCATTCGCCGATTCGTTCGCGCCGGTCTTGGGCGGTGCACCGACAAAGCCGGCCAAATCGTCGAAATCCAGCCGTTTGGAGGCGAGATCGGCACGCAGAAACGGGCGCTTGTTGCGCAGGTCTACCTCGGCCGTGCCGGACAGATCGCTGTCGCCGGCAGTGCCGGTGAACGTCTCGTAGCGCCATACATCGCCATCGCGGCGCAGGTGGCCGTCGAGTGTGTACGGCGGCGTGGATGGCATGGCGACGCCGGTCAGCGGATACAGGTCTTCCATGTCCTGGCCGCTGAGGGCCATCTGCAGATTGAAGACGCGGAACTGAAACGGATTGGTCAGCGTGCCGCGCACGTGCGTACGGGTGGCGCCGGCACTGCCGCGCAAATCGATGCGGAAGGGATGTTCGCTCTGGCTCAACTCGAGCGGCGAGGCGGTGTTGCCTTTCAGGGTAAACGGGTAGCCCTTCCAGCGGCCCTTGCCGTCGATGCCGATCGGCGCGGCACGCTGGTCGCTGCGCGGAGGCGCCAGACTGTCGATGGCCACATCGATATTGGAACGCATGGCATCGTCGATATATTGCAGCCGTCCCTTGGTCACCAGCAGCCGTCCGAGCCGCGGCATGCTGCCATTGCCTTCCTGGGTATCGAACACCCAGTTGCCCGGATGCGTTTCATTGCCGGCTTCCAGCAGAACCGTGGGCTGATCGAGGCGGATTTCCGGCAGCCGCACCTTGCCGCGCAGCAGGGGCCACAGCTCGACATCGATCTCGGCAGCGTTCAGTTCTGCCATCGCGCCGCGCTTGGACCACGCGGCATTGCCCAGCTGCAAGCGCTCGCCACGAACGGTGATGGTGCGGCCCAGGTCCACATCCAGATGTCCCAGATGGAAAACGCGGCCGGTCTTGGCGCTGACCATGCGTTCGACCGGGCCGCGTAGCCAGTTCCAGTCGAAGAGCAGCAGCAGGATCGCCACGATTGCGATAACGCTGCCGAGCCCGATCAGCCAGCGTCGACGGCGCGCTGTGCGGGCGGAAGGGGTGACAGCAGTCGGGGGCGCGTTGTTCACGCGACCCATGGTTGGCGATGGCTCGTGACCGGCGCGCGAACGCGACGACGATCACACCACCTGTTCGATCACCGCGACGAAGTGGCAGGCGCTGCCGGCCAGCACGAACAGATGCCAGATCGCGTGGAAATAGCGCTGGGTGTCGCGTTGGTAGAAGTAGGTGCCCAAGGTGTAGAAGAGCCCTCCGGCGAGCAACCAGCACAGCGACCAGGTGTCGACCGAACGCAACAGCGGTTCGATCGCCACGACGATCAGCCAGCCCATCGCCAGATACAGCACGGTGGACAGCAACCGAAAGCGGCCGGTGAAAAACAGTTTGAAGATCACCCCGGCCGCGGCGATGGTCCAGATCGCGGCAAACAATCCCCAGCCCCAGGAGCCGCGCAGGTTGATCAGGGTAAACGGCGTGTAGGTGCCGGCGATCAGCAGGTAGATCGCGCAGTGATCAAGCACCTGTAGGCGTGCCTTGGCACCGGCATGCGGGATGGCATGGAACAGCGTGGAGGCGACGTAGAGCAGCACCAGCGTGGCGCTGAAGACGATGGAGGTGGCCAGCTGCCAGCCATCGCCATAGATGGCTGCCAGCGTGATCAGCACCGAGCCACCGGTCAATGCGGCAATGGCGCCCAGGCCATGGGTCAGCGCACTGGCGATTTCGTCGCGCAGGTCGGTCGAGGGGGAAGCGTCTGCATTCATGCCAAAAATGTAGCGCAACTGCGAGCAATTCGCATCGCCAGCAGTCGCGTAGCGTTTTTCCCGTTAAGCGCGGCTCAATCGATGACCTTGGCGTGCGCATGTTCGCGCGTCGCCGAGAAGCGCACATCCGGCGCACGTTCCTGCGCCAGCTGCAGGTTGACGCGCGTGGGGGCGAGATAGACCAGCTGGCCGGCCGCATCGATGCTCAGATTGCCGGCGTTTTTCTCGCGAAATTCCTCAAGCTTCTTGGCGTTGTCGCACTGCACCCAGCGCGCGGTAGTGACGCTCACCGGCTCGAAGATCGCGTCCACGCCGTATTCGTCCTTGAGCCGGTAGGCCACCACGTCGAACTGCAGCACACCCACCGCGCCCAGGATCAGGTCGTTGCTCATCAACGGGCGGAAGAACTGTGTGGCGCCCTCTTCGGACAGCTGCGCCAGGCCCTTTTGCAACTGCTTGAGCTTGAGCGGGTCGCGCAGGCGCGCGCGGCGGAACAGTTCCGGCGCGAAGTTCGGAATGCCGGTGAACGACAGCGATTCGCCTTCGGTGAAGGTGTCGCCGATGGAAATGGTGCCGTGGTTGTGGATGCCGATCACATCGCCCGGCCAGGCTTCGGCGGCGATCTCGCGGTCGGAGGCCATAAAGGTCAGCGCGTTGGCGAGCTTGACGTCCTTGCCGCTACGCACGTGCAGGGTCTTCATGCCGGCGGTGAACTTGCCCGAGCACACGCGCATGAAGGCCACGCGGTCGCGATGCTGCGGGTCCATGTTGGCCTGGATCTTGAACACGAAGCCGCTGAGTTTGGCTTCGGTGGCCTCGACGCGGCGGCCGGTGGTGTCGCGCGCCTGCGGCGGCGGGGCGTGTTCGATGAAGAAGTCCAGCAGCGGCTGCACGCCGAAGTTGTTGACGCCGGAGCCAAAGAACACCGGCGTCTGCTGGCCGGCGCGATAGGCGTCCACATCGAAGGCGTTGCTGGCGCCTTGCACCAGTTCCAGCTCGTCGCGCAGCTCGGCCAGCATCTGCTCGCCGATCTTGGCGGCAAGGCCCGGCGCATCCAGCGACGGGAAGATGGTCGAATCCTGACGGGTGAAGTTGCGCCCCTGTTCGTACAGATGCACCTCGCCGGTGATCAGATGCACCACGCCCTTCAGCCGCTGGCCCATGCCGATCGGCC
Source organism: Xanthomonas sp. WHRI 10207 (assembly GCF_040202975.1). NCBI lineage: Bacteria > Pseudomonadati > Pseudomonadota > Gammaproteobacteria > Lysobacterales > Lysobacteraceae > Xanthomonas > Xanthomonas sp. WHRI 10207. The sequence continues at coordinate 554,219 of NZ_JBEGDX010000002.1, read as the reverse complement.
AGGTCACCGGTGCGCACTGGATGCCGAGCACGGTTTCCACTTCATCCAGCAGGTCGATCGGGTTTTTGCCCTCGCGATCGAGCTTGTTGATGAAGGTCATGATGGGCGTGTCGCGCAGGCGGCAGACTTCCATCAACTTGATGGTGCGTTCTTCCACGCCCTTGGCGACGTCGATCACCATTAGCGCCGAGTCCACCGCGGTGAGCACGCGATAGGTGTCCTCGCCGAAGTCGGCGTGGCCGGGGGTGTCGAGCAGGTTGATCACCTTGCCCTCGTACGGGAACTGCATCACCGAGGAGGTCACCGAGATGCCGCGCTCCTTTTCCAGCGCCATCCAGTCCGAGGTGGCATGGCGGGCGGCCTTGCGGCCCTTCACCGAGCCGGCCATCTGGATCGCGCCGCCGAACAACAGTAGCTTTTCGGTCAGCGTGGTCTTGCCGGCGTCGGGGTGGGAAATGATCGCGAAGGTGCGGCGGCGCGCGGCTTCGTTGGAGACTTCGGACATGGGCGGTGCGCGCCCGGTCGGACGCCTGCGGAAACTGAGGAAGCCGATGATTATAGCGGCTTCGGCGCAGGGGGCTTTTACGGACCCGCGGCCAGGCGGCATCGGGCCGCTGTGCCGGCGGCGGCGCGCTACGGGGCCGGCGAGGGAAAGTGCAGCTCGCCTTGCGGACCCAGCATCCGGAACGGCACCGACACCAGCTGTAGATCGGCGTTGCGCTGCACCGAAAAATGCAGGTGCGCGGCGGTGCTGTAGCCGGTAGTGCCGGAGGCGCCCAGCCGCTCGCCGGTGCCGACCCGCTGGCCGGGGCGGACCGCTACGCCGTTCGGGGCCAGATGGGCATACAGCGCCATGCTGCCGTCGGCGTGCAGCACCCGCACCAGGTTGCCGCCGCCGGCGCTGGGGTCGTGGGCGCTGCCTTCGGCAACGTCCTGGCGTATTTCCATGACCATGCCCTCGCGCGCCGCCAGCACCGGCGTGCCCTGCGGCAGGGCGAAGTCCACTGCATACCAATTGGGCAGGTCGGCATGGCTGAACTGGCCGCCGAAGCCTTGATCCACCTGTACCGGTGCGTCGCGGAACGGCAGCTGGTAGCGCACCGGCTGCGGCTGCGCCAGCGGATCGCCGGGCACCATGTCGAGTTTGAGTCCCAGCCCGCCCAGCGTGCGCTGGTTGCTGGCCGGGTACAGCCGTGCCAGCAGGCGCCGCTCGTGCGCCGCCAGCAACATCGTCAGCGGCAACTGCGGCACGGCGCGGTAATCCTCGCTGGGCGGCGCACTCAGCCGGACCTGCGCAGGTCCGGCCAGCGGGTTGGTCACCCACGCCAGATAGACCGGCGCCTGCCATTCCAGTTGCAGGGTCGGGCCGGTGCCGGTTGAGGCAATGGTGGTTTGCGCTGGCGTGGTGGCAGGTGAGGTCGGTGCTGCGCCGCCGTTCCAATGCCAGCGCTGTTGCGCAGTGGCGGCCGGCGCACCTGCCAGCAGGGCGGCGACCAGCACCGGAAAAAGCGCGGGCGAAAGAGGGCGAAAGACGCGGTAGTGCACGCGATTGGCTTGAGCGAGCGGGGGCGCAAGTATGCGGCCCATCACGGTGCTCGGTGGTATCGAATGAAAATATATCTTTCCATCCGCATGAAGCGATTGACATCGCAAAAGTGCGGTGGCATCTTAGCCTCACCATCGAGACCGGCGGAGGGACAGGCCCTTTGATGCCGGGGCAGCCAGCGGAGCGCGCAAGCGCCCGCGTTTGGTGCCAAATCCTGCGGGGACCTCCGCGTCCGCCGAAAGATGGTTCGAATCGTGCCTTGTGCACCTCGAACGCGAGCTCCCGCGAAGCTCGATGGCCGATCCACCCCGGATATCGCCATGAGCCTCGTGACCACAGCATCGCCAACTATCACTGATTACCTGGATACACCTGCCGCCGAGATCGACGGCGCTATCGCGTTGCGCGGCGACATTGCCGTGTCGTTGCCGATGCGCCATGCCGGTATGCGCGAGGTGCGCCTGCGCTACGAGCTGATCGGCGCTGCCAATGCGCCGGTGGTATTCGTTGCCGGCGGCATCTCTGCCCATCGGCATCTTGCGGCCAGCGATGTGTTCCCCGAAAAGGGCTGGGTGGATGGCCAGGTCGGTGCGGGCCGCGCGCTGGATCCTGCATCGCGCCGTCTGTTGGCATTCGACTTCCTCGGCGCCGATGGCACGCTGGATGCGCCGATCGATACCGCCGACCAGGCCGACGCGATTGCGGCGCTGCTGGACGCTCTGGGAATCGCCCGCCTGCACGGCTTTGTCGGTTACTCGTATGGCGCGTTGGTCGGGCTGCAATTCGCCACCCGTCATGCTGGCCGCGTCGGCACCTTGATTGCGGTGAGCGGGGCGCATCGCGCGCATCCCTATGCCGCGGCATGGCGCGCGCTGCAGCGCCGCGCAGTGGCGCTGGGCCAGCTGCAATGCGCGGAAAATCACGGGCTGGCGCTGGCGCGGCAGTTCGCGATGCTCAGCTATCGCACGCCGGAAGAATTCAGCGAGCGCTTCGATGCGCCGCCGGAAGTGATCAATGGCCGCGTGCGTGTGGCCGCCGAAGACTATCTGGATGCCGCCGGTGCGCAGTACGTGGCGCGTACGCCGGTTACCGCATACCTGCGCCTGTCCGAATCCATCGACCTGCACCGTATCGACCCGGCGCAGGTGAGCGTGCCCACCGTCGTGGTGGCGGTGGAAGGCGATCGCCTGGTGCCGTTGGCCGACATGGTCAGCCTGGTCGAAGGTCTTGGCCCGCGCGGCAGCCTGCGTGTGTTGCGCTCGCCATATGGCCACGACGCCTTTCTGAAAGAAATCGATCGCATCGACGCGATCCTCACTACTGCCCTTCGCATCACCGGAGAAACCGCATGAGCTATCGTGACCCCGCCGACGCCCCTTGTACCGCCGCCACTGCCGCCGTGCGCGCGGGCATCGACCGCGATACCGCCTACGGTGCGGTGACCCCGCCGATCGTGCTGTCGTCGAACTTCTCCTTCGATGGGTTCGGCAACAAGCGCCAGTACGACTACACCCGCAGCGGCAACCCCACCCGCGATCTGCTCGGCGAAGCGTTGGCCGAGCTGGAAGGCGGCGCGGGTGGGGTGATCACCTCCACCGGCATGGGCGCGATCAATCTGGTGCTCAATGCGCTGTTGCAGCCCGGCGATACGCTGGTGGTGCCGCACGATGCCTACGGCGGCAGCTGGCGTCTGTTCAATGCGCTGGCCAAGAAGGGCCATTTCGCGCTGATCACCGCAGACCTCACCGACCCGCGCTCGCTGGCCGATGCATTGGCGCAGTCGCCCAAGCTGGTGTTGATCGAAACCCCGTCCAACCCGCTGCTGCGCATCACCGATCTGCGCTTTGTCATCGAAGCGGCGAAGAAAGTGGGTGCGTTGACGGTGGTCGACAACACCTTCCTGTCGCCGGCGCTGCAAAAACCGCTGGAATTCGGCGCCGACGTGGTGCTGCACTCCACCACCAAGTACATCAACGGCCATAGCGATGTGGTGGGCGGTGCGGTGGTGGCGCGCGATGCCGAGCTGCATCAGCAACTGGTGTGGTGGGCCAATGCGCTGGGCCTGACCGGCTCGCCGTTCGATGCTTTCCTCACCTTGCGCGGCCTGCGCACGCTGGATGCGCGTCTGCGCGTGCATCAGGAAAATGCCGATGCGATCGCTGCGTTGCTGGACGGGCACGCGGTGGTCAACCAGGTGTATTTCCCGGGACTGGCATCGCATCCGGGCCATGCGCTGGCGGCGCGTCAGCAGAAGGGCTTCGGCGCGATGATGAGTTTTGAATTGAATGGTGGCGAAGCGGCGGTGCGCGCCTTCGTCGATGGGCTGCGCTACTTCACGCTGGCCGAGTCGCTGGGCGGAGTGGAAAGCCTGATCGCGCATCCGGCTTCGATGACGCATGCGGCGATGACCGCCGAGGCACGTGCGGCGGCCGGAATTTCCGATGGGTTGCTGCGGTTGTCGATCGGGATCGAATCGGCCGAAGACCTGCTGATCGACCTGCGCGCCGGTCTGGCGCGTGCCGAAGCGGCCCTGACTGCTGCCTCCCGCAAACAGGTCGACGCGTGAGCAGCGTATTGCCTGTTTCGCGACGTGCATCCGCGGCGACGGTCACCCCCACACCACGTCTGGCATTGCTGGGTACCGGCACCGTGGGCCGCGCCTTCGTGACGCGCTACACCGCCCTGCAGCAACGCCAGCTGCGGTTGCCGCGCTTCGATTGGCTTGCCAACTCGCGGATCGCTCAGGATTGTGGCGTGAGTGCGGAGCAGGCATTGCTGCAGGCCAATGCCGCGCCGCGTGGCCAGGCCGTGTTGCAGCCGTGGGCCGAAACCGTGGCGCTGCGTGCTGGCGACGTGCTGGTGGATGCCACGGCCAGCGATGTGGTGGCCGATTGGCATGTGGAGTGGTTGGGGCGCGGCGTGCATGTGGTGACCGCCAACAAACTGGGCCAGGGCACGGCGTTGTCGCGTGCGCAGGCGCTGCTTGCCGCCCGCCATGCCAGCGGTGCGCATTACGGCGACAGCGCCACTGTGGGCGCCGGGTTGCCGGTGTTGAGCAGCGTGCGCGCACTGGTGGCAGGGGGCGACCATATCCATTCGATCGAGGGCGTGCTGTCGGGATCGTTGGCATGGCTGTTTCATCGCTACGACGGCAGCGGCGCGTTTTCGCAGTGCGTGCGTGAGGCGGTGGCAGCGGGGTATACCGAGCCGGATCCTCGGATCGATCTGTCCGGCGAGGATGTGCGGCGCAAGCTGTTGATCCTGGCGCGTGCGGCCGGTTGGCAATTGGAGGCCGAACAGGTGCATGTTGAGTCGCTGGTACCCACCGGCCTGGCCAGCGTGCCGATCGCTGAGCTGGACGCGCGATTGGGCGCGCTGGATACCGAGGTGGGCGCGCGTTGGCAGCAAGCACGCGCAGCAGGGCGGTGTCTGCGCTTTGTAGGCCGCGTGGACGCACATGGCGCAAGCGTGGGTCTGCGTGAGCTTGCGTTGGACCATCCCTTGGCCGGTGGCGCCGGCACCGACAACCGGGTCGCCATCAGCAGCGACCGTTATCGCGAGCAGCCGTTGTTGATCCAGGGCCCGGGTGCGGGTGCGGAGGTCACTGCGGCCGCGTTGCTGGACGATGTGCTGCGGATCGTGGCTGGTTGATTTGGTGAGTGGGGTCGCGAGACGTGCGGCATCTCCCGCAGGCGTGCCCGGGTTGTGTGCAGGCGTCTGGGTTGTTGGCGGTCTAGGACGAGAGAACATCTACGCACTTTCTGCGTCTTGTCGCTTGACCGGCGTGTGTGCGGCTCCCGGCGCTGTAACGCGCCTCGTCGCTCTCATGACATCGATTCAGTCACGACAAGCATCCGACCGATTCGATCCCGGTGGCCTGCAGCCGTCTTCTGCGGTAATCGTCTGACCAACGCTGCGCGATAGCCGCAACCGGGAGCAATCCGGCTGCGGTTCGCACAAGGCAATCATCCACGGCATCGGTCTGCCGCGCGCTGCGGCGATTACGGCGTGAGCGCCTTCAACAGCGCGGCGTTGAAGCGCGCCGGGTCCTGCACCTGCGGCGAGTGCCCCAGGTCTTTAAATTCGATCAAGGTCGCATTCGGAATGGCCGCAGCTGCCTGCTTGCCCAGTTTGGTGTAATCGCCGACGCGTGCCTTGACCTCTGGCGGTGCGGTGTCCTTGCCGATCGCGGTGCGGTCCTTGAGACCGATGAATAGCGTGGTCGGCACCGCCAACTTGGGCAGCTCATAGACGACCGGTTGGTTGAAGACCATGTCGTAGGTCAGGGCCTGATTCCAGGCGACCGCCTGTTTGCCGTTGCCCAGCGACATGCCGGCCTGCATGCGCGCCCAGCGTTCGAATTCGGGCTTCCATTGACCGGCGTAGTACACGTCCATCTGATACTTCTTGATACGGTCGAAGCTGATCTTGAGTTCGTTGTCGTACCAGGCATCCACGCTGCGCCACGGAATGCCTATGGCCTTCCAGTCTTCCAGGCCGATCGGGTCGACCAGAGCGAGGTGTTCGGTGGCCTGCGGGTACATCAACGCGTAGCGGATCGCGAGCATGCCGCCCATCGAATGGCCGACGACCACGGCGCGGTCGATCCCCAGCTTTTGCAGTAGCGCGTGTGTGTTGTCGGCGAGCTGCGCAAACGAGAACTGGTAGGCCGCCGGCTTGCTCGATTTGCAGAAGCCCACCTGATCCGGCGCGATCACGCGGTAGCCGGCCTGGCTCAGGGCCGCGATGCTGGATTCCCAGGTGGCCGCGCAAAAATTCTTGCCATGCAGCAGCACGGCGTTGCGCCCGTTCGGCTTGCCGGTGGGGGCGACATCCAGATACGCCATTTCCAGCGCTTGCTGCTGCGACGTAAACGCGTAGGTCTTGACCGGGTAGGGGTAATCGAAGCCTTCCAGACGCGGGCCATAGCTGGCTTGCTGGGCCATCAGCGGGCCGCAGGCCAGGGTCAGTGCGAGTGCACAGGCGAGGTGTCGCATCGTGTTTCTCCATCCGGGATCCGTGCGGGAAGGCTACATGGCGCACCGTGGTGGAGGCGTGGATCCGGGCGTTGCCGCGGCAGTGCGCACGTTGTGGTGGAAGCCGCGGGTGCGTGCGGGTCGTCCTCATCCGCCCTTCGAGCAGCTTCGCGCGTGGCGGGATGGGCAGATGACGTCTTGCTGTTTTCGCTGCTGCGGTTTCAGCTAACTCCAGACGGTGCGTTGGTGTCTTGAGCCATGCGAACGAGGCGCGCGCTGTCGCTGGTCTTCTCAGGGCAAGCTGACGTGCAGTGTGACTTTTCAAAAGAAGCGCAGGTGCGATTTAGCGCTGTTGTTCGCCAGACGTGCAGGGCGGCAGCGTGGTACGCAAGTGGGTGTCGCACTGCGTGGTCGAGATGCCGCTTTGCGCTGCGCGTCGGGCAGAAGCGCGGAGACGCTGCGCTTGCTGCATCGTGCAGGCCGACCATGCCGTGCGCTCACCGCGGCGCGCCCAGTCCCTGCATTTCGCTACGACGCGCAAACGCATTCCAATGCTGGGCACAGACGGCGCATCAAAATGCCACCGGCAGATTCAGCACTCGATGACATTCACGGCCAGGCCGCCGCGGCTGGTTTCCTTGTATTTGTCCTGCATGTCGCGGCCGGTATCGCGCATGGTCTTGATGACCTTGTCCAGCGAGACCTTGTGCTTGCCGTCGCCGCGCATCGCCATACGGCTGGCGTTGATCGCCTTCACCGCGCCCATCGCATTGCGTTCGATGCACGGGATCTGCACCAAGCCACCGATCGGATCGCAGGTCAGGCCGAGGTTGTGTTCCATGCCGATTTCGGCGGCGTTTTCGATCTGGCCCGGGTTGCCGCCAAGTGCGGCAACCAGTCCGCCGGCTGCCATCGAACAGGCCACGCCCACTTCGCCCTGACAACCGACTTCGGCGCCGGAGATCGAGGCGTTTTCCTTGTACAAGATGCCGATGGCCGCGGCCGTGAGCAGGAAGTCGAAGATGCGTTGTTCGGACGCGCCGGCGCAAAAACGATCGAAGTAATGCAACACCGAGGGAATGATGCCGGCCGCGCCATTGGTCGGCGCGGTGACCACACGGCCGCCGGCTGCGTTCTCTTCGTTGACCGCGAGTGCGTACAGGTTGACCCAATCCAGCGTGGTCAGTGGGTCGCGCATGGCCGCTTCGGGTTTGGACGAGAGCTCGCGATACAGCGCCGGCGCGCGACGCGACACGTTCAATCCACCGGGCAACGTGCCTTCCTGGCGGATACCGCGCTCCACGCAGGACTGCATCGCCACCCACAGTTCGCGCAGGCCGGCGCGGATTTCGTCTTCGCTGCGCCAGCTTTTTTCGTTTTCGAACATCAGCGCGGCGATGCTCAGGCCGCTGCGTGCGCATTGGGCCAGCAGTTCGTCGCCACTGAGAAACGGATACGGCAGCGGCGTTTCGTCGGCCACGATGCGGTCGTCGGCGGCGTCGTCCTGATTGACCACAAATCCGCCGCCCACCGAGTAGTAATCGCGGGTGGCGATCACGCCTTCATCGGCATCGTAGGCAGTGAAGCGCATGCCGTTGGTGTGGTACGGCAACTTCTGCCGCTTGTTCATCGGCAGGTCGCGCTTTTCGTCGAAGCCGATCTCGTGCTGCCCCATCAGTGTGATGCGCTTGCTGCTGCGGATACGATCGAGCGTGGCAGGAATGACGTCCGGGTCGATCAGGTTGGGGCGATGGCCTTCCAGCCCGAGCAGCAGCGCCTTGTCGGTGCCGTGGCCGCGGCCGGTCAGCGCCAGCGAGCCAAACACCTCGGCGCGGATGCGCACTACATCCTGCAGGCGGCCGGCATCGAGCAACCAGCGATGCACGAAACGCTCGGCGGCGCGCATCGGCCCCACGGTGTGCGAGGAACTCGGACCGATGCCGATCTTGAACAGGTCGAACGTGCTGACAGCCATGCGTGCCGGAGAGGTGAGCGTAAAGGCGGCTATTCTAGTCGTTCGACGATTGCGGCACGGCTGCAGCGCAGCATGAGACCCGTTCGATGGCCCTGACCCTGTACCAGCGCGACGATTGCCACCTCTGCGACCAGGCGGTGGAAGTACTGGCGCAGGCACGTGCCGGCGAGTTCAGTAGCGTGTTTATCGACGACGATGTGGTGCTTGAGGCCGCTTATGGCACACGTGTGCCGGTGTTGCGCGACGTGCACGGACGCGAGCTGGACTGGCCGTTCGATGGCGCGCGGTTGCGAGAGTGGTTGAACGCCGGTACACGCTGATGCGGCGTGTGCGCATGCGATACGCGCCAGCTTATGGATTTGGAGCGACTGAAGACGACTTCACGCCGGTCTGGTGCGGAGCTGCGGGTCTGCGACTTGGCTGCAGGGTCCTTGCCCGCGCACCCTCGCGGGACACGCTGCAAGTACGTCCTTGTAAGCGCTTACGCGGCATCCATGCCGCGTAAGGTACCGCGACGGTGGGCGGGCAAGGAACAGTCGAGAGTGTCGGGGTGCACGGCTTTAAAAAAAGCCACCGACTCACTCGCTGGAGCGGTGTCCTTGCCGATCGCGGGACCGTATGGCGGCATGGATACACGGACGTACTCGCGGCGTGTCCCGCGAGCGGTGAGGGTACCGCGCCCTCGACCGACTCGGCGTTTGACCTGGGCTTTTGACTGCATCTAACAAGATGCGGCTAACACACGATTCTTGTCGGCCGACCGTTCAAGGTGTCAGCCGCATTGATTCAGCGGCACCACTGGTCCTCGCACGGCACACCATCGTGGTCGCCGTCCATTGCGGTATTCGGGCAATGCTGCAGTACGTAAGTAGCTTCGGCGCAGGAACTCATCTGTGTGCAACGCGTGCGCCCGCCACAGCTGTATTGCGCGGTGGGCGCAGACGCGGGAGAGGTTGCTACGGACGGCGTTGGCGACGACGTTTGCTCCAATACCGGTGTCGGGGTGAACACATCGATCAAGTAGTCGCGCTGCTGATAGGCAAACGCCCCGCAACCGAGCGCCAGCATCATGAGCAAGGCCTTGCCAAGGCCGATCTGCCCTTTTGCCGGCGGCGTGCGTGTCGTATTGCGTCGTGCAGGGGCGTTGTGTTTTGGCGCGTGCGTACCGGCACGCACGACCCGCACCGCGCGCGGGCGACCATCCGGACCCGGCTCGGTTTCGAAAGAGACCACTTCGCCGATACGTGGCGCCTCGGCGCTGCGCGCAAACGCAGAAATGTGCGCGAACACGTCATCGCCCGGTTGAGCAGGGGTGATGAAGCCGAAGCCACGGTCGGTATTCCAGCGGGTCAACGTTCCATGTGTGCGCATTGGCGGCGTCCCTGAGTGGACGGCAAGTCTAGCTGTCGTGCGGTGTCATCCGGCATGCGGGCATAAAAAAGCGGCGGACCCGACGAGGTAGTCCGCCGCTCAGTGGCCGCGTCCGGTTGCGGCCTGTGGCCTTACTTCGCCTTCAACACGACCTTGGTGCTGATCGCGGTTTCGTTGGGGATGGTCTTGGTGTCGGCCCAGTCGCCACCGCCCACGCCGAAGTCCAGCCGCTTCACCAATGCCTTGCCGGCCAGCACGGGCTGCGCGCCCGGTGTCCAGGTAAAGGTCAGCGTGACCGGCTTGCTGACGCCGCGCAGTTCCAGGGTGCCGTCGGCCGCGTACTGGTTGCCGCCGAGCGCACGGAACTTGTCGGCGCGATAGCGCGCGGTGGCGAACTTGGCGACGTTGAAAAAGTCCGGGCCTTGCAGGGTCGAATCGCGATCGTTATTGCCGCTGATCGCACTGGCCAGCGGGATGCGTACATCGAGCTTGGCTGCGGCCAGATTGGCCGGATCGAAACTCAGCGTGGTGTCGAAACCGGGGAACTTGCCGGTGAATACTTCGCCGTCGTACTTGCTGGCGAACACCAGCGACGAGCCGGGCGCCTGGACGTAGTCGGCGGCCAGCACCGGCGCGGTGGCGAAGGTGGCGACCAGCGACGCGGCGACCAGCAGGGGAGAGGCGAACAACTTGGACGACATGGGAAATCCTTAAGGTTTGGAGGACAGCCAGCCGCGCGGCAACATCCGCGCCAGGGTGGCATCACGCTGGAAAATGTGGTGGTACAGCGCAGCGCCGGCGTGTGCCAGCACGACAGCGATCAACAGCCAGAAGCCCCACTCATGGATGGCATGTGAGGTGGCGCGTAGCTGCTCGTCCGGGCCGCTGAGCTTGGGCACCGCGAACAGGCCGAACCAGCGGAACGGGCGCAAGCCGCTGCTGGAGTCGTACAACCAGCCAGAGAGCGGCATGGCGAAGATCATTGCGTACAGCAGCCAGTGGGTCAGCCCGGCGATCCGTTCCTGCCAGCGCGGGGTGCCCGCCACCGGCGGCGGCGCGCCTGCATACAGACGCCAACCCAGCCGCGCGATCACCAGCGCCAGCACGGTCAGCCCCACCGATTTGTGCGCGGTATAGACCCAGAAGTATTTCGGTGTCTTGGGCAGCTCGCCCATGGTCAGGCCGACGATGCCCAGCACCAGAATCAGCAAGGCGATCAGCCAATGCAGGGTCTGGCTGACACCGCCCCAGCGCTCGTTGTTTTTCAGGCTCATGTTCCCGATTCCTGGCCGGCGGGCGCGTCAGTGGTGGCAGGTTCGGCTTGCGGCGACGCTGCGTCGTCGTCGGCACGGCCTTCGCGCACGGCTTCGGCTTCAATGCGCAGTTCCACGCTGTCGCCGATCATCGATTTCCACGCATCGATGCCGAACTCCGCCCGACTCAGCGTGGCGGTTGCCGAGAACCCGACAGTGCGGCGAAACGGCGGCAGCGGATGGCGTTTGAGTGCGTTGAGGGTAACGTCCAGGGTCACCGGGCGGGTGACGCCGTGCAGGGTCAGGTTGCCGGTGACCTTGGCGTGGTTCTCGCCGCTGGCTTCCACGCGCGTGGAGACGAAATGCGCGTCGGGAAAGCGCTCGGCGTCGAGTAGGTTACGTGCCAGGGTGGCCTCGTTCCACTTGGCATCGCCCAGGTCGGCGCGGTGCATCGGCACGGTCACGTCCAGCCGCGCGGCTGCCCAGTCGTCCGGGTCGAACACCAGGGTGCCGCTACTGCCTGACACGGTGCCCAATGCCTTGGAAAAGCCGGCATGTTCGACCGCAAACAACACGCGGGTGTGCACCGGATCCAGCGCATAGCGTACCGGTGCGGCGGAGGCGGCCAGGCTGGTCAATGCCAGAGCGGGAAGGAGCAACAGGCGGGCGAGGGGTGTCATGGGCGGATTCTAGACACATCCCGGCGCTGCGCGGGCGGCTTGCGCTTGCAACGATCCATTGCGAGCATGCCGGCTGGACGTGGAAAGGATTCCCGCATGCGCGGTCTGTTATTGGGGTTGCTCGTTGCGTTGATGGCGTTGCCGGCCCTGGCCGAGGTGCCGGCCATCCCGCGCTTTCGCATCGTGGGTGCCGCCGAAGGGCTGCCCTCGACCATGATTACCGCAATCGCACAGGATCGTGCGGGCTATCTGTGGATGACCACCACCGATGGCCTGGTTCGGTATGACGGCGCCGAGTTCAAGGTATGGCGTAACGATCCGACCGATCGCTACTCGCTGCGCAGCAATAACCTGCAGGCGATGTATATCGACGACCAGGATCGCATCTGGCTGGCGCTGGCGGGTGCCGGGTTGACAATGCTGAGCGCCGATCGCAACAAATTCACCGCCTATCTGCCCGACGACGTTCCCGCGCTGTCGTTGGGAGACATCTATGCCATTGCCGGCCGCGGCGATGAGATATGGCTTGGCATGTCGACCGGGAATGTCTTGCGCCTGGATGCCAAGGGAAATTTCAGCTCACTCGATCTGTCCAAGATGGAAGACCCACTAGACCCCAATCCGGTCTATGCCCTGGCCCTGGACGACCGTGAGCGCATGTGGATCGGGACGCTCGGCGGTCTGGCGTACTACGACGGGCTGGCCTTGCACCGCGTGCGACCGGATGGCGACGCCGGCGGCATCAATGCGCTGCAGTGGGTAGGGCAACGGCTGTGGAGCTCCTCGGACACCGGGTTGCGCTACATGGATTCCTCCGGTGGGTGGCATACGCCCACCTGGGCCTCGATGTTTGCGACAGGCAATCGGGTCTGGACGGTGGCCGATGCCGGAGATGGCGAATTCTGGCTCGGCACCGAGCAGGGGTTATGGCACACCCGCGCCGGTCATCCACCGACGCCGGTCAACAACGGGGATGAACCGTTGGTCTCCAATCGTCATGTCACCACCATCTGGCGAAGTCCGCATGGAGGGATCTGGGTGCCCCTGCATGGCCGCGGGCTTGCCTACCTGCGCGAGGACTGGCATCGGACGGCAGCTTTCAAGCAGGTCAACGATCAGGGCAAAGGCATCTCTTGCAGTCTTGCATTGGCCAATCGCTCTGGTGGTCTGTGGCAATTCGACAGCAGTGGCAGGTTGCTGCGCTACGACACGTCGTCTGGTGCCTTGGTGCAGACCGGAATCCAGCATCCGGATTTGCGTGAGATGGCAATCACCTCCGCACTGGAAGACAGTCGCGGGCAGCTCTGGCTTGGTAACGGACGGCATGCACTGTCGCGTCTGGATCTGACCACTGGTGGGCTGACCCATTTCACCGGGGATGGACCCGACGAGGCGGTGTTCTGGATCGGGGAGCCGGGCGATGGCACCGTGTGGACAGCGTTCGAGCAAGTGATCCAGCGACGCGACCTCGTCAGCGGGCGCGTCCTGGAGACGATCTCCCCAAACGATCTGCATGGCCTGAAGGAGTTGCCGTACTACCAGATCAGCCTGGGGCCGGATGGGCGTGTGTGGATCAGCGGTACTGGCGGAGTGTATGCCTGGCATGCCGACACGCATCGATTCATGCTGGTGCCGGGGCTGGATATCGACTTCATCCAGCGCTTTGTCGTCAAGGATCGCAATCGCATCTGGCTTTACCGCCCCGGTAGCATCGAGCACTGGGAGCAACGTAATGGTGTCTGGAAACGGGGAAGCCGCATTCGCGCTGCCGAAGGATTTCCTGCCATGGATGCCTACGGTCTTGAGCTGGATGCGCTTGGGCGTGTGTGGATGTCCGGCCCGCGTGGCCTATGGCGTATCGACCCCCGCACAACGCCTGCCAAAATCCGCAGTTTCAGTGCACGTGACGGGTTGACCAGCCAGGAGTTCAGTCGCCGCTGTCTGCTGATGTCCAACAACGGTGTGTTGGTGGGCGGGACCGCCGACGGATTCACGCTGCTGATCGATACCAATGCGCCGGACGTTCCCTCGTTTACCCCGCAGATGCGACTGGAAGCGGTGAGTGTCCAGCAAGGCGATCGACGTCGCGCATTGCCGATCGGCGGTGGTTTTTCGCTGGTACCGAGCGATCGTCAGTTGCGCATCAATATGCGGCTGCTGTCTTTCATCGACCCGATGGCGAACCGTTACCGCACGCGATTGAACGGCTTCGACACCGATTGGGTCGAGCATGGCGCCGCGGGCATGCGCGAATTTTCATCGTTGCCGCCGGGTAATTATGTGCTTGAGATGCAGGGTGTGGATCCGCTTGGCAATGCATCGCAGGTGCAATCGTTGCAGTTCTCGGTGCTGCCACCCTGGTGGCGCAGCGATATCGGTATTGCAGTGATCTGCATGCTCGGCCTGCTGCTCAGTGCACTGCTTGCCGCGGCCTACCGGCATCGTGTGCGCATGCGGGCGCAGTGGCAGCTGGCCCAGCACAAGCGCGAGTTGGCCGAGCAGGCGTCGTTGGCCAAGACACGCTTTCTGGCGACCTTGGGGCATGAGGTGCGCACGCCGATGACCGGTGTGCTGGGGATGAGCGAGCTGTTGTTGCAGACACCGCTTGATGCGCGCCAGCAGGGCTACGCCGGCGCGATCCAGTCGGCCGGCAAGCACTTGCTGCGCTTGGTCAACGATGCCCTGGATCTGGCGCGGATCGAAGCCGGCAAGCTGCCGCTGGACAATCGCGATTTCGATCTGCGCCTGTTGATCGGGCAGGTGGTCGAACTGGTTCGTCCCAGTGCCGAGCAGAAGCAACTGGCGTTCGCGTGCGAACTGGATGACGCGCTGCCGCCGGCACTGCATGGCGATGCCAGCCGGGTGCAGCAGATTCTGCTCAATCTGCTGTTCAATGCGGTCAAGTTCACCGAGCGCGGCGGCGTGCAATTGCGCGTCTCGGCGTTGCCGCAGAGGCCGACGCACGGCATTCGGGTGGAGGTGCGCGACACCGGGCCCGGCATGAGCGTCGAGCAGCGTGGGCGCCTGTTCCAGCGCTTCGAACAGGCCGAAGGCGCACTGACCCTGGCCCGGCATGGCGGCAGTGGGCTGGGCCTGGCGATCTGCCGTGAGCTTGCTGCGGCGATGGGCGGCGTAGTGAGCGTGGACAGCGAATTGGGGCAGGGCGCGTGCTTCGTGGTGGAGCTGCCGCTGCGTTGGGTGGCGACGTTGCCTGCGGCGGCACCGGCTCCAGCACGCGCGGTCGCTGCCCGGGATCAGGCACCGCTGCAGTTGCTGCTGGTGGAAGACGACCCGACCGTGGCGCAGGTGATCGTGGGGTTGCTGCAGACGCGCGGGCACCAGGTCACCCATGTCTTGCATGGGTTGGCCGCCTTGGCCGAGGTGAGCACGCGGAGTTTCGACGCCGGATTATGCGATCTGGATCTGCCCGGCTTGGACGGTGCCGCGCTGGTGGCGCAACTGCGCGCGCGCGGGGTGCGCTTCCCGATCGTGGCGGTGACCGCGCGGGCCGACGCCGATGCCGAGCCGCAGGCGATGGCGGCTGGCTGCAATGGTTTCCTGCGCAAGCCGGTCACCGGTGAGCTGCTGGCGAACGCCCTGGCAAGGGCGCTTGCCGACGCTGCCGACTCGCCGGACGACAGCGCCGCCGACTAGGGGCACGTGTGCTGGAGCGGGTAAAGTGCAGTCCGGCCGGGGAGTGCGCGCGATCGCGCAAGTGGCCGCGACAAGGACGACCATGAAGACGCTAGTGCGGTGTTTGCTGGCATCCATGCTGCTGCTGTTTGGCATGGATGCGGTGGCAGTCAATCAAATCGAGACGCCGCGGATGCGCCGGTTCGGGCCAGCCGAAGGTCTGCCTTCGCGCATGGTGCTGGCAATGGCGCAGGATCGGCAGGGCTATGTCTGGGCGGCGACCAGCGACGGCTTGGCACGTCATGACGGTGTCGGCCTGGAGGTGTGGCAGCACGACCCGCACAATGCCCGCTCGATTCCCGGCAACGAGGTGGAAACGCTCCTGGTCGACGATCGCGACCGGGTGTGGTTGGGCGTCTACGGCTCGCCACTGAGCATGCTGGATGCGGACCGTGCGGCATTCACGACTTTTCCGGACGTTGCGCAAGCCTGTGTCGGGCAGGTCTGGGCGCTGGCGCAGGCGCAGGGTGCGCTGTGGATCGGCAGCAGCGGCGGTGGCCTGTGCCGTCGCGAGGAAAATGGCCGCATCACCGTCTTCCGTGCCACGCCCGACGCAGTGGACGGGCTGCCCAGCGACACCATCATGAGCATGCTCACCGATGCACGCGGCCGCTTGTGGATCGGTACCGCGGGCGGGCTGGTGATGCGCGACGGCGAGCGCTTCGTACGCGTCGCACCCGACCGCCTGAGCGCGACTGTCTTCAAGCTCAGCAAGGATCCGGACGGCACGCTGTGGGTGGGGAGCGGCAAGGGCCTGTACCGGGTGACACCGGCCGGCGTGTTCGAACCCGCACCCTGGGAAGGAGCTTCCAGCGTGCGTGCCGGCAGCGTGGTGCACGACGTGCATGGTGGTTACTGGGTGGGTGCGGCCGATGGGTTTTTTCGCGTTGCGCCGGGCGAGACCAAACTGCGCGTCATGGAAGGCGATCGGGGCAGCGGCTTTCTCACCGCCCACAGCGGCGTACTTGATGTGATGCAGGACCGCCAGGGCGGGCTGTGGTTGGGGCTGATTTCGCAGGGGTTGGCCTATCTGCCGCCGGACTGGCGGCGCTTCTCCACGATCCTGCAGGCGCAGGGCAAGCCGCTGGAAAGTCTGTACCTGATGAACGCGGCCGCTGACGGCGACAGCTTCCTGGTGACGACCGGCGAAGGGGTGTATCGCGTCGGCGATCAAGGCGAGATCGTCCCTGTGCTGCATAGCGATGTGCTGGGAGGCGGCAGCGTGCAGTCGGTGCTGCCGGCCGGCGACGGCAGCCTGTGGGTGGCGCTGCAGAACGGCGTGACCCGCTATCAGCCCAAGACCGGAGAAAAACACCCACTGGCAATGCAGATCGACACCTCCGACGCGCATCGCGTGGAGCTGATGACGCCGGGCATCGATGGTGAGTTCTGGTTGTCGATCGTCGAAGGCGGCGTGCAGCGGCGTGCGGCCGATGGCCGCCTGCTGGCCACCTTTCGCTTCGGTACCGACCTCAGCGAAGTGGGCGAAATGGTGCAGCAACTGCTCGTGCGCCCGGATGGCTCGGCATGGGTGGCCGCCGGTGACGGGCTGTGGGTCTGGCAGGGCGAGCGCTTTCGCAAGGTGATCGGCGGCGTCGGCGCTGCATCTGAAGTCTATGCGTTGGCGTTCGTGTCGCCGCGCGAGTTCTGGGCCGGGCGGCCTGGGGCGATCGAGCGCTACCGCTGGGATGGCCGGCAGGCACATCTGCTGGAGCGGGTGGGCCACGCGCAGGGCATGCCCTCCACCGAGATTCGCGGCCTGGCGCTGGGCGGCACCGACACCGTCTGGGCGACCACCTCGCGCGGTCTGTACGCCTACCGGCGCGGGCAGCCGCAGGTGCGCATGTTCGGGCAGCGCGACGGCCTACCGGACAGCGAATTTTCGATGCGCCCACCGGTGACCGGCCCCAGCGGGCAGGTGTTGGCATTGACCACCAGCGGCATCGTGTTGTTCGACCCTGCGCAGCCATTCGCGCCGGCACCGGTGGCGCGGCTGGTGATCGAATCGGTGCAGGTCCGCCGCAACGATGCCGAGCGTCCGCAGGCACTGCCGCACAAGGGGACGATCGTGCTGCAGGCACGCGATCGCGATCTGCGCATCAGCGCGCGGTTGTTGTCGTTCGTCGATCCTGCCTCGGCGCGCTATCGCTACCGTGTGGAGGGTTACGACGCGGGATGGGTGGAGCAGGGTGCTACCGGCGAGCGCGTGATGTCGCGGCTGCCGCCGGGCGACTACCGCATCGACGTGCAGGCGCGTGCCGGCGACGGCGACTGGATCGCCGCACCGTCCCTGCACCTGCAGGTGCGTCCGCCGTGGTGGCTGAGTACGCCAGCGCAATTGGTTGCGGTGCTGCTGGGCGTGCTGCTGCTTTGCCTGGGCGTGTGGGGCTGGCGGCGACGCGTGCGGCGCCAGCAGGAGTGGGTGCTGGCGCAGCAGCGCCAGCAACTTGCCGAGCAGGCCTCGATCGCCAAATCGCACTTTCTGGCCACGCTGGGGCATGAGGTGCGTACGCCGATGACCGGTGTGCTGGGCATGAGCGAGCTGTTGCTGGCCACGCCGCTGGATGCGAAACAGCGCAGCCATGTCGATGCGATCCGCAAGGCCGGCGCGCATCTGCTGCGGCTGGTCAACGATGCGCTGGATCTGGCACGGATCGAAGCGGGCAAACTGGAATTGGTGCAACAACCGTTCGATCCATCGCAGCTGACCCAGGACCTGGCCGACTTCATGCAGCCCATCGTCGAGGCGCGCGGGCTGCGGTTTCATTACCGCAATCAGCTGCCCGCCAATCTGTCGGTGATGGGCGACGCCACACGCGTGCGGCAGATCCTGATCAACCTGCTCGGCAATGCGATCAAGTTCGCCGAGCGCGGTGAAGTGGGGCTCTCCGTCAGCCGGCATGGCGACTGCCTGCGCTTCAAGGTGCGCGATTCCGGCCCGGGCATCGGGCCCGAGCAACAGAAGCATCTGTTTCAACGCTTCGAACAGGGCGAAGGCGCGCGTACCAGCTCGCGCTATGGCGGCAGTGGGTTGGGGCTGGCGATCTGCCAGGAGCTCACGGTGGCGATGAAGGGCCAGATCCGTGTCCGCAGCCGACTCGGCGTCGGGACCCAGTTCACTGTGGACCTGCCGTTGCCGATCGATCGGTCGGCCCCGCGCAGTGCTGCGGGCGAAACACGCACGCTGGCCGGCGCGCCGCTGCGCATCCTGCTGGTGGAAGACGACCCCACCGTGGCCGAAGTGATCAGCGGGCTGTTGATCGGGCGCGGCCATCGCGTGGTGCATGCCGCACACGGTCTGGCGGCATTGTCCGAAGCGGTCGATGGCGGCTTCGATGTCGCGTTGCTGGACCTGGATCTGCCGGGCCTGGACGGCTTTGCGCTGGCCTCGCAACTGCGCCGGCTCGGTCATGGCTTCCCGTTGCTGGCGGTCACCGCACGCGCCGATGGCGATGCCGAACGCCAGGCGCAGATCGCCGGTTTCGACGGATTCCTGCGCAAACCGGTGACGGCCGACATGTTGATCGAGGCGATTGCAGCGGCATGCGCAACGGCGCGCGCGCGCGATCAGTCCATGTCTATATCAGGCTGAGCTGGCGCACAGCGCTCACCGCGCACGGCCTGCCTCAGTGCCATGACGGAGATGGCACTAAAGCACTGGAGGTGGCCCGCATCGGGATGGGCATGCGGGCAGTGGGCCGCACATCGACGCTGCCTGGCAGCGCGCGCCACGGGTATGCCAACCCGGCCGCGCATGCCGGGCAACGGCAGTTGGTCGAAGCTTGAGCCCATGGCCTGGCTGTGCAGTTGCCGCTGGCGATGCTGCAATCTGGCCAAATCACCATGGTGCCCATCCTGCGTGGGCTCGACACCCTGTGCCGCTAGCCGCGGCGTTGCGATCGAATTGCTGGCGCTGCTGGCGCTGCTGGAGCGGCTGCTTGAGGCCGCTTGGGCTTGCCCGCGTACCGCGCGGCCCGCACTATGCGGCGACTTGTCGTGAAACGTATCCAGTGCGCCTTTTTTTGTCTTTTCTCTATCGGTTATCGGTCTTGCTGCCGCTTGGCTTGTGCATCGGTGTGCCAACCGCATTGGCAGTACGCGCACCGGTGACTCCGGTGCCTACCCAGATCACGCTTGCGGATGGGCTACCGTCGGAGACCATCAGCGAACTCGCCGAGGACAAACAGGGCTATCTCTGGCTTGCCAGCGACGATGGTCTGGCCCG
The DNA here is from genome assembly GCF_040202975.1 of Xanthomonas sp. WHRI 10207. NCBI lineage: Bacteria > Pseudomonadati > Pseudomonadota > Gammaproteobacteria > Lysobacterales > Lysobacteraceae > Xanthomonas > Xanthomonas sp. WHRI 10207. Next base: position 534,500 of record NZ_JBEGDX010000002.1, on the reverse strand, counting down.
ATTCGATGGGCGCAACTTCCGCATCTGGCGCATGGAAGAAGGGCTGCCCAGCAATGCGGTCTGGACGGTCTGCGTCAGCGCCGACAATCGGGTGTGGATGGGCTTCGAGAACGGCGGTGCCGGTTTCCTGGAGAACAAGACGCGCATTTTCACGCCGTTTGAGAGCCCGCAGTTTCCGGAGTTGCGCGAAATCACGGTGTGGGCATTGGCGCAGACCCCGAACGGCGACATCTGGCTGGGCACCGCAACCCATGGTCTGTATCGGCGGCGACCCGATGGCAGCGTGCAACGCTTCTCCTCTGTGCCGGGCGATGACACGAGCCTGCCGGCTGACAGCGTCATGGGGTTCGAGGTGGCGCCAGATGGAACGTTGTGGATTGGCACTCCCGGCGGGGTCGCACGCTGGAACGGCACGCGGCTCGAGCGTGTGGCGCTTCCCGGAAACTCCCAGACCGTCAACCGGCTGTACCTGGAGCGTAGCGGCGACACACTGTGGGTGTCGGATGTTACCGGCGATTTTTTCGGGGTGAAGGCCAATGGTCAGGTCCGTCCCCAGCCATGGCGCGACATCTCGCGCAAGCAACGCATCCTGGGCGTGCTGCTGCACGATCGCAGTGGGCGGTACTGGCTGGACGCCAATGGTGGCATCGGCTTGGCGATTACAGAGCAAAACATTCGTAACGTGCCGATCTACAGCTTTTCGGCACACGGCCTGGTCGAGCGGAACTGGATGTCCGCCTACGAAGACCGCGAAGGTGGACTGTGGTTTGCGGCGCTCGAAGGAGGGCTGTGGCACCTGCCACCCCACTGGGACATGTTTGCCGTGCTGTCTCACCATAGCAACGCTCTGCAGTCGCCGGCCAATCCGTCCATCACGGCAACGACGTCGGCGGCCTCTGGCGGCATCTGGTTGACGGGCACGAAAGGCGTGCTGGAATACCTCGACCCGGCAACCGGGAACCTGCGGCAAGAGCGGCCCAAGATCGGCAAGTACGTTGCCGCGGACTACATGCTCGAAAGCCGGGCCGGCTACGTCTGGATTGGGGTCCACGACGAATTGGTGCGGTATGACCCGCGCTCGCGCCAGGTCAAACGCTGGCAGTTGGGCAGCAATGTCGATGCCGATGCGTCCCTGGAGCGGGCAGGTCGGATGGCCGAGGATGCGCAAGGGCGACTGTGGGTCACCGTTGTGCAGCAGGGGCTACAGATCAGAAGCGAGGAAGGACAATTGCTTCGGACCATCGTCGAAGGCAGTCATGGGCTAGAAGCGTTGACCATTCTCGACATCCGCGCGGGTCCGGATGGACAGATCTGGCTTGCCAACAATGCCGGGTTGCGGCGCTGGGATCCGGCTGCCGACCGTTTTGTGCCGGTGCGCGGCGCGCCAACGCTGCCAACGCAGGTCTTTCGTCTTGCTGAAGGCAACATCGTCTGGATCGGATTGACGGGGCAGATACGGCGCTACCTCTGGGATGGTCGCCAGCTCAAGCATCTGGACACGGTGGGGAAAGATCAGGAATTCCCGATGGTGGCGCCGAACGGCTTGGTGGTCGATGCCAAAGGTGTGGCCTGGGTGTCGAGTCAGCGCGGCTTGATCCGTATCGATCCCGGCAGCAAGCTGGTGCGGGTGTATGGGGTACACGACGGGCTTCCTAGCCCGCAATTGCAGCCCAACACCCTGGTGCAGGCGACGGGCGGGCAGATCGTTGCAGGTTCTCCCGACGGCGTGGTGGTGTTCGATCCCACTGCCATGCGCCCCAACACCCGCCGGCCGCCCCTGCTGATCGAGCGGGTTGGCCTGCGGCGTGGCGAACGTGGGCTGGATGTCACCGGGCAGGAGCCGTTGAGGATGCAGGACGACGACCGCGACCTGCACATCGTGGCGCGTATGCCCACCTTTACCCACCCGGAGTCGTCCAGCTACCGCTTCCGTCTGAGCGGCTACGACCCGGACTGGATCGACGTCGGTCCCAGCGGTGAACGTCTGTTCTCGCGGCTGCCGTCGGGGGACTACACCCTGGACGTGCAGGGGCGTACCGCCGATGGCATCTGGTCGGCGACCCAGACATTGAAGTTTCAGGTCCTGCCGCCGTGGTGGCGTAGCCCGTGGGGGCTGCTGCTGCTGGTCACCTTGGCGGTGTGCGTGGTTGTGGCGGCGGTGTTGTTGTATCGCCGGCGATTGCGCCGGTTGAGTGCCTGGCAGTTGGCGGTGCACAAGCAGGAATTGGCCGAGCAGGCATCGCTGGCCAAGACCCGCTTTCTGGCCACGCTGGGGCATGAAGTGCGTACGCCGATGACCGGTGTGATGGGCATGAGCGAGCTGTTGCTCAAGACGCAACTGGATCAACGGCAGCGCAGCTATACCGAATCCATCCGTCGTGCCGGTGCGCACCTGTTGCGGTTGGTCAACGATGCGCTGGACCTGGCGCGCATCGAATCCGGGCGCCTTGAGCTGGATCAGCAGCCGTTCTCGTTGCGTCAGTTGATTGCCGAGGTCGAAGCGTTGATGGCGCCGCTCGCACAGGAGCGTGGCCTGCGTTTCAGCCTGGAAGTGGGCCTGCTCGGGGACATCACCGCCAGCGGCGACCCTACCCGGATTCGGCAGATTCTGCTCAATCTGCTCAGCAACGCGATCAAGTTCACCGAGCGCGGTGTGGTCGGTTTGAAGTTGACCACGCTGGGGTCGTATCAGGGCCTGCGGTTCGAAGTCGCCGATACCGGCCCGGGCATCAATGCCGACCAGAAAGCGCGGTTGTTCCAGCGGTTCGAGCAGGGCGATGGCGCAAAGACCACCTCGCGCTACGGCGGTAGCGGTCTGGGTCTTGCGATCTGCCAGGAGCTGGCCCTGGCGATGGGCGGGCATATCGAGGTGATCAGCCGGCTTGGCTCCGGTACGCGATTTGTCGTGGACCTGCCGCTGCGTTGGGTCACCTCCAACGCTGCGCTCAGCGGTGAGGTGACGCGTGCCAGCGCGGTGATCGCGCCGCAGCGCATCCTGTTGGTGGAAGACGACCCGACCATCGCCGAGGTCATCATCGGCCTGCTGCGCTCGCAGGGGCACTCAATGGTGCATGCACCGCACGGCCTGGCCGCATTGACCGAGGCCGCAGACAACACGTTCGACCTGGCGCTGCTGGATCTGGATCTGCCCGGCCTGGACGGGTTCGCACTCGCGCGGCAATTGCGCGTGTTCGGTTACGAGATGCCGCTGATTGCGGTGACCGCACGTTCCGATGAAGCCGCCGAGCCAACCGCCAAGGAAGCAGGCTTCGACAGTTTCCTGCGCAAGCCGCTGACCGGCGACATGCTGGCCGACACCATTGCCGATGCGTTGCGACGGGTCCGTCCGCGCGAAGACATCTAAAAAGCCGCCGCATCACTGGCGACACCTGTGCCATGCGCGGCCTGCACGCACCGCGTTTCAACGCGTCCGCGCGAAGCCGTTGCGCCGATTACTCGGCCACCGCTTCCACGTCCTTGGGATGCGGCCGTGTGTCGGCCAGCTGCCAGAAGATCAGCGTCGACGTCAGCGTGATGCCGCCCACGCACAGGAAGGTCGCATGCAGTGCCGCAGTGGCGCCGTGCGTATCGCCCAGATGGGTGTTGAAGGCTGCCAGCAGGCTACCCGCGGCCGCCGCGCCGAAGCCGGTGGCCAACATCATCACCATCGACAACAGGCTATTGCCCGGGCTGGCCTGATCGCGATCCAGGTCGCGCAAGGTGACGGTATTCATGACGGTAAATTGCAGCGAATTGACGCCGCCGAAGCAGGCAAGTTGCAGCAGTCGCAACCACAGCGGTTGGCCCACATCGATCAGTGCGAAGCTGGCCATCGCCAGGCCCACCAGCACGGTATTGATCATCAAGGTGTTGCGATAGCCGAAGCGTCCGACCAGCTTTACCGCCGCGCGTTTTGCGGCCATGCCGGCCAGCGCCACCGGCACCATCATCAGCCCGGCATTCATCGGGCTCATCTCCAGGCCCACCTGCAGCAGCAACGGAATCAAGAACGGCATCGAGCCACTGCCGACCCGCGCAAACAGGTTGCCCAGAATGCCGATGCGATAACTCGCTACCTTGAACAGCGCCAACGGAAACAGCGCGTTGCCGGTATTGCCGGCATGCAGCCAATAGCCGGCCAATGCCGCCAGCCCGCCGATCGCCAGCAACATCACAAACGCATGCCGCAGCCCGAGTTCGGAAATGCCATCCAGCGCCAGCGACAACGCCACCATGCCGACCGCGAGCATCAGATAGCCGACCAGATCGAAGCGCCTGCGTGCATCGCCGTAGTGGTCCGGCATGATCTTCAGTGCGGCGATAAAGCCGATGACGCCGATCGGCAGGTTGATCAAAAACACCCAGTGCCAGGACGCCACTTCCACCAGCCAACCACCCAGCGTCGGGCCGATCAGCGGGCCGATCAGCGCGGGAATGGCGATAAAACTCATGGCGCGCAGGAAGTCCTCGCGCGCCACCGTCTTGAGCACCGCCAGCCGGCCCACCGGCAACAACATCGCACCGCCGATGCCTTGCACGATGCGCGCGCCCACCAGCTGCGGCAGCTGTTGCGCTGCTGCGCACAGCAACGAGCCCAGCGTGAACACGATGATTGCGGCCAGAAAGGTGCGCCGTGTCCCGATGCGATCCGCGATCCAGCCCGATGCCGGGATGAACATCGCCACCGCCAGCGCGTAGCTGAAAACCACCGACTGCATCTGTAGCGGACTCTCGTGCAGGCTGCGCGCCATCGACGGCAATGCCGTATTGACGATGGTCGCATCCAGCATCTGCATGAAGATCGCCAGCGATACCAGCCACAACAATGGCTTGATGGTGGCGTAGCCACGCAGGATGGGGGCGGGCTGGGACATGGGGATCGCCATCGGAAGGACAGCGCATTCTCTCAGCGCCGTTGTGCAGAAAGTCGCAACGGTGTGCGCATCTGATCAGAACGTGCATGTCCTGCGGACTGCAGTGAAGGGTCGCCAGAGGTGTTGCCGGGCTGCTTGCAAGGGCGCGGTCGATTCCGATGCCCCAGTCTGCACCGTGGCGAGCGCCTTGCGACCCGGCGCTGCGTCACTGCTCCCGATGCCTTGCATGGCGGACTGCATCGCAGTGTCTTGGCATCAGCGTATCCGCCAGCGTCGCCCGCTTGCTCGGCGCAATGCGGGCTCGTTTGCACGGGTGGTTGCTGGAGATCTTCGCAGCACACCACCGTTATGTCGGCAGCGAATGAGACGAGCTTCACCCAATGGACGATAGGGGCAGCCACATGCCACGAATGGTCGGGACAGGCACCAAACAGCGTGTTAATGCCCAATATGGCTTTGCAACAAGCGTCTGATTCGCTGGCGACTACTTGGTGCCTCCAACGGGTCCAGCCAACGCAAGCGAGGTTCATCCCACAGTGCGATGGATCGATCGAACGGGACACGCGGGGAGCATTGGATTGTCGCGAAAAGCCGAGTCGTTTCTTGGAGCGTTGCCGACGGTCTGGTCAGGGATGGCGCGACTTGGGTATGGCCGCCTTCTGAGCGCGCCAGTATCGGGTCGGACTATCAATGAAAAAGCAGGTCTTCGATGTATTGTGGCGCGTCTATCTTCCGGGCGATTCCCTGGCAACAATGCTCGGAAAGATCGCCGCGGAACTGGCGCAGAGCGAACTCTTGAACGACGCGACATGCGCGTTTTTCGGGGTGGAGGGCAGCGATGCGCCGGCTCCGGATCTGACGAACGGGCAGACGACGATCACGCATGATTTTCCTGTCCAGCATGCCCATCACGTTCTTGGCACACTGAGAGTGACGCCGGCCCAGGGCGGTATGACCACGCAGGCGATGACGTTGTGCCAGCGAATCGCCACCTGTTGTGCGTATCTGATCAAGCGTGATGCCGCGCGGGCTTGGGCGGAAGATCGATTCGATCGGTCGTTGTTTTTGGCAGGTGTGTGCGAACAGGTCTGGATGGTCGATGCGTTTGTCGAGCGTGCCGCAGGCAGTCGCTTGCCGGCCATCGTGCGTGGTGGGTTCGGCACCGAGAAAGAGGAAGTGGCCGTCTTGCTGCATGCAACGGGGCCCTGGCGGGATGGGCCGTTCGTCGCGGTGGATTGCGACGATTCGGATGGCGACCCGTCGGCCTGGTTCGAGCGCGCGGCCGGCGGAACGCTGTACTTGCAAGGGGTGGATGAGCTCGACGCAGCGCTGCAGCGTCAGTTGTCTCGGTGTCTTCGGGGTCGGCACGGCCGCTGGTCCGCCTCGGGTGCCGATGTTTTCACCCGGGTGATCGCGTCCACCACTGCCGATCTGTCGCAGCGCGTGCGCGCGGGGCATTTCTCGCGTGCGTTGTTGTCGCAACTCGATGTGCTGTCGATCGAGCTTGCCGCGTTGTGTGAGCGGTTGCCGGACATCGCGTTTCATCTCGAGCGCGTGCTGGAACGGCACGGCTTCGATTCCCGGCAATGGGTGACTGACATGCTGATGGATGCCCTGACGCAATATCCATGGCCCGAAAACCTGCTGGAACTGGAGCGGATGGTGCTGCGCCTGGCGGTCATGACCGCAGGCAGGCCGATCCAGCTCGCCGATCTCCAGCAACATGCACCTCGCCTGGCCGCAAGCCTGCTGCAAGGACAACAGCGTGTCGCGGGCTCAGTGCCATCGCATCCGGACGATGGTCCGCTCGCGCCCACGCTACCGGCAGCGCCTGTCGATTGGATCGACGGTCTTCCGCATCGCCCAGGTCAACGCCTCGCGACCTTGCATGACGCCCTGCAGCGAGCTCTGGTCTATCTCGGCGCGCATTACGCCGAGCCGCTGACCCTGGGCGATCTGGCGCGACAGGCGCACGTCAGCCAGTCGCATCTGGGTTTTCTGTTCCGCGAGGAGCTGGGCACCACGTTCAAGCCGCTGCTGCAGCAGCTTCGTATCGAGAAGGCCAAGGATCTGCTGCAGCGCGAGCAGAAACTGCGTGTGACCGAAGTGGCGCTGAAGGTCGGCTTCGGCGACTTGAGTCATTTCGAAAAGAGTTTTCGACGGCTGGTGGGTGTCAGTCCACGCGCGTTTCGCAACGCGCGTGGACAAGGGGATGTGTCTCCGGTTTAAGCCTGAGGTAACAGGGTTTTGATGGCATCGTGCTGTTTGGACAGCCGTTCACGCAGCACGAACTCTTCGACCAGCGCCGCAGCCGCCTTGCGCTGGCCGTCGATATCCAGCAGCGCTGCATAAGCGCTGCCTTGACCGGCTGGGCCAGAGTGGAACGGCGCCTGCGCGTCCGTGGCAGTAGTGAGGGTCAAGAACGCCAGTACGATTTTTTCGAACGGTGGCTGTTTGGCATTGACGAACACCACCAGTGTGCATTCGTAGCTGATGCCTCCCACGCGCGGCGTGTTGTGCGGTTGGGCCAGAACCTGGACGTCCTCGCCAAGCCACTGTCCTACGGCGTGCTCGAATGCAGCAATGTCCAGTGCCTGCAGCTGTTTGTAGCTGACCCGTGCCACCGCTGCCATGTCCACGCCGGAAAAGCGCAGCTGATCGACAGCCAGATACGGGCTTTGTGCGAGGGTGTTCATCAACAGCAGATCATCGCTGAAGGCGGCCGAGAGCAGGACCGGCGCGGTGAACGCATCCGACAGCAACGTGAGCAGGGTGCCGGTGCCGTGGCGTGCGGCAAGAATGCGCGCGCGCGTGGCGTCGGTCGGCTGTCCATTGGCATAGTCCGGCGCCGCCTGCGTGGTGCGTGCGCGCACCGACGCCATCAACGCGTTGACCAGCGTGGCGGCATCGTCGCCTAACGCGCCTACGTGTCTGCCGGCCATCCCGGCGAGCACGCCCTGAAAATGCGGCAGCTGAGCGATGGATGCGTACCAGGCGTGAATTGCGGCGACGCGCTCGCGGCGCTTTGCTTCCTTGTGCGCACCGAGTGCCAACGGATCGCTGGCGATCTCGCACAACATCAGCAGATTCTCGCGCAGATGGTAGTCCAGATCAGGCAGCGGCAATTGCCAGCGTTCCTGTTGGCCAGCAGCGGTGGCGATGGTCAGGTGCCCATTGCCTATTTCCGACCAGATCGCGATTGCCTCGATCGTATCGCGGCGTGGCACGCTGACATCGATCAGTTCCATCAGGATGCCGCGTGGACTGGCCGGCTGCGAAACGATGTGGTCGGGGTAGCCTTCGATCAGCGTGGCGTGCCAGGTGTAGCCCAGTCGATAGAGAACAAAGGGCTTGATCCCATCGTTCAGCACGATACCCGGTGGGGAGGGCATATCGCGCTCGCCGAGTTTGGCGATTTCCACACCGGTGTAAGCAGACAAGCCGGTGCGGTCGCGGTCGAAGACACGGCGAAAGGTTTGCGGCTCGTCGCACTTGAGCAAACACCCTACGTCGGTCGTATGCGGAGGCCATTGGGCACGTGGAATGGGGTAGACCTGCTGTGCCAACGGCGACGCGTTAGGCGCAAGCAGGCTGAGCTCGAACGCGATGAGCACGCCGGCCTTTTTCATTTCATCGACGACGATGTCTTCGATTTCTGCATGCAGCGCATCCTGCACGGAGCTGGGAAGCCAGGGGTCGATCGCTACCTGTGTGTCCCAGTCCGAGCTACCCGAGTCGAACAGGTGCTGGTCGTGTCCCTGCAGCAGATCCATGCAGGCGGTGAACGCGTTGCCGCCCTTGATGTAGAAACGGGCCAGCGGTTGGTCGGCGCGCAGCATGAAACGTTCGCGTAACTCGATGCACAGACTCGCGATCCGATCCTGGATGGTGCCCAACGCCTGGATCACCGTCGAGCGCACGTTGGGATAGCGTGCCGCGTCGTTGATCCGCTTGGTCAGCTCGCCGCTGATCGCACGGCGCAGGTCTTCTTGTTCGGGAGATTCCTTCATGGCTTGGCCTTGTCTGCGAACCTGTGGAAAAGATCTGTGCTCACGGCGTGCTCGGATCCGCGACGGCCGAATGACTCAGGTCGATTTCCAGGTCATCGCAGGGCGTCCCGGACAGCGACAGCACCGCGTCCTGCTCGAACTGCCAGAGCGCAGCGTGCGCATAGCCGCAGCCGGCCGGATCTGATGCCGTCAGCGTGCGAATGTCGCCGGCATAGGCATGCCTGCCGACGCTCGCGACATGCCAGGCCCAGATCTGCGGACTCGGTCCCGGCGCCAGGTCAGCCACCAGGTCCGCTGCCAGCACATGCGAGCAATACACCCCCGGCGCATAACCGGCGTCAGCCAGTGCGACGATCCAGGCGCGGATGTAGGCGATCGCAGCGGCGCCGGGGCGGCTGCCGTCCTCCCAGTCCAGGTAGACGGTGGCGCCAGTTGGAAATCCTTCGCTGGTGGCCAACGCGGCGGCCTGCGCGCCGTCGATGCCGCCCTGCTCGGCGGTGACGACGTGCGCGCCTGGGCCAGCGGTCTGCTGGCCCAGATAGACCGGTGCCAATCCCCAGCCATTGGCGACCAGCGTCGGCCGCCATCCCATCCAGCCGGTATCGGCATGGCTGGGCGCCGGTGCGAGGTAATAGCCGCACCAGGCAAGGCTGGTATTTGTCTTCAGCCAGGCCAACGCGGGCAGGCCCGGAAAGCGGTCGGTGTCGAAGCCGGTGTGGAAGGTCATGGTGAAACTCCGCGTCGAGGGGAGGAAGCGTCGAGATCGGAATCAGGGGGATGTCTGCAGATACGTGGCCATTTGTCCGTACCAACCAATTGCCTGGCTTTCTCTTCGCGGCCAAGTGTCGTCACGAATGGTTGGATAAGGCGGGCCTGACTTGGGTGGATAAGCGAGTTTTGCGCTGACGTAAGCGCCTTCCTCGATGGTCTGCGGCGCCAACGGCTGGTGGACGCCGAGGTAGTGGGTCAGTTGCGATCGATCGATGCGTTGCACCGACGCGATCTCCCAATCGCACACCGCACTTGCGTTCGGTCGATTGGCGCCGACTCGCGACCTGATCGCCCGATTGATGACATCCACGATGCCATCGAGTGCAGCCGTGCTCTTGAAACGCACCAGCTGGAAAGCGTTCCCACCGGGATCCTTCAGTTCGATGTCGAGATCCCGCAAAAAGTCGGCGGGATTTTCAACAGCGAAGCCGGTTTCCTCGCTAAATTCGCGCCGCGCCGCCTGTTCGGGAGATTCCCCAGGATTGAGGCGGCCGCCAGGCAGTGCCCACTGGCCAGCCTGGTTCACGATTGCCAACGGTTTTTGCCGGGCCCATTCCCGCGTGTCGCGTGCGAGCGTGTCGGCCTCCACGCATGCAGCGTTCCATTGCAGAGGATCGCTGCCGGCGCCTTTGATTTTCGATTCCAGCGATTCGCCTGTCTTTGTACGAGACGAGCTCGGTCCGAATTTCACCCTGAGCAAGTGGCCGGCGCCCTCCATGGCCTTGTCGGTGACTGCATCGCAACTTGGACTGTCGGTGCAGGCATTCTGGTATGCAAGACCGAGTGCCTGCGCTGCGCCGATGTAGGCTGCATCTTTCTCCCGCAGGCCGTTGGCGGCTAGCCACGCTCCTCGCAGGCAGTTTCGAGCACTGTCCCAGTCGACATCTGGAAAGGGTGGGCTGACACCGGCTGCATTCGCAGTGATTTTGCACAACAGCGCAACCGCTTCCACCGCCAACACCGGTGCGGACTGATCCCCCCACCAGTTGTTGAAATAGCGTTTGCGTGCGATCAGATAGGTGCCCGCTTCATCCCACAACGCGGCATAGACCTGCATGGCCTCAGCCTCCGTTCGATGGCGATCCTGCGGCCGGCTGCGATGCCGCTACTGTCGCCGCCATCGCCTGCTCGGCCTGCTGCTGCGCGGCGGCAACGGCAGCGGTTGCGGCTTCATCGGCCTGCTGCAATGCCTGACGGGATGCATAAACCGCCTGCTCGTTGTCGGTGACGGCGGCGGTTGCGGCCTGCATCGCCGCCTGTACGGCCCTGTCGCTGGCGGCTATTGCCTGTTCGACCTGAGCTTGTGCGGCCTGCAACGCGACATCGATTGCCGATGGCTCAGGCGGTTGCGTAGTACTCGCGGTTGGCACTGCAGCGGTCGTGGCTGCTGGGGTCGGAAGGGTGTCGTCGGACATGTCGGTGTCTCCTGAAGTGGAAGCGGGTTGGAGCGGGGCAACGGCATCGTTTCGCGGGTGCTGTATCGGTGCCGGCAGCGATGCGGTATCGGGCGGGCGCTGCGCCGCGAGCGTGCGCAGCATCTCGCCCATTGCGTGTTCGGCCTGCGTCATGCCCTGGCGTGCGGCCGCCAATGCAGCGGCGCGTCCTGCGTGCACCGCGTTGCGGACTGCGTCGGCGGCGCTGATTGCAGGCGGGGCCTGGTCTGTTGCCGCGGGAAGCGACGTTGGTGCGTTCACTCCAGCTCCTCTGCATCCTGGGGCACGCTCGCACTCATACTCGTACCCGCACTCGCTGGCGCCGCCCCGAAATCGCGGAGCGAGATGATGCCGTTGTTGACCTGTAGCAACGCAGCCAGAGTGTCGTTCTGCATGGCGAACACGCAGCTGTTGCCATCCTGGCCCAGCACGCCATGGCTGGGCCGGTTGGCCGCCAGGAATGCCTGTGCAGACTGCAGATAGAGGCGGATTGCATCGCTCGCTGCCTGGTTGTCGCCTTCGCCTTGGTAGCGGGTGTGTTGGACGATCTGCTGGGCGGCCAGCGATAAGCGCGCGAAACCGATCTGGCGACCGCGCGCCAGCCATTCGGCAACACTCATTGCGACCTCGTTGGGCGAGGGCAGCCCCTGCACCTGTGGGCAATCCAGGGCAGCAAAGAGCAGCGGCAGCAGTGTCTGCAGTGCCGAGGACGCCGCAAGTGCGCGCTCGTCCTCAGTGGCGAGCGTGGCGGTGCAGGCCAGATAGAAGCGGTAGTAATCGCAAAATTCCAGCGGTGTGCGCGCCTGCTCGATGGCGAATGCGGCGGCCTCCTGCTGCAGCGCAGGCGTCACGTTGGCTGGCGGCGCTTCGGCGGCCAGTTGGCGCAGCGCCAGGCTTTCCTGCAGGTCCAGCGACTGGAACACTCCGGCGCCATCGACCTTCAACTGCGTCAGAAGACTACGGCCTGCGGCCAGGTCGCTTGCGGTAAACAAGGCGTTGTCGTGAAAAATGCGCTGCAGCTGCGCTTTGACCACCGACCCGGTATCGCCGGATTCTGCCTGTGCGAGCGTGCCCAGGTCGGCCGAACTCAAGGTCATCAGCTTGACCGGGCTGGCCTTCAGCGCCAGCTGCGGCAGCAAGGTCAGGCGCGAGCCATGCAGACCTTGCTGCACCTCGTCGAGCAAGCTGGTCTCGTCGGGGAAGTCATAGCGCGCGCCGGGCGACTGAATCGCCCAGTCCAGCCATTGCGTGCCTCCATCAATAAAGGCCATGGCCTGCCTGCCCAGTGACGACAACATTCTTGGCATCGAGATCAGGCGGCCTGCGACAGAAACGGACATTGCATGACTCCTTGTGGATTCAACCAGCGGGGAAATTCTTCAGCACCAGCCCTGCCGCCGAACCGATCCTGGCGAAGTCGTCGGTGGCGCCCTGCATCAGTGCCTGCGCCTGGACGAGCGCGACAACATATTTGTCGTCGCCGGTAGCCAGGTACTGCGCCATCGCCACGCCGACCGCGGTAGTCGCGATGGTCGAGACATTGCGCAGCGCATCGGTGGCGTCCTGTACTGCGATGGCAGTCGATTGCGCCACCGATTGATAGGCTTTGCCGGCTCCGCTTGTCAGTACGACCTGCGGGCTCATGGTCGCAAGCTGCACCTGGTTGATGACGTCGATGACCTGCGCATTGACCTTTGTCGGTTCCATCTTGGTTCCCATGGAAGGATCGGCCGCCTTTCAATGGGGCCTGGTGATAGGGGGGCAACACGCCATGTCCGTAGACGGTCTACGACTGAGGAGGTGGCGCAGGTGCAGGTGCAGAGCTAGATGTAGATGAAGGTGCAACAGGAGCAATAGGTGCAGATGCACGAACAGCTGCGGGAGTGACAACAACTGCAGTTGCGGGTGCAGCAGCAGAAGCATCAGAAGTGGCAGCATGATCTGAGCCGGCGCCGGGGGCGGGAGGACTGGTGGGCAGAGGGGGCGGCACGCTTAGCGCATGCACTTGCATGAGGTCGGCGGTTGCGGTCGCCGCGTTTGCCGACGCTCCCTGCGCCTGCGTTTTCAGCACATCGACGGCCACCTTGGCTTCTGCAGCGGCGGCGGCGATCAGCGCTGCCGGTGGAGGCGGCATCGGCGGCGGCCCAGGCAGGGGCGCGACTGTCGGTGCAGGGCCGGGTGGTGCGGGTGGCAACGGCGCTGGAACCGGGAACGGTGCCGAAATCATCTTGGCGCAGGCCGCGGTGATCGCTGCGGCATTGATCATGCCGGCGCCCTGCTGTCGGTTGACCGCGTTGTGCATCGCCATGCCTAGCGTCTCCAGCATCACGGCATCGAGCATGCCGAGCGCCTGCGCAGGTGCCTGACCGGTGGTCAGCGTCACGATGCTGCTGACGGCGTCGACGATCTGGCTGTTCACGGTACTGTCGTCGATCATGACGAAGTCGCTCCCTTCTGGATGATTAAGGCAAGAATCTGGGTGAGGGCGGCATCGGCAAGCACCTGTCCGCGTTGCTGGTTGGCGACGGCGTTTTCCATTGCCAGTGCGATCGAGTCCGCTAGCGCCAGATACGTCGCGCCCATTGCAAAAGCCGGGGCCTGCCCGATGGTCAGCGCCGCGCCCGTGGCGGCAGTGCCGACCAGGCTGGCCACGCTTGCGGCACGTGCGCTGGGCTGCATGACCGTGCGCTGGCGTTTGCGTGCTAGGCCAACAACGGCCTGCGCTGGGCAACGCTGGCCGATGCCGCGAACAGGACGGTGGTCTGTGGCTCGTGTTTGCACGCGTACTGCAAGGCCACGCCGTTGTGTACGCGTTCGAGGAGTGCGAAATTGCCGTACGGCACGTCGATCACGCTGTCGGACTGCTGGCGGTACACCAAGGGCTCAACGCCGGGAATCACCGGCAGGATGCCGTCGAACTCGACGTTCATCACCGCTTTTTGGTGCGGCGCGAACGTCGCCACGATGGTGCGGCCTCTGATCAGTCTCACAACCACGTCCAGGGTGTTGGACGTGGGGACATGATGTAGTTGCAACATGATGCGTCCTTTCTCGATGCGTCCAGGGGGTAGGTCAGAGCGGCAATGGCAGTGCAGACCGGGCGCCGCTCTTGCGGCAGCAGCGGCGCCCGGTTGCCGCTTACCGAAGCCCGGCGCTCAGGATTTCCCGGGTGGCGACGCCATCGGACGCGGTGTCGATCGCATACAGGGTGGACACACCCTGGGTCGTCGATGCCTGCATCGTCACGTAGGACTGCTGCTGGTTATTGGTGGCGTTGTGGGCGGCGTTGGACAGCGCCTGGCTGGTGGCGACGAACAGATTGCCCATTGCGATCGCCGGCGCATCGCCGAGGACCTTGGTGTTGACCTGAGAAACCGAATCGGTGATCTGGCTGTTGACGGCAGTCGGAAAGGCCATGGTGATAGCTCCTTGAGGTAGTGAAAGAATGAAGACGTTGCGGCGTTAGCGGTTAGCCGAGCATCTTCTTGGTGGCGGCACCCGTGGCGCCGGTATCGAGCGAATACAACAGCGAAACGCCCATCGTGGTGGCTGCTTGTGCGGTGATGTACATCTGCTGTTGCGCGAGCGTTGCGTTGTGGGCTGCGTTTGCCAGCGCCTGCGCGGTGGCCTGGTACAGATTGCCCATGGCTGCGGCAGGGGAACTTCCCAGTACCTGCAGGTTGGCTTGGGTGACCGAGTCGGTAATCTGGTCGTTGACGGCGGTGGGAAATGCCATGCGCGGATGTCCTTGGCGTCAGCCTGGCGATTAAACGCTCAGGATCTGCTTGGTGGTCACACCGGTGGTGGCGGTGTCGATGGAGTACAGCATCGCCACACCCATCGTGGTGGCCGACTGCGCGGTGACATAGCTCTGCTGCTGCGCATTGGTCGCGTTATGGGCGGCATTGGCCAGCGCTTGCGCCGTTGCCTGATAGAGATTGCCCATGGCGATTGCGGGCGCGTCGCCCAGTACCTTGGTATTGACCTGGGTAACGGAATCGGTGATCTGGTTATTGACTGCGGTCGGAAATGCCATTTCGTGCTCCTTATGTGCCAGAGATCAATGCGATTAACTCAGCCCAGGCCCTTCACGCCGGTGCTCAGGATCTGCTTGGTCGCCATCCCGGTGGTGGCCGTATCGATGGAGTAGAGCGTGGCGACCCCCATCGTGGTGGCCGACTGCGCCGTGACGTAGCTTTGCTGCTGCGCGTTGGTCGCGTTGTGCGCGGCGTTTGCCAACGCTTGTGCGGTGGCCTGATACAGATTGCCCATGGCGATGGCCGGGGCATCGCCCAGCACCTTGGTGTTGGCTTGTGTGACGGAGTCGGTGATCTGGTCGTTGACGGCGGTTGGAAATGCCATGTGTCTCTCCTTGGAATGTGACGACGGTTGGAATGCTTGAAAAGCGCGACGGTGTCGAGGTTTGCCAGGTCGTTGGCCTGTCGAGAGAATGTGCAGTTCCACCGCATCACCGTGTCGCCACAATAGAGCGCCATCGATCGAAGAAATTGGGGTTAACGATGGCAATACCGGGGTTAACGACGTAAATGCTGTTCTGCTTTAGCGTTGTATCCGACTTAATGCCGGTTTTATCGAATCTTGCAGCGCGTTCAGCGGTAAACCGCGATGCGGTTTGCACTAAATCCCTGTAGAACCGACGGGAGCGCTGCAGGTGGCCGTCGCGGTGATCTTTGAATGTTTTTTCGCTTGATGGCTCTGCGTGTGCCAAGCGCCACAGGTTGTGCGCGCGATCGCGGTTCCGATGTGTGCCGGACGATCAGGTACGTGTAGATCGATGGCTACGGTTGAGGCTGCTGACAAGCGCGCTGCCTGACCACCACGCCATGATTCGGTGGTGGGACATGGACGCATTGAATGTGGGCGGTGCGACGCCACTGACGCGCAGGGTGTGCGTCGGTAGGCGTTGCCAGGCGCAAGCGCATGAGCCTGTAATCGGCCCGATGTGCGGGGACGATTGCAGATAGCGGTCCGTCGGTGCGCTGCCCGCGTTGTACGCGGACTCTGGCCTGGGTGGCGCGGTCTTACGCGGTGCGCTGCGTCGCGTTGATGACGTCAACGCAGATGGCGTGCGCGAGCACAGAGCGCTGCCACCAGTTGGCTGTAGGAGATGGACGGGAGCGCGCTGCGGTAGGTGGCGATTGCTGCGCGTAGACATGCTTGTCTCGCGGTGCGCTTTGCGCTGCGTCGCGTTGATGACGTCAACGTAGACGGCGTGCGCGAGCACAGAGCGCTGCCATCAGTTGGCTGTAGGAGATGGACGGGAGCGCACTGCAGTAGGTGGCGATTGCTGCGCGTAGCAAGCGTGTCTCGCGGTACGCGGTACGCTGCGTCGCGTTGATGACGTCAACGCCGACGGCGTGCGCGGGCACAGAGCGCTGCCATCAGTTGGCTGTAGGAGATGGACGGGAGCGCACTGCAGTAGGTGGCGGCTCCTGCGAGCAGCATGCGTGTCTCGCCGTCGGCGCAAAGAGCGGTGATCACGCTCTGCCTCAGTGTGTGGCTTGGTAAATCACGGGATTTTCGGCTTTTCTGTGCAGCAAGGTACGTGTGCTGGTAAGCGCCATCAGTCGCTGCGCGGACCAGATGCATGCGCACAACCCAGCGGTGATCGACAGCGAACATCGGCGCTGTCGATCACGCAATGCATCAGCGCTTGCTCAGGCTCTGCACCGCTTCCACCAGCACGCCGACGTGATCCGGATTCATGTCCGGCGACATGCCGTGACCGAGGTTGAACACGTGGCCCTCGCGCGAGCCGCCATTGCCTTGGGCGTAGCTGTCCAGGGTCTTGCCGACTTCGCTGCGGATCGCCTCGGGCGAGCCGTACAGCGTGGCCGGGTCCAGGTTGCCTTGCAGGGCGACACGGCCGCCGGCGCGCTGGGCGGCGTCGGCCAGCGAGATGGTCCAGTCCACACCCACCGCTTCGGCACCGCTGGCGGCCAGGTCGGCCACGTAGGCGCCGTTGCCCTTGCCGAACAGCACCAGCGGAGTGCGCTCGGCGCCGTCGCCGCGTTCGAGTTCGCGCGCGATGCGGGTGAGGTAGGGCAGCGAAAATTCGCGGTACATCGCCGGCGACAGCACGCCACCCCAGGTGTCGAACACCTGCAGCGCTTGCGCACCGGCCGCACGTTGTGCAGACAGGTACGCAATCACCGCATCGGTCACCGTGCTGAGCAGGTGGTGCAGCACGTCCGGGGCATTGAAGGCCATCGCCTTGATGCGCGCGTATTCCTTGCTGCCGCCGCCTTCGATCATGTAGCAGGCCAGCGTCCACGGGCTGCCGGAAAAGCCGATCAGCGGCACCGCGCCATCCAGTTCGCGGCGGATCAGGCGCACCGCGTCCATCACGTAGCGCAGCTCGGTTTCCATGTCCGGCACACCCAGGCGATGGATGGCTGCGGCATCGCGCACCGGGTGACGGAACTTGGGGCCTTCGCCTTCGACGAAGTACAGCTCCAGGCCCATCGCATCGGGGATGGTCAGGATGTCGGAGAACAGAATCGCCGCGTCCAGCGGAAACCGCTGCAGCGGCTGCAAGGTCACTTCGCAGGCGATGTCCGGGTTCTTGGCCATGCCCAGGAAGCTGCCGGCGCGCGCGCGGGTGGCGCGGTATTCCGGTAAGTAGCGGCCGGCCTGGCGCATCAACCACACGGGGGTGCGGTCCACGGGCTGACGGTTGAGGGCGCGCAGCAGGCGATCGTTCTTGAGCATGGGAGATGTGTCCTCAGCGCGGCGCGTCGGCGCCGCCGGTGATGAGTTGGAAGCCGCGTTTGAGTTGGGTATCGCGGGCCTTTTCGAACGCCCGGTCGGCCTCGTCCTGCAGCAGGTACTGGTCGCGTCGCAGTTGCGTGCGCCCACCGATCTGGCCGCTCTCGCGCAACAGTTCCCAACCACCGAATAGGTCTGGTTGCAGGGTCAGCTGGACGTAGCGGAGCGGCTCGTTGCCGCCGGAATCGTGTTGCAGGAGGATGCGCATGCGGCCGATTGTAGCCGGGCAGTGCTGAAGGCTGGGGGGCCGTGGGCGCGCCGTGCTGCTCCGCTTGCGAACGTCCATCGCGGGCAGTGGGGCGGAAATGGGCGCCGTGGATGCCTGGTGGCTGATGCGTTGTGCTGCGGTTGTCTGTGCGTAGGAGCGCCCCCGGGCGCGCTGGAGTTTTATCGATAACGCCCATCGCGCGCAGGCACGCTCCTACGAAGGCAGCGGTATCCAAAGGCAGCGGTGTCGTGCTGTAGGTGGGTGGGGCTCTGGTCGTAGGAGCGCACCTGGGCGCGACGGGGATTTATCGGTGAGGCCCATCGCGCCCAGGGGCGCTCCTACAAGGCAACGGTATCCAAGCGCAGCAGTGGCGCGCTGTCAGATGCGTCGGCCTCGTGGCCGGCGATGAGTTGCGTGGTTGGAAAAAGCGTCGGGCCGGACGGTGCGCGGTTGATCGGTGCACAAGCGTTTCGCAGGGAAGCCGCTGGGGTTTTATCGAGAAGGCCCATCGCGCGCAGGCACGCTCCTACGAAGGCAGCGGTAGCCAAAGGCAGCGGTGTCGCGCTGTAGGTGCGTGGGGCTCTGGTCGTAGGAGCGCACCTGGGCGCGACGGGGATTTATCGGTGAGGCCCATCGCGCCTAGGGGCGCTCCTACCAATGCAATGTCTTCGCGCTGTCAGATCAGTGGGCGTCGGGGCCGGCGTTCGACGGCGGTGTTGCGTGGCCGTCTAGCAATCCGTGCTTGTCTTTGCTGGCAAACCTCGACCTCAACTCAGCCAACCCCAGCTTCAATTAGCCGACGCAACCTCAACCTGCCAACGCACCCTCAACCAGCCGACGCACCCTCAACCAGCCGACGCAACCTCAACCAGCCGACGCAACCTCAACCAGCCGACGCACCCTCAACCAGCCAACGCAACCCCAACCAGCCAACGCACCCTCAACCAGCCGACGCAACCTCAACCAGCCGACGCACCCTCAACCAGCCGACGCACCCTCAACCAGCCAACGCAACCTCAACCAGCCAACGCAACCTCAACCAGCCGACGCAGCCTCAACCAGCCAACGCACCCTCAACCAGCCAACGCAGCCTCAACCAGCCAACGACAACCTCACCCCGCCAGAATCCGCAGCACCGCCGCCTCGTCCACATCGGGCACCACTTCGGCCTTGCCGATGCCGCGCCACAGCACCAGGCGCAGGCGGCCGGCGACATTCTTCTTGTCCAGGCGCATGCGCCCCAGCAGGGCCTCGGGCGACAGGCCGGGTGGGATCTCGGTGGGCAGGTCGAACTCCTGCAGCAGGGTGCGCAGCGCCTCGGTGTCCTGTGCGTCGCTCATGCCCAGCGCGGCCGACAGGCGCGCGGCCAGCACCATGCCGACCGCGACCGCTTCGCCATGGTTGAGGTTGTCGTTGCCGGGCGCGCCGTAGCCTTGCTCGGTCTCGATGGCGTGGCCAAAGGTGTGGCCCAGGTTGAGCAGGGCCCGCTCGCCCTTTTCCAGCGGGTCGCGCGCCACGATCTCGGCCTTGTGTTCGCAGCTGCGGGCGATGGCCTGTGCCAGCGCCGCCGCGTCGCTGTCGAGCAAGGCGCGGCGTTCGGCGTGCAGCCACTGGAAGAACAGCGGGTCGCGGATGGCGCCGTATTTGATCACTTCGGCCAGGCCTGCGCGCAGTTCGCGGGCGGGCAGGGTGTGCAGGGTGTCGGTATCGGCGATCACCGCACGCGGCGGATGGAAGGCGCCGACCAGGTTCTTGCCCTGCGGGATATCCACCGCGGTCTTGCCGCCGACCGACGAATCCACCATCGCCAGCAGGCTGGTGGGCAGCTGCACGCAGTCCACGCCACGCATCCAGCAGGCGGCGGCGAAGCCGGCTAGGTCGCCGACCACGCCGCCGCCGAGCGCGAACACGCAGGCATCGCGAGTGGCGCCCAGTTCGGCCAGCGCAGTGATGGCGGCGCCGAAGTTGTCCAGCGTTTTGGAGGCTTCGCCGGCGGCGATCACCAGCTCGCCCAGTTGCAGGTCCGGGCGCGCCTGCAGCAGCGCGCTGCGCACGCCGGCCGCGTAGTGCGGCGCCACCTGCGTGTCGCTGAGCAACAGCACGTGGCGGCCGCGCACGTGGCTGGCCAGGCGTGCGCCATCGGCCAGCAGGCCGGGAGCAATGGTGATGGTGTACGGCTGCGCACCGTCGACATCGACGCTGCGCGGGGAACGGGGAAGTGTCATGCGGGGGTACTCGACATGCGCCATTGCGCAGCCAGGCGCAGCACCAGCTGCGCGGTGGCCTCGGCGGGGGAGAAGTGATCGGTTTCCAGGGTGAGGTCGGCGACCTCCTGATACAGCGGGGTGCGATGCGCGGCCATCGCGTGCAGCACCTGCTCGCGGTCGGCGCGCTGCAGCAGCGGGCGATTGCGGTCGCGCGCCAGCCGGGTGAGTTGCGCCGGCACGCTCACGTGCAGATAGACCACAAACCCGCGCTCACGAATCCGCGCGCGGTTGAGCGGATCCAGCACCGCGCCACCACCGGTGGAAATGAGTTTGTTGTCCTGTTGCAACAGCGCCTGCAAGGTCTCGGTTTCATGCTGCCGAAAGCGCGCTTCGCCATGCTGTTCGAAGATAGCGGGGATGCTGCTGCCCACGTGTTCGACAATGGCCTGATCCACATCCACAAACTCCAGCCCGAAGCGCTCGGCCAGGCGGCGGCCGATGCAGCTTTTTCCGGCGCCCATCGGGCCGATCATCACGAGATTGGGTGCGGGGTTCATGCGCACGGATCGTAGCATTCTGCACGCGCGGACCGGGCCGCCCGATGTGCGCCGATACCAGTGCGTCCCGCACACGCCGATACCAGTGCGTCCTGCGCACGGCCGGTGCTTGCCGCAGCAACCGCGCGCCGATGGCAATGCCAACTGCACAGGCGGCGACAGCCAGCCCATGCGACAAGCGCGTGCGATGCGCCCACAATGGGCGCTTCTCCTGCTGCCACCTACCGTCATGCCCGATCTGTACGCAGAAGCGCTTGCCACCTTTACCGCGCTGTATGCCGAGGCGCAGAACAGCGCCGAACTGGAAGCCAGCGCAATGACCGTGGCCACCGCCAACGTTGATGGGCGGCCGAGCGCGCGCACTGTGCTGCTCAAGGCCTTCGACACGCGCGGATTCGTGTTCTACACGCATCTGGACAGCGCAAAAGGCCGCGATTTGCAGACCCATCCGCAGGCGGCGCTGCTGTTCTTGTGGCGCAGCTTGCGCGAGGCCGGCATCCAGGTGCGTATCGAAGGCGGCGTGCAGCTGGTGAGCGCGGACGAATCGGACGCGTATTTCGCCTCGCGCCCGCGCATGAGCCAGATCGGCGCGTGGGCCTCGTTGCAATCGCAAACGCTGGGCTCGCGCGAGGAGTTCGATGCGGCGATCGCCAAGGTCGAAGCCACCTTCGAAGGCCGTGAGGTGCCGCGTCCGGACGGCTGGGGCGGCTTCCGGGTGGTGCCGCAGGCGTTCGAGTTCTGGTACGGCGCCAAGTTCCGCCTGCATGAGCGCTGGCGCTATGAGGCCGATGCGGCCAGCCGGTGGACCAAGCGGATGCTGTACCCGTAAGTCCGGCCATCTGCGGCGTGCTCGCTGGCAAGCCGCTGGCGCTCGGTGCGGCATTGGCGCTGCGACGCCTGCCAAAGAGAGGGCGCATCCGGTCGGTGCTACGCACAGCGGCCTTGGCGTGCAGGCGCGCGACGCCCGGCGCCTGGCCTCTGCCACCCTGTCCGGACGCCTCGCTGCCCTGGGCAGACCGGGACCCGGCCATGCTGCGCATCCGCCCAAGCCGCGGCACTGGATGCGGCATAACCGGTGCCAAACGGCACGTTCTGCCGGTCGCGAACAGTCTGTAGTATGTCCGCCCATCGCTTGACCATCGTTTCCAAAGGACAGGACATCGTATGACGCAGTACACCACTGTCGAATTGCACGGCCTGCTGGCCGAGCGCTACCGCGACCAGCCGATCGAGGTCGAGTTGATCGACGGGCTGGAACCGGCCATCAACCTCATCCTGGCCGACCACGGCGACATGCAGATCCAGGTTGCCGCCTCCGGCTCGCAGGTGTTCGTTTCCACACTGCTGGCCAACGCCGACCAAGTCAGCGACCGCGCAGCCTTCAACGACGCCTGCCTGCGGCTCAATCCGCTCAATCCCTTGTCCAACCTGGGCCTGGTCCAGGTCGATGGCAAGGATGCCTATGTGGTCTTCGGCGAGCTGTCGGCGTCGTCCACGCTCGACCAGATCGACGAGGAAATCCAGACCCTGGCGGCCAATACGCTGGATGCCGCCGAATCTCTCAAGCCGTTCTTTTCCTAAAGGCGTGTTGTCATGAGTATTTTTTCCAAACTGATCACGCTGCTGCGTGGCACCGCACATGAAACCGGCCAGAAAGCGGTCGACGCCAATGCGTTGCGCATCCTGGACCAGGAAATGCGCGATGCCGGCGCCCAGCTCACGCGCTCGCGCGAAGAGCTGACCAAACTGATGGCACAGAGCAAGCTGGCGCAGCAGAAGATCGACGCGCGTGGCGGCAAGATGGCCGAGTACACGCGTTACATCGAAGGCGCGCTGGCCAAGAACGACGAAGCGCTGGCGCATGACGTGGCGGTCAAACTGGCCGCGCTGGAAAGCGAAGACGCCGGCGACAAGGCGTCCAAGACGTCGCTGGACCAATCGGTGGTGACGCTCAAGGCCACCATCCAGAAGACCGAAAACCAGCTGCGCGGCATGCGCCAGCAGATCGACACCGTCAAGGCCACCGATGCAGTGCAGAAGGCGCAGGCCGCCATCGCTGCGCGGCATTCCGGTGCCAGCAGCAAGATGGGCTCGGCACTGGAATCGCTTGAACGCATCAAGGCGCGCCAGGCCGAAACCTCCGCACGCATCGAATCGGCCGAAGAGCTCGAATCGTCCACCGGCGATGGCGATCTGAATCGGCGTCTGGCTGCGGCTGGCCTGATGGAAGGCGAATCCAATGCAGCTGCGGTGCTGGCACGCTTCAAGAAGCCGGCCGCCCAACTCGGCCACGACACCGCCAGCGGGACCGCGCCGTTGATCGGCCAGGTGCGCGACGTGCAGCAGGTTCCCCGCAGCGACAGCTGACTTAGAACAGCTGATAAAACGACTGTGCTCACCGCCAGGCGGGCGCGGCCGGTGCTCGGAATCCTCATGTACCACGCGTACACTTCGGTTCCTCCGCGCCGTCCACACCCACCTGGCGAATGCTCGCTACGTTTTGTTAGCCGCTCTTACAGCGGCACGGCACAGGACGCGCCATGATCATCGTTGGAAAGCTGTTCCGGGTCTTGCGGCGCCACGTGCGCCGCGTCAGTTGGGGCATGGTGGCGCTGGCGTTGCTGGCTCACATGGGCCTGAGCTGGGCGTTGCTGTGGCTGGCTGGCGAGCACAAGCTGGTCGGCCTGGATGCGTTTCCGTATTACTACATGACCACCGCCACCACCATCGGCTATGGCGACCTGTCGCCGGGCTCGGTGGCCGGGCGCTATATCGCCGCGTTCGTGTTGATGCCGGGCGCGGTGGCGTTGTTCGCCACGGTGCTGGCCAAGACCAGCGGCGTCCTCATCACGTTTTGGAGGCGTCATTCCATGGGCAAGATGGCCTACGCCGATTTGAGCGGGCACACCATTTTGATCGGCTGGCAGGGCGCGGCCTCGGCACGCTTGCTTGAGCTGCTGCTGTCGGACACCGCCACCGATGACGAAGGCGTGGTGCTGATCGCCGAAGGGGTCGCTGAAAATCCGATGCCCGACCACATGCGCTTTGTCGCCGCCGAGTCGTACACGCATACCGAGGTGTACCTGCGCGCCGGCATCGCGGGCGCGGCGCGGGTGATCGTCAACCCGCCGTCCGACGACCAGACCCTGGCGGCGGTGTTCGCGTTGATGGCGCATGCGCCGCGCGCGCATGTGGTGGCGCACTTCGACTCGGCCAGCGCCGCGCGCCTGGTCAACCACCATTACCCGGCCATCGAGTGCACGCGCCCGATGACCGCCGAAATCCTGGCCCGCGCCGCGCAGGACCCGGGCAGTGCCGCCATCACCGCCGAGTTGTTGTCGGTGGACGATGGCCCCACCCAGTTCAGTCTTGCCGTGCCTGCGGAGGTGGATGCACTGGATTACAGCCGGCTGGCCGCCGATTTCAGCCAGCGCGGCGCTTTGCTGCTAGGGCTGCGTGCGCCCGATGGCGCATTGCGCTTGAACCCGCCAGCACGCACCGCTGTGGCCGGCGGTGCCATGCTGTATTACCTGGCCGAACAGCGCGTGCCTGCCCAGGCGATTGCCTGGCAGGCGCTGCGCGCTTCCGCCGACCCCATTCCTGCATCGCCACAAGGTGTCTGACGATGAGTTTTTTCAGCAAGTTGTTCGGCCAACCGCAACCGCCACCGTTGCCCAGCTCCGGCACCGGCGCCATCGGCCACGCATTGCCGCTGGGGCTGCGCGTGGGGGGGCAGGTGGCTATCGATACCACGCTGTACCGCATGGCGCCGGATGCCATGACCGCCGAGTTGCCGGGCGGCAATCAGGGCATTCCGTGCTATGGCCACGTCAATCTGGGCGATGGTTATTCGCTGCACCGGTTCTATCTGGACGACGATGCGTTTTTGCAGGTCACCACCGTGGGCGGCGATCTGGAAGCGATGAAGGCGTTCGTGTATTGCGAGACGGTGAACCCACCGAGCAAGCAGGCGTTTCAGGAGTTCGTGATGCAGCACCCGCACCTGGGCGCGGCGCAGATCGAGTACGCCGGCAAACGCTGGGAGCGCGCCACCCAATCCACCGATGATGCCGCGCGTATTCCACCGATCGCCTACGACGAGGTGCTGTACCGCTATCAGCCGCCGCGCCGCGATGGCGACCTGACCCATTACGCCATGCTCTACAGCCGCGATGTGCCCGAGCTGCAGCGTGAAGAATTTTTGCTGGTGACCGGCGAGGATTCCGGCCCGAACGAATTTTGCGTGACCTACGCGGTCGGTATCGACGTCACCGTCGCTGACCTGGATATCACCTGAGCGCGCGCTCGCCCTTCACTCAACCGGTCCTGTCATGAATCCGATCAATCTGCAGAGTTTTCTCGCGTTTCTTTCCTACTTCGGTACCGGCCTGGGCGTGTTGATCGTCGCGGTGGTGCTGGTGACCCTGGTCACCCCGCACAAGGATTTCACCTTGCTGCGGCAAGGCAATGTGGCCGCCGCCACCGCGCTGGCCGGCAACCTCATCGGGGTGGCGCTGCCGCTGCATTCGGCCATCACCCATTCGGTGAGTCTGATCGACGCCTTGATCTGGGGCGTGGTCGCCTGCGGTATCCAGGTGGTGGCGTATCTGCTGGCCAACCTGGTGGCCGGACGCATCTCGCGGCAGATCACCGACAACGTCGCCGCCGCCGGTATTTTTTCTGCCGGCGTGTCGATTGCGGTTGGCCTGATCAACGCCGCGGCGATCACGCCGTAACGGAGCCTGCGCCATGAAGCGATCACGCAATCTCAAGCTCACCCTGATGGCGGCATTGCCGGCCGCGCTAGTCACCGGCTGCGGCTCGGAGCCGGAAACCGGCGTGGTGCTGCAGTCGGCCTCCGATTGCTACCAGGTCAAGCAGGAACAGAACGACATCCAGCAATGCCTCAAGGCATACGACGAGGCGGTGGCCAAGCACCAGCAGGCCGCGCCGCGTTTCAACACGCGCTACGAGTGCGACGAACAGTTCGGTAGCTGCACTGCGGTGCAGAATCAGGGCCAGCAGAGCTGGATTCCGCCGATGGGCGGATTTTTGCTGGGCTACGCGTTGGGCAACATGACCGGCGGTGGCGGCTATCGCTACGGTGGCTCGATTCCGCTGTATCGCGATTACCGCAGCGGCGGCTATTACAAACCCAATGGCGATCTGGCCAGCAATCGTATCGGCAGCGTGCGCGGACGTAGCGGCGCGATCGATATGCCGACGCGCGCGATCACCGTGTCGCGCTCGGGCTTTGGCTCCAGTGCGGCGGCACGCAGCTCGTTCGGCAGCGGCGGGCGCAGTTCCGGGTTCGGCGGCTGACATGCAACGCATCGCAATTGCCGAACGCCCGGATTGGCGCACGCAGGCCGAGTCGCTTGGTTTCCATTTCCACACCATCGACGGCGAGCCGTATTGGGACGAACGCGCGTACTACGCCTTTTCGTTGCGGCAGATCGAAGACGACATCGAGGCGCCCACCCAAGACCTGCACGACATGGCGATGCAGCTGGTGGACGAAGTGGTCGGCTCCGAGGCGCTGCTGACCAAGCTGGCCATCCCGCCGTTTTACTGGGACTGGATCGCCAACTCCTGGAAGAACCGCGACCCGCATCTGTATGGCCGCATGGACCTGGCGTACTCCGGCAACGGCCCGGCCAAGTTGTACGAGCTCAATTACGACACGCCCACCTCGCTGTATGAGGCTGCGTATTTCCAGTGGTTGTGGCTGGAGCAGCAGATCGCTGCCGGCGTGCTGCCAGCGGGCACCGATCAGTACAACCTGATCCAGGATCTGTTGTGCGAAACGCTGGGCGCGCTGGCGGTGGATGGCGCGTTGGGTGCGCAGATGCATTTTTCGGCGGTGCGCGACTCGCTGGAAGACCGCGCCACTGTGCGTTATCTGCGCGATTGCGCGCATCAGGTCGGCATTGCGACCGAAGAAGTCGCCATCGAAGACATCGGCCTGAGCGCCGAAGGCTGGTTCACCGATGACCAGGACCGCGTGATCCAGACCTTGTTCAAGCTGTATCCGCTGGAATTCATGATGGAAGAGCGCTTCGGCCCGGCGTTGATCGCCAACCGCGTGCGCCTGATCGAACCGGCATGGAAATCGGTATTGAGCAACAAGGGCATCCTGCCGCTGCTGTGGGAACGCCATGAAGGGCATCCCAATCTGCTGGCAGCGCGCTTTGCGCAGGCCGGCGAAGCACCCGCTGCTGGTTGGGTACGCAAGCCGCTGCTCTCGCGCGAAGGCGCCAACATCGCGCTGGTCACCGCGCAAGGCGAGGCCGCACACACCGATGGCCCGTATGTGGACGGCCCGGCGATCCTGCAGGCGCACCACCCGCTGCCGGTCTTCGATGGCCGCCATGCGCTGGTGGGCAGTTGGGTGGTGGCCGATCGCCCCGCCGGTTTGGGCATGCGCGACGACGATGGCCCGATCACCCGCGACACCTCGCGCTTCGTACCGCATGTGATCGTGGACTGATCTCAACGCGTCAGCGCGTTGCAGATAGGCGATGTGGTCGTAGCGACGATGCGCATCACGCTTGTCCAGGCAACTGCGGCGTTTGCTTTGCATACGCCGCAGTTGCGCGCAAGCCCTGCGGGCTGTGCGACGCAGCGCAGGTTTTCCACACCCCCTGTGGATGGAACTTGCACAAGGCTGTGGACAACTGCGTGCAGGCCCCGGCCCGCAACGCTGTCAAGATAGGTGGCGAAAAAATGACCAATCGCTCGCGGTGAGCAAGCAGGTGCAGCTTTTGTAGCGATCTGGACAGAATCGGCAAACTTCTGGAAGCGCTCTGCGTCGCGATGTCACTGCGGATGCAGTCGGCCAACCAGGCATGATCGTTTGCGCAAGGCCTGCACGACGTATCCGCATCGATCCGATGTGCATGCAGCATCGGCCTATCTCGGCATCACGACTCACCGCGCCAACCACGCAGCCCTCGTCACACCCGCCGTGCCACAAAAAAGCCCGCCATCGCCAACAACCAGGCCAGCGCGAAGACGCTCAGGTAGGCCGCCCATGGTGCCGACGCCAACAGCGCGGCGAAGAGCGCGCCGGCCAGCGCCAGCATGCCGGCAACGGCAATCGCTTCGCTCAGTTGCATCGCAGAGCTGTTGGCGCCTTGCTGCGCCGGTGGCGACAAGGCCAGCGTCAGCACCGACAGGCTGGGATACACCAGGCCCATGCCCAGGCCGGTCAGCGCCCAGCCGGCGACTGCCAGCGGCACCGGAATCGCCGGCCACACCGCGCCTGCGCCGATCACGATGCCCAGCGTCATCAGCAGCGCGCCGGTCTTGAGCAGGCGCGGACGCGACCAGCCGGCGCGGCTGTGGCCCTGGTACCACGAGCCGCTGAACCAGCCGAGCGCGCCCACGCTCAGTGCCACGCCCGCCAGCAGCGGTGTGAGCCCGCGTTCGCGCGACAGCAGCAACGGCAAGAACGCCTCGAACCCGAAGAACGCCGCCGCAGCGATTCCACGCAGCGCGATCACGCTGGGCAATCCGCGTACAAGCCGCAGCGTGCCGGCCGGCAATAGTTGCCACGCGCAATACACCGTGAGCAACAGCGGCGGCAGCATCGCGCCCAGCGCAGTCATGCCGTGTAACTGACCGCCCAGATACACGCCCAGTACGCCCAATGCCGCGCCGATGGCCCAGCCCAGCGACGCAGTCGGCGCGGCGGGATCCGCATTGGTCCAGCTCCGCCCGCGCAGTGCCGGCCACAGCATCAACCCGGCCGGAATCGCCAGCAGCGGCACCGACAGAAACACCCAACGCCAGCCCACGTGCTGCACGATCAACCCGCTGATGCTCGGGCCGATCAACGACGGCACCACCCAGCCGGCGGAGAAGGCGGCAAACACGCGTGGCCGCAACGCTTCCGGATACAGCCGCCCGACAATCACGTACAACGCCACCGAATACGCGCCGGCGCCCAGCCCCTGCAACAGGCGCCCGGCGATCAGCGACGGCATGCTGGGCGCCAGCCCGGCGATCAATAGCCCGATCACAAAACACAGCAGCCCGATGCCCAGCGCGCCGCCGGGGTCGCGACGGTCGCTCCAGCGCCCGGCGGCGGTCATGCCCACCACGCTGGTGGCCAAGGTGCCGCCGAAGGCCAGTGCATACAGCGGCAAGCCGTTCAACTCGCGCGCCACGGTGGGCATGGCGGCGGCCACCGCCAGCGATTCGAAGGCATTGAGCGATACCAGCGCGACCATGCCGAGCGTGGCGGCGCGATATGGCGCTGCCAGGATCGAGGTGGCGTGCGTGGCGTGGGGCGGTGTGACGGGCAGGGCGGTATCGGTGGGCATCGAACATCCAGAGCGAGTGAGCAGGGGCGTGACCGTGGCGCTTGCGTCGGTCATGGCCGCGCAGCATCCTGCCTCAACCAAGGTTGAGGTCAAGGCAATGCAGCGTGAGTTGTCGGTGGGCGAAGTGGCCAAGCGCAGTGGCGTGGCGGTATCGGCATTGCATTTCTATGAGCGCAAAGGCTTGATCCGCAGCCTGCGCACTGCAGGAAATCAGCGGCGTTATGCGCGCGATGTGTTGCGGCGCATCGCGGTGATTCGTGTCGCGCAACGGCTTGGAGTGCCCTTGCAGCAGGTGCTGGATGCGTTCTCGGTATTGCCGGATCAGCGCACGCCCACGCGCGCGGAATGGGCGCGCATGTCCGCGCGCTGGCGCGGGCAGCTGGATGCGCGCATCAGCGAACTGCAGGCCTTGCGCGACCAGCTCACCGATTGCATCGGCTGCGGCTGCCTGTCGTTGCGCCGCTGCCGCTTGAGCAACCCGGATGACGCACTCGGCGCGGACGGCGATGGTGCGTTGCGACTGGGCAGCTTGATTCCGGAATAAGAGTGGCTAACAAAACGTAGCGAGAGGGCGCGTGGCGGTGAGTCTGGTTTTGTCGGCCGTGTCTTGGTGGATGCGGTCAGAAGTCCAGGTCAAACGCTGAGTGGATCGAGTGCGCGGTGCCTTCGCCGCTCGCGGGATACGCCGTGAACTCCATGCGGGCTCGGTGGCGGCATTCATGCGGCCACACGGTCCCGTAATCGGCGAGGACACCGCACCAGAGAGCTTGCTGGCTTCTTTACTCAAAGCCATGCATACCGACCATCCCGACTGGTCCTTGCCTGCCTACCGTCGCGGGACCTTACGCGGCATGGATGCCGAGTAAGCGCTGACAAGGACGTACTTGCAGCGTGTCCCGCGATGGTAGGTGGGCAAGGGCCCTGCAACCAAGAGCAGCTAATAAAACTACTGTGCAGCCGCCAGGGCGCGCGGCCGGTGCTCGAAATCCTCATGTACCACTCGTACACTCCGGTTCCTCCGCGCCGTCCGCACCCACCTGACGACTACTCGCTACGTTTTGTTGTCCACTTTAAGCCGCAGATCAGCCGCCCTGCGGCAGGCAGGCGTGGGTTAGTTTTGGTAGTCGCTCTCAGCATCACCGGCATGGCCGTCGCGCAGATCGTCGAGCGGAGCGCTGCTGCCGCGGAATCGTGCAGCGCCATCCGGGACCAATGGCATTCCCGCGCGCGGCGAGGCGCGCCGTAGGATGGAAGTCCCCCACGCCGCAGGATTTCGCATGACCCCCACCGTGCGCCGATCGCTTACCGTTGCATTGTCACTGGCATGCGTTGCCGTGCCCGCACTTGCCGCGCCCGCACCAGCCAGTTCCGCAACCGCAGCACCCGCACCGGCCAGCCCTTTCGATCCACTGGCCATGTTCGCCCCGTTGCAGTTACCCGATGCGCCCAATGCCTACCGCAGCGGCAGTGGCGTGCCCGGGCCGTTGTTCTGGCAGAACCGTGCCGATTACCAGCTGGACGCGCGCATCGATCCGGCCAGCCACACGCTCACCGGCACCGCCGCCATCCATTACACCAACCACAGCCCGGACGCGTTGGACGTGCTGTGGCTGCAGCTGGACCAGAACATGTACCGCGCCGACGCGCGCGCGGCGGCCAGCCGTCCATCGCGGCGCACCGAGTTCACCGAGGGCATGCAGATCGCCAGCGTGGAGATCGAGCGCGATGGCCGCCGCCAGCCCGCGCATTTCGTGGTGGACGACACTCGCATGCGCGTGGACCTGCCGCAGCCGCTGGCCGGGCAGGGCAAGGAGCTGACGCTGCAGATCCGTTACCGCTACCGCATTCCCGGCACCTGGGGCGGGCGCACCGCTTACAGCGCAAGCAAGCAGGGCGAGATCTACGAGATTGCGCAGTGGTACCCGCGCATGGCCGTCTACGACGATCTGCGTGGCTGGGACACGCAACCGTATCTGGGCTCGGAGTTTTATCTGGAGTACGGCGACTTCGATTACGCGGTGACCGTGCCGGATGGATTTCTGGTGGCCGGTTCCGGTGCGTTGACCAACCCGGCCGAGGTGCTCAGCCGCGCCGAGCAGCAACGCCTGCAACAGGCGCGCGACAGCGACCGCACGGTGCTGATCCGCACGCCCGCAGAAGTCGCCGCACGCGCAGCGGCACCGGCAGGCAACGGCACGCGCACCTGGCGTTTCCATATGGAGCACACGCGCGATGTCGCGTTTGCCGCATCGCCTGCGTTCGTCTGGGATGCCGCACGCGTCAACCTGCCGGGCGGCAAGCAGTCGCTGGCGATGTCGGTGTACCCGGTGGAGGGGGTGGGCGCGGATAAATGGAACCGCTCCACCGAATACGTCAAAGGTGCGATCGAACATTTTTCGCAGTGGTATGCGTACCCGTGGCCCGCTGCGATCAACCTGGGCGGCTACGGCGCGGGCATGGAATACCCCGGCATCGTGTTCGATGGCTTCGAAGACGGCGGCAAGGACCTGTTCTGGATCACCGCACACGAGATCGGCCACACCTGGTTCCCGATGATCGTCGGCTCCAACGAACGCCGCCATGCCTTCATGGACGAAGGCTTCAACACCTTCATCGATGTGTACGCATCGGATGCTTTCAACAAGGGCGAATACGCGCCCAAGCGCGACTCGGAATATGCGCCCAAGGGCGGAAACCCGGTCGATGAAATCCTGCCGTTGCTGGCAGATCGCACGGCGCCCACCTTGATGGATATCGCCGATGCCACCAGCGAAACCTACCGTCATCCGCTGACCTATTTTAAAGGCGCATTAGGGTTGGTGTTGCTGCGCGAGCAGATTTTGGGACCGGAGCGCTTCGATCCGGCGTTTCGCAAGTACATCGCCACCTGGGCTTACAAACATCCCACGCCTTCGGATTTTTTCCGGTTGATGGAAAGTGAAAGCGGTGAAGACCTGAGCTGGTGGTGGCGCGGCTGGTATCTCAATAACTGGCAGTTGGACATGGGCATCGCCCGCGCGCAGTACGTCGATCACGACCCGGCCAAGGGGCTGCAGCTCACCTTGCGTAGCCGACAGAAACTGGTGATGCCGGTCACCGTGCGGGTGGATCTGGCCGACGGCAGCCATCTGGACCGTCGCGTGCCGGTGGAGACCTGGCTGCAGAACACCGCCCCGACCTTGACCCTGCCCACCACGCAAAAAGTGCTGCATGTGACCCTGGACCCGGATCATGCGCTGCCGGATGCCGACCGCAGCGACGATCGCGTGGACGTGATCGGCTGACCGTCGCCAGCGCGAGCGGGCTGACGACCCCGCTGGCCAATGCGCGCAATCGCCGCGCGCTGCAACCGCGTTCTACGGCGCAATCGATTGCGAAGATTGCGCCGTTTTTCTTTGTGCACCCGTCAGCGCTGCACTGGTTTCCAACGCCACGACGCCAGCCGGCATCAGTGCATGGCCAGCGTGTGCGTCGCGCGTCTGAGTCAGCCGCGTTGTTGTCGATGCGACGTTTGCGCAATCGCCTTGCGCGACCCTGCTGCGCCGGTTTCATTGTGCGAATTTCACCGTGGCCGTCGCCGGTTTTCGCGCAATCGGATGATAACGCTTACAGCCGCGCTGCCATTGAGTACCGCATGCGGGCTCAAGCGAGTGCCGTATCGGCTGTAACAGTGCGTGCCCATCACTATGCTGCAACGCACGGTGACAAGCGCTTTATCGCCTGACTAGGCTGCGCAGCGTGTTAGCGCTATCACTGGCAGACACACCGTGCAGGGCACGCGTTGCGCAGCTGTCGCCGACATCACCTCTGTTGGCGATGTCTGCTGCAGGCAGGCAATGCACAACGCAGTCGACGATCGTAGGGGCGATCGGCGGCATGCGCGCTAGGGGACCGTTAGAGCAACCAACAAAACGTAGCGAGCAGTGGTCAGGCGAGTGCGGACGGCGCGCTCAGAACCGGAATGTACGAGCGGTACATGCCGTTCCGAGCACAGGCCCCGTCCGCCTGGCGGCTGCACAGCAGGTTTGTTGGCTGCTCGTATTCACAGCAGTGCTGTTCCATCGCCCACCGGGCGGTGGTTATGACTTCGCCGTGTCGCATGCCGCGACATCGGCCGTAGGCGGTTGGACTCCACTCCCGAGGACACATCGATGCGTCGTACGTTGAACAGCTTCAAGTCGAAGGCCATGTTCACCTTCGTTGGCGGCCTGTTGGTCATCAATCCCGCGTTTGCGCAGGACGTCGCGCCGCCGACACCCGCGCCGCAGTCCAGCAGCGACTCTGCCACCACGCTCGATACCGTCAACGTCACCGGTATCCGCAGCAGCCTGGACCAGTCGATGGGCATCAAGCGCGATGCCGCCGGTGTGGTGGATGCGATCAGCGCCGAAGATATCGGCAAGTTTCCGGACACCAACCTGGCCGAATCGCTGCAACGCATCACCGGCATCTCGATCGAACGCCGCGATGGCGAAGGCGCGCAGGTCACCGCCCGCGGCTTCGGCCCGCAATTCAATACGGTCACCCTCAATGGCCGCCTGATTCCCGGTGCCGACGCCTTCGGTGCGCCCGGGCAGACGCCGATCGGTGGCGTGGATGTGGGCACGCGCGCATTCAATTTCGCGCAGCTCGCCTCCGAAGCCATTACCGGCATCGAAGTGTTCAAGACCAGCCGCGCCACTGCACCCAGCGGCGGTATCGGCGCCACGATCAACATCCAGACCGACAAGCCGTTCAATCACGAGGGCGTGGTGGCCAATGCCGGCGCCAAGATGGTGTCCGACCGCTCGCAGCCGTTCGGCGATTCGCTCACCCCGGAAGTGTCGGGCATCTTCAGCTACACCAACCCGGACAAGACCTTCGGTATCGGCCTGAGCGCCAGCTACCAGAAGCGTCATGGCGGCTCGGTGCAGGCCACCGAAAATCGCTGGAACATCCAGCGCTGGACCGGCACCGACCCGGCACTGCGTCCGGACACCGTGGTGACCAACGCCCCGGCCATCGGTCAGCTGTATGGATTGCCCAACGATATCCGTTACGCGTTTGCCGATTTCCAGCGCGAGCGCATGAACGGCCAGGCGGTGATGCAGTTCGCACCGACCGACAGCCTCACGCTGACCCTGGATTACACCTATTCGTCCAATGAAATCCGCGAAGAACGCGGCGAGCAGGGCATCTGGCTGCAACGCGCCAACAGCTTCACCGATCTGACCTTCGATACCGGTCAGACCGTGGCCACGCCGGTGTATCTGCGCGATGTGCCCAACGGCGCCAAGGACTTCGGCATGGAGCAGCAGCGCAACGAGCAGAAGTACACGCTCGGCTCGCTCGGCTTCAATGCGGACTGGCAGGTGAGCGACCGCTTCCAGCTGACCTTCGATGCGCACAACTCCAAGACCCAGAGCCTGCCCAACGATCCGGTCACCGGCGGCAGCGCGACTTATTTCAGCTTTGCCGGCACCAACAACTGCACCGGTGGTCCGTCCTGCGGCGGCCAGTGGGGGCAGGAGTTGTGGTTCAACAACTCGCTGCCGATCGGCGCACGCACGTGGTATCCCACCGTCGCCGATTCGCTGGCCGGAACCAATGGCGTGGTCAACCCTGACTTCACCAAGAACAATCTGGGTTCGCAGGTGCAGCGCATCTACTATCAAAAGCAGGTGACCGAGACCAAGGAAGGCCGCCTGGATGGCAAGTTCGATTTCGACGACGGGCGTTTCCAGTTCGGCGTCAGCTCGTCCAACACCACCATGCACCGCCTGACCAGCGACAATTACTCCACGCTGGGCGACTGGGGCGTGGCCAACGCCGGCAGGGAGCCAGGCATGACCGACCTGTTGCGGCCTGTGAGCATCGTCGGCATGTTCGATGACTTCAACGCCAATGGCGCCGCGCGTAATGCATGGCGCGGCGATGCCAGCCAGCTGGCGCTATGGGGTGGAAGCCAGTACGGCGCTGCGACGCGCTACAACCCGCTGTACAGCGCGGACAATCAGGTCGAAGAAAAGACCCGCGCGGCGTACGTGCAACTGGAATTGACTGGCGACATCGCCGGCATGACCACCAACACGCGCCTGGGCCTGCGTTACGAGCGCACCGATGTGGAATCCACCTCGCAGGTGGCCACGCCCGTCGCGCTGCAATGGCAGGCCAACAACGACTTCCAGTTGCTGCGCTCCGCCGAACAGCAGCCCTTCAGCGAAAAGACCAGCTACAACTACATCCTGCCGAATCTGGATTTCAGCATCGATATCACCGATCAGCTGAAAGGCCGTGCCTCGTTCGGCCAGACCATCGCGCGGGCGCCGTACAACAACCTCATCGCCGGACCCACGCCGAACACGCCGTCCGGCTCGGTCCTGATCAACCCGTCCAACCGCGCCAGTGGCGATTCGCAGACGCCGACCCTGGACCCGCTGGAATCGGACAACCTCGACCTGGCGCTGGAATGGTATTTCGCCGATGCCAGCTATGTGTCGGCAACGTTCTGGAACAAGCGCGTCAGCAACTTCATCGGCACCACAGTCTCGCGCGAAACCCTGTACGGCTTGACCGACCCGACCTCGGGGCCGGACGCGCAGGCGGCATTGGCGTTCCTGCAAAGCGGCGCTTGCACCGCGCAGGTGGGCGCCGCCGGCAACGACGTGGCGGCGGCCTGCTCGGCCAACGATACCTCGCTGTTTGCGGCAATGGCCTTGCTGCGTAACGCCGCTGCCACCGGTGGCCTGGGTGCGTATAACGGCGGCTCGGCGCAAAGCCTGGCGTTGGAAAATGCGTACGACATCGTAGGCAATGCATCCGACCCGCTGTATCAGTTCGATGTGTCGCGACCGGTCAACCAGAACAAGGCCAACATCCACGGTTGGGAGCTGGGCGGTCAGTACTTCTTCGGCAGCACCGGCTTTGGTATCTACGCCAACTACACCATCGTCGAAGGCGATGTCGCGTTCGACAACAACGTCATCGATCGCGATCAATTCGCGTTGCTTGGCTTGAGCGATACCGCCAACGTGATGCTGATGTTCGAGAAGTACGGCTGGAGCGCGCGTCTGGCCTGGAACTGGCGCGACGAGTACCTGATCGCGGCCAATCAGGACGCCTCCAATCGCAACCCGTACTACGTGGAGGCTTATCAGCAGATCGATCTCAGCCTCAGCTACGCGGTCAACAAGCAGCTGTCGGTGGGTTTTGAGGCGATCAACCTCACCGGCGAAGACGTGCGTTGGCACGGGCGGTCGGAGAAGCAGATCGTCCGCCTGATCGACCAGCAGCCGCGCTATACGTTGGGTGTGCGCTACGCGTTCTGAGTGCATCGCAGGGGGGGATGCTTTGACGCCAGTGCGGCCTGTCTGCGCAGCCGGTGTGTGCCTTGGTGCACGCCGGTTGCCGCGCAGGCTGTCTCTGCGCGATACGCGCATGCGATGGTGTCAGTCGAGATCTGTGTGGGAGACGCTGCCGCGCCAGCCACGCAGGCTGCATGCGTCATCCGGCAGCGATATTTCAGACGAGCGCAACAGGCGGCACAGGTGCGCTGCGTCATCGAAGTGAAACCGGCGGACGGATGACGTGTCCGCCAATCGACAGCCCATCATCTGCAGTCCACCGGCACATGCTGCTCTGCCGCTTGCCGGCTTCGCACTTTTTGGCAATGCTCGCGGGCAGCAGGCGCGGCATGTCGTCGCGTGATCGATCCCCGACCGGTGCAGTGCCCATCGCAGGCCACTGCTGGAGCTTTAGATGACGCGATATGCAGTGCTCAACAATGTGGCGCACCACGATCTGCGCGTGATTCTGCGCTTTGGTGCCGAATTCGGCGATGCGGTGGGCTTTGTGCCGGCGTTCGTCACCGAGTACGCCGAGCTGCAACGCGAATACCCGCTGTTCTTTCGCAAGGATGCGGCCACCGGCGCCTATCAGTCGGTGGCCCTGCTGGGCTTTGCGCCCGACGAAAACCTGTTTCTGCAAGACGGCCGCTGGAATGCCGGTTACCTGCCGGGCATCGTCGCCAAGGGGCCGTTTCTGATCGGGTTTCAGGAGCAGCGGATCGATGGCGCGCTGGTGCAGGAGCCGGTGATTCATGTCGACCTGGAGCACCCGCGTATCAGTCGCGCCGACGGCGAACCGGTGTTTCTGCCGCAGGGCGGGCATAGCGCATATCTGGAACACATCATCAGCGTATTGCGCGGCATCCGTGACGGCATGGATGCGGGGCAGGCGATGTGCGCCGCCTTCGATGCGCTGGGCCTGATTCAACCGGTGAAGCTGGATGTAGTGCTCGACGACAGCCACGGCGTGCACCTGGAAGGGCTGTACAGCATCGACCGTGAGCGATTGGCCGCGCTGGATGGCGCAGGCTTGCAGCAGCTGCATCACGCTGGGTATCTGGAAGGCGCCTTTTTGATGCTGGCCTCGCACCACAACCTGCGCCGGCTGATGGGCGAGAAGCAGCGCCGGCTACAGCACTTGCAGGCCGCTGTTGCAGCCGCCGCACACGCTTGATCGCATGAGCGCATTGTCATCGATCGCCCCGTTGCCCGAGCGCGGCGACTGCCGGCCGGATGCGGCATTGCTGGCGCAGTTGTGCGCGGCCGCGCAACCGCTGGTGCTGCGCGGGGTGGCGCGCGACTGGGCGCTAGTACAGGCCGCGCGGCGTGGTACATCGCAGGCCATGGCGCAGTTGCGCAGCATGGATACCGGCCGCGCACTGCAGTATTCGTATGGCGCTCCGGACATCGGCGGCCGGCCGTTTTATCGCGACGATTGCAGCGATCTCAACTTCGAGGTGCAGCGCGGTAGCTTGAGCGCGCTGCTGGACGCGATCGACGCGCATCTGGACGATCCGCAGCCGCCCACGTATTACCTGGCCTCGTTGCCGATCGATGCGCATCTGCCGGATTTTGCGGCAGGCAATGCGCTGGATGTCAGCGCAGACGGCAACGCCGTGCCGCCCAGCATCTGGATCGGCAACCGGGTCATCGCCTCCTGCCATTTCGATGCGCCCAATAATCTGGCGGTGTGCGCAGTAGGCCAGCGGTGCTTCACGCTGTTTGCGCCCGAGCAGGTGGCCAATCTGTATCCGGGCCCGCTGGAGCCCACGCCGGGCGGGCAGGTGGTGAGCATGGTGGATGTGATCAATCCGGATCTTGCGCGCTATCCGCGCATGGCCGATGCGTTGTCGCAGGCGCGTACGGCGGTGCTGGAACCGGGCGATGCGATTTTCATCCCCAGCATGTGGTGGCACCACGTGCAATCGCTGCAGCCGTTCAATGTGCTGGTCAATTATTGGTGGAGCACCGCTCCGGCGCAGCTGCCTGCACCGATGCAGGCGCTGTATCACGCGCTGTGGGCCATCCGCGACCGACCGGCGTCGGAAAAGGCCGCCTGGCGTGCGTTGTTCGACTACTACGTGTTCGGCCCTGCCGAGCGTGCCGGCGAACATCTGCCCGAGCACGCGCGCCAGGTGCTGGGCCCGATCGACCCCACACTGGCGCGCCAGCTGCGCGCCATGCTGATCGGCAAGCTCAATCGCTGATCGCCTCCATCGTGTTGTGCTCCCACTGACAGGAAAACGCCGTGAACCAGGCCAGGATTCGCAAGGTTGTCATCGCCGGGGGCGGCACCGCCGGCTGGATCGCCGCCTGCGCGTTGTCGCATCAATTTCGCGACTTGTTGGACATCACCCTGGTCGAGTCCGATCAGATCGCCACCGTGGGGGTGGGCGAGTCCACGGTGCCGCCCATCCGCACCTTCCATCGGTTTTTGCAGATCGACGAACAGGAATTTCTGCGCGCGGTCGCCGGCACGTTCAAGCTGTCGATCTCGTTCGAGCACTGGCGCCGGCAGGGCGAGCGCTATATCCACCCCTTCGGCATTACCGGCCAGAGCACGCTGGTGTGCGCGTTCCATCATCTATGGCTGGAAAGTCAGCGCCGCGGCATGCCCGGCGCGTTCGGCGATTACTGCCTGGAAACCGTGGCCTCGCGGGTGGACCGCTTCGCATTGCCACGTGAGCCGGCCGTCAACTATGCCTACCACCTGGACGCGGCGTTGTACGCGCGGTTTCTGCGCACGCGCAGCGAAGCGCACGGGGTCACGCGTGTCGAGGGCAAGATCCAGCAGGTGACGTTGCAGCCGGATAGCGGCGATGTGGCCGCGCTGGTGCTGGAGGACGGGCAGGTGATCGAAGGCGACCTGTTCATCGATTGCACCGGCTTCCGTGGTCTGTTGATCGAACAGACAATGCACACCGGCTACGAAGACTGGAGCCACTGGCTGCCGTGCGATCGCGCAGTGGCGGTGCAGACCGAAGCTGTGGGCCCGCCGGTGCCGTATACGCGCGCCATTGCGCATGAGGCGGGGTGGCGCTGGCATATTCCGTTGCAGCATCGCGTTGGCAACGGGCTGGTGTTTTCCAGCCAGCACATGTCCGATGACGAGGCGCACGCCAAGCTGCTGCGCGACACGGCCGCAACCCCGGTCAAGGAGCCGTGGCTGGTGCCGTTCCGCACCGGGCGACGGTTAAAGGTCTGGAACAAGAATGTGGTCTCGCTCGGTCTGGCCAGCGGTTTTATCGAGCCGTTGGAATCCACCAGCATCCATCTCACCATTGCCGCGGTGGTACGGTTGATCACGTTGTTTCCGGCCGATGGCATCGCGCCATCGCAGGTCGATGTGTTCAACGACATCAGCCGCACCGAGATGGAACATGTGCGCGATTTCGTCACCTTGCACTACCACGCCACGCAGCGCGACGAGCCGCTGTGGCAGCAGTGTCGCGACATGGAACTGCCCGACTCGCTGCGCCTGCGTCTGCGTGCCTGGCGCGAGCGCGCGCACGCCTGGCAAGGCACCGACGAACTGTTTCGCGTGGACTCCTGGACGCACGTAATGCTGGGGCAGGGCATCGTGCCGCAGCAGCATCATCCGCTGGCGGCGGCGTTGTCCGACACCGATCTGCGCCGCCTGCTGGATGGCATTGCGCAGCCGATCCAGCGCGTGGTGGAGCAGATGCCGTCGCAGCAGGACTTCATCGAGCGCTATTGCAAGGCTGACGAGCAGGTGTGGGGTGGGCGCAGGCGGGTGGCTATGTAGGTATGTTTAGTTGCTTGTTTCCCCGCACCTTAAGATGCCTGCGTGCTCCAACTAAAGATCACGATATGAAGGCGATTAGGTGCACTGCGTTTCAGGAGTAACGGGAAACGTGTTGATTGATCTGGAAGCCACAATGCCTGCAAGGTGCTGGTTGCTCCGCCGAGCGTAGTAATGCTGCCGGACCATGATAGGAACGCTTGCATTTTGGGCAGGGGCTGCGCAGAAATGGTAGCGCCGTCAATACGATAATGATGGCGCTCACCGCCGACAGTAGTACGCCAACCATCAGTAACGCGTTGTCCTTGAATAGATCTCGGACTTGGAAAAACGCCATGCCGGCGAACATCGCGATCAGTACACCGCTGCGAGCAAGCCGCTGGTTAGAGCGCATGCGCTCCATCGACGCGCGCAGACGGCGATTTTCCTGCATTGGATCAACGGCTGGTTCCATGTCTTGCGGCATTATTTTCGGCCTGCGAAATGCCCTGCAACGGGTAGCTAAAATGATGAAATTTGACTTGTTCGATCTTTCAAATTTTGGATATATTTTAATGCCTGCGCAACATTAATTTGATCCATGGTGTAGTTCCGCCAGCTACAGCCGCATCAAATCGGCGCCGACCACGATCGGCCCGGCGTAGTGCTTGCGCGCGCCCTCGCTCCACATCGCCTCAGTGATGCTGGGGTCGCCGCCTGGCACGAAGTGATTGAGTACCAGCATCTTTGCATTAGCCGCGGCGGCGATCCGTCCGACCTCTTCGCTGGTGGAATGGCTCTTGAGCAGGTGGTCCAGCAAGGTGGGGGCGTTGTCGTTGGTCTTGAGCATCTTTTCCAGCGCGGGCAGATACATCACCTCATGCACCAGGATGTCGGTGTCCTTGGCAAATGCAGCCAGCGCCGGCAGGTAGCGCGTATCGCCGGAGAACACCACCGTGCGGTCGCGGGCCTGGAAGCGGTAGGCGAACGCCGGTTTGAGCGTGTAGTGGTCCACCAGCGTGGCGGTCACCGTGACCTGATCGTTCTGCAACACGGTACCGGCCTGGTCGAACTCGTGCACATGGATGAGCGGTTTGAACGGCGGGCGGCCTTCCTCGCGGATGCGCGCTTCAATGTCGATGGCATGCATTTCGACGAACGCATCCACCATCTTGCCGATGCCCGGTGGCCCATACAGATGCACTGGCGTCTGCAAGCCACTGGCCCAGGCCAGCCACACCACAGTGAGCAGATCGGCGTTGTGATCGGAATGATGATGGGTCAGGAAGATATCGCGCAACGCGGGGAGCCGGATGCCGGCCTTGGCCAGCTGTTGGGCAACACCGTTGCCGCAATCGATCAGGTACGGCTGCCCGTCGATCACCAGCGCATTGGCTGCCGCCGCGCGCAGCGACGAGGGCGTTGGCCCGCCCTTGGTGCCGAGCAGCACCAGTACGCTGCCCTTGGCCGGGAACGGCGCAGGCGCGCTGCCGTTTGTTGCAGCCTTCTTGCGGGGAGCGGCGGCGAGTTGGCTTGCCGCCAGCAATGCGCCGGCACTGAGTGCGGTCTTGAGAACGTCGCGGCGGCTGCGGAGATTGGTGAAACTGGTCATCGCGGTTCCGGGATCATCGGGGGGCAGGATTTCGGCAGCGATCGAAACACGCCGCGCCGGCACGACTCAGCGTTGTTTCGCCACAAAGTCGCGCAGCGCGGGTGAGCGATAGAACGCCATGCACTGCGCAAAGATGGTGGTGAACGGACCACGGCGTGCTTCGTCCTTCATCGGCACCTCGCCACGGTGATACTCCGCCGTCTGTTGCGCAACAAAGGTCTGCAATCGCCCGGTGGCGCCAGGCCTGGCATTGTCCAGCGCGTAAGTGGTGAGCAGATACGAGCGGTCGCGCAGTTGGTCGGGTTCCAGCCTGCCGCTACGTTCGTAGTTCTGCTGCAGGCACAGCTGCAACGCATAGGCCTTGACGTCTTCCGCGGCGGCCGGCGTCGCGGCCATCGCGGCAGTGGAGACGGCGGACACTGCGGCAAGCAGCGCGGCGGTGACGGCGTGGCGACAGCGATGGGAAAACGGCATGCCGATCCTGGCGATGGAAGTGCTGGCAGTCTGCAGGATTGCCATGCGCTTTGCTCGCTTGAACGTGCGACGCGCTTGGCGTGACAAGAGCGTGGGTCGCATCGCCGCAGCGATGGCTGCGCAGGCACTACAGCATGCGACCACATGGATTGCCGGAGATTGCGCTTGGTGGCGTCTCCGCGAGGCCAGTCGGTCTCCGAAGCAGGTCGGCCCAACGTCCTGCGACGCGGCGTCATCCTGCCTGGCACCCGCACTGCCTTGGCTGCGTCGCACACGCTTGCCGCCATGCAGGCGAGTCCGCATAGTGCGCACCATCGGAACAAGAGCGTCGCAGCCATGGATGTGCGCAACACCACGAGACGGCGCGAGCGCCGTCGCTACGCATGCCAGCTCGCAGTGCTGACCTTGCTGTTGTCGTCGCAGGCGCAGGCCTGGCATCCGCAGTATCCGCCCTGGTCGCGGCCGCCCGTTGGCTCCGAGTGCAAAGTGGACTCGCTATCGGCGGTAGAAGGCAGCGTGCAGTGGGAGGGCGTGACCCATTTTCGCGATGCAAACACCGTGCTCGCCATGGATAACCGCGGCGCAGCGCCGATGTTGCAGGTACGCGACGCTGCCGGACGCGTGCTGCTGCCACCGGTCGAATTGGGCGGTGGGCTGCTTGGTTTTCATGACGTGGAGCGCGTGGATCTCAATGGCGACCATCGTCCGGATTATGTGGTGACCCTTGGCAGTGGCGGCGTTGGTCTGGCCGGCGGCAATGCGTGGCGCACCGTGGTGTTGTCGCAGGGCGATCGCTACCGCGCGCTGCGTGTGCCCACGCATGAACCCACCGTCGACGATTACCGGCTCGTGCCACGCCGTCGCGGTTGCGCGGTGCTGCAGCTGTCGGTGATCACCGCCAACCCGGCTGCGACCCGCGACCATCGCTGGCATACGTTCTGGGTGTACCGGTTGATGCGTTTTCAGAGCGCTCGCGCGATCGAAGCGAACCGCGCGTTACCGGGTCTGCCGAACTGGATTCTGTACACGCATCGCACTGGCAACAGCACTGCGACCACGCTGTTGAACGATGCCAGCAAGAGACAGTTGTGGAACGACCCATCGCGGGAGCGCATCACCGCGTTGCCGTAACTGCGCCAGGCAAGATGCTGGACACATCGATCCTGCAGATGGCTGTGCGGAGCACCGCTGTGCTTCTAAGAGTGGCTCACAACACGTGGCGATC
This sequence comes from Xanthomonas sp. WHRI 10207, assembly GCF_040202975.1. Taxonomy (NCBI): domain Bacteria; kingdom Pseudomonadati; phylum Pseudomonadota; class Gammaproteobacteria; order Lysobacterales; family Lysobacteraceae; genus Xanthomonas; species Xanthomonas sp. WHRI 10207. The sequence goes on along the minus strand of NZ_JBEGDX010000002.1, from coordinate 490,946 downwards.
AGTCGTCCGGCGCGTGTGGACGACGCACAGGGAACGGAGTCTACGAGTAGTGGTCCATGAGAATGTTGGGCACCGGTCACGCCCGCCTGACGGTTGCCCAGTAGTTTTGTAAGTAGCTCTAGATCGACACGCCCCACCACGTGGCACGCAAACGCGTGGCAGGCGATCTACCGCCTGCCACGCGTTGCTCTAAAACGCTTTGACGCTTACTGCCCGAAGAACGTGGAGATCGACGAATACACGTCGGAGAAGCGCGAGTAGTAATCCGGATCGGTCTGCGCGGTGCAGTACGAATACCCGCCATACAGGCCGCCGCGCAGCTGATACGCACCGCCACTGGCAATGGTGAACAGCCCCGAGCCGGACGAGCCGCCTTCGGTCACGCCGTCGTTCCAGACCACGCGGTACAGCGGCGTCTTGCCGTCGATGGAGGTGTTGAGCCCATTGACCGTGCCCAGCGAGTACTTTTTGACGTCACCCGCGGGGTGATGGATGCCCACGATCGAAGTACTGGTGGCACCGATCGCCGCGCTGTTCCATGCGGCATAGAACGCGCCGCTCGGCGGTGCGGTCTTCAGTTCCAGCAGCGCGGTGTCGCGCGTGGTATTGGCATGGCGCAGGAACGCGCCGCCGGTGAGCGTGGTCGCCTGCGAACTGGCGGTGTTGCCATTGCAGCTGGCCGCATCGTAGAACCAGTACGTCTGCAGGCTGTTGGCCACCGTCTGCGTGCTGATGCAGTGCGCCGCAGTCCAGAACAGATTGCGCTTGGGCGTGTTGGTGTTGTTGAGCAGGGTGCCAGTGCACAAGAACGAGCCCTGGCTGGTGGTGTACAGCATGCGCGCCACCGCCTTCGCGGCGCTGGTAAAGCCGGCGGTGGGATTGGCGCGGCATACGATGTCGTTCTGGCAGGAATCGCTTTCGCCGATGGCAATGGTCATCATGTCGCGCGGGCTGGCGGTGGGGCTGATATCCAGATGCGACAGCTGCGGAATGCTGAGGCTGAAGTTCTCCGGGTACAGGCCTGCCGGCAGCGACAGCTCGACCAGCAGGTTTTCGCCGCTCACGGTCGGCGACCAGCCGATGGCATCGCCGGTGCCGACGAAGCTGGCACCGGATTGTTCGAACACGCGGCCGTCGTCGCCGGCAAAACGCAGCGTCACCCTGGACGGGTCGCCCGGTTTTGCGCCGGCGCCACGCAGCAGCAACGCCGCACGCAACGATGCCGCCTGCGCGGAGCCCAGCTTCAAGGTCGCAACGCGCGAACCGTCGCCGGCCATCTGCCAATCGAGCTTGGTCAGGTTGACCAACGGCTGCGCCACCGCGCGCGTAAAGCCGATCTGCAGCGGCTGCCCATGCTTGACCTGCGCAATGCGGCGCTCACGCACGGCGCCGAGTTCCTTGCTGCTCGGTGCAGCCAGTTGCGCCACGCGCGTGGGCATGATGCCGCCGCGCAGGCTGGCCGACTGCAACGTCGCCGCGCCGAGCTTGGTCGCCTGCGGCGCGCTACTCACCGGTGCGGCATCCATCTCGGTGGGCGGCGCAGCCAGCGCAACGCCGGACACAGCAGAGAGCAGCGCGAGGTACAACGCATTCTTGCGATTCATGGGTAGTCCTTCTCGTCAGGGATCGGCAGGCTGCGGCGGGGGCCACACCCTTCGGCGCCATCGTTGGCGCCGAACGAGACTAGCGAATGTTTACAGCTGAATATGTGCTGAAAATCTCGTTCAGAGACGGGCGATCAAGAAAAATACAATCGCTTTTGCACACATCGATGCGTTGCGTCGTATGTGCGATGGACATGGGAGCGTCGCGCGCGCGTGTACTTATGCGCACGTGCAAGCATGCGTGCACAGCACTGTTGGAACAGCACGTTAGCGAGACTGGCTGCGCGACTCAGGAGGTCGACGAAAGATGCGCGTACGGCTAATGCATCGCGGTGTGCAGCGTTCGAGCGCGTATTGATGGGGCAGCAGCAGACGCGCGCACTGCAGCGTGCACGCAGTGCACAGTGGCAGGCAGAGATGCATGCGCTCAACGCCGCGCGCGAAGTGCTATTGCACTGCGTCGCTGGCGCGGAACTCGGTCGAGCGACCACTGACTTTCAAGAACGCCAACACGCACAACCCCACCACCATCCATGCGCTGCCGCCGAGCTGCGCATGCCGGTCGGCGTTGATCAACACATAGGCCAGGATCACGATGCCGATCAGCGGCACCACGCCATGCAACACGATCCGGCCCTGGTTGCGAAAGTGCCAGAGCACGGCGAGATGCAACAGTACGAATGCGGTCAGCGCACCGACGTTGCACAGCGACGACAGCAGCGCGATCTGGCCGACGAACACTTCGCCCAGTACCATGCTCAACGCTGCCACCAGCAGGATGGCGCGCTGCGGCACGCCGGTGCGTGGATGGATGTAGCGCAGAAACGCCGGCAACTGGCGGTCGCGCGCCATGGCGAACAACAGCCGTGAGGTTGCCGCTTGCGCCACCAGCGAATTGGCAATTGCCGCACTGATTGCCACCGTCAACGCAATGACGATCTGCAACCACGGCCCGGCAATCAGCCGGCCGATGTCGAAGAACGCATCGTTGGAGGCTTGCGCGCTTGGGTAACGCTGCAGCGTCGGTTGCAGCAACGCGGCCAGCCAGGTCTGCAGCACAAACAGGCCCGCCACCAGCACCAAGGCCAGCAAGGTGGCGCGGCCCACCACGCGGTTGCCGCCACGGGTTTCTTCCGACAATGTGGAGATCGCATCGAAACCCAGAAACGACACCACCGCCACCGACAGCGCACTGAAGATCAGTTGCGGCGAAAACGCCTGCGGGTTGTAGAACGGGCGCAGCGTCCACTGCGCGCCGTTGACGCCGCGCTGGATCGCCAGCGTCGCCAGCACCACGAACACCGCCAGCACCACCAACTGCGCGAACAGAAAAAATCGATTCGCGCGCGCCGTCGTTTCGATCCCGCGCAGATTGACCACGGTATTGAGCACCACGAAGAACGCGATCCATGCCGGCTGCGGTACCCCCGGCAACACGTTATGCATGGCATTGGCACCAACGACGTAGAGCAGGGTGGGCACCAGCAGATAGTCGAGCAGGATCGCCCAACCGGCGAGGAAGCCCATGCCGCTGCTTAGTCCACGGCCAACGTACGCGTACACCGAGCCGGCCACCGGAAATGCCTGCGACATCTGTTGATAGCTCAAGGCGGTGAACAGCATCGCCACGAAGCCGACCAGATACACCAGCGGCACCATCCCCGCACTGATGTCGAACACCCCGCCGAAGATCGAGAACGGCGCGGTCGGCACCATAAACACCAGGCCGTAGATCAGCAGATCCTTCAGCGTGAGCTGGCGCTTGAGCTCCTGCGTGTAGCCAAAACGTTCCAGCTCTGCCGCATCGTCGCGGCGTGGTGTATCGGTCATGCAGATATCCGCTGTAAGGAAGGCAGGTTCAGCGCAGGCGCGCGGTCCAGGACGCCGATGCTGCACTGCAGCTGTGTGACCGGCATTGTGACGATAATGTGGCCGGCAAGCCCATCCATTGGTAAAAGTGCTAGGTTTTCCGTGCTGGATGTCATCCAGCAATGGCGTCAACGGCTCCGAAGGACCCCCATGTTCGACACTCTGGCCAGCCTGGGCCGCGATCTGCAGGCACTGCGTACGCTCAATGCCTGTCTGGATCGGGTGTTCGGCGACGTGTGCGCGTTGGGCTTCCAGTCGCTGGTATACGACTACGCGCCAGTGCCGCTGAGCATGGAAGGCGCGCTGATCACCCCGACCGTGTTCATGCAGCGCAATGCCCCAGGCGATATGCAGCATGTCTGGTGCGAGCACGGTTACTACCAACATGACCCCGTTCAGCAGCGTGCCACGCGACGCACCACGCCCTTCGTGTGGTCGTACCGCACCGATGGCGACCGGCCCGGAGTGGAATACGTCGGCGCCCAGCACCGCCAGGTGACGCGCTATCTGTGCGACAGCGGCATGGCTACCGGTGTCACCGTGCCGCTGCATCTGCCCGGCGGCGCGTTTGCCACGTTCAGTGGCGCGGTCGACGCGAGTGCTGCCGAAGCGCCGCGCCTGGCCGAAGCGCAGCTTGCTCCGTTCTTGCTGCTTGCGCATGCGTTTCAGGCGCGTGCGCAGGAGCTGTTGGATCCGCAGGAGCGTCGTTGCCACCACATCGCGCTGACCAGGCGCGAGCGCGAATGCCTGCAGTATTCGGCCAAGGGGCTAACCGCAAAGAGCATCGCCGCCGCTCTCAATCGTTCCACCGCCACGGTCAACCTGCATCTGAATTCGGCCGCGCGCAAACTGGGGGCACGCAATCGTGTCGAGGCGGTGGTGCGTGGCATGCACTATCGGCTGCTGGAGCCTTAAGTACGTTGCGGTGGCTGCTTGTGGCATTGACTGCACGCGACGCATCGATGCGCGGCGATCGACGTTCTCAATGACCGGCGCCGCGTTGCGCAGGCTGGGTACGACGCCTGAGCGTGATAGCAAGGCACGCGCCTGCGTTGCCGTGCGTGATGCTGAAGACCTGGCCACGCTGCGCATCGCAGCAGTTGCAGCGATATGGTCGATAGTCGTCGACCTTGAACATCGAATTTGCGATTGGTCTGCGCAATCGTCGGTACTTCGTAGGCGTTTGTCCGCAGCCTTTCTAACGCGCAGTCCACCAACGCGATGGCCTCGAAACCGCTGCAAACCTGTGAGATTTGCCAGTTAACCCAGACGTAGCTGCCCGCTAGGCTCGGCGCTCATCATTAGCCGAGCAGGCGCAGGTCATGCAGTCCACCGAGGGGTATGTCCAATTCCGCGGCTATCGCACCTGGTACCGCATCAGCGGCGACCTGCGCAGCGATGCCTGCCCGCTGGTGGTGGTGCATGGTGGGCCCGGTTGCACGCACGACTATGTCGACAGCTTCAAGGACCTGGCCGGCAATGGCCGTGCGGTGATTCATTACGACCAGCTCGGTAATGGCCGCTCCACCCATCTGCCCAACGCGGATTCCGCGTTCTGGACGGTCGGGCTGTTTCTGGACGAGTTGCAGACGCTGATCGACCACTTGGGCCTCTCGCAATACGCCCTGCTGGGGCAGTCGTGGGGCGGGATGTTGGCCGCCGAGCACGCGGTGCGCCGGCCCAGCGGGTTGCGTGCGTTGGTGATCGCCAATTCGCCGGCGTCGATGGGCTTGTGGCGCGCGGCAGCGCTGCGTCTGCGCGCTGGCCTGCCCGAGCAGGTACAGGCCGCGTTGGACCAACACGAAGTCGCCGGCACGCTGGATCACCCGGAATACCGGGCGGCCAGTCAGGTGTTCTACGCGCAGCATGTGTGCCGCCTGGTGCCGTGGCCAGACGAGGTGGCGCGCACTTTCGCCGCCATCGATGCCGACCCGACCGTGTATCACGCCATGAATGGCCCAACCGAATTCCACGTGGTGGGCAGTCTGCGCAACTGGAGCATCATCGAGCGCCTGCACCGCATCATGGCGCCCACGCTGGTGCTGTCCGGCAAGTACGACGAGGCCACGCCGGAAACCGTCGAGCCGTACGCGCGTCTGATTCCGGATGCACGCTGGCATGTGTTCGCCAACTCCAGCCACATGCCGCACGTGGAAGAACGCGCTGCCTGCATGCGTCTGGTCGGCGACTTTCTCGATGACCACACGCCGTGGCCGGGCGGCGAGCTTGCGCATGTGTCGGGATCGATCGCTCGCGTTGTGTAAAGGCGCGGTGCTCCTGGTGGGCAGCTTGTCTGCCTGCTGCGTCGCGGCGTAGCACTGGCGCTGTCACGCTGTCGCGCGCCGACTATCGTGCAAAGCCGAGCATTGTCGCGCGAGCGTGTCGCAGTGGTGCGCTGCATCAGGCATGCGGACTGTGCGTGAGAACATCGCGCCAGCGCTCGACGAGACATCGACTGCGTGCGTCTGTGATATGCGGTCACCCTTGTCGTTCACTGCGTTGCTTGCCGCGCACTTGCGCGGCAAGCGGGTTTATGCGTCCACTGCGGCGTCATAGCGCTCGCAATCCACGCGCTGTCGGTCGTGCGTACTGCATTTAACACTGTGGCTGCATCAGCCTGTCATCGCCAGGAGCATCGGCTGATCTGACACTGCGCGGCTTGCGCCGGCATGTCATCAGCACTCGCCGCAGCGTGCCGTGCCTGGGGGACTGGTGCGCCATGTCATCGCTGCAACGCGGAGGCGAGGCAGCGGTGTTGCATACGCTTGATTGTCTATGACGCACGCACATCGTCGATGTAAAGGTTGTGCTGCGTTGCGTTGCGTGGCGCTGCATTGCAACAACCGATCGAAGCGACGCGCTGTCTCAGCGCAACCGTGCAGCAATCAGCGCCGATGTAGCTGGCTCTGCGCGCATCGTACGCATCGCAAATACCTGCATCTAGCCGCCAATCGCGCGTGGCGTTGCATGCACAGCAGTGTCCTGTCCTGCGTGTCTCTTGCTGTCTCTTTTGCATGTCCTGCAAAGAGAACACCGTGGTGCGTCAAAGTTCCAAAGATGGATAATTGTTTTATGTTCTAAATCGCGCGAAGAATGCGGCCCCCACGCACTGCTTTGCCGACGTCGTTGCCATCGCGCAGACGTCGCGCATCGCCTATCGACTTCTTTGGGAGAGGCTGCATGATTAGCAAGATGCTCCAGGGCGCACTCGCGCTTGCACTGTCCACGTGTGCCGCAAGCGCCATTGCCGGCCCGGTTGGCTACGGCGCTGCCACCACTGGCGGCGGCAACAAGACACCGGTCAACGTGGCCACCTTCGAAGCGATGCAGGCGGCCATCGACGGTTATTCCGGCAGTGGTGGTCTGGTGCTCAACTACACCGGCAAGTTCGACTTCGGCACCATCAAGGATGTGTGCGCGCAGTGGAAGCTGCCGGCCAAGACCGTGCAGATCAAGAACAAGAGCGATGTCACCATCAAGGGTGCGAACGGCTCGGCGGCCAACTTCGGTGTGCGCGTGGTCGGCAACGCGCATAACGTGATCATCCAGAACATGACCATCGGCCTGCTGCAAGGCGGCGAAGATGCCGATTCGATTTCGCTGGAAGGCAATTCCACTGGCGAACCGTCCAAGATCTGGGTCGACCACAACACCGTGTTTGCCTCGTTGACCAAGTGCTCCGGCGCCGGCGATGCCTCGTTCGATGGCGGCATCGACATGAAGAAGGGCGTTCACCACGTCACCGTGTCCTACAACTACGTCTACAACTATCAAAAGGTCGCGCTCAACGGCTACAGCGACAGCGATACCAAGAATTCGGCCGCCCGCACCACCTATCACCACAACCGCTTCGAAAACGTCGAGTCGCGCGTACCGTTGCAGCGTCGCGGGTTGAGCCATATCTACAACAACTACTTCAACAACGTCACCACCTCGGGCATCAACGTGCGCATGGGCGGCGTGGCCAAGATCGAGTCCAACTACTTCGAGAACATCAAGAATCCGGTGACCTCGCGCGACAGCAGCGAGATCGGCTATTGGGACCTGATCAACAACTACGTCGGCAGCGGCATCACCTGGGGCACGCCCGATGGCAGCAAGCCCTACGCCAATGCCACCAACTGGGTCAGCTCCAAGGTGTTCCCGGAATCGCTGGGCTATATCTACACCGTCACGCCGGCCGCGCAGGTCAAGGCCAAGGTGATCGCCACCGCAGGTGCAGGCAAGAATCTGGCCGAGTAAGCGTCGGCGCAGCGTTGCATCCATAGATCCCCGGCAATGCCGGGGATTTTTTTATGTGTCGCGAGGTTGCCGGCCACGCCTGTTGCATGTGTCTGAGGTGGCCGCGCGCCGCAGCGACATGCCGTTGGTAGGAGGGAAGGGCGATGACGACGGCGCATCGCCACACGGTTGGTGTGGATGGCGCCGCAGACGAGTTATCGCGGTACGAGATCACGGTGTGGCCAGGCCGCCTTCGATCAGCGCGCACGCTCGGCAACTTCACCACGTTGCAGCCCTGTCTTCAGACCGATCGGCGCGTCACCTCGCCTTGGCAATGCCAATGCCGCCGTCGGCGTTGCTCCTGCGGCCAGTGTGCACTGCAGCATGACGCGCGAACGCGTCGCGCACCGGCATGGCCTTGGGCAATCGCTTCGGAGCGAGCGCACGCTGTCGACGGCGCGGCCGCAGCTTCAGCCTGGCCCGGACGTCTTCGTCAAGAGGCGCGGCCGGCGCCACGACGCGGTATCGTGTCGCGTTACCACCTTCGCGATTCCGTCCATGTCGCTTCCGACCGATCCTGTTGCTGAGACCGCTGCGCCTGCGTTGCGCCATGCCTTGAAACCGCGGCAATTGATGATGATGGGCCTGGGCACGGCGATCGGCGCCGGGTTGTTCCTGGGCTCAGGCGTGGGCATCCATGCGGCCGGTCCGGCCGTGCTGGTGTCCTATCTGATTGCCGGCGCGCTGGTGATCATCGTGATGAACGCACTCGGCGAGATGGCCGCGGCCAAGCCGGCCAGCGGCGCCTTCTCGGTGTACGCGGCCGATGCGATGGGGGCGACTGCCGGCGCAACCGTGGGCTGGCTATGGTGGTTGCAGATCGTGGTGGTGATCGCCGCCGAGGCGGTGGGCGCGGCGAGCCTGTTGGCCACCGTGTGGCCGGCATTGCCGGTTCCGCTGCTGGCATCGATCTTCATGGCCACCTTCACCGTGATCAACTTGCTGGGCGTGCGCAATTTCGGCGAGTTCGAATTTTGGTTCGCCATCCTCAAGGTGGTCGCCATCGTGATCTTCCTGTTACTCGGCTGCGCATTGCTGGCCGGCCTGCTGCCAGGTGTGGCGTCGCCGGGGCTGTCCAATTTCACCCAGCACGGCGGCTTCGCGCCCAAGGGCCTGGCCGGCGTGGGTACCGCGTTGCTGGTGGTGGTGTTTGCCTTCGGCGGCACCGAGATCGTGGCCGTGGCGGCAGCCGAAACTGCCGACCCCGGGCGCAGCCTGGCGCGCACCATCCGCACCGTGGCCTGGCGCATCCTGGTGTTCTACATCGGTTCGATCAGCGTCATCGTGGCAGTGGTGCCGTGGACCAGCGCCGCGCTGAGTTCGCCGTTCGCCGCCGTGCTGGAAGTGGCGCGGATTCCCGGCGCGGCCACCGGCATCACATTGGTGGCGGTGGTGGCGCTGTTGTCGGCGCTCAACGCCAATCTCTACGGCGCCTCGCGCATGATCTTCTCGCTGGCCCAGCGCGGTGAGGCGCCGCGTTGGCTGGGTAACACCAGCCGCCAGCAAGTGCCGTTGGTGGCGGTGATCGCCAGTGTGCTGTTCGGTTTTGCCGCCGCCGTGCTGGAATTGCTGTATCCGGGCAAGGTGCTGCCGATGCTGCTCAATATCGTGGGTGCCACCTGCCTGCTGGTGTGGACCATCTCGCTGCTGTCGCAGTTGATCCTGCGTGCGCGTGCCGACCGTGCCGGTATCGCCTTGCCGTTCCGTATGCGCGGGTATCCGGTGTTGACGCTGCTGGCCTTGGCGATCCTGGCGGTGATCTTCGTGCTACTGGCGTCCTCGGCGGACACCCGCGCGCAATTCCTGTCGATGGTGGGGCTCACTGCCGGCATCGCCTTGATCAGCGAACTGGCACGCCGGGTACGCGCCGCGGCGTAATCGTGCCGGGTGCGTAGAGCCGACGCATCGGTTTGCATCGGCAAACTGTCGGCGCCTGCAGTTCAGCGACCTGCAGACGCGTATCGGCGGCAATGTCATGCCGCCGGCTCGATCCCGTCGCTGCACGCACTTGCGGTTGCCGACGGCAATGCCATGACACGCGCGCATCCTGCGGTCAAATGACGCCAGTCAGAGGGTCGGCTACCCATCACCGCCAATGAGCACGCACGTCGCCTTGTGGATGCGCTCTCAAAAAAGCGCTGCGCCCGTGGACTTGCCGGAACGGTTCCATTAGCTTTTAGGCAGTCGAATCCAGCGCTTTCAGCGAGTTTTCCGGATGCCATCTTTTATAATCCAACGCTCATAGGGCGCTGTGAGTCGTGCGTTTTTCAGGGGCATTGCCGGAGCGTCCATGAGTGCCGTGTCATCCCAGGAGTCTGCAGGCCTGACTGTTGCGCAGACGTTGGAGGCCGTGCATGCGCTGGCCTATCCGGTCGACACGCATCTGGATTCGCTGTATCTGTCGCGGGTGGGCGGTTACGATTTCTGGAAAGGCGACTGGAAGGCGCATCGACGCTCGTTGATCCTCTGGCTGATGAACAAGACCTCGCCGAGAGGTCGCAATCAACCGCTGATGCACCATGTGAGTGGCCCCGATTTTCTTGCAGGCGGTTACGGCGGTGCCTGTTTCAGCGCCCACGCGCTCTGGGAAAACCTCGTTGCCGTGCCGTTCTTCGACCCCTGGAAAAACTGGGTGGATCATCGGCGCTATGTCGAGGCGATGGTGGAAGCGAGCCGGGGACGCTTACGGTTGGCACGCAGCGCCGCCGAGCTGCGTGCGATTCGGGCCGAAGGTCTGTGTTGCGCGATCCTGTCGTTGGAGGGGGCGCATATGCTCGGTCCACGCGGCAGTCGCAGCCAGGCGTTGCGGCTGGAGCGTCTGGGCACCGCTGCCAAGGAAGGGGCCGCCTACCTGACACTCAACCATTTCAGCCATACCGACATCTCGCAGGCCGGCTATGCCGCGCTCAATCCGTGGCGCATGATCGAGGGGGCAGGTCTCTCGGAATTCGGTCGGCAGGTCGTGGAGCGCTGCATCGCGGTCGGACTGCTGGTGGATCTTTCGCATACCTCAAGCCAGGGGGTGATCGACGCGTGCGAGATCTGTGTGCAGCGCAACGTGCCGGCCATGGCCTCGCACGCCGCATCGCGCAGCATTACCAGGGGCACCGAAACGCGGCCATCGCATCATCTCGAGCGCGGCTTCGACGATGCGGCGATCCGCGCCATCGTGCAAACCGGTGGCTGCATCAGCGTCATTCTGGCGCCGTACTTTCTGCAGCATGCGTATCTGGCCGACGACACGCCGAATATGGATGCCGATCTGGCCTTCGTCATTGGCTACTACGAAGCCTTTGCCCGGCTGATCGCCGGCATGGGAATCGTCGAAGATCCGTGGAAGCATCTGAGTTTCGGTAGCGATTTCGATGGCGGCATCTCCAGCCTGCCGATCGGCATGCGCAGCGGCGCGGATCTGCCCCGGCTCACCCAGGCGATGCTCGACGCAGGCTGGCCCATCCAGCGCATCGTCGATGTCTATAGCGGCAATTTCGTGCGCATCTGGGAGCAGGTGCGGCCATAGCGGCCTGGGTGATGCGGCGGCGGCATGGGAGGCCAATGCGCTGTCAAGCGGCTCGGCGGTGCCGGTGCCGGCAGGGAGGCGGAAGACTAAGAGAAGCTAACAAACCTCCTGTGCTCATCGCCAGGCGGGCGCGGCCGGTGCTCGGTGCGGCATGTATCCCTCGTACACTGCGGTTCCTCCGCGCCGTCCACACCTGACGACTGCTCGCTACGTTTTGTTCGCCGCTGTAAGGGCACGGCGAGCGATGCGACGTGCGCACATCGTCTGAGCGGGCCGCACTGATCAGGGCCTTGCCGCATGCGCACCGGTGCGCCGTTTTTGCCTGGCAGCTGCGACACACTGCCGCAGATGCGACGCCATGTCGCATCGGGAACGGGCGCATCCGTCCATACCATGTTGGTGTCGCGTAGACATCGCGATCGACCACCGCAGTGTGTCTCGGCGATCGATTTGCAGCGTGTGCGCCGACGCTTCCCACCTTTTCCTGGAGCACTCTCCGTGGACGCTCTGCTGCTATCGCGTATCCAGTTCGGATTCGTCATCGCCTTCCACGTCTTGTTTCCCGCCTTCACCATCGGGCTTTCCAGTCTGCTGGCGTTTCTGGAATGGCGCTGGTTGCGAACGCGTCTGCCGGTCTGGCGCGAGCTGTATTTCTTCTGGCAAAAAATCTTTGCCGTGTCGTTCGGCATGGGTGTGGTCAGCGGCATCGTGATGGCCTTCCAGTTCGGTGCCAACTGGCCGGAACTGAGCCGCATTGCGGGCGGGGTGATCGGGCCGTTGCTGAGCTACGAAGTGCTCACCGCGTTCTTCCTCGAAGCCAGTTTTCTGGGCGTGATGATGTTCGGGTGGGGACGTATTTCCGAGCGCCTGCACTTCTTTGCCACCTGCATGGTGGCGCTGGGCACGCTGTTGTCCACATTCTGGATTCTCTCGTCCAACAGCTGGTTGCAGACGCCGGCCGGCTACGAGGTGATCGAGGGCATCGTGCATCCGGTGGACTGGTTGAAGATCATCTTCAATCCCTCGTTTCCGTATCGGCTTGCGCACATGGCGCTGGGCTCGTTCATCACCACCTGTTTTGTGGTGGGCGCGGTGGGTGCGTGGTATCTGCATCGCGGCGTGCACCGCGAGGCCGGCCTGCGCATGCTCAAGCTGGCGGTGGTGTTCGCGTCCATCACCGTGCCGCTGCAGATCTTCGTCGGCGACATGCATGGCTTGAATACGCTCAAGCATCAGCCGATGAAGATCGCGGCGATGGAAGCGCACTGGCATGCCGAAGAACCAGGCAAGGGATTCCCGCTGGTGGTGTTCGCCCTGCCGAATGCGCAGGCCGAGCGTAACGACTACGAGCTGGCGATTCCGCGCCTGGGCAGCCTGATCCTGACCCACAGCCTGGACGGCAACATCGCGCCGCTGACCTCGGTGCCGGCGCACGACCGCCCGCCGGTGACGCCGGTGTTCTTCGCCTTCCGCATCATGGTGGGGATCGGCTCGTTGATGTTGCTGGTGGCCTGGGTCTCGGCATTCGCGTTGTGGCGCGGCAAGCTGGTGCAGTGGCGCTGGTTGCTGGCGACCTGGCGCTGGATGCTGCCAAGCGGCTTTATCGCGCTGATCTCCGGCTGGTTTGTGACTGAAATGGGCCGGCAGCCGTATGTGGTCTACGGGCTGCTGCGCACTGCCGATGCGGTGGGACCGCAGTCGGCGCTGATGACCGCCATCTCGTTGGCGGTGTACGTGGCCGGCTATGCCTTCGTGTTCGGCTGGGGCATCTGGTATCTGGTCAAGATCGGCAAGACCGGGCCGACCCCGCACGATGCACCGCATCTGGACCATGGCGAACACACCCCCGCACGGCCGCTGTCGGCGGCCGATGCATCGATCGACGGAGCCGCATGATGGACATGACAACAGTGTTGCCGGTGGCATGGTTCGCGGTGATCGGCTTCGGGGTGCTGATGTACGTGGTGCTGGACGGCTTCGTACTCGGCATCGGCATCCTGGCGCCGTTTCGCAAGGACGAAGCACAGCTGGACCTGATGATGAACACCGCCGCGCCGATCTGGGACGGCAACGAAACCTGGCTGGTGCTGGGCGGGGCAGGGCTGCTGGCGGCGTTTCCGAAGGCCTACGCGGTGATTCTGTCGTCGTTGTATCTGCCGGTGTTGCTGATGGTGATGGCGTTGGTGTTCCGCGGTGTGGCGTTCGAGTTCCGGTTCAAGGCGCAGCGTTCGCGGCGGCTATGGAGCAATGCGTTTGCCGCCGGCTCGATTCTTGCCACCTTCGCGCAGGGCGTGATCCTGGGCGCCCTGGTGCAAGGCCTGCCGATCGAGAACGACCGCTATGTCGGCGGGATCTGGGGCTGGTTCAGCCCGTTTGCGATGCTGACCGGCGCGGCATTGGTATTCGGTTATGCGCTGCTCGGCAGCACCTGGTTGATCCTCAAGACCGAAGGCCACGTGCAAGCGCTGGCGCGTCAGCTGAGCCGGCCATTGACCCTCAGCGTGCTGGTCTTCATCGGCTTGGTCAGCGCGTGGCTGCCGTCGTTGCAATCGCATGTGATGGATCGCTGGTTCAACGATGCGCATTACCTGTGGCTGATGCCGGTGCCGGTGCTGGTTGCCGTGGTGGGCTATGCGCTGTGGCGCGCGACCGAACCGGGGCGGCCGGATACACCGCCGTTCCTGCTGGCGATGGGCTTGTTCGTGCTCGGGTTTCTGGGCTTGGTGCTGGGCATGTGGCCGTATCTGGTGCCGCCGGTCTACACCATCTGGCAGGCCGCCGCGCCGCCGTCTTCGCAACTGTTCGCGATAGTGGGTCTGGTGATGTTGCTGCCGCTGATCCTGGGCTACACGGTGTGGTCGTACCGGGTGTTCCGCGGCAAGATCACTGCGGAAACCGGCTACCACCATTGATGGCGGCGGTCAGGTTTTCGGGTGCTGTGCCAGATTGAATCCACCGGCAAGTGCAGCGAGCTGCAGACCCGAGAACGCGCCGGCAGAATCACCGCCGGCCTTCGCCTTCACTGCAGCAGTCGCCGCGCGCCTGAGCGCGCGTCCACTGCGTCCAACTGCAACACGCTCAGCGCAGGCGCTGCTTGAACATCCACTCCCACATCGCCGGGTCCGCGTAGGTCACGTCCCAGACGTTGTGGTTGCCTTCGGGATATTCGCTGTAGCGCAGGTTGGCGCCCACGCCTTTTGCCGCGCGGTACAGCGCGCGGTCGTCGTGCGGTGGCACGGATGTGTCCTTGGCGCCATGGAACGTCCAGATCGGGACGTGCTTGAGCTGTGTGACCGCGGCCGTGTACGGGTCGGCTTCCTTGGCCACCAGGCTGACGTACAGCGTGCGGCGCTCGTCGCGTGGCGCCTTGAGCGCGCCGCAGACCGGCACGATCGCGGCGAATCGCTGCGGCTGCATCAGCCCGATTTCCCACGCCCCATAACCGCCCATCGAGATGCCGGTGAGGTAGGTGCGTTGCGGGTCGGCAGCGAACTCGGCGCTGGCCGCATCCAGCGCAGCGATCGCCATGCGCGCATTGATGCCCAGCCATTCCTCGTCGTCGGGCACCTGCGGCAATACCACCAGCGCCGGGAATTCAGCGGTGTGTTCGCTCAGGTAAGGCCCGACGCCGACTTCGGCCTGATCGCGACCGTTGTCGCCGCGCTCGCCCGAGCCATGCAGAAACAACACGATCGGCCGTGGCTGCGGCGCCTTGGCGGCCGGCACGAACACCTGATAGCGGTATAGCCGGCCCTCCAGCTGCAGGGTGCGGGCGACGAAGTGGCCGCGCCGCCCGTCGTGCTGGCGCTCAGCCATGCTGGAGCAACCGGCGAGCACCAGCGCAAGAATTGCAAGTAAGACGCAACGAACGATCACGCAGCACTCCCCATCGATCACAGAGCTGCAGTATCGCCGCATGCAGCTGCGCTGGCACGTCGCGCTGCGGCGATCGGCATGGGCGCGTCATGCGATCCTTCACTCTTGGCTGCGCGTGCACGCGATCAGGCGCACGCGCTCACGGCATCAGGATCAACGTGGCCAGGCCCAGGAAGCTCAAAAAGCCCATCACGTCGGTCAGTGTGGTCAGGATCACGCCGCCGGCCAGCGCCGGATCGAAGCCCAACCGTTTGAGCGTCACCGGCACCAGCACGCCACCGAAGGCAGCGGTGAGCATGTTCAAGGTCAGTGCGGTGCCGATCACCAGCGACAGCATCGGCTGACGGAACCAGGCCAGCACGATCAGGCCAAGCCCCACGCCCAGGAACAGGCCGTTGATCAGCGCGACCGTGAGTTCCTTCTTGAGCAGGGTCATCACGTTGGACGAGCCGATCTGCCCCAGCGCCAGGCCGCGCACCATCAACGCCAGCACCTGGGTGCCGGCGTTGCCGCCCATGCCGGCCACGATCGGCATCAATGCCGCAAGCGCCACCAGTTTTTCGATGGTGCCTTCAAAACGGCTGACCACGCTGGAGGCCAGAAAAGCGGTGCACAGATTGATGCCCAGCCAGATCAGCCGGCGACGGAATGCACGCCGCGCAGGGCTGAACATGTCCTCGTCTTCGTCCAGGCCGGCCGCGCTCATGGCCTGGTGCTCGGCCTGCTCGCGGATGATGTCCACCACGTCATCGATGGTGATGCGGCCGAGCAGGATGTTGTTGTCGTCCACCACCGGGGCGGAGATCCAGTCGTGATCGGAGAAGCGCCGCGCCACCTCGTCGGAGCCATCGCCCACATCGATCGCCGGTTGTTCGTCGTCGATCAAGCGGTTGACCGGCGTGCTGTCCTCATGCGTGACCAGCGCGGCCAGCGACACGCGGCCCAGGTACTGATGGCGTCGGCTCACCACATACAGGTGATCGGTGTGATCGGGCAGCTCGCCGCGCAGGCGCAGGTAGCGCAGCACCACATCGACATTGACGTCGGCGCGCACCGTCACCACGTCCGGGTTCATCAGGCGGCCGGCGGTGTCTTCCGGATAAGACAGCACCTGCTCCAGTCGCTCGCGGTTCTCGCGGTCCATCGACTTGAGCACTTCGTCGATGACGGTGTCGGGCAGGTCTTCGACCAGATTGGCCAGATCGTCGATGTCCAGGTCTTCGACCGCGGCGACGATTTCATCGGTATCCATGTCGGCCAGCAGGCTTTCGCGCACTTCGTCGCCGACATGCAGCAGCACTTCGCCATCGTCTTCCGGGTCGACCAGACCCCACACCACTTCGCGCTTGCCGGGCGGCAGCGATTCGAGCAGGTTGCCGATCTCCGCCGGCGCCAGCGTGTTGACCAGCCGGCGTACCGGTCCCAGGCGTCCGCTATCCAGCGCGTCGGACAGCAATCGTAGCTGGCGCGCAGTCTTGTCGTGGCGGACGGCTTCGGCCATGCGCGGCTCCCCGGAAGAGTGGACGCGCCGTCAGTAGGAGACGCGGTGCTGGATCAGCACGGCATTATCGCTTGCGCATGGTGACGAAACATACAGCGGCGTGGCGATCCGCATGCAGATTGCCGAAGCGGTGCGGCAAGCGCCCTGAAAGGGTGAGCGCATTGCGCCGGCGCTTGCCGCATCGGGCCAACGACGTGCGGCGTGCGCAAGTGGCGATGAAATGGCCGACTCTGCGTGTCGCGGTGCGCGCAGGGCAGAGGCGATCAGATCGGCTAACAACACGTAGCGAGCAGTCGTCAGCTGGGTGCGGGCTGCGCGGAGGAACCGGATGTCCGTGTGGTACATGCCGCACCGAGCACCGGCTGCGCACGCATGGCGGTGAACACAGTCGTTTTGTTGGCTGCTCTCAGTCGCCCGTGGCGCTACCGCAACACAGCCTGCGCATTGCAGGCCAGCCACTTCTCGATGCCCTTGCGGTCGCGTGCGCGCAATAGTTTGTCGCCATGCACGCGCAGCTCGCCCAGGTGGATGTCGCGTACCGCGCGGCGCACTTCCAGCAAGGTGGCCGGGTGCAGGCTGAATTCGGTGAGCCCCAACGCCAGCAACATCGGCACGAAACGCGGGTCGCCGGCAATCTCGCCGCACACCGCCACCGGCTTGCCGTACGCCCGCCCGGTGGCGATCACCTGCGCAATCAGCCGCAACACCGCCGGATGCAGTGGCGAATACAACTCGCCCAGCGCCTCGTTGTTGCGATCCACCGCCAGCAGGTACTGCACCAGATCGTTGGTGCCGATCGACAGGAAATCGATGTCGTCGATAAAGCAATCCAACGCCAGCGCCGCGGCAGGCACCTCGATCATCGCGCCGAGCGGAATGTGCTCGGAAATCTCGTGGCCTTCATCGCGCAGCTGAGCGGTGAGCTTTTTCAACTGTTTGCGCACCAACTGGATTTCTTCGCGGCCGCTGACCATCGGCACCAGAATGCGCACCGGGCCGTAGCCAGAGGCGCGCAGGATCGCGCGCAACTGCGCCTGCGCCACCGCAGGGCGGGCCAGCGACAGGCGCACGCCACGCAGGCCCAGGGCCGGGTTGTCTTCGTCGCTCAAGGTCAGGCCGGTGCGGTCGGCCTTGTCGGCGCCCAGATCCAGCGTGCGAATGGTTACCGGGCGGCCGCTCATGCCCAGTACGGTGTCGCGATAGGTCTGGAACTGTTCGTCTTCGTCGGGCAGCTCGTTGCGCTGCAGGAACAGGAATTCGGTGCGGTACAGGCCCAGACCGCTGGCGCCCAGCGCATGCGCGCGCGCGACGTCTTCCAGCGACTCGGCGTTGGCCAGCAGGGTGATATCGACGTTGTCGCGGGTGCGCGTGGGCTTGGAGCGCAGCCGGCCCAGTTCGCGCTGCTCCTTGGCCAGCGTGCGTAAACGCTCGCGGTAGTCGCGCAGATGGTCGGGCGTGGGGTCGACGATCACCTGGCCGGAGCCGGCATCGACGATCAGGACATCGCCATCGTCGATCCGCTGCACCGCATCGGCCACGCCCACCACCAGCGGCAGATGCAGGCTGCGCGCCAGGATCGCGCTATGTGACAGCGCGCTGCCGGCGGTGGTGACGATGCCGACCACGCCTTGCGCCTGCAGCTGCGCCAGTTCGGACGGCGCCACGTTGTCGCAGACCAGGATCTCGCCGGCCACGCCCTTGAGATCGGGCGCACGCTTGTGCAAGAACGCATGGATGCGGCCGATCACGTGATCCAGATCGTCCATGCGGCTCTTGAGATACGCGTCTTCCATGCCATCGAACACTGCCGCCAGCCGGTCGCGCTGCACGCGCAGCGCGTAGTCGGCACTGTAGCGGTGGGTGCGGATCAGCTCATCCAGCCCCTGCAGCAATTCCGGGTCGTCCAGCAGCAGCGCATGCAGTTCGAGAAATTCGCCGACTTCGCGTGCCAGCGCGCCATGCAGGCGATCGCGCAGCTCCTGCATTTCGACGCGTGCTGCCTCGATGGCGGTGTGCAGGCGCTGCAACTGCGTTTCCACCTGGTTGGCGGGCACGCGTTGTTCGGCCACTTCCAGCGTGTGGCTCTGGCGTACGCGCGCGCGCCCGAGCGCATTGCCGCGCGAGGCGCCATGTCCGCGCAGGCGCAGACTCATGCGTGTGCCTGGCGCAGCGGCGCCGTGTCGGTCGCAACGGCGCCGACGCCGTGCATGCTCAGCTGTCCTCGTCGAAACGACGCTCGAACAAGTCCACCAGGGCCTGCAAGGCCTCGGCTTCGTCTTCGCCATCCAGGCGCACCACCACGCTGGTGCCTTGGCCGGCGGCCAGCAACATCACGCCCATGATGCTCTTGGCGTTCACCTCGCGGCCCTTGGCCGCCAGCGTGGCGTTGCTGCGATAGGACGACAGCGTCTGCACCAGCTTGGCGGTTGCCCGCGCGTGCAGTCCGAGTCGGTTGGACACAATGAGTTCGCGTTCAAGCATCGTCGATGATCGCTCCGTTGCGGGTACCGGCCGCCGCAGTGGCGGGCAGCTCCTGCAAACTTTGTTCTGGGTAATTCATCACCCGCAGCAGCATCGGCAGGCTCAGCGCGGACACCCGGCGAACCGGCGTACCCAGCTTGGCCAACCGGCTGGCGAGATTGCTGGGGCTTGCGCCGTACAGGTCGGTCATGACCAGCACGCCGTCGCCGCTGTCGACCCGACGCATCGCCGTCGAGGCCTGGGGCAACAATGCGTCCAGGTCTGCATCGAACGGCACATCGAATGCTTCGGTCTTCAGCGGCAACTGCCGCAACAGCCCCGTCGCCACGTTCAACAACGCTGTGCCGATGCCGGGATGAGTAATGAGGAGAATGCCACAGGCCATGCTGAAACGTTAACAGGTCAGCGTGACCGCGCGATAGCGTTTACCTGCACCGATGCGTTGCGAACTGAATAGCCGTTTAGGACCGCAGCAACAGAGCGCGTGCGCGGCGCGCAACAAGCGCGTTGCAGCGGCTGTGACGAATGATCCATGACGCGCATCAGGCCGCTGCCGAACGCACAGCAAGCGAGCGCTGCAGTTCGCACTTTGTGGAGCAGTGCACGTCCAGATGCGGTGCAGGTTTGCCGGCTTTTTGAAGCGCACGCGAGTGTCGAAGCACCTGCAATCCACGATGCCGCATAAAGGCTTAGGAAGCCGCGACAATGCGCCAGCTACATCCAGTCCCGCGATCCACGCCAACGACGCGTAGGTAACGCGTCAACCCGCAGAAGAAACCTTCCAGGCCAGCTCAGTCAAATTCGTCACAGCACGCAGGACAGCGCTTGATCGCTTTGATCAATCCCCAATCCCGAATTCCAAATCCCGGCCCCAATCAGTCCTGCTCGCGATGAAACGTCGCCACTTCCGGCCAGCCCTGCTCGCGCGCATGCCGCGCCATACGTTCGGCCATGTACACCGAGCGATGCTTGCCGCCAGTGCAGCCGAAGGCGATGGTCACGTAGCTGCGGGTGTCGTTGCGCAGCCGCGGCAGCCAGGTATCGAGCAGGTCCACGATCTGCGCGCTGTAGCGCTGCACGTCCGCCTCGTTATCCAGATAGTTGCGCACGCCGGCATCGCGGCCAGTGAGCGGGCGCAGCTCGGGGTCCCAGTGCGGATTGGGCAGCACGCGCGCATCGAACACGAAGTCGGCTTCGGCCGGCACGCCGCGCTTGTAGGCGAACGATTCGAACAGCAGCGACAGACGGTCGTTGGAGCCGAGCGCAAACTCGGTGACCACACGGCGACGCAATTGATGCACGTTGAGCGTGCTGGTATCGATGATGGCGTCGGCCTGCGCGCGTAGCGGCTCGGTCAACTGCCGCTCGCGCGTGATCGCCTCCGGCAACGCCAGACCGAGATGGCTCAGCGGATGACGGCGACGGGTGTCGGCATAGCGTTTGATCAGCGCTTCATCGCTTGCTTCGAAAAACAGCAGGCGTGCTTCGATGCCGTATTCCTGCGCGGCCTGGCGCCATTGCGCCAACTGGGTGAGGTCGCTGCGACTACGCACGTCGATACCGACCGCCAGGCGCTGGTCGCCGATCGGGTTGCCGCGCAGGCGGCTCTTGACGAAGTCTGGCAGCAGCTCGACCGGCAGATTGTCCGAGCAGTAATAATCCAGGTCTTCGAAGGTTTTCAGCGCGACCGATTTGCCCGAGCCGGATAGCCCGCTCACGATCATCAGCGTGGAGGGCGTGATGCTCATGGCGTGCGTCGCTCCAGCAGGTTGCTGTGGCGGGCGATGAACATCGCCGCCGGGTCGATGCCCTTGGTGCGCAGGATATGCAGCCGGGTGGCGGCCTCTGTGAGCACGGCCAGGTTGCGGCCCGGCATCACCGGCAGGGTGATCAGCGGCACATCCAGATCCAGCACGTGGCGGCTGCCGGAATCGCCGGTCAGGCGCTCATAGCCGGACGGCGTGGGCTCGGTCATCGGCCGGGTCAGGTGCACGATCAGGCGCAGGTACTTGTTCTTCTTCACCGCGGTGTCGCCGAACATGTCGCGCACGTTCAACACGCCCAGGCCGCGCACTTCCAGCAGGTCCTGCAGCAGTTCGGGGCAGGTGCCATCGAGCACGTCGGGAGCGATCTGGGTGAATTCCGGCGCGTCATCGGCTACCAGGCGGTGGCCGCGGCTGAGCAGTTCCAGCGCCAGCTCGCTCTTGCCCGAGCCGGCTTCGCCGGTGATCAGCACGCCGATCGAATAGATCTCCATGAACACGCCATGCAGCGTGACCCGCGGCGCCAGCGTGCGCGCCAGGTGGTAGGAGAGGTGATTGAGCAGCTCATGGCCGCGCTTGGGCGAGATCCACAGCGGGGTGTTGGATTCGTCGGCTGCCGCGCGCAGATCTTCCGGGCACGACTGGTTCTTGCTGATCGCCAGTGCCAGCGGCTGCACCTGGATGATCTTTTCGATGGTTTCCCAGCGCTGCCGCGCGTCCAGCGAATCCAGCCAGGCCAGCTCTTCGGTGCCCAGGATCTGCACCTTGTTGGGATAGATCACATTGAGATAGCCGGCCAGCGACGGGCGGCGGGCATTGTTGCTGCCGGCCTCGATCTCGCGGTGCTCGCCCTTCTGCCCGGCGACCCAGCGCAGCGCCAGCTTGTCGCGCTGCTGATCGAACAATTCGCGTGCGGTGATGCTGGTATTCATGCCGCGCTGGCCTGTGGTGGAGGCGCATCGGTGAGCAGGGCCATCAGCGCGTCGGCATCGGGCGCGGCGCGCAGCTGCTGACGGAACTGCGGGTCGGAGAAGCGCTCGGCCAGTTCAGACAACAGCATCAGGTGTTGGTGGGTGTAGTGCGCAGGCACCGCCATGGCGAACACCAGATCCACCGGTTCGTCGCCGCCGAACGCGACCGGGGCGTCCAGCCGCAGTAGGGCGCCGCGGGGTTCGGTCAGATTGGGGCAGCGTCCATGCGGAATGGCGATGCCATGGCCGATGGCGGTACTGCCCAGGGCCTCGCGCTCGCACAGGTTGGCGTAGAGCTCGTCGGCGCCGGCCTGTCGGCAGGACAGCAACTCGGCGGCGGTGTGCAGGACGGTGTCGCGATCGGCGGCCGGCGACACCACGGTGCGCACGGCCGCCATCAGATCGGTTAAAGGCATGAGGGCATCAAGCGGGAAGCGTCATGCGGGATTGTCGCGCACCTCGCGTGCGTGGTGGTTACATTTCTTTTCTTTGTGCTTGAGCACCAGGCGGTCGAGCTTGTCGACCAGCAGGTCGATGGCCGCATACATGGTGGAACCGCTGGCATCTGCGTGCAGGGTGCGACCGGGAAGGTTGACGGTGGCGACCACGTGGTGGTCTGGCTTGCGAACCGCCAGCTGCGTTCGGACTTCGCAGTGCTGGTCGAAATGGCGCTGCAGTCGCTGCAGCTTGCTTGCCACGTAGTCCCGCAGGGCGGGGGTCACTTCAAGCTGGTGGCCATACGTCTCGATGCGCATCGGATACCTCCATTGGTCGGTGGGCCAATGAACCGTTCCGGTGATCCGACTAACCCGGCGCAGGCCGGCGTTGCGGTGGTTGCAACGTCAGGCGATGCGTACGCGTTCGTGGGAGGCGGAAATGTTCATGGCCTCACGATACTTCGCAACGGTGCGCCGCGCCACTGGTACGCCGGAAGTTTTCAACAGATCTGCCAACTTGGCGTCCGACAAGGGTTTGCGCGGGTTTTCCGCGTCGATCAGGCGCCGGATCATGGCCTGGATGGCGGTGCTGGACGCTTCGCCGCCGCTGTCGGTGTCGATGCCGGAGGCAAAGAACGAGCGTAGCGCGATGGTGCCGCGCGGGGTGCGCACGTATTTGCGGGCAATGGCGCGGGAAATGGTGGATTCGTGCAGACCGAGCTCGCCGGCGATCTCGCGCAGGGTCAGCGGGCGCAGCGCCTGCGCGCCGAATTCCAGAAACCCGGCCTGGTGCTGCAACAGGCAACGCACCACCCGCAGCAGGGTTTCGCCACGGGCTTCCAGGCTCTTGAGCAGCCAGCGCGCCTCCTGCAATTGCCCGCGCAGGTAGCCGGCGTCGGATTCGCCGCAGCTGCGGATCAGGTTCTCGTAGCCGCGATGGATGGTGACCTTGGGCTGCGAGCGGCCGGCCAGCGACGCGCGCCAGACGCCGCGCTGGCGCCAGATCACGCAGTCCGGCACCACGTAGGTGTCCTGCGACAGGTCGCCGATCTGCTTGCCGGGGCGCGGGTCCAGCGAGCGCACCAACTGCACGGCCTGTTCGACATCGGCGGCGGAGCGCTTGAGTTCGTGCGCCAGGCCGGGCACACCGGCACGCGGCAGCCGTTCCAGCGGGCCGGCGACGATCTGCAGCGCCAGGTCGCGCCCCGGGATGGCCGGGTCGAGCACCGCCAGCTGCAGCGCCAGACACTCGCCCAGCGTGCGCGCACCCACCCCGACCGGGTCGAAACGCTGGATCTGATGCAGCACGGTCAGTACTTCTGCCTCGTCCACCGCAGCGCCCAGCGCCAGTGTTTCTAGAATGGCCGACAGCGGCTCGCGCAGATAGCCGTCTTCGTCCAGCGCATCGATCAGCATCGCGCCAATCTGGCGGTCGCGTGGCGACAATGGCGACAGGTGCAGCTGCCACAGCAGATGGTCGGCCAGGGTTTCCGATTCGGCCACGCGCTCGGCGGCATCGCCGGACTCGTCATCGTCGAAACTGCCACCGCTGCCCGAGCCGGTCCACTGCAATTCGTCCTGCGACCAATCGTCGTCGCGTTCGGCAGGCGCCGGTTCTTCGCGCTGGGGTTCCTCGCTGGACGAGGACGGCGAGGACTCCACCGGTGTATCGCCGGCCGCATGCGCGGCTTCGTCGGCCCATTCCAGCAGCGGGTTGGTTTCCACCGCTTCGGCGATTTCCAGTTCCAGCTCGGTGGTGGACATCTGCAATAGCTTGATCGCCTGACGCAATTGCGGCGTCATGACCAGCTGCTGTCCTAGCGATGTCTGAAGCCGGGCTTTCATGCGGGCACTGACTGGAAGAATCGATGGCGCGGCGACGCGCTCAAAGGCGGAAAGTTTCCCCCAGATACACGCGACGGACGTCGGGATTGGCTAGCAGCGCGTCCGGTGCCCCCTGCGCCAGCACGCCCCCCTCGGCGAGGATATACGCGCGGTCGCAGATTCCCAAGGTCTCGCGCACGTTGTGATCGGTGATCAACACGCCGATGCCGCGTTCTTTGAGGTGAATGATGATGCGCTGGATCTCGCCGACCGAAATCGGGTCCACGCCGGCAAACGGTTCGTCCAGCAACATCATGCGCGGCTTTGCGGCCAGCGCGCGGGCGATCTCGCAGCGGCGGCGCTCGCCACCGGAGAGGCTGGCGCCGAGCTGATCGGCCACGTGGGTGATCTGCAATTCTTCCAGCAGCGAAACCAGTTCCTTCTCGCGGCCGGCGGTGTCCAGTTCCTCGCGCAGCTCCAGCACCAGCCGGATGTTGTCGGCCACGGTGAGCTTGCGGAAGATCGACGGTTCCTGCGGCAGGTACCCCACGCCGAGCTTGGCGCGTGCGTACATCGGCTCGGCGGTAAGGTCGCGTCCATCCAGTTCGATGCGCCCGGCGTCGGCTTCGACCAGGCCGACGATCATGTAGAAGCAGGTGGTCTTGCCGGCACCGTTGGGGCCGAGCAGGCCGACCACTTCGCCGGCCTCGAGCGTGAGGCCGAATTCCTTGACCACTTCGCGTTGCTTGTACTTCTTGCGCAGACCGGTGGCGACCAGCATTACTTCTTCCCCTGCGGCTTGGCGGCAGGCTTGGCGGCCGGTGCCGGCGTTGCCGCGGCGGGGGCTGCATTTTTGGGCTGAATGATGGTGCGCACGCGGCTGCCATCGCCGCCGCTCTGCATATTGCCGGTCTTGGTGTTGTAGACCATGCGCTGGCCGGCGTTGGTGCCCTTGGGCGAGTCGACCTTGTAGTTGCCGGTCAGAATGATGATCTCGTCGGCGACCTTGTATTCGATGTTGTCGGCCTGGCCGTTCATCATCGCGCCGTCGTCCATTTGCTGCTTGAGCGTGGCCTGCTTGCCGTTGAGCACGACACGGTCGGTCTGGCCGTTCTTCTGGAAGATGTCGGCGGTATCGGCGTGGATTTCCAGCGTGCCCTGGGTGATCACCACATTGCCGCTGAAGCGGCACTTGCCGCTGTCGTCGAGCATGTTGCAATCGTTGGCATTGGAGTCGATCGCCATCGGCTGATTGCGATCGCTGGTCTTTGCCATCGCCATGGCAGGCAACAGCAGCGCGGCAAACGCCAGTTTAGCGGGCAGCATTCGGTTCATAGCGGGTCTTGACCTGAGAAAGGAGCTTGTACTGGCGTGATTTGAGATCGGCCTCGAAGCCGACCCCGCTTTGCATGATACCCGGCCGGCGCATGGTCACCGGAGCAGCGGTCTTGGCGAGGTTTTGCTGCGGAAACACGTCCAGACTCTCGGTACGGAAGGTGGTGGGCGGCGTCGCGCCGGCGGTCGGGCTGTCGCCTTGGACATCGCCGCGCAAGCGCAGTTCGTCGCCCTTGGGACTGACCCAGCCGGTCTTGGCGCGCAGCGTCCATGGCTGGTTGGCGTTGTCGGGCAGCAAAAATACCGGCGTGGTGATGTCGGAGGTCTGATCGGCGCGGTTGCGGTGCATTTCCGGCGCGCGCAGCGTCATCGATTCCTTGCCGCTCTGCTTGTCCAGGGCGATCAGTTCGAAGTCGCGCAGCACGTAGTCGACCTTCGACTCGTCCACCGCTGCGGCGACCGGGCGCGCGCGCTGCTGCCAAGCCGACCAGCCGGAGATGGCGGCCGCAGCAAACAACACGACGCCTAGCGTGGTGCGCCAGTTCAAGTTCATGCGGAAAACCTTTCGATGATGCCCTCGACCTGGCCTTGCGCGGCAAGCACCACATCGCAGACCTCGCGGGCGGCGCCTTCGCCGCCACGGGCCTGGGTGTGCCACTGCACGCGCTCGGCGATCCAGGGGTGCGCATTGGCCGGTGCCACCGGCAGGCCAACCGCCAGTAACGCCGGCAGGTCGGGCAGGTCGTCGCCCATGAACAACACCTGGTCCAGCGACAGGCCGTGTTCCTGGCACAGCGCCAGCACCGCCAGGCGCTTGTTCTTGACCCCGATCTGCACGTGCAGGCCCAGATCCTGGCCGCGCTTTTCTGCTGACAGGCTGGCGCGCGCGGTGATCAGCGCCACGTGGATGCCGGCATGGTCCAGCTGTTTGAGGCCCTGGCCGTCGAGCACATTGAATGACTTGCTCTCATTGCCGGCGTGGTCGTAGTACAGGCGCCCGTCGGTCAGGGTGCCGTCGACGTCGAAACAGGCCAGGCGGATACGCGCGGCGCGTTCGATCAGCTCGGCGGGGAGGTGCTGCAAAGGAGAGTAGGGCATCGGCACGAATGAGTGAGAACGGGGTTCCGCGATTGAAAACTGAACCTGTTAAACCACCTTGGCGCGCAACAGGTCGTGAATGTTCAATGCGCCGACGGCGCGCTGCTGCGCGTCCACCACGATCAGGCCATTGATCTTGTAGTCCTCCATCAGCCGCGCGGCCTCGGCGGCCAGCTGGTCGGCGCCGATGGTGCGTGGGTTGCGCGTCATCACCTCGGCAATGCCGGCGCTGCGCACGTCGATGTCGCTATCCAGCGCTCGGCGCAGGTCGCCGTCGGTAAATAGCCCGATCAGGCGACCGTCGTTGTCGACCACCGCCGTCATGCCCAGGCGCTTGCGGCTCATTTCCATCAGCGCCTGGCTCAGGCTGGCATCTTCGCGCACGCTGGGCAGGTCATCGCCGCCGTGCATGACGTCGGTGATGTGCAGCAGCAGGCGCCGGCCCAGGCTGCCGGCCGGGTGCGAGCGCGCAAAGTCGTCGGCGGTGAAACCGCGCGCATCCAGCAGCGCCACCGCCAGCGCATCGCCCATTGCCAGCGAGGCAGTGGTGCTGGAGGTCGGCGCCAGGTGCAGCGGGCAGGCCTCGGCGGAGACGCTGACATCCAGGTGCACGTCGGCGGCCAGGGCCAGACTGGAGCCGGGGCGGCCGGTCATGGCGATGATCGGGTTGCCCTGGCGCTTGAGCACCGGCAGCAGCATGCGCACTTCGTCCGATTCGCCCGAATACGACAGCGCCAGCACGATATCGGCCTCGGTGATCATGCCCAGGTCGCCATGCCCGGCTTCGCCGGGATGCACGAAGAACGCCGGGGTGCCGGTAGAGGCCAGGGTGGCGGCGATCTTGCGCGCGATATGGCCGGATTTGCCCATGCCGGTGGCCACCACCCGCCCGCGCGACGCCAGCACCAGCCTGCAGGCCGCGGCAAACGCGTTGCCGATGCGCGCGCCCACGCTGGCGAGGGCTTCACGCTCGATCTCCAGCACGCGCTGGCCGCTGGCGACCAGGCTGGCGTCGCTGACGGTGGCGGTGGGCAGGTGCGAGACGGCCATGCGGGACTCGGGTGAAGAGTAGAATGTGCGCTCATTTTATGAGGAAACGCCCTGTGGACGCCGAAACCATCCGTAAACTCATCGAATCCGGCTTGCCCGAAGCCCGCGTCGACGTGCACGGCGACGACGGTGTGCACTTCGAGGCGACCGTGGTCAGCCCGGCATTCGCCGGCAAGGCCCCGTTGGCGCGCCACCGCATGGTCTACGCGACCCTGGGCGATTTGATGGGTGGCGCGATCCACGCGCTGCAGCTCAAGACGCTGACCCCCGACGAAGGCTGAGCGGCGCCGTCGGGCAGACCGGCCCCGGCCGTAGTGCCGCCCGGGGCGCGTCGTCCGGCACGCCGTTGTCTCAGCTCTTAATCCCGCGATATCTCATTCCCCCGACATCTCTTTCGACATCTCTTTCGGATCTCCCAAGCTCCCATGGCAAAAATCGTAGTGACCGGCGGCCAAGCGCTGCATGGCGAAGTCAATATTTCCGGCGCCAAGAACGCAGTGCTGCCGATTCTGTGCGCCACCCTGCTGGCCGATGCGCCGGTGGAAATCAGTAACGTGCCGCACCTGCACGATGTGATCACTACGGTGAAGCTGCTCAGCGAGCTGGGCGCCGAGGTCACCATCGACGAAGGCACGCTGGCCAAGGGCCGCTCGATCCTGGTCGACCCGCGCTCGGTGACCCATCAGGTTGCCCCGTACGAGCTGGTCAAGACCATGCGCGCCTCGATCCTGGTGCTGGGCCCGCTGCTGGCGCGCTACGGCACCGCCGAAGTGTCGCTGCCCGGCGGTTGCGCGATCGGTTCGCGCCCGGTGGACCAGCACATCAAGGGCCTGCAGGCGCTGGGTGCGGAGATCAGCGTAGAGAACGGCTACATCAAGGCCACCAGCAATGGGCGTCTGAAGGGCGGCCGTTATGTGTTCGACATGGTCAGCGTCACCGGCACCGAAAACGTGCTGATGGCCGCCGTGCTGGCCGAAGGCACCACGGTACTGGAGAACGCGGCGATGGAACCGGAGGTCACCGACCTGGCCGACTGCCTGATCGCGCTCGGTGCGCAGATCGAAGGTGCCGGTACGCCGCGCATCGTGGTGCACGGCGTCGAGCGTCTGGGGGGCGGGCACCACGCGGTGCTGCCGGATCGCATCGAAACCGGCACCTTCCTGGTCGCTGCGGCGATGACCGGTGGCAGCGTCACCGTGCGTCGCGCGCGTCCGGACACCCTGGATGCGGTGCTGGACAAGCTCACCGAAGCCGGCGCCACCATCACCACCACCGCCGACAGCGTCACCCTGGATATGCATGGCAAGCGCCCGCGCGCGGTCAACCTGACCACCGCGCCGTACCCGGCGTTTCCCACCGACATGCAGGCGCAATTCATGGCGCTCAACTGCGTGGCCGACGGCGTGGGTGTGATCAATGAAACGATCTTCGAAAACCGCTTCATGCACGTCAACGAATTGCTGCGCCTGGGCGCGGATATCCAGGTCGAAGGCCATACCGCCATCGTGCGCGGCGCCGAACGCCTCAGCGGCGCGCCGGTGATGGCGACCGATCTGCGCGCGTCGGCCTCGTTGATCCTGGCCGGGCTGGTGGCCGATGGCGACACCACCATCGATCGCATCTACCACCTGGACCGTGGGTACGAAAACATCGAAGAGAAGCTGGGGGCGCTGGGTGCGACCATCCAGCGCATCGCATGATCCTGCGCGGGCGCTTCACCACCCGACGCAAGATCCTGCTCGGCGTGATCGTGCTGATCCTGGCGTGGCTGGCCTACGCCTGGAGCGTGGGCATGGCCATCACCCAGGGCGTCGAGTTCAAGGACATGGACTGGAACGGCGACGGCAACGCCAGCCGCAACGAGATCGCGCAATCGTTCTACGCGGTGGCGGTAAAAAAGACCGTCGAAGGCAAGCGCCATTGCGATCTGTTCTATTGGCGCAAGAACGACGCGCAGATCCGCGTGGATTGCCGCACGGTGTTCAGTACCGGCGATGACAAGGCTGCTGCCAAGCCCTGAGAAGGGATAGTTGCGTGCGGATGGATCACCTTTGGAGCAAGTGATAGGTCAGCGCGGACAGATCACTTGTGGAGCGGCTGATCTGCGGCTTCGTTGCAGGGTCCTTGCCCGCCCACCGTCGCGGGACACGCTGCAAGTACGTCCTTGTAAGCTCTTACGCGGCATCCATGCCGCGTAAGGTCCCGCGACGGTGGGCGGGCAAGAACCAGTCATGATGGTCGGTGTGCATGGTGCAAGCAGTGCATGACGTGCTTCTGATGCGCTGAATCTCATGTAGTTGCAGCCGTACTCGCAAGCCAATGCAACCCGCGAGATGGCAACCTTTTACTTGGCTACCGACCAACTTCCTGGTGCGGTGTCCTCACCGCTTGCGGGACCGTGTGGCGGCATGGATGCCGCCACCGAGCCTCCAAGGAAGGATTTACGGCGTGTCCCGCGAGCGGTGAGGGCATCGCGCCCTCGACGCCGCGAGTTTGCTGCAGAGCCCTTACCCGCTCACCATCGCAGGACACGCTGCAAGTACGTCCTTGCAAGCTCTTATGCGGCATTGCATTGATGACGCGTAAGGTCGCTCGGCGGTGAGCGGACAATGGCCCGTCGAGATGATCGGTGTGCATGTTTTCAACAAAACAACCGAATAACTCTCTGGCGCGGTGTCCTCACCGATCGCGGGACCGTGTGGCGGCATGGATGCCGCCACCGAGCCCCCAGGGACGGGTTCACGGCGTGTCCTGCGAGCGGTGAGGGCGCCGCGCCCTCGACTCAGTGGGCGTTTGACTGCACTAAAACGACTTTACGACTGCACTAAATGACTTTACGACCGGGACTATGGTGGCAATCAGTCCTTTGGTCGACGGTTTGACGCGCTCAGCGCAGCGACTTGATGGTCAGGTCGAGCGCGTCCTGGCCTTTTTCCTTCTGCAACAGACGCGCCGGCACCGGCAGGTCCTTGACCACCCAGGCGATCAATTCCTTGTCGCCATCCACGCGCGAAACCTTGGTGGCCTGTTCCTGCTTGCCGTTGACGGTGATGGTTTCCTTGCCGATCACCTTGTAGCTCATCGGCTTGATGCGGCCCTCGTCCACCATGCGGTAGTTGAGCGGCTTGCCGGCGGCCACATCGCGGGTGATCGCCAGGTTGATCAGTAACGCGTCCATATCGCCAGGCTGCAGTTTGACCGGGCCGCGGCGGTCCGGCTTGATATCGCCGGCCCACGTCGCCTGGCTGGTTTTCCAGTCGTAATTGGCGGTGACGTTGCGGCGCTTGACCATCATCGACGAGGTGTCGTTGCTGCTGACCGGGCGCAGCTGGCCACTGGTCTCTTCGAACACCGTGCTCTGGGTCAGATTGGCCAGCTGGTTCTGGATGGTCAGCGTGTAGCGCCACTGGTTGGCGCCGGCCGCGGCCAGCGTCATCGTGCCGTTGGCCTGCATGCCCATGTAATTGGCAGAGTAATCGGCCTGGAATGGCTGCATCGCGAATGCCGGCAGGCTGGCTACGGCCAGTGCGGCGGCGGCGATCAAGGCGCTGGTGCGAGAGAAGGTTTTCATGGTCAGACTCCTTGGTATTCGACCAGGCGGAGATCGACCTGATCCTCACCTTTGTCACGTTGCAGGATGCGCACCGGAGTCGGAACCCCGTTGGCGATCCAGAGGATGGTTTCGTTGTCGCCGCTGTTGACGCGGTACACGCGCAACGCGTCGTAGCTCAGGTCGCCGACCTGCACCACCTCGGTGGTGTCGGCGGCGCGGTAATCGTATTTGCGCACCCGGCCCACATCGACATAGCGGTAGCTCAGGCTGCGGCCGGGCTGCGCATCGCGCATCAGCGACAAATTCAACGACAGTGCGCTTTGATCGCCGTGCTGCAGTGGAATGGGTTGCTGACGCTCTTTCTTCAGGTCGCCGTCCCATTGCGCGGTGCCGGCTTGCCAGTTGTAGACGCCGGTGACTTTTTTGCCGAAGAACATCGCCTTGCGCACGGTGCTCTGGCTCAACGGCACATAGGTGTCGCCATCGACGCGAAACACCGTGCTCTGTTCCAGGTTCAAGCCCAGGATGCTGGCGAAGCCCTTGCGGCCGCGGACCGACATGTCGATGCGCCACTGGCTGCCTTCGCCGTGGCTGACCTGCATGGTGGCATCGCCGGCCTCCTTGCCGCGGTAGAACGCCTGGTAGGTCGCCACGAAAGGCTCCAGCGGCGGCGGCGTCCAGGTGCTTGCCGGCAGCGCGGCTGCAGCCGCGGGGGCAACCGGCGGAACAGGCGTGGCAGGTGTTTGTGCGGCAGCTGCCGGCGGGGCCGCTGCCTGTTGCGCACGGCCTGCGCCGGCCTGGCAAAGCAGGGCCGTGGTCAACAGCGCGGCGGCGATCGGGATGGCTTTCATGCGCGGGAGCTGAGGCACGGGGCCACGAGGATGTCCGAGACGGGATGAGGGGGGCGTATCCGCATTCAGGCGAGCGCGGCGTCAGCGGACTCTAGTCGTAGTGGCGTAAACAGGCACTGACCGTCGACATGCACCGCATCGCCGTCCACCTGCAGGCGTCCGCTGGCCAGCAGGTCCAGTGTGGCGAGCAGCAGCGGGTGTTCGCGGGCCAGAACGCGCGCGGCCAATTGCTCGGCGCTATCGCCGGGGAGCACCGGTACGCGAGCCTGTGCGATCACGCTGCCGGCATCCAGTTCGGGTACCACCAGATGCACGCTGGCGCCGTGCTCGGTATCGCCGGCCTCCAGCGCGCGGGCATGGGTGTGCAAGCCACGGTACTTGGGCAGCAGGGACGGGTGGATATTGAGCATGCGCCCGGCAAAGCGCCGCACCAATGGCTCGCCCAGAATGCGCATGTAGCCGGCGCAGATGACCCAGTCCGGCTGTACGACGGCGATGGCATCGCCCAGCGCGGCGTCGAAGGCGTTGCGGTCGGCGAAGTCGCGCGGGCTGGCGCTCCAGCGACATGCCGCTTCCATTTTTTGAAGCGCCGGCGCCTGCGGACGGTCGGAAAATACCCCGACCACTTCTGCGTGCAAACGCCCGCTGGCGATCGCGTCAAGGATGGCCTGCAGATTGCTGCCGCGGCCGGAGGCCAGCACGGCCAGGCGCAGGCGGGGATCAGTTGCGAGCATTGAACAGTGTCCTCACCGCGGGGTAGGCCGCCAGGCTGCCGAGGGTTGCCAGCAGCATGTCGGTGTGCGCGTCCCAGAGGTCGCCCTGCTGGCCGTTGTAGGCCTCGGCGGCCTGTGGCGACAGCAGCAGCGCAATGCCCCACTCGAACCACTCGTAGACCAGGCTGACGCACATGATGCTCATCACCGTCAGCGCAAAGGCCTGCCGCAGCGTCAGCCGTGGCCACAGCCGCAACGCCAATTGCGCAATGGCTGGCGTGAAACACAGCCCGAACAGCAGGTGGATCAAGCGGTCGAAATGATTGCGCGTCCAGCCGAACGTGGCGCTGGGCGACCAGTGCACTAACTGCATGCTCCATTGCTCGTAGGGCACGTTGGAATACAGCCAGCGCGCGCCGATGCAGTGCAATCCGATAAACACGCAGATCGCCACGAAGGCGGCGTTCTCCAGCGGCCAGCGACGGTCGGCCCACACCAGTGCGATCAACCCGATCACGGTCAGCGAACTATGCAAGGCCTGTTCGACCGGCCACAGCGGTGCGATCCAGCTCGCCAGGAACACCGCGATGGTGACGGTCAATGCAGCCGGTTTGGCGCGGCGCAGGGTCCGGGTGATCACGTGGCTCTCAGGCGGCGGTTGCGGCAGGGCCGAACAGTGCCTTGACCTGAGGGCGCAACAAGGTGACCAGCGTAAAGACGCCAAGCACGGTGCCGAACGGCATGAAGGAGCACGAAATGCCCGCCACGACCAGGCACAGCAGATGCCGCCGGCGCTGGGCGATACAACGGCCGGCATAGGCCATGAAGCCGGCCAGGGTCAGGCCGCAGATGATGATCGCGGCCGCAAACACCACGAAGATCCAGCCGAACATCCGCATCTCGTCCGGTGCCGTTTCGCCGTTGTTGCCGTTCATCGGCAAGTGCCCGGTGACGATGGCCAGCCCCATGAACAGATGGATCAGCGGAAACAGCGAAAACAGCCCGGTGATGCCGGCCAGCACGTAATGAAAGATCGACAGCAGCTTGAGGTGCTGCAGGTCATCGGCGCTGGCCGGCGTCGGCAGGGCAGGTGTGAAAGCGTCCATGCAGGTCTCCTTGGCTCAGCCAATCCGCACGCGTTCGTCGCCTTGCGCAGCGACCACGTGGCCAATGCGCCAATGCGCCAGCGATTGCGCGTCCAGCCCCTGTTCCAGCGTGGCGGCCTGCTCGGGCGAGGCGATCAGCACAAAGCCGATGCCGCAGTTGAAGGTGCGCCACATTTCGGCATCGGCCACCGCGCCTTCGCGCTGCAGCCAGGCGAACACCGGCGGTAAGGTCCATGCCTTGGCATCGATGTCCAGGCCCAGGCCGTCGGGAATCACGCGGATGATGTTTTCGGTGAGCCCGCCGCCGGTGATGTGCGCCATGGCGTGGATCGTTTCGCCGTGCGACTTGAGCAACGCCAGCACCGGCTTGACGTACAGCGCGGTCGGCGCCATCAGTGCGTCGATCAGTTTGGTGCCGTCGTCCAGTACATGCTCTGCCGGCGCGCCGGCACGTTCGTAGATCTTGCGGATCAACGAATACCCGTTGGAATGCGGGCCGGAGGACGCAATGCCGATCAGCACATCGCCCTCGCGCACCTGCGCGCCGTCCAGCAGCTGCGACTTTTCCACCGCACCCACGGTGAAGCCGGCCAGGTCGTATTCGCCGGGCGGGTACATGTCGGGCATTTCGGCGGTTTCGCCACCGATCAAGGCGCAACCGGATAGCTCGCAGCCGCGCGCAATGCCGCCGACCACCGCCGCGGCGGTGTCCACGTCGAGCTTGCCGGTGGCGAAGTAGTCCAGGAAGAACAGCGGCTCGGCGCCCTGCACCAGTACGTCGTTGACGCACATGCCGACCAGGTCGATGCCGATGGTGTCGTGGCGGCCCAGTTGCTGTGCCAGTTTGAGCTTGGTGCCCACGCCGTCGGTGCCGGAGACCAGCACCGGCTCCTTGTACTTGCCCGACAGGTCGAACAGCGCGCCAAAGCCGCCCAGGCCACCCATCACCTCCGGCCGGAAGCTGCGCTTGACCAGTGGCTTGATGCGTTCGACCAGGGCATTGCCGGCATCGATGTCGACACCCGCGTCGCGGTAGGTCATGGGCGAGGGAGTGGAAGGCGTTGGGCTGGTCACGGGCGTGGGTGGCTCGGCAGTAAAGGCGGCGATTTTAACAGCCACGTTGGCGCTAGCGCCCCATTCGGGCAACAATTCACCCGGATACGCTTACACCATGGAACCGTCGATGCGCCGCAGTCTCGCTTTCTTTCTTGCCCTCGTGGTCGCCATGCCTGTGGTTCCGGCCTTTGCGCAGGCCGATCTGCGCACCGAAGGCGACGTCGCCAAGGCGCAAAGTGCCTACGACGCCGAAGTGCCGGTCAACAGCCAGGGCGAATCCGATCGCCCCGGTGCCCTGGCGCGCGCGCTGGGCGCCGTGCTCGGCAAAGTCTCCGGCGATCGCTCGGTAATGAGCCGCCCCGGCGTCCCGCAGGCGCTGCGCAATGCGCCCAACTACGTCGAACACTACGACTACCGCCAGGATCAGGGCACCTCGCGCACGGGTGCGCCGACCTTCCGCACCACCCTGGTCGCGCGTTTTCGCCAGTCCGACGTGGATAGCTTGATCGCCGCGCTCGGCCTGCCGGTGTGGCCGCTGCCACGTCCCAAGCCGGTGCTGTGGCTGGCCATCGATGACGGCAGCGGCCCGCGCCTGGTGGGCGTTTCCCAGGCCAATGCCGCACGCAGCGTGCTCGACCGTGCGATTGAGCGCGGCTACCGGCTCGGCCTGCCGGGCGGAGCGGCCGCCGAGCAGGCGCTGGCCGGTGCGATCTGGCGCAAGGACACCGCCGCGGTGTCGCGCGCGTCGGCCAAATACAGCCCGCCGATGCAGCTGATCGGCAAGCTCTACCGCAATGATGCCGGCTGGACCGCCGACTGGGTGTTCGTGGACAACGGCAACGTGCTGTCGAGCTGGACCAGCAGCGACGGCGATGCGCGCCGCGCGATGGCAGCCGGTGCCGATGGTGCCGCCGATGCCTTGGTCAAGCGCTACGCCAAGCGCGTGGATTCGGGGGTGCCGGGCGTGTACCGCGCAGTGATCACCGGCATCCACAGCGCCGACGATTACCTGCGGGTCGCCGCCGCACTGCAGAGCGTGTCGGTGGTACGCAGCATTCGCCCGGTCAGCGCCAACGGCGATCGCATGGAAGTAGATCTGGAACTGCTCACGGGTATTTCTGGGCTCAACCGTATGCTCGGCGACAACAGCCCCCTTGTGTCGGTCTCGGTACCGACTGAAGGCCCGATCATTCTCGACAACGAGCACGCCGAGTACCGCCTCAAATGACGTTGACTCCCGAAGCCGAAATCGCCTTATTCCTGCGTCGCCTCAAATGGGTGGCGGTCATTGTCGGCGTGCTGTGGGTGGTCTCGCTGCTGTCCCCGATCCTGACGCCGTTCGTGCTGGCATTGCTGCTGGCCTGGCTGGGCGACCCATTGGTGGACCGCATCGAACGTGCCGGCCGTTCGCGCAACATGGCGGTGGCGTTGGTATTCGTCTTGGCGCTGCTGCTGTTCGTGCTGGCGCTGATGATTCTGGTGCCGATGATCGAACGTCAGATCATGACCCTGATCGATGCCTTGCCGCAGATGCGCACCTGGGCAATCAGTACGGCCATTCCGTGGCTGGAAGCCAAGACCGGCGTGGAGCTGATGGGCTGGCTGGATCCGGAGCGTTTGATCGACTGGATCCGCAGCCACTGGGAGCAGGCCGGCGGTGCCGCCAAGACCTTCTTCGGTTACGTATCGCGCTCGGGCTTTGCGATGGTGACCTGGGTGATCAACCTGGCGTTGCTGCCGATCCTGGCGTTCTACTTCCTGCGCGACTGGGACCGCTTGGTCGAGCGTGTGGCGGCGGTCATCCCGCGTGCCTACATCGGCACCGCGAGCCGGCTGGCGCTGGAATCCAACGACGTGCTGGGTGGCTTCATCCGCGGCCAGTTCCTGGTGATGCTGGCGCTGGGCGCGATCTACGCCACCGGGCTGTCCATCATCGGACTCAACCTGGGATTGTTGATCGGCATCATTGCCGGCTTCATCAGCTTCATTCCGTATCTGGGCGCGACCACCGGCATCGTGCTCGCGCTGCTGGCGGCCATCGTGCAGGCGCAGGGGCTGGATCTGAAGCTGCTGATCGGCGTGGGCGTGGTGTTCACGGTCGGTCAGTTGCTGGAAAGTTATTTGCTCACTCCGCGCATCGTCGGCGACAAGATCGGCCTGCATCCGGTGGCGGTGATCTTTGCGGTGATGGCGGGCGGCCAGTTGTTCGGCTTCCTCGGCATGCTGCTGGCGTTGCCGGTGGCAGCGGTGGCCAACGTGCTGCTGCGGTATGCGCATGAGCAGTACACCCGCAGCGACCTGTATGCCGGCGAGCGTGCGGGCATCGTGCTGCAGTCCACCACGGCCGAGCGCAGCGTCATCATCGACCCGACCAAGGACGCAGATCGGTCGTGAGCGTGCCGCAGTTGCCATTGGCGTTGCGCGCGCCATCCGATCAGCGTTTCGATAGTTATATTGCCGCGCCCGAGGGCCTGCTTGCGCAGTTGCAGGCCCTGGCGGCCGGGCAGGTGAGCGATTGGCTCTATCTTGCCGGTCCCGCCGGCACCGGCAAGACGCATCTGGCGCTGGCGGTGTGCGCAGCGGCCGAGCAGGCCGGGCGCGCAACCGCGTATCTGCCGCTACACGCAGCAGCTGGCCGCCTGCGCGATGCGCTCGAAGCATTGGAAGGGCGCAGCCTGGTTGCACTGGACGGCGTGGATAGCATTGCCGGGCAGCGCGACGACGAGGTGGCGCTATTCGATTTCCACAATCGTGCACGCGCTGCCGGCATCAGCCTGCTCTACACCGCACGGCAGGTGCCCGATGGCCTGGCGTTGGTGCTGCCGGATCTGCGTTCGCGGCTGTCGCAATGCATCCGGATCGGATTGCCGGTGCCCGACGATGCGGCGCGCGCCGCAGTGCTGCGCGATCGTGCGCAGCGGCGTGGGCTGGGGCTGGACGACGCGGCGATCGACTGGCTGCTGACGCACAGCGAACGTGAACTTGCCACGTTGGTAGCCTTGCTGGATCGGCTGGATCGCGAGTCGTTGGCGGCCAAACGCCGCATCACGGTGCCATTCCTGCGTCGCGTGCTTGAGGATCGCGGGGCGTAAGGCAGTGGGTTTGCGGCTGTCTTGCAGGGCGCTTGCCTGCCAACCATCGCGGGACACGCTGCAAGTACGCCCATCTAAGTTCTTACGCGGTATCCATGCCGCGTAAGTTCTCGCGAGGATGGGCGGATAAGGATCAGCCGAGGCAGTCGGTGCGTCGAGTTTTCAGCAAGCAACCAGCAACGCTCTAGCACGGTGTCCTCGTTCTTCAAAAAAGCAGCCAACTGTCTGGTGCGGTGTCCTCGCCGCTTGCGGGACCGTTGGCGGCATGGATGCCGCCAACGAGCCCCCAGGGACGGGTTCACGGCGTGTCCCGCGAGCGGCGAGGGCACCGCGCACTCGACACTGCGAGTTTGCTGCTGGAGTCTTGCCCGCCCACCATCGCGGGACATGCTGCAAGTACGTCCATCTAAGACCTTACGCGGCATCCATGCCGCGTAAGGTCCGGCAACGGTGGGTGGGAAAGGGCCAGCCGAGGTGGTCGGTGCGTGGTTGCGAGCGGTGCACGCGGTGCGGGCGGCCGCTAACGTGTGGCCTGATCAGCTCATTCCGTCCGAGCGATGTCATTGCCAGTCCGGACATCGCCTCACCCGTCGGCGAAGGCGCATGTGGCAAACACGTTGCAACCAGCGAGCCAGCGCTCGAAGGTTTCTGTTGATGCGCTTGATGACGAGCGTTGCAGCAACGAGTTGCGGTCAGCCGTCGTTGCGCAGTAACTGTGCATCCAGCTCTGCCAGACGCTGCGGCGTGCCGACATCGGTCCAGCGCCCGGCATGGTGGATGCCGTCGATCAGGCCTGCCGCCATCTGCGCGCGCAGGATCGGCGCCAACGCAAACCGCGGCGCCGCGCCGGTCTGCTCTGGCAACTGACCAATCACCGATTGCCAATCGTGCAGCAGCGACGGTCGATACATGCCGATGCCGGAATAGGTAAGCGTTGCGGGCAGATCTGCGTGCACCTTGCCCTCCGCATCCAGCGCAAAATCAGCGCGCTCTGCATAAGCGGGGCGATCCACCAACACCAGTTGCGCCAGTCCTTCCGGTGCATGCGACAGCCGGGCAAAGTCGAAATCGGTCCAGATATCGCCATTGACCAGCAGGAACGGTGCATCGCCCAATAGCGGCAGTGCGTGCAACATGCCGCCGCCGGTTTCCAGCGGCGTTGCGCCTTCATAGGAATACGTCAGACGCAGCCCGAACGCACCGCCGTCTCCCAGCGTTTGCGGAAAGTGCTCGGCCAGCCACGAGGTATTGATCACTACCTCGTCCACGCCCAACGCCGCCAGTTTGCGTAAATGCCAGACGATCAACGGCGTGCCGCCGACCGACAGCAAGGGTTTGGGCGTGTGCTCGGTCAACGGCCGCATCCGCTCGCCAAAGCCTGCTGCAAAAATCAACGCCTTCATACGTCCGCCTGCAGTGCGCGTGTTGCCAATGCGGGTTTGACCACCTCGTCCAGCAGCATGATCAGCGGCGCCAGCTCGGCGTAGCGCGGCAGTACTTCGTCCAGATAGGCGATGAAGCGCGGCACGTTGTCCAGATACCAATGCTTGCCATCGCGATGGCTCAGGCGCGAAAAAATGCCCAGGTTTTTCAGATGCCGCTGCACGCCCATCCAGTCCGCATCGCGCAGAAACTGCTGCAGTGGCGGCACCGGCAATCCGGCGGCCTGCGCACGGGCGTGATAACGCGCCAGCCAGCCGTCGACGCGTGCGATCGGCCAACTCACCGAGGTGTCCTTGAACAGACTGATCGGGTCGTAGGCGATCGGCCCGATCACGCAATCCTGAAAGTCCAATACTGCCGGGCCATCGGGCACCGGCATCAGATTGCGCGGCATGAAGTCGCGATGGGTGAACACGCGTGGTTGCGCCAGCGCGTTGTCCATCAAGCGCCGTTGCACCAGCTGCAACTGCTCGGCCTGGCCGCAGTCCAGCTGCACGCCAAGATGGCGACCCAGAAACCATTCCTCGAACAAGCCGGCATCGCGTTGCAGCAGCGCCTCACCGAACACGCCGCTGTCGGCAGGTGGCGGGATCTGTTGCAGCAACAGCAATTGCGCGATGGCGCCATCCAGCAGGGTGTCGGCATTGGCGTCGGTCAGGACCTGCGCCAGCGTCGGTACGCCCAGATCCTCCAGCAGCAGGAAGCCGATCTCCAGGTCCTGTGCCAGCACCTGCGGCAGGCGCACTCCATGCGCACCCAATACGGCGTGCATGCGCAACCACGGCGCAACGTTTTCAAGCTGCGGCGGCGCATCCATCAGGATACGATCGGTGCCGCGTCCCTGCGTGCGCCAGTAACTGCGAAAGCCGGCGTCGACCGACGCACGTTGCAATACCGCAGATGGGTCATCCAGTGCGTGTCGCGCCCATTGCAGGCGCAGCGCGTCGCGCGCAGGGTCAGAAGGCGATACCGTCATGTGTCGTGGTTGCGTAGTGAAGTGAGGACGAAGCGTGCAATGCAGCGGTCAGCGTTTGCTGCCGCTGAGCAAGCGCAGCAGTGCAAGGATGGCGATGGCACCGAGCAACGCGCCGAGGAAACCGGCAGGCTCGCCTGCGTGGTACCAGCCCATGTAGCGGCCAAACCAGCTGGCTACCACCGCCCCGGCGATGCCCAGCACGATGGTCAGCAGGCAACCCAGGCGCTGCGTGCCGGGCGTGATGAAACGCGCCAGCAGCCCGACCACAAATCCCACCAGCAAAATGTAGAGCCAGCTGTCGCTACCAAACAAAGTGTTCATTGCAGCACCGAAGGCGAACGGGATCGGCAGACTAGCATCTCGCATGTCGGCGGCTCGCGCTGCACACGCAGCGCGAGTGGTGATGATGGGGTGCCTTCAGCAAATCCTTGCGTTGGGCATTGCCGCAGAAACCCTGTCATGGAGCGACTGCCCAGACAGCCGCCGCCTTCAATCGCATGATCGAACACCCAGCCCCCGTCCCTGCGGGAGAGGAGCTGGGTGAGAAGACGCTGACCAGATTGCCGATGCCGCGTCCTTTGCGCCAAATGCAACGCAATGCTTCACGTCAGGACACGCCCTCAACCCGCAGTCGTCTCTCGTCGGCTCAACAGCAACCGTGTCCACCATGACGGGTGCCGCTATCGGCCGCCACCGGCGAGCCGCTGGTTTCGCCGCGCAGGCAGGCCGCGTGATGCTCGGCGATCACCTTCGACACGCAGGCGGTGACGCGCTTGCCCATCGGGATGTGCAAAAACTCGTTCGGGCCATGCGCATTGGAATGCGGCCCCAGCACGCCGGTGATCATGAACTGCGCGCCGGGGAACTTTTCGCCCAGCATGCCCATGAACGGGATCGAGCCGCCTTCGCCCATGTACATCGCCGGCTTGTCGAAGAAGGCCTGGCTGGCATCGTCGATGGCCTTCTCCAGCCACGGCGCCATGGCCGGGGCATTCCAACCGGACGATGCCTTTTCCAGCTCCAGCGTGACCTGCGCGCCATTGGGCGGATCGCGCAGTAATGCCTGCTTGAGCAGCTTGCCGCAGGCCTTGCCGTCTGCGGTTGGCGGCAGACGCAGCGACAGCTTCACCGCGGTCTGCGGACGCAACACATTGCCGGCCGAGGCCAGCGGCGGCGTGCCATCCACGCCGGTGATCGACAGCGCCGGGCGCCAGGTCCGGTTCAAGACCAGCTCGGTGAGGTCGTCATGCATCGGCACCAGGCCATCGACCATCGGGAATTTGTCGAAGATGGCGGTATCCAGCGTCGCCGCTGCAGCCCTGGCCTGGGTCAGGCGCTCGGCCGGCACCTCCACATGCAAACCCTCCAGCAGGATGCGGCCCGTGGCCTCGTCTTCGATGCGCGACAGCAACTGCCGCAGCAGCCGGAAGCTGGACGGCACCACGCCGGACGCATCGCCGGAATGCACGCCTTCTTCCAGCACCTTCACGCTGAGGTTGCCACCGGTCAGGCCGCGCAGCGAAGTGG
Organism: Xanthomonas sp. WHRI 10207; assembly: GCF_040202975.1. Classification (NCBI taxonomy): domain Bacteria; kingdom Pseudomonadati; phylum Pseudomonadota; class Gammaproteobacteria; order Lysobacterales; family Lysobacteraceae; genus Xanthomonas; species Xanthomonas sp. WHRI 10207. Next base: position 449,019 of record NZ_JBEGDX010000002.1, on the reverse strand, counting down.
TGCACCACAACTGCTCGTAATTGCCGCAGCCCGAATCCAGACATACCACCAGCGACGGCTTGCCGATACGCTCGGCCAGATGGTCCACATAAGCGGGCAGATCGTAGCTGCCGGACTCTTCGCAGGCTTCGATCAGCACCACGCACCGCGCATGCGACAGGCCCTGGGTGCGCAGCGCCAGAATCGCCGCCAGCGAGCCGAAGATCGCGTAACCGTCGTCGGCGCCGCCCCGCCCATACAGCTTGTCGTCGCGTAGCACCGGCTCCCAGGGGCCCAGGTCGGCATCCCAACCTGTCATCTCCGGCTGCTTGTCCAGATGGCCGTACAACAACACGGTGTCGTCGCCGGACTCCGGGCCGGTGGCCGGGATCTCGATGAAGATCAGCGGCGTGCGGCCGTCCAGGCGCACCACCTCGACCTGCATGCCATCGATGGCTTGGGCGCGCGCCCAGGTTTCCATCAACGTGACAGCCTGCTCCATATAGCCGTGGGCCACCCAATCGGCGTCGAACATCGGCGACTTGTTGGGAATACGGATGTAATCGACCAGCTGCGGGACGATTTCGCGGTCCCAGGTTTCGCTGATGAATTGGTCGATCTTGGCGCTGTCCATGAAGGCTCCGAATGCGTGACGTAATGACACATTCTACGCCCGGGGCCAGGGGTAGGTATTTCCCTACAAGGCGGCGCGCAGTTCACCTGCTGTGTGAAAAGTTCGTTGGCGATAGGATTGCTGCATGTGGCGCGGGACACTGGCTCCGCCGGCAGGAATGCTGGCTAGGACCATCACCCAAGCCACAAGGAGCGTTGCAATGAAGTCATTTACCGTAGTCCTGAAGTCCCTGCTACTGGCGTTGTTGTTGTCCTCGAATGCGTACGCGCTTGAGAAGGTCGATATCAACACCGCGTCTGCTGAGGAATTGGACAAGGTGCTGACGAATGTCGGGCGATCAAAAGCCGAGGCAATCGTTGAGCACCGTCAGGCAAACGGTCCCTTCAAAAGTGCCGAGGAACTGGCACTGGTCAAGGGCATCGGACTCAAGACGGTCGAACGGAATCGTGACCTGATCGAAGTAGGAGCCACGATGGCTCCTGCCAAGGGGGCGGCGGTGAAACCGGTGGGACGGCGTTAAGGGGAAGGGATCCGAGATACGGTTCGACGCGAGGATGCGTGGCCGCAACCTAACTGGACAGGATGTCCGGGGGATGGCTGGAAGCCGACAAGGACGTGGAATCGCCCGGTGTTGCACTTGGATGTGCAGCCGGGCGTTTTTCGTTTCAGGACGCGTTGATTCGATCTCATCGCAGCGCTGTTCCTGATGGGCAACGCCTTGCTTTGCGCTGACAACGGCCCGCACCCGCATGCTTCGGCAAGTTGATGCATTGACGCACGGACATCGCAATGTCCTGAGATCCTGAGATCCTGAGATCCTGAGATCCTGAGATCCTGAGATCCTGAGATCCTGAGATCCTGAGATCCCGACATCCCGACATCCCGACATCCCGACATCCCGACATCCCGACATCCCGTTGAGCGTCGCGTGATGCAGCGAGGTCGATGCAGACCGTTATTCTCTAAGTGCTCGATGTGCCGGGGGCTCGAAACGCAAGGGCGGCTCGAGATGCCTGGTTTGCGTACGTCTGCGGATACCGCACGGGTGCAGCAGGGCTTGGGCGGCGGGCTTCGGGCACAATGCGCAGATGCAGCTGACAGACCTGAGCAGCCGGGTGATTCCGGCCACCGAGTACCGCCGCGAGCGGTGGCGCAATCAATTGGGTTGGACACGCGAGATTCTGCGGCTCGGGGAATCCGAGGCCTGGGCATTGCGGCTGTCGATTGCCGAGATCGAACAGGACGCCGCGTTTTCCGCATTCCCGGGGATCGACCGCGAATTGGTGCTGCTGCATGGAAACGGCATGCGTCTGCAGTTTGGCGACGGTGAGCTTGATCCCGGCGATGGTGCTGCGCGTGCTGATGGCCTGATCACAGATACACCTACTGATGACGGTGATACTGGCGCACGCTTCGCTGGCGCCGCCCGTGTCGTCGAATTGCTGCCGCCCTACCAGCGTGTCCGATTCGCTGGCGAAGAGACGGTCGGTGCGAGCTTGCTCGATGGGCCGACGCAGGACTTCAATCTGATGTGGCGCCGCGATCTGCTGCATACCGAGCTGCTGCATCGCCCTTTGGTCGGCACCATGCTGTTCTTTGCGGATCCGGGCAGCGCCTGGGTCATCCACCTGTTGGCGGGCCAGGCCAGCTTTGGGCGCGACAGTGGCCTACCGCCCCTGGCTGCGGGCGACACCGCATGGCTGAGTGCATCGACGCGGACCCGTTACGTGCTCGATGGCGGCGGCGAGTTGTTGGCGATCCGGGTGAGTCCGCTTGCTGGGATCCACGATTAGCTGATCCGGACAGCCAACAGTGTTCTTTCGTGCATTGAACGGTAGAGATGCAAGTGCAAGTGCAAGTAAAAGCGCAGCCAGTGAACCGGGTAGTTAGCAATTCGGATTGATACGTGTCACGTGCACTGTCTGCGTCGAGGAATTAAAGAGGCTGACAACAAGTAGCGAACACTCGTCTGGTGGGTGTGAACGGCGCGCAGGGACTGGAGTGTGAGTGGCACACACCGATGCCGAGCAACGGCTGCGGCCGTCTGGCAGCTGCACAGTCGTTTTGTAAGCTGCTCTTAGCGAACTCGCAGAACTGCAGCAACGTGCCGAAGCGTGTCGATGCAGAGCAAGGTTGCCGACAAACAAGCGTTGCTGCATACAGGATTTGGATGCCATGTCTGCCTGCCCACGATCGCCACGTGATGGCAGCGCTCCCCGCTGCCAAGCTGCGATCGTCAGCTTGCGCGCTTGCTGTTCAATACACGTCGCGACGGTAGCGGCCGCTGTGGAGTAGTTCTTGCCTGACCTCAGTGCCCAGCAGGGTGTCGAGCGTGCGGTCCACTTCGGGTGCCATGCCGCGCAGGCTGCCGCAGAGGTAGATGCAGGCGCCGCGGTCGATCCACTGCCGCAGGCGATCGCTCGCAGCGGCCAATGCATGTTGTACGTAGCGCACCGAGGTGTTGTGGTCGCGCGAGTACACCAGGTCCAGATGCGCGATCCAGCCCTCTTGTTGCCACTGCTGCAGTTCGTCGGCATACAGCGCGTCGTGCGCGGCATTGCGTTCGCCAAAGATCAGCCAGTTGTCGAGCGCACCGGCCGCGATGCGTGCGCGGAGATGGGCGCGCAAGCCGGCGATGCCGGTGCCATTGCCGATCAGCAGCATGGGCTGCGCGGGTGCGGGTGGGTGGAACCCTGGATTGCTGCGCAGGCGCAAGGCAATTTGCGCGCCGATGGGAGCATGCACGCACAGCCAGCCGCTGCCGATCCCAAGATGCCCGTCGGCATGCTGGTGTTCGCGGATCAGCAGTTCGGCGTGGCCTTCTTCGCTGATCGATGCGAGCGAGTATTCGCGATGTGGCAGCGCGATCAGGCTATACGCCAAGGCGGTCGCATCCGATGACGCCAAGACGTCTATCTCTGCATCGGTCGGCAGGTGCGAGCGGCCAAGCCAGTCGCGCAGCGTACGACCGTCGATGATGTCCGAGCCATCGCGTCGATGACGCTGCAACCAGGCGTCGACACTCTCCGGTGCGTTCTGCGGCGCGACCTCGGCGATGTCGCCAGCACGCCATGGCGGCAGCGGGCCATCGATGGGCGTGAGGCGGAGCCGATGGATCGGTGCGCCGGCACTGCCTGGATTGACGTGGACGCGCTCGCGCATCTGCCAGGCCGTGTAGGTCGGCACGCTCCAGTCTGGCTGCTCGGCAAGTGCAGGTGCCAATGCCGACAGACGTTGCTGCCATTGCTGCAATGCGCGCGGGTCGGCATTGTCGACCTCGATGCGCTCGAACAGGCGGGTGCCGCCGCGCGCGTGCAGATGGTCATCGAGATGGCGGCCGAACGCGCAAAATTGCGTGTACCGACGATCGCCGAGCGCCAGCACCGCGTACTGCACGGCGGCCAGATCCTGTCCGCTGTCGGCGAGCCAGTGACGCTCCGCAGCCTGTGCGTGATCCGGTGCATCGCCTTCGCCGGTGGTGCTGACGATGCATAGCAAACGCGGCACGCGCGCGAGCTGCTCAGCAACCACTGCCTCCAGCGGGAGTGCGTAGGCACCGATCCCTGCCGCTTGCAAGGCTGCAGCGCTGCGCTCGGCCAGTTCGCGTGCGAATCCGGTCTGGCTTGCCCACACGATCAGCATGCCGCTGCTGTTGCCGTGCAACGTGTTGGCACGTGCGCGGCGGCGCAGCAAGACCGCCGCGCACAGCACAGCGTAAGCGGCCATCCCGACGGCCGCCCATTGCAAGCGATGTGGTGTCGGTGCGCTCCACCAGGCACCGTCATGCAGGCTGGCAAGCCATCCGATAAGCGTCGCCAGGGCGAGCAGCAGTGCCCCGTTACCCATCCACACGCGTGGGCTTGCGGCGCTCATGACGCCGCCAGATGCTTCGCGAAGGCCGGGCTCATCGCTTCATGCAAGCTGCCATCGTGTCGCGTCAGAAAGCGCACTGCCAGATCGGTCTTGGCGGCATAGGCAAGCCCTGCATCGGTCCCGAGCACGGTCATCGCGGTGGCCCAGGCATCGGCCTGCATGGCATCGCGCGCGAGCACGGTGACGGCGGCAGGCGCATGCGGAATCGGCGCTCCAGTGCGTGGATCGAAGGTGTGCGCGTAGCGCATGCCGTCGGCATCGAAGCGGTGCCAGCGATCGCCCGATGTGGCGACTGCCAAGCCATCCAGCGTGAGCACACGTGCCGGCAATGTGGCGCCGGCGTCTTCGTCGGGTGCGGATTCGACCAGCACACGCCACGCGCTGCCATCGGGTTTGCATCCATAGCCGAACAATTCGCCGCCAACGTCGATCAAGGCGCTGGCGATGTCGGCCTGTCGCAATGCGTGCTGCACGCAGTCCACCCCGAAGCCTTTTGCGATGCCGGATAGATCCAGTGCGACGGCGCCGGGTTGCAGCACCCGCTGGCCATCCAGAGCCAGGCATTGCCAGCCACAGCGCAGGCTGGCCAGCGCGATCTGTTCGGGCGAGGGCACACGGCGTCGGCCGCCGGAGGCGCCAAAGCCCCACAGTTCGACCATCGGCCCGACCGTGGGGTCGAACGCGCCGTCGCTGGCCTGCGCGATCTGCAGCGCGGTGCGCAGCACGGTGAAAAAGTCATCGGGCAATGCCTGCCACTGACCGGCCGCGGCACGGTTGTAGCGGCTGATATCCGAGTCCGCTTCCCAGGTGCTCATTTGCGCGACCACGCGATCGAGCGCTGCCTGGATACGCGCATGCAGGGGATGCAGGTCGCGCGCACGCGGCGCCACCAGCTTGACGCTCCAGGTGGTGCCCATGCTGCGCCCGCCCAGGGAGGCAACGGCGTCATCTGCGGAAGAAACTGGGTGCATGCGTGGACCGGTCGAGCAGGTGCTGCCTGAGGCAGCCATGGTGACGCGCGAGCGTGCGGTTTGCATCACGCGGTGTGATGTTTGAAACAGTGAGGGATGCGCCGATTCGACGCTGCAGCACATATCGCAAACACCGCAAATACCGCACATACCGCACAGGCGGCAGGCGGTACACGCCGAACGGCATGTGCCGCTTCCACATCGGCGCTGCATCGCCACTGCGTTAGTCGCAAGGTCAACGCAGTGGCGGGCATGCGGCGATTACTGCGGCAACACTTCCAGCGTTGCCACGTAGCCCAGGCGCCGTTGTTTGGCCTGCGGCAGCGAGGTCTTGCTGTCTTCGCTGGTGGTTTCCAGCCAGTACATGCCCGCTTCCGGCCAGGTCACGCTGAAGCCGCCCTTGGCGTCGGTCTTGAGCTTGATCTCGTTCTGCGCATCGCGATAGCGCGTGCCGCCACGCACGATCTCGATCTCCAGCCCTGCTGCCGGCTTGCCATCGAGCTGCAGGGTGAACTGCGCCGCTTCACCGGCGACCAGGTCGTTGGGGTGGGTCACCGGCACCAGCTCGATGCCCTTGCCGCTGGGTTTGAACGCGGTGGTGGTCGGTGCGCCGCGGGTCACAAAGGTTTCCACGCGGTTGAGCGATTGCGACACCTGCAGCTCCTTCGCGTCTTTCGGCACTTCGGTGGCAAAGCTTGCCTCGTTGCCGCGCCAGCGCTTGGGCTTGCCGTCTTCCTTCCAGCTGGCGAACAGGCCGGCGTTGACGATGCTGAGCTTGTAGGTGCCGGGCTGAGTGAGCTGCAGATCGAACACGCTGCGGTACTTGCCGGTGGCCGGGTTTTCCGGCTTGAGCGCGCTGCCATCGGGCGCAGTGATGCTCAGGTTATCCAGGCGCAGCGGCACGTGATTGAAGTAGAACAAGTCGTTGGACACCGCCGCATCGACGGTGATCCACGGCGCTTCGCCGGCCAGGACGGTTTGCGATGGCAGCAGCCAGGCCTTGTGGGCGAACGCGCTGACGGGAAGTGCGGCCAGCAGGGCGATCAGGACATGCGAACGTTTCATGACAACTCCTTGAAGAGCGATAAGGCGGGTGGGTCACGTGTCTGATCAGCGCACTGCGGCGCTGCGTGGATGCGTGGGTAACGAAGGTCGATAGGCGTCTGCGCCACGTAGCGCGCGCGTCATGGAGACGGATGCATGCACGGCGGCACCGCATCCGCGCCCATCTGCATCAGGGCTTGGCGGTCAGGCTCACCGCGCCGAGTTCGCTGCTGCCGCTGGCCTTGGCAGACTGCGCCGAGGAGGCCGGCCAGGTGAAAGGCACCTTGACCAACTCGCGGCCACCGACTTCGCGCGCAGCTTCCACCACCAGGGTGTACTGGCCGGCCGGCAGCGACTTCAGCGCGCCCTTGGTGTCGGTGAACGACAGCGCATGCGCGCCGGCAGGCCGGGTGGGGCCGGTCACGCCATCGACCGGCACCTCCAGCGTGCGGCCGCTCTTGCGCCACCACTGGCGCAGATCCGGCAGCCATTTGGTGCCGTGGCCTTCGGCGGTGTCCTTGGATTGGTACCAGACCGCCAGATTGGCGGCGACCTTCTGGTCTGCGCCTTCCAGCCAGATCGCCACGTACGGGCGGTGGTATTCGGCGACATTGAGCTTGGGGATTTCGACGTTGATGTCGAGCGTGGCCGCATACGCCGGCATGGCGAGCAGGCCGCTCAGAGCGATGGTCAGGGTGGCGCGCATGATCGTCTCCGGTGAGTAAGGTCAGTGGATCAACAGCAAGGCAAGCAGCAGCGGAATCAGCAGGCCCAGGCCGACCAGCGGCCAGGTCATGCTGCGCTGACGCGCATGCAGGTGCAGCAGGAACAGGCCGGTGATGCAGAACACCAGGCAGGCGATGGCGAACACGTCGATGAACCAGCCCCAGGCCGGCCCGGCGTTGCGGCCTTTGTGCAGATCGTTGAGATAGGCGATCCAGCCACGCGTGGTGCGTTCGTATTCGATTGCGCCGGTGCTGCGGTCCAGGCTTAGCCAGGCATCGCCACCGGGGCGGGGCAGGGCGACATACACCTCGTCTGGCGACCACTCTGCGTTGCGGTTGCCGACGCTGATCTCCAGTTCGCGACCCAGCCACTGCGCCACGCGCGGCGGCAGCGGTGCATCGCCGTCCTGGCGCGCGCCCAAGGTCTTCAACAGCGCTGGCGGCAGGGTGAGCGTGCGTTGCTCGGTGGACGGGCTGGCTTCGATGCGCGCGGCGTGATTGAGGGTGAGCCCGGTAACCGTAAACAGCAGCATGCCGATCAGACACAGTGCCGAACTGATCCAGTGCCATTGATGCAGCATGCGCAGCCAGAATCCGCGGCGTTGCTGTGCAGTGGCGATGGTGTCGTTGGAAGCGGGCATGCCGATTTATGCCACGTCTGCGGGAACGGGCGGCTGCAGTTGCGATTGCCGCGCGGCCACATCGCTGAGCAAGGCGCGCAGGCGTGGCTGCGGTGCGTTGGCCAGCACGGGCGTGAGCTGACGCAGGAACCCGGCGTGCCCGCCGCCGATGGCGCGGCGCATCCAGTATTCGGCCTGATCGAGCGCGCCTTCATCGGCAAGCAACGTTGCATAGCTGGCCTGGCCGCGAAAATCACCCGCCTCTGCGGCGCGGCGATACCACTCGCGTGCAGCAAGCGGATTCGCCGTGCAGGCCAGGCCCTGGTCGAGATAGCGCGCCACAAAATTCATCGACTTGGCGTGACCACGTTCGGCCGCGGTGCGATACAGCGTCAAGGCGTGTGCCTGGTCCTGCGCCACGCCGCGCCCGGAGGCGTACAGATGCGCTAGGTTGTACATGCCCCATTCCAGGCCGTGCTCGGCGGCGCGGCGATACCACAACGCAGCCAGCACCTCGTTGATGGCAGTGCCAAAGCCCAGTTCGTGGCAGCGGCCCAGTTGATTCATCGCTTCCGGATGCCCGGCATTGGCGGCCACTTCGTACCACAGCATCGCCATGGCCGGATCGGCGGCAATGCCGCGGCCTTCGGCATACAGCTGTGCGAGCAGCAGTTGTGCAGTCACATCCTGACCGGCGGCGGCCTTGCGCAGCAACGCGACTGCCTGGCTAGGCTGCGTCTGCAGCAGTGCAATCAGCAGGGCTGGGTCAATCGCAGGCTCAGACATCGGCCCACTGCCGCAGCAGGTTGTGATACACGCCGGTGAGCTGGATCAACGACGGATGCCCGGGTGTGTCCTGGGTCAAACGACGGATCGACACATCCAGTTCGAACAACAGGCGGCGCTGCGCATCGTCGCGCAGCATGCTTTGGATCCAGAAGAACGAGGCGACACGCGTGCCGCGCGTTACCGGCATTACTTTATGCAGGCTGGTGCCGGGGTAGATCACCAGGTGCCCGGCCGGTAGCTTCACCGACTGCGTGCCGAAGGTATCTTCGATCACCAGCTCGCCACCGTCGTAACTGTCCGGGTCGCTGAGGAACAGCGTGCAAGAGACATCGGTGCGGATCGGCTCGGCACCGCCGCGGCTGCGGTCGTAACGCACCGCGTTGTCGACGTGATACCCGAACGACTGTCCGCCGCTGTAGCGATTGAACAACGGCGTATAGATCCGACGCGGCAGCACCGCCGAAAAGAACGTGCTGCTGCGGGAGAGCGCCTCCAGCACCAGTGCGCTAGCCTCGCGCGCTGCGGCGCTGTCCTCGGGCAACTGCGCGTTGTCCTTGGCCTGCGCCGATTGATGGCCAGCGGTAATGCGGCCGTCTGCCCAGTCGGCCGCGTCCAGCCGCGCGCGCAACTCGCTGAGCTGCACGGGCGTCAAGACATCGGGAATGGGCAGCAGCATGCGGCGCTCTCCACGCCGTCCGCAGGGTGCGGGCGGCGTTCCGGAAGGTTAGAAACTGAAGGTAGCGTTCAACACCGCCGAGCGGCCATCGCCCGGCAACGCCCAACCACTGCCGGCGGTGACGGTACCCGCGGCGTTGACGGTGAGGTTGTTGCGGATGCTGGTGTAGTACTCCTTGTCGAACAGGTTGTTGACGTTCAACTGCAGGCTGAGCCAGTCGTTGACGCGCAGGCCGACCATCGCACGGTGCACCCAGTACGCGTCGGTCTTGCGGTAGACCGCGGTCGAGGTGTTGTTCGGGTAGAAGCTGCCCTGGTAATTGACGCCGTAGCCGAAGGTCCACTGGTTGAGCGCGTAGGTGGTCCACAGATTGCCGGCATTGCGCGGGGTCTGCACCAGTTCGCGCCCGGCAATCGGGTCGCCAGTGAGGCTGGCGGTACGGTTGGACACGCTCTGCAGCACTTCGCTGTCCAGGAAAGTGTAGTTGGCGAAGACCGACCAGCGCTCGGTCAGGTAGCCGGCCGCGCCCAACGCGATGCCGTCCACGCGCGCCTTGCCGTCGAGCACCTGCTCGGGAATCAGCGGGTCGCCGCTGTTGACCTTGTAGTTTTCGCGCTCGTTGCGGAACACCGCAGCGGTCAGCGCCAGGCGCTCGTTCAACACGTCCCACTTGCCGCCCAGCTCGATGTTGACCGCACTTTCCGGCTCAACATTGCAGTTGGCGCCGGCGGTGGCGGTGGCGATCGGCGTGCACGAGCCGTTGACCGACGCCTTGGACGGGGTCTTGCTGTTGGCGTAGGACAGATACAGGCTGGCGTTGTCGACCGGCTTGAATACCAGGCCGGCGCGGTAGGAGAACAAGTCGTCCTTGCTGCCCGCCGGGAAGCCCGGGGTCACGCCGGTGACGCCGCCGGTGGCATTGACGGTGTAGGTGGTGGTGTCGCCTTCGTTGTGTTCGTAACGGCCGCCCAGGTTGAGCATCCATTGCTCGTTGAACTGCAGCGTGTCGAACAGGTACACCGCCTGATTGGTCAGGCTGCCCTTGCTACGGCCGGTGCGGAAATAGTTCTGCGGGCCGGTCCAGATGTTGTACGGGTTGTCGAAGGTCTGCAGCGGGTAGGTGATGCCGGTGGTGGAGCCGTCGGCATTGCGAAAGATGCTGCCGCTATCGAGTTCGAAGTCTTCCTTGCTGAAGGCCACGCCGGCGACCACGCGGTGCTCGATGGCGCCGGTGTGCAGTGTGGCGGTCAGGTCGGTCTGGCTATGCGCGATGAAGTTTTCGGTGTCGCGCACCAGCCCGCGCGGGCCGCTGTTGGGACTCCAGGTGGACGGCGGCTGGCCGACGCAGGCGCGGCCGGTGTAGGCGTTGGTGTTGTTGGGCAGGCACCAGGTGCCTTCCGGCGCGGTGGCCGAGGTGGTCTGATCCACGCGCTGCAGACGCGCCAGGCTGCGCAGCTTGACGTTGTCGTCGAAGTCCATTTCCAGCACGCCGGTCAGCATGTCCACGTCGATCTCCTGACGCGACACATTGCGATAGCCGTAATAGGTTTCGCGGTCCACGCCCGGCAGCGGGCCATCGTTGAACGGGCTGAGCGCGAACGGCACGCCGTACTGCGGCAGGTTGTTGTCGTGCTGGTGCAGGTAGCTCAGCGTGAAGCGCGTATCCGAACCCAGGCCGAAGGCGATCGACGGCGCAAAGCCCCAGCGATGGCGGAATTCTTCATCGCGGCCCGGCACATCCTGGGTGTGACCCATGGCGTTCAAGCGCACGGCGGTGCCGTTTTCGAAGTCGTAGTTGCTGTCGACCGTGAGGCGGCCATAACGGTCGCTGCCGCCGCCGATCAGCACATTGGTGAAGTCGCCTTGACCTGCGGCCTTGGTCACCAGGTTGATGTTGCCGCCGACCGAACCGGCGCCGGACATCGCCGAGTTGGCGCCGTTGATCAGCTCCACGGACTCGAGGTTGAAGGTGTCGCTGCGGCTGTACTGCGCGCTGTCGCGCACGCCATCGGTGGTGATGTCGCTGCTGGCAGTGAAGCCGCGCAGGTTGATGCTGTCGCCATACCCGCCGCCGCCTTCGCCCGCGCCAAAGGTGATGCCGGGCAGCGTGCTCAGCACATCGCGCAGCGACAGCAGATTCTGCTGGTCCATGGTCTGCTTGGTGACAACCGTGATGGTCTGCGGGGTGTCGCGCAGCGCTTCGGTGTACTTGGGCGAGGACGGCTTTTGCGCACGTTCCTGCTGCACCCGGATGGCATCCAGATCCACCGCACCCGGAGGCGCCGGCGCATCGCCAGGCTGGGCGAACGCGGGAGCGGACAGGGTCAACAGCACGGCCGAAGTGAGCGGGGAAATCCTGGGAGTCATGTGACGTCTCGAAAAGGAAAGCGGTGCTCCGGCCTGGCGATGGCTCGGCGGATGCGGAAGGGTGTGCGTGGGTCGCTAGCCCGTGGCGCCCGGCTGGCGTCCACCGCACGCGCCGCCGCACCGCGCTGGAAAGCGCAGGCGAGCAAAACGCAGATCGGAGGTGTCGGACAGTGCAGGGCGCATGGGATCGCTGGGCAGGTCAGATGTTAAGAAGACCTGAAGGGCTGCGATCTTAAATGCAAATCATTCTTCTTTGCAATCTTTGCCGACCGGAGGCGCACGTCGGCAAACACGCGGCGGCCTCCAGCGTGAAAAATATGCGTTGGTAGCTGCCGCGCTAGCGGTCGTCGCGGGTCCAGATGCCGTCGTGCTCGCGCTTGACCGGGAACTTGGGCACGGCGGTGTAGGCGGGGGCGCACAACGGGCGGCCATCGCGGATATCGAAGCGGGCGCTGTGCAACAGGCATTCGATGGTGCCGGCGACCGGGTCGAAGCTGCCGGGCGACAGCTCGTAATCTTCGTGGCTGCAGCGGTCTTCCAACGCGTACAACTCGCCGTCGAGATTGAACACCACGATCGGCGCGTCGGTGACGGTATCCCACGCTGTCTGCAGTTCGCCGGGTAGCAGCGCGTCGCTTGCGCAGACGAAGGTCCAGGTCTCGCTCACGGCGCGGCGCCGTTCAGCGATTTTTCCAGCACTTCGAAGCGTAGATCCTGCCGCAGTGGCACGCCGAAGCGTTCGTCGCCATACGGGAATGGCTTGAGGAGGCCAGTGCGGCGATAGCCGCGCCGTTCGTAGAAGGCGATGAGTTCGTTGCGCACATCGATCACGGTCATGCGCATCACCGGCAGCTTCCACTCGGCGTCCACGATGCGTTCGGCTTCGGCCAGCAGCGTCTTGCCGATGCCGCTGCCTTGCAGCGACGGGTCCACCGCAAACATACCGAAATACCCTGCGCCGTCGTCGTCGGCGATATGCGCGCACGCCAGCAGGCGCCCATCCTGTTCGACCAGCAATACCAGGCTGCGCTCGCGCAGGATGTCCTGACGCAGCACGGCCGGGTCGATGCGGGCACCGTCGAGAATGTCTGCCTCGGTCGTCCACCCCACGCGACTGCTGTCACCGCGATAGGCCGAAGTCACCAACTGGACAAGGGCGTCGATGTCATCGACGGTGGCAGTGCGGAATGTGGTGGTCTGCATGAGGGCGGGGATTTGGGAGTGGGGATTGGGGATTCGTAACAGCGAAGCGAAGTCTGGCGTTTTTAAATTCTTACGTGAATAGTCGTGAACAGGAGAGCGATGGAAGTCCGCCGTCACTCGATGACATGCTTTTGCGATTCCCGATTCCCGATTCCCGATTCCCGTTCCAATCAGCCCAGTAGGCGACGCACCTTCACCAGCGCGGCGACAAAACGCTCAATCTCGTCATGCGTGTTGTAGAACGCCAGCGATGCGCGACAGGTTGCGGCAACGCCGTAGAACTGCAGCAGCGGGTGCGCGCAGTGCTGGCCGGAGCGCACTGCCACGCCTTCCAGATCGAGCAGGGTGGCAAGGTCGTGCGAATGCGCACCGTCGATCAGGAACGACACCACCGCGGCTTTGTCGGGCGTGGTGCCGAAGATGCGCAGGCCATCGATCCGCTGCAGCTCTTCGGTGAAGTGCACCAGCAGCTCGGCTTCGCGCGCTTCCACGTGCTCCAGGCCGATCGACTCCAGATAATCCACCGCCGCGCCCAGGCCGATGAAGCCGGCGATGTTGGGCGTGCCGGCTTCGAACTTGTGCGGGGCATCGTTGTACACGGTGCCTTCGAAGCTGACTTCCTTGATCATTTCGCCACCGCCCAGAAACGGCGGCATGGACTGCAGATGTTCGCGGCGCGCCCACAGCGCGCCGGTGCCGGTGGGCCCGCACATCTTGTGGCCGGTGATGGCGTAGAAATCGCAGCCGATCGCGGCCACGTCGATGCGCCGATGCGGTGCGGCCTGCGAGCCGTCCACCATGGTGACGATGCCGCGCTTGCGCGCGTCGCGGCAGATCTCGCGCACCGGGTTGACCGTGCCCAGCACGTTGGACACATGGGTGATCGCCAGCAGTTTGACGTCCGGCGTCATCGCCTTGCGCAAGGCATCCAGATCCAGCGCGCCCTCGGGGGTGATCTCGGCTACGCGGATGCTGGCACCGGTGCGCTGGGCCACCAGCTGCCACGGCACAATGTTGGCGTGGTGCTCCATGCGCGTGATCAGGATGACATCGCCTGGCCCCAGACGCGGCAATGCCCACGAATACGCCACCAGATTGATCGCAAAGGTGGTGCCGCTGCACAGCACCAGCTCGTCGGCGCGCACATTGAGAAAGCGCGCGAGTTTGCTGCGTGCGCCTTCGAAGGCATCCGTGGCTTCGCTGCCCAGCGCATGCACTGCGCGGCTGACGTTGGCGTTCTGGCGCCGATAGAACTCGTCGGTCGCGGCGATCACCTGCAGCGGCTTTTGTCCGGTGTTGGCGTTGTCGAAATAGATCAGCGGCTTGCCATGCACCTGCCGCATCAGCAGCGGGAAATCCGAACGGACGCGCTCCCAATCCGGGGCGCTGCCCTGAGTGACGGCAGGTGCATTCATGCCACGCCCGCCGAATTCAGGGCGCGGTCCAGCTGCAGGGCCAGCACGGCGCTCAACGCAGCTGGCAGGACCCGCAACGGCTCGTGGCAGAACGCCGCGCTCAACAGACGCTGCGCCTCCGCTTGCGGCAGGCCGCGCGAGCGCAGATAGAACAAGGCGTTATCATCGAGCTGACCGACAGTGGCGCCATGCGCTGCCTGCACTTCGTCGGCGTCGATCACCAGCACCGGCTGGGTATCGATTTCGGCATTGGAAGAGAGCAGCAGATTCTTGTTGGACAGCCGTGCGTCGGTGCCATCGGCGCCCTGGCGGATATGGATGCCGCCATGGAACACCACACGGCTGCGGTCCGCACCGACGCCGCGCCAGACCAGCTCGCAGGCGGTGTCGCGGGCAATGTGTTCGATGCCCAGGCGCGTATCGACATGGCGGCGACCATTGCCCAACAGCACGCCATTGGCGGTGAGCTGGGCGTTGCTGCCTTCCAGACGCACGTTGAGTTCGTGCCGCGACAGGCCGGCGCCCAGTTCCAGATCCACGCGCTGGTAGCGCGCATTGCGTGCCAGCACGGCATCGGTGCGCAGCAGTGCGGTGGCGTGCGCGCTATCGGCCTGCACCCGGGCATGCGACAACACCGCGTCCTGGCCCAGATGGACATGCATCACGCTGTTGTCCAGATGCGCCGCATCGCCGACATGCAGATGATGCTCGACCACATTGAGCGCTGCGCCGGCACGGACTTCGATCAGATGCCGGTAATGCCAGGACAGATCGTGCTCGCTGGCCACGCTGACAAAGACGATATGCAGTGGCAGTTCGATCTGCGCGCCGTCTTGCACGCGCACCAGCACGCCTTCGTCGGCCAGCGCGGCATTAAGGCGCGCAAAGATCTCGTCGCTGCCTTCGAACCGGCGGCCGAGCAAGTGCTTTGCGTCATCGCCTGCGGCCAGTGCGGCAGACAAGGTGTCCAGCTGCACGCCGTCCGGCAACGTCGAGACATCGCTCAGCGCTGCGGAAGGACGCCCGTTGACGAACACCAGCCGCGGCGCGGGGATGTCGTCCAGTACGGCGGCATCGAGCAACGTTGGCACCAGCGGTGCCGGCTGAAAACTGCGCCGTTCCAGCTGACGCAACGAGGTGTATTTCCACGCTTCGGCGCGCGGACCGGGCAGGCCGGTCTGCAGCGCTGCGTCGAGCTCGGCGCGGCGCGCATCGTCGCCACTGAAGCCGCGGGCCAGGGAGTCGAGCAGGGCGCTCATCAGGCAGCAACCTCTGGCACCACACGATCCTTCAGGAAGTGGTAACCGTGTTTTTCCAGCTCCAGCGCCAGTTCCGGGCCGCCACTCTGCACGATGCGTCCTTCGAACAGCACATGCACCACGTCCGGCTTGATGTAGTCGAGCAGGCGCTGGTAATGGGTGATCACCAGGAACGAACGCTCCGGCGAACGCAGCGCGTTGACGCCGTCGGCCACGCTCTTGAGCGCATCGATATCCAGGCCGGAGTCGGTTTCATCCAGGATGGCGAGCTTGGGTTCGAGCACGGCCAGCTGGAAGATCTCGTTGCGCTTCTTCTCGCCGCCGGAAAAGCCCTCGTTGACGCCACGATGCAGCAGCTCGTCCTTCAAATGCAGCACCGCCAGCTTCTGCCGCACCAGCTTGAGGAACTGCATCGAATCCAGCTCCTCTTCGCCACGCGCCTTGCGCTGTGCATTGAGCGCGGCGCGCAGGAAATAGGTGTTGTTGACGCCGGGGATTTCCACCGGGTACTGGAACGCCAGGAACAGGCCGGCGGCGGCGCGTTCTTCCGGCGGCAGGTCGAGCAGGTTCTTGCCTTCGAACTGCACGCTGCCTTCGTTGACTTCGTAGCCATCACGGCCGGCCAGCACGTTGCCCAGCGTGGACTTGCCCGCGCCATTGGGCCCCATCAGGGCGTGCACCTGGCCGGGCTGGATATCCAGCGACAGGCCTTTGAGAATGTCTTTGCCGGCGATGCTGGCGTGGAGGTTTTTAATGTTGAGCATGCTGATGGTCCGTCATAATTCTTATGTAGCCCCTCTCCCGCCGGGAGAGGGGTTGGGGTGAGGGTCGGCGCGAAGCGTCTCCTGGATTTGGGGGCGCGAGGTTTCGCCCGTATCCTCATCCGGCGCTGCGCGCCACCTTCTCCCGAAGGGAGAAGGAAAAAGGTGTCAGCCGACGCTGCCTTCCAGCGAGACTTCCAGCAGCTTCTTGGCTTCCACGGCGAACTCCATCGGCAGCTCGCGGAACACCTGCTTGCAGAAACCATCGACGATCAGCGACACCGCATCTTCCTGGCTGATGCCACGCGCGCGGCAATAGAACAGCTGGTCGTCGCTGATCTTGGAGGTGGTTGCCTCGTGCTCGACGGTGGCGCCGGGATTCTTCACCTCGATATAGGGGAAGGTGTGCGCGCCGCACTGCTTGCCGATCAACAGCGAATCGCACTGGGTGTAGTTACGCGCGCCATCGGCATTGCGATCCACCTTGACCAGGCCGCGATAGGTGTTCTGCCCGCGCCCGGCACTGATGCCCTTGCTGACGATCTTGCTCTTGGTGCGCTTGCCGATGTGGATCATCTTGGTGCCGGTGTCGGCCTGCTGACGATGATGGGTGAGTGCCACCGAATGGAACTCGCCCACCGAATCGTCGCCGAGCAGCACGCACGACGGATACTTCCAGGTGATCGCCGAGCCGGTTTCGACCTGGGTCCAGGTCACCTTGCTGCGGTCGCCACGGCATTCGGCACGCTTGGTGACGAAGTTGTAGATGCCGCCAACGCCGTTTTCATCGCCCGGGTACCAGTTTTGCACCGTCGAGTACTTGATCTCGGCGTCTTCCAGGGTCACCAGTTCCACCACCGCGGCATGCAGCTGGTTTTCATCGCGCATCGGCGCGGTGCAGCCTTCCAAATACGACACATAGGCCTTGTCTTCGCACACGATCAAGGTGCGCTCGAACTGGCCGGTATGGCCGGCATTGATGCGGAAATAGGTGCTCAGTTCCATCGGGCAACGCACGCCCTTGGGAATGAACACGAAGCTGCCGTCGGAGAACACCGCCGAGTTGAGCGCGGCGAAGTAGTTGTCGCCCACCGGCACCACGCTGCCCAGGTATTGCTTGACGATCTCCGGATGCTCTTTGATCGCCTCGGACATCGAGCAGAAGATCACGCCCTTTTCGGCCAGTTCCTTGCGGAAGGTAGTGCCGACCGAGACCGAATCGAACACCGCATCCACCGCAACGCCGGCCAGCCGCGCGCGCTCGTGCAACGGCACGCCGAGCTTGTCATAGGTGTCCAGCAGTTCCTTGGGCACATCGTCCAGCGAGGCGTACTTCGGGCCCTTGGGCGCGGAGTAGTAGCTCAATGCCTGGAAATCGATCGGCGCGATCTTGAGCTTGGCCCATTCGGGCATCGGCATTTTCAGCCAATGGCGGTAGGCCTCAAGACGCCAGTCGGTCATCCATTGCGGCTCGTCTTTCTTGGCCGACAACGCACGGATGGTGTCTTCGTCCAGACCGGGCGGGAGCGAATCGGATTCGATCTCGGTGATGAAGCCGGCGTCGTAGCGTCGGCCCAGCCGTTCGAGGATCTGCGCATTCTGCGGGGGAGCAAGTTCGGTGGCCATCGGGCTGCCTACAGGTCAGGTGGTCGCGACGCGTGCGGCGATGGAACGCCGACGGCTGTCGCCAGGGAGAGAGAGGGGCTGCAACATCTGCGCAAGCGTGACCCGACGCAATGCGTCGCCGACCACGTCATTGATCAGGCGCCAGTTGGAGCGCACGCCGCATGTCTGCGCGATGCCGCACTGGCTGTGGTCCTGGCTGCATTCGGTGATCGCCAACGGGCCTTCCATTGCCTCGACGATCTCCACCAGGGTGATCTGGCTGGCATCGCGCGCAAGCCGGTAACCGCCGTGCACACCGCGCAGGCCTTCCACCAGCCCGGCTTGCGACAACGGCTTGAGGATCTTGCTCACGGTCGGCGCTTCCAGGCCCGCCTGTTCGGCCAGTTCGCTGGCGCTGAGCACTTCACCGCTGCGCGCGGCAAGCACGGTCAGTACGACGGTGGCGTAATCGGTGAGTTTGGTGACGCGCAACATGGGCGAGCAGAAAACCTTAAAGCGGACCGAAATTGTACTCTTTCCGGCAGGGCGGGGCCAACCGCCCGGTTCAGCCGCCGGCAAGCGCAGGGCGTTGCGGGCGGTGGTGCGCTTGTGCTTGGCGCACGGACGCGCTGCGGTCACAATGAGCGGCCCCATCACTGGACCCTTACATGTCGCGCAAAGTTGCCGCCCGCAAGTCACGTATCCACGGCAATGGCATGTTCGCCCTCGCCCCGCTCCGCAAGGGCGAGCGCATCATTCAGTACAAAGGGCGCCTGCGCACGCACGCCGAAGTGGATGCCGACGACACCGGCGACGTGGAAAGCGGCCACACCTTCCTGTTTACGCTCAGCGACGATTACGTGCTGGATGCCAACTACGAAGGCAATGTCGCGCGCTGGATCAACCACAGCTGCAATCCCAATTGCGAAGCGGTGATCGAAGAAGCCGAAGGCGACGACCGCAGCAAGGACAAGATCTTCATCGAGGCCAAGCGCGCCATCAAGGCCGGCGCCGAGCTGACCTACAACTACGGCATCACCCTCAGCGAGCGCCACACGCCGCGTCTGAAGAAGATCTGGGAATGCCGGTGCGGCTCCAAGAACTGCACGGGCACGATGCTGCAGCCCAAGCGCTGAGTCTGGCGAAGCGCACTGCGCGCTGACGCGACGCATACATCGGTTCACGGGTGCGCAACAGCGCGCTGCCTACGGTGCGGGCTTCTTTTATCGAGGAGCTCCCACATGGCGTATTCGCTCTCCGGCAAGACCATTGCGGTCCTGGCCACCGATGGCTTCGAGCAATCCGAACTGACAGAACCCAAGCGCCTGCTGGAATCGTGGGGCGCCAAAGTCGATGTGATCGCACCTGGCGATGGCGCAACGATCCGCGCCTGGAAGCACACCGATTGGGGCGATTCGGTTGCGGTCGACCGGTCTCTTGAGCAAGCAACGCCTGAAACCTACGACGCACTGGTGCTGCCCGGTGGCGTGCTCAATCCCGACACACTGCGCACGGATCAGCAGGCGATTGCCTTCATTCGTGGATTCGCAACGGCGCACAAGCCGGTGGCGGCCATCTGCCATGGGCCGTGGTTGTTGCTGGAAAGCGATCTGGTGCGCGACCGCAACGTCACCTCGTGGCCGTCGGTCAAAACCGATCTGACCAACGCCGGCGCGCGCTGGCAGGATGCCGAAGTGGTGGTCGATGGTCCGTTGATCACCAGCCGCAAGCCCGACGACATTCCGGCATTCAGTGCTGCGGTGGCCACGGCCCTGTCTGCGTAAGGCGCGTTAGCCGCTATTTGTCACTTGCTTCAGTGAACACGGCCCGGCGCTGCTGCGTCGGGCCGTTGCGTGATGGCCGTTGTGCGCGTCGTCCCCACCTAATGCGGGCTGTTTTCGCTCAGGGTGAAGATAACGGTGCGGACTTACTTCCCCGACAGCGCCGCCGCCGGCACCATCTGCTCGATGTTCTGATTGAAGTTGACCGCCACGCGACCGTTCTGGATGCCCACCGACTCCACCTGCACGGCGCCCATCACTGCGGCAATCGACGGGTCGATGCGATAGATGGGTTCCTTGCGCGCGTAATCGGCCAGCCAGGTGTTGAGCAGCTGACGGGTGCTGTGGTCGAGCTTTGCGCCGGAATTGGCCGGGCGGAAATCGTCGATGCTGGGCTGGTCGAGATAGAAGCCTTGTTTGGCGACGTCGTAACGCAGCGCGCTGGTCAGGGTTATATTGCCCACCGGAGCCGGCGCACCGCCGGCAGTGGCCACGGCCAGATCGAACGCCATCTTGAGCCGGTCGCCCGGCGGCAGCGACAGCGCGGGGTTGCTGACCGTCATTGCGATCAATCCGCCGAGCGTGTCGTGCGTTTGCGGGAAGCGGCCGCCCAGATACTGCTGCAGGTCGCTGGCCTGCACGCTGATCTGATGTCCCTGGATCTGCGGCGCCGCCCAGGCGCTGCCAACGGGGAGCGCCAAGGCGAGGGCAAGCACGGATCCGGCAAGCGAACGCAGTTTCATCGGGTGACTCCGGCAATAGGTGACACAACCTTAGTCAGCACTGGTGAACCACGGGTTAGCGCAGTACCGGTTGCAGCGTGGCGGAGTAGATTTCCCAGCTGTCGCTGCCGGCGCGCGGTTGCAAGCGATAGGCGCCGACCAGCTGCTGCGTGCCCGCACCCGTGCGTACGACGATGCGCACCGGCACTTCGATGCGCCGCGGCGGATGTTCCTGATCCAGCGGCACCGGCGGGTCGTTGTTGATGCGCATCGAGCGAATATCGCCGATGCCGCGCAGCGCCGCGTCGTCCGGCACCGGCGATGGACGTCCGCCGGTCCACAGCGCATCGGCATCGGCGCGCGCGGCACCGGGCAACGCACCCAGATAACGCTGCACGGTGGCGCTTGCTTCGGCCAGGTCGGCGCGCGTTTGCGCATCGTCGGGGGCTTCGGACGCAGGCGACATGGGTACGCCTTGGGTAGTCACCGCAGCGGAGTCTGTCGCCGCAGTGGCTTTAGGCGAGCTTGTGGTCGCAACAGCTTGCTGATCTGTGCTGCGATGACAGCTGCAGCCTGCGAGTGCGGCTACCGATAAAGCAATGACGATCCAACGCATGGCGGCTCTCCATCCCCGAGGCGCGCAGTGTAGCGGGCGTATGCGGTGCGGAGCAGCGCTCAGGCGCCGGGTTGGACGCGTTGCAGGCGATCGAGCAGTAGTTGCAGCTTGGGCCGTAATGCATCCAGCGCATCGCTGGGTTGCGCGCGTGGACGGGCGGCCAGGTCTTCCAGCAATTGCGAGCCGACGGTCAGTGCGGCGCATTCGTCGCTGCTCAGATCGCGGCGCAGGTGCAACTCTTCGAGCAGGCGCATCCAGTCGGCGCGGGAGCGCTGTTCGAACTCGATGGTGCAGCGGTCGTCGCACGGTCGCCCGTCGTTCTCGATGGGCGTGACCGTAATGCGATAGCGTTTTCGGGGCATGGTGGTCGCGTCACTCCTGGGCTGCCTCCACCATAGGGGTAGGCTGCCGCGCGCTCGATAGCGCAGGCCATGACGCAGTGTTCCAGCATGCTCAGTCGGCAGGCGGTGGCGTGGTTTTACGCAGCAGCGGCAGCGGATCGTACGCACCGTTGCGCCCATAGACACCATAGTGCAGGTGTGGCGGCGTGCCGCGCGCGTTGCCGGTGGTACCGACCATGCCCAGTGCGGTACCGGGCTCGACGACATCGCCAACGGCCAGTCCAGGTGTCCAGTCGTCCAGGTGCGCATAGTAGTGCCGCTCCATCGCCGGCCCGAGCACCCAGACCTGTTTTCCACCCAGCCCGGCGTCGCGAATGGCACTGACCACGCCGCGGGTGGCGGCGACCACAGGGGTGCCGCGTGGCGCGAAAATATCCACGCCGGCATGGCTGCGGTCGCGTCCGCGTGGTGCACCGAAGGTGTCGGCGATCTGGCGGGCACGGACGTTTTCCACTGGAATCTGCAGGGCCTGCGGCGGCGGCATCCGTGACAGCTCCCAGGTGGTGCGCAGGCGTTCGCCCATCGGCGACTGCCAGGCCCAGCGCGCGGCCACGCCCAACGCGCACAGCAGGGCAATCGAAACCAGCAGGCGACGCACACGTCGGGCGGGGCTGCGGGTTGATGGCGCGGTCATGGACACTCTCTGTTGCGAACTCACCAACAGGGTAGACGGGCTGCCATGACTGCGATGTGGTGTGTCGACACGCATCGCCAACAAGACGCGGGAAAAGCGCAAAAAAAAGACGGCCCGCAGGCCGTCTCGATGACACCGGATGCGTGCTCGATTAGAGCGCGGCGTCCTTCAGCTTCTTCAGCAAGCGTGCCTTGACCTTGAGGCTGGCGGGCTTGGCGGGGAAGGTCTGCTCTTCCTTGGTGAAAGGGTTGATCCCTTTACGCTTCGGCTTGGCCGGCACGTGCACGGCGGTCAGCTTCAACATGCCCGGAAGAGTGAACGAGCCAGCGCCCTTCTTGTTGAGCGAGGAGTGTGCGGTGGCTTCCAGCGATGCCAGCACGGCGCGGACGTCCTTCGGAGCCAGCTGGGTGGATTCGGCGATGTGCGCGACCAGGCCGGTCTTGCTCAGGGCTTCCTTGATCGGCTTCGGTGTGGCGGTCTTGGTCGCGGCCTTGGCCGGCTTTGCGGTCTTGGTAGCGGCGACCTTTTTCACTGCCTTCTTGGGGGCAGCCTTCTTAGCGGCGGTTTTTGCCATGAGGTATTCGTTCCGTATTCGTTGGTGGTGTTGGGTCTGCCGACCCAGTCGGCAACGCGAAATGTAGGGCAACTGCTGCGCGCCGCCAATAGGCAAACGATGAAACAACACAAAAAAGCGTCTTTCGACGGGGATTCGTTCACCAGCGGCGCAAAATGCGCGTAAAAACCAGTGCGGAACGCGTGCAGCGCGCAGGCATGTGCCGTATCTGACGCAGAGCAGCAGGTCGTTGCGCAAGGCTGCGGTCGTAATGCGTATGCCAAAAGACTCTGCATTGCGCCATCCGCTCTGCTGCCAGCGACGGATGCATCGCCGCGAGATAGCGAAGGAGTCGCGTGCGATCGCCTGATTGGCGCGTATTGGCATCGATTGCAAAGCGCGCGACGTTGCGTGGAAGGTCGCTTGATGCCTGGCGCTGGGTATTGGTAAATCGCGTAGCGACGTGTTGCGATGCAGGCTGCGTGCGGAGAGCGATCACAGCGACGCGTCGCTGATTGCCCCATGCAGCCAGCAACGCGTTGGGGCAAGCCGCGGCGCGCTAGTCGTTGGCAGCCGACAAGCTGCGGCCGCGTTCGGTCGCAGCAGCGATTGCCCGTGCTGTCAGCGCTTCGAATCCGCCCGCCTGGAATGTTTCGATGGCCGCTTGCGTGGTGCCGTTGGGCGAGGTCACGCGACCGCGCAGGACCTGCGGTGCTTCGCCCGATTCGGTGAGCATGCGCGATGCGCCCAACAGGGTTTGCAGGACCAGCGTGCGCGCGGTATCGGCCGGCAGTCCTTGCGCCTGTGCTGCCGCTTCCATCGCTTCGGCCAGTAAAAACACATACGCCGGCCCGCTACCGGAAACGGCAGTCACCGCATCCATCTGCGCTTCGTCGTCGATCCACACCGTCACCCCGGCGCTTTCCAGCAATTGGGTTGCCTGCATGCGCTGCGCATCGGAGACGCGTGCGGTGGCATACAGCCCGGTCACGCCGGCGCCGAGCAGTGCGGGGGTGTTGGGCATCGCGCGGACCACCGCCGTATCGCCGCCGCACCAACGCTGCAACTGCGTTGCGGTGATGCCGGCTGCAATCGACAGCAGCAGCGGCTGTTGCGCTTGTGCAAGCGCGGCCAGCTGCGCGCACACGCTTGGCATGACCTGCGGTTTGACCGCCAGCACCCAGGTGGCCGCACCATCGGCCGCGTCGCGCGCGTCTGCGACGGCCTGTACGCCAAAGTCGCGCGACAACCCGGTGCGCAACTCTTCTACCGGCTCGGCGACGCGCAGGCTTGCAGCCGGCACGCCTTGCCGGATCAGCCCGGCGATCAAGCTGCGCGCCATGTTGCCGCCGCCGATAAACGCGATGCGCGCGGCAGTGGTGGATAACGGCGCAGGCGGCGTGGGCAGAGTCATTGCGGTACCTTTAGTAATAGGAATGGATGGCGCGATGCGCGAGGCAGATCAGACGGAGGCGGCGGGCGAGGGCGCGCGCGCGCCGAACAGCGCCGTGCCCACGCGGACCATGGTGGCACCGGCCGCGATCGCTTCGGCGAAGTCTGCGCTCATGCCCATCGACAAGGTGTCCACCTGCCGATGGCGCTGCTGCAGGTGCGCGAACAAGTCCTGCATGCGCGCGAACGCCGCAGCGCGACGTGCCTGGTCCGGGAACGGCGCCGGGATCGCCATCAAGCCGCGCAGTTGCAGTCGCGGTTGTAGTGCGATGGCGTCGGCCAGGCCGTCGATGGCGTCCGGGGCGCATCCGTATTTGCTGTCCTCATCGTCGATATTGACCTGGATCAGCACATTCAACGGCATGCGGTCGTCCGGGCGGTATCGCGCCAGCAGCGGAATCAACTTGGCGCGGTCCACAGTCTGCACCCAGTCGAAACATTGGCTGGCGACGTCGGCCTTGTTGGACTGCAGGTGGCCGATCAGATGCCATTCCAGCCCCAGCCCCAGCCCCAGCTCGCGCAGCGCGGCGATCTTGGCTTGCGCTTCCTGCACATAGTTTTCGCCGAATGCGCGCTGGCCCTGGGCGGCCAATGCGGCGACGGCATCGGCCGGTTTGGTCTTGGACACCGCCAGCAACCGGACGTCGGCACGCGCATGCGTGACTGCTGCGGCATGGATGGCATCGAGAATCTGCTGCAGCGACGAAGCCGGCACGTGGCAATCCAGAACAAGCGGGAGCGCTAGTGTGCCGCCGCCGCTGGCTTCCTTCCAGCACGCCGCGCGCCTTTGCTGGGTTGACGGTGGCAAGCGCGTACCGGCATCGGCGTCGCTGCGGGCTGCGGGCTGCGGGCGCAGCCGCTGGGTGCCCAATCCAGCCTGGCTGGGCCGGACACAGGCAAGCGCCGTGCCTGGGCACGCCCGAAAAACAACGCCTTCAGCCGCATGCGACGCTGCCGACCTGAACCGGCGCCAGGCCGCTTCCCGCCAGCAGCCAGAACGCTATACTGGCAGCCGGGGAGTACCTTCCAATCGCAGCCTAGGGGAAAAGCAGCGCATGGATATCGCTGAACTATTGGCGTTTTCTGTCAAGAACAAGGCATCGGACCTGCACCTGTCTGCAGGGCTGCCGCCGATGATCCGTGTCGATGGCGATGTCCGTCGCATCAATATTCCGGCGTTGGACCATAAGCAGGTGCACGCGCTGGTGTACGACATCATGTCGGACAAGCAGCGGCGCGATTACGAAGAATTCCTCGAGGTCGACTTCTCGTTCGAGATTCCCTCGCTGGCGCGCTTCCGCGTCAACGCGTTCAACCAGAATCGTGGCGCCGGCGCGGTGTTCCGCACCATTCCGTCCGAAGTGCTGACGCTGGAAGACCTGGGCTGCCCGCCGATCTTCCGCCAGCTGATCGACCAGCCGCAGGGCCTGATCCTGGTCACCGGCCCGACCGGTTCGGGCAAGTCGACAACGCTGGCCGGCATGATCGACTACATCAACAAGAACGAATACGGCCACATCCTCACCGTCGAGGATCCGATCGAATTCGTGCACACCTCGCAGAAGTGCCTGATCAATCAGCGCGAAGTGCACCGCGATACGCACGGCTTCAACGAAGCGCTGCGCTCGGCATTGCGCGAAGACCCGGACATCATCCTGGTCGGCGAGTTGCGCGACCTGGAAACCATTCGCCTGGCGCTCACTGCCGCGGAAACCGGCCACTTGGTGTTCGGCACCCTGCACACCAGCTCGGCGGCCAAGACCATCGACCGCATCGTCGACGTGTTCCCGGCCGGCGAAAAGCCGATGGTGCGCTCGATGCTGTCCGAGTCCTTGCGCGCGGTGATTTCGCAGGCATTGCTCAAGAAAGTGGGCGGCGGGCGTACCGCAGCTTGGGAAATCATGGTCGGCACCCCGGCGATCCGTAACCTGATCCGCGAGGACAAGGTGGCGCAGATGTATTCGTCGATCCAGACCGGCCAGCAGTACGGCATGCAGACGCTGGATCAGCATCTGCAGGACCTGGTCAAGCGCAGCCTGATCACGCGCAACCAGGCCCGCGAATACGCCAAGGACAAGCGGATATTCGAGTGATTCGGGAATCGGGAATCGGGAATGGGGAATCGCACGAGCGCGCCCCTGACTGGTTCCGGCTCCTGGCTTGCAGATTTTCCAATTTCCGATTCTCGATTCCCAATTCCCGGCTCCAAGGGAGCACGCCATGAGCACCATCGACTTCACCTCCTTCCTCAAGCTGATGGCGCATCAGAAGGCGTCGGATCTGTTCATCACCTCCGGCATGCCGCCGGCGATCAAGGTGCACGGCAAGATCAGCCCGATCACGCAGACGCCGTTGACCGCGCAGCAGAGCCGCGATCTGGTGTTGAACGTAATGACGCCGTCGCAGCGCGAAGAGTTCGAGAAGACCCACGAGTGCAACTTCGCCATCGGCGTGTCCGGGGTCGGGCGCTTCCGTGTGAGCTGCTTCTATCAGCGCAATCAGGTGGGCATGGTGCTGCGTCGGATCGAGACGCGCATTCCCACCGTCGAAGAGCTGAGCCTGCCGCCGGTGATCAAGACGCTGGCGATGACCAAGCGCGGCATCATCATTTTCGTGGGCGCCACCGGTACCGGTAAGTCGACCTCGCTGGCGGCGATGATCGGTTACCGCAACCAGAATTCCACCGGGCACATCATCACCATCGAAGACCCGATCGAATTCGTGCACAAGCACGAAGGCTGCATCATCACCCAGCGCGAAGTCGGCATCGATACCGATAGCTGGGAAAATGCGCTGAAAAACACCCTGCGCCAGGCGCCGGACGTGATCATGATCGGCGAGGTGCGTACCCGCGAGGGCATGGACCATGCGATCGCCTTTGCCGAAACCGGCCACCTGGTGCTGTGCACGCTGCATGCCAACAATGCCAACCAGGCGATGGACCGCATCATCAACTTCTTCCCGGAAGACCGCCGCAATCAGCTGCTGATGGATCTGTCGCTAAACCTCAAGGGTGTGGTGGCGCAGCAACTGATTCCGACTCCGGATGGGCGCAGCCGCCGTGTGGCGATGGAGATCATGCTCGGCACGCCACTGGTGCAGGACTACATCCGCGACGGCGAGATCCACAAGCTCAAGGAGATCATGAAGGAGTCCACCAACCTGGGCATGCGCACCTTCGACCAGAGCCTGTTCGAGCTGTACCAGGCCGGTGAAATCAGCTACGAAGACGCGCTGCGCCACGCCGACTCGCAGAACGAAGTGCGCCTGCGCATCAAGCTCTCGCAGGGCGGCGATGCCAAGACCTTGTCGCAGGGGATGGATGGCGTGGAGATTGCCGAAGTTCGGTAATTGGTTGTCTGTTGCCGCAGAGCTTGCGCTGGCTGCGGCCAGTGCCTGGTGCGGTGGTTTGTAGTGGTGGATCAAAATGGCGCCCCGCATCGGGCGCCTTTTTTGTAGACGCGATTGCCCTGTGGTAATGCACGCGTCTCGCACTGGAGAGGCGGCATCGCTGCTGTTTCAGATGTAACCAGGGTGGCCGATAGTGTCTAATATCGCACCCCACTGCAGTGCCCAAACCCGTGAGCCTTCCCGATTCCGATCTCCGTCCGGAGCAAGAACCGTTGCCCGACGACGGCACCGTGGTCACCTCCGGGCCGTTGACGCCACCGCCGGATTCGGCGGGAACCACGGCCGACGACCACGCGTACCACCATTCGGTGGCCGAGGACGTGCAGGGCATGGTGCTGGCCACGCTGGTGGCCTCGCTCGGCCTGGCGATCTTCGCCAAGGGCGGGCTGATGATCGGCGGCATGGCCGGTGTCGCCTTCCTGCTGCACTACGCGTTGCATTGGAATTTTGGTCTGGTGTTCGTGCTGGTCAATCTGCCGTTTTACTGGCTGAGCGTGCGCCGCATGGGCTGGGAATTCACCTTGAAGACCTTCGCTGCGGTCGGTGCCTGCGGCGCCTTGACCGATCTGCTGCCGCGCTGGGCTGAGTACGCGCACATCAGCACGGCGTTCGCCGCCATTGCCGGGGGGGCGCTGGCCGGGCTGGGTATCCTGTTCTTCATCCGCCACCGCGGAAGCCTGGGCGGAATCGGCATTCTGGCGGTGTATCTGCAGCGCGAACGCGGCTGGAGCGCAGGCAAGGTGCAGATGAGCTTCGATGCCATGCTGATGCTGGTGGCGTTCGCCATCCTCACGCCCGACAAGGTGCTGTATTCGGCACTGGGTGCGCTGATGCTGAGCCTGGTGCTGATGTTCAATCATCGCCCGCACCGCTACATGGGCGTGTGATCCGTCAGGCGATCTCGTCGCTCCCCACGTAGGAGCGCACCTGGGCGCGATCAAGCTTTACCGATAACCCGTGGTGCCCGGGTTCCACCAGCAATCGGTTTGCAAGTTCAAGCGTTGCATCAGCCCGCGTGCGCCGAAGAGCGCATGCACGTCATCTCGTTATCGAAGTAGCACTGCGCACTGCGCGTTTGAGTGCGCGTGCGTCCATGCGGGCCGGATCGTCCGGTTCCTCGCCATGTGCCTGCCAGGCCTCGATGCAGGTTGCCTCGCGACCCAGCGCAGCGTCGCTATCACTGCTGGCGTAGCGTTGCGCATCGCCATGCAGGCCTGGAGAAACGAAGACAGCGCTGACACTGGGCGTATCGCTATCGCGTGGCAGCTGGCCTGGACAGCATCAAGCAAAGCTCGCAGTCTCGATGGCCACGCTCGGCGGTTATTCCGGCTGCGCAGTCGCGGTTACCACCGCCACGCTGGCTCGCTCGCGTCTTGAATCCAGCGGCAGGGTCGCGACCTGAGTGCCGGGAGCGTCGTACAGCCACAGCGTACAACACCCTTCGGGGGAGGTCAGATAGCTGCTGCGAAAGGCCACAATGCTGGCGCTGTAACACGCCTGGCCGCGCCGCACACGAAAGTCGGCGACATAGTCGAAGGTGTAGTGGCCCGCATCGTGCCAGGGCCATTGATCGGCTTCGTCGGGATCGCCGCTGGTCTGCGCCGGGCAGCGTGCAGCAGGGTCCGGTGCACGCTGCGTGCCGTCCGGTGCGAATGCAAGCTGCTGCAGCTGCGCGTTGACGGCTGCCTGCAGGTGCTGGTGTTGCGCCAGCCAGTGCGATGCCTGTTGTTCTTCGGCGGTGGCACTGGCTGCTTGGCGCGATGGTGTCGCCAGTGTGTGCCGGTAGCGATAGCGCACCTGCAGTACCTGCGTCTCCACGCGTTCGCCGGGCAAGGACAACGGGCGCGATACGGTCAACGTGTCCTGAAAATAATCGCCATCGCGGTAGGCCGCGTAGCTTTTGCCATCGATGCGCAGCCAGTACAAAGCTTGATCGCTGCCGCGGCCGTTGATGCTGAAGCTGCCCGGCGTGCCATCTGCGTCAACTGCAGTGGCGACTGCCGGGCGGAAGCCCTGCGCGCGGTCGTAGCGCAGCACGGAGATGTCGTTGAAGAGCCCGGTGCCGCCGACATACGCATCGTCTATCAGATCGCGCTGACCGTCTTCGTCCAGGTCGGCCAATGTGTAGTGGTGGTTGCCGTTTTCAGCGATGTCGTTCTCTGCACTGGCACTGGTGGCGCGGTAAGCCTGCACTGCCAGCCACTCCGCATCTGTCACACCCACTGGCTGCACGGCTGGGTGGGCTTCGGCATCGTCGCTGTCGTCCGGCCTGCCGAGATCGAAGCTGAGCCCGGTGGTGTCGGCATGGCGCTGCAGCACGGTATCGATCGGGGTGGGGTTGCCGATTGGCTCGGCGACGATTTCGCGACGCAATTGTTCCAGCACCTGCGAGACCGTCGCGGTGGTTGGCGAGGCCGCATGTGCCTGGAAAACCAGCCCGGCATGGGCGACGAGCACGAGCAGGCAGCCGTTGCGTTTCCTTGCTGACACAGGCGATGGCAGCATGCCGAAAGCGTGCCTGCCTCCGTGCCTGAACATCCGCGCGCTCATGCTGCCTGCATCCAGGCCGGTTTGAGTTTGGCGATGCGTTTGAACGCCGGGCATTGCGCGTGATGTGCGCCGGGCAGGTAGCCCAGACTCATCAGGAATTCGCCGGTGATTTCGCCGCCGGTGAAGCGGAACGTCTTCTTGAACAATTTGACCCAGGCCGGCTTATCGAGTGGATGCTGCGCATCCAGCCATTGCGCAAAACTGCCATGCGAACGGCGCAAGGTCTGGATGACCTGCGCGTTGTGGATGGCCGCCAGGATTTTCAGACGGTTGCGGATGATGCCGGCGTCGCTCATCAAGCGCGCAATCTCGGCGTCGCCATACGCCGCGACCGTATCCACATCGAATCGGTCATACGCCTGCTGAAAATTGCCGCGTTTGCGCAGGATGGTTTCCCAACTCAGGCCGGCCTGATTGATTTCCAGCACCAGGCGCTCGAACAGTTCGCGTTCTTCGCGCTGCGGGAACCCATATTCGTGGTCGTGGTAATGCCCGTGCACCGGGTGGCCGGGCGCGATGCTGCAGTAGCCGCTCATGGCTGAGGTTCCGGCCGGATGCCTACTTCGTTGGGGGTGATGTGGATGCGTCGTCCTCCCGGCAGCGCCAGGTCCGGCCAGCGATTGGGCCGCGTCTGTAGCTGACCATTGCGCAGCGCCTGGCTCACTTCGCTCATGGCCGCGCCGTCCAGGGAATAGAGCTTTGCCGTACCGGCTTGATACCATCCACCGCCGTTGCGGGTCTGCAGCTCGCAGGCAACCACATAGTCGGCGCCGAGATTGCACAACAGCACATCGAGCTCGCCGTCGCCATCGAGGTCGCTGCTGCTGACAACGCAGTTGCTGTTGCCCTGCGTGCAGGCGCCCCAGAGCATCTTGGACCGCACCAGGTAGTGCCACCAGTCCGCTGGCGGCTCTGCCTGGCCGGCAGCTACGGTCACGTGCTTGCGGATTTGGGTCAGGTCGGTCAGCTGGTTGTCCTTCTGGTCTTCTACTGTCTCACTGCCTGCCCAGCGGCTGGTGCGTGCCAGTAACTGCTCCAGCTTCTGCTTGCGCTCCGGGCTGCCGGCAAAGGGGGGCGTCGCGCGCAGCGATTGCACGGCCAGATAGCCGCGGCGGCCATTGTCGAAACGCAGAAATTCCAGATTCTGTCGCAGAGTCTCGGGCGTGTCGTTGGCAAGGCGCTGTATCTGGCTCTGCACGGTGATGCGATACGGGTCGAGCAGCGGTGTATTGACCAGCACCGCCAGCCCGATCACCACCCACGACAGCGCCATGTTGCCGCCGGCCAGCTGCGGTAGCCAACGATCGGCGCGCGGCCGCAGCACCGCGAACGCGTAGGCCATGGCATATGCCAGCGCCAGCGCAGCCAGCAAGGCCGCGCAGACGCGTTCGCTGGTCCAGCCGTGTTGCGCAATGCGCAGGCCCACCGCGTAGGCGGCCAGCGCCGCGTGCAGCGGCAGGCTGAGCAACCCGGCCTCGATCATCCGGCGCAACCAGCGCGGATACGGCGGCAGCCCGCTGCCATCCTGATACACCGCGTTGGTAAACAGCACCAGCCCGAACACCAGGCTCAGCAGGATCGACGCCGCCGAACGGGTCTGCCAGAGCGCCTGCAGCCCGGTAAACGGCAGCACCAGCAGGAACAGCAGCGCGATGCCGGCCAGCAGCGGGAGCAGCCCGGTGCAGAGGGCGAACAGGATCTGCCGCATCACCTGCACCGCGCGGTGCTGGGTGCGCCCGATCAGGATGCCCAGCCCGGTGATGGCGCCGGTCGCCAGGTAGGCGAACGCCTGTTCGTGGAACAGTTCGGCAAAAAACCTGATCTTGACCAGCGCGAACAGGCTGGCCCATAGCCCCAGCACCATCCAGCACACGCCCACGAACAGCAGCGCCAGTGCCAGGGTCAGGCCGTTCTGCCAGGCGTGTTCGAACAGGTTGCGGTAGCCGGCCCGCCAATGGCCGTGCAGCTGCCGATGTTGCATCCAGGGCAGCGCGACGAACCAGCCGACCGTGATGGTGAAGCCGAACGGACCAAGGACCCGCGCGACCTGCAGGGCCGGCGCGCCAGTGCTGCTCCACGCCGCCCAGCTGCCCAGGGCGGCCAATACCAGCGTGCTTGCCGCCACGTGCTGCCACAGGCGCCAGTCGCGAAGATCCTGCACGCTCAGCAGTACCAGGCTGGGCACGATCGCCACAACGGTGTACCAGCAGATTCGGGCGCCCAGTTCGGTGAAGGGCCACACGCCATGTTGTTGTCCCGCTGCGGCCAGGTACAGCAGGCAGCCCTGCAAGAGCGCCACCAGTACGATCAAGACGCGGGTCTGGCGGGGCAGTGGCGCGTCGGAGCGCGCGGGTACGGTTCCAGGTATAGGCAGCATCGTCGGTCCTTGGCATGCAATAGGCGGCAAGTATGGCAGTGGCTCTGCGCGCGGCGGAACGAACGGCTAGAATGCGGCCATGTCTGTTTTGCCCACGCCTCTGGCCAACCAACTGCTGATCGCGCTCCCGGCGCTGTCCGATCCCACCTTTTCGCGCAGCGTCGCGCTGATTTGTCAGCACGACGAAAACGGCGCGATGGGCGTGCTGGTCAACCGGCCGTCCGAGTACACATTGGGCGAAGTGCTGTCGCAAATGGGCATCGACACCGACGATGCGCAGCTGCGCGAGCAGATCGTGCTCAGTGGCGGGCCGGTGCACCCGGAGCGCGGCTTCGTCATTCATGACGATGCGCGCGAATGGGATTCCAGCCTGGAAGTGGGGCAGGGCGTATTTCTGACCACCTCGCGCGACATCCTCGAAGCCATGGCCGCCGGCAAAGGCCCGCGCAATGCGCTGGTGGCACTGGGCTGCGCCGGCTGGGGCGCGGGCCAACTGGAGTTCGAATTGGGCGAGAACAGCTGGCTGACCGCACCGTCGGACGCCAATGTGTTGTTCGACACCGCGCTGGAAGATCGCTGGCAGACCGCTGCCGGGCGCATCGGTGTGGACCTGTTTCGGCTCACGGATTATTCCGGGCATGCCTGAGGCGGGCGCACTCCGCCCCGATGGCACGGTGCTGGGCTTCGACGTAGGGTCGCGCCGGATCGGTGTGGCGGTCGGTGCCGCGCTGGGTGCCGGTGCGCGTGCGGTCGCGGTCATCAATGTGCATGCCAACGGCCCGGACTGGGTAGCGCTGGATCGCGTGCACAAGGAATGGCGACCAAATGGCTTGGTGGTCGGCGACCCGCTCACCCTGGACGACAAAGACCAACCTGCCCGCAAACGCGCGCATGCCTTCGCCCGGCAATTGCGCGAACGCTATGCGCTGCCGGTCGTGCTGATCGACGAACGCTCCAGTTCGGTCGAAGCCGCGCAGCGGTTTGCGCGCGAACGCGCCGATGGGCGCAAGCGCCGCCGCGATGCCGACGCACTGGACGCCATGGCGGCGGCCGTGATCGTCGAACGCTGGCTGGCTGCGCCCGATCAAGCCACTCTTCTCCCTTGATTCCCGACCTGCGATGACCACCATGCAACTCGATTCGGACGGACGCCTGCGTCACCTGCTCACCCTGGAAGGACTGCCGCGCACCACGTTGCTGCAACTGCTCGACCGTGCCGGCCAGATCCGCGATGCCGCGGTCGGCCGGGTCGGCAAGCGCAGCGTGCTGGCCGGCACTGCGGTGTGCACGCTGTTTTTTGAACCGTCCACGCGCACGCGCAGTTCATTCCATCTCGCCGCGCAGCGCTTGGGTGCGGACGTGCTCAATTTCGACGCGTCCACCTCCTCCACCCGCAAGGGCGAGACCGCGCGCGACACCTTGAAGAATCTCGAAGCGATGGGCGTGCGTGGGTTTGTCGTGCGCCACCCGGATGACGGTGCGGTGGAAGCGCTGGCCGCTGCCGCAGGCGAGGGCACCGCATTGATCAACGCTGGCGATGGCCGCAGTTCGCATCCCACCCAGGGCTTGCTCGACATGCTGACCCTGCGCCAGGCCAAGGGCACCGATTTTTCCAAGCTCAAGGTCGTGATCGTCGGCGACGTGAAGCACTCGCGTGTGGCGCGCTCGGACCTGCATGCACTGCGTACGCTGGGCGCAGGCGAGATCCGCGTGTGCGGCCCGGCCAGCCTGCTGCCCGATGACGACATGCTGGACGGCTGCGTGGTCGGCCAGGATTTCGACGCCATGCTGGAAGGTGCGGACGCCCTGATGATGCTGCGCTTGCAACGCGAGCGCATGGAAGAAGGCCTGGTGCCGTCGCTGGAGCAATATCACAGCGACTACGGGCTGACCCGCGAGCGTCTGGCGCGCGCCGGTCGCGATGCCGCGGTGCTGCATCCGGGCCCGATCAACCGCGGCGTGGAAATCACCGACGAGGTCGCCGACGGCGCGCAATCGTGCGTGTTGCGTCAGGTCGCCAACGGTGTCGCCGTGCGCATGGCGGTGCTGGAAACCCTGCTGGGCTGATTGCCCGCACGTTCGCTCGCAGGCACCGCGCGAGCGCAGTGCCTGCGAAAGATCCACCGAACACTGAACACCGGGCGCAGCGACAGCCGTCGCAGCGCCCGCTTTTTTCCTGCACGCAGGCATGCATCCCGGCACCGTCCTGTCTTCGAACATGTGCGCCTGTCAGCAACGCTACGCAGTCACCAGCCGCGCATGGCCGATCATCCGAATCGAACTCCACCGTAACCATGCAGCGCCTCCTTCGCGATGCATATCGTTGCCGCTGCTCGTCGCTTGTCTTGAGTCGCCGCCAACCTGACGTTAGCCGCGCGACACAAATGCGTGTGGCAGTGCAAGCTCTTGCGATTCCCCATTCCCGATTCCCGATTCCCGCAACAAGCACCAAGCGCTAACACCCGCTCGCCTAAGGTGGCGGTCTTTTCAATCGCAGGAGATCGCAATGGGTATTTCGCGTCACGCCACCGCTCACTGGGAAGGCGACCTCAAGACCGGCAAGGGTCAGCTCAGCACGCCGCAGAGCGGCTTGATGGACAACACCCGCTACGCCTTCAGTAGCCGTTTCGGCGACGAGAAGGGCACCAATCCAGAAGAACTCATCGCTGCCGCGCACGCGGGCTGCTTCACCATGGCGCTGTCGGCGCAGCTGACCGAAGCCGGCTTTCCGCCGACCTCGCTGGACACCCGTGCAGACGTCGATCTGTCGATGGAAGGCGGCCCGCAGCTGTCGCAGATCCGTCTGAAGCTCAAGGCGGTGGTGCCGGGGATCGACGAAGCCAAGTTCCGCGAGCTGGCCGATACCGCCAAGAAGAATTGCCCGGTATCCAAGGCACTGAGCGCCGTGCCGATCAGTCTGGACAGCGAATTTTCCAACTGATGCGTGTCAAGGCTGCGGAGCGTCGGCGGACCATGCCGGCGCGCGCAGCTGGCGGCAACCTGAATAGGCCTTTGTAAGGCCTGTTCGGTTCAGGGCGGTTTCACCGCAACAAGCCGAGCATCGGCAACGTGTCCTCCCTGTGAAGCTGCCGCAATGAAAACTCTTGTGCTTGGTGCTCTGGTAATGGGTCTGGCCGTAGCGGGCAATGCAACGGCGCAGCGCTACGACAGCGGCTACCGCGACAATGGTCGTGGCAGCTACGAGGACGGTCGTTACGAATACGCACGCGTCGTACGCGTGGACCCGATCATCGTGTCCGACTCCTACAACGAACGCAGCAGCGAGCGCTGCTACAACCGTCCGTCCGATGGCTACTACACCAGCAATGATGGCTACTCCCGCGATGGCGGCAGCTACGGCTCGCCCAATGCCTCCAACCGTGGCGTTGCCAGCGTCATCGGCGGTATCGCCGGTGCGGTGCTCGGCAGTCAGGTCGGTGGCGGTAACGGACGTCTGGTCGGCACTGCCGTCGGCACCATGGCCGGCGTCGCGGCGGGCCGCTCGATCTACGAGGCCAATCACCGCACCTATCAAGGCAACGTCAGCGTTTGCGAACCTGTGTCGTACCGCACCTCGCGCGAGCGTGTGGATGGCTACGACGTGACGTACGAATATGCGGGCCGCACTTACCACACGCGCAGCGATTACAACCCAGGCGACCGGATCCGGGTGCGCGTGGATGTCCGCCCTGACTGATTGATTACGTGTGGGTTGTTCGTAAAAAAAACGCTGCGGGAAACCGCAGCGTTTTTTTATCTTGCGAGAGCTGCGGCAGGTGAGCGTTTGCTGCTAGTGCTCGATGGCACGTCGCATCGGGCAGACTGCAACTGTTTCTGAGTTTGATCGCCGAACGCAGGTGCGCCGTGCGTTGGATGGTGATCGGGCCGAGTTCGCAGCGCGGAAAATTTTTATGGGTTCTTTGCCTGTGAACCGCACGCATCAAGCTTGGCGAACACCAACATGGCGGCCGCGCTCAGCCCCAGTCCAAGGTCCCGCGAATCACCGTCTGCACCTGGCCGCCGGACCACACGTCGCCGTTGTTGTCGATGCGCAGTTCCAGCAAGGCATCGAAGCCGATTTCGCGGCCCTGACTGACCACGTAGCGCCGCTCCTTGCCGGGCAGTGCGTGGCGGCTGTCCAGCCAGGCCGCGAGCACGGCATTGGCCGCACCGGACGCGGCGTCTTCAAAACGCCGGCCATTGCCCACAAAGGCGCGCACCGCCAGATCGTAGCTGCCGGCCTGAGCGGCACGCGCGTAGGCGAATACGCCCATGCTGCCGGTGGATTCGGCCAATGCGGCGATCGCGTCCCAGCTTGGCTGCAGGCTGCGCAATGCCGCTTCGCTGGCCAGCTCCACGACCCACCAGGTGCGGCCGCCATCCATCAACGCGGGCGGCAGGGCGCCGAGCGACCAGCCGTGCAGTGCATCGCGCAGACGCGGGTCGTCCGCGTCCACCTGTTCGGTGACGCGGGCGCGCGGCGTGCGGATGGCGATGCTGCGGTGACCATCGATCTGCTCCACGCGCAGCGGCAACTGGCCGGCAATGCCGTCCTGCACCAGCAGGCCTTCGTCTGGCGCGGCCAGCCCGGCGTCGAGCACCGCATGCGCCGTGCCCACGCTGGGGTGGCCGGCGAAGGGAACCTCTTTTTGCGGCGAAAACATCCGTAGCCGGTAGCTGCTGTGCGCATCGGCTGCGGGAAACACAAAGGTGGTTTCCGGCAACTTGGTCCAGCGGGCGATCGCCTGCATCGCCGCATCGTCCAGACCCTGCGCATCCAGCACCACTGCCAGCGGATTGCCGCTGCCGGGGCGGGCGGAGAACACATCCAGTTGCAGGAAACGGCGGGTGGTCATGGTGGCGGATCCGCGAACAGGGCGCGGCAGCTTACCAATCGATGCGGCCGTCGATCACCTGCAGCGTCGTTCCGCCAATCCAGACTTCGCCTGCATCATCCACTTCCATCTGGATGCGGCCATCGCGGCCCACCTCGCGGCCCTGGCTGGCGACATAACGCGACGCCTCGCCGGGCAGGCGGTTCTCGCCATGCAGGCGTGCGGCAATGCAGGCATTGGCGCTACCGGTGACCGGATCTTCGGGGATGCCGTCGCCGGGGCAGAACGCGCGCACCACCAGATCTGCGTCGCCGTCCTGCACAGCTGCATAAATCGCCAGCCCGGTGGCCGCGCTGGCCTGGGTCAGGCGGGCAATTGCGGCAAGATCCGGCGCGGCCTGGCGTACCGCCGCGGCGTCGGCCAGCTCCAGCAGCCACCAGTTCGGGCCGTTGTTCCAGAGTTCTGCAGGATGCTGTGCCACCTGCAATCCGGCGCTAGCTGCCTGCACTGCCGCCGCGTGGGTGTCCCCGGTTGCGATGATGTGCGCGCGTGGCGCGCGCAGCCGCACCTGCAAGGTGCCGTGGCGGTCGAACACGTCCACCGGCAGCACGCCGGCCGCGCATTGCTGGTGCAGCCGGCCATCGGCCTTGTATGCGGTCAGCCCGTGCGTTGCGGCGGCCCACGCCGCGCCGACGCTGGGGTGGCCGGCAAACGGCAGTTCCGCGCGCGGGGTGAAAATGCGGATGTGATAGTCGGCATCCGGCACGCTGACCGGCACAAAAAAGATCGTCTCCGACAGGTTCAGCCATGCGGCGATCTGCTGCATCTGCTCAGTGGACAGCGCGCCCGCGTCGAACACCACGCCCAGCGGGTTGCCGGAGCCGGTGCGGCTGGCGAAGACATCCAGTTGTAGGTAGCGGTGCTTGCTCATGCGCGGTGCGATCTCGGTGGTAGGAACATTGCAGATGGTTGCAGCGCAAACCGTTGTCGCGATGAAGAGCGGCGCTGCGGAGTGCGACCGCACGCGGGGTCAGAGGCGCGCCATTGGCAGTAGAATCGGAGGTTCCGCCCGGCATCCCGGCTTCTTTCCCCCATCATAAACGCCTACTCCATGTCAGCTCCCCACTCTACCGATCGTTGGATCGTCCTCAAGTTCGGCGGCACCTCGGTGTCGCGTCGTCATCGCTGGGACACGATTGGAAAACTGGCGAGCAAACGGGCGAACGAAACCGGCGGCCGCGTGCTGGTGGTGGTGTCCGCGCTCTCGGGCGTGACCAACGAACTCACCGCCATCGCCGATGGTGCTGCCGACAGCGCACAGCGCGTGGCCGCGCTGGAACATCGCCACCGCGAGTTTCTGACCGAGCTTGAGCTCGATGCCGATGCGGTCCTCGGCGAGCGGCTGGCCGCCTTGCATGCCCTGGTTGCCGATGCGCGCGCTGCAACGCGCACGCTCGATTGGCAGGCTGAGGTGCTGGGGCAGGGCGAATTGCTGTCTTCCACCATCGGTGCGGCGTATCTGCATGCCAGCGGCCTGGATATGGGCTGGCTGGACGCACGGCAGTGGTTGTCGGCATTGCCGCCGCAGCCCAATCAGAGCGAATGGTCCAAGCGCTTGTCGGTGTCGTGCCAGTGGCAGTCCGATGCGGACTGGCGCACGCGCTTCGATGCGCAGCCCACGCGCTTGCTGATCACCCAAGGGTTCATTTCGCGGCACGCCGATGGCGGTACTGCCATTCTGGGCCGCGGCGGCTCGGATACATCGGCGGCGTACTTCGGTGCGCTGCTCGGTGCCAGCCGCGTGGAAATCTGGACCGATGTGCCCGGCATGTTCAGCGCCAACCCGAAGGAAGTGCCGGACGCGCGCCTGCTGACCCGTTTGGACTATTACGAAGCGCAGGAAATTGCCACCACCGGCGCCAAGGTGCTGCATCCACGCTCGATCAAGCCGTGCCGCGATTCCGGCGTGCCGATGGCGATCCTGGATACCGAGCGCCCGGAGTTGCCCGGCACCAGCATCGACGGCAATGCCGAGCCGGTGCTGGGCGTCAAGGCGATCAGCCGCCGCAACGGCATCGTGCTGGTGTCGATGGAAGGCATCGGCATGTGGCAGCAGGTGGGCTTCTTGGCCGACGTGTTTACCTTGTTCAAGAAGCATGGGTTGTCGGTGGACTTGATCGGCTCGGCCGAAACCAACGTCACCGTGTCGCTGGACCCGTCCGAGAATCTGGTCAACACCGATGTGCTGGCGGCGTTGTCGGCGGACTTGTCGCAGATCTGCAAGGTCAAGATTATTGTTCCTTGCGCGGCGATCACCCTGGTCGGCCGTGGCATGCGCTCGCTGCTGCACAAACTGTCGGACGTGTGGGCCACGTTCGGGCAGGAACGTGTGCACATGATTTCGCAGTCGTCCAACGACTTGAACCTGACCTTCGTCATCGACGAAGCCGACGCCGACGGCCTGTTGCCGATTTTGCATGCCGAGTTGATCGACAGCGGCGCAATGCCGGTGAGCGAAGGCGAGGTGTTCGGCCCGCGCTGGCGCGAGATCATCGGCTCGGTGCGTCCGCGTGCCACGCCGTGGTGGCATGCCGAGCGTACGCATCTGTTGGCGCTGTCCAAGGCCGGCACGCCGCGCTATGCGTACCACCTGCCCACCGTGCGTGCGCGTGCGCATGCGCTGGCGCAGATCGCGGCGGTGGATCAACGCTATTACGCAATCAAGGCCAATGCGCATCCGGCCATTTTGATCGCGTTGGAGCAGGCCGGTTTCGGGCTGGAATGCGTGTCGCATGGCGAATTGCGCCGTGTGTTCCAGACCCTGCCGGAGCTGTCGCCGCGCCGCGTGCTGTTCACCCCGAGCTTTGCGCCCAAAGCCGAATACGAGGCCGCATTTGCATTGGGCGTGACCGTCACCGTGGACAACGTCGAAGCGTTGCGCAATTGGCCGGAGGTATTTCGCGGCCGCAATGTCTGGCTGCGGATCGACCTGGGGCATGGCGATGGCCATCACGAGAAGGTCAACACCGGCGGCAAGGCGTCCAAGTTCGGCCTGTCGTCCACGCGTGTGGACGAGTTCGTTGAAGTCGCGCGCACGCTGGAAGTCACCATCACCGGTGTGCATGCGCACCTGGGCAGTGGCGTGGAGACCGGCGAGCACTGGCGCATGATGTACGACGAACTGGCCGGCTTCGCGCGCCGCATCGGCACGGTGGAAACCATCGATATCGGCGGCGGTCTGCCGATTCCGTACAGCGCCGAAGACGAGCCGTTCGATCTGGACGTATGGGCCAAGGGGCTGGCCGAGGTCAAGGCGGTGCATCCGGGCTACCGCCTGGCGATCGAGCCGGGCCGTTATCTGGTGGCCGAAGCCGGCGTGTTGCTGGCCAGCGTCACCCAGGTGATCGAAAAGGATGGCGTGCAGCGCGTAGGGCTGGATGCGGGCATGAACACCTTGATCCGCCCGGCGCTCTACGACGCCTGGCACGACATCGAAAACCTCAGCCGGCTCGATGCCGTGGCCGATGGCGGTTTCGATATCGTCGGCCCGATCTGCGAGTCGTCGGACGTGTTCGGCAAGCGCCGCCGTCTGCCGTCTGCCACCGCGTCCGGCGATGTAGTGCTGGTGGCCGATGCCGGTGCGTACGGCTATTCGATGGCCAGCACCTACAACCAGCGCGAACTGCCGCGCGAAGAGGTGATCGATGCGCCCGCTGGCTGAGTTCGTCTTGCTCAGCACCGTGGCCGGTGGCGTGGCGATGGTGTTTTCCACCGCCATCGACATGGCCGGCCAGCGGGTGCAGTGGACCGATAGCCTGAAGTGGGTGCTGCCGGCGCTGGTCGCGGCGGGCGTTGGCGCATGGAGCGCGGCGTTCTGGCAGCGTCGCCGCGACAGGCGAGCGACCGCGTCCGCGCAGCATGCCGGTGGCATGGCATTGCGCACGGTGGTGTTGAGCGCGCTCAGCTATCTGCCGGCGCTGCTGCTGTATCTGCTGGTGGCATTGGCGGTCACTGGCGATGCGCGGGTGATTGGCTCGCAAGTGCTGCTGCTGTTGTTCGTCATCGGCTGCCTGCCGCTGCTGTGGGCTGCGGTGCCGTTTTCCATGATTGAATATGCCCTGTGCCGACGCTATCTGCGTCGGCAACGGGTTCTTGCAGGTAGTCCATGAGCGCTTTCGACAAACACCAGATCTCCACCTTCCGTTTCGTGCGCTGCGCACTCGACGTGCAGACCGGCGTGGCGACGCTGGTGTATGCCTTCGACCAGGGCCCGGAACTGGTGGAAACCGTTGCCGTGCCCGGCGCGCCGTTTGTGCTGGATGGCGCGCGTGCCGCTGCCGTGCAACAGGCCTTGCAGCTGCTACATCTCATTGCGGGCGTGAGTTACTACAAGGCCGCGGTGCCGCCGACCATCGTCATCGACAGCTACAGCATCGATGCCGACACCGTCGCGCTGGTGGAAAGCGTGTATCTGCACGGCTTGGGCGAATTCGCCTACCGCAATGGCTTGAACCTGCACGGCAAGATCACCTTTCCGGTGGCTGCGCCGGCAACTGCGCAAGCGCCTGCGTTGGGCCTGCGCGAGCATGCATTGGTG
Source organism: Xanthomonas sp. WHRI 10207 (assembly GCF_040202975.1). Lineage (NCBI taxonomy): Bacteria > Pseudomonadati > Pseudomonadota > Gammaproteobacteria > Lysobacterales > Lysobacteraceae > Xanthomonas > Xanthomonas sp. WHRI 10207. The sequence continues at coordinate 407,169 of NZ_JBEGDX010000002.1, read as the reverse complement.
GCCATCGGTGGCGGCAAGGATTCGCTGGTCAGCATCGAAGCATTACGGCATGCCGGTATCGCGCAGACCGTCAGCTGGATCGGCGGCTCGCAACTGATCCGCGCCTGTGCCGAGCGCACCGGCCTGCCGGTGCTCAACGTCGGCCGCGTGCTGGCACCGGAGTTGTTCGAGCTCAACCGCCAGGGTGCGTGGAACGGGCATATCCCGGTGACGGCTGTGAACTCGGCCATCCTGGTGTTGTCGGCGCTGCTGACCGGCGTGGACCAAGTGGTGTTCTCCAACGAACGCTCGGCCAGCTACGGCAGCCAGATTCCCGGCACCGGCGAGGTCAATCACCAGTGGTCCAAGGGCTGGGCATTCGAGCAGGCGTTTGGCGCGTATGTGCAGCGTCACGTGGCGGCCGATCTGCGTTACTACTCGCTGCTGCGGCCGCTGTCTGAGCTGGCGGTGGCGCGGCAATTTGCCAAGACCGATCACTACGACGCGCATTTTTCCAGCTGCAATCGTAACTTTCACATCATGGGCGAGCGCCCGGTGCACCGCTGGTGCGGCGTGTGCCCCAAATGCCATTTCGTGTTTCTGGCGCTGGCGCCGTTCATGCCCAAGACGCGTCTGGTCAGGATCTTCGGGCGCAATCTGCTCGACGATGCCAGCCAGGCCGGCGGCTACGATGCGCTGCTGGAATTTCAGGACCACAAGCCATTCGAATGCGTGGGCGAAGGCCGCGAATCGCGTGCGGCGATGGCGCTGCTGGCAACGCGCGCGGAGTGGAAGGAAGACGCGTTGGTGAAGCGTTTCATCCGCGAGATCCAGCCGCAGCTGGATGCGCAGGACCTGCAGCTGGAAGCGCTGATGGCCATCGATGGCGAGCACCGTATTCCTTCGGCGCTGTGGGAGCGCGTGCGTGCGAATTTCTCAGCTTGAGGGCAGGGCGGTTGCATTGTGGGGGTGGGGGCGCGAGGGGCGCGCTGCCTATCGCGCGCTGCGCAGTGCATTGCCCACGCAACCGCTGACCGTCTTTTGCAACGCCGAAGAAGCGCGTGAGCTGGATGCATTGGCCGATGCGGCGTTGCAGGTGGAAACCGACGCCAGCGCGCAGGCGCTGGGCCGCTTCGAGGTTGTGGTGAAGTCGCCGGGCATCAGTCCGTATCGCGCCGAAGCACTCACTGCCGCTGCTGCGCACGGCACGCAGTTCATCGGCGGCACCGCGTTGTGGTTTGCCGAACACGCGCAGGCCGACGGCGATGTGTCCGGCACCATCTGCGTGACCGGCACCAAGGGCAAGAGCACCACCACCGCATTGCTGGCGCACCTGTTGCGCAGTGCCGGGCATCGCACCGCCCTGGTCGGCAATATCGGCCAACCGTTGCTGGAAGTGCTGGCACCGCAACCGCCGCCGGCGTACTGGGCGATCGAGTTGTCCAGCTACCAGACCGGCGAGGTCGGGCGCAGCGGCGCGCGACCGCAACTGGCCGTGGTCTTGAACCTGTTTCCCGAACATCTGGACTGGCATGGCGACGAGGCGCGCTATGTGCGCGACAAGCTCTCGCTGGTGACCGAAGGGCGGCCGCGGATCGCCTTGCTCAACGCTGCCGATCCGCTATTGCGCGGGTTGCAGCTGCCAGACAGCGAGGTGCGCTGGTTCAATCATGCCGATGGCTGGCATCTGCGCGGCGAGGTGGTGTATCGCGGCGAGCAGGCCATCTTCGATACCGCCAACGTGCCGCTGCCTGGCGAGCACAATCGTCGCAATCTGTGCGCGGTGCTGGCTGCAATCGAAGCGTTGGGCCTGGATGCCGCAGCGCTGGCACCGGCAGCGCTAAGCTTTCGTCCGTTGCCCAATCGCCTGCAGCTACTCGGCAGCGTGGACGGCATCAGCTACGTCAACGATTCGATCAGCACGACGCCGCATGCCTCGTTGGCCGCGTTGGCCTGTTTTGCGCAGCGGCGCGTCGCCTTGCTGGTCGGCGGGCATGACCGCGGGCTGGATTGGCAGGAGTTTGCCGCGCAGATGGCGCAGCAGGCGCCGCTGGAAATCGTCACCATGGGCGCCAACGGCCCGCGTATCCATGCGCTGCTGGAACCACTGGCCGCCAACGGCCGCTTCGGGCTGCACGCCGCCACCGATCTGGAACACGCCATGCAACTGGCACGCGATGCGCTGGGTGCGCAGGGCGGTGTGGTGCTGCTGTCGCCGGGCTCGCCCAGCTTCGGTGCATACCGCGATTACGTTGCACGCGGCCGGCATTTCGCGCAATTGGCCGGATTCGACCCGGCGGCGATCAGTGCCATCCCCGGGCTGGGCGTGCAGTAAGGCCTCTGACTGTCACGCCATCGCGCGCGCGATCGGCTCAACGCAGAGGAGCAGGGCCACGAGAGCGTGCGGACACGCTATCGCCTCTGCGGCGGACAGAATCGACATCGGTGGGCTACCCATCCGTTGGTGGCTGTCTTCCGTGCGCCGCGACCACTCCTGCACGCCGGCTAGGCCTACACTCGCGCAAATCCCGGGAGCAAGCGCATGCACAAGCAATGGTCGTGGAGCGGTGTGGGTCTGGTCGGCGTGTTGGCGTCGTTGGCATTTCCGGCGATGGCTGCGATGCAGGCCAAGCCGCTGGAATGGAAGGTCGGCAAGGACAACTATAGCGGCGTGCTTGTCTACGACGATGCCGGCGATGCCAAGCGCCCCGGCCTGGTGATGGTGCCGAACTGGCGCGGCGTCAACGACTCGGCGGTGGCCAAGGCCAAGCAATTGGCCGGCGACGATTACGTGGTGCTGGTGGCCGATGTGTACGGCAAGGGCAAGCGTCCGGCCAACGACAGCGAGGCCGGGCAGTTCGCCGGGGCGTTGAAGAAGGACCCGCCGACGTTGCGCGCACGCGCGCTGAAAGCAGTCGACGTGCTCAAGGCGCAGGCCGGAAAGGCACCGCTGGATGCCACGCGTATCGGTGCGGTGGGTTTTTGCTTCGGCGGGACGACGGTGCTGGAACTGGTGCGTGCCGGTGCGCAGCTGGCCGGCGTGGTCAGCCTGCACGGCGGCATCGCCACGCCTAGCCCGGCCGCTGCCGGCTCGGCCAAAACCCCGCTGCTAGTGCTCAACGGCGCCGACGACAAGAGCGTGACCAAGGCGGACATCGCCGCGTTCGAAACCGAGATGAATGCTGCTGGCGCCGACTGGCAGTTCGTCAACTTCAGTGGCGCGGTGCATTGCTTTGCCGAAGCCGATGCCAACAGCCCGCCCGGTTGCCTGTACAACCCGCGCGCGGCCAAGCGTGCGTATCGCATGCTGGGCGACTTCTTCGATGAGCGGTTTGCGCGATAGCCGGAATTGGGGATTGGGGATTCGGGATTTGCAAAGCGCGGTCCCGTCCTTCAACGAATCAATCCACTGACGTCTGTGCTCAGTGATGTCCGCCGCTCAATCGTTGGGCGACCGCATGCCGGGATGGGTAAAAGCGCGAGCAACGCTGTTTTTGCGCATCCCCAACCCCAACTGCCCAGTCCCGTCCGGAGCGCCCAGCGCTTCGGATCAGTGCGTGCGTTCGACCGCGTAACGGGCCAGGCCGCGCAATGCGGCCACCGCCGGGCTGGCGGGCAGGGTGTCCAGCGCCTGTTCGGCAGCGGTGGCGTATTCGGCGGCGCGCTGACGGCTGTAGTCCAGTCCGCCGGTGGCGTGGATGGCGGCCAACACTTCCGGCATTGCAGCGGCATCGCCTTGTTCGACGATCTGCCGCAGACGCTGCTGCGTGGCCGCGTCCGAGTGCGCCATCGCATGGATCAACGGCAGCGTGGCCTTGCCTTCGGCCAGGTCGTCGCCCAGGTTCTTGCCCAGGTCGCTGGCGTCTGCGGCGTAATCGAGCACGTCGTCGGCAATCTGAAACGCAAAACCCAGCTGCATGCCGTAGTCGTACAGGCGCTGCTGCACATCGGCATTTGCGCCCGAGGCTAACGCACCCAAGCGGGTGCCGGCGGCGAACAGCACCGCGGTCTTGCGCTCGATCACGCGCAGGTAGGCGGCCTCGTCGGTGTCGGGGTTATGCACGTGCAACAGCTGCAGCACTTCGCCTTCGGCGATGCGGTTGGTGGTGTCGGCCAGGATCTGCATGACTTCCATGCGGTCCAGCTCGACCATCAACTGGAAGCTGCGCGAATACAGGAAGTCGCCCACCAGCACGCTGGGTGCATTGCCCCACAACGCGTTGGCGGTGCTGCGACCGCGGCGCAGATCCGACTCGTCCACCACATCGTCGTGCAGCAAGGTGGAGGTGTGGATGAATTCGATGATCGCCGCCAGCTGGTGGTGCTCCGGACCGGAGCCGCCGGCGGCATGACCGGCCAGCATCACCAGCATCGGGCGCAGGCGTTTGCCGCCGGCGGAGATGATGTGATCGGCGATCTGATTGATCAGCACGACGTCCGAGGCCAGGCGGCGGCGGATCAGCGCATCCACCGCGGCCATGTCGGGCGCGGCGAGGGACTGGATCTGGGGCAGGCCCAGGACGGTGGGGAGGTCTTCGGCGATGGTCATGCGCAGGCGTTCGTGATGTGCGCCGATTATAGGTGCCCGGGCCGGATCCGTCCCGCCGGGCGCAACCGGCGCCTTCACATTGGCGGTAGCGTGCGGCCGGGATTGGGGCCACAAAGGCCCGCGCGGGCTGGATTTCCGACCCCGGGCAGGGCGCTTGCCCGGCAGCCGTGCGCGGCAACCCGCCAGGACCGCTGACGGGCAGGTGCGGTAACATTGCCGCACAGACATTCATCGCTGCGCGCCCCCGGCGCCAGCGCATCATCTCGGAAGCACCTATGGCCCGCGGCATCAACAAAGTCATCCTCGTCGGCAACCTCGGCAACGATCCCGACACCAAGTACACCCAGGCCGGCATGGCGATCACCCGCGTGAGCCTGGCGACCACCAGCATGCGCAAGGATCGCGAAGGCAATAACCAGGAGCGCACCGAGTGGCATCGCGTGGTGTTCTTCGGAAAGCTGGGCGAAATTGCCGGTGAGTACCTGCGCAAGGGCTCGCAGGTGTATGTCGAAGGCGAACTGCGCTACGACAAGTACACCGGTCAGGACGGCGTTGAAAAGTACAGCACCGACATCGTCGCCAACGAGATGCAGATGCTTGGCGGCCGTGGTGAAGGCGGTGGTGGCGGCGGTGGCATGGGCGGCGATCGCCCGCAGCGCGCACAGGCCCCGCGCCAGCAGCAGGGCGGTGGTGGCGGTGGACAAGGCGGCGGCTACGGTGGTGGCGATGGCGGCGGCGGGCAGGACTATGCCCCGCGTCGTCAGCAGCCGGCCCAGAAGCAGTCCGCGCCGCCGATGGACGATTTTGCGGATGACGATATTCCGTTCTAAGGAATATCTTTTTAAAAATGTAAAAAGGGGCCCTTTGCGCATTTGCCAAGGGCCTTTTTTGTTGTTAACGATCTCCAACAAGGTCCGACGACTCGTGTTTGATACGCACAGAATTTTCTAGACAGCTCATGGCCACGGAAAATGGCTGATTCGGAGGTTCCATGCGCCGCCCGAACTGTTCCAGGTGCAGCTGACCTCGTCACCGCTGTGGTAGTCCGCTGGGTAGTAGTCGCTGATCCTCATGGCGGCCCGGGCGTCTCTTGGGGAATCGCACCGAAAACTCCAGCAGGTCGGCTCAATTTTCGCTTCGTGGGCGAGGCAGGGTCCGCTGAGATAGGCGGGATGACCGAAGGCGAAACGCGGCGCTAAAGCGATGCTAGGCGTTAACAAGTTGCCCGCTTGCGCGCGGCGTTGTAGACACAAAAACTCCGGTCGGCATCGACTGGATGGACTGGGATCGTCTAGTAGTCCACCTCCTGCGACGCACGGCATTCCATCACCGTCATGCAGCGCTGGCGCGACAGGCGTTTTGCTCTGCAGCATGGGTTTCGTGCACTGCGTCTTGCAAAAAAGCGATTCCCTACTTTATGGTGCAATCGATTGAATCACGGTGAATCCTTAGCATTTGATACCGGTTGGGAGGCCGGAAAACGGATGTCTATCCAATCGAGCGGGCCGGCGCCGGCCCCGGGGTTCACGCGACGGGATGCGCTGCGCGTTGCTGTCGCCGGGAGCGTTGGCCTCGGCGTTGCGGGCATGTTGCCTGCGTTTGCCGCTGCCACTGCAGAGCCGCGCAAGAGCAACCTGAAGCATTCCGTGGCCCGCTGGACGTTTCCGCAGCAGTCGATCGCCCAGCTTTGCCAGACGGTGAAGGGCATTGGGTTCGCCGCCATCGATCTGGTCGGCCCGGCGGATTGGCCTGCGCTGAAGGCCAATGGCGTGTATAGCTCGATGTGCAACGGCGCGGAGATGGGCCTGGACAAGGGCTTCGCCGGCAGCCAGTTCCACGACCAGCTGGTCGAGCGCTACACGCGGCACATCGATCTGGTGGCCGATGCCGGCTATCGCAACCTCATCTGTTTTTCCGGCAACCGCAACGGTAGGGACCCCAAGGAAGGCATGGTCCACGCCGAAGCCGGACTCAAGCGCATTCTCGGACATGCCGAGAAGCGCGGCGTCGTGCTGGTGATGGAACTGCTGAACTCCAAGGTCGATCATCCCGACTACCTGTGCGACACCTCGGCATGGGGCGTCGAGCTGTGCCGGCGCATCGGCTCGGATCATTTCGGCCTTCTGTACGACATCTACCACATGCAAATCATGGAGGGCGACATTATCGCCACCATCGGCAAGCATCACGCTTTCTTCAAGCATTATCACACCGCGGGCGTGCCTGGCCGGCACGAGATCGGAGACGATCAGGAACTCCACTATCCCGCCATCTGTCGCGCGATCCGCGATACCGGTTTCGACGGCTATCTGGCGCAGGAATTCATTCCTACGGCGCCGGATCCTGTCGGCTCGCTGCGCGAGGCAATCCGCCTCTGCGACGTCTGAAACGCTATCCACCCAGGTGAAGTAGAACCCATGGCAGACAATCACTACGACGCCATCGTCGTTGGCTCGGGAATCAGTGGCGGTTGGGCGGCGAAGGAGCTGACCGAGAAAGGCCTCAAGGTCCTGATGCTGGAACGCGGACGCAACATCGAGCACGTCAAGGACTATGTAAACGCGATGAAGGAAGTGTGGGATTTCCCGCACTACAACCGGCCGACCCAGGCGATGAAGGCCGACTATCCGGTGTTGAAGCGCGACTACGGCTTGGTCGAGAACCTGCAGGGCATGTGGGCGAACGAACAGGAATCGCCCTACACCGAACTCAAGCGATTCGACTGGTACCGCGCCTATCACGTGGGTGGTCGCTCGCTGCTGTGGGGACGGCAGAGCTATCGCCTGTCGGACCTGGATTTCCAGGCCAATCTCAAGGACGGCATCGCCACCGATTGGCCGATCCGCTACGCCGACCTCGCGCCCTGGTACGACTACGTGGAGAAGTTCGCCGGCATCGCCGGCACGCGCGAGGGCCTGGACGTGTTGCCCGATGGTGAGTTCCTGCCGCCGATCCCGTTGAACATCGTCGAAAAGGACGTGGCCGCGCGGATCAAGAAGGCCTTCGGTGGGACCAGGCACCTGATTCACTCGCGCACCGCGAACATCACCCAGCCCATGGTCGAGCAGGGCCGCGTCAACTGTCAGTATCGCAACAAGTGCATCCTGGGCTGTCCCTTCGGCGCCTACTTCTCGACCCAGTCGGCGACGCTGCCGGCGGCCATGAAGACCGGCAACCTGACGTTGCGGCCCTTCTCGATCGTCAAGGAAGTGCTTTACGACAAGGACCGCAAGCGTGCGCGGGGCGTGGAGATCATCGATGCCGAGAGCGGACAGACCTATCAGTACACGGCCAAGGTCATTTTCCTTAACGCGTCCTCCTTCAACTCGAGCTGGCTGCTGATGAACTCGGCCACCGATGTCTGGGAAGGCGGACTGGGTTCTTCGTCCGGCGAGCTAGGGCACAACGTGATGGACCATCATTTCGGCGCGGGCGCCTCCGGCCGGATCGAGGGCTTTGAGGACAAGTACTACTTCGGCCGTCGTCCCTGCGGTTTCTACATTCCGCGGTTCCGTAACGTCGCCGCGGACAGACGCGGCTACCTGCGCGGGTTCGGCTATCAGGGCAGCGCTAGCCGCACCGGGTGGTCGCGCGAGATCGCCGAATTGAACATCGGCGCTGACCTGAAGGACGCGCTGACCCTGCCGGGCAAATGGCGCATCGGCATGACCGGATTCGGCGAAATGCTGCCTCACCACGACAATGCGATTCGCCTGGACCCGCAGCGCAAGGACAAATGGGGATTGCCGGTGCTGGCGATGGATGTGTCCCTGCGCGCGAACGAAAAGGCCATGCGCAAGGACATGGCCGCGGATGCCGCGGAGATGCTGGAGGCCGCCGGGGTCAAGGACGTGCAGATGCACGATGACGACTACGCCCCGGGCAAGGGCATCCATGAGATGGGCACTGCCCGCATGGGCCGCGACCGCAGCAACTCGGTGCTGAACCAGCACAACCAGGTCTGGGACGCGCCGAACGTCTACGTGACCGACGGCGCCTGCATGACGTCCAGCGCCTGCGTGAATCCCTCGCTGACCTACATGGCGCTGACGGCGCGGGCGGCCGATCACGCCGTGCGCGAGCTGAAAGCGGGGAACCTGTGATGGAACGTCGCGAACTGCTGAAGATGATCGTCGCCGCCACGGGCGCAGCCATGGTCGGCCTGCCTGCGCTCGTGCATGGACAGGCGCCGGCCGCGGGGGCGAAGACGCTCTTCTCCGCCGCCGAGGTCGGCATGCTGGACGAGATCGCAGAGACCATCCTGCCGCGGACCGCAACGCCGGGGGCGAAGGACGCCGGCGCTGGCCCGTTCATGGCGCAATTCGTTACCGACTGCTATGCCGCCCGGGAGCAGGCGACATTCCGCGCCGGGTTGATCGAGATCGATAAACGCGCCGGCGGCAGATTCGTGTCGCTGGCGCCGCAGGCGCGCACCGAGCTGCTGCGCGCTCTGGATGCAGAAGCCAGGAAACATGTCGTCGAAACGACCGATACCGGCACCGCCGAAATGGCGGGAGCGATCCCGCATTACTTCACCATGATCAAGCAGCTAGCCATCTTCAGCTTCTTCACCTCGAAGGTCGCGGCGACCGAAGTGCTGCGCTACGTCGCCGTGCCGGGTCGCTACGACGGCGACATGGCCTACACCCCCGGTACGCCCGCTTGGGCGATCAACTGATGGACCGCAAGGATTTGCCGATGCGCCACTTCCCCGGGAACACGATGACCAGGCCCCTGCTGATGGTGGCGTGCCTGCTGGCCGCAGCGCCTGCGTTAGCGCAGACCAGCGGCGACCCGTCGCGCGATCCGGCCAAGACCGAGGTGTGGACGCCCGTACCCGCGATCGTGGCCACGCGCGCTGGCGGCGCGCCCTCCGATGCGATCGTGCTGTTCGATGGCAAAGATCTCTCCGCCTGGGAGTCGGAGCAGGGCGGTCGTGCACCGTGGAGCGTTGCCGACGGCGCGCTGACTGTGGTCCCGGGGAGCAAGGGCATCCGGACCAAGCAGCGCTTCTGCGACATCCAGCTGCATGTCGAGTGGCGCACGCCCACCGCGACCCGAGGTTTCGAAGGCCAGCAGCGGGGGAACAGCGGCATCTTCCTGCAGGAACTGTATGAGCTGCAGGTGCTCGACAGCGACAACAACCCGACCTATGCCAACGGCCAGGCCGGCGCGATCTACAAGCAGGCCATTCCGCTGGTAAACGCATCGCGTGCGCCGGGCGAGTGGCAGGCCTACGACATCATCTGGAAGGCGCCCCGCTTTTCGCCGGGGGGTGGGCTCGCCTCACCGGCCCGCATCACCGTCCTCCATAACGGCGTGCTGGCGCAGAACGACACCGTCCTGTCGGGCAAGACCGAGTACATCGGCGCCCCGTCGTACTCGCCACACGCGTGCGCGCCGATCTTCCTGCAGGAGCACGATTCCAAGGTCAGCTACCGCAATATCTGGGTGCGCGAGCTGTAACGCCGGAACGCCGGCGCGCAGTTGGCGCCGGTCGCTGAGAGCGGCTAACAACACGTAGCGAGCAGTCGTCAGGTGGGCGTGGGCGGCGCGCAGCAACCGCAGCGTACGAGTGGTACATGCCGTACCGCGCACCGGCCGTGCCCGCCTGGCGGCTGCGCAGTCGTTTTGTGAGTTGCTCTTATTGCGCCAGGAAGCTGGCGATATCGTCGACTTCCTGTTGCGACAGCTGCGAAAAGGGCGGCATCAACCCGCCGCCCTTGCTGATTTTTTCCTTGATCTGCGCGGGCGGCAGCCGCTTGCCCACGTCGGTAAGCGCGGGGAACGTAGGTGGGACGCCCGCGCGATTGGCACCATGGCAGGCCGTGCAGTGCGTTGCGTAGAGCTGCGCGCCGGCCGTCGGGTCGTCCTTGCACCACGCCGTGGTCGCAAACGTCCCCCCCAGCAAAGCCACGGCGATTGTCAGGATCGTTTTCAAGCGAGGCTCCTTAGCGCGCTAGCGATGCGCGCCGGCGGGCAGTTGTTCACGCAGGTAGTCAGCACCGGTCTGGATAACCGTGGCCGGATCGCGCGGACGGTCGTGCTCGATGATGTACCAGCGCACGCCGGCACCCGCTGCGGCAGGCAGGATCGCATTCCAGTCCAGCACGCCCTGGCCGACGGAGGCGAAGCCGCCCTCGTCCTCGGCTTGGCCTTTCGGGGCATTGTCCTTGGCATGTACTGCGAACATGCGGCCCTTGAACTTGCCCAGCATCACCGCCGGGTCGTAGCCTGCGCGCGCAACCCAGGCCAGGTCCAACTCGGTCTTGAGATCGGGGCCCGCCGCTGCGAACAGCAGTTCCAGACCGGTCTTGCCATTGAAGTCGACCAGTTCGAAGTCGTGGTTGTGGTAGGCCAGTTGCATGCCCTTGGCACGTAGCCGCTTCGCGATTTGGCCCAGTTCCTGGCCCAATGCGGTCCAGCCTGCGGCATCGGTCGGCCGATCCTTCTCTTCCAGGTAAGGCACTACCAGTGTCGTGTTGCCGATCGACCGGTTGAAGGCCACCACGGCGTCCAGGTTCTTGCGCAGTTCGGCCAGTTGCACGTGCGACGAGATCGCCTTGATCGAATACTTGTCGAGCAGCTGCTTGAGTTGCGCAGCGCTGACGTTGTGCATGCCGACCGTTTCCACCGCGCCCACGCCCGCGTCATGGACGATCTTCAGCTGTTGGTCGAGCGAGCCGGCGTTGCGCAGCGTGTACATCTGCACCGCGATGGGTTTTTGCGGGCCGGCGGCGTCGCGCGCGAAGGCGGGCAGGGCGACGAGGAGCAGCAGTGCGAGGGTTGCGGTCCTGCATAGGGCTGTACGCATGAAGAAGTCCTCCCGGGATTCAATCGATGGCCGTCCAGGCGCGCGTCCTGGCCGATTTGATGACGCGATCGACGATCAACGCCGAGCGCACTCCGTCTTCGAAGGTAGGCAGGCCTTCCGGCCGCTCCCCTTCGATGGCGCGATAGGTGTCGGCGACAAACGCCTCGAAACAATTGCCATAGCCTTGCGCATGCCCGGCCGGCAACGTCGACAGCCGGCGTTGTTCGGCACTGCCGGCACCCGGCCCGCGTACGAAGATTTCCTCGCGCTGGTCGGGCAGGCCGATCCACAGCCGTTCGGCGTCTTCCTGGTCGAACGCCACGCTGGCCCTGGCGCCATCGATCTCGAACCAGAGACGATTGCGGCGTCCCGCCGAGACCTGGCTGACCGTCAATGACGCCAGCGTGCCCGCGCCGGTTCTGAACATCGCTGCGGCCACGTCCTCGCTCGCGACCGCCTGCACCGCGCCGCCCGCCGTCGGCGTGCTGAAGCTCTGACCGGTGAGGGCGCCGCGCTCGGCGATCACGGTCGCGAAGGCAGCGCTGACCTCGACAAAACGCTCGCCGCCGACCCATTCCACCAGGTCGCACCAGTGCGAGCCGATGTCGGCGAACACGCGCGATGCGCCGCCCAGCGCCGGGTCCACGCGCCAGTTGTTGCTGGCAGGGTCCAATAGCCAGTCCTGCAGATAGCTGCCGTGGATCAGGCGCAGCGGCCCCAGCTCGCCCTGCGCGATGCGCGCGCGCGCCTCGCGGATCACCGGGTGATAGCGGTAGACGAAGGGGACCGTGGCAACCAGCCCGGTCGAGGCGGCCAGTGCCACCAATGCTTGGGCGTCTTGCAACGTGGTGGCCAGGGGTTTTTCGCAGATCACGTGCTTGCCGGCTTGCAGCGCCGCCTGCGCCATGGCGCGGTGCAGATGGTTGGGTGTGCAGACGTGCACCACCTGCACCTGCGGATCGGCGACCACCTCCTCGATGTCGCGATAGGCGCGCGGCACACCCCATGACTGCGCCACGTCGCGTGCGCGTTGCGGGGAAGAGGCGGCGATGCCGCGGACCTCGGCACCGGCCAGCAGCGCCGCGCGACGATGCACGGCGCCGATCATGCCGGTGCCGACGATGGCGATTCCAAGCTTGCTCATCGGGTGGGTTCTCAGGGCGTGGAGGGCGTGGCCGCGACGACAGGCCGGTCGCGGAAGAGCAACAGGAAGGCGATCAACACGACCAACGCCACGCCTGCCGGGAACAGCCAGATCTGCTGCCAGTCCGGGCCCGCCGCCGTGGTGTAGTGCTCCACGACCGCGCCGGACAGGAACGTGCCGATCAACATGCCCACGCCGTACGTGGCCAGGGTGATGAACCCCTGCGCGCTGCTGCGCGCGGCGGGGCCGGCATGCGCATCGGTGTAGATCTGGCCGGTGACGAAGAAGAAGTCGTAGCAGATGCCGTGCAGCAGGATGCCGATCACCAGCAAGGAGAAACCGCTACCCGCATCGCCAAAGGCGAACATCACGTAGCGCAGCACCCACGCTGCCATGCCCAGCGCCAGCATCGTCTTGACCCCCAACCGCACGAACAGGAACGGCATGGCCAGCATCAACAGCACTTCGGACACCTGCCCCAGCGATTGCAGGCCGGCTGCGCCACGCACGCCCAGATCGTTGAGATACGGGTTGGTGAAGTTGTAGTAGAACGCCAGCGGGATGCAGATGGCGATGGATGCCAGGAAGAACACCAAATAGGAGCGCGACTTCAGAAGCCGCAGCGAGTCCAGTCCCAGCATCTGTCCCAGTCCGGCGTCGCGCTGTTGCGCCAGCGGCGGCGTGTGCGGCAGGGTGAAGGCATACAGGCCCAGGGCCAGCGATGCCATCGCCGCCATCCGGAACGTCAGTTCGAGCCGGTGCGCCTGTTCCCAGCCCAGCCAGCCGATCATCACGCCCGCCACGATCCAGCCGACGCTGCCAGCGACGCGCACCGGCGGAAACTGTTTTTCAGGCGATTGCATGTGCCGCATCGCCACGCTGTTGGCCAGTGCCAGCGTCGGCATGAACAGCAGCATGTACCCCATGACGCAGGCGGAGAACATGCCGAAGCTCGTCGCCGTGGATGCCAGCCACATGAGCGCCGCACCTGCCAGGTGCAGCACCGCGAGGATGCGCTGCGCCGCGAAGTAGCGATCTGCGACCAAGCCGACCAGGAAGGGCGCCAAGATGGCGCCGATGGACTGGCTGAGGAATGCGGTCGCCACCTGGCTCGCGCTGGCCTTGAGGGGGCCCTGCACCAGGTACGTGCCCAGGGTCACGAACCACGCTCCCCAGATGAAGAACTGCAGAAACATCATCGCGCCCAAGCGCGACATGGTGTGCCTCATGGCTTGCCCTCCCAGGCGGTATTGGCTTAGAGCGTGTGATGTACTTTGAAGTGAGTGCGAAGCGTCCTGCGGCGCGTCGAGACGCATAACACGCTCTATGTCCCCAGCATGCGGCGCAGCGATTCCGGATCGGCGCCGCTGTCGGCAAAGTCGTCGAACGCGCGTTCGGTCACGCGGATGATGTGGTCCCGAATAAACGCCGCACCCTCGCGTGCGCCGTCTTCCGGATGCTTCAGGCAACACTCCCACTCCAGCACCGCCCAGCCCGGGAAATCGTATTGCGCGAATTTCGAGAAGATCGCCTTGAAGTCGATCTGGCCGTCACCGAGCGAACGGAACCGCCCCGGACGATCGATCCAGTCCTGGTAGCCGCCGTAGACGCCGCTGTGCGCACTGGCGCGATACTCCGCGTCCTTGACATGGAAGATGCCGATGCGCGCGTGATACCGGTCGATGAAGCCCAGGTAGTCCATCTGCTGCAGCAGCAAGTGGCTGGGGTCGTACAGGATCTTGGCGCGTGGGTGATGGTCTACGACATCAAGGAAGCGCTCGAAGGTCGCCCCGTCGTGCAGGTCCTCGCCCGGGTGGATCTCGAAGCACAGGTCCACGCCGCAGGCGTCGAAGGCATCCAGAATGGGGCGCCAGCGGCGGCCGAGTTCGGCGAAGGCTTCTTCCACCAGCCCGGGCGGCCGCTGCGGCCAGGGGTAGAAGTAAGGCCAGGCCAGCGCGCCGGAGAACGTGGCATGCGCTGTCAGCCCCAGGCGCTGGCTGGCCTTGGCCGCCAACAGCAATTGTTCAACCGCCCAGGCCTGGCGGGCGGCGGGGTTACCGCGCTTGTCTGACGGTGCGAATCCGTCGAACAGCTGATCGTAGGCTGGGTGTACGGCGACCAGCTGCCCCTGCAAGTGGGTCGACAACTCGGTGACTTGCAGCCCGTGCCCGGCCAGCATGCCGGCGATGTCGTCGCAGTACGCCTGGCTCTGCGCGGCCTGGGCCAGATCGAACAGGTGCGGCGCGCTGGTCGGCACTTGTACGCCAGAATACCCCAGGCCCGCAGCCCAACCGGCCAGTGTGTCCAAGCGATTGAAGGGAGGTGTGTCGGCGATGAACTGTGCCAGGAATAGCGCCGGACCCTTGAGCGTCTTCAACGTAATTCGCCCTCATGCAATCGATTGAATCATCCTAGCATGGGCTTTCCGCAAGACCCGTTGTGCACTGCACAGCAGAAAGAAGAATCAAGGTCATGGCTACAACCATCTACGACATCGCAAAGCACGTTGGTGTCACCGCCGGCACGGTGTCGCGGGCGCTTTCCCGGCCGGAAAAAGTCCTGCCCGCCACGCGCACGCGCATCGAGCAGGCCGCCGCGGCGCTGGGCTATGTCCCCAACACAGTGGCCAGGACGCTCAAGACCCAGCGCAGCGGCAAGCTCCTGGTTACCGTCCCGGACATCGCCAATCCATTCTTCGCCCAGATCCTGCAGGGTGCGGAGGACGCGGCGCAGGCCGTCGGCTACGCCGTCCTGCTGGGTGATACCCAGCACCAGCCCGATCGCGAGGAGCGCTACGCGCAGATGCTTCTCCGTAACGAGGCAGACGGCCTGATCGTGCTGGGGCACGGCCTCCCGCCGACGGCGCGTGAGATCGTCAAGCAGCTAGGCGCCGCCGCGCCGGTGGTCAACGGATGCGAGTTCGACCCGGCGCTTGGCATCCCCAGCGTCCACATCGACAACGCGGCCGCCGCGCGCGCCATGATGGAACACCTGTATGGACTGGGGCACGAGCGGGTCGCCGTGGTGGGCGGCCCGCCCGACAATCCGCTGCACCAGCAACGCCTGGAAGGGGCCCGGGCCTCCGGCAAGGCACGCGGCCGTCTGCGCAAACTGACCGTCGTGCCGGGCGACTTCTCGGTAGAATCCGGCCATGCGGCTGCGATGGCGCTACTGGCCCGTGTGCCCGCGCCGACCGCGATCTTCTGCTTCAGCGATCAAATGGCGCTGGGCGCCCTGGCCGCCTGCCGGGACCTGGGTATCCGCGTGCCGGACGACCTGTCCATTGTCGGCTTCGACGACCTGGCGTCGTCGAGTTACCTCACGCCGCCATTGACGACCATCCGCCAACCCATGCGAGAGATCGGTGTCCGCGCGGTCAACCTGCTGCTCGCCATCATCGAAAGGGTGGACGTGCCGCTGCAGCAGACGCTGGATTTCAGCTTGATGCTGCGCGGATCCACGGGTGCGCCGAGGGCGAGGTGACGGCAGGGTCAGTCAGTGGAGTGAGGCCGGGCAACGCAGCAGAGCCGGAATCTGGATCAGGCCGACGTACGATCCCGCCCGCTCTGCTTGGCGCGGTACAGCGCCGAATCGGCGTCGTGCACGATGGCGTCGGGGGTCAACGGTGCTTCGCCGGGTTCGAAGGTGGCGGCGCCGACGCTAACTGTGACGTGCGCGCTGGTTGGGCTCGGCAGATGCATCAGGCCGAGTTCGGCCACCGCGCTGCGCACGGCATCGGCCTGGCGCAGCGCACCGGCGGCATCGGTATGCGGCAGGATCATGCCGAACTCTTCGCCGCCATACCGCGCCGCCACGTCGCTGCTGCGCCGCGAGCAGCCGGCGATGGCGCCGGCAATCAGGCGCAGGCAGGCGTCGCCATTCACATGGCCATAGGTGTCGTTGTAGAGCTTGAAGTGATCGACATCGATCATCAGCACCGATAACGGCGATTGCAGGCGTACTGCATCCTGCAAGGCCTGCGACAACCGATAGTCGAACGCACGTCGGTTGGCGACGCCGGTCAATGCATCCACCCAGGCCTCGGAACTGAGTTTGGCTTCGTTGCGATGCATGCGGCGCAGCTGCAGGTCCAGCCAGATGCCCACGCCCAGCAGCAGGGCGCAGCCAAGCGTGGCGATCACGATGCGCTGGCCCGCGGCATGCCGCCAATTGGCCAGCGCATCGTCCACCGACACGCCGGTCAGCACGCTCAGCGGATACGGCCGTGCCGGGGCGAAGCTGGAGATGCGCTCTACGCCATCGATCGGCGAGCGATAGGTCGCCGTGCCATGTCGGCGCGCGCGCATGGTGACGTAGATCGAGGTGCCGGCAATCGAGCTGCCGATCACGCCCTGCTTGTCGGGCCGGCGTAACAGCACGATGCCATCGTCGTTGATCATGCCGATGGTGCCGTGCGGGCCGACGTCGAAGGTGCTGTAGTGCTGCTGGAAATACTTCAGCTGCAGCGTCACCAGCACCACCCCGGCAAAGTCGCCGTCCGGGCCGTTGAGCCGGCGGCTCAGTGTCAGCACCCAGCTGCCATCGGAGCGGCTTTTGACCGGTGCGCCGACCAGCGACAACGCATCGCGATGGTCGCGGTGATACTTGAAGTAGGCGCGGTCGGCGTTGTTATGCGTCTTGGGTGTGCTATCCAGCGACGAGCTGACCCAGCTGCCATCTGCCGCGTAGATAAAGATGCCATGCAGGCGGTCCGAACGCCTTGCCTCGCGCACCAGAAATTCGTGCATTGCTGCGCGCGCGCTGGTATTTCCCTGGTCGTGCTCGACGCGCGCGACCAGGCCGGACAGCACTGCGTCGGCGATCGACATGGTGTCGCTGGCATGCTGCGCCAGCGAGTTAGCCAGGTTCAACGACTGCGCTTCGGCACCGCGCAGCGCGGATGCACGTTCTTCATGGATGGACCAGTACTCCGAACCGAGCAGTAGCATGCACGCCATGGTCAGCACGAAGTGCAACGCAATGCGTTGTGCACGTTGCCGACGCCGCTTGGTGGGTGATGTCACTGTGGCTACCTGTCCAGACACCTGGGCGATGCAACCGGTGTGCCAGCCTACGCGTCGCTGCGGTCGCTACCGCGTGCAAACACGGTTGCGCAATGCGATTTTGTGATTTGCAGCGCATTGGAGCGCGGCAAGCCGGTACGCTGCAACGCGGTGCAGCACGCAGATCCCGTTGCCGGTTCTGATATCGCGCCATCGGCAGCGAGTCACCGACAGGCAACATGCTGCAGCCTTTTCAAGCCAGCTCGACTGCATTCGCATCACGGTACGCGTGCTATCCCTGGGTTCGAATCATCATCTGAGGAGATCCCCCATGCGCGCCATTCGTCTCTCGCATCCCGCCGGTCTGAACGCACTAAAGTCGGTTGAATTGCCCGATCCGGGCCAGCCTGCACGCGGGCAGATCCGTGTGCGTCTGCATGCGAGCTCGCTCAATTTCCATGATCTGGGCGTTGTGCTAGGTCAGATGCCGACGGCCGATGGACGCATCCCGATGTCCGACGGCGCCGGCGTGATCGAAGCGATTGGCCCGGAGGTCGACGAGTTCGCCGTCGGCGACCACGTGGTGTCCACCTTTTTCCCGCAGTGGCTGGATGGCGAGCCGCTACACGCCGGTTTTGCGACCACGCCAGGCGATGGCGTCGATGGGTATGCACGCACGGCGGTTGTGGCCGCTGCGCAGGCATTTACCCATGCGCCGGTCGGTTACAGCCACGCAGAGGCGGCCACCTTGACCACCGCTGGCGTTACCGCCTGGCGGGCGCTGGTTGTCAACGGCGGCCTGAAAGCGGGCGATACCGTGCTGGTGCTGGGCACCGGCGGCGTGTCAATCTTTGCGCTGCAGTTCGCCAAGGCGATGGGCGCGAGCGTGATCGCCACGTCCTCGTCCGACGAGAAGCTGGAAAAGGTCCGCACGCTCGGTGCCGATCACGTCATCAACTATCGGCAGCACGCCGAGTGGTCGCGGCAGGTGCTGGAGATCACCGACGGACGCGGTGTGGATCATGTGGTCGAGGTCGGTGGACCCGGCACGCTGGCGCAATCGATCCGTTCCGCGCGGGTGGGCGGGCACATCGCCTTGATCGGCGTGTTGACCGGTGCGGCTGGCCCGGTGCCGACCGCCGAGATGATGGGGCGTCAGCAGCGTCTGCAAGGGTTGGTGGTCGGCAGTCGCCGGCATCAGCAAGCGCTGGTGCGCGCATTGGATGGGCTGCCGCTGCGCCCGGTCATCGACCGCAGCTATGCGCTGACCGAGATCGGCGAGGCGTTTGCCTTGCAGAAGGCCGGCGGGCATCTGGGCAAGATCGTGCTGGAGTTTTGAGAGTGGATTCCTGAGCGCTGGCTGCAACGCCGACGCCAGCGCGCCCAGGCAAGCATGTTTTCATGCGTTGCAGCATCAGCACCCGCAACGCATCTGCTGATGGCGGACACGGTTTCATAACGGTGGGGTGGTGGTGCGCGTCGCGGTCGGCATGTGATCACGCGCGCAGCGGATGATGCAGAAATCCGTTGTATCGCTGCGGCGCTCTTCAATCACGCCGCACAGTGATGAGCACGTTTCATAGACGCATGCCAGCTCCAACGCCAATGCACGGGCAGGCGACAACTAGAATCGGGCAACGACCGATTGCATCGCTCCCAAGTGCCGCACTCACGCGCTTGTGACCGACGGCCCTGCACATTGATAAAGAACTGTATTAGCCAGCATTGTTGGAGATGCCAGCCATGAGAAACATCAAGATGACCCGTCGCGAAGTACTGATCGCTGGCACGGCATCGGCAGCCGGTGTTGCCGCAACCCAATCGATGGCTGCCACTGCCGTGTCGCAACGTCAGGCAGTGGAGCCTGCCAACGCGTCCAGCCAGGTTGCCTTTGAAGTCAATGGCAAGCCGGTGACGCTGACACTGGATAACCGCACTACCTTGCTGGACGCATTGCGCGAGCACCTGCAGTTGACCGGCACCAAAAAGGGTTGCGATCACGGCCAGTGCGGCGCGTGTACGGTCATCGTCGACGGGCAGCGCATGAATTCCTGCCTGTCGCTGGCGGTGATGCATCAGGGCGCAAAGGTCACCACCATCGAGGGCCTGGGCACACCGGACAAACTGCATCCGATGCAGGCGGCCTTCGTCAAACACGATGGCTATCAGTGCGGCTATTGCACGCCGGGGCAGATCTGTTCGGCAGTGGCCGTGCTGGATGAAGTCAAACGCGGCATTCCCAGCCATGTGACCGAGGACCTGACTGCCAAGACCCGGCTCACCACGCCGGAACTGCAGGAGCGCATGAGCGGCAATATCTGCCGCTGCGGTGCGTATTCCAACATCGTCGAAGCGATCAACGAAGTTGCCGGAGAGCGCGCATGAAGGCTTTCAGTTACGAGCGCGCCACCTCGGCGGCAGATGCCGCGGCCAAAGCCGCGCGCCAGCCGGGCGCCAAGTTCATCGCCGGCGGCACCAATCTGCTCGATCTGATGAAGTTGCAGATCGAAACGCCATCGCATCTGATCGACGTCAATGGTTTAAGCCTGGACACCATCGACGCAACGCCGGACGGCGGTTTGCGCATCGGCGCGCTGGTGCGCAATACCGACCTTGCGGCAGACGCTCGTGTTCGTCGCGATTACGCGGTGCTGTCGCGCGCGCTGCTGGCAGGTGCGTCTGGCCAGCTGCGCAATCGCGCGACCACGGCGGGCAATCTGCTGCAGCGCACGCGTTGCCCGTATTTTTACGACACCAATCAACCGTGCAACAAGCGCCTGCCTGGTAGTGGCTGCGCGGCGATCGGCGGCTTCAACCGTCAGCTGGCCATCATTGGCACCAGCGAAGCCTGCATCGCCACCCATCCCAGCGATATGGCTATCGCCATGCGTGTGCTCGATGCCACGGTGGAAACGGTGCGGCCGGATGGACAGACGCGCGCGCTGCCGCTGGCCGACTTCTATCGCGCGCCAGGTACGACCCCGCATCTGGAGACCGCGCTGGAACGTGGTGAGCTGATCACTGCCGTCACCTTGCCCAAGCCGCTTGGCGGAACGCATGTCTACCGCAAGGTGCGCGACCGTGCGTCTTACGCGTTTGCCTTGGTTTCGGTTGCCGCTGTTGTGCAGCGTGACGGCACCGCGCGCATCGGCGTCGGTGGCGTGGCGCACAAGCCGTGGCGCAGCGAAGCTGCCGAAGCGCAGTCGCGCCAGGGTGCACGCGCCATCGCTTCTGTGCTGCTGGACGGGGCACAGCCCACCGAACACAACGCATTCAAAGTGCCGCTGGTGGAACGCACGTTGACCGCGATCCTGGCCGACGTGAGGGCCTGATATGAAATTCGACACTCCTGCCGGTACCAATCCCATCGATCAACGCAAGGTCGTCGGCAAGCCCGTCGATCGCATCGACGGGCCGCTCAAGACCACCGGCCAAGCGCCGTATGCCTACGAACATCACGATCTGCCAGGCCGCGCTGCCTACGGCCACGTCGTGGGTGCGGGGATCGCCAAGGGCACGATCCGCAGCATCGACCTGAGCGCGGCGCGCAATGCGCCCGGCGTGCTCGGTATCGTCTCTGCGCAGAATGCCGGCAAGCTGCACAAGGGCAAGCTCAATACCGCCAAATTGCTGGGCGGCCCGGAGATCCAGCACTACCACCAGGCGATTGCGGTGGTGGTTGCAGAGACCTTCGAGCAGGCACGCGCAGCGGGCCAGTTGATCAAGGTCGATTACGGCCGCCAGGTCGGCGTATACGATCTGAAAAAAGCGCGCGATGGCGCCAAGGTCACCAAGGAAGGCGGCGCACCCAATAGCGCCGTCGGCGACTTCGATGGCGCCTTCGCCGCAGCGCCGGTGCAGCTGGATGCCGAATACACCACACCCGATCACTCGCACGCCATGATGGAGCCGCACGCGTCCACTGCGATGTGGGACGGCGACAAGCTCAGCGTGTGGACATCCAACCAGATGATCAACTGGGGCGCGCGCGACCTGGCGGTGACGTTGGGCATTCCGCGCGAAAACGTGCGGATCATGTCGCCATATGTCGGTGGCGGTTTTGGCAGCAAGCTGTTTTTGCGTGCCGATGCGGTGCTGGCCGCGCTGGCTGCGCGCGAAGTCAAACGGCCGGTCAAGGTGATGCTGCCGCGCCCGCTGATCGCCAACAACACCACTCATCGTCCGGCCACCGTGCAGCGCATCCGCATCGGTGCCGAGCGCGATGGCAAGATCACCGCGATCGCACACGAAAGCTGGTCGGGCGATCTCGCCGGCGGTGCGCCGGAAATCGCTGCTTCGCAAACCCAATTGTTGTATGCCGGAGCCAACCGCCTGATCGCAACGCGTTTGGCGGTAATGGATCTTCCCGAGGGCAACGCCATGCGTGCGCCCGGCGAGGCGCCGGGGTTGATGGCGCTGGAAGTGGCGATGGACGAAATGGCCGAGAAGCTGGAGATGGACCCGGTCAAATTCCGCATCGTCAACGACACCCAGGTGGACCCGGAAAATCCGCAGCGGCCGTTTTCGCAGCGGCAGCTGGTCAAGTGTCTGGAAGATGGGGCAAAGCAGTTTGGTTGGTCCAAGCGCAAGCGCACGCCTGGCAGTACCCGCGATGGACGTTGGCTGGTCGGCATGGGCGTGGCCGCTGCATTCCGCAACGCCATCGCCATGACTTCCGGGGCGCGCATGCGCCTGGAGCAGGGCGGCCGCGTGGTGGTGGAAACCGACATGACCGACATCGGTACCGGCTCTTACACCATCATTGCGCAGACCGCTGCCGAGATGCTCGGTGTTCCGCTGAACTGGGTAGACGTGCGGCTGGGCGATTCGAGCTTCCCCGCATCGTCCGGTTCCGGTGGACAGTGGGGCGCCAACAGTTCCACCGCCGGCGTGTACGCGGCATCGGTCAAGCTGCGCGAAGCGATCGCCGGTCGACTGGGGCTGGACCCGGCCAAGGCCGAGTTTGCCGACGGCCACGTGCGTGCCGGCGGCAAGCGCATCCCACTCGGCGATGCCGCAGCGAACGGCGCCTTGGTGGTGGAGGACAAGATCGAATTCGGTGACCTGTCCAAGACCCATCAGCTGTCGACCTTCGGCGCGCACTTTGTCGAAGTCGGCGTGGATATCACCACGGCCGAGGTGCGCATCCGCCGCATGCTCGCGGTCTGCGCGGCCGGACGCATCCTCAATCCCAAATCGGCACGCAGCCAGGTGATCGGCGGCATGACCATGGGCGCGGGCGCAGCGTTGATGGAAGAACTGGCGGTGGACAAGCGCTTCGGCTTCTTCGTCAATCACGACTTGGCCGGTTACGAAGTGCCGGTGCATGCGGATATCCCGCACCAGGAAGTGATATTCCTGGAAGAAAGCGACCCGATGTCCTCGCCGATGAAGGCCAAGGGCGTGGGCGAATTGGGGATTTGCGGCGTGGCGGCGGCGATTGCCAACGCGGTCTACAACGCCACCGGTGTGCGCGTGCGCGATTACCCGGTGACATTGGAAAAACTGCTGCCGCATCTGCCCGAGCAGTTGCGCGCGTGAGCGCGGTCGTCGCTCCGGCCACGCATGCAGCGCCGGCCGAGCCGGCGTGGCCGGCATGGCCGAGCTACGCATTGCATGACGATCTGCTGCCGGTGCTGACGGCGTGGCACCGCGCCGGTCAGCGGGTTGCGATTGCGACATTGATGGAGGTGCAGGGCTCCTCGCCGCGCCCGCTGGGCAGCGAAATGGCGATCGGGGCAGATGGCCGGGTTGCCGGTTATGTGTCCGGCGGCTGCGTCGAAGCGGCCGTGGCGCATGAAGCCATGGCCACGTTGCGCGACGGGCAGCCGCGGTGGCTGGACTACGGTGAAGGCAGCGAGGTGCTGGACATCCAGCTCAGCTGCGGCGGTCGCATCGGTGTGCTGGTCTGGCCGGTGCCGGATCTGTCCGAATACCTGGCGCGCTGGCGCAATGCGCGCCAGCACCGCCGCGCGTTTCATGTGGCGCTGGATCGCAGTACCGGAAGCGTGCGCTACCTATCGACTGTGCACGACGCACGTCCAGGCGAATTTCTGCGCGTCCATCGCCCGCCACTGCAGCTGGTCCTGGTCGGCGCGGACCCGGCATTGCTGGTGCTGCTGGCGTTGGCCAATCAAATGGGCATCGAAACGCGCGTGCTGCGTCCACACGGCCCCAGCGAGCCGCCGCCCGGTCTTGCGCCGGAACACTACGATCGCCGTGCTTTACGCGATGCGTTGCACGATGTGCAGCTGGATGCCGGCACTGCCTTGTACAGCCTGGCGCACGACAGCGAGATCGATCTGCAGGTCGCGTGTCGCGGCCTGGCATCCGATGCGGCATGCATTGGCATCCTTGGCAGCCGGAACAAGCGCGACACCCGTCTGCAGGCATTGCGCGCGCTGGGGCATGACGATGCCGCGCTTGCGCGTCTGCGTTTGCCTGCGGGTTGGCGGATGGGTCGCTCATCGCCGCACACCATCGCACTGGGCATCATCGCCGAAGCGACGCAGGCTGTAGCGGATCTGCAGATCGTTGCGGCTACGGCTTAGAGCAGCTTACAAAACCACTGTGCAGCCGCTAGCGGGCGCCGCCGGTGCTCGGAATCCGCATGTACCACTTGTACACTCCGGTTTCTTCGCGCCGTCCGCACCCACCTGACGACTGCTCGCTCTGTTTTTTTAGCCGCTCTTAGGCCGTTGTGGGTCTGCTGTCTGGTTTGTTGCGTCGCGCTTTGTGCGCCTTTGGTTTTCGCCAGCAGTTGTGCTTCGTGCAAGCGATGCTTCTGGAAAAAGCCATGCGCGTGCGCGCGATTCATAGGAATCTGCACTACGCATAGCGCATCGGTCATTTCGACAACGTCGATAAAATCCCGGTGATGCATCTGTCGCGCGTTGCTGCTTGCGACGCATGAACGCATGGCGCGTGCGCTTCACGCAGTCGATGCGTCGCGCAGTCACTCCGCACGCACAGCGCGGCCTCTACGCTGAGGCGGTCTCCATTACGCACGACGTCGCTATGTATCCTGATTTCTTCTCTGATGACGCCGTGTTTTGCGACATGCCCATTGTCGAATCGCCATGTATTTGTGGCTTTCCGCACGCAATGCTTAGCGACGCACGCAGGTTGCATCCCACGCGCAGTCACGGTGGTACATGCGGCAGTTGTCACGCGCTGACCAGGCCTTGCATATGAGCAGCGACCACGCCGCACTGGTGTTGGCCGCAGGTACGGGGAGCCGGCTCGGCCGCTCCAAGCAATTGCTGATGCGCGACGGCGAACCGTTGCTGCGTCGCGCTGCACGTATCGCACTGCAAACCGCACCACGCCGCTGCGTCGTCGTACTCGGCGCCGATGCCGACAGGCTGGCCGATGTGCTGCAGGGGCTGGACGTGGAAGTGCTGCGGCACGCCGACTGGTCTGCCGGGATGGGCTCCAGCCTGGCAGCGCTGCGCCGGCATGTGCAGGACGATGCGACGTTGCGACGTAGCCTGATTCTGGGGTGCGACCAACCGGCACTGGAGGCGCCGCACTTGCGTGGCTTGCTGGACGAAGCCGACCGTGCCGCGTCGGGGTGCGCCACCAGCGGCTACGCCGGCGTGCGCGGTATCCCCGCGGTGGTGACGCACACTGCCTGGGCAGACGTTGCGCTGCAGGGCGATAACGGCTTGCGCGCGCTCTTTGCCAGCCTGGATGTCCAAACGCTGGGCTGCGTCAGCGCACCGGCGCTGGCGCTGGATGTGGACACGCCTGCCGATCTGGCGGCAGCGCAACAACGTGGGTGGGTGGACCAAGATTGAGACGCGATGACGGGTATCGGCCAGCGATCCCGGACAGCCTATTAGGCAAACCGCCGACGCCGATCAGGACCAGAGCACCAAGGCTTCCCTGACGACCAGAACGTAGCCCACCACCATCGCGGTCTTGACCGGAAACTGGAACTTTCTGAGCAGATACATGCCAACCCTCCCCAAGGTCTCGTCCGAGCGCGCCGTGATCCCCTGCAAGCCGTCTGCGCTCTTGTGACGGCCGCTTGTGAAGATTTCTTCACCCTTGCAGCCGAATGTAGCGCTCGACGTGAACTGTGTCACGTAAGAATTTTCTTACCCGGATGCCAGGGTCCGCCCGACAGTCGGGAAATGCGTAAAACCGCATGCTGGCTATGCCAAACGCGGGGCCACCGGCCACTCTCCCGCGGCCCCTTGAGTAAGGGTCTGTTGGCTTACGAATCGGCATGGCTTGCCCCAATCCCTCGCGTGATGCGCCTGTTCGGCGCGCTCGCACCTGTGCTTGACCGCTGTACCCACCGGCCGGAGGCCACATGGACCAGTCCCGCTACGTCGTACGCATTCATCCCGAACAAGGTGGCTGGTGGGTGACCCGTCCGGAATGGTCGCCGCTGCGCTACCTGCGCGAGCAGGGCGCCCTGGAAAATGCCGAACTCATGGCCAAACTGCACTGCCTGACCACCGGTCAGCCCAGCGGTGTGGTGCTGGATACCGCCGACGGCGAGCGCGTGGTGCGGCGCTACGGCTGAGGGTTGGTCTTGCGTCCAGCATCGATTGTCAGGACCAGGCCGGCAGGGGCTGCCTGATCGGTGTGGATGGAGCCGCATGCTGACGACGCTGTGCTGAGTTCAAGCGGCTGCCGCTTTGCGGCCTGAAGCCGGAGCATCGTGACGAGCGTCGTGCTCGAACGAGCGTGCAACATCCCCATGTCGCCCTGGCCTAGCCAGGCAGCGCGGTTGCGCATGGACCGGTCTCGATCGCCTACCAAGGCCGTTGTCGGATGCGTCGGTGGGGTTTGCGCCACCGACGCGGTCGGCTAGATTCGCTGTCATCGGCCGCTCCTGGTTCGATCCGCGTTGGCGGCCCTCTGTCCGGATGACCGCCTGCGGTGAATGCACCTGCGTCTGCACTGATTCAAAACGATATCGTCGTCTTCGGCCTGATCGCCGCCACGCTGGGTGCGGTGTTCTGGACTTCATCGCGCGAGCAAGGCCCGTGGCGGCGCTTCTATGCCGTGGTACCGGTCTTGTTGCTGTGCTATCTGCTGCCCGGCATCTACAACACCGTCGGGCTGATCGACGGCGCCAACACGCGGCTGTACAACCCTATCGCGCGCGACGTGCTGTTGCCGGCCGCATTGATCCTGCTCACCCTGAGTATCGATCTGCGCGCGATCCTTGGGCTGGGACCCAAGCTGGTCGCCATGTATCTGGGCGCATCGGTGAGCATCATGCTGGGCGCGGTGGTCGCCTTCTGGGTCATGCGATGGCTGCACCCGGCCACCGTCGCGGGCGACACCTGGGCAGGCATGGCGGCATTGGCCGGCAGCTGGATCGGCGGCGGCGCCAACATGCTGGCGATGCGCGAAGTGTTCAATGTCGATGCGACCACGTTCGGGCAGTTTGCGGTGGTCGATGTGGGCGTCGGCTACGTGTGGATGGCGGCGCTGATCTTCCTGGCCGGACGCGCGCGCAAGATCGATGAGCGCAGCGGTGCAGACACCCGTGCGCTGGACGCCTTGCAGGAACGCATGGCGCGTTTCCAGGCCGAACATGCGCGCATCCCCAGCCTGGCCGACCTGATGGTGATCGTGGCAGTGGCATTCGGCGGCGTCGGCCTTGCCCATGCGCTCGCCAGCCCGTTGGCGGCCTGGTGCAAGGCGCACCTGCACTGGGCCGGCCAGTTCAGTCTGGATGCGCCGTTCGTGTGGGTGGTGGTGCTGGCGACCAGCCTGGGCTTGCTGCTGAGCTTCACCCGTGCACGGACCCTGGAAGGCGCGGGCGCATCCAAGATCGGCTCGCTGCTGCTGTATTTCCTGATCGCCTGCATTGGCATGCAGATGGACCTGCTGGCGCTGCTGGACCGGCCGTGGCTATTCCTGCTCGGGCTGATCTGGATCGCCGTGCACATCGGCTTGCTGTGGGCGCTGGGCCGCTGGTTGCGGGTGCCGTTCTTTTACTTTGCGATCGGCTCGCAGTCCAACATCGGCGGCCCGGCGTCCGCGCCGGTCGTCGCTGCGGCGTTCCACCCGGCGTTGGCCCCGGTGGGCGTGTTGCTGGGCACGATGGGCTACGCCACCGGCACCTATCTGGCGTATCTGGTCGGCATCACCTTGCGGGCGATGGCCGGCGCAGGCTAGTGACGCGTTGCGCCATGCTGGCCGGCGTCATGGAGCTGCTGCTTGGAACAGCTCCATGACCGCTCCGGTCGGTTTACTGCAACAACGAGATTGTCACTTGCGCGACCCTCCCGCACCGCACGCGTCTACCTGACGAAGACGGCGTGCGGCACGGTTTGCCGCGTGCGTTATTGCTGGATCACGCGGCGCTGCTCTTCCTGCTGCTGGGCAGGCTGATGGGTGTGCTGCTGGTTCTGCTGCTGCAGCTGACTGACATTGCCTTGCGCTGGCTCATTGGCAGCGGACGCGGTCTGCACATGGCTGCGCAGATGCGCCGGGTCGTCCATGCGGCCTTGCACCGCAATCAGGCTGTCGCCATCGCGGTTGGGCACCAGATGATTGATCCGCTGCAGGCCGTCGTTGCCTGCACGCGCGGCCACGCTGGCGGCGGTGTTGATAAACGCGGTGTCATCGTGCAACCCCAGCCGCTCGCGTTGGCTGTCCAGTTGCACCACGGCGTCGTTGAACAACTGGCTGCCCGGCTGTAGCGACGCGCCGCGTGCCTGATCGGGCGATTGCATGTCCTGCGCCTTGATCACCGAGTCCATTCCGTGCAGGTCCAGACGATGCTTCAGCATCATGCCGGGCACCAGGCGTTGCCCGAACGACAGCGGGTCCGGCTCTGGCAATTCGATCTGATGACCGGCCGCGTTGGGCATGGTCCACTTCAGCGGAATGCTGTCTTCCTGCAAGTGGGTGAGGATCTCGTTCTTGACGTGGTAGCCGCGAATCAGCTCCTCGCTGGCGTACTGCTTGGCTGCCGACGCATCCAGGCCCTGGCGTTCAAGGGTGCGGTCGTTGACGCCGGCGGCGTTGTACGTCACTGCGGGAATGTCGTTGATCATGGCCGACGCCGACGCCAGACCACCGCCCAATGAATGGCCGGAAATCACCACTTGGTCGCCGAACGCCTGCTTGGCCTGGCTGCCGAGCTGGATGGCCGATGCATATTGCGCATCGTCGAAGCCCAAGCCCTGGCCGATGTTGTGCTTCCAGTCCTTGCCTTCGTCGGTGCCGCAAAAACCGAGCACCACCTGGCCTTGATCGTTGCGATAAAACGCGGCATCGAAGCCGCTTTTGGCGTCGTGCAGCAGTGCCGGATTGATACCGGCCTGCTGCAGCGCGCTGTCGTCCATGCGCGACCAGCCGTTGGCCAGCGGCGCAAAGGTTTCAGCGCCACCTTCGCGGCGTTGATTGGCAGTGGCGTAGAGATCTTGCAGCAGCTCCGGAAACTGCCGGTCCTGCGGTTGCGGTTGTTGTCCGCGCATCGACTCTGCGAACGGAGTGGATGCGGCAGTGGATGATGTGGACTCTGACGGGGGCATGCGCGGCTCCTTGCGTGCGTCGTATGGAAAGCGCGCTTAGCGGCTGCTTTCCACGGGAATGTTGTGGGCGCTCAACCACGCGCGCACATCCGATCTGACCTGTTGTCCGGTGGCATTGAGCAGCCGATCCGGCGTGGTGAAGAAATACGCCTGGAAGGTTTTCTGCTGTGCATTGCGCACCGTGGGGTCTACGCCGGCCTTGAGCAATTGCAGCACTGCAGGGCTAGCGGCGCCGCTCTGTGCTGCCAGATGCAGCAGGCTGTTACCGGTGTGGTCGACACGCTTTACGTCGGCACCCGCGTCGAGCAACAGGCCGATCTGCGCATCGCGCTTGCTCTGTACGGCGCGAAACAGCGGAGTCCAGCCGGCACGCGTGCTGACCACATCGATCGGCGCCTTGTGCTGCAGCAGAATCTTCAGATACTCCGGGTCCTGCGCCATTGCGGCCATGTGCACGACCGTTTCCTGGTCCATGCCCGGCAACGATGGGTCCGCGCCTGCGTCGAGCAGGGCGTCCAATGCGCGTGGTTGTTCGTTCCAGATCGCCCATTCCAGCAAGGTCACGTTCTGATCGCCATGTGCGGCCAGATCGACGGTGGGGGCGAGTGTTTTGATCCGTGCAACGTCGCCGTGCGCGATGGCGTTGGCGATGTCGGTCAGACCGGGGTCGCGGAAAGCGACGGTGTGGTCCTGCAGCGTAGCTGACATGGTGGTTTGCTCCTTGGCACCCGGCGAGGCGGTGCATGAGACCGCGAAAAACGAGGTCGCAAGAACGAGCAGGGTGGGGAATCGCGTCTGCATCGAAATCTCCTTCTCCTGATCGCATTCCTGATGGCGCTGCGGCAAGTCCGGCCGCGGCGGGGCCGATCCTACCAGCTGTAAAAATCGCAAGCGGTAAGATTTCGTGACATGGCGCGGAGGATGGTTGGGCTGTCGGGTCTGCTTGATGACGGCCGGTGTGGTGCGAACGTACGGGCGTATTCGTCACCTGCAGGTGCAGTGCGCCACAGCCGACGGTCACGACATGGCCGGCATAATGGTGCTTTGCGAGCAGATGGGTGCAATGGCGTACGAGCTACTGATCAGTGACTGCGATGGGGTTCTTGTCGACAGCGAGATACTGGCCGACCGGGTGATGCGCGAGGCGCTGGCGGCGTTCGTGCCGGCCGAACCGTTGGAACATCTACTGGAAACCACCTTCGGGCAGACCACGCGTGAGGTGTTGCGGCGGGTGGAAGAGCACTTTGCGCTGCAGTTGCCCGAGACCTTGCTGGCGCAGATCCAGGCACGCAGCGAGGCCTTGATCAGCGCCGAAGTGCAGCCGATTCCCGGCGTGCGCGAGGCGCTGGAGCAGATTCCGCTGCCGCTGGCAGTGGCCTCCAACAGCCGCCGCCACAACGTGATCGCATCGGTGGAGCGGGCCGGGCTCACAGCGCGTGCAGCAGGGCGAGTCTTCAGTGCCGACATGGTGGAGCGACCCAAGCCGGCACCGGACGTGTATCTGCTGGCCGCCCGCACGGCCGGTGTGGCGCCGGAGCGGTGCCTGGTGATCGAAGACAGCCCCACCGGCGCGACCGCTGCGCTGGCGGCAGGCATGCAGGTGCTGGGTTTTACCGGTGCCAGCCATATTCCGCAGGGGCACGGCGACACCTTGCGTCGGATCGGCGTGCTGGAGGTGTTCGACGATATGCGCGATTTGCCCGCGTTGTTCGCGCGGCTCGCGCAAAAGCGCGCTGGTTGAGGATGTCGAGTCGCAGCATCGTTCGGCTGCGGTCAAATGCTTGGATCGAACGCCTAGTTGGCCGAGCGTGCGATGCCCTCATCGCTTGCGGGACACGCCGTGAACCCGTCCTTGGGGGCTCGGTGGCGGCATCCATGCCGCCACACGGTCCCGCAACCGGTGAGGACACCGCACCAGAGAGTTGGTCGGTCGCTAGGTGAAAAGCGGGCCATCTCGCTAGTTGCATTGGCTTGCTGCTGCGGGTCGCAACTCCATTGAGAGTTAGCGAATCAGAAGCACCTCATGCATTGCTTGCATCTTGCACACCGAGCATCTCGACTGGTCCTTGCCCGCTCACCGTCGCGGGACCTTATGCGGCATGGATGCCGCGTAAGAGCTTACAAGGACGTACTTGCAGCGTGTCCCGCGATGGTGAGCGGGCAAGGGGCCTTGCAGCCAAGCCGCAGATCAGCCGCTCTACTCAGACGCTCTACTTTGTGGCGTGTCCCGCGACGATGGGCGGGCAGGGACCCTGCAGCCAAGCCGCAGATCCGCCGACCGAAAACTCAAGCCATCAACGCAACAGGGCGCGATTCGCATCGCGCCCTGTTGCATTTGCATCGGTCGATCAACCGATCAACCGATCAACCGATCAGCAGCAGCGAAACCCGCTCTTGCCGCCGTAGCGTGCGTCCTGCCGCTCGCGGAAGAACGCGGGGTAATCCATCACCGGTTTGTCGGGGTGTTTTTCCAGCATGTGCCGCACGTAGTTGTCGTAGTCGGGAATGCCGCAGCACAGGCGCGCGGTTTGGATGAGCCGCCGCCAGATGCGGCGATGCACCTGATATTGGCTGGCCAGAACGAGTTGGGTGCCCATTACAGATCCGCCATCTGATGTGGCTGTAATGCCACGTACGGAGTTTCGCGGTCGCTGCGCTGCGGGTTGCGGCGCGCAATCACGATCGTCTTGACCGCATAGATCAGGATCGAGCCCACCACGAACAGAAACAGCACGGTCAGCCCGGTGTTGACGTAGGCATTGGTGACGATCTGCTGCATCTGCGGCACGGTCTTGGCCGGTGCGGTGATGGTGTTGCTGGCGATGGCGGCCTGGTACTTGTGCGCCTGTGCCAGGAAACCCTGCGCCGGGTTGCTGTCGAAGATCTTGATCAGCCCGGCGTAGGTCGTGCACAGCAACAGCCACAGCGCCGGCACGATGGTGACCCATGCATAGCGGTCGCGTTTCATCTTGAACAGCACCACCGTGCCGAGCATCAACGCGATTCCCGCCAGCATCTGGTTGGAGATGCCGAACAACGGCCACAGCGTCTGGATGCCGCCGAACGGATCGATCACGCCGGTGTAGAGCAGATAGCCCCACAGCGCCACGCAGCCAGCGGTGGCGATGATGTTGGCGGTCCACGATTCGGTCTTCTTCAGCGCCGGGATGAAGTTGCCCAGCAGGTCCTGCAGCATGAAGCGGCCCGCGCGCGTGCCGGCATCCACCGCGGTCAGGATGAACAAGGCTTCGAACAGGATGGCGAAGTGGTACCAGAACGCCATGGTGTCTTCGCCCGGCAATAGCTGGTGCAGGATCTGCGCGATGCCCACCGCCAACGTGGGCGCACCGCCGGCGCGGGCCAGGATGCTGTGCTCGCCGATGTCCCTGGCGGTGGCTTCCAGCACCTCCGGGGTGATCGCAAAGCCCCATTCGGAGACCTTGGCCGCAACCGCAATGGTGTCGGTACCGACCAGCGAAGCGGGGCTGTTCATGGCGAAGTAGATGCCGGGCTCGATGATTGAGGCCGCCACCAGCGCCATCACTGCCACGAACGATTCCATCAGCATGCCGCCGTAGCCGATGTAGCGCATGTGGCCTTCGTTGGCGAGCAGCTTGGGCGTGGTGCCGGAGGCGATCAACGCATGGAAGCCGGACACCGCACCGCAGGCGATGGTGATGAACAGGAACGGGAAGATGCCGCCTTTCCAGACCGGGCCGTCGCCGGTGGAGGCGAACTGGGTCAGGGCCGGCATCTTGAGATCGGGCATGACCACCAGGATGCCGATGGCCAGCGCCAGAATCGTGCCGATCTTGAGGAAGGTGGACAGGTAATCGCGCGGTGCCAGCAGCAGCCACACCGGCAGCACCGAGGCGACGAAACCGTAGCCGATCAGCATCCAGGTGATCTGCTTGGCGGTGAAGGTGAAGGCCGGCCCCCAGGTCGGGTCGGCGGCGACCTTGCCGCCCAGCCAGATTGCGCCCAGCAACAGGATCAGCCCGACCACCGAAATCTCGCCGATCTTGCCGACGCGGATGTAGCGCATGTACACGCCCATCATCAGCGCGATCGGCATGGTGGCGATCACCGTGAACATGCCCCACGGGCTTTCCGCCAGCGCCTTGACCACCACCATCGCCAGCACCGCCAGGATGATGATCATGATCAGGAAGGCGCCGAACAGGGCGATGGTGCCGGGTACCTGGCCCATCTCTTCGCGCACCAGATCGCCCAGCGAGCGGCCGTTGCGGCGACTGGACAGAAACAGCACCACAAAGTCCTGCACCGCGCCGGCAAACACCACGCCGACCACCAGCCACAGCAGGCCGGGCAGGTAGCCCATCTGCGCGGCGAGCACCGGGCCGACCAGTGGCCCGGCACCGGCAATCGCGGCAAAGTGGTGGCCGAACAGCACATGCTTGTTGGTGGGCACGTAGTCCAGGCCGTCGTTGTTGCTCACCGCCGGGGTGGCGCGGGTGATGTCCAGCTGCATCACCTTGTCGGCGATGAACAAGCTATAGAACCGGTAGGCGATCAGATAGATCGACACCGCCGCCACCACGATCCATAGCGCATTGATGTGCTCGCCACGCCGCAGCGCCACGGTACCCAGACAGAACGCGGCCAGCAGCGCGAGCGCGCCCCAGGCCAGCTTCGAGAACCCTTTCATGCATGCCCCTTCAGCAACGATTCGCCCAAGGGTCCCCCCGTGCCCGGCTGCGGTCAATGGCAGCGTTCTGTAGCGGGGTAAAACTTTGGTCGTAGAGTGTCCGGGCACACGGTGCGCTAGCGCCCGCCGCACGGGGCCGATGTTTGGAACGATCGGTTGCAACCGTCGTGGTTGGGCGCTGCAGCACGCGCACCCATCATTGGCGCACCGACACACTGCACAGGGATAACGCAATGAGCACCACCACCACGACCGCGGCGCATGTGCTGCGCACCATCCGCGGTATGCCGACCTCCGACGGCGCCGGCGTCAAGCTGACCCGCGTCATCGGCACCCAGCAGCTGCCGGATCTGGACCCCTTTCTGATGCTCGACGAGTTCGGCACCGAAAAGGCCGAGGACTATATCGGCGGTTTTCCAAGCCATCCGCATCGCGGCTTCGAGACGGTGACCTACATGCTCGACGGGCGCATGCGGCACAAGGACAACCACGGCAACGAAGGCCTGCTGACACCGGGCAGCGTGCAGTGGATGACCGCTGGTCGCGGGCTGATCCATTCGGAAATGCCGGAGCAGGAATCCGGGCGTATGCGCGGCTTTCAGCTATGGGTGAACCTGCCTGCGCGCGACAAGATGATCGAGCCCAAGTACCAGGAATACGCGCCCGACCACATCCCGGTGGCGCAGCCGGCGCCAGGCGTGACGGTCAAGGTGATTGCCGGCACGGTGGGCGAGGTGATCGGCCCGATCGTGCAACCTGCGACCAGCCCGGTGTATCTGGATATCGCCCTGGCACCGGATGCGGTGTGGCATTACCTGCTGCCCGGCGGTCACAACGCGTTTGCGTATGCGTTTGAAGGCGAGGTTGCAGTGGGCGAAGGCGATGCTTCGCGCACGCTGCCTGCGCAGGAACTGGCAGTGCTGGGCGGTGGCGAGCGGCTAACGCTGCGTGCAGGTGCGCAGGGCGCACAGCTGATCCTGGTGGCGGGCCGCCCGCTCAACGAGCCGGTGATGCGGCATGGCCCGTTCGTGATGAACACCAAGCAGGAACTGATGCAGGCATTCGTCGATTTCCAGGAAGGGCGGTTCTAACCGTGTCCACCTCATACAGCGCAGGAGAGCGTCATGAGTGACCGCCCCGTCCATGTCAGTACCGAAGCGGTGCCGTACACCGTCACCATCCACGATGGGCAGCACCGTTGGGTCGGCGATACCCAGCCGGCAAACGGCGGTGCCGATGCCGGGCCGGATCCGGAGTCGCAAGTGCTCGGGGCGTTGGGTGCGTGCACCGCCATCACGGTGTCGATGGTGGCGGCACGCAAACAGTGGCCGTTGACGGCGGTGCACGTGCATCTGCATTACACCCAACGTGGTGCAGCAGGCACCGACATCAGCCGTGAGATCGTGCTCGAAGGCGCACTGGATGACGCGCAACGCGCGCGCTTGATGGAAGTGGCCGATAAATGCCCGATCCATCGGCTCTTGACTGGCGAGGTGCGTATTTCCAGTCGCTTGCAGGCGGCGGAAGCTGCCGGCAACCCCGCGGCCTGAGTGTGTCGAGCGTCACCGCATCTCGTCTGGATGCGGTGACTCGCGGCCATTAGTCAGGCCATCAGCACGGCAGGCGCTAAACTGCCGCGCAGCTACTGCGCGATGCACGCGCGGCATCACGCCACGCAGCGACCCGCGTTGCCTCAGCGCTGCAACGCAAGACTGGCCGGCTGCAGGTCCATCGCCTGCACCAGCGATTGCATCGAGGCGAGTTCTTCGCTGCTGGCGCCGTCGATCCAGAGTTGCGCGTAGCGCTTCTTGCCCAGCTCCACCACGGTGACGCGGCGCGATTCCATGCCCGGAATCTCGCGGCCGCCCAGATCGAGCTTGTACCAGTAGAAGTCTTCCTGCTGGAGCTGGCCTTTTTCGGCACGGCGGTCGCGGGCCAGGGTCATTGCGGGGTCGCGGGTGGTGAGCATCACGCCAACCACCTGGCGGCCGTCGGCGGTGACCGCCTTGCAGACCAAATAGTCGGCACCGGCCAGCTCGTTCCACTGCAGTCCCGACGCGGGCGGCAAGGGCGGGCAGACCGGCGAGGTTTGGGCGTGGGCGGTTGCAGCGGCCAACAGCAATGACAGGCCGAACAGGCAGGATGCGAACTTCATTCAAGTGTTCCCCGGCGATGGATGACAATGCGGGGCGACGTCGTCTTTTCGTGCCGCTGCACCGTCTCAAGCTCCCCGCTCGAGCGTGCCGTCCACGCGACGTGCTCCGACTACGGAGATATCACTATCACAGTTTTGTGGGCGTTCTCAAGATGGGTCGCATCCCTGGCTGGCATCGCTTGTGTAGCGGGGCACCTCCGATGCGAGACCTGGTGCGGTTGTGTTCGCCACGCCGAATCCGCGCATGGTTTCAGGGGTAATTGACCGGGTTGGGTGCCGGCGTTTCGGGCAGCGGAATGAATTCCTTGTCGTCGCCGGGAATGCTGCCGAAGCGCCCGGCCTGCCAGTCGTCCTTGGCCTGTTCGATGCGCTCCTTGGAGCTGGACACGAAGTTCCACCACAGATGACGCGGGCCATCCAGCGGCTCGCCGCCGAGCAGCATGGCCTTGAGCGGGGTCTTGGCGCGCAGGCGCCCACGCGCGCCGGGCGAGGGCACGATCAGGTGGCGCGCCGGTACGTCGGCACCATCCAGCTGCGCCTCGCCTTCCAGGATGTACAACGCGCGTTCGGCGTGGCCGGTGTCCAGGTCGATTTCGGCATCCGGGGCCAGATCCAGCGCCACATTGAGGGTGCCGCTGAACACCTGCACCGGCGATTCTTCGCCATAGGCGCGGCCGGCGATCACTCGTAGCCACACGCCATCGCGGCGCTGCTGCGGCAGGCTGGCGGCGGCATGGTGGTGGAAGGCCGGTGCAGTTTCTTCGGCCGAGCGCGGCAGAGCGATCCAGGTCTGCATGCCATGCAGCGCGTGTTCGCGCGCGCGCTCGGGGCCGGGCGTGCGTTCGGAGTGGGCGATACCGCGGCCGGCGGTCATCCAGTTGACGTCGCCGGGGCGGATCACCTGATCCGAGCCGAGCGTGTCGCGGTGGCCGATCTCGCCCGCCCACAGGAAGGTCACGGTGGCCAGGCCGATATGCGGATGCGGGCGCACGTCGATGCCATGGTCCGGCTCCAGCACCGCCGGGCCCATATGGTCGACGAACACGAACGGGCCCACGCTGCGCGCCTGCAAGGTAGGCACGGCGCGACGCACTTGCAGCCCGCCGATGTCGTGGACGCGTGGGGCGATCAGAGTGGTCATGGCGGTGGCTCGTGACGAATGGGAGCCAAAGCTTCGCATGCACGCGACGGCGTCGCAGTGCCGTCGATCAAGACGGAATGTTCTGCATGCGCCGCCGCGATAGTGCAGCGGTGGCGAGGTCGACCGCACGGTGCTGACGCGCTGGATCGTTGTTACAGCAGGCTCGCCTGTACAGGCAGATCGATCTCGCCACGCCGCGATGCCAGCCGATCGGCCAGACGCGTGGGTTCGGGCAGGCGATAGCCGCGCAGCGTGCGCAGGGTCCAGTCGAGCGCGCCCTGCATCGAGACGCGATGCCCGGGCGAGACGATCAACGGATTGCAGCGTGGCTTGCTGCGCAATGCCCAGCCGATCTGCAGGCCGCCGAGCAGGATGCGGCTATGTTCGCCGCGCTCCGGGCCGGGGTCGACAGAGCTGCCGGCCAGCCGCTGCTTGGCCACGCCGATGCTCGGCAAGCCGGTCACCACGCCGAAGTGCGCGGCAATGCCGAGCTTGCGCGGATGCGCGATGCCCTGGCCATCGACGAACACCAGATCCGGCATGCGCGACAGCAGTGCCAGCGCCTGCAGCAATGCCGGCAATTCGCGGAAGCTGAGCAGGCCAGGCACATACGGCATCGAGGTGGGCACGCGCGCTACATGCGTTTCCAACGGAAGCAGAGTCTGCGCATCCAGCAGCACGGCGGCGGCACGCGTGGTCTGCCCGTCGTCTTCAAAGCCGACGTCAAAGCCGGCCAGCAGCTGCGGTGTTGCGACGACCTCGTCCTGCAACACCACGCGGTGTGCCAGTTGCTGCTGCAACTGTCGCGCCTGTGCGGCGCTGCCGTCCCAATCGGCGAATACGGGAGCGATGTTCGACATGGCCGCAGCATCGCGCGCCGCACGTAGGCGGGTCGTGCACGCCAGCGATGCGCTGGCTGCCGCTACAATCGCAGGTTGATCGGCCCCAATCGGAGAACCGTAGTGACCCGCAAACTCGTACTGCTGCGCCATGGCCAGAGCCAATGGAACCTGGACAACCGTTTCACCGGCTGGGTGGATGTGGAACTCACCGAGCAGGGCCGCCAGGAAGCCACGACGGCCGGCAAGCTGATGAAGGACGAAGGGCTGCAGTTCGATGTCGCCCACACCTCGGTGCTCAAGCGCGCCATCCACACGCTGCAGGGCGCGTTGAAGGAGCTCGATCAGGACTGGCTGCCGGTGTCCAAGAGCTGGCGCCTCAACGAGCGCCATTACGGCGGCCTGCAGGGGCTGGACAAGGCCGAAACCGCGGCCAAGCACGGCGAAGAGCAGGTCAAGATCTGGCGCCGCTCGTATGACATCCCGCCGCCGGCGATGGACGTCAACGATCCGGGGCACCCGTGCCACGACCGTCGCTATGCCACGCTGGATCGCAATGCATTGCCGGGTACCGAGTCGCTGGCGACCACGCTGGTGCGCGTGTTGCCGTACTGGCACGACGCGATCGCGCCGCAGTTGAAGGCCGGGCAGACCGTGCTGGTGACCGCGCACGGCAACTCGCTGCGCGCGCTGTACAAATACCTCAACGCTGTCTCCAACGAGCAGATCCTGGAGCTCAACATCCCCACCGGCATTCCGTTGCTGTTCGAGCTGGACGACGAGCTGCAGGTGCAGAGTTTCCGTTACCTGGGCGACCCGGAAGCAGCCAAGCGCGCTGCCGAAGCGGTGGCCAATCAGGGCAAGGCGAAGTAGGCCTGTCGCTAATGCCGCGCGTGCATGCATGCGCGGCGTGGAGTGTCCACAGCGCGGCTAGCGCGCTGCGGTGATTCGATCCGGTACGCCGGGTGCTGCGTGGATCAGCGCCCGGCGTATCACGTATGCAGGGACGACAGGATGTCCGCCAGACGTAAGCACCAGCAAATGAGCGCCACTTACTGCCGCGCCTATCTGGTCACGGTGGGGATATTGCTGGCAGGCGCCAGCGCTGCATTCGGGACGTTGGCCGCTGGTAGCGTCTCCAGCAACGCCTTGCTGGTGGCGCTGCTGATCTGTGTGATTGGTGTGGTGTTGCTGGCGTTCGGGTTGTTCGGGCCATCGCCGCAGATGGAGGCGTGGGCCGATGCGGCATCCGGGCATGAGGTAGCGCTCGTACTCATGCTGTTGGCGTATCCGGTGTACCTGTTGATGGCGCCGTTCTACGCGCGGCGTTGACTGCATGCGATGGTGCTTGGTGCTCGAAGCAGCGTGTTGCGGCGTCGGTGACGGACGCGCACGCAGTGTGTGGTTGCAATGACTTTCGATAAAGCGCGGCAGCGGACGTTAGGGCGTTGCGGTGCCGCTGCAGTGATCTGGTGCGGCCGGTTACGGAGTCACTGACGATGATGCGAGCGCTGTTTGATGCGCCGCCTTTCGCCAGCGATTCCTGGCGGGCTGCCGACTTTTTTCGACCGCGCATGCGCGGTCATGCCTTGGAGAATTGAATGAAGTTGAGCAAGTTCGCACCGCTGTCGCTTGCGGTGACCATTGCGGTCACGCTGTCGGCCTGTGGTGCCTCCGAGGACACCGCCAAGGCAGCGCCCGAGACCAACCGGACCGCGCCGGCGCGTGTGGATGTCTCCAAACTCGACGCGCCGATCGTGGCGTTCGGCATCAACGATCTGGATCCGGCTATCAACGCATGCCAGGACCTCAACGGGTTCGTTAACGCGAAGTGGCTCAAGGCTAATCCGGTGCCGTCCGATCGCAGCAGCTGGGGCAGCTTCGAAGTGCTCGCCGAGCGATCGTTGACCATCCAGCACGCGCTGGTGGAGCAGTTGGCGCGCGGCAATCTGTCGGCTGGCTCGGTGGATGCCAAGATCGCCGACCTGTGGCGGACCGGCTCGGACGAGGCGGCCATCGATAAGGCCGGCATCACGCCGTTGCAGCCGCAATTGAAGGCTATCGATGCGTTGACCGATGCGCCTGCCATCGCGGCGTGGCTGCGCGACAGCTACGCGCAGGGCCAGGGCTTCATGTTCTCGTTCGGTGCCAATGCCGACTACAAGAATTCCGAACAGATGATCGCTTATGCAGGCCAGGGAGGTCTGGGCCTGCCCGAGAAGGGCTATTACACCGATCCGGCGCAGGCCAAGATCCGCGAGCAGTACGTGGCCTACATCGCGCGCGTGCTGGAGTTGTCCGGCATTCCCGCCGCGCAGGCGGCCACGCAGGCCAAGGCGGTGATGGCATTCGAGACCCGGCTGGCCGCTGCATCGCTGTCGCGCATCGAGTTGCGCGACCCGGCCAAGCGCTACAACCCGGTCGACGTGGCTGGCGCCAACGCAGTGACGCCGCACTTCGACTGGCAGGCGTTCTTCAAGGCGCTCAAGGTGCCGGCCGGCACCTTCTCGCTGAGCCAGCCGGGCTACTTCGCCGAGCTCGATGCGATGTTTGCAGACACACCGGTAGAGACCTGGAAGGCGTACCTGCGTTTCCACAGCATCGACGAGGCGGCGCCGTATCTGGCCAAGCCGTTCGAGCAGGCCAACTTCGATTTCTATTCGAAAACGCTGCGTGGCCAGCAGGACATGCTGCCGCGCTGGAAGCGCACCTTGAATGCGGTCAACGACGCGATGGGCGAGGCGCTGGGCCAGCTGTATGTGCAGTCCGCATTCCCCGCCGAATCGAAGGAGCAGATGCAGCAGCTGGTGCAAAACCTGTCGGCCGCCTTGAAGGCACGGCTGGAAAAGCTCGACTGGATGAGCGCGGACACCAAGCAACGCGCGCTGGAAAAATGGGCCAGCTTCACGCCCAAGATCGGCTATCCGGATCAATGGCGCGACTGGTCGGGCCTGGAGACCCGCGGCGATGGATTCCTGGCCAACATGCAGGCTGCGCAGGCATTCAACTATCGCTACATGCTGGACAAGATCGGCAAGCCGGTCGACAAGCGCGAGTGGCATATGACTCCGCAGACGGTCAACGCGTACTACAACGCCACCCGCAACGAGATCGTGTTCCCGGCGGCGATCCTGCAGCCGCCATTCTTCGATCCCAAGGCCGACCCGGCGCTCAATTACGGCGGCATCGGCGCGGTGATCGGCCACGAGATGATGCACGGCTACGACGACTCCGGTAGCCAGTTCGATGCCAAAGGCAACTTCGACACCTGGTGGACCGACGCGGACCGCAAGCTGTTTACCCAGCGCACCGATCAGTTGGTGGCGCAGTTCGATGGCTATGAAGCGATTCCCGGTGAGCACGTCAAAGGCAAGCTGACGCTTGGTGAAAACATCGGCGACCTGGGCGGCCTGACCGTCGCCTACGATGCCTTGCAGATGGCGCTGAAGGCGCAGCCGGAAGCCAACAAGGACGTCGATGGCCATACCCAGGATCAGCGCTTTTTCATGAACTGGGCAACGGTGTGGCGTCGCAACTTCACCGATGGCGAACTGCGTGTGCGCTTGAACACCGACCCGCATGCGCCGGCGAATTTCCGTGCCAATGGCGCGCCGTCGAACATGCCGGCGTTTGCGCAGGCGTTCAAGTGCAGGCCCGGCGATGCGATGGTGCGTGCGGACAAGGATCGCGTGGCGATCTGGTAAGCGCAGGTGTTTGAACGATTGCGCCCGCCTGTGTGGGCGCAAGCGTTTCCTGATCGCGGCAGTGGTCAAGCGGCCGCTTGTTTGCCGTGCCGACATCAACCGTCAAGGTGGGCCACAGAATATGTCGGCGGAATCGGTGCTTGCTAGTCGGCGCAGAGGTGGCCTGGCAGCAGTCGCAGCGATGGCCCCCAACGCAAAACCGCTTGTTTTGCAGGGTTGTTGAGTTCGCTTGCGTGGCAGCCTCTGCACACGCAGCTCGCTGTGCAGCATCTACACTGCCGCGCTGGCAATCCCGGGCCCGGCAGTGACCAAGCGTAACGTCTTCAAATGGACCGGCATCGGCATGCTGGTGTTTGTACTGGCCAGCGCGCTGTCGTTGTATGGCTACGGCCGTTTTGCCGATCGCCAACGCGGCCCGGTGAGTCACGCGTTACCGGCGACTGCCGTGGCGACACCGATCGACCGGGTGGTTGCGCCATTGCAGCAGGCGCATGCCAAACAGACCGGCATGGTGATCCTGTCCGACAATATCGATGCGTTTGCGGTGCGTGCGCTCACCGCGCGTGCGGCCGGGCGCAGCCTGGACCTGCAGTACTACATCTGGCATGCCGATTTCACCGGCAACCTGTTGCACAACGAGTTGCTGCGCGCGGCCGACCGCGGTGTGCGCGTGCGGTTGCTGCTGGACGACATGAATATCCACGGCAGCGATTCGGTATTGGCGGCGCTCGACAGCCACCCGATGATCGAGATCCGCCTGTTCAATCCCACCCGCGCGCGCGAAGGCACGCTGATGCGCGGCGTAGAGATGGTGCTGCGCATGTTCAGCATCAACCGACGCATGCACAACAAGGCCTGGATTGCCGATGGACGCATTGCGGTGGTGGGTGGGCGCAATGTGGGCGACGAATATTTCGATGCCGCGCGCGATACCAATTTCATGGACATGGACGCGGCCGTGATGGGGCCGACGGTGCAGCAGGCCGAACGTAACTTCGATGCCTATTGGAACAGCCCGAACGCCTTGCCGCTGGCCGCGCTGGTGAACGCAACGCCACAGGCGCTGGAAGCGCTGCGCGGCAGCCTGGATGCCGGCATGGCCTCGGCACGCGCGCATCCGTATGTGGAGCGCCTGCGCCGGTCGCCCAGCGTGCAGGCCTTGATGCAGGGCGACCGCCCGGTGCATTGGCTCGCCCATGCGCG
The DNA here is from genome assembly GCF_040202975.1 of Xanthomonas sp. WHRI 10207. Classification (NCBI taxonomy): domain Bacteria; kingdom Pseudomonadati; phylum Pseudomonadota; class Gammaproteobacteria; order Lysobacterales; family Lysobacteraceae; genus Xanthomonas; species Xanthomonas sp. WHRI 10207. The sequence goes on along the minus strand of NZ_JBEGDX010000002.1, from coordinate 364,459 downwards.
CATCGTGTCCGATCCTCCGGAAAAAGCCGATGGCGCCCAGCCGCAAGCGGACTGGATGACGCCGATATTGATCGGTGAGATGGCGCATGCGCAGCGCGAGTTGAAGGTGATCTCGCCGTACTTCGTGCCGGGCGATGAGGGCATGCGTTGGATCGGCGATCTGCGTCGGCACCAGGTACGCGTGAACATCCTGACCAATTCGCTGGCGGCAAACGATGTGGTGGCCGTGCACAGCGGCTATGCCGATTACCGCGTACCGCTGCTGCAGCAGGGCGTGCGCCTGCATGAGCTCAAGCCGATGGGCAAGCCGGACGGGAGTCTGTTCGGGTCCAGCGGCGCCAGCCTGCACACCAAGGCGTTTGTAGTGGACGACACCAGCGGTTTCATCGGCTCGTTCAACCTCGACCCGCGCTCGATGAATCTCAATACCGAGATGGGCTTGCTGTTCGAAGATCGCACCGTCACCGCCGAGCTCGAGCGCCTGTACAACCACAAGGTCAGTGCGCCGGTGAGTTACCGGGTCACCCTGGAGCAGGGCGCGCTGCGCTGGCACGACGATGCCGCGCAGCCGCCGCGCATCTGGACACGCGAGCCGGAGGCCAGTGTCTGGCGCCGGAGTGCGGCGAAGATGCTTGGGTGGCTGCCATTGGATTCGCAGCTGTAAGACTTGCCGGCGCATGCGCGAGTAGCGCATGTCGAACGCTTACGGTGATGTGTTGCGGCTGACAAACGATTCCGCTCACCGCCAGACAGGCGCGTCCGGCGCTCGCTGCGGCATGTACCACGCGTACATGCAGGTCATGAGCGCGCTTTCCACACGCAGCTGACGATGGCTCGCTACGTGGTGTTGCCGCTGTTAGTGCAGGCGGTGACGGAGAGCGTTGTATTCCACACTCGCCTGCGCATCGCCAGCGGCGCGATGCGCATCGGGCGGCGCGAGCAAGGCTGCACGCGCCTGTGCCCAGTCGGGGCGAAGCTCTGCTTGTGGGCAGTGCATGGCCGGCACTTGTTGCAGATGTGGCTGGTCGCAGCGCGCGTCGTCGATGCCATAGGCAGCGGGTGCTACCAATCCAGCACAGCGGATGTTGGCGCCTGCTTCGATCACGGGGTCGACAATGACCGAGTCCACACTGACCGGATCGATAAACAGACCGTCGTTGAGATCGCGCGTCGTCATGTTGCACCTCCGGTCCCGGGACGGCGATACCGCTGCCTCGGGTGACCCGCGCAATGCTGGGTCTTCAATCAGGTTAGCGGCAGCGACGGCGGATCTTTAGGTTGCCCTGCATGCCAATACAGCGGCGGTGTGGCCTGTGGTTGGAAGACACGGCCTGCGTGGCGGGCGCCGGGATACCGCGCTTGCCGCAGTCTCCGTGCGCTGTGGGGTGGCGCTTGCGCACGTTCGTCTGCCACGTCGATGCCCGCGGGCTGCCGGCGGTGCCGGTACTCTTGCGGGGTCGCGCCTACTGTAGCTGCGTCACGATCTCCCGCGCCATCGCGCCCAGCGGCAGGATGCGGTCCGCACCGCCGCGCTTGATCGCTTCCTTGGGCATGCCGAACACGATGCTGGTGTGTTCGTCCTGCGCCACCGTGCGCGCGCCGGCCTGGCGCATTTCCAGCAAGCCGGCGGCGCCGTCGTCACCCATGCCGGTCATGATGATGCCGAGCGCATTGCTGCCGGCCGCACGCGCGGCGGAGCGGAACAGCACATCCACCGACGGGCGGTGCCGGTTGACTGGCGGGCCTTCCAGTACTTCGACGAAATATTGCGCGCCACTGCGGCGCAATAGCAGATGTTTGCCGCCCGGTGCGATCAACGCGCGCCCCGGCATCACGCGATCGTTGTTGGCGGCCTCTTTCACTGCGATCTGGCACAGACCGTTGAGGCGTGCGGCGAAGGCGGCGGTGAATTTCTCCGGCATGTGCTGCACGATCACGATGCCCGGGCACACGCGCGGCAGGGCCGTGAGCACTTCTTCCAGCGCCTGGGTGCCGCCGGTGGAGGTGCCGATGGCGACGATGCGCTCGGTGGTTTGCGATAGCGCGCGCCCGCTTTGCGCCGGCAGGATCACGTCGGCGGTGTGTTTGACCTCTGCTTCCAGCGGGACGGCAGTGACGCGTGCGGCCAGGCGCTTGACGTTGGCGCGTGCGGCGCTGCGCACGGTGGCGACCAGCTCGTCGGCCGAATCGGTGAGGAATTGCTTCAAGCCCAGGCGCGGTTTGGTCACCACCGCCACCGCGCCGGCGGCCAGCGCATCCATGGTCACGCGCGCGCCTTTTTCGGTGAGCGTGGAGCAGATCACCACCGGAGTGGGGCGCTCGCTCATGATCTTGCGCAGGAAGGTGATGCCGTCCATGCGTGGCATTTCCACGTCCAGCACGATCACGTCGGGCCATTGCTGGCGCATCTTTTCGATGGCCAGCAACGGGTCTGCGGCAGTGGCGATCACCTCGATGCCGGGGGCGTCGTTGAGCACGCCCACCAGGACCTGGCGCACCACCGCCGAATCGTCGACCACCATGGCCTTGATGGTGTTGGGATTGGTGACGGGGCGATTGAACGCTGTGGACACGGTGGATCCTTGGTTCATGCCTTGCGGAAAATCGAAGGTGCCACCTGGACCAGATCGATGTCCAGTTCGCTCAGGCTTTCGGAATGCCCAATGCAGAAATGCCCGCCCGATTTGAGGGTGGCAAGTACGCGCAAGATGACTTCGCGCTTGGTTTGCCCATTGAAATAGATCATGACATTGCGCAGGAAGATCGCATCGAAGCTCCCCAATGCCGGCAGTGCAGTGTTGAGGTTGGCATGCACGAACTGCACGCGGTCGCGCAGGCGGCGTTCTACCAGCAGGGTGCCGGCATACTCGCCCTGGCCGCGCAGGCAGTAGCGCTTGAGATACGACTGCGGAATGCCGTCGATGCGTTGCAATGCGTAATGCCCGGTGCGCGCCTTGGCCAGCACGCGCGTGCTGATGTCGGTGCCGACCACTTCGAACGGGCGGCCTTGCAGCGTATCGTCCAGCACCATCGCCATGCTGTAGGCCTCTTCGCCGCTTGAGCTGGCCGCGCTCCAGCAGCGGAACGGCAGCCCGCCGCGATGCTCGCCGGCCAGTTTGTGCAGCAGATCGAAGTGCTTGGGCTCGCGGAAGAAATAGGTTTCGTTGGTGGTCAGCAGATCGATCGCGGTCTGGATTTCCTCGCGGTCCTGGCGGCTTTCCAGCAACTGCAGATACTGCGTGTAGTTACTGAACTGATGTTCGCGCAGACGCTTGCCCAGGCGGCCGCACAACATGGCTTTTTTGCCCGACGAGATGCTGATGCCGGCGGCTTCGAAGATGAAACGCTGGAAGCGCCCGAACTCTTGTTCGGTGATGGCGGTGGCGGTATTCATCGGCTCAGGCCACATCCGCATCGCTGGGGAGCATGTTGTCGCTCAATCGGGCGATGCGCACGGCATGTTCGCGCCACCAGTCCGACAGCATCGGCCCAGGCATCGGCGACCCCATCAGATAGCCTTGCGCCAGGTCGCAGCCCAGCTCGCGCAGCAGGCGCCAGTCGTCCGGCGTTTCCACGCCTTCGGCCACGGCGGTCAGGTCCAGGCGGTGGGCCAGTTCCAGCGTGGATTCGAGCACGGTGCGCTGGCTGCGGCTACGATGCGCGGCCTGCACAAAGCTGCGGTCCAGTTTGAGTTCGGTGAACGGGATGCTGGCCAGACGTTGCAGCGACGAGAAGCCGGTGCCGTAATCGTCGATGGACAACCCGAAGCCATGCAGGCGCAGACGCGCGAGCATGCTCAACGCATTGGCCGGTTCCACGATGGCGCTTTCGGTGAGTTCCAGCACCAGGTCCGCCGGACGCAAGCCGTTGTCGCTCAGCTTGGCGCACAGTTGTTCGAGAAAATCCTTTTCGCCGAGAAGCCGGGGCGACAGGTTCAATGCCAGGGTCAACTGAAAGCCTTCGCTGCGCCAATCCACCAGCTGCGCAATCGCCTTGTCGATCACCTGTTGGGTCAGGGCGTGGATCAAGCCTTCGCGCTCTGCCAGTGGAATGAAGCGGTCCGGCCCAATCATGTCGCCTTGCGGGCGACGCCAGCGCGCCAGTGCTTCGACCCCGCGCAAGCGGCCGTCTTTCAGATCGAGTTTGGGTTGATACGCCACGCGGATTTCGCCGCGCCGCATCGCGCGATCCAGCCGCGAGGCCGCCGCGCCGCCGCTGGACATCAACGGCGAAACTGCCGCTTGCACGAAGGTCGGCACACTGGCGCTGGATTCGGGTTCGCATTCCAGCACGGTGGCCAGGTCCTGCAGGTTCATCGGTTTTTCGATGCCGCCCAACACACGCACGCCGGCGCTACGGCTGAGCTGCATCACCGCATCGATCAGGGCACCGCCGCGTTGCGATACCACCACCACCGGCACGTTGTGCTGGCCGCGCGCCAGCGCATCGAGCAGTTGCACACCGTCCATGCCCGGCATTTCCAGGTCGATCAACAACAGCGAGGGCGCGTTGGCGTGGACTAGCCAGGCCAACGCAGCGTGGCCATCGACGGCACCATCGACCGTGCTGGCGCCGAGCTGGCGGCACAAGGCCATGGCGTGTTCGCGTTGCACCACGCTGTCGTCGACCACCAGCACCGGGCCGGTGAGCGTGCAGTTGCAGGAGAGAAGGGCGGGGCGCATGGGAATCCTTGCGTGCATGCGGAAGTCAGGCCGCCAGCGGGGCGGCGGGGAGCTGGGCGAGCGCATCGCGGCCCAGCACGGCATCGGCATCGAGCAGGATCACGAAACGCTCACCGATCTTGCCCATGGCCTGGATGAAATCGCGTGCGATGCCGGCACCGAAACTGGGCGGCTCGACGATATCGCCCGGTGCGATCTCCAACACTTCGCTGACCGCATCCACCAGCAACCCGAGCACCAGATGCGCATCGCCCTGCGCAATCTCCACGATCACGATGCAGCTGCGTTTGGTGATCGCACTGGCGTCGCGGCCGAAGCGCTGCTGCAGATCCACCACCGGCACGACTGCGCCGCGCAGATTGATCACCCCGCGCAGCGCCGGCGGCATCATCGGTACGTCGGTGGGCGTGCGGTATTCGATGATCTCCTTGATCCCGAGGATGCCCAGGCCGAACATGTCCCCGCCCAATAAAAAGGTCAGGTATTGCTGCGGTGCCGTCGGCGACGGTGCGGTGCTGCTGGCGGTGTTGTGCGCTTGCATGGTGTACACCTCAGAAGCTGGCGAACTGCGACTCGTCGATGGCATCGGCAGTTGCCGCCACCATGCCGATCTGACGCACGTTGGTCCGTCGTGCCGGTGCGCTGAGCGCCGTGGAGTGGCTGGCCTGCACCACGCGGCGCGGGCCGCTCTTGCTGCCTGAGCCAGCGCTGCGGCCACCCGTGCCCAGCCGGAAGAAGCCCATCAGCTGCTGCAGCTGCTCGGCCTGCGCGCTCATTTCCTCGGAGGTGGCGGCCAGTTCTTCGGCATTGGCGGCGGCCGACTGTGTGGTCTGATTCAACTGACCCACCGCGGTGTTGATCTGGCTGACGCCGGCGGTCTGTTCTTCGGAGGCTGCAGCGATTTCCTGCACCAAGTCGGAGGTGCGGCGGATCGAGGGCACCATCTCACCCAGCACGCGGCCGGCGCTTTCGGCCAGTTCCACGCTGGAGCCGGCCACTTCGCCGATCTCGTGCGCGGCGATCTGGCTACGCTCAGCCAGCTTGCGCACTTCCGCAGCCACCACCGCAAAGCCCTTGCCATGCTCGCCGGCACGCGCCGCTTCGATGGCCGCGTTGAGCGCGAGCAGATTGGTTTGATAGGCGATGTCGTCGATGATGCCGATCTTCTTGGCGATGTCCTTCATCGCTACCACGGTGGCGCGCACGGTGTCGCCACCGTCGGCCGCTTCGCTGGCGGCCTTGGCGGCCATGCTGTCGGTGACACGGGCGTTTTCGGTGTTCTGCGCGATTGAAGCGGTCATCTGCTCCAGCGAGGCGCTGGTCTCTTCCACACCTGCGGCCTGTTCGCTGGCGGCCTGTGCAAGCGCTTGCGCGGTGGCGCTCACCTGTTCGGACGCGCTGGCCAGATTTTCGGCGTTGCGGTTGACCTCATCGACGATCTCGGTCAAGCGGGTCATGGTGGTGTTGACGTAGCGCTGCATGTCGGCGAATGCGCCTTCGTAGCGACCTTCCACGGTGTGGGTGAGGTCGCCGTCGGCCATCGCGCCCATGACCTGGATGACTTCGGAAATGCTGCGCAGATTGCTGCGTGCGCGCTCCACGGTGTCGTTGATGAAGGCCTTCTTGCCCGGCAGTTGCGCCAGCGGCGCATCGAAGTTGCCGCGGCCGAATTCGGCCACCACTCCCATCGCCAACTTCTTGACCGCGATATGTGCGCCAACCATCTCGTTGATGCCGGTGGCCATGCTGCGGAAATCGCCATCGAAGCGGGTGCTGTCGATGACCACGTCGATATCGCCGGCTTCGTGTTCGGCTGACATGTGGTTGATCTCGGCGATCAGTCCGGTCAGGTTGCCGCGCACCTGATCGATGGTGTCGTTGATGAAGCGCTTCTTGCCCGGCAGCAACGGCAGTTGTGCGGTGAAGTTGCCGCGGCCGAACTCGCCGACGCAGGCGATGGCCTGCTTCTTGACGGCGATGTGGCCAGCCACCATCGCATTGATGCCTTCGGCCATGCGACGGAAGTCGCCGGTGAAGCGCTGCGTGTCGATCACCACGTCGATATCGCCGGCATCGTGTTCCACCGACATGCGGTTGACCTCGGCGACCATGCCGGTGAGGTTGCCGCGGATCTGGTCCACCACCTCGTTGATGAAGGCTTTCTTGCCTGGCAGGCGTTCCAGCTCGGCGGCGAAATTGCCGCGGCCGAATTCGGCCACGCAGGCCATCGCCTGCTTTTTCACCGTGATATGGCTGGCAACCATGCGGTTGATGCCATCGCCCATGGTGCGGAAGTCGCCGTCGAAGCGTGCCACATCGATGCGTGCGTCGATTTCGCCGGCATCGTGTTCGCGCGAGACGCGATTGATCTCGTCGTTGACGTGGCGGATGCCGCTTTGCACTTTACGCAAGCCGCGCAGCACATCGCCGGCATGCTCGTCGCGTGTCTGCGGCAGGGCGACATCGAAGTTGCCACGCGAGAAGGCGTCCAGCGTGGTGGTGGCCAGGTCCAGCGCGCCACTGGCGATGCGGATCGCCCACATCAGCAGTGCACCGCTGATGAGTGCTGCAACGATGCTGGCGCCGAGCAGGGCTGCATGCGACAGCGTCAGCGCAAAGCCGGCGACGATCACGAGGACGGGCAGGGCCACCGCAAGAGCGGCGGTGAACCATAACTGGGTGGCGATCGGAAGACGGTGTGACATGGCGAGAGTTCCTGGGGTCAGGTAACAACGAACGAGGCGGGTTGTAAGGAGCGAAACTGCGAATGCTCAGGCCGCCAGCGCGTCCTGGTTGGGATGCAACTGCTGAATCAGGCTGGGCACATCCAGAATCAGCGCGACATCGCCGCTGCCCAGGATGCTGGAGCCACTGATGCCTTTGACCTGTGCGAACACCTTGGACAACGGCTTGATCACGGTCTGCCATTCGCCCAGCAAGGTGTCCACGACCAGGCCGAAGCGTTGTGCGCCCTGGCGGATCACCACGATGCTTTCGCGTGCCGGCGTTCTGCCGCCGAGGGCGAACAGTTCACGCAGGCGCACATACGGCAGCACGCTGCCGCGCAGGTCGATGTAGTCGCTGGCGTAGTCGGGCGTGAACTCCACGCATTCCTCCACCACATCCAGCGGCACCACGAACACGGATTTGCCCACGCCCACCTGGAAGCCGTTGATGATGGCCAGCGTCAGCGGCAGGCGCACCGAGATGGTGGTGCCCAGCCCGGCAGCGCTGTCGATTTCGACCGTGCCGCGCAGGGCGGTGATGTTGCGTTTGACCACATCCATGCCGACGCCGCGGCCGGACAGGTTGGTGACCTTTTCTGCGGTGGAAAAGCCCGGTTCGAAGATCATCGCGAATACTTCGCGGTCGCTGAGCTGGCGGCCGGGTTCGATCAGGCCGCGCTCGAGCGCCTTGGCCAGGATGCGGTCGCGGTTCAAGCCGCCGCCGTCGTCGGTGATCTGGATGACGATGCTGCCGGAGTCGTGATACGCGTTGAGGCCCACGGTGCCGCGTGCGGGTTTGCCGTGTGCCACGCGCACGTCCGCCGGCTCGATGCCGTGGTCCATCGCGTTGCGCACCAGATGCGTCAGTGGGTCGCCGATCTTTTCCACCACCGACTTGTCCAGTTCGGTGTCTTCGCCTGCCACCACCAGCGCAATGTCCTTGCCCAGCTCGCGCGCCACATCGTGCACCACGCGCTGGAAGCGGCTGAAGGTGCCGCCGATCTTGACCATGCGCAGCTGCAGAGCGCTTTCGCGCACGTCTTCCACCAGGCCGGCCAGAATAGAGACCGATTCCAGCAGTTGCGCATCGCCGGTGCGCTGCGCATTGGCATTGGTGCTGCTGACCGCAATGATGAGTTCGCCGACCAGATCGATCATGCGATCGAGCTTGTCGGCATCCACGCGGATCGAACGCGCATCGTTGTTGCGTCCGCCGGCGTCGGGCGCGGTGCGGGCCGGCGCCGATGCGGCGTTTGCGCCATTTGGCACGTCGGCAAGTACGCTGACCGGCAGCGCGACAACCACCGGCTCGCTGATCAGCAGCGTGGCTGTATCGGCTGGCGCAGGTACTGCGGCGATATCCAGATCGCAATCGTCGCGGACGAATTCGAACACTTCTTCGATCGCGGCGCGGTCGGCATCGCTGCGTAGCAGGATCTGGAAGCCGAGGTAATTGGCTTCCGGGTCGAGGTCTTCGAACTTTGGCAATTGGCTGTAGTCGGTGCCGATCGATTCCACCGAACCCAGGCCGCGCAGATTGCGGATCAGCTTGAGCGGCGAGTTGCCGAAGCGCAGTGCGTCGGCGAAGAGTTTGAGCGAAATACGCCAGTAACCGCTCTGTTTTTCAGGCGTGCTGTACTGGATGGCGGCGGCGGTGACGCCGCAGGCGCTGCTTTGCAGATAGGTCTGCAGCTGCGCCAATAACGGTTCGGCTTCGGCAGCCAGCGCATCCGCATCGGCATGACTGGGGTCGGCGGCAGTCTCCACCAATGCATGGATATGATCGCAACACACCAGCAGCAGCCCGATCAGTTCCGAGCTCAACGTCAGCGCTTCATCGCGCACCAGATCGAGCACGCTTTCCACCACATGGGTGAAGCCGACCAGCTGCGGCAGATCGAATAATCCGCCCGAGCCCTTGATGGTATGCGCGGCACGGAAGATCGCATTGACCGCATCCGGCGACGACTCGCCACGCTCGGCTTCGAGTAGATGCCGTTCCATGTCTTCGAGCAGGTCCCGGCTCTCGGCCAGGAAGGTCTGCATCAGCTGGTTCATGTCCATGCGCGCTTCACCCGTCCGTTAGTGAATCTGTTCGCCGAGGCCGGCAACCGCGTGCGGGTACAGCGCTTCGAGCAGGCCGAGCAGTTCGATCACATCGACCACCGCACGGCTGGAATCGGTCAGCGAAAACGGCCGTCCATCGGCCTGGATCGCCTGCTTGGTGGCCAGCAGCAATTGCAGGCCGGTAGTGTCGATTTCGCTCACTGCCGCCAGATCCAGATGCACTCCACCCGGATGCGCCAACGCCGGCTGCAACAGCGGCTTGAGTTCGGCGGCGCGACGAATCGTCATCTCGCCCTCAAGGGCAAGCGTCAACGGCGCGGGCAGATCGGGAGATGGAGTGTTCATGGGTGCCTCAAGCGATGGCGCACGTTGGGTGCGATGACGCGGGGAGAAGGTCGCGGTGACATGGATCTGCGTGGCGTGCTCTGCACACAGGGTCATGCCGGTCTATGCAGGTATCGGCGCCTAGCTGGAATATTTAGGCCAAATTCAGTCGAATGACGTAAATGTGAAATCTTCTAGCAGTTCTGAAATTAACTGCTCAGGTTTGTCGCAAGCAGGCTCATAAGGCGTTTGTCCTGGACAGTCCCGGGACAACGTGCGCGTGTTTCAAACACGGCGGAGCAGTGCGCATCGAGCAAGGGCAAGGGCTGCGAGCCCGTTGCGTGTGACGCAGATTGGCGCGATATCGAAGATGTCTCGCGCGCACGCCATGCACACAGGTGGTGCTCACCTGCGTGCATGGCGTGTGGTGCTGTCGAGTCTGTTGCGACGCCGTCAAACGCGGCGTTGCGCTTCAGCCCGGTGTCAGTGCGGCCAGCAAACCGCGTGCGGCGTTGAAGCGGTCTGCGCCTTCGGGCATCGGCAACTTGATGCGCAGTTTGTCCGGGCCATCCATGGTGTAGATCTTCGGCTGCTTCTGGATCATCTGGATGACGGTCATCGGGTCGATCGACGGCTTGGCTTCGAACACCAGACGCCCGCCGTTTTCGCCCAGATCCAGCTTGCGGATCCCCAACGCATTGGCCTGCAGCTTGAGCTCGGCAATCGCGAACAGGTGCTTGACCGGATCCGGCAGCAAGCCGAAGCGGTCGATCATCTCCACCTGCAATTCGCGCAAGGCATCGGTGTCGCGTGCACTGGAAATGCGCTTGTACAGCGTCAGGCGCGTATGCACATCGGGCAGGTAATCCTCGGGAATCAGCGAGGCCACGTGCAACTCCACTTCGGCGCCGCGCGCTTCTTCGCCGGCATCCAGATCGGGCAGTTTGCCTTGGCGAATACTGCGCACCGCGCGTTCCAGCAGCTCGGTGTACAGGCTGAAACCGACCTCGGCCATCTGGCCGCTCTGGTCTTCGCCGAGCAATTCGCCGGCGCCGCGAATCTCAAGATCGTGCGTGGCCAGCGTAAAGCCTGCACCCAGCTCGTCCATCGAGGCGATGGCTTCCAGGCGCTTTTCTGCATCGGAGGTCATCGAGCGCCGGTCCGGCACCACCAGATACGCGTAAGCGCGGTGATGCGAACGGCCCACGCGGCCGCGCAGCTGATGCAACTGCGCAAGACCGAAGCGATCGGCGCGGTTGATGATGATGGTGTTGGCGTTGGGAATGTCGATGCCCGATTCGATGATCGTGGTCGACAACAGCACGTTGAAGCGCTGCTTCTGGAAATCCAGCATCACCCGTTCCAGCTCGCGCTCGGGCATTTGCCCGTGCGCGATGCCGATACGCGCTTCCGGCACCAGCTCGGACAGATCGCGTTGCATGCGCACGATGCTTTCCACATCGTTGTGCAGGAAGTACAGCTGGCCACCACGGCTGAGCTCGCGCTGGAATGCTTCGCGCAGCAGCGTGTTGTCCCAGGCGGTGATGAAGGTCTGCACCGCCAGCCGGTTGGGCGGCGGGGTGGCGATGATGGATAGATCGCGCAACCCGGCCATGGCCATATTGAGCGTGCGCGGGATCGGCGTGGCGGTGAGCGTGAGCAGATGCACATTGGCGCGCATCGCCTTGAGCGCTTCTTTTTGCCGCACGCCGAACCGTTGTTCCTCGTCGACCACGACCAGGCCCAGATCCTTGAACTTCACATCCGGCTGCAACAAGCGGTGCGTGCCGATGATGACGTCGATATCGCCACTGGCGACCTTCTCCAGCTCGGCCTTGATTTCCTTGGTGCTCTTGAAGCGCGACAGCACTTCCACCTTCATCGGGTAATCGGCGAAGCGGTCGCGGAAATTGCGGTAATGCTGTTCGGCCAACAGGGTGGTCGGCACCAGCACGGCGACCTGTTTGCCGGCACTGGCCGCAGCAAATGCCGCGCGCACCGCGACCTCGGTCTTGCCGAAACCGACATCGCCGCAGACCACGCGGTCCATCGGCTGGCTGCTGCCCAGATCGCGCAGCGTGGCGTCGATGGCGGCGAGCTGGTCGGTGGTTTCTTCGAACGGGAACCCGGCTGCAAACGGCTCGTACATCGCACGGTCCACCTGCAGCGCCAGGCCGGCGCGCGCGCGGCGGCGGGCCTGGATTTCCAGCAGTTCGGCAGCCACGTCGCGCACCTTCTCGGCGGCTCTGCGCTTGGCCTTGGTCCATTGCTCGCCGCCCAGCGAATGCAGCGGCGCGGTCTCGGCCGATGCACCGGAGTAACGGCTGATCAGATGCAACTGGGCCACCGGCACATACAGCCGGTCGCCCTTGGCGTACTCGATTTCCAGGAACTCGCCGGGCATGCCGCCGGCATCGAGCACGATCAGCCCGCGGTAGCGGCCCACACCGTGATCCTCGTGCACGATCGGGGCGCCTTCGGACAGCTCGCCCAGGTCGCGAATGATCGCTTCCGGCTCACGCCCGACCCGGCGCGTGCGGCGCGGCTGGTTGGCCCGCTCGGGAAACAGCTGACGCTCGGTCAGCAACGCAATCTGCGGCTCATCCAGCGCAAACCCGTCTTCCAGCGCTGCCACCGTGATGCCGAAACGCAGCTTGCTCGCCGCCAGGAAGGCCGGCACATCGGCAACGACATCCGGCTTGAGCTGGGCGGCGGCCAGCACTTCCATCAAGGCTTCGCGGCGGCCGGCCGAATCGGCGGCGACCAGCACACGGCCCGGGTAGTTGCTCAGAAACGAAGCCAGTGCCTGGCCAGCCGGCGCGTCTTTTGCGGCAACCGGCAACGGCGGCAGCGGTTGGTCGCCGAGCGCGGCGGCCTCGTCGATGCGCGCATGGTCGCTGGCCCACACCTCGATACGCGCCAGCTTGTTGAGCCGCTCGCGCAGCGCATCCGGCGATTGATACAACTCCTCCGGCGGCAGCAGCGGGCGTTCCACATCGTGGCGGCGCTGTTCGTAGCGATTCTGCGCCTGCGCCCAGAACGTATCGGCGGCGTTGGACACGCCAGTGGCGATCAACGGTAGCGCGCGCTTGTCCAGATAATCGAACAGCGTGGCGGTCTTGGCGAAGAACATCGGCAGGTAGTACTCGACCCCTGACGGCGCCAGACCCGATTTGAGATCCTGGTACAAGGCGCTGCGCCGGGTATCCACATCGAAGCGTTCGCGCAGGCAGGCCAGCACGCGTTCGACGCTGGCATCGTCCATCGGGACTTCGCGGCCGGGCAACATCTTGACCGCGTCCACCTTGTCCAGCGAACGCTGCGATTCCGGGTCGAACACGCGGATCGAGTCGATGTCCTCATCCAGCAACTCCACGCGCAGCGGCGTGGTTTCGCCCATCGGAAACACGTCGAGCAACCCGCCGCGCACCGCAAAATCGCCTGGGTCCATCACCTGCGGCACGTTGCGGTAACCAGCGCTTTCCAGGCGGCGTTTTTCCGCATCCAGATCCAACCGCTGGCCGACCTTGAGATCGAAACTGCCGCCGACGATGTAGCTCAGCGGTGCCAGCTGCTGCATCAGGGTCTGCACCGGCACGATCACCACGCCCTTGCTCAGGCCGGGCAGGCGATGCAGGGCAGCCAGGCGCTGGCTGATGATTTCCGGGTGCGGGCTGAACTGGTCGTAGGGCAGGGTTTCCCAATCGGGAAACGGCACCACCGGCAGCGTCGCGTGCTCACCGAGCAAGGCGTGCAGGTCGGCCTCGATCTGGTGCGCGCTCTGGTTGTCGCGGGCGATCACCAGCAGCGGGCCGGCATGCGCTTCGGCGGCGCGGGCGATCGACCAGGCCAGTGCAGTCGGGGAAGACGGAGAGCGCCAGTAGGCGCGGAGCTGGCCAGACTTGGGCAGCGGCGGCGAGGGATAGGTAGGCTGCGGCATCAGTCCGCGATTTTATCAGAGCGCCCGCAGTGCCCGGTCCATCTGGCGTGAAAGCTGGTGTTGGCTCGTGCGCGACGAACTCGCCAAGTTCTGCTGGGCTTGTCGCTGTCGCTGTCGCTGTCGTTGCCGTTCTGGTGACCGGCCTACTGCAGGAGCAACCGCTGAGCGGGTCGAAGGCACGGTGCCCTCATCGTTTGCGGGACACGCCGTGAATCCGTCCATGGAGGCTCGGTGGCGGCATCCATGCCGCCACACGGTCCCGCAATCGGTGAGGACACCGCGCCAGCACGTTGGTCGGTCGTCTTAGGATGGTCATCAGACCGCAGCCGGCTTTTTTGGGCCCTGTATTGGTTCGGTATGCCGCCAATAGGACCACTCACCGCGCCTGGCTTGAACCATGCACACCGACGATCTCGACTGGTCCTTGCCCGCCTGCCGGCGCGGGACCTTACGCGGCATGGATGCCGCGTAAGAGCCTCCAGGGACGGATTCACGGCGTGTCCCGCGCTGGTAGGCGGGCAAGGACCCTGCAACCAGCAAACACCACAACGGCCTTTAGCGAATCCTCAATCCCGACTTCCCAATCCCAGCCCCTCAGGCATCCAGCTCCAGCACCATCCGCACCAGCTCCGGCGAATCCGGATGCGCCTGCGGCTTGAAGCCCAGCGATTCGGCCAGCTGCAGCATCGGGACGTTGCTCTGCAGCACGTCGCCGAACAGGCAATCCAGATACTTGCGGCGCGCCCACTTCACCAGCTTGCGCATCAATTGCCGGCCCAGGCCCTGGCCGGCGACGAAGCTGCTGACCAGGATGGTGTATTCGGCCTGGCGGGTGCCCGGCACCAATGCTGCGCGCGCCACCGCGCCGACCAGGGCTTCGCCCGGGGGCAACTGCTCGGCGGCGACCAGCACGATCTCGGTCTTGGGGTTGGGATGGGTCAGGCGCTGCACCATCTCCGGGGTGATTTCGGCGGAGGAGCGTACGAAGCGCGCGCGGATTTCCTCCGGTCCCAGCAGGCTGAATGCCCCTTGCAGCGGCGGGCCGTCCTCGGGACGGATCGGGCGGAGCAACAGGGTGCGGCCATTGGGCAGGCTGAAGTTTTCATGCCAGGGAGGCATGCGATTGCGAATGGCCATGACCGGTGTTCCTTAAAGATCGGAAGATTCTGGCACCAGCCCGGCGCGCAACCATGAATGAATCCGGTGCGCCGCTGAGGGCCATCAAGGGGTGGCAGTGCTTCCCAGACAACTGTAACGAGCGGAGCCGTGAGCCGGTCGTGAGCTTGCCCGCACGCGATCACCCCCGCCGTTGCCGCCTGTTGGCGGGGCTGGATGGCGGCCTGCTGGATCGATCGCGACTGTTTGAGACCAGGCCCGGCGGTCGCGCCAAGGCCCTGCCTCATGCCAATGCCAATACCAGGCTGCTGCGGCCGTCAGCCAGCCAGCAGCCGATGCGCACTGACGCCGCTGCAAGGCACACCGTGCGAGGTGTGCAATCGCCGCACAGCGGCCAGGCGAATGCTGCACGGATTACGGGTGTATCAGGCGTCCTGGCGCAGCCATTCCAGCCGCGTGGAAGCGCCAAGTTCGCCAAGATGCTTCTTGAGCACCGGCAATGCCGGTGCCAGCACCTTGTCGAATTGCCAGGGCGCGTTGACGATCAACAGCCCGCTGCCGGTCAGGCGCAGCGGCGAGTCGTCCGGGCGCACCTGCAGCTCGGCCACCAGCACCGACTTGGCCGGCAACGTGGCCGCTTTGCGCATGAACGGCTGCAGGCTGCGACGCAGCTTGATCGGGTACCACACCATGCAGATCGCCTGCGGCCAGCGCGCCAACGTCTCGCGCACGCTGTGGATGATCTGCTGGTATTCGGCGTCCTGCGACTCGTACGGCGGGTCGATCAGCACCAGCCCGCGGCCGATCTTGGTGTCGCCGGCGCGCGGCGGCAAAAATGCGCGGATGGCCGCATAGCCGTCGCCGGCATGCACGCGCACGCGGCTGTCCTTGGCGAACAGGGTCTTGAGCGCCTCCGCCTCGTCCGGCTGCAATTCGCAGAACGCCATGCGGTCCTGCTCGCGCAGGGCCTGGGCGGCCAGCAGCGGCGAGCCGGGGTAATGGTTGAGCTGGATGCCGGCGGTGGGGCGGGCCGGCTTTTGCCCAGGTACGGCGGGGCGGGCGACGGTCTGGTTGTCGGCCTGCACCGCACGCAGATAGCGCTCGACCACCTCCGGCAAAGTGGACTCGGCCATCAGCCGCATCACGCCGGCATCGGCTTCGTTGGTCTTGCGGCTTTCTTCGCCACCGAGCTGGTAGCGGCCGCGCCCGGCGTGGGTGTCGAGCACGAAGAACGGGGTGTCCTTGCGCTTGAGGGTGTCGATCAGCGCCAGCAAGGCGATGTGCTTGAGCACGTCGGCATGGTTGCCGGCATGGAAGGCGTGGCGATAGTTCATCGGGGAAGTGTAGAGCGTGCGCGGCCCTTTGCGCTGCGCGCGGGTGCGCGGCGTGGCGGGATGCACCAGCGGCGTGGACCTGAGGGCGTGGCGCCGGGAGCGCGCAGCTACCCCGGCCATCTGTTGCCAACGTCTTTTGCCGACGCTTGCCTGCGTGCCACGGCCTGGCAGCGTGCGCGCTATGGGCCGCGCCGGCATGCGGCTATGCTGCGCGCCATGTCCGACTCTCCCGCCCGCGTGCTCGTCGTCGAAGACGAAGCCGCCATCGCCGATACCGTGCTCTACGCGCTGCGTAGCGAAGGCTATGCGGCGGAACATTGCCTGCTGGGCCGCGACGCGCTGGCGCGGCTGCGTGCCGACCCGGCCGATGTGGTGGTGCTGGACGTGGGCCTGCCGGACATCAACGGCTTCGAGGTGTGCCGCAGCCTGCGCAGTTTCAGCGAGGTGCCGGTGATCTTCCTGACCGCGCGCAACGACGAGATCGACCGCGTGCTCGGCCTGGAGCTGGGCGCCGACGATTACATGGCCAAGCCGTTCTCCCCGCGCGAGCTGGTGGCGCGGGTGCGCGCACGTCTGCGCCGCCGCAGCGTGGCAGCAGTGGCCGAACCGGGTTGGCAGCCGCATGGCGCGTTCGCGATCGACCGCGACGGCAGCCGCATCCGCTACGGCGATGCCTTGTTGCCGCTGACCCGTTACGAATACGCGTTGCTGGCTGCGTTGCTGCAACGCCCGGGTGCGATCCTGAGCCGTGCGCAGTTGATGGATCGCGGCTGGGATGCCAGCGCCGACAGCGCCGATCGCACCGTCGACACCCATATCAAGACGCTACGCGGCAAGCTGCGCCTGGCCGGCGTGCCGGCCGACCCGATTCGCACCCATCGTGGCCTTGGCTACGCCCTGGAGCTGTAGCCGATGGATGGGCGTGTGTGTGGTGCGTTGAACCGAGTGGGGTGCTGACATGCGGCTTGGTCTCAAGCTGTTTCTGGGCTTCTTCCTGATCGTGGGCCTGGCCGCGTTCTTCGTGATGCGGGTGTTCGTCAACGAGGTCAAACCCGGCGTGCGTCAAGCGATGGAATCCACGCTGGTGGATGCGGCCAACGTGCTGGCAGAAATGGCCAGCAGCGACCTGGCCGCCGGGCACATCGTCGACGGCCGCTTTGCGCACAACCTGGCGCAGGCGCAGCAGCGCGACCCCAAGGCCTGGGTGTGGCGCTTCCGCAAGAACAATGTGGATTACCGCGTCACCGTGACCGATGCGCGCGGGGTGGTGGTGTTCGATTCGCTGGGCCGCGACGTGGGCCGCGACAACTCGCGTTGGAACGATGTCTACCGCACCTTGCGTGGCGAATACGGCGCGCGTTCCAGCCCGGAACTCGATGGCGACCCTAAAGCCACCGTCATGCATGTGGCCGCACCGATCTACGCGCCCGACCAACCCGGCAAGTTGATCGGCGTGCTCACCCTGGCCCAGCCCAATCGCAGCATCGACCCGTTTATCGAAGCCAGCCAACGCAACATCCTGCAGCGCGGGGCCTGGTTGATCGGTATTTCCGCGTTGATCGGCATCCTGATGACCTGGTGGCTGATGCGCGGCATCGGCCGGCTCAACCGCTATGCGCAGGCTGTGAGCGCCGGCATCCCGGTGCCGCCACCCAAACCGCGCGGCGATGAAATCGGCGACCTCGGCCAGGCGCTGGAAACCATGCGCCGCAAGCTGGAAGGCAAGGCCTACGTCGAGCATTACGTACAGTCGCTGACGCATGAAATGAAAAGCCCGTTGGCGGCGATCCGTGGCGCGTCGGAGTTGTTGACCGAGCCGTTGCCGGAAGCCGATCGCCAGCATTTTGTCGCCAGCATCCGCGCGCAGGAACAACGGCTCACCGAAACCATCGACAAGCTGCTCGCGCTGGCTGAGGTGGAACAACACGGTCGGCTGCAGACGCGCGCGCGCATCGCTGTGAGCAGCGTGCTGCAAGCGGCGTTGGAGGCGGTTGCGCCGCGTGCCGCTGCGGCGGGTGTGCAGCTGGAGAGTGCCGCGCCGCCCGATTCGAGCGGCGAGCAGCACGTGTCTGGCGATGGATTTCTGTTGCGTCAGGCGCTGATCAATCTGCTGGAAAATGCGATTGCGTTTTCGCCGCAGGGCAGCAGTGTGCAGTTGCGTGCGCACGTACATGCAGGGCACTGGCAGCTGTCGGTCGAAGACCGGGGCAGTGGGGTGCCGGACTACGCCATCGAACGCGTTTTCGAGCGCTTTTACTCGTTGGCGCGGCCGCAGACCGGGCAACGCAGCTCCGGCCTTGGCTTGCCGTTCGTGCGCGAGGTGGCACGCCTGCACGGTGGCGACGTGGCGCTGGGTAATCGCGACGGTGGCGGTGCGATTGCGACCTTGCGGCTGCCGATCGGCTAAGCGCGGCTTACACAACGTCGCGAGCAGTCGTCAGATGAGTGTGGACGGCGCGCTCAGATCCGGAGAGAGGGCCATGTCGCATCGGCCACGCCCGCCTGGCGATGACGCCGGCATGTTGTTGGCCGCTCTTGGTGTTAAGTAGAGCTTGTGCAGCAGTAGGACGCCGAGAACGCACCATCGCTGCACGAAATGCGGAATACGGAACACGGAATACGGCATGCACCAGCGCACATGCCGTATCCGTATCAGCCGCACATCACAGTGCGCATCCGCGGTGCGCTAGTGCACCACGTCGGCGGCGGTGACGTCCTTGGCCACCACCGACCAGGACAGCTTGCCAAAGCCTTTGTTACCCCACTCGGTGCCCCAGCTGTTTTCGACGATCAGCCCTTCGCTGTCGTAACCCAGCGCGATCACCGCATGCCCGCCCAGAATCGGGGTCTTGATGTCGTAGTCGACCTGATTCTTGGGCGTGAGGTCCTCAAAACCCTGCCGCACATAGAAGCCGATGGCGACCGGCGTGGACGAGGCCAGCGCCAGTTTGATCTGCTCGATCAGGGCGCGCCCGCCATCGCCGTTGCCCGCATACAGCACGGTGTACTTCCGGTAGGGCGTGGGGTTTTTGGCGGCGTTGGCGCGGTCGGCGGCGGTGGGTGGGTTCTTCCAGTTGTAGTTGCCCCACGAATACTGCTGCTCGGTAGCGATGCCTTGCGCTAGCGCAACTTCCAGCGGGGCTTCCAGCGTGGAGCCGTCATCGACGCCACCGTTGACCTGGCTATAGAGATACATCGGGGCAAAGCGGGTTTGCGCCTGTTTGCTGGCATTGGCGTACCAGCCGGTCAAGGTGTGCGCGGTGGCCCACGACGCACACGATCCCACCTGGCCCTGATCGCCCGGCGTGATCGCCCAGGCGGTCAGGTCCACCGAGGCGGGAAGGGATTTGGCCGCGCTCGCGGTTCCGAATAGCGGGGTGACCGGCTGCATCAACGACGATGGCTTCAAACCCATTCCGTGCGTTGCCGCCTGCGCTGCGGCGGAGGACAGGCTCAGGGCGGCGAGCACGCAAAGCGCAAGTGAACATTGCTTGTTCATGGAAGGCAGACTCCAGGGAGTAGAGGGATGCAGTCGTGCGCACTGTTGGAACCACAGCCAGCAAGCGGACACACGGGTGAGACGACACCGATGCGGTGCGGGCAAAAAAAGAAAGAGACGCCGAAGACCGACAAAACCAGAAAGCCGTAAGCGGAATAACTCAGGAAAAGAAGGGATGGCCCTGAAGTGCGTAGCTGCGTGCTCATCCTTGCGCCTGGCGCGAAAGAGCGCGGCGGTGATGCGAAGTGTCATCACTGAAACGGAAGCGTGCACTGGGCCTGCGTTGCACTTTTAAAGCGTGAAAACGCGATTTCCTGACTGGGTCACAGTGCCGGCCGCCGCGCGTGCAGAGGCGGCACTTCACATTCGCTTCAAATTCACCTCAAACCCTGGACACCGTCGCCTTGCACCCTGACCACCTCCCAGAATGAGGATGGTCGATGAAATCCCTGAAACTGTTGTTGCGGTTCGCCACCATCGGCGGACTGATCCTGTTGTTGCTGATTCCCTTGTTGCTGATTCGCGGCACCGTGCAGGACCGTGCGCAGTACCGCGACCAGGCGGTGGAGCGGGTGGCGCAGAGCAAGGCCGGCGAGCAGCAGTTCATCGCACCGGTGCGGGTGTTGCCATACACCGAAGATGTGCAGGTCACCGAGCCGGACGAGGAGGGCAAGTCGCACAAGGTCTGGCGCAAGCGCGATGGGCAGCTGCTGCAGACCCCGCGCACGCTCAACCTGAGCGGCGAGTTGATGCCCTCCGAGCGCAAGATCGGCCTGTTCCGCGTGCAGGTGTATTCGTGGAAGGCCAAGCTCAAGGCCGAATTCGACCCGCTCGAGTATCCGGCTGTGGCCGGGCGCAGCTATGGCCAGCCGCATCTGGCTGTGGGCATTTCGGACGTGCGCGGCTTGGTCGGCACGCCAACGCTGCGGGTAGACGGCCGCACCCTGACGCTGGAAAGCGGCGCTGGCGGCCTGGCATCGCGCTCGGCCGGCATTCACGCCGATCTGCAGCCCTTGGGCGATCCGCTGGCCGGCAAGCTGGTCGACGGCAATGCAGTGGACATGGCATTCGTGCTGGATGGCACGCGCAGTCTGACCATCGCGCCGATTGCCGACAATAACGACATCGCGCTGCGTTCGGCCTGGCCGCATCCGTTGTTCGGTGGGCGCTTTCTGCCGAATGCGCCGACCATCAGCGAGCGTGGCTTCGATGCGAGCTGGTCGCTGTCGTCGCTGGCAACCGGTGCGCAGACGCAGTTGCAGTCGTCGCAGTCGTCGCTGGATACGCTGGAAGTGCGTCTGGTCGACCCGGTGGATGTGTACACCCAGGCCGATCGCGCCAGCAAATACGGCATCCTGTTCGTGGTGCTGACCTTTGTGGCGTTCGTGTTGTTCGAGCTGATCAAGCGCTTGCCGATCCATCCGTTGCAATACCTGCTGGTCGGCCTGGCGCTGGCGATCTTCTTCCTGTTGCTGCTGAGCCTTTCCGAGCACATCGCGTTCTGGCAGGCGTATCTGGTGTCGGCGGCGGCGTGTATCGGCCTGCAGTTCTTCTATCTGTCCGGGGTGTTGCGGAGCTGGGTACGCGCTGCCGGGTTCTCGGTGATGCTGACGGCGTTGTATGGCGTGCTCTATAGCCTGCTGGTCTCGGAAGACAATTCGCTGCTGATGGGGTCGCTGCTGCTGTTCGGCATCCTGGCCAGCATCATGTGGGTGACGCGTAAGGTCGATTGGTACGAGCTTGGCAACAGCTTGCGCTGAGGTCGACATGCGCGTGCATGCACAGGTGTACCGGCGGGCGCAGCGTTTGCTGCCCGCCGGAATCGACACGGTGGCGCTGCTTCCCGCAGCGCCACTGTCGCAATGGGAAGGCTCGCCGCTATCGGCATTGCCGCTGGCGCGCGAGGGCCGCCGTGGGGTGATCGGTCTGCGCCTGCATGCGCGCACGGCACAGGCCTTGCGTGTGGATGGATGCAGTTTCTTGCAGGCGTCGCGGCAGCAGCAGGCGCCGGCACCGGACGCACGTGTGCGCGGCTACGGGCCGTGGCAGCGCTTGAGTAACGGCAGTTACTGGGCGCGCAGTACCGATGCGCTGCTTGGGGTGCTGGTGGCCCAGGAAGAAGCGGCGGTGTGGTTGATGTGGCAACAGCCCGGCAACGCGGCCCAACGCCATGACGGTTGGCTGCGTTGAGACGGGGCAGTGCAGCAGCGCAACGCGGCCAGGCTCGCTTACCATGGCCGCATGACCGGCACCTCCCTGATCGTTGAAACAGTCCACGGCAACGCGGTGTTGCCGTATCTGGATGCGGTAGCGCAGTTGCGCATCGCAGTGTTCCGCGCATGGCCGTATCTGTACGACGGCGATGCCGGCTACGAACGCGACTATCTGGCCGCCTATGCTGCCTCGTCCGATAGCGTGTTCGTCCTGGCGCGCGATGGCGATGCGGTCATCGGCGCGTCTACCGGTTTGCCGTTACTCGACGACAGCGCCGCTTTCCACGCGCCATTCAGCGCCGCCGGCATCGACCCCGCCAGCGTGTTTTATTTCGGCGAATCGGTGTTGTTGCCGGCGTATCGCGGGCAGGGCATCGGCCATGCCTTCTTCGACAGGCGCGAGGCGCATGCCCGCGCATTGGGGCGCTTTACGCTCGCCGCGTTCTGCTCGGTGGAACGTGCAGCGGACGACCCGCGCAAACCTGCCGACTATCGCCCCAACGATGTGTTTTGGCGCAAGCGCGGTTACGCGCCGCAGCCGGGCATGCAGGTGCGGCTGGAGTGGGCGGAGTTGCAACATGGGCAGATCGACCACAGCTTGAGTGTGTGGACGCGCGCGCTGAAACCTTGAGCGTGGTGAAGTCGATTGCGTTGCTGCGCACGTTTTACGTCGCTATAGAGCCGTTAAAGGAAGCTTGCCGATGAATGCTCCGCTCACCATTGCCGTTGCCAAATATCCGATCGGCAAACCCGTGGATTTCGCTGCCTTCGCCGCGCGCATGTCGGCACTGATCGGCGAGGCTGCGGCTGCCGGCGCGCGGGTGGCGGTGCTGCCGGAATATCTGTCGTTGGAGCTGGCTGCCACGTTCGGCACGCAGGTGTCGGCCGGCCTGCCCGAATCGTTGGCGGCCATCCAGGCGCTGCGAACGTCGTGGCTGGAGCTGTTTGCCGGCCTGGCGCGGCAGCACCGGTTGCATCTGATTGCCGGGAGTTTTCTGCTGGATCTGGACCATGGCCGCTATCGCAATCGCAGCGACTGGTTCACGCCCGACGGCGGCCATGGTTGGCAGGACAAGCTGCAACTGACCGGGTTTGAAAAAGCCACCGGGCTGATCGAGCCTGGCGATGCATTGAAGGTGTTTGAGCTGGACGGCGTGCGTGCGGCGATTGCGATCTGCTACGACAGCGAGTTCCCGTTGCCGGTGCGCGCGCAGTACGAAGCCGGCGCGCGCCTGTTGATCGTGCCCAGTTGTACCGACACTGCCGCCGGCGCCACCCGCGTGCGGGTCGGTTGTCTGGCGCGCGCACTGGAAAACCGCATGTTCGTCGCGCAATCGGTCACCGCCGGCGAGGCGCCCTGGAGCCCCGCGCTGGACATCAATACCGGCGAGGCGGCGGTGTTTGCACCGATGGATGTGGGCTTTCCCGCCGACGGCGTGCTGGCGCAAACCGATGCAGACACCGTCTGGGCGTATGCCGCGCTGGACTTCGATGCGTTCGAAGCCAGCCGCGCCCACGCGCAGGTGGCCAACGACCGCGATTGGTCGGGGCAGTTGGCGCCGGAAGTGGCGCGTGCCAAGCTGGCCGCGTTCGATTGACCAAGAACGATTGATCCCCTGCTCGCATCGTGCGCAGGCGCGGAGGTTGCAAACGCGGCAGGTGCGCTCAGCACCTGCAGCCGCATGCAGCGACTGCGCAGCTACGTGCGCAGGCCTTCAATCGCCCAACTTCGTAACACCACCCACCAGGTTCCCATGGCCAAGAAAACCCTGATTCCGCACAGCGTCCGGCTGGAGTTCGCACCCGGCGCGCTGGTGCACAGCAATCTGTCCGGCGCGGCGTTTACCGACGACTGGCTTTGGGTGGCCGGCGACGAAGCCTGCGCGGTGGATCGCCTGCGCAAGCTGCAGCCCACCCAGCGCGAGACGCTGCGCTTCGGCGAAGGCCAGAGTTTCCCACTGGCCGAGCTGCTGGATCTTCCGGGGGAGGACGCAGAAGAAGCCGACCTGGAAGGCATGGGCCTGTCGGACGGCTATCTCTGGGTGATCGGCTCGCATGGCTTGAAGCGCAAGAACGCCAAGCCCGGCCGCGACGATGCCGACAACGCCAAGCGCCTGACCAAACTCAAGCTCGACGCCAACCGCCGCCTGCTGGCCTGTCTGCCGATCGAGTCCGATGCCGATGGCACGCCACGGCTGGTGCGCGAGGCTGCCGATGGCCGCCGCGCGCTGCGGCTCAAGGGCGACGCCAAGCACAACCAGCTCACCGAGCTGCTGGCCGACGACGCGCATTTTGGCCCGTTTTTGAAGATTCCCGGCAAGGACAATGGCTTCGATATCGAAGGCATTGTGGCCGACGGCAAGCGCCTGCTGCTTGGGCTGCGCGGGCCGGTGCTGCGCGGCTGGTCGGCGCTGCTGGAAATCCAGGTGGAAGCGCATGGCGACCATCTGCGCCTGGCGCCGCTGGACGACGACGGCACGCTGCTGCGCAAGCACTTCTTGCAACTGGGCGGGCTGGGCATCCGCGATCTGCATTATTCCGGCGACGATCTGTATCTGCTGGCCGGCCCCACGATGGTGTTGAACGGCGAGATCCGCCTGTTCAAATGGCCGGACGCACGCGCCGTGCTGGCCGCCAACCGCGAGCCGGTGCGCTTTCAGCATGCCTTGATGGAATCGGCGGTGCTGCCGCATGGCAAGGACAGCGACCGCGCCGAAGCCATCTGCGACCTGCCGCCGCAGCTGGCCGGCAAGGTTCCCAGCTGGCTGGTGCTGTACGACGCGCCGGGCCCGGCGCGCAGCGATGGCGAATGCGTGGTGTACGGCGACTTGTTGCGCAATCGCTGAGCCAGGCCCGACCCCGGCCGCAGCGTGCAGTGCGCAGCCGGCGGTCGAGCTTCAAGGTTCTGATCGCGGCGCAGATGCGAGCGGCTGAAGGCGTTGCGCGGCAAGGGCACGGGCGTGCCGGCACCGCCGTTGATACGCGACGCGGCGCCGCTGCGGCCCCCGACATCACCGCCGCAGCACCTAGCCGGGCAGGGCCACGCTGCGCAAGGTAAAATCGGCGCACTCCCGTTTCGCCGAGCGTTCCATGACCTGCCGCACCCGCTTTGCTCCCAGCCCCACCGGTTACCTGCACATCGGCGGCGCCCGCACCGCCCTGTATTGCTGGTTGGAGGCGCGCCACCGCGGCGGCGAGTTCGTGCTGCGCATCGAAGACACCGACCGCGAACGCAGCACCCAGGCGGCCATCGACGCCATCCTGGAGGCGATGGACTGGTTGGGCCTGGGTTACGACGAAGGCCCGATCTACCAGACCCAGCGCATCGCCCGCTATCAAGAGGTGGCCGAGCAGCTGCTGGCGCAGGGCAAGGCCTATTACGCCTACGAAAGCCGCGAAGAGCTCGACGCCATGCGCGAGGCCGCGATGGCCAAGCAGGAAAAACCGCGCTACAACGGCGCCGCGCGCGAGCAGCAGCTGCCGTACCGCGACGACCCCAACCGGGTGATCCGCTTCAAGAACCCGGTCGGCGGCACGGTGGTGTTCGACGACCTGATCAAGGGCCGTATCGAGATCGCCAACAGCGAGCTCGACGACATGGTGATCTTCCGCCCGGACGGCTTCCCCACCTACAACTTTGCGGTGGTGGTGGACGATTGGGACATGGGCATCACCGAGGTGATCCGCGGCGACGACCACATCAACAACACCCCGCGCCAGATCAACATTTATGAAGCACTGGGCGCGCCGGTGCCCAAGTTCGCGCACATGCCGATGATCCTGGACGAGCAGGGCGCCAAGTTGTCCAAGCGCACCGGCGCGGCCGATGTCATGCAGTACAAGGACGCCGGCTACCTGCCGCATGCGCTGATCAATTACCTGGCCCGTCTGGGCTGGTCGCATGGCGACCAGGAGTTGTTCAGCCAGCAGGAACTGCTGGACCTGTTCGACGTCAAGGACGTCAATTCCAAGGCTGCGCGCCTGGACATGGCCAAGCTCGGTTGGGTCAACCAGCATTATCTGAAGACCGACGACCCGGCCAGCATCGCGCCGCAGCTGGAGTATCAGCTCGCCAAGCTTGGTCTGGACATCGCCGCCGGCCCGGCCGCTGCCGATGTGGTGGTGGCGCTGCGCGAGCGCGTGCAGACGCTGAAGGAAATGGCCGAAAAGGCCGTGGTCTGGTACCAGCCGCTGGAAACCTACGACGAAGCAGCGGTGATCAAGCACCTGAAGCTCGGCGCCGAAGTGCCGCTGGGCAAGGCGCGCGCGATGCTGGCGGCGCTGAGCGAGTGGAGCGTGGAGAGCGTGTCGGCGGCGCTGCACGAGGCCGCCGCGGCGCTGGAACTGGGCATGGGCAAGGTCGCCCAGCCGCTGCGGGTGGCCATCACTGGCACCCAGGTCAGCCCGGACATTTCGCAGACGGTGTACCTGGCCGGCCGCGAGGGTGCCTTGAAACGCATCGATGCGGCACTCATCAAGATTGGAGCGGCCTGACGCCGGAGCCTGTATGACCAAGCACACGCACACCCAACCGCACGACCAGGACCATGCCTGCACGGCCCCGCATCATCACGTGGACGATGCCAACAGCTTCGTGCGCGCGGTGGAGCGCGCCTGCAGCGAGCGCGGCCTGCGGCTGACGCCGATCCGCGCCAACGTCCTGCGGCTGATCGCCGATGCCGGCAAACCGGTCAAGGCGTACGAACTGCTGGACTGGGTGCGCGAAGGCAAGGGCGTGGGCGCCGATGCCCCGCCCACGGTGTACCGCGCGCTGGATTTCTTGATGGCCAATGGCTTTGTGCACAAGCTCGAATCGGTCAACGCCTTCGTCGCCTGCCATCACCCCAACAGCGCCCAGCATTCGGTGCCGTTCCTGATCTGCGACCGCTGCCATAGCGCCGTGGAACTGGAAGACCGCGAGGTGGTGGCGCAACTGGAAGCCCGCGCCAAGGCGCTGGGATTCCAGCCGCAGGCGCAGACGCTGGAAGTGCATGGCCTGTGCGCCAAGTGCGCAGTGGCGGAGTAAGCCTCCCGCCAGGTCGCGCAACGCGCGGCTTCGGCACGCCCGCGGCGCGATGCCAGGGCAGTAGTGTGCGTAGTGGTGCAGTGAGGCGGCGGTAGCGCGCAGCCGGTTGAATGCGGCAGATCACCGGTTCCGATGCCGCCAAGTGGCGGCACCATGGGTGTCGTTGCGTGGTACAGCAACGCGCTGACGGCCCGCCGCGTTCAAGCCAACGGGTCATCGGTCAGCGAGCGCTCGCTTTCCCTATGCCCGACCTGCACGCAACGTCACCGACATTTCAATCCCGCTATGGCGCATGGAGTTCACGCGGCGCCTCCAGGCCGGGTTGAAACAGCGCGTTCGTTGCGCCGGTTCCATGCCTGATCGCGCTGACGGCGCGGTCATTTCACCGTTCAACCACCACGCAAGCCGATGCACGCGTGGTGCGCCCGCCTGCGCAGGTGATGGTACGCGCAGCACAAACCGCAACGGCGCGGACGCAGCGCTTTAGGCCGTCTTGCCCGCCTCGCAGCCATACGCCGCCAGAAACATCTCCACCGCGCGTTGCGTGGCGTTGCGCAGATACTCGGGCGACGGATCTTTCAGCGCGCCGAACAGGCAGGGCATCAGCGTTTCCGCTTCAAACAGGGCGCCCAGTTGGCGTGCGGCCAACGACGCGTCGGTACGCCGCATCAGGCCACGGTCGATTTGCAGTTGCAGAAAGTCGGCGACGCGCTGCATGCCTTCTTCCGGACCGGCATTGAAGAACAGTGCGCCGACTTCCGAGCGGCCGGAGACGCCGATGATGGTCTGCCAGATGGTGATCGAGGAGGGGGCGCACAGGAAGGTGAGGATGTCCTCGCCAAAACGCTGCAAGGCCACGGCAATGGGGCCGCTGCTCTGCGACAGCGCATCCAGCAAGGGGTCGATGTAGCTGTCGGACATGTCTTTGGCAAACGCAACGAACAGCTCTTCCTTGGACGGGAAATAGCCGTACAGCGTGCGCTTGGAGCCGCCGACCCGGGCCGCGATCTGCGACATCGACGCTCCTTCGAAGCCCAGTTCGAGGAATACCTCGCTGGCAGCCTGAATGATGGCGTCGCGTTTTGCTTCGGTTCTGACCCGCATTCTGTCCTCCTGCTAATTCATAAGTATACCAACTGGGCAGAAATGCTTGACGCCCACGGTTGAGCTTATTAGGATACCGAACCGTACCGTTTATATTTTTAATCGCGCGTCTTCGGAGACCTTCTCGTGCGTTCTCAAGCCTCTTACCGCCTGCCGTTGTTTGCTGTTGCCGCCACCGTCCTGCTCAGCGCCTGCGGCAGCCCGCCGGGCGGACCACCGCCAGAAGAGGGCACTCCCGAGATGGCGGTGCTGACCGTCAAGCAGCAGCCGGTACCGCTGACCACCGCGCTGCCGGGGCGCACCGTGCCGTACCTGATCGCCGAAATCCGGCCGCAGGTAGGCGGCATCGTGCAGTCGCGCCAGTTCACCGAAGGCGGCGACGTCAAGGCCGGGCAGACGCTGTACCAGATCGATCCGGCGACCTACCGCGCCAGTTACGCCAGCGCCCAGGCCACCCTGGCCAGGGCGCAGGCCAATCTGCGCACCGCCAGGCTCAAGGCCGAGCGCTACACCGAGCTGGCGCAGATCAAGGCGATCAGCCAGCAGGAAGGCGACGACACCGACGCGGCGCTGGGCCAGGCCGAGGCCGACGTGGCCGCGGGCAAGGCCAGCGTGGAGACCGCGCGTATCAACCTGGCGTTCGCCCGTCTGGACGCCCCGATCTCCGGCCGCATCGGCCGCTCCAGCGTCACGCCGGGCGCGTTGGTGACCGCCAACCAGGCCACCGCGCTGACCACCATCCAGCAGCTGGACCCGATCTATATCGACGTCACCCAGCCCAGCGTGGCGGTGTTGCGGCTGAAGCAGGCGATGGCGCGCGGCGACCTGGAAAAGGCCGGCGAGGGCGCGGCCAAAGTGTCGCTGCTACTGGAAGACGGCAGCCGCTATCCCTTGCAGGGCCAGCTGGCGTTCTCCGATGTCACCGTGGACCAGAACACCGGCTCGATCACCCTGCGCGCGGTGTTCCCCAACCCCAACGCAGATCTGCTGCCGGGCATGTACGTGCGCGCAGTGCTGCAGGAAGGCGTCAAGCAACAGGGCGTGCTGGTGCCGCAGCAGGCGGTGTCGCGCAATGGTGCCGGCAAGCCGACCGTCTTCGTGGTCGGCGCCGACCAAAAACTGCAGTTACGCGTGCTGGACACCGACCGCGAAGTCGGCGACCAGTGGCTGGTGCGCAGCGGCCTGAAGCCCGGCGAACAGGTGGTGGTCGAAGGCGCTTCGCGTGCGCGCGACGGCATTCAGGTCAAGACCGTGCCATGGCAACCAAAGCGCAGCGACGCTGCGGCCGCGCCATCTGCGCCCAGCACGCCGCGTGCGGCAAATTAAGGCGGATCACACGACATGGCACGCTTTTTCATCGACCGTCCGATTTTCGCGTGGGTGTTGGCCATCATCGTGATGCTGGCCGGCATCCTGTCCATCGCCACCTTGCCGATCGCGCAATACCCCAGCATCGCGCCGCCCGCCGTCGCCATTACCGCCAATTATCCGGGCGCCTCGGCGCAGACGCTGGAAGACACCGTCACCCAGGTCATCGAGCAGAAGATGAAGGGGCTGGACCATCTCAGCTACATGGCCTCCACCAGCGAATCCAGCGGTGCGGTGACCATTACGCTGACCTTCGACAACGGCACCGACCCGGATACTGCGCAGGTGCAGGTGCAAAACAAGTTGTCGCTGGCCACGCCATTGCTGCCGCAGGAAGTGCAGCAGCAGGGTGTGACGGTGACCAAGTCGGCCACCAATTTCCTCAACGTGCTGGCCTTCACCTCCGAAGACGGCAGCATGAGCGACTCGGACCTGTCCGACTACGTAGCGGCCAACGTGCAGGAAACCATCAGCCGCGTCGAAGGCGTGGGCGACACTACGTTGTTCGGTTCGCAATACGCCATGCGCGTCTGGCTGGACCCGGACAAGCTGAGCAATTTCAATCTCACCCCGGTGGATGTGCGCACCGCCATCCAGGCGCAGAACGCGCAGGTGTCGGCCGGCCAGCTCGGCGCGTTGCCGGCGGTGGCCAACCAGCAACTCAATGCCACCATCACCGCGCAGACCCGGCTCAAGACCGCCGAGCAATTCGAAAACATCCTGCTGCGCACGCAGGCCGATGGCGCGCAGGTGCGACTGCGCGATGTGGCACGTATCGAACTGGGTAGCGAAAGCTACAACACGGTAGGTCGTTATAACGGCAAGCCGGCCGCAGGTCTGGCGATCAAGCTGGCCACCGGTGCTAATGCGCTGGATACGGTGCGCGCCATCGACAAAAGCCTGGAAGAACAGGAGAAATTCTTCCCGCCGGGCATGAAGGTGCAAAAGCCGTACGACACCACGCCGTTCGTGCGCATCTCCATCGAGCAGGTGGTGCGCACCTTGATCGAAGCGGTAGTGCTGGTGTTCCTGGTGATGTATCTGTTCTTGCAGAATTTCCGTGCCACCTTGATTCCGACCATTGCGGTGCCGGTGGTGTTGCTGGGCACCTTCGGCGTGCTCGCCGTCTTCGGTTTCACCATCAATACGCTGACCATGTTCGCGATGGTGCTGGCGATCGGCCTGCTGGTGGACGATGCCATCGTGGTGGTGGAAAACGTCGAGCGCGTGATGGGTGAGGAGCAGTTGTCGCCCAAGGACGCCACACGCAAATCGATGGACCAGATTTCCGGTGCGCTGGTTGGCGTTGCGCTGGTGCTGGCGGCGGTGTTCGTGCCGATGGCGTTCTTCGGCGGCTCCACAGGTGTGATCTACCGCCAGTTCTCGATCACGATTGTCTCGGCGATGACCTTGTCGGTGCTGGTGGCGATGATCCTGACCCCGGCCTTGTGCGCCACCTTGCTCAAGCCGGTGCACAAAGGCCATGGCATGGCCACTACCGGCTTTTTCGGCTGGTTCAACCGCGTATTCGATCGCGGCAATCACCGCTATCAAGGCGTGGTGCGGCACATGCTTGGCAAGGGCTGGCGTTACATGCTGGCCTATGCGGTGTTGCTGGCGCTGGTGGTGTTCGGTTTCATGAAGTTGCCGGTGGGCTTTTTGCCGGACGAGGACCAGGGCACGTTGTTCGTGCTGGTGCAGTTGCCGCCCGGTGCTACCGATACGCGAACCAACGAGGTGCTCAAACAGGTGGAGCATCACTTCCTGGTCGATCAGAAGGATTCGGTGTCAGGCGTGTTTGCGGTGTCCGGTTTCAGCTTTGCCGGCACCGGGCAGAACGTGGGGTTTGCCTTCGTCAAACTGCGTCCATGGGACGAGCGTACCGGCAAGGGCCAGAGCGTCACCGACGTGGCCGGCAAGGCTGGCGCTTTTTTCGCCAGCATCCGCGATGCCAGGGTGTTTACGTTTGCGCCGCCGGCGGTATCGGAGTTGGGCAATGCCACCGGCTTCGATCTGATGTTGCAGGACCGCGCAAATCTGGGCCATGACGCCTTGATGCAGGCGCGCAATCAGTTGCTGGCCGAGCTGTCGCAGGACAAGCGCCTGGTGGCGGTGCGCCCGAACGGGCAGGAAGACACGCCCGAGTTCAAGCTGGAGATCGACCCGCACCGTGCGCAGGCGATGGGCGTGTCGATCGCCGACATCAACAACACCTTCGCCAGTGCGTGGGGCAGCGTGTACGTCAACGATTTCATCGACAAGGGACGGGTCAAGAAGGTGATGCTGCAGGCCGACGCGCCTTACCGCATGAACCCGCAGGACGTCGACCGCTGGTTCGTGCGCAACAGCGCCGGCACCATGGTGCCGTTCAATGCCTTCGCGACTGCCAGCTGGCAATCGGGTTCGCCGCGGCTGGAGCGTTACAACAGCGTGCCGTCGGTGGAGATCCTGGGCATGGCGCTGCCCGGCGCGGCATCCAGTGGCGAAGCGATGCAGATCGTGGAAGCTGCGGCGGCCAAATTGCCGCCGGGCATCGGCTTCGAGTGGACCGGCTTGTCGCGGCAGGAAAAATCCTCCACCGGCCAGACCGGCCTGTTGTACGGCCTGTCGATCCTGATCGTGTTCCTGTGTCTGGCCGCGTTGTACGAAAGCTGGGCGATTCCGTTCTCGGTGATTCTGGTGGTGCCGCTGGGCGTGTTCGGCACGCTGCTGGGCGCGATACTGACCTGGAAAATGAATGACGTGTACTTCCAGGTGGGGTTGTTGACCACCATTGGCCTGGCATCGAAAAACGCGATCCTGATCGTGGAGTTTGCCAAGGAGCTGCACGAGAGCGGCAAGAGCCTGATCGAGTCGGCACTGGAAGCGGCGCGCATGCGTTTGCGGCCGATCCTGATGACATCGCTGGCCTTCATCCTGGGCGTGGTGCCGTTGGTGCTCGGCAGCGGTGCCGGTGCCGGTGCGCAGCATGCGCTGGGCACGGCGGTGATCGGCGGCATGTTGTCCGGCACGGTGCTGGCGATCTTTTTCGTACCGCTATTCTTCGTACTGGTCAGCGGGTTATTTAAGCGCCGCGCGCAACCTGCTTCACCCGCTACTCCGCAACCGACAGGACACTGACATGACACCGATTCGCATGACACTTGCCGCGATCGCGGTGGCCAGCGTGCTGTCTGGCTGCACGATGATGCCGCGCTACACCCGCCCAGACGCGCCGGTGCCGGACCACTTCGCCGGTGCCGGCACCGGTTCCACCACAACGCCCGATGCCGCCGAAACCGAACAGGCGCGCAACGTGGCCGATATCGGCTGGCGCGAGGTCTTCACCGACCCCGCGTTACAGCAGGTGATCGCGCTGGCGTTGCAAAACAACCGCGACCTGCGTGTGGCCGCACTCAATATCGAAGTGGCGCGTGCGCAATACCGGGTGCAGCGCGCTGCATTGGTACCGGCCATCGATGGCACCGGCACCTCCAACAATGCGCGCACGCCGGCGGAGCTGGCCATCCCCGGGCAGCCGGCGGTGTTCCGCACCTACAGCGGTAACGTTGGCATCAGCGCCTACGAACTGGATCTGTTCGGGCGCGTGCGCAGCCTCAAGGAGCAGGCGCTGCAACAATTTCTGTCCACCGCCGAAGCGCGCCGCAGCACGCATATCAGCCTGGTCGCCGAAGTCGCCACCGCCTATCTGACCCTGGCCGCCGATCAGGCATCGCTGCAGCTGGCGCAGTCCACCTTGAGCAGCCAAAGCGATAGCTATCGCCTGCAGCAACGCAGTTTTGAGCTGGGTGTGGCCTCGCAGCTCACCTTGCGCCAGGCGCAAACCACGGTGGAAACCGCACGCGTGGATGTGGAGCGCTATACCGCGCAGGTGGCGCAGGATCGCAATGCCCTGGTGCTGCTGGTCGGCACGCAGTTACCGGACGCCTTGTTGCCGCGCGCGTTACCCGATGGTGCCAGTGTGGACGGCAACGTGCTGGCCAGCGTGCCGGCAGGGGTGTCCTCGCAGTTGTTGCAACGTCGCCCGGACATCCTGGAGGCCGAGCGCAACCTGCGTGCGGCCAATGCCAACATCGGTGCAGCGCGTGCGGCGTTCTTCCCCAGCATCAGCCTGACCGGCTCGTTGGGCTCATCCAGCAGCAGCCTGTCGAACCTGTTCGATTCGGGCACCCGCGCCTGGAGCTTCGTGCCGTCGCTGACCTTGCCGATCTTCAACGCCGGGCGCAATCGCGCCAATCTGGACATGGCCAAGGCCAATCGCGATATCGAAGTGGCCCGCTACGAAAAATCCATCCAGAGCGCGTTCCGCGAAGTGTCCGACGCGCTTGCGCAACGCGACACGCTGGGCCGGCAATTGCAGGCCCAGCAGGCATTGGTCGATGCAACTGCCGATAGCTATCGGTTGTCGCAGGCGCGTTTCGAGCGCGGTATCGATAGTTATCTGCAGGCGCTGGATGCGCAGCGCTCGCTGTACAGCGCACAGCAGACCTTGATCGGCACGCAGTTGTCGCGTTTCACCAATCTGGTGACGTTCTACAAGGCGATGGGCGGCGGCTGGTTGCAGACCGCAGAACCGGAGATGGCCAGCGTCGCGACAGCGCAGCCCCGTGGGTGACGAAAGCTTGGCCAGTGATACGCCGCCACGTGCACGTTCGCCATCCGGCAAACGTGGCGCGATCCTGGCGGCGGCGCGTGCGCTGTTTCAACAAGACGGCTTCGACCGCACCAGCATGGACAGCATTGCCCGCCATGCGCTGGTGTCCAAGGCCACGGTGTACGCGTATTTCGCTTTCAAGGAGGTGTTGTTCCGCACAACGCTCGAAGCATTGGCGCATGCCCCGCGCAGTCATTGGGACGTGCTGCTGCAGGCGCGTGGTCCATTGGATCAGCGCCTGATTGCCGTTGCCAATGCGCTGCTAAACGTTGCAAGCCGCAGTGCGCCGGACGATACCGCCTACGGGCTGGTGCGACCGCCGCTAGTGCCCAGCCAGATGCGCGAGGAGATGTGGATGCTGTGCTTCGAGCGCTACGACCGCATGATGCGCTCGCTGTTGGCGCGTGAGGTGGACAAAGCTGCGTTGGCGATCGACAACCTGCCGGATGCATCGGTGCATTTCTTCGGGCTGATGACAGGGCTGCCGGCCAATGCGGCGGCACGCGAGACGGCATCGCATGACCCCGCCTTACAGCAGGCGGCCTATGTCAGCGGCGCGGTGGCGCTGTTCTTGCGTGCCTATCGTCCGCTGGCGGCACACCCGGTGGTGGCACATAAACGCGAGACGCCCAGCGGGTTTTAGCGGCGATCCCGCGTAGCAGCATGCCTGGGCGCGATGGGCGGTTGCGGGAAGGCTTCGTCGCGCGCACGCATGCCCCTACGAAACGTGCTTATTCGCGCGTCAGACCTTGCCGTAGCGCATCGATCACCACGCGCAGTGCGGCGGAGGATTGGCGGCGGCTGGGGTAGTAGGCGTAATAGCCCTCGAATGGCTCGCACCAGTCCTCCAGCACGCGGCGCAGCTGGCCGGCGGCGATGTGGTCCAGCACCATGGATTCCGGCAGATACGCGATACCCGCGCCGGCCAGCGCGGCGCGCAACATCGCACTGCTGCTGTTGAAGGTCCATTGCCCGTCCACGCGCACTTTGACCTCGCGCCCGGCGTTGTCGAACTCCCAGGCCAGCAACCCACCGTGTGTGGGCAGGCGTAGGCCGATGCAGTTGTGCTGCGCTAGATCGGCCGGAACGGCCGGGATGGTGTGATGCACGAAGTAGCCCGGCACCGCGACCACCGCCATGCGCTGCGGCGGGCTGATCGGCACTGCAATCATGTCCTTGGCCACCTGGTCGCCCAAGCGGATACCGATGTCGTAGCGCTCGGCCACGATATCGGCCAGACCGTAATCCACGGTGACTTCGATCTTGAGGTCCGGGTAGTCGGGCAACACTTTGGAAAGTGCCGGCCACACGTAGGCATCGGCGGCGTGGCCGGCGCTGGTGATGCGGATGGTGCCGGCCGGCTTGTCGCGGAAGTCGGTCAGCGCAGACAGCTCATCGTCGATCTCCTGCAGCCGCGGCGCCACCGTTTCGAACAGGCGCGCACCGGCTTCGGTCATTGAGACGCTACGCGTGGTGCGGGTCAGCAAGCGGATGCCCAAGCGCGTTTCCAGGGCACGCACGGTATGGCTCAACGCCGATTGCGAGACGCCCAGTTGCGCGGCAGCGCGGGTGAAGCTGCCTTCGCGCGCGACGGTGACGAAGACCTGCAGGTCGTTGAGGTTTTCCCGAGCCATTGCTGCCAGTGCCCGCTCCAGGCATGCGATTCATGCGGCCAGCATCATGCGCGATGGTGTGTGATGGCCTCAATGTCGTGGCGGCCCGCAGCGCAGGCGCATTGATGCGCTGCGTTTCTAGCTGCATGCAGATTTGCAGGGGGAGTGCAGGCGCGCATGCGCGCTACAGTGCAGGCAACCGGATGCGGGGCAGGGCGATGCTCTGCTGCCGACTGCCCTACCGATGCGGTTGCTGCTCGATCGCGCAGCAGCTGGTTCGCTTCGACCCGAGACGTGTCCTGCGCGTCGACTGGCAAGCGACCGCTACGTTGTTTCACTATGTTCAAGGAGTACTGCAATGAATCTGTTCGCAACTGCAATGTCGTTGTCGATGATGGCCGCTACCACCGCTCCGGGTGGTGAGGGGCAGGGTGGCGAGGAGCATGCGGGGCAGACGCAGGCACCGATCAAGGTAAGCCGTGCCGGCGGCGCGGCGTCGGCCGTGGGCCCGGCCGATTACTTCACCGGCAAGGTGCGTATCGATGCGCCGTTTCAGGCCGATGCGCCGGCACGCGTGGGCGGCGCCACGGTGACCTTCGAGCCGGGCGCGCGCACTGCGTGGCATACCCATCCGCTGGGTCAGACGCTCATCGTCACCGCCGGTGCGGGGCGGGTGCAGGAATGGGGCAAGCCGGCGCAGGAGATCCGCCCCGGCGACATCGTGTGGATTCCGCCGGGCGTCAAGCATTGGCACGGCGCAAACGCGACGGTGGCGATGTCGCACATTGCCATCGCAGAATCGGTGGATGGTTCGCCAGTGACCTGGCTCGAGCAGGTGACAGAGGCGCAGTACAAGGCCGATTGAGTAAGTAATCACGCTGCTGTGCTGGGTCTACCGTTTTCGACGGCACCTATCTATTGCGTCAGCATCGCTGCGTGGGCGGCGCAGATGTCGCGCACAGCGCGATGTCTGCGTGCAGAAGGCTGCAGCGAGGTCAGTCCAGCAGTCTCACGCCGCTTCGGTCGCGTCGGGCGTGCTTGCGCGTAAGCGTTGTGCATCGCGCGCGGGCGGCTCGCCGAGAATGCGTGCGTAGTCGCGGCTGAATTGCGATGCGCTTTCATAGCCGACCCGAAACCCCGCGTCGGCAGCGGTGAGCGCGTCGGCCACCATCAGCCGGCGCGCCTCGTGCACGCGCAGATGCGAGCGGTACTCCAGCGGTGTCATCGAGGTCACCGTCTTGAAGTGTGCATGGAAGGTGGAGCGACTCATCGCCGACAGATCGGCGATCTGTTCGATGCTGAAACGCTGTGCGTAGTGCTCGCGCAACCACACGATGGCCTTGGAAATCTGGTTGAGGCGGCTATCGGCAATGGCCATCTGGCGCACTACCGCATTGGCGGGGTCTGCCATCAGGCGATACAGCAGTTCGCGTGTCACCAGCGGTGCCAGCGCGGCGATCTCTTGCGGTCGGTCGAGCAGGCCTGCCAGCCGCACCGCGGTGTCGTACAGCTGTGGTGTGCTGCGGTTGAGCAATAGACCTGCGCTTGCGGTATCGCGTTGCGGCTCGGCGAGTTCCGCATGGTGGATCGCCAGCTCGCTGAGCACGGCAGTGTCCAGGTCCAGGCAGAAGCACAGGTACGGATGCGTGGCGCTGGCCTCGATCACCGAACCGACGATGGGCAGATCGACCGACGCCACCAGGTACATCTGCGGATGATAGTGATAGGCCTGCGCGCCCAGCATCGCGCGCTTGCGGCCCTGCGCCACCAGGCAAAGCATCGGCGTGTAGACGGTGGGGATGGCGTCGGTGGCGACGGCGCTGCGCATCACATGCAGCCCGGCGATCGGCGTGGCGTGCATGCCGTCGGCCGGCGCGTGGCGCAGCAGGATGTCGGTCAGGTCGGCGGTGGCGGATGGCATGCGGAACGCTCGTGCGCTGGCGCTGTGCGGCACAGCCGCGGTAGCGCGATCCTACAAGGGACGCCGTGGTGCGCCCATCAATGGCAGACTCGACAATGCCGCGGATCCTTGCGCGTGGCGGTGAGGCCGCAGCCATCAAGCCGCTGCCGCTGATCGATCACTCACGCACATTCCGTATTCTTGCGACCTGTCTCCGGTGCCCCGATCGTCATGCCTGCAAAACCCCGATCCCTAGCTGCTCCCTCCACCCCTGCCGACTGGAAGGCGATCGAGCAGGCGGCGACCGCCGAGCTTGCCAGGCGCACGCAGCTGGCGCACCAGCAGATCATCGGCCTCTTGCGCACGCACGGACATCTACTCAGCGACGCCCAGCGCCGCGCGCTTGGCAAACGCCTGCAGCGCAGCGGGAAATAAGGCGTTCGCACCGCCGGCACCCTGGCCGCGTTGCGCACACAGTTGGCCTGAGTCTGCAGACGGAAAACGTAGCGTGCGGCATGCGCGTAACACTCCGTAGCGCCCCAACGCCACGCCGCTGCGCGGCGTCGCGGCCAAGGGGCAGAGGCCGCGCTGCGGCGGGGCGCTGGACCAGACCTCGGCGATCATCGCCGCGCTGAACGACGACGCACACGATCTTTAGCGGGCCGTCATGCCGGCTCTCATTCTCCCGACGATGATTCCCACGGCGGCGTCTGGCCGAAGTGTT
Source organism: Xanthomonas sp. WHRI 10207 (assembly GCF_040202975.1). Lineage (NCBI taxonomy): Bacteria > Pseudomonadati > Pseudomonadota > Gammaproteobacteria > Lysobacterales > Lysobacteraceae > Xanthomonas > Xanthomonas sp. WHRI 10207. Next base: position 326,169 of record NZ_JBEGDX010000002.1, on the reverse strand, counting down.
CGAGCAAGAACTCCACAAACGCACGCACCCGCGGCGGCTGCAGCTGGCGTGCGGGCATCACGGCGCTGATCTGCGAGGTGGGAGGCGGATAGTCGGTCATCACTTCGACCAGGCGGCCGGCGCGCAGGTCGTCGGCGATATGCCAGTAGGAATAGATCCCGATGCCTTGCCCGGCGAGCACCGCATCGCGCACCAGTTCGCCGAAGTTGCTCTCGAAGCGGCTCTGCATGCGCACCCGTACCTCGCCGCCTTCCGGTGTCTGCAGGGTCCACAGGTCCTGGCGGCCAGTGCGGCCCATCAGCAGTACGCCTGGATGCTGCATCAATTCTTCGGGAGTGCGCGGTGTGCCGTGCCGCTGCAGATACGCGGGCGAGGCGGCGAGCGTGCGGCGGTTGTCGGCGATGCGCCTGGCCACCAGGCCGGAGTCGTCCAGCGCGCCGATGCGAATGGCCAGGTCGAAGCCCTGCTGGATCAGGTCCACCAAATCGTCGCTCAGATGCGCGCTGATGCGCAGGCGCGGGTGGCGGGCCTGGAAGGCGGGCAGCAGCGGGGAGATGTACTGACGCCCGAACGAGGCCGACAGCGTGACCCGCAAGGTACCGCCGACATCGTGGGCGCTCTCGCGCAGGTCGTCGGCCAGCGCTTCCAGGTCGTCCACCAGCACCCGGCCGCGCGCCGCCAGTTGCTGCCCTTCCGGTGTGGGATGCAGGCGGCGGGTGGTCCGGTGCAGCAGGCGCACGCCGAGGTCGCGTTCCAGCCGCTTCAGGCGCTGGCTGGCGACCGCCACCGACAGGTCCAGGGTGTTGGCGGCGGCGGTGATCGAGCCCAGGTCCAGCACGCGCAGGAACAGCGCGATATCACCGAGACGGTCCATGCATTGTCAACGTGGCATTGAAAGTGAATCAGCATAACAAGGCTTCTTGAAGAGGATCGCGCGGCGCAGGCTGTGCGCAGTTCTCCAGGGTTTCTGTCATGTCTTCTGCTGTTGCGTCCCGTCTACCGCCAGCCCTGCTGGCGTTGACCATCGGTGCCTTTGGCATCGGAACAACCGAATTCGTCATCATGGGCCTGTTGCAGCAGGTCGCCACCGACCTGGACGTTTCGCTCACCGCGGCCGGCCTGTTGATCAGCGGCTATGCGCTGGGCGTGAGCATCGGCGCGCCGGTGCTCACGTTGCTCAGCGCTCGCTGGCCGCGCAAGGCCGTGCTGGTGAGCCTGATGGTCGTCTTCACCCTCGGCAATCTCGCCTGTGCCCTGGCGCCGGATTACGCCAGCCTGATGGTCGCGCGGGTGCTGACCTCGCTGGCGCATGGCACGTTCTTCGGCGTCGGCGCGGTGGTGGCCACCTCTCTGGTGCCGCCCGAGCGGCGTGCCTCGGCCATCTCGTTGATGTTTGCCGGCCTCACCGTGGCCACCCTGCTGGGCGTGCCGGCCGGTGCATGGCTGGGCCTGCAACTGGGCTGGCGGGCCACCTTCTGGGCGGTGACGGTGATCGGGGTGCTGGCCACGGCTGCGGTGGCGCTGTGGGTGCCGGCCGCCGCAGGTGCGGCCGCGCCGGTGTCATGGCGACAGGAAGTGGCGGTGTTGCGGCGCGGGCAGGTGTTGCTGGCGCTGGCGATGACGGTGCTGGGCTATGCCGGCGTGTTCGCGGTGTTCACCTACATCCAGCCGCTGCTGGTGCAGGTGACCGGGTTCGCGCAGGCGGCGGTGTCGCCGGTCTTGCTGGTCTTCGGTGTCGGCATGATCGTGGGCAATCTGCTGGGCGGGCGCCTTGCCGACCGGCGCGCCACTGCCGCGTTGCTGGGCACATTGGCCACGCTGGTGGCGGTGCTCGCTACGATGGGTCTGGCCCTGCACAACAAGACCGCGATGGTGGTGGTTGTCGGGCTGCTGGGCGTGGCCGCCTTCGCCACCGTGGCGCCGCTGCAATTGCGTGTGCTCGAACATGCACGCGGTGCCGGCCAGAACCTGGCCTCCAGTCTCAATATCGCCGCATTCAACCTGGGCAATGCCCTGGGCGCCTGGCTGGGCGGTGTGGCGATCGCTACGCACGCCGGCCTGGTCGCTACCCCGTGGGTCGCCGCGCTGTTGAGCGCCGTTGGCCTGGTCATCGCGTTGTGGAGCGTGCAGCTGCAACGCCGTCGCACCGCTGCGCCGGACGCATGCGCGCAGGTGGGTTGATTCGATTCTTCAGGCGTAGCGCGCAGACCGCGTAACCGCAGACGTGCGCGATAGGTGCGTGTGATCGGTGAGCAGAGCGTCGTGCCTGGCACCGCGTGGTGTCGGATCGACCGGCCCTGCGCGCGGGTTTTCTTTCGGTTCCAAGGAGCATTGCAATGGACACACGTTTTCTCGGCCGTTCCGGCTTCAAGGTGCCGGTGCTCGGTCTGGGCACCGGTACCTTCGGCGGCAAGGGGCCGCTGTTTTCTGCGTGGGGCGATACCGATGTGGCACAGGCGCGGCGCATGATCGATCTGTGCCTTGAGGCGGGCCTGAACCTGTTCGACACCGCTGATGTGTATTCCGACGGCGCCTCTGAAGAGATTCTTGGCCAGGCGCTGCAGGGCCGCCGCGATCAGGTGATTGTCTCGACCAAGACTGGTTTGCGCCTGGGCGATGGGCCCAACGATGCCGGTGCATCGCGCTTCCGTTTGCTGCGTGCGGTGGATGCGTCGCTGCGCCGTTTGCGCACCGACTACATCGACCTGCTGCAACTGCATGCATTCGATGCGATGACGCCGGTGGAAGAAACCCTCTCCACGCTCGATGAGTTGGTGCGCGTAGGCAAGGTGCGTTATCTGGGCGCCTCCAATTACGCCGGTTGGCAGCTGATGAAATCGTTGGCCGTGGCCGACGCTCAGGGCTGGAGCCGCTTCGTTGCCAACCAGACCTATTACTCGCTGGCCGGGCGCGACTACGAATGGGAGTTGATGCCGCTCGGCATCGACCAGGGCATCGGCGCAGTGGTGTGGAGCCCGCTTGGCTGGGGCCGGCTGACCGGCAAGCTGCGTCGCGGCCAACCGCTGCCGGACAACAGCCGCCTGCATGTCACCGCCACCGCCGGCCCGGCGATCGACGATGCACGGCTGTTCGATATCGTCGATGTGCTCGACGGCATTGCCGCAGACACCGGCCGCAGCGTGCCGCAGATCGCCATCAACTGGCTGCTGCAACGGCCCACCGTGAGCACGGTGCTGATCGGTGCGCGCGACGAAGCACAGCTGCGGCAGAACCTGGGAGCGGTGGGTTGGCAACTCACGCCCGAGCAGCGCACGCGCCTGGATGCGGTGAGTGCGGTGGAGCCGCCGTATCCGTATTACCCGTACTGGCGTGGCCACTTTGCCGAACGCAACCCGCTGCAGGTGTAACGCGGGCTGCGCCATCGCGCGACGCTGCCGCCCGCTGGCGACAGCGTGGCGTGCATTACCGTGGCCGCATCACAACGGCCGTGCCGCGCGCGGAATCACCTCAGGCTTGATCGCGCCCACGCCCTTGCTGCCCTGCAATTGTGCGCAGTTGTCCAATGCAGCTGCTACCGAGTCGTAGCCGATCATCGCGCTGCCATCGATGGCCGAGGCATAGATCACCTTGCCGCCCGTGCGCGTTGCCAAGGCACGCGCGATGGCAGGCGTGGTGTCGAACAACTTGATCGAAGCGCCCAGCAATGCCAGCTGGCCGCTCCGCGTTTCCAGCGCTGCTGCGATGGTTGCCGGTTGTTGTGCATCTGCGGTGCGTGCGTGACCCGTGCTGTCGAGATAGATCGCGTAGCGATCGAAGCGTGCAACTGGCGCATCCGCGCTGGTTTGCGCGCTCTGCAGCGGCTGCGTGCTTGCAGTGGCGCGCGCCGCGTCGGCAACCCGCACCACCGCGCCAGGAATCAAGCGAAAACTGGCATGGCCCACCACAATGGTTTGCCCGGTCGCCGCAGCGCGCAGGCGTGCACGCTCGTTCACTTGTGCCGACGCGGGCGCGCAAATGCTGGCTGCAACAAGACCGAGTAGGGCAATCAGAGCTGTCTTCATGTCAGTGGCCCACCACGCGCATTTCGAATTCCTTCAATTGTTGCTTGCCGTTGTCGGCGAGCATGTCGGCCACCTCCAGGGTCCAGCGCCCGGCAGAGGGCTCGTCCAGGAAGGCATTGCTTGAGGTCAGGAACACCACCACGCCTTCGTCGCTCTTGTCGAGCGTGGAAAATGGCGTCATCACGGTGCTGCGGGTGCCGCTGGGCGACACCAGCACCACGCGCAGGTTGCGCGGGTCCTTATGCGTGCCCAGGAAGTACAGCTGCACGCCTTCCACCTTGAAGGATTGACTGATGTCGATCGCCAGTTTTGCAGGTGAGCCGGCACCGCCGATGGTGCTGCTTTTGCCGTCGTAGGCCATCCACTCGGTGTCTTTCATCGCCGGCAGCGAGGTGAAATGCACGGCGCGTTCCACTGCCGCGGCCGCATCCACCAGGCCGAATCCATACCAGTTGCTGAAACGGTGGCCGGCCGCATTGGTGATCCAGCCAGGCTCGATCACACTGCCGTTGTAGAGCACCTTGGGTTGTTGTGGATCGACCTGCACTGCGGTGGTCGCCAGGAGGTACTTGACGTCGCGCAGCGTCAGTTGCGGGTTGGCGCTCAGCATCAAGGCGGCAACGCCTGCGACGGTGGGTGCGGAGGCCGAGGTGCCGTTCATGCGTGCGGTGTAATTGCACGATGCATCGATCTTGGACTTGCTGGTATCCAAGGCATTCTGCATCGCGCGTGTGCGGTCGCGATTGTTGCCGGCGCTGCAGCCGCTCAAATCGGTAGTGACGATCGCAGGCGAGAAGAATGGCTGCGGACCCTGCGCATTGACGATGCCATAGAGCTCCTTGAAGGTCTCCGGATGCGGGTCGAAGCGACGCTGAAAGCCATACTCGCCAGAGAGCCCGGACACCCACAATGCAGACCCGGGAGAGGAGTAACTGGCACGCACGCCGTTGGCATTGACTGCACCGACCACGATCATGGTCGTCAGGCTGTTGATGTTGTCGATGTTGGCAATGCTGCAGGCAACGCCAAGCTGCCGGGTCTGGTCGCTGCAACGATCGAACAGTTTGCCCTGTGCATCCGTATCGATCAGCGTATTGAACGAGTTGCCCGACGATTTGACGTAGATGCCGCCTTTGCCGCCGCGCTGGGCCCGCATCAGCTTCTCCAGGGAGCGTTGTTCGTCTAGGTCGCTGTATTGATAGACCGCGGCCGAGACCCCGAAGCTGTTGTTGAAGACATCCATGACCTGCGCTTCGGGCCCGTCGCCCCAGGAGTAGCGGTTGTTGACGTACTGGGTACTGCCATCAGTGGTGTCACCGGCGTTGAAGCCGGCCAGCTTGGCTTCCGGAGCAACGCCGCGCCCGCCGATGCCGTTCCAACCCCGCGCAGCGATGATGCCTGCCACTGCGGTGCCGTGATCGCCATCGATGTCATCCGCACGCGGCGTAGGGTCGTTGGAACCGTTCAAGAAATTGTGCGAACCGTTGGGCAGGATGTTGTCGACCAGGTCCGGGTGCGCAATCTCCAGGCCGTTATCGATCACCGCCACGTTGACGCCCGCACCGCGGATGCCCTGCGCGTGCAGGATCTCCACGTCCAGGTCCACGCCGGGCAGCGGGCGTCCATCGCCGAACACCGGCTGGCCTTGATTGAGTAGATGCCATTGGTAGCGGAACAGCGGGTCGTCGCCTTGCATTTTCGGCCTGGCCGCTGCCTGTGCGGCGTTCTGCGCGACGACCTCATCTGCAGTGGCAGCACCGCTGCACAGGCACAGTGCCAGCAGCAGCGCAGACGGCAGCGCACAGCGCCGCGAAGAAAGAATCATCATGACGTCTCATCAGTAAAGGGGAACTGCGGAGATGGCGCCGGTGACAGCACGCCTGTGAGAAGGGGCGCAGGTGTCTGCCTGCGCCCTGGAAACTCACATCGGTTGCATGATCGCCTGCGTCACTACCAGCGATGCCTGCGCAATACCGCGACTGGCCTGCAGCTGGGTCGCTGCGCGTTGTGCCTGCTCGATCGAGGCATAGGCGATCACCGCATCACCATTCACCTGGGAGGCGTAGACGATGTTGCCGCCGGTCCCTCTGGCCGCCGTGGTCGCTGTGGCAGGTGTGGTGCCGGTCAGCTTCACCTGCGGCCTGACCAGCACCACCCGGTCGGTCCGCTCGTTCACTGCGGCGGCGAGCGTGTGCGTGGACGAGCCGGGTTGATTGCGCGCCGCGCCGGCAGGTGGATCAAGCACCACCAGGAAGCTGCCGATGCGTGCGATCACCTTGCTGCCCGGCGGCGGCGCGGCAGATCCCGCAGGCGCAACGCTGCCAGGCCCCACTCTCCGCTTGGCACCGACAGCGGATGTCTTCTGCTCGATGACCGTGGCAGTCAACATGCGGAACGTGTCGGTTCCGGAGCGGAAGCGTGTACCGGTAGCCGCCGCCAGCAGGGCCTGTGGATCGGTCGATTGCGCTGCATGCGCAACGCCGCTTGCAACGCTGCAGCCCATCAACAAGGAAACAATAAGCGCGATCTTCATGTCAGTGCCCCACGATGCGAAGGTTGAAGGACTTGAGCGCGGCGGTCTTGGTGGGTTCGCTCATGTCGGTGACTTCCAGTGTCCAGGTGCCGAGCGAGGACTCGTCCAGAAACGCATTGCTGGAGGTGAGGTCGATGTAGAAGCCGGTCTTGGCATAGGCCGCAGGGTCCAGGACCGAGAACGGCGTGGCCACCACGCTGCGGGTGCCGCTGGGCGAGATGAGCACCACGCGCAGATTGCTCGGCGTCAGATGCGCAGACCGCAACGACAACTGCACTGCTTCGATCTTCATCGCCTGGGTGATGCGGATGCGCAGCGTGCCCGGCCGTGCCGGCCCGCCGATTTGGCTGGGCGGATTGGTGGACGCGACCCATTGCGTATCGCGCATGGGTGGCAGTGGCGTGAAGTAGCTCGCCTTGTAGACGGCTGCCGCGCCATCGGCCAAGCCGAACCCGTACCAATTGCTGAAGCGGTGTCCGGCGGCATTGGTGATCCAGCCCGGGTCGATCACGCTGCCCTGGTAGACCGCACGCGGCTGCCAGGGGTCGATCTGGCGTGCAGTGGTGGCCAGGATGTACTTGACATCGCGTGCGCTCAGTCTGGGGTTGGCACTCAATATCAGCGCCGCGACGCCGGAAACGGTAGGAGCCGCTGCGGAAGTACCGTTCATGATGGCGTTGTAGTTGCACGATCCCTCGATCTTGGAGGCACTGGTGTCCAAGGCATTGATGGGTGTGAGGCCGTCGAAGTTGGAACCTGCAGAGCAACCGCTCAGGTCGGTGGTGACAATCGCCGGGTCGTAAATAGTCCGAAGGTCGATGTCTGGAGCGAACTTGCGCTGATATCCGTATTCGCCGCCAATTCCGGAGATCCAGAGCGCTGAGCCGGGCGTGGAGTACGACGAACGCACTCCCTTCGCGTTAACGCTGCCGACCACGATGGTGCCAACCAGACTGTTGATCGCCTCGATGTTGTTCAGCGTACAACCGACATTCAATGCGCGTGTCGTGTCAGGGCACAGATCGATGGTATTGCCTTCCGCATCGTCGATCAGGAAATCTTGGAAGTTGTTGCCTGACGACTTGACGTAGATGCCGCCAAGACCGCTGCGGGTCGAGCGCATCAATGTTTCCCAGGAGCGTTGCTCTGCCCGAGTAAAATCGAGGTAGAACGATGCATTCGTTCCCCAGCTGTTGTTGAATACATCGATATTGCGCCCCTCCGGTCCCTCACCCCATGCGTAAAGGACGGCTGCGTAGTTTCTGGACGAATCGCGTGCCAGGAAGTCGAATCCTGCCAGCAGCACGTCCGGCGCCACCCCGCGCCCGCCGCGGCCGTTCCAGCCGACCGCGCCGATGATGCCGGCCACGGAGGTACCGTGGCCGCTACCCGGATCGATCGGCGTGGGGTCGTGCGAGCCGTCGCCAAAGTTGTAGGACCCGTTGGGCAGAATGTTTTCGGACATGTCTTCATGCGCCAATTCCAGTCCGTCATCCACCACACCGACGCGTACGCCACGGCCGCGGATGTTCAGCGAATGCAGGATGTCCACATCCATATCGACGCCGGGCACCGGGCGGCTGTCGGCGATCACGGCCTGTCCCTGATTGGAAATGTGCCATTGGTAGCGCAGCAGTGGATCGTTGCCCTTGGAGCTGGCAGTGGTGGTGGCAGTGGAGCTGGCAGTGATGGTGGCCGCGGTCACTGGCGTATCGGCCAGTGCGGGGAGTGACGCGCCTGTGATCAGTAAGGCACCGATCAACAGCGCGAGAGGGCGCCTGCGATAAGAGTTCATTCCGTTTTAGTCCAGTCAAGGGTAGGCACGATCGACGCGACACAATTCCCCTCCGGCCGATCAGACAATCGGCCAGTGCAACGGCTTCAACAGATTCGGGCGGTGCCTATCGAGCCCGAATCAGAAGCATCAGGGGACGTCTAAGTGAATCCACGCGGCAGCGGCCGCGGCGAGCAAAACCGATCAGGCAGCGCCGAACAGATGCGCCTGGCATTGCCAGCACGCAGTCAGGGTCAGGTGGGATCGGATGAGACGTGCAGGAGAACAACGCGAAGAAGCAGCAACAGAGTCCATGTCCATGTATCCCGAAAGAGCCAGTGAAACGCATCGATCCGAAACGCTGGATGGATGCGACCGGGTCATCAGTCGGCTCCCCTGAGCGCGTCCGCGCAGCCGACGCTGGCAATGCGAATGCAGTGGCAGCGATTCGATTAAAGAGGGCCCATCCCGCGCTCGCAAGCTGAGCGCCAGAAGACAGTCGCGTGACTGGTTGCGCAATTTATGCCAGGCATGCGTATTCACGCGCGCAAAGCGAAGTTTTCGGCCGCGGAATTGGCCGCAATAGTGTGAAATGTATTGCGTGCCCATAGGCACAACGCATCGCGATGCGTGGGTCCGCTTCGCATCCGGGTCGGCGCACTGCGCAGATTGCGACGTTCATGCGCATCTGTCGCAGTGATGCGATGCCATACGATTCAGGACTGAGATGCTTTATGAGGGCGCGCGGCCAACGGCGCCTGGGCCGACATCCATGTCACCCGCATCGTTCAATGCAGCGTAGGGACGTGCCGGCCCGGTGACAGCATGGGCTGTCGCAATAGAAAAGGCGTCGATCCCGCGCGTGGCCCGGGATCGACGCCTTGATGCCGCGATGTCTTGAACCTGTCAGCTACCAGCGATACGCCACCGACATCTGGTACTGCCGCCCGGCAATCGGCCGGCCCATGAACACACCGCCGGTCGCCGCACCCGGCACGCGCACGTTGCCTTCGGTGAGCCCCAGCGTATCGGTAACGTTGCTGCCGCTGGCGGTCACTTCCCAATGCTCGCCCACATGCAGATTGGCGCCGATATCGACCATGTCGTAGGAGGGCAGGCGTTGGCTGTTGGCCAGGTCGGCAAAGCGATCGCCGATGTAGGAGTACGTGGCAAATACCTTCAGATCGCCGAACGGCAGCATCCAGTAATAACTCGGCGTGAGCCGGAACTGCCGCTTGGGTTGGCGCATTACCTGGTTGCCGGTGAACTCGCGATAGTTGCGGTATTTCGCATCCAGCCATACCCCGGTGCCGGCCAGCTCAAAGCCGCCGAACGGGCGGATCGCGCCTTCCACCTCCAGGCCGCGCGCGCGCGAATCGCCAACGGCGGTGAAGTTATCGCCATTGGCCAGGAATGCCTGGAACGGCGAATTCTTGAACGTGTTGTAGAACCCGGTGAGATACAGGTCGTAGGCGCTGGTACCGGACTTGAGGCCAAGCTCGTACTGGTCCACTTCCTGGACGCGGTTCTGACCATCGCGCAGGTTATCGAAGCCGGGAAACTTCACACCCGAGTTGACGCGTGCGAACAGGCTGTTGCTGTCATTGAGTTTGAAGTTCAAGCCGGCCGTCCACGAGAACGCCTCGTCGTCCTGATCGATGCGGCGTGTGGTCGCCAAGGCCAGCGAGGTGGCGTTGTCGTACAAGGTGGCGGGGTTGCCATCCAGGTCCACCGTGCTGGTGTCGTGCACATTGCCGGTCACGCTCTGGCGCTCGTAGCGTGCGCCCAGGTCCAATCGCAGCCGGTCGTTGAGTTCCCACTCGTCGGCCACGAAGGCGGCGATGTTTTCGCCGTCGTAGTTGGCGCGCAGATTCAAGAACGCGGTGCTGGTGAAGCCCTGACGCGTGGCCTGGCGTCCATCGTCCAATGCCACGTCGATGCGACGTGCGTTGTTCTGTGCGGTGAGCAACATGGTGTTGCCCAGGTACCAGGTATCGGCCGAGGAATACTTGGCGTAGTACGCGCCCACGGTCAAGGTATTGCCGGTAAACAGCTCGCGGCTCAAGCGCAGATCGTTGGTAAAGGAATTCAGGCGCTTGTCCACCGACCACCAGCCGGCTTCGAGCACCTGTTGATTCGGGTCCACTGCGCCGCCGCCATTGGTATAGGTCGCGCTACCGCTGCTGCCATAGCCGGCAATGAAATCGCTCAACCGCAGCGGCGCATCGCCGGTGAACAATGCATAGGTCGGCGCGCTGCCGCTCATCACGTTGAAGCGGTCGGCAATGGTCCAGTCGCCGATTTCCCAGTTCAGTTCGCCGCCGAATACATCGATGTTGACGCCGCGCCCATCGGCCAGGTCGCGTTGCACGGTCTCACCGTTCGGCCCGACCAGCAGATCCACGTTGCGGAAATCGCGACCGAGCAAGGTGCCGGTCTGCGCATTCAAGCCGGGGAAGCTGGACAGGTCGTTGCCGTTATTGCGCGAGAGCAGCGGAATGGCGGTATAGAAGGCATTGTTGTCGTCGGTATGCCGCGCATAGAACGACAGCTCGCCGCTGTCCCAGCGCTTGCTCAAGGTGGCGCTGAACTGGCCACCCTTGTCTGCAGAAAACTGCGGGTCGCGCACGCCATCGGTTTCGCGAAAGAAGCCGCCCACGCTGTAGTACCAGCCGTTGCCCATCGGCCCGCTGTTGAACACATCGATGCGGCGCAAATCATTGTTGCCGCCGGTCAGGCGCACGCTGCCCTCCGGCTCGTCCTGGCCTTTTTTCTGGATGAAATTGACCGTCAGCCCGGGCTGGCCGTTGGAAAAGATCGGGCTGGAGCCGCCACGCAGCACTTCCATGCGCTCGACGGTGTCGTCGACGCGGAACAGCGTGGAGTTCTCCAGAAACGACAGCGTCGGCGGTGGAAACAGCGGTGAGCCATCCAACTGCATGGTCACAAACGGCGCGTCGCCTTCGGAGGGCATGCCACGCACGAAGATGTTGGCACCGGTGCCGCCGCCGCTGGGCTCGGCCCACACGCCCGGCACGATCTTCAACAGGTCGGCAGTGCTCTGCGGCACCGCTTGCTGGATCTGTTCGGGGCTGGCGGTGGTGATCGAAAAGCTGGCATCGCGCTTGGCCAATCCCTTGAAGCGCGCGGTACCGCTGACGATCACCGCATCCAGCGTGGTGGCGTCCTGCTTGGTTGTCTCTTGCGGTGCGGTCTGCGCGTGCGCCATCGGCGCAAGCAAGGTGGCGATGGTCAGCGATAACGCGTAGCTGGGCATGGATGAAGTCATGATGATTTCCTTCTGTCGCAGCAACCGGTAGATCCCGTCGCAGTGGACGGCGTGCTGCCTGAAAAAGTGACTTGCCGCACAGGAATGCATCGATGGTGCAACAAGCCTGCACAGCGCGTGTTGCTGTTCTAACGGAGTCGCGCATAAAAGCTGTTGTGCGCCGCGTCAACGCATGCAGCGATCGACGTGTGCGTGATGCGCGAGCGTACGCATGGATTGAGCGGCTGTAGGGCAGCTCGGGAAACGGGTGTGCAGCTGCCAGGCGGACGCAGCTGATGCTCGCTGCGGCGTGTGCCACGCATACATCCTGATTCCTCCGCGTCGCCGCACCAAACTGACGACGGCTCGCTACGTTTTGGTAGCGGTTCTTGGCGCGCATGTTGACTCGAACGCATGCAGTGGCAACCACGTGCGATCGCTGCTGCGCGCAGCGTGGCGAAGATGATTGCGTTGTTCTACGCGCGTCTTATGTCGCGGCAACAGTGCGCAGCGGCGCCGCTTCGCGAATCGGCAGGTTGATCAGCGCGGCGGCAACCGCAAGCACCATGTCGCCGTACCACATCCAGCTGTAGTCGCCGCTGTGTTCCAGCACCACTCCGCCCAGCCAGGCGCCGAAGAAACCGCCGAGCTGGTGCGAGAGCAAGGTCAGGCCGAACAGTGTGCCCATATAGCGCGGGCCGAACAGCTTGCCGATTAATCCCGCAGTCGGTGGCACCGTGGCCAGCCAGGTGAAGCCTAGCGCCGCAGCGAACAGGTAGAACGTCAGCGGTGTGGGCGGTGCGAGCAGGTACACGCCGATCAGCACCGCGCGGCTGGCATACATCGCGCATAGCAACCACTTCATGCGCACGCGTTCGCCCAGCTTGCCGGCGACCAGACTGCCGGCCACATTGAACAGGCCGATCAGCGCGATCGACACTGCCGACACGCTGGCCGGCAACCCGCACAGCGCTACCTCGCCGGGCAGATGCGTGACCAGGAAGGCGATATGCACCCCGCAGGTGAAAAAGCCCAGATGCAGGCACCAATAACTGCGGTCGCGTGCCGCCAGCCGCAGTTGCGCGCGCAGGCCGATGTCATCGGCGGCACGCACAGATGCGCTGCCCGCTGCGGATGGCACGCGGCGTAGCGGCCAGGCCAGCGGCAAGGTCAGCAGCGACACCAGTGCCAAGCCGAGCATCGCCTTGGCCCAGCCGGCCGCGCCGATCATCACCTGCACCAACGGGGCGAAGACGAACTGGCCCAGCGAGCCGCCGGCATTGATCAATCCGGCCGCAAACGAACGCCGTTCCGGCGCGATGCGACTCGCGGTGGCGCCGATCAATACTGAAAAACTGCCGGCGCCGGCACCGGCTGCCGCCAGCACACCCAGCGACACGATCAAGCCCCATTCGCTGGCCAGCCACGGCGTCAGCGCCAATCCCAACGACAGCAACACGCCGCCGAATAGCAGCACCGGCAGCGGGCCGCGCTGATCGGCGATTGCACCGAACACCGGCTGCACCGCGCCCCAGACCAATTGCCCGATCGCCAGTGCGAAGCTGATCGAGGCGATACCGATGCCGGTCTGCCGATGGATCGGCTCGACGAACAGCCCGGTGGTCTGGCGCGCGCCCATGGTCAGCATCAGCATCGCCGAGGCGGTGAGCAGCAGGCCCCATTGCGCACTGGCGCGCGCTGTCGCCGGCGCGCTCATGCGGCGGTATCCAGCACGGCGTCCAGGCGGTCCAGCGTGGCATGCAGCTGCGCGGTGGGCGCTGCACCGAACAGCGTCTCGATGCGCTGCTGTGCGGCAAGCCAGTGCGGTTGTGCGCGCCGCAGCAATCCACGGCCGCTGCGGCTCAGGATCAGCCACGTTTGCCGGGCATCCTCGCCGCGCTGAGTGGTGATCCATCCAGCAGCAAGCAAGGGCTTGAGATTGCGGGTGAGGGTGGTGCGGTCCATGCCCAAGGCCTGTGCCAGTGTGCCCAGCGACTGCGCCGTATTGAGCCGGCGCAGTATCGAATACGCGTTGAGGCTCAGCCCTACCGGTGCCAGCGCATGGTCGTACAGCTGCGACATCCGACGCGCCGCCCGGCGCAAATGAAAGCAGGTGCAGTTGGAAGTGCTGGACATGAGCGCGCTCCGCAGGATGCGCGCATATTGCGTGTATATGCACTTATCTACAAGTGGCCAGCCGTGCTGCAGCTTCCCAAGCAACCGCGCCTTTTCATAAATGCCGTAGTCCCCCAACCAACCAACCACGTAGGAGCGCACCCGGGCGCGACCACGCATGGGTTATCGCGCAGTAGAGCGTGACCTGCCGCATGAAGCCCGCGGGCGAGATTCACCGGTGTTGCGAAACAGCCAGCGCTGTTACACAGGGACTACCGCTGTGCAATGAAGGCTGCACAACGCGTCCGCGTTGTCCCTGTGCCGGTCCGTCCGTGCGATTCGGGTTGCGACAAGCACTACATCCCAAGCGCGGCAATCCGATCGGCGACTCATCGAAAACCCCAAACAAAAAAGGCCGCCCGAAGGCGGCCTCGCTTCTACTCAGCGGGGGAGAGAGACCGCTGTCAGAAGAACATCCGCACGCCGAACGAGGCGCTGCGGCCAGGCAACATCACATCGTCCTTGAGGAAGGAGGTGTGCACGCGTGCGTCCTGATTGGTCAGGTTGTTGCCGTCCAGAAACACTTCCCACGCATTGCTGCCGCGGTCCACGTGATACGCCAGATGCGCATCCACGAAGGTGTAGCCATCGGTCGGGGTTTCGTTCACCGCCACCTTGTCCTGCTTCATGGTGCGGGTGGCGCCAATCGAGGCGCGCCATGCGTCGGCATTCCAGCGCATCTGCGCACCGAAGCGGCCCGGCGCGATGCGCGGCAGATTGTCGCCGTCCTTCAGGCGTGCACGCACGGTATCGCCGAACACGCGCAGGTCCCACGCGCCGGTGTCGTTGTTGGCCAGGTGGAACGTCGCTTCGCCTTCGAAGCCGTGGAAGATCGCATCGGCTTGCGTCCACTGGCGGATCGGCAGGAAGTCGTTGTCTTCTGCATTGAACCACTGATTGCCGGTGTCGACGATGTAGACGAAGTCGTTGTAGCGGTTGTAGTACGCCGCCACCTTGGCATCCACCCATTCGTTCTGGAAGTTGAGCCCCAGCTCGGCCTGGTTGGCCTTTTCGGTCTTCAGATTCGCATCGCCGATCTCGAAAGCGAGCGTGGCGATATGCGGGCCGTTGGCGAACAGTTCTTCTTCGGCCGGTGCGCGCTCGGCGTGATCCAGGTTGGCGGTCAGGCGCCACTGCTCGTTGAAGCGGAAACCGCCGCTGGCCGAGAAGCTGCTTGGGGTGAAATCGCGGTCCACGCCGATGTCGGTCTGGTACTTGACCTTGTCCACGCGCGCACCGACTTCAGCGGTGACACGCTCCCAGCTATTGCGCGCCACGGCGAATGCGCCGAGCGAACGGGTATCGGTCTTGGGGACGAAGGATTCTTCGCCCACCGCCTGGAAGGTGGTATCGCTGCCTTGCAGGCCGAACGCGGTCTGCCAGCCGCCACCAAAGGTGAACGAGGCTTCCACGCGTCCTTCGTTGGCGCGCTTGGTGAACACGGTGCCGACTTCGGTGCCTTCGAACTCGGTGTGTGCGTAGTCGGTATGGCCGAAGCTGTAACGCAGCGCGCTGCCTTCGCCCCACGGATCGGTCAACCCGCCCTTGAGGTCGTAGCGGTCCTGCTGCAGCTTCAACGACACGCCACGCTCGCCGAGGGACGGGTCGCCCGGCTCACCGGGGTTGCCATAGTTGTCGCGGAAGCGCGAGGCCGACAGGCCGACAAAGCCCCAATCGCCGGAGAGCGAGGCGCCGATCGAGCCCACCTTGGAGTCGATCCAGCTATTGCGCTGGCGGCCTTGCGGGGTGTCGTAATCGTTCTGGTTGCGGTACACGCCATCGGCGTGGATCGACAGGCCGCTGCCGTTGCCGGCATCGACACGGAACATGTCGGTGTTGCCGTCCTTGTCGCCGCCATCGAAGCGCACTTCGGCGCGGCCGCTGAAGCCGTCCACCGGGGTTTCGGCAATGCGGCCATCGACCACGTTGACCACGCCGCCGATCGCGCCGGAGCCATACAGCAGCGTGGACGGTCCCTTCAACACTTCGATCTGGTTGGCCAGAAACGGCTCGATGGCCGGCGAATGGTCCTGGCTGACGGTGGACACGTCCTGGGTGGACAGGCCATCGCGCAGCACCGCCACGCGCGGGCCGTCCAGGCCGCGAATGATCGGCCGGCCGACGCCGGGACCGAAGTTGGAGCTCTGCACGCCCGGCAGGCTGGCCACGGTCTCGCCCAGGCTCGAACTGCGCACCTCATCCAGGCGCTCGCCGGCCAGCACCTCGACCGGGCGGCTCAGCTCGCCGGCCGCATCGCGCAGCGGGCTGGCGGTGACAACCACCTTGTCCAGGTCCTTGATGTGCCGGCCGCTGGAATGGGTGGCGTCATGTCGGGTGTCCGATGTCGGCGGCGTCTGCGGGTCGGCAACGTCCGGTGCGTCTTCGGCCATGGCCAGGGCAGGAGTCAACAGACTGGTCAGTGCAAGTGATAGAGCGGAGCGGCGCAGCGAAGGGATGAGCGTGGGGGCCATGTGGATCGGACTCTCTAATTGTTACTATATATCAATAGGATGGCGCAGTTTGCCTGCTGCGCCGACGGCAAGACCTGCTCTGCGCGATGCAGTGGTGCGGGCCTGGAACAAGGAAGATGTTATATTATTCCACGTCGCCGCGAGCACCTGCTGGAAGTCATGCCTCTGCCCACACTTCGCCATCTGCTAGACCGCTTCGGTGCGACCGGGTCGCTGCTGTGCGCCGTGCACTGCGCGGTGCTGCCGCTGGTGCTGGCCCTGGCGCCGTCGCTCGGGTTGTCGTTCTGGCTGGGCGACGGCGTCGAACTGGCGATCGTGATGTTCGTGACCTTGCTGGGTCTTTTCAGCCTGGTCCTGGGGTATCGCCGCCACAAGGCGCTGCATGCGCTGGCGCTGCTGCTGCCTGGCCTGGCGCTGCTTTGGGTGGGTCTGTTGTACGACCCGCTGCACCATTCGGTGGTGCCACACGCAGTGGTGATGACGCTGGGCGGCGCCTTGGTCGGCATTGCCCATCTGGTCAATCTGCGGCTGAATCACGGTCATGCGCATGTCCATGATGCGAGCTGTGCGCACTGATATGCGCTGACTCGCGACTGCGCGATGGTTGCAGTCGGTGGTGAGGACGATCGTTTTGACGCTGTTGCCAGGCCGCTGCCGGGAGGTGACAGCCAGGCGCCTGCCGATGGTGTATCCGCTTCACGACCGGCTGGCTCACAGGCCTGCAGGCCGTCCGGGCTGCGCGGCCCCGGGCCGACGTGATAGGCTTATCGGCCTTGCGCGAGGGCACCGCCGGTGCAAACCTCGCCAAACCCGTGCCAGCACGGGAATTTGTATTCACATTCAGGAGTCGACGAAATGGGTAAGGGTGACCGTAAGACCGCCAAGGGCAAGCGCTACAACGCCAGCTACGGCAATTCGCGTTCGCACGCGGTGAGCAAGGTTGTCGTGGGTGCAGCTTCCCCGGTTGCCAAGAAGGGCGTGGTCAAGGCGCCGGCCAAGAAGGCTGTTGCCAAGAAGACCGTCGCCAAGGCCAGCTGACCCCAGCCCGCTTTGCGATCTGAAAACGCGGCGCTTGCGCCGCGTTTTTTTATGTCCGATGTCAGCGCAAAACGCTGATCGAATGCTTGCCAACGTGCCCGTGCTGATGCGGGCCTGAGCGGTGGCTGCGGTAGCGCTTCACCAGCGTCGGCATCCGTTGCGATGACGCGCAACGCATCCGAGCAGTGGCTCGCGCCATGTCATCAATCGGCGCCGTTCTTGATGCAGTCCGATAAAGCGCTGCGCGCATCGATAACGCCGCGTCGCTAATGCGCTGTGTCCGCAGCCGGTGCTGGGTTCTTCGCCGCTGGCGTCAGCAACTGCTCGGCCAGGCCGCGATAGATCGGCGTCTTGCACACCAGCCCGGACACCGCGCGTGCAATCAACACGGTAGCCAGGATTGGCAGCAGCATCTGGCTGGTGTCGGTGAGCTCCAGCGAAATCACTGCCGAGGTCAGCGGTGCCTGCGTGACGCCGGTCAGGTAGGCGCACATGCCCAGCAGCACGAAAGTACGCGGGTCCACGCTCGGCATCAGCACCGACAGGTTGTGGCCGATGCCGGCACCGACGGCGAGGGCGGGTGAGAACAGGCCGCCCGGGATGCCGGCCAGGTATGAGACCAGGTTGGCGATGAGCTTCATCAAGCCGAACTCATGGCCGACCACGGCATGCCCCTGCACCAGGCTGCGGGCCTGCTCGTAACCGGTGCCGAAGGCGCCTTGCCCGAACACCAGTGCCAGCCCGACCAGCGCCACGCCGCATAACGCGGCCAGCAGCACCGGGTGCCGCTGGCGCAGCGCGCCCAGCCAGCGCGGTTTGCCGCTGACGCTGGCCAGCACCAGCCGCGCGAAGATCCCGCCGAGCAGCCCGGCCACGCTGCCGCACAGCGCGATCGCCAGCCATGCCTGGCCCAGCGGCAAGGCCACCGCCACCTTGCCGAAGTAGGTGTAGTTGCCCAGCAACCCCAGCGACACCACGCCGCCGACGATCACCGCAGTGAGCAAGGTGCCGGAGAAGCGGTGCTCGAAGCGCCCGCTCAATTCTTCGATCGCAAAGACCACGCCGGCGAGCGGCGTATTGAAGGCTGCGGCAATACCGGCCGCGCCGCCGGCAAGCAGAAAATGCGAGAGCTCGCGCGGATCGTGAAAGCCGAACCAGCGCCCGAACACGTGCATCAGGCTGGCGCCGACATGCACAGTGGGGCCTTCGCGTCCGACCGATGCGCCGCCGAGCAGCGACAGCGTGGTCAACGCAAGTTTGCCCAGCGACACACGCAGCGACAGATTGGTATCGCGAAATGCTGGGTCCGGATGCTCCAGCGCGGCGATGACCTGCGGAATGCCGCTGCCGCGGGTGGGGCGCATCGCCCCGGAGGTGAGCCAGGCGAGCAGGGCGAAGATGCCCGGCGTCAGCAGCAGCGCCCACCAGATCGAATGCGCGGTGATGCGTTGAAACAACTGGAAGGCGGCATCGCTGGCCTTGGCGAACACGATGGACACCAGGGCTACCGCAATGGCGCCACCCCAGAGTGCAGCGCGACGACGCCAGCCTTCGCTGGATAACAGCGGCCGCAAGCGGCGCGGCGAGGGATCAGAAGCAGACATCGCCCTATTGTCGCATCCGCTCGCCGCCGCGGATGTGCGCAGTGCTCAGTGCGCAGCGTCCGGCGGCACGCGCAAGGCCGGCAGCAGGGTGGCCGGGTTACCGTCGTTGGGCGCTGCGGTGATGCCGAGCAGGCGCGTCATCAAGGTATACACATCGACGTTGTCGAACCCCGGCAAAGTCTTGCCCTGCGCCAGATCCGGGCCTTGCGCCACGAACACCGCACGCATCGAGGGCAGTGCAGGATCGAACCCGTGCGAGCCGCGCATGCCTTGTTGCGCGCGCTTGGCCAACTTGTCGGGGAACAGTGCATCCCAGCCTTCGTGCATCTGGCACACGATCGGCGGAATGCGCGGATGCGTGCCGTAATGCCAGCGCGCCAGTAGTTCGGTTTTACGCCAGCAGTCGTACTGCGCATGCGTGCCGAGCAGCATGGCCTCGGCGCTGGCCTGTTGCCCGGGCTGCGGATCGAAACCGATCACCTGACCATCGGTGACCGCGGTGGCAATCGCGGGCGGTGCGATCGCTTCCACGCTGATCGCATGCCCCGGCGCCACTTCGGCCATGCCGTGGTCGGACACCACGACGATGTTGGTGCGCGCACGGGTGCCGTCGCGCTGCATGCCGGCCAGCAGTCGGCCGATGGCGGTATCTACCGCGCGCACGCTGTCGGCGTATTCGCGCGATTCAGGGCCGTGATCGTGGCCGGCTTCATCCACGTGTTCGAAGTACAGCGTAACCAGACGATTGCGCTGCGCACCGGAGCGCGCGAGCCAGCCCAGCGTTTCGTCCACACGGGCGTCCAGGCCGACACCTTCTTCGTAGTGACGCCATTGCGTGGGGCGCACGCCCTGGATGGCCGCCTCGCTGCCCGGCCACGACCAGGTTGCCGCATGCAGGCCGGCCTGTTCTGCGCCCACCCACAGCGGCTGGCCACCCCACCAACGCGCGTCGCCCACCGCGTCCTGCTTGCTCAGCCAGAAGCTGCCCAACGCGGGGTCGCGCATGCTGTTGTGCACGATGCCGTGGTGGTCCGGGCGCAGACCGGTGACCAAGGTGTAGTGGTTGGGAAAGGTCAGCGACGGATACGACGGCGTCATCCAGCGCGCACGCACGCCATCGCGCGCAAGTTGGGACAGCGTCGGCGTGATGTCGCGATCGAGCATGTCTGCGCGCAGGCCATCGATGGAGATCAGCAGCAAGGTGTGCGGCGTGTCGTCGGATATTGCGGCGGCCGATGCTGGCGGCGATGCGGTGGGCGGCGTCGAGGCGCTGCGCATACCGGGCTGGGTGGAGCAGGCCGCCAGCAACGCGGTGGCTATCGTGGCAACTACAAGACGTCGGTCGATCATGTCGCCAGTTTACGGCGCAGCGATGACCTCGCGAAGTCAGGGTGCCTGGGGTGCGCGCTGATCGCCGAACAGATCGTCAGCACGCGCGATCTGGCGCGGCGACCAGCCTTCCAATTGCAACAACGCCTGCTTGGTCGGCAAGCCGCCGCCGAAGCCGGTCAGGGTGCCATTGGCGCCGATCACACGGTGGCAGGGCAGCACGATCGGTAACGGATTGCGGCCGTTGGCGGCACCCACCGCGCGGCTGGCGGCGGGGCGGCCTACCGCCTGCGCGAGCTGCGCGTAACTCCAGGTCTGGCCGAACGGAATCTGCGCCAACGTGTGCCAGACCTGCAGCTGAAAGGGCGTGCCGGCCGGTGCCAGCGGCAGGTCGAAACTGCGTCGCCCGCCATGCAGATAATCCAGCAGCTGCTCGCGCGCTTCGCGCACCAGTGCGGTATCGGGGGCATGCGTCCAGCGCGCACGTCCGGGCGCGTCGTAGCGGTTCTGCGCGAACAGGATATGGTGCACGGCGGTGGAATCGGCGGCCACGGTGAGCGCGCCGATCGGCGAGGGAAAGGTGTCGTAGTACAGCGTGGTCATGGGCGGGTGTCCTTGCGATCGACGGCGAGATGCCACAGGTGCAACACGGCATAGGCGCGCCATGGGCGCCATGCCTGCGAACGTGCCTCGGTGGCCCGTTCGCTTAAACGTTCCGGCGCGCCGAGAACCTGCTGCAGGATCAGGTCGCCGGCCGGAAACGCATCCGGATGCGAGAGCGCGCGCATCGCGATGTAATGCGCGGTCCACGGGCCGATCCCGGGCAGCGCGGTGCAGGCGGCAACGAAGTCGGACAGGCGCTGCCCGGCGCCGAAATGCAGCCGGCCTTGTGCGCAGGCCAATGCCAGTGCGCGCAACGTGGCCGCGCGTGCGCGTGGCAACCCGAGCTGTTCCAGTGGCGCATCGGCCAGTTGTTCGGGCGTGGGAAAACTGCGGTCCAGCCCAGGCGGCATGTCGGCATGATGGCCGCCGTGGCGGTCGACCAGCCGCGCCGCCAGCGTTGCGGCGCCGGCCACACTGATCTGCTGGCCCAACACCGCGCGCACCGCCACTTCAAAACCATCCCATCCCCCCGGTACGCGCAGGCCGGGCCGGCGCGCGATCGCCTCGGCCAACAGCGGCTCGGATTCAAGCGTGGCATGGACGGCCTGCAGGTCCGCATCCAGATCGAACAGCCGACGCACGCGACGCACGATCTGCGGAATCTGGCGCGGGTCGGTGGCATCGATGCGCAGCAGCAGTTCCGCCCGCTGCGGCGCGGCGACGACCTCGATCAAGCTGGCGTTTCCAGGCGTGCCGATCACGCGCCGGTAGCCGCTGGCATCGACCTGCTCGATCCCCGGAATCGCGCGGCGCTGCAAAAAGCCCAGCATCGCAGCCCAATCCAGCGGCGGGCGATACCCCAAACGCAGACGCAATTGGCCGCCTGGCACTTCGGTGCGCTGCTTGCGTAGCGCCGACGGCGGCATGCCGCAGCCCTGCAGAAAGGCCGCGTTGAAACGCCGCAGGCTGTTGAAGCCGGCAGCGAGTGCGACCTCGGTAACCGGTAAGGCGGTTTCGGTGAGCAACTGCTTGGCCAGCAGTAACCGGCGCGTGCCGTGCACCTGGATCGGGGTGGCGCCAAGCCGCTGCACGAACTGCCGTTGCAGCTGCCGCGCACTCACCCCCACCGCATCGGCCAGCGTCTGCACCGGCTGCTCCTGCAGGACGCCTTCGGCAATCATCGCCAGCGCACGCTGCACGCTTTCTTCGCCCAGATGCTGCTGCGCCTGCGGCGACAGCTCCGGACGACAGCGCAGACACGGCCGGTAGCCGGCCGCACTGGCCGCCGCCGCGCTCGGGTAATAACTGACATTGCCTGGCCTGGGCGCCGGCGCCGGACACACTGGCCGGCAGTAAATGCCGGTGCTGCGCACTGCAGTGAAAAACAGCCCGTCGAAGCGCGCATCGCGCGCCAACCGGGCGCGGTCGCATTGGATTCGATCGGGCGTCAACGTCTGCATGGCGCCAGTCTATGCCCTGGCTTCCGCCGAGGCTGGCCGTTTTCGGACAGGGTTGCCGCAGCGCGGCGTGTTCACGGCCGGGTCAAACCTGTGGCCCATTCAGCCATAGACTGAAGGTGAATCCGTCGCGCTCACAATCCCCATCATGCTCAAATCGCTTTGCCTGTCCGTTGCGTGTCTGCTCTTGCTGGTGGCGTGCGAACGCAGCGCGACGTCTGCCGATGCCGGGGCGGCGCAACAAAACAATGCCGGGCAGGCGGGCGATGGCGACCACATGGTGTCGGTGGATACGCCCGAGCCGGTGGCGCCGCCGCCACGTCCGCGCGCGCAGGCGGGCGAGGTAGGTTGGCCGCAGGCACAGCTGGAATCGGGCCAGGCGTGGATCAGTTGCGCGACCGATTACAGCAAGGAGGCCGGCGACGGCACGCTGCTGCCGGCGCTGGATCGGGCCAGCGTGGAAGCGGCGCTGGCGCCGTGCCGCGAGACCGGGCTGGTGCGGGTGCGGTATGCGGGCAAGATCAATGCCGGCTTCGCTGCGCTGGTCTGGCGCCTGGCGGCGGTGGCCGAGCAACTACGGTTGCCGCATCGCATCGTGGATCTGGATTCCAGCGGCGGTCAGGTGGAGGCGGCGATCCGCGCCGGCGACACCATCGGCGAATCCAACTGGACCATCTGGGTGCGCGAAGGGTCGGTCTGCCACAGCGCCTGCGTGTTCGTGCTGGCGGCCGGCGATAACCGCCTGGTGGCCGGCAAGGTCGGTATCCACCGGATGATGCGGATCAGCTCCAAGGCGACGTCGCGCGCAGAGCTCAATCGCGAATTGCGCGAGGTCTACGGCAACGTCAAGGATTATCTGGAGCGCAACGGTGTGGCAGTGGCGGTTGCCGATCTGATGATGACTGTGCCTAACCGCAGCCTGCGGCTGCTGACGATGGAAGAACTGCGGGAGTACGGTTTGGACGGCACCAATGCCGTGCAGGACGACCTGGAGCGCATCCGGCAGATGCGCAAATGCGGCGATGCGTTTGTGCGCCGCAAAGATGCGTTTCTGGTGGCGTTCGATCAAAAGTGCAAAGGCGAGGGCGCAGATCTAGATGCGGTCAACGCCTGTGGGCTGGCCCTGAAGCAGCGCTTCGGTTTTCCGGATGCGGCCTGCCCGGAGGAAAGCCCGCTGGCCGAGACCGATGCCGCCGCCTTGCCGGCAACCCCGGCGGCCGAGACGCAGACCGGTTCCGCAGCGGATGAGCGACCAAAGGCAGAACCGAGCGCCGCCGCGGCGCCGGATGCCGCAGAGACGGAGCCTTCGACGCCCGCGCACGCCGAGGGCTGAGGGCGGCGGCAAGTTTCACGCGTATCGCACTGCGCGCTGCCTATCGTCGCCCCATCACAACCGGGCCGGGGGGCACTATGCGAGGCAAGACCAAGGGCGTTGTACTGGCGTATCTGCCATCGGCGTTGCTGGTGCTGGTGGGTTTCGGCGTGGCCGAACTGCTGCGCGTTGCCGCCACCGCACTGCATGCGCAATGGCCGGCCACGCTGGGGATGTGGCTGAGCCTGGCGGCGCTGGTTGCGGCCGTCGCACGCGCGTTCTGGGTCAGCTGGCGCCTGTGGCGCCCGCGCGGCGTGGCTGCCGTGCCGCCTGCTCCAGGCGGAGAGCTGTAGCGATTCGATCCAGGCCGAACGAACCTGGTCTGGGTTAGGGCTGCGTTGAACGCGCGGTTCGCACTGGCTGCGCAGATCCGGCCTGCCGCCTGCGCTCTACCGGCGGATCAGGCGGCTTGTTACACGCCAACGCGACGGTGCCCTGCCGATCATGCAGTCAGCCGCTCCCACCCGGATCGCGCGCCGCTTGTGTTGCGCAGGTCCGGCCATAGACTGCGCTACCCACCGCAATGTGTGCGGTCCATCGCTTTCCAACCCGTTCAAGGTGCTGTCCCATGCTCCGTCCTCGTTTGCTTGTCGCGTTGGTGTTGGCTCCAGCGCTGGCGTTTGCTCAACAACCGCAGCCTTCCCGCGCGGCCACTGCCCAGCCGGCGCCCGCGGCACAAAAACCGGCGGCGGGGCAGCCTGCAGCAGCGCCCAGCGCGGCCCAGCAGGCGCAGGTCGCCAAGCAGGACGTGGAGATGACCCAGGCCGCCTTGCGCGTGGCGCAGATGGTCGATGCCAACAAGGCCGCCTCACTGTGGGACGGTGCGTCCAGCGTGGCCAAGACTGCAGTCAAGCGCGATGCCTTCGTCGCCCAGCTCGCCGGCGAGCGTGCGCGTCTGGGTGCGATGGTCGGGCGTGGTCAGGGCTCGGTGACGCGGGTGAAGTACGGCCCCGGCGCGCAGGTGCCCGAAGGGTTGTACGTCAACGTCAGCTTCCCGACCCGGTTTGCCAACGCGCCGCAACCGGTGCGCGAGCTGGTGTCCTTCCGTCTGGACGAAGACAAGACCTGGCGCGTTGCGGGCTACAGCCTGCGCACGGCGGCCAAGTGATGCGGCAGCCCGCCAGGAGACCGACATGCAACTGACCATCGAACTGCAGATGCTGGGCTGGGCCATGGTGCTCGGGCTGGTGCAGCTGCTGGCTGCATCGGTCAGCATGACCGCGCAGCGCGGCACCAAATGGAATGCCAGTCCGCGCGATGGCGATGCCAAGCCGTTGACCGGCGTCGCCGCACGGCTGGATCGCGCGTTTCGCAACTATCTGGAAACCTTTCCGATCTTTGCCGCAGCGGTGCTGGCGGTGACCGTAGCCGGTCGCACCAATGCGGAAACTGCCTTGGGCGTGCAGCTGTATCTGTGGGCGCGAGTGGCGTACGTGCCGGTTTATGCGGCCGGTATCCCCTATCTGCGCAGCGCAATCTGGGTGGTGTCGTTCTGGGGCATCGTCAAGCTGGTACGCGCGCTGCTGGGTTGGTAAGGCATTACGGTTCTGGCGCGTGCACGCTTGCCGTGCATCGCGCTTGACCCCGATCAAGCGCCGCGTCGCGCGTTGGCTCCAGACTGGGTGCATCGGCGGTAGCCAGTACGCAGCATGCAATCGGTGGATAGCGTTATCCGCCGTTTTTAGACGGGCATGGGCGTGCAAGCAGGCAGGCGCTACGAGCATTCCGCCGTACTGGATTGCATCAGCTCGGCACCCGCGCCACGATCGCATCGATCGCCGCCTGCGTATCGCCGCTGCGCATGGCCTCTTCCAGCAGCGGGATCGTCCAGGCGCACCCTGCATGCGTCAGATGCACGCGCCAGTCGCCTCGCCAGCCGTCCAGCTCATGCAACGCCAGCATGATGCAGCCGCCACGGTCGGCATGGCCGCCATGGATGGATTGCTCCAGCCAGAACGGGCGCGCCGCGCCGAGTTCGATCGAAAAGACGTAGACGTCGTGCTTCGGATCTTCGGCCGACGGCGCGATATTGCGCTGGCCGATCTCGATCACCCTCATTCGCCGGACTCGGACTCGGACTCGGACTCGGGGTCCATGGCCATGACGCGAATTTCCACGTCATCCAGTTGCACGAGTTGACCGGGGCGGATCTTCGCGGTCTTGCGCAGCTCCTGCACGCCATCGACGCTGACCGCGCCGCTGGCGACGATGGCCTTGCCCTGGCCGCCGCTATCGGCAATGCCGGCCAGCTTGAGCAACTGGTTGAGTTCGATGTACTCGCCATCCAGGTCGAATTCCAGGAATTGCATGCTGCGCTCGGTCGAAAAAGAAACCGATTATCCGCCCGGAGCCGCCACCGGCACCACCATGCGCAAGCCCGCACCAGACACATGGTTGGGCGCAGGCAGCCGTAGCGCGCTGCCACCTTGCGGGCGATGCCCGCGTCGGCCGAGTGGCCGCCTATTGGCGGCGAAACCGCGCAATCTCCTCCAGCAAGCTCGCGGCCCCGGTCATGCTGCGGCCGGCCTGGGCGTCGTCGGTTTGCAGGTCTGTATCCACGGGCTTGGCTCAGGTGCCGGGCAAGGCGGGGAAGTGCGCGCCAGGATGCTTCGCCGGGGCGGGCGAATCCTCACAACCTGAACAAAACGTCACGACCCTTCGACACGAAGGGGGGTAAGGGCGCACAATACCCTGCTTTGCGCCTGCCGGCTCCGTGCGGCGCCTCCGGAGTTACCCATGACCCAAGAATCTTCCGCGCCGCTGCTGTTTGCAGACCTCGGCCTCTCGGACGCTGTGATGAAAGCCGTTGCCAACGTTGGCTACGAGTCGCCGTCGCCGATCCAGGCTGCCACCATTCCCGCGCTGCTTGCCGGCCGCGACGTCCTCGGCCAGGCGCAGACCGGTACCGGCAAGACCGCCGCGTTCGCGCTGCCGGTGCTGTCCAACGCCGATCTGAACCAACTCAAGCCGCAGGCGTTGGTGTTGGCCCCGACCCGCGAACTGGCCATCCAGGTTGCCGAAGCCTTCCAGAAGTATGCCGAAGCCATTCCCGGTTTCCGCGTGCTGCCCGTGTACGGTGGCCAGCCGTATGCCCAGCAGCTGAGCGCGCTCAAGCGCGGCGTGCATGTGGTGGTGGGTACCCCGGGCCGGGTGATCGATCACCTGGATCGCGGCACCCTGGATCTGTCCCAGCTCAAGACGCTGGTGCTGGACGAAGCCGACGAAATGCTGCGCATGGGCTTTATCGACGACGTCGAAGCGGTGCTGAAGAAGCTGCCGGAAAAGCGCCAGGTGGCGTTGTTCTCGGCCACCATGCCGCCGGCTATCCGCCGCATCGCGCAGACCTATCTGAAAGACCCGGCCGAAGTCACCATCGCGGCCAAGACCACCACTTCGGCCAACATCCGCCAGCGTTATTGGTGGGTGAGCGGGCTGCACAAGCTGGACGCGCTGACCCGCATCCTCGAGGTCGAGCCGTTCGACGGCATGATCATCTTCGCGCGCACCAAGGCCGGTACCGAAGAGCTGGCGCAGAAGCTGCAGGCCCGTGGCCTGGCCGCGGCTGCCATCAACGGCGACATGCAGCAGGCTGCGCGTGAAAAGACCATTGCCCAGCTCAAGGACGGCAAGCTGGACATCCTGGTCGCCACCGACGTGGCCGCTCGCGGCCTGGACGTGGAGCGCGTCAGCCACGTGCTCAATTACGACATCCCGTACGACACCGAAAGCTATGTGCACCGCATCGGCCGTACCGGTCGTGCCGGCCGCAATGGCGACGCCATTCTGTTCGTCACCCCGCGCGAGAAGGGCATGCTGCGCTCGATCGAACGCGCGACCCGCCAGCCGATCGAAGAAATGCAGCTGCCGAGCGTGGATGCCGTCAACGACACCCGCGTGGCGCGCTTCATGACCCGCATCACCGAGACGCTGGCCAGTGGCCAGATCGATATGTACCGCGATCTGCTGCAGCGCTACGAGGCCGAAAACAACGTGCCGGCGATCGAGATCGCCGCGGCGATGGCCAAGTTGCTGCAGGGCGATGCGCCGTTCCTGCTGACCCCGCCGGTGCGTGGCGCGCGCGAAGAGTTCACCCCGCAGCGCACCGAGCGTGCCGACCGTGGGGATCGCAGCGACCGCGGCGAGCGTCCGCGTTTCGAGCCGAAGTTCGAGCGTGGCCCGCGTGCCAACGACGGCGAGCGCGCACCGCGTCCGCCGCGTAGCGAGGATGCCGGCAGCGAGCGTCCGCGTCGTGACCCGGCCCCGCGTGGCGAGCCGGAGTTCGGCATGGAGAGCTATCGCATCGAAGTGGGTCACACCCACGGCGTGAAGCCGGCCAACATCGTCGGCGCCATCGCCAACGAAGCCGGTCTTGAAAGTCGCTACATCGGCCGCATCGATATCCAGGACGATTACTCCATCCTGGATCTGCCGGCCGACATGCCGCGCGAGTTGCTGACGCACCTGAAGAAGGTTTGGGTCTCCGGCCAGCAGCTCAACATGCGCAAGCTGGAAGAAGGCGAGGCGGCGTCGTCGCCGTCCAAGCCGCGCTTCCCGCGTGGTGGCAAGCCGTCCGGTCGTCCGAACGGCCCGGGGCGTCCGATGGATCGCGCCGGCGCGCCACACCGTAAGGGTCCGCCCAAGCCGCGCGGCGAGTAAGCCCCGCTGACAATCGGCTGCGCGGCGAAGCGCGCACGTAGCCGGTGTCAATGCCGCTATTCCTTTCCAGGCATAGCCTAGCAATGTAAGCAAGCGTGTCCCGACAGGGACCGCAGAGGGCGGATGGTCAGCCAGGCTGACCTTTTCCGCCGGCCGTCCGGCAAACGGACGCCGCCATACAGACTCGGCCATGACGGCCGCTACTGCCTTCAGGCGCCCACTGGGCGCCTGAATCGCATCGGGCGGCGGTGGACGAGGACGGGCAATGGCGCAGGCAGCACGCAGCACACGCAGTGACCGGACCATGCACATGGTGCGCGGTTGGCTGACGCTCCCTCTGGCACTGCTGATTGCCGTGGCTGTCGGCATGGCCGTGCTCTCGGCACTGGCGATCGAAATCCAGTCCGGTGCCACCGCCTGGATCGTCGGCCAGAGCCACTGGTCCAACGCCCAGCAGGAGTCGGTGTACTGGCTGGAACGCTATCTGGTGAGCGGCGATCCGGCTGATCTGCAGGCCGCCTGCCGCGCGCTGGAAGTGCCGCTGGGCGACCGCGCGGCACGCGAGGCGGTCGAACAGCCGGTGATCGCCTGGACGGCGGTCTATGCCGGACTGGCGGCCGGCCGCAATGCCCCTGAGGACATGCCGCAAATGGTGCGTCTGTACCGCTACGGCCATGTCTTTCCGTATCTGAGCGACGCCATCGCGATGTGGAAGCACACCGACGCCGACCTGTTGAAGCTGAGTGCATTGGCCGACCGTGCCGCCTCCGTGCAGGCCGCCAGTACGCCGGATCCGCGCGCGCTGCAGGCCTTGCGCGATGATCTGCATCTGCTCGATGGCCGCATGCGCGGCGATGCGGCGCAATTCCAGGCGCTGCTGATCCGCTGCGCGCGGCTGCTGCACGACGTGATGGCGGCCTGCAGCCTTGCCACCTTGTTGTTGGTGCTGACCACCTGCGTGCTGGCGATGCGCCGTATCCGCGACTATCTGCTGTCGCACGAGGGCCGTTTTCGCACGGCGTTTCAACAAGCCGCACTGGGCATGGTCAAGTTCGATCTGCGTGGCCACGTGCTGGATGCCAACGCCTCGATGGCCAATATCCTGCGCTACCGCCCGGAGGAACTGCAGGCCCGCACGCTGGCCGAGGTGGTGCATCCGGACGACATCGTGCTGGACAGTCGCGGCATGATCGACTGGCCACGGCTGATGCAGTCCGGCGAGCTGCGCTTCCTGCGTGCCGATGGCGAAGTGATGTGGGGCCGCTGGAGCGCCTCGCTGGTGGAGCCGGGTCCGGAGGAACCCACGCTGGTGCTGGCGGTGATCGAAGATGTCTCGCACGCGCACGAGCTGGCCGACGAGGTCGCCTTCCACGCGCGTCACGATGCCTTGACCGGCCTGATCAACCGGCGCGAGATCGAGCGCCGACTGCTGCGTCTGATCGAGCCGCCGCAATCGCCGCAGCTGTGCCATGCGTTGTGCTTCGTGGATCTGGACCATTTCAAGCTGGTCAACGACACCTTCGGACATGCGGTCGGCGACAAGTTCCTGTGCCACTTCGCCGACGTGATCACCATGCAGCTGCGTCCGGGTGACTGGCTGGGGCGGCTGGGTGGCGACGAGTTCGCGATTCTGCTGGCCAATACCGATCTGGTGCAGGCGCAAACCCTGCTGGAACGCATGCATGGCGTGCTCGGGCAGCCATGGAGTCATCAGGGCGGCCGGCCGCTGACGCCGAGTTGCAGCTTTGGTGTGGTGGAAATCCGCAAGGGCGCCAGCGACGTCAATGCCTTGATGACTGCGGCCGATCTGGCCTGTCACGCGGCCAAGGAAGAAGGGCGCAACCGGATTCGGTGTTTTGGCGAGAACGATCTGGCATTGGCGCGTCGTCGGCATGACGGTGGCTGGATCAGCGCCGTGCAGCAGGCCATCGCCGAACAGCGGCTGCTGCTGTACGCACAGAAAATCCAGGTGCTGAGCGACCCCGGTCGTCTGCAGTACGAAGTGTTGGTGCGCATGCGCGCGCGCGATGGGCGTGTGCTGAGCCCTGGCGAATTTCTGCCTGCGGTGGAGCGTTACGGGCTTGGGCGCATGGTCGATGCCTATGTGCTGGAAACCTTGTGCGCGCAACTGGCCGACAACCCGATGCATGTGGCGACGCTGGATCTGTGCCATGTCAATCTGTCTGCGCAATCGATCGCGCAGCCGGACTTTCTCGATTTTGTCTGCGCCTTGTTCGAGCGCTATCCCACGCTGGTGCCCAAGCTGTGCATGGAGATCACCGAAACTGCGGTCATCGGCGATCTGGAACATGCGCAGCGCTTCGTGCAGAGCGTGCGTGCGCGGGGCTGCCACGTGGCGCTGGACGATTTCGGCAGCGGCCTGGCCTCGTTCGGCTACCTCAAGCAATTCACGGTGGATGTGCTGAAGATCGATTGCGGCTTCGTGCGCAATTACGCGCATGACGCGGTGGACCGCGCCGCGGTGCATTCCATTGCCCAGGTCGGCCTGGCACTGGGCATCGAAGTGGTGGCCGAAGGGGTGGAGTCGGAGGCGGATATCCCCGGCCTGCGCGATGCCGGCGTGGGCCAGGTGCAGGGCTTCAGCCTGCACCGTCCGTGCCCGCTGGAAGACCTGATCGCACCACAGCCGTTGCTGGCCGTGACCGGATAGGGCCAGTCGGCAGAGCCGCGCGCCACGCTGTGACTGCACAAAAGTGCGTTGCCGGCTGTAAATCGCCGATAATCGAACGATGACAATCCGACTCAACAAACATATCGCCGACACCGGCTTCTGCTCGCGCCGCGAGGCCGACCGCCTGATTGGCGAACGCCGTGTCACCGTCAACGGTGTGGTGGCCGGCACCGGCGCGGTGGTGGGCGACGAAGACACCGTGCTGGTGGATGGCCAACCGCTGCGCGCGCGCGAGGCCAAAAAGCCCGGCGGCCGCAAGCACGTCTATATCGTGCTCAACAAGCCGGTGGGCATCACCTGCACCACCGAGAGTTCGGTCAAGGGCAATATCGTCGAATTCGTCGGCCACGAGCAGCGCATCTTCCCGATCGGCCGGTTGGACAAGGAGTCCGAAGGGCTGATTTTGATGACCAGCAACGGCAACATCGTCAACGAGATCCTGCGTGCGGAAAACCGCCACCAAAAAGAGTATCTGGTGGCGGTCAACAAGGCGGTCACCGACGAATTCTTGCGTGGTATGGCACGCGGCGTGCGCATCCATAACGAAACCACGTTGCCGTGCCGCACCGCGCGTATCGCCAAGTTCGGCTTCCGCATCGTGCTGGAGCAGGGGTTGAACCGGCAGATCCGCCTGATGGCGTCCGAATTCGGCTACCGGGTCACCCAACTGCGGCGGGTGCGCATCGACAACATCAAGCTTGCCGCGCTCAAGCCTGGGCAATGGCGCAACCTGAGTGATGCAGAACTGCGCGGTCTGCTGCCGCAGCGCACCGACTGGTAAATCGGCCGGCCGGATGCGCTGCCGGATGGCAGGCGCAGTGGTCGCCATCGGGTGCTTCCGCTGCAGTCGGTATGGGCGTTCGCGTGCGGCCCGCCGGGTGCGAATAGCGGACCAGACGCTGCGCTTGGCACCTTGTGGGCGCCGGCTTGGTCATCGTCATCGTCGGTAAGCGCCGGTCGCTGAAGCGCTCAGGCGTTCGCTGCGACGCGTCGGTCTCGGGTGTTACGCGACACTGCGGTCGCTGTCGGCCAAAGTAGTGTCGCGGGATGTGGTGTCATTCGCTCAGTCGACGATGTTCTTGGCTTCTGCGGTGCCCAGTAACTCCGGGTGCACCACCTTGCGCCGGCGTTCCAGCACCGGATGCAGAAACACCGCGCCCAGAATGATCGCCACGCCAAGATAGAACTGCAGGGTCAGCTCGCGCTGTTCGCCCAGCAGGGCGATGGCCAGCACGATGGCGTAGACCGGTTCAAGATTGGTCACCAGCTGCACCGAATACGCGCTGAGATGGCGCAACGCGACCAGCGCCAGCGCAAACGGCAGCAGGGTGCAGGCCAGCGACAGGACGAGCAGCAACACGCCATCGTGCAGGCTGGGAAGCATCAACAGATCGCCATGCAGCGATGGCAGCAGCAGCGGCATGGCCGGTGCCAGCACGGTCAGGGTCAGCGTGCCGGCGCCCAGCTCCAATGCAGTGACGGTGAGCGGGTCTGCATGCGCGACCATGCGCTTGTTGAGAGAGCCGAACAGCCCGACGAACACGGCCGAAATCGCGCCGACCATCACCCCTGCACGCATACCATCGGGCACGCCGCCGACCACCAGCGCCACTCCCGGCAACACCGCAAGGCCGAACAGCAACTCGCGCGGGCGGAACGGCCGCTGCGTCACCCAGGGCTCGATCACGGCAGTGAACACCGGCGCCAAGGCGATGCAGGTGGCCGCCACCGAAGCGTTAGCCAGCTTGATCGCGCCATAGAAGGTCAGCCAGTGCAGCGCCACCAACGCGCCGATGCCGCAATAGCCCAGCACCACACGGCCAGACAAGCCGCGCAAGCCGCGCCACACCCGCGGCCACAAGGCCAAGGCCACCACCACGATCAACATGCGCCACCACACCAGCGGCAATGCCTGCAGCGTGATCAACTTGCCCAGGATCGCGGTGATGCCCCAAAGCAGCACGCAGAAATGAATTTGCAGTTGCGCCTTGCGCAGGTCGGTCGTGGGCATGCGCCATTGTCGCCGAAAAGCCGCAGATCGGCGCCGTGCAATGAGCCTTATTGGAGCGGCTGACAACACCTGGCGAGTAGTCGTCAGGTGGGTAGGGACGGCGCGGTCAGACCCGGAGTGTATGCGTGGTACATGCCGCACCAAGCATCAACCGTGGTCGTCGAGCGGCTGCAAAGTCATCTTGCTCAGCTGCTCTAAGCCCCTCTCCTGCGGGAGAGGGGTAGGGGTGAGGGTACGGTCTACTCCTGCGATTGACTCAATCGTGCGCAGGCCGCTTGGCAACTCAAAGAAGGCCGCGTCCCACCGAACGCACGTTGTAATGTTTTCACGACGTTGGCGCCCAACGACCACATTGCTCAAGACCATGCAGATAGCCGCTGGATCATGCGCTGCCGAACATCAGTCGACCAAGCATCCGCGCAATCACTCGTGGCCTGACCACAAGCAGCGAACGAAACGCAGCGTGCAGTCGTCAGGTGGGTGCGGACGGCGTTCTCAGAACCGCGTGTACGCCTGGTCCATGCCACACCGGCCGCGCCCGCCTGGTGGTGAGCGCAGTCGTTTTGTTGGCTGCTCAAAAACGTGTTCGCCACACACGCCAGCCGGCCAGGGGATATCGCTGCCAGCAACACGTCATCCAGCAGACAGTTCTTTCAATAGCGCCATCGCCGCAGCCGGATTGCGCTCCTTCGCCGCACTGATGAAGAACACGAACACTTCGCGCGGCGTATTTGTGGCCTGTGGCGTGGAGTCGATATGCGGCAGGTCGGCCGGGTCGTCGCCGCGTCGCCAGGCCTGGATCCGCTCGGCCCAGCGCTTCAATGCCGGCGCCGGATAACCGGCATGCAGACGTGCCTGGCTACGCATCAGACGCGCGTAAACGAAATCGGTGGAGAGATCGGCGAAGGAGGGATGTTCGTCCGAATCGGTGAATACGGTGGCCACGCCGTGGCGGCGCACCTGCGCAAGTAGTGACGCATTCACCGCCGCAGGGTCGCGAATTTCGAGCACATGCCGCAGCGTGCGACCGCCTGCGCGTTGAGGCAGCAACGCCAGAAAGGCTTCCAGGTCGTCGGCCTGCAGCCGATGTCCTTGCTCGAATTGCCACACCAGCGGCCCCAGGGTATCGCCGAGCTCGACAATGCCGCCGACGAAGTCGTCCACCTGCGCCTTGGTGCCCGCCAGTGTGCGTGACTGGGTAATGTGCCGCGGCGCCTTGGCAGAAAACACGAAGCCGGGCGGCACGTCATCGCGCCATTTCGCATAGGTTGCCGGTTTCTGCGCGCCGTAGTAGGTGCCGTTGATTTCGATGGCAGTGACCTGGCGGCTGGCGTATTCCAGCTCGCGCCGCTGCACCAGGCCTTCGGGATAGAACATTCCTGCGCGCCATGGCGCATACACCCAGCCGCCGATACCGACATGGATGCCGTCCAGGACGGGCGGTGCGGAAGCGAACAGATCAGACATCGCAGAGAAACTCGCTGGCAAAGGTGTGCACGATGAGGTGGCGCAGTGGTGCGGCGCGGAGTGGCAGTCACAGCCTATCGCGTGGCGTAGCCGGATTGGATGACGTGTGACAGCGAAGCCGCCGGCTGGCGATGCGGCCAACGGCAGCGCTCGCCGTGCCAGTCTGCGCGACGACGCACAGCCAAGCGGCATCTTCGCTAGCGTTCCCATGACGCAGGTCGCGATGACGTGCGACCGGCATTGCACCGTTGGCGCGGCACCAAGCGAGGACGGTAGCGCCAGCGAATCTTTACCG
Source organism: Xanthomonas sp. WHRI 10207 (assembly GCF_040202975.1). Taxonomy (NCBI): domain Bacteria; kingdom Pseudomonadati; phylum Pseudomonadota; class Gammaproteobacteria; order Lysobacterales; family Lysobacteraceae; genus Xanthomonas; species Xanthomonas sp. WHRI 10207. The sequence goes on along the minus strand of NZ_JBEGDX010000002.1, from coordinate 291,402 downwards.
CAAAGCCCGATATCCCGATCAAGCCCGATCCACGCGCGCCTACCGGTGGCCGCAGTCGTCTGTCGGTCGTTCTACGCGATGCCAGCGCAGCAGGAGGCTGCCGAGCAGTCAGCGCCGAGACGACATCAACCGACACCCGGACCCCACCGCAGCCGGCTACCATGCCTGCTCAGCCGCTTGAGACCGCACCGATGACCTGGACCACGCCCGATCTGTGTGACCGCTTTCCCGAGGTGACCGTTGCCGAGCCGTTGTTCCGCCACTTTGGCGGGCGCAGCGTGTTCTCCGGGCCGATCGCGACGGTGCGCTGTTTCGAAGACAACTCACGCGTGCGCGAGCTGGCCGCCACGCCGGGCGATGGGCGGGTACTGGTGGTGGACGGCCAGGGCTCGTTGAAGCACGCGCTGCTGGGCGACCAGATCGCGGCGCAGGCGGTGGCCAATGGCTGGGCCGGCGTGTTGGTCCATGGCTGTGTGCGCGATGTCGAGATCCTGGCCACGCTGCCGCTGGGCGTGCTGGCACTGGCTGCCTGCCCACGGCGCACCGAGCGACGCGATCTGGGCGATGTGGATGTGCCGGTGAACTTTGCCGGTGTCCCGTTCGTGCCCGGTCATTGGTTGTACGCCGATGCCAACGGCGTGCTGGTAACGCCGCTGCCGCTGTTGTTGGACAGTGCCAGCGTCGCAATCTGATCGACACTAAGAGAGCGTGAGAATGACCTTGAACGGATGGCTGACGGGAGGCGTGCTGATGCTGGCAACCCTGGTGACAACAACGCACGCGGCCGAGCTACCGGCCGGCATGCAGCAGTTCGATACGCAGATGGAACGGGTGCGCAAGCAGTTCGATGTGCCCGGCATTGCGGTGGCCATCGTCAAGGATGGTCAGGTAGTGCTGGAGCGCGGCTACGGCGTGCGCGAGATCGGCAAACCCGAGCCAGTGCATGCAGACACATTGTTTGCGATCGCCTCCAACACCAAGGCGTTTACTGCCGCGTCGCTGTCGATTCTGGCCGACGAGGGCAAGCTGTCGCTAGACGACAAGGTCATCGACCACCTGCCGTGGTTTCGGATGTCCGACCCTTATGTCAGCGGTGAAATGCGCGTGCGCGACCTGCTTGCGCACCGCAGCGGGCTGAGCCTGGGTGCCGGCGATCTGTTGTTCTGGCCGACCACCAGCTACAGCACCGAAGAGGTCGTGCAGCGCCTGGCCAAGGTGCCGTTGAAAGGCGGGTTTCGTGACCGCTACGCGTACGACAATATCTTGTACGCCGTCGCGCAGAAGGTGATCGAACAGGTCTCCGGGCAGTCCTATGCCGCGTTTTTGCAGCAGCGGATCTTCGCTCCGGTGGGCATGCGTGGGACGCGCTTCAATGCCGACCATTTGCAGCCCGGCGACACCGCGGCGGTAGGCCATGCCAAGTACGACTTCACCGAGCTGCGCACGGCCGCACCGCTGACCTGGTCGAACAATTCCGGTGCCGGCGGCATCTATTCCAGTGCGCACGACATGGCGTTGTGGATGAACGTGCAATTGGCCGGTGGGGTATTGCCCGATGGGAAAGCGTTGTTCAGCGCCAAACGGCAGCAGGAGATGTGGTCGATGATCACACCGATCGCGATCGCCGACCCGGCGGTGCCGGAGCTGGCGGCGGCACGCCCCAACTTTGCCGGTTACGGCGAAGGCTGGAGCCTGAGCGACTATCGTGGCCATCGGCTGGTGTGGCACACCGGCGGCTGGCCCGGCATGGTGTCGCGCCTGACCCTGGTACCCGACCAGAAATTGGGTGTAGTGGTGCTGACCAATCAGGAAGTGGGTGCGGCGTTCAACGCGGTGACGCTGCAGGTGCTGGATGCGTTCTTGCAGGTGCCGTCCACCGACTGGACCGACGCGTACGCCAAGGCCGTGGCCAAGGCCGACAGCGATGCCGACACCAGCTGGAAGAAGCATCAGGATGCACGCACCGCACGCTCGACGCCGTCGTTGCCGCTGCGCGGTTATGCGGCCACCTATCGCGACCCGTGGTATGGCGACGTGGTGATCCGCAAGGACGGCAAGCGGTTGCGGCTGCAGTTTGCCAAGACGGCGCAGCTGATCGGCACGCTGGAGCACTGGCAGCACGACAGCTTTATCGTGCGCTGGGACGACCGTTCCTTGAACGCCGATGCCTTCGTCAACTTCGCACTCACTGCGGACGGCGCAGTGCGCGAAATGCGCATGGAGGCGATCTCGCCGTTGACCGATTTCAGTTTCGATTTTCAGGATCTGGTGCTGACCCCGGTGCCGGCGGCATCGCCCTCATCGCAGTGATACGCGTCTGAGTGCGGCGCCAGCGCATCTGCTGTGCGGTGCGCTCACCGCCAAGCGGAGGGGTGCCGTGTCCATCCAGAACAGCTGAATTGGCCTGCTGGCGCGGAAATACCGCGCTCGGTGGCCATACGGCTACCGTCCACCGGCGCGGCTCGCTATGATCCGCGCACTTCTCAGGGATGTCCCCATACGCATGACCACTCCGCAGATGTCGGTGTATTTTTTTCTGCAGGCTGCAGCGATCCTGCTGGTATGCCGGTTGGTCGGCATGCTGGCCAAGCGCCTCGGGCAGCCTCAGGTGGTGGGCGAGATGATCGCCGGCGTGATGCTGGGGCCATCGTTGTTCGGCCTGTTGGCACCGGGTGCGCAGGCAGCGTTGTTCCCCAAGCAGACCATGGATGTGCTGTACGTGTTCGCGCAGTTTGGCGTGGGCTTGTACATGTTTCTGGTCGGTACCGACTTCCGCGGCGATCACTTCCGTGCGCGCTATCGCAGCGCGATGAGCGTGTCGCTGGCCGGTATCGCAGTGCCGTTTGCGCTGGCATTTGCGATGTGCCCGTGGTTGCTCAATGTGGAAGGCCTGTTCTCGGAAAAGGCCAAGCTCATGGAAGCCTCGCTGTTCCTGGGCGCGGCCATTGCGATCACCGCATTCCCGATGCTGGCGCGCATCATCCACGAGCGTGGCCTGACCAATAGCCCGTTGGGCACGTTGGCGCTGACCGCCGGCGCGTTCGACGATGCGGCGGCGTGGTGCATTCTGGCGGTGGTGCTGGCCAGCTTTGGCGGCAGCTGGGGTAGTGCCTACCTGGCCATCGGTGGCGGCGTTGCCTATGCGCTGTTCATGCTGTTTGTCGGCCGGCATCTGCTGCGTCGCCTGGCCGATCATGTCGTGCCGGATCAGCCGCTCAGCAACAGCATGCTGGCGATCGTGCTGATGCTGTTCTGCCTCAGCGCCTGGGCGATGGATGCGATCGGTATCCATGCCGTGTTCGGTGGCTTCCTGCTGGGCGTCTGCCTGCCCAAGGGCGCATTGACCGAGAAGCTGCGCGAGATGATGCAGCCGTTTGTGGTGGTGTTGCTGCTGCCGTTGTTCTTCACCTATTCGGGCCTGAAAACCCAGCTCAGCGTGTTGCTGCAGCCGCAGATCATGCTGGCCGGTGTCGCCATCCTGGCGGCATCGTTCATCGGCAAGGGCGTGGCCTGCTGGGCTGCGGCGCGCGCCACCGGCGAAAATAACCGCGATGCAATGGCGATCGGCTCGCTGATGAATGCACGCGGCCTGATGGAGCTGATCATCATCAATATCGGTTTGCAGGCCGGGGTGATCGAGCAGGGCCTGTTCTCGGTGCTGGTGTTGATGGCGATCCTGTCCACGCTGATGGCCACGCCGCTGTTCAACTGGATCATGCGTCGCCACGCCAACGTGACCGACGCGGTGCCGAGCCTGCAACAGCGCTGAGCGCCGGCAGCTGCTTGCGATGGCGCGGCAGCTGCGTCGCTGGTGAGAGGCATCGCTTGTCGGTTGCTTGGCCGTGCGGGCAAGCCTGACGTTTGAAGGCTGTGCATTGTCTGCTGCACAGCGCGCGCGAGCGCACCGCGCTGTGCGCTGCGTGCTCGGAATGAACGCACCTGCTTGACCAGGATGGAGCGATGTCGGCTTGGTTGCTGTCGCGGTCGCAGTGCATGCGCATTGAGGCGAGCATGCCACCGCCGCCATACTGGCGTCAGATATCAGTCATCGAGTCGTCATGACCAAGGCAAAAAAGAAGGCCGCCCAGCAGGCGGTGCAGGTTCCTGTGCCGATCTATCAGTTGCAGATCGCATTGGCGGGCAGTGCACCGCTGGTGTGGCGCAGTGTGCTGGTGTCCGGTGCAGTGCGGCTGGCGACCTTGCATCGCGTGCTGCAGCCGGTGATGGGCTGGAGCGGTGCGCACCCGTACGAATTCGACGTTGGCGGCGGGCGCTATGGCGAGTCCGGGCTGGATGTGCCGGATCGCTCCCGGCTCAAGCATGCCGCGCGGGTCACGTTGGAAAGCGCGCTGGGCGAGCTCAATGCATTTGGCTATTTCTATGGGGCCGGCGCCGGCTGGCAGCATACGGTGCAGGTGCAGGCCGTCTTGCCGCCGGATGCAGCGCTGCGCGTGGCACGCTGCATCGACGGGGCCAATGCCTGCCCGCCGGAAAGCCGCGGCGGGATCGATGACTACCAGGAATTTCTGCAGATCATCGCCAACCCGGATCACCCGCAGCATGTGCAGGAACTTGCCACGCTCGGTGGGCGTTTCGATCCGGGTCACTTCGATCTGGTCGAGATCAACCGGCTGCTCGCGCGCGTTCGCGACTAAGAGCAGCGAACAGACCGACTGTGCTCACCGTCAGGAGGGCGCGGCTGGTGCTCGGTGCTCGGTGCTCGGTGCGGCATGGACCACGTGTCCACTCCGATTTTGTGCGCGCCGCCCGCACCCACCTGACGATTGCTCGCTAGCTGTGTTGGCCGCTCTAAAGGCGGATGCTGATACGGCTGCGCCATGGAGTGCCGGCGCCGCGGCATCCACAGCAGCACTGGGCACCCGCAGCGCGACCTCCCGGGCGGAACTTGCCTGCGGTTTGACGCCCAATCGGCTAGCCTGACCGCCCGGTGTTAGCGAAGTGCGTGCAATGTTCCGCTGGTTCGAGTCCCTGATCGATATCTTTCCGCCCATCGAGCGGGAGATGCCGCCCCGCAGCGTGTGGCGGTTTTATCTGCATTACTTGCGTCCGTTGTGGCCGATTCTGTTGGCCACGCTGGTCGCAGGGCTGCTGCTGGCGCTGGTGGAAGTGGCGATGTTCGACTTCCTCGCTCGCATCGTGGACATGCTGGCCGAGCGACCGGGACCGGACTTCTTCCGTCGTCATGCGGGCGAGTTGCTATGGATGGCAGCGATCACGCTGGTGGCGCGGCCCTTGTTCACCGGCCTGCACAATCTGCTGGTCAATCAGGCGATCGTCCCGGGCCTGAGCAACCGCTCGCGCTGGTTGATGCACAACTACGTGGTGCGCCAGAGCCTGGGCTTTTTCAACAACGATTTTGCCGGCCGCATCGCCAACCGGGTGATGCAGACGGGCACCTCGTTGCGCGAATCGGCGGTGCAGATGGTCGATGCGCTCTGGTACATCGTGGTCTATACCGGCAGTGCCCTGTGGTTGTTTGCGCAGGCCGACCCGTGGCTGATGGCGCCGCTGCTGATCTGGCTGGTGGTGTATGTCGGGTTGATGGCGTTCTTCGTGCCGCGCATGAAGGCGCGTGCCTGGGTGGCATCTGACGCGCGTTCCAAGGCCACCGGGCGCATCGTCGATGGCTATACCAATATTTCCACGCTCAAGTTATTCGCCCATGCAGGCCGCGAAGAAGCCTATGTGCACGACGCGCTCGATGAGCTTGCGGTCAAGCATCGCCGGCAGACACGGGTGACCACCGCCATGGATACGGCCATCGCGGTGGCCAACGGGTTCCTGATCGTGGGCACCTGCGCATTGTCGCTGTGGCTGTGGAACCGTGGGCAGATCAGCGTCGGTGCGATCACGCTGGCGACTGGACTGGTGATTCGCATCCACAACATGTCCGGTTGGATCATGTGGACGGTCAACGGCATCTTCGAAGACATCGGCAGCGTGCAGGACGGCATGCAGACCATCGCGCAGCCGCTGACCGTGCAGGACGCGCCGGATGCGGTGCCGCTGCGGGTCACCCAGGGTCAGGTGCACTTCGACCAGGTCCATTTCCACTACGGCAAGCGCGGCGGCGTGATCGCCGGGCTGGATCTGCAGGTGCGCGCAGGCGAAAAGATCGGCCTGGTAGGCCCTTCCGGCGCGGGTAAATCGACGTTGGTCAACGTGCTGCTGCGGCTGTACGACCTGGAGCAGGGGCGTATTTTGATCGACGGGCAGGACATCGCGCAGGTCACGCAGGAAAGCCTGCGCGGGCAGATCGGTCTGGTCACCCAGGACACCTCGCTGCTGCATCGTTCGATCCGCGACAACCTGCTGTATGGCCGGCCGCAGGCCAGCGACGCGCAGATTCTCGAAGCCGTGCGCAAGGCGCGCGCGGAGAGCTTCATCGATGCCTTGGTCGATGGCGAAGGACGTCAGGGTTTCGATGCGCATGTGGGCGAGCGTGGCGTCAAACTCTCCGGCGGTCAGCGCCAGCGCATCGCCATTGCGCGCGTGCTGTTGAAAGATGCGCCGATCCTGATTCTGGACGAAGCCACTTCGGCGCTGGATTCGGAAGTGGAAGCGGCGATCCAGGACAGCCTCGACGCATTGATGGGCAACAAGACCGTCATCGCGATCGCGCACCGGCTGTCCACCATTGCGCGCATGGACCGCCTGGTGGTGATGGACGCCGGCCGCATCGTCGAAACCGGCACACATGCGCAGCTGATCGCGCAGGGCGGGCTGTATGCACGCCTGTGGGCGCGGCAGACCGGCGGGTTTGTTGCGGCGGATGGGTGAGGGGAACGATGCTTGAGTGCTCAAGTGCTCAAGTGCTCAAGTGCTCAAGTGCTCAATTGCTCGATGCGAGAGAAGTGAGGTCGCACGCCGGAGTCGTAACGTCGAGATCTAGCCCCTCTCCCAGCGGGAGAGGGGTTGGGGTGAGGGTACGGGGCGGAGCCACTCGCTAGTTCGGCGACACCAGGCTTCGCTCGCGCCCTCATCCGCCCCTGCGGGGCACCTTCTCCCGCGTGCGGGAGAAGGGAGAGAGTCAGCGCTTCGTCCGTCTGTTGGAGCAAGCCCCTCTCCCAGCGGGAGAGGGGTTGGGGTGAGGGTACGGGGCGGAGCCACTCGGTAGTTCGGCGACACCAGGCTTCGCTCGCGCCCTCATCCGCCCCTGCAGGGCACCTTCTCCCGCGTGCGGGAGAAGGGAGAGAGTCAGCACTTCATCCGTCTGCTGGAGCAAGCCGCTCTCCCCGCGGGAGAGGGGGTGGGGTGAGGGTACGGGGCGGAGCCACTCGCTAGTTCGGCGACACCAGGCTTCGCTCGCGCCCTCATCCGCCCCTGCGGGGCACCTTCTCCCGCATGCGGGAGAAGGGAGATAGTCAGCGCTTCACCCGTTTGTTGGAGCAAGCCCCTCTCCCAGCGGGAGAGGGGTTGGGGTGAGGGTACGGGGCGGAGCCACTCGGTAGTTCGGCGACACCAGGCTTCGCTCGCGCCCTCATCCGCCCCTGCGGGGCACCTTCTCCCGCGTGCGGGAGAAGAGAGATAGTCAGCGACTCATCCGTCTGTTGGAGTAAGCCGCTCTGCCAGCGGGAGAGGGGTTGGGATGAGGGTGCGGGGCGGAGCCACTCGCTAGTTCGGCCACACCAGGCTTCGCCCGTACCCTCATCCGCCCCTGCGGGGCACCTTCTCCCGCATGCGGGAGAAGGGAGAGAGTCAGCGCTTCAGCCGTCTGTTGGAGCAAGCCTCTCTCCCGCGAGGAGAAGGAAGTGCTTACTTAATCGGCTGATCCAGCATCAGCTCGCGTGCAAAGCGCACCGGCGGGGCGCCGTAGGACAGCAGCTTGTCGTGGTACGCCTTCAGGTTGAAGTCTTTGCCCAGCTTCTCTTGCACCGCCTTGCGCGTGTCCAGATGTTCCTGCACGCCGACGAAGTAGGTTGGCAGTTGCGCCGACGACAGCTGCGCACGCACCCATTTGCCCGAGGCTTCGCTTTCCTGCTGGAAGGTATCGTGCGTCATCAGGTGCATCGCCTTGTCGCGATCCCAGCCGTCCACATGCACTCCCTGGTCGAGGATGGCGTTGGCAATGGTGCGCAGGTAGAACTTGAGCTGCACCAGGTGGAACAGCGGGTCGTTATCCAGGTAGCCCTGTTCCTGCATCATGCGCTCGGTGTACACCGCCCAGCCTTCGGCGAACATGCCCGAGCGCAGCACCGCGCGCAGCGTGGAGGGGAACTTGGCCGAGTGCCAGCCTTCCAGGTAATGGCCTGGCGTGCCCTCGTGGATGCTGAGCAGATGGATCATGCGGGTGTTGTATTCGCGCAGGAACGAATCGACCTGCTTGTCGTTCCAGTCATCGGGAATCGGCGACACCGCGTAGAAGGTCTTGAGATTCTTGTCGAGCGGACCGGGCGAATCGCAATACGCCACCGCCACGCCACGCTGGAATTCCGGCATCAGGATGATGTCCACCGGCGAATCCGGCAGCGTCATCAAATCTTTCTGACGCACGAAGTTGGTGGACTGCGTCAGCGCTGCCTTGGCTTCGTCCACCACCTTGTCGCGCGCGGGCTTGTCGGCATACGCCAGTTCCAGCGCGGCTTCGATTGCAGCCTGTTGCTGATCGTCGGTCGGCGAGGCGGGCAGCTTCGGTGCGCCCGGTTTGTCCTTGAGCACGGTGCGCGCAATGCCGTACATCTCGCTGCGCACGCGCTTGAGTTCGGACTCCGCACGTTGTTTGATATCGGCGCGCGACAGCGAAGACAGCAGCGCGAATTTCAGCTTTTGATCGTACTTTTCCGCACCGACACGGAAGTCCCCCTTGGCATTGGGCACCAGCACGGTGTCCAGCCAGGTCTGCTGCTCGGTCACGGCCTTGCGCAGGTTGTCGATGGCCGCCTGCGCACGCGCCGCTTCGATCGGGCCAAGCTGGCCGATGTTGGGCGCGATCAAGGTATCGACAATGCTCAAGATGCCCTTGTTCTGCTTGGCCACCGTCTCGGCGTGGATCTTGGGCACGCGCGCCGGGTCCAGGTTCTCGCGCGCCTGCGCAAAGATGCTCGGGATTTTTTCCATGCGCTGCGTGGCCGACGCCAGGCGCTCGGGCAGCGGTGCGAACTCGCGCGCCATCAGGCCGTACAACGCGCTACCGGCCAGGCCGTTGTAGACCTGCGGGTCCCAGGCCCAGCTCTGCAGGACCTCGGTATTCCAGATTTCCGATTGCAGCTGATTACGCAAGATCGCTGCATCGACCTGGTTTTCGCGCGACAGCTTGGCGATGTCGATCGCCTCCAGCTCGGTCAGCAGCTTCTTGCCGGCATCCAGGCTGCGCTGGCGCCCGGCGGTGCTGAGATCGTCGATCTGCGTATCGAAGCGGTGATCGCCGGTCTGGGTGGCGGTGACCGGCGACAGCTGCATCCAGGTGTCCAGGGCCTGCTTGGAGAGCGCGGCAAAGCGCGCATCCGCGGTCTGCGCGTCGTGCGCGTCGTGCGCGCCGGCGGGCGGCGTGGTGCCGGCGCTCGGCGATGCGGGCTGCTGTTGGCAGGCACTCAGGCCGGCGATCAGGGCGAGGACAAGCAGGCGTTGACGCATGGTGGGTCCTGATGGAATCAATCCGCCAGCATAGGCAACTGTGCGGTTGTCCGCATCCACCATTGGTTTAGAGTGGCGATCGAATCGACGCGCCGCCCACCAAGGCGGCCGCAGCCGTTGTCCGGCATCGGCCGGTAGCGAGTGAACCCTCGCCGCTGCCATGTCCGCTGTCGCGTCCCACCGTTTGCCCGTTGTACGCCACAGTCAGGTGGCGCTTTCCAAGGAGGAAGACCCATGCTGTATGCCGGTAGTTGTCATTGCGGAAGCATCGCGTTCGAACTGGAGACCGATGCGCCGATCACCGAGGTCTACGACTGCAATTGCTCGCTTTGCCGTCGCCGCGGTGGTCTGCTCTGGTTCGGCACACGCACCCAGCTGCGCCTGCAGGCGGCCGCGGAGGCGGTTGGCACCTACCGCTTCAATCACCACCATATCGAGCATCATCATTGCCCGCAGTGCGGCATCGCGCCCTTCAGCGAGGGGGCCAACCCCAAGACCGGCGAAGCCAGCGTCGTGGTCAACGTGCGCTGCCTGCCCGCGCTGGATCTGACTACCTTGCGCGTGCAACAGGTCGATGGAGCCAGCCGATGAGGCGCGGCGTGCGCTGGCCCGGCATCGCGCTGCTGGTCGGCTGGGCCCTGTGCGGATGCGCGCGGCCTCAGGGAGAGATGGCCGCAGACGGCGGTGCGCCGGCGCCGGCGCCGCCAGCTGCGCAGGGCAATGCGCTGGCTTACGAACACGATGTGCGGATCGAGTTGCCGGCCGATCAGATCGGCGAGCGCATCGCGGCGGTCCGTGCAGCCTGCCAGAGCGCACAGTTCGGCACCTGCGCGCTGTTGGCGGTGGAACAGGATGGTGGGCGCGAGCCCAGCGGCAGCGTTCGCGTACGCACGGTGCCCGAGGGCATCGAGCCACTGGTGCAACTGGCCGGCCAGCATGGCGATGTGGCGGCACGCAGCACGCACGCCGAGGATCTGGCCCAGCAGATTGCCGATACCGGTCTGGCACAGGCGCGGCTGCAGAAAGAACACGCGCGTCTGCTGGAATTGCAGCAACGTCGCGATCTGGCGGTGAGCGATCTGCTTGCATTGTCCAAGCGCCTGGCCGAGATCGAGGCCGAAGCGCAGCAAACCCAGCAAGAAGCGGCGCAGCAGCAACGCCGTATCCGCACCCAGTTACTGACGCTCAACTTCCGCAGTACCGGCGGGGAGCAGGGCAGAAGCGAGATTGCGCAGGCAGCTGCCGAGTTCGGGCAGGTGTTTTCGTCCAGCGTGGCGTTCGTGATCCGTGCGGTTGCGGCATTGCTGCCAGTGGCACTGGTGGCGGCGATCGTCGGCTGGCTGCTGTTGCAGGCGTGGCGCTGGCGCGCGCGGCGTCGCCGGATGTCCTGACCTGCGCGCGGCTGGGCGGCACTGCCGCACCAGCCGCGCGTGATTGGCGCCGTCGTACGATGTTGAAAGCCGCGCTGGGGAAGTAGTGCAGGGCACAGGTGCACAGCGCATGCAATTGCAAAGCGCATGCAATCTGGTATGTGCATCGACATGGCCGCGTGTTAACAGGGCTGTTCGACCAGGTCGCTTCCAGCGTGCTGTAAGCCTCCGGTGCGAGCACCGCTCGCTGAAACAAGGCGCCAGCGGGCCGTAGGCTTCGTCGGGGAAAAGGCAGGCCGACTGCAGACATCCACCGATGCTGCAGTCGCGCCCAACGCGGGCTCAGCCTTCGTCGACTTCGTATTCGACAAACACGTCCAGCTGCAAGGCCAGTTCCTGCACCGCGTCGCGCACCTTCTGCGCGGTGGCTTCGTTGCCGGCTTCCACTTCGAATTCGTGGCTGCCCGGACCTTCGTCGTCGGACAGGCCGGCCGAGCTGGAATCGTCGTCGTCCAGATGCGGCATCAGGTCGTCCACTTCTTCGACGTGCTCGATACCTTCGATGCTCTGCAGCAGGTTGGCGATGGCACGTGCGTCGTCGTCGGTGCCGGTGATACGCATGCGAAGAGTCGGCATGGGAAAGCTTCCTTGGATTGGGGACCCAAAGCCTAGGCAGCGGTCAGGCAAGATCGGGTGATGGCTGCGTGCGCCGGCTGCTCACGCGCGCTTGGCTGTCGCCTGTACCGGGGCGGTATCCAGCACCGGCACCAGCAGCGCCTGCGCGGCAGTGCGCAGCAGTGCCGGCGCGATGTAGCGATGGTGCACGCCGTCTACCAAGGCCATGTAGACGCGGCCAAACGTATTACGGCAGGCCACCCGCGTCTCCAGGCTCAGCTCCACGCTGCCATCCTCCAGTACCTCCACGCCCACGCTGCTGCGGAAGACCAGGTGGCGGTCGTCGGCGCCCAGCAAAACCTGCACGCGTCGGCCCAGTGGCGCGGTGTCTTGCGCAAGCACCGGGAACCGGCCCGCGAACAGACAGTCGCGCTGCGCCGACAGCAACGAAGACACCGGGCAGCCCAGCGGCGAGGTCCGCAACTGCAACGGTGCCACCAGCGCATTGCGCAGCCGCATCAGCCAGGTCACGCCCGGCGGCGCGCGCTCGGTGAATCCTTCCAGCAGCAACGCCATCAAGGTGTGCGCACCGTGCTGACGCAACTGATGCGCCTGCAGGCGCAGACGCACGCTGTCCTGATGATCGAAGCGTTGCAGATGCCTGGTCAGCAGCGAGCCGGGCTTGGGCTCGGCATGCACGCTGACCTGCGCCCGCTGCGGTGCCAGCGCAACGAACCCCATCGGCCGCCGCAGCCGGCTCACTGCCTGGCGCAGCCTGCCGCTGAAGGAGCGCAGCCGGCCGCACCAGGCAAACCGGCTGCTGCCCGGCGATGCGGCCAGCGACAGACCCACGGTGGGAATCTGCAGCGCACGCGCCTGCGCCGAGGCCAGCAGTGCAATCACCGCCTCGGGCAGCGTTTCGGTGAGCGTTGCGATATCGGCGGTACCGGCCAGCACGCGTGCGCGTACCGCATCGCTCAACTCGCCGCCGGCCTCATCGCTGTGGCAGGACAGTGCAAAAAACGCCGGGTGTGCGGCCTGCGCTTTCAGCGGTGCGAACTGATGCCAGGTGCCGCCGCCAAAGCGCACGGTAAACAGGCAATCGGCCGGAAGATCGATATGCCGCAGCGCCGCCAGAAAGTGCTGCGGGTCCTGTTCAATCTGCTCCATCGAGGCGGTGCAAAAGCGCAGTTGCGCGCCACTGCTGCCGGTGATGGCGGTGAACATGCGATGCCCGGCGTGGCGATGGAACGGGTGGCCGTTGGCGCCCACTGCAAACGAGAACAACGCGGTCGATTCGCCGTGCGCAAAATCGGTGGCCGCCAGGCGTGCCGATGGCTCGTCCAGCGCATCGTGAAAGCTGGGATGCGCGCGCTGGCGGCGGCATGCCTGGTCGATCAACGGGTTGCCGGCGCCCACGCCCAGCTGTGCGATCAGCGTGACCTCCACCGGCAGGCCGCCGCTGTAGGACTCCAGACGGACGGACGGAAAACCTGCGTGTGCGTCGGCAGGGCGGTGCTGGGGTGTGCTGAACATCGGCATGAGTCCTTTGCGGCCGGAGGTGGGTCAGGAGGTCTTCTTGGTCAAGGCACGCGCTTTGCGTTTGATCGGTGCCGAGGCCGGGCAGACTTCGAAGGCAAAGCTGCTGAGGGTGTTGACCAGGTTGTCCGGGGTGAGCCGGTAAATCACGAACTGGCCGCGACGCTCGCTGGACACCAGCCCGGCGGTTTCCAGCACCGATAGATGCCGCGAGATCGCCGGCGCACTCATTTCGAACAGCTGCCCGATCTGCCCGGCGGTGAGTTCCTGGTCTGCCAGGCACGCCAGCATCTTGCGGCGGGGTTGGGAAGCGAGAGCTTCGAAGACGCGGTCGATGGACATAAGGGTTTAAGTAATTAACGAATTAGCTAATTAATTGATTTTATGGCGGCCGATGTCAAGCGTTTTTTTGGGGTGGTGCTCCCGGGCCACGGCCGGGTGCATCTGGCGAATGCCGCAAGCATTGCTGCGATGGACGATGCCGCGGCGGCTCACGGCGGGAGCGCACGGGATCTACCGACGCTGTGGCGCAGGGTGCGGCCGATTGGCGATGAGTGCGTTTGTCGTCAGTGGCCTGCACGACTGGCGGGCCACCTCAGTCCAGGAACAACCGCGCGCGTTTCGAGAACGTCACGCTCAGGTGATCCAATGACGCGACACCTGGCCGGCGAGACCGCAGCGGTTCAAGCGGCCACTCTCACGCCGCCGGCAGTGCCAACAGTTCTGCCGGCAACGCGGGCATCGGGGTGCGTTCGTCCAGCGCCTCGCGTTTGAGCCAGTCGATGAACAGCGCCGCCGCCGGGCTGGGCTCGCGGTGGCTGGGGTGCACGATGTAATACGCGTAGCGGGCTTTGAGCGTGGGCCCGGGTAGCCGCACCAGTTCGTAGCGTTGCAGATAGGGCTGGGCGATGTGCTTGCGTGCCAGCACCGCGCCCAGGCCGTACACCGCCGCGCGCATCGCATCGGTGCTGTCGTTGAAGGTATGCATCGGCGGCAGCGTGGTGCCGCGCACCTGGGCGGCACGAAACCAGTCGCGCCAGCCTTGTGGCGACATATCGCTCAGCAGCGGCAACTGGGCAATCTGCGCCGGTGTGCGCAGTGCCGCCACTTCCGGCAACGAGGGCGAGGCCACCGGGAACAGCTCATCGTCCATCAAATGGTGCGAGGTCAGTCCCGGCCATGCGCCTTGCCCATAACGGATGCCCAGTTCCGGGCCGCCTTCTTCGAAACGCGAGAACGCCGGGTCCGATTGCAGGTCCAGGCGGACATGCGGATGGGCGCGGCAAAAGCGCGGCAGGCGCGGTAATAGCCAGCAGTACGACAGCGAGCGCAGCGTGGTCACCCGCAGCGGGATGGCGTCTTCGCGCGGATGCAGGTTGCCGGCCACCGCGGCGATCTCGGCCAGTGCGGCGGTGGCGGCATCGGCCAGCTGACGGCCTTCGGCGGTGAGCTTGACCCCGCGCGGCAGCCGCTGGAACAAAGTGACCCCGAGCAGCGCTTCGAGCTTGCGCACATGGTGGCTGACCGCGCTGGCGGTGAGATGCAGTTCTTCGGCCGCATGCGCGAAATTTTGATGGCGCGCGGCGGCGGCGAACACGCCCAATGCGGGCAGCAGGGTCGGGCGCAGATTCATCGAGACATGAGTCAGATTTGTGGCTGACCGCGATATTACGCGCTTGTCGGGCCTGCGGCAGCAGCCGATGCTGCGTCATCCCGTCGCGATGATCGTGCCATGTCCAGCTGTCCGCCCGAGCTTGTCTTCTGCCGTCTCAGCGCCGCACGGCATGCCGCGGGAGCACAGCCATGAGCGCGCACTCGTCGACGCAGCCGGTCGTTGCAACGCGCGAATGGCGGACCCCGCTCGAGCTGGGGTTTCTCGGCATCGTGTGGGGGTGCTCGTTCCTGTTCATGCGCGTGGCGGCGCCCAAGTTCGGCACGGTGGCGTTGGTGGAAATTCGCCTGGCGCTGGGTGCAGCGGTCCTGCTGCCGTTTCTGTGGTTGGCGCGCGATCGGTTCCCCTTGCACCGTTGGCCGATGCTGGCGGCGATCGGCGTGTTGAACTCCGCGTTGCCGTTTCTGTTGTTTGCCTGGGGCGCGCAACATGCGCCGGCCGCCGTCGGTGCGATCTGCAATGCGATGACGGTGTTGTTCACTGCGTTGATCGCGTTCTTGTTCTTTGGCGAGCGTATCGGGACGCGGCGCGCGCTGGCCTTGCTGGTCGGATTCATCGGCGTGCTGGTGCTGGCGACCGGCAAGTCGGCCGGGTTGAGCGTGGGCCCGGCGGCATTGGCCGGCGCCACCGCTTCGTTGCTGTACGGCATCGGCTACAACCTGGTGAAGCGCCATATGGGCGACCTGCCACCGGCTGCATCGGCGGCGTCCACGCTGGGGTGCAGTGCGTTGCTGCTGGCACCGTTGGCCTGGCTGCAATGGCCGACCACGCCGGTGCCGGCAGTGGCCTGGGCGTGTGCGACCGCATTGGGCGTGGTCTGCACCGGGTTGGCATTCTTGATGTATTACCGGTTGATCCAGCGCATCGGCCCGGCGCGTGCATCCACCGTGACCTACCTGGTGCCGGTATTCGGTGCGCTGCTGGCGTGGTCGCTGCTGGGCGAACCGCTGACCTGGACCATGTTGCTGGCCGCGGTGCTGATTCTGGGCAGCGTCGCTTTCAGCCAGCGCGCGCGTTAAGCACGCGCGCCCCGCTTTTGCGATTCCCGATTCCCGATTCCCGACTCAGCCCGCGGGCGGGGTCCGCACCGGCAGCGGCACGTTGCACAGATCGATATGTCCGGCCGGACGCTTGTAGAAGTCGTCCTTGCGATTGCGGCGTGCTTCGGCCACATCGCGGAAGCTCTGGCTGTCGGTGCGCAACAGTTGCAACGGCGTGCGCTCCGGCACCGGCACTTCGCTGGCCAGGCGTATCGCGCGGATCGGAGAGCGTTGCGTGGTGTCTTCGTAGAAGCCCATCGGGTCCGGCCCACGGGGGATCACGCTTAGCAACTCCATGCCCTTGACCACGCGGCCGACCACGGTGATGTTGCGGTCTAACTGCCGTGGCGACTGCCCGGTGACCACATACAATTCGGCGCCGATGCTGCTGTCTTCGTCATTGTTGCGCCCTGCGCCCAGCGTGCCGTAGCAATGCGCCAGCCAGGCTTTGCCGGTGGCGCTGTCGCGGCCCGCCGGGAAGCCGTCGACAAAGCCGACCTGTGGCGCCCAGCCATCGCTATCGGGCAGACGCTGAAAATCCAGACCTTGCGCGGCGCGTTCGAACTCGGCAGGCAGATGGGTCTTGGCCGAGCCCAGTGATTTGGCCTTGTCCGGCGTCTCGCCATCGGGGTCGCCGAACTGCACCACGAAATTATCCTGCGAGCGATAGATGCTGAGCCCATCCCAGAAGCGCTCGTGGGCGAGCGTGCGGATGTTGCCCACGTGCTCGGGCGCAAATTGCGGCGCCAACTCGATGATCACCCGGCCGGTATCCAGTTCCAGGTACAGCGTGCGATCGGGATCGAGCACGCGCCAGGCGTTGGCCGGCGAGCTGTCCAGGATCTGTTGCGGGCTGCGGTAGGCCGCATGCGCGGCAGCGGGCAATACCAGCGCGAGCAGGCAGGCAGAAACAACAGTGCGCAGCAGCATGAAGGCAACCAGCGAAGGAAAGGTGGTTGATTCTTGACCAATGCGCGCAAGGACGCAAAGCGGTGATGCGCACGCCACGGCGCCGACGCGCTACGCCAGCGTCGTGGCAATGATGATTGCATGCCATTGCTTCACACCTGGCGCGGACATGACGTGCCCGCATCGAGCGGGCGCGTCTTGTCCGATTGGCGCATGGATTTATCGCTCTCCTGCTTTGCGGCAGAGCGACAGTGCTGCAGTTACCGTGCCGGTTTGCGCTTGACGTAGAGTTGCTTGCGCACGTGCGCAACGACCTCGCCATCGCGGTTGTGTATCGTGTTTTCGAACCAGCGCAGATGCTTCTCTCCGCTGGCGGTGGCGTCGCGCAGTTCGGCGAGCATGGCGTTGTCGATCACAAAGTCCGCGCTCACCGTGCCGCGCCCGGGTTTGACGAAGTCGATGCTGCCGGCCTTGTCCCACACGTAGTAGTCGCGGCCCAGGTTCTGCATCACCAGCAGCATCCAGAACGGATCGGTCATCGCGAACAGGCTGCCGCCGAAATGGGTGCCGACGTAATTGCGATTCCATGGGCGCTGCCGCAGTTCCACACGCGCGAAGCGATAGTCGGCCGACAACACGGTGACGTGGATGCCTGAAAACAGATACGGCGGCCACAGGTTGATGCCGAGCTTGAACAGTGAAGCGCGCA
The DNA here is from genome assembly GCF_040202975.1 of Xanthomonas sp. WHRI 10207. NCBI lineage: Bacteria > Pseudomonadati > Pseudomonadota > Gammaproteobacteria > Lysobacterales > Lysobacteraceae > Xanthomonas > Xanthomonas sp. WHRI 10207. Next base: position 273,954 of record NZ_JBEGDX010000002.1, on the reverse strand, counting down.
TGCGGGCCGGGTTCCATGGCGGGTCGGGCCTGCAGCATAACATTCGCATGCGTATGGTTGGCGATGGCCGTCCAGGGAAGCTGCTTTGCCCGTCATGTGAGTCTGTCCAGGCATTGCGTCATCTCCGGCCGCGCAAGTCGCGCCGCCTCGCGCAGAAGGCTCGACCACCCGCATTCTCTCGTAGGAGGGGACCTGGCCGCGACGGTGCGTCACCGTTATCGGAGGAACGATTCATCGCGACCGCGGGAATGCTTCATCGCGGCCAGGTCCGCTCCTACGCGTTCATGGGGTCGGCCGTCTTCGTCGGGTCGGTCTTCAGGATGCCGGAACTGTGGGCGGGGGACCTGTTTGGATAGGCAGGTCTGCGCGCCTTGGTAGCGGCAGGATGCAGGCCTCGCACCGCATCGCACCGCGGCGTGCCGGACCCTGTGACCGACACGCCGCGTGCAATGCGTGCAATCGACACGCTGCATGCAACCGATCTCAGCGCATGCAACTGCTCTCAGGCGTGCGAAGCCGCGGCTCACGCCACAGGCTCGCGCCACAGTGCCCGTCGCTATCAGAACACCAGCGCCGACATCTTGCGGCGGTAGCGGCCGACCAGGTCTTCGTCTTCGATCACGCGGAACGCATCGATCAGGCTGCGGCGCGGCAGGTTCTCGTCGAAGGCGCGATCCTGCCGCAGCATTTCCAGGAACTGTTCCAGCGCCGCTTCGTCGTTGCCGTCGAGCAGATGGCGCACGCCGAGCAGGTGACGCGCGCGCAAGTCGGCGCCATTGGTGTCCACGGTGGCCTGCAGCGCGCTGGCGTCCGGGGCGTCCTTGAGCACGTTGGCAAAACTCAGGCGCGCCTTGGCACGCACTGCGCGGTCGTCGGTGGCCAGGTTGGCGGGCAGGGCGTCGATCAACTGCTCGGCCTCGGCGGTGTCGCCGGTTTTGAGCAGCGCCAGCGCCAGATCCAGCTTGAGCTCGTCCTTGTCCGGTTCGACAGCGATCGCCTCGCGCAACGCGGCGGCCTGTGCCTGCGGGTCCAGCGGCGCCTCGGGCAGCAGCTCTTCGGCGATCTGCGGCTCGGCCGGCAGCACGCCGTGCTGGGTCAGAAATTCGCGCACCTGGCCTTCCGGCATCGCGCCGGGGAAGCCGTCGACGATCTCGCCACCTTTGACCAGGAACACCGTCGGCACCGAGCGGATCTGGAACGCCGCAGCGATCTGCTGTTCTTTGTCCACATCGACCTTGCCCAGCTCAAATGCGCCGTTGTACTCGCCTGCCAGCTTTTCCAGGATCGGCGTAAGCGACTTGCACGGCCCGCACCAGGTGGCCCAGAAATCCACCAGTACCGGTGTCGTCAACGATTTCTGCAGGACATCGGTCTCGAAGGTGTCGGTGGTGGCATCGAATACATGCGGCTTGTCGGACATGGGCTTCCTGTATGAGGTGACGGCAACAATGGCTGGTAATGGTGGCAAACCCGGCCGACACAAGGCCAGTCCGGGACGCCGAAGGGGGGTTCACGCAATGCGCGCCCGGCACGACAATGCCGCGTCCTGGTGGCGCCAACGCGCCCCGCAGCGGAGCACCACAATGGGAAGTACCGACAGCGCGCAGCGCTACCTGGGCCTGATCGCGGCAACCGTGTTCGTGCTGGCGCTGGCCGGGTTCGGGGCCACGCTGCCGGGCTATCTGCAGGCCAGCCACCCGGTCGCGTTGCTGGGCGCGCAGGGTGTGCCACATGCGCTGGGCTTCAATCTGCTGGCGTTCGTGCTGGTCGGTGCGCTCGGCATGATCACCGGCGTCAGCTTGCTGGCGCGCATGCCGCCCAAGGCCGGCTGGAGCCTGCGTGTGGGCGGGCAGCTCATCGTGCTGGCCGGGCTGGCCTTTGTCGGCATGGGCATGCTGCCGCTGGATCCCACCGATCTGGACGGCCGCGCCAGTCAGGCGCATGCCACGGCCTGGTTGCTGTGGGCGGTGGCGTTTGTGCCGGGCATGCTGTTGATTGCCGCAGCGCTGCTCAATGCCCCCGAGACCCGCGCGTTGGCCTGGCTCAGCCTGGCGGCCGGGCTACTGGTGGCGGTGTTGGCATTTGGCCCGCCTGGCCTGCTGCGGCAGGCCATCGCACAACGCCTGGCGTTTCTGGCTTGGGTCGGCTGGCTGGCTGTGGCCGCCTGGATCTGGCCGGCAAAGCCTGCGATCTGAGCGAGCGGTTTGGAGCACCTGCTGCACTGCGGTACCCTGTCCCGCTTTGCACCGCCCGAGCATCCGCTCCCAATGTCCACCGTCGAACCCAACGCCTACGACCCGCAGCAGGTCGAATCCTCCGCCCAGCAGTTCTGGGACGCCACCCGCGCCTTCCAGGTCGACGAGAACTCGGATAAACCCAAGTTCTATTGCCTGTCGATGCTGCCGTACCCGTCCGGTGCGCTGCATATGGGCCATGTGCGCAACTACACCATCTCCGATGTGGTCAGCCGCTACAAGCGCATGACCGGCCACAACGTGATGCAGCCGATGGGCTGGGATGCGTTCGGGTTGCCGGCGGAAAACGCCGCGATCAAGAACAAGACCGCGCCGGCCAAGTGGACTTACGCCAACATCGAGCACATGCGCGGCCAGCTTAAATCGCTGGGCTATGCGATCGACTGGTCGCGCGAGTTCGCCACCTGCACGCCGGACTATTACGTGCACGAGCAGCGCATGTTCACCCGGCTGATGCGCAAAGGTCTGGCATACCGCCGCAACGCGGTGGTGAACTGGGACCCGATCGATCAGACCGTGCTGGCCAACGAGCAGGTGATCGACGGCCGCGGCTGGCGCTCCGGTGCCTTGGTCGAAAAACGTGAAATTCCGCAGTGGTTCCTGCGCATCACCGATTACGCACAGGAACTGCTCGACGGCCTGGACCAGCTGGACGGCTGGCCGGACTCGGTCAAGACCATGCAGCGCAACTGGATCGGCCGCTCGGAAGGGCTGGAAATCCAGTTCGACGTGCGCGACACCGATGGCGCGCCGCTGGACCCGTTACGCGTGTTCACCACCCGCCCGGACACGCTGATGGGCGTGACCTTCGTGTCGATCGCCGCCGAGCACCCGCTGGCGCTGCATGCGGCCAAATCCAATCCGGAACTGGCCGCGCTGCTGGAAACGCTCAAGCACGGCGGTGTCTCCGAAGCCGAGCTGGAAACCCAGGAAAAACGCGGCATGGCCACCGGCCTGACCGCAGTGCATCCGATCAGCGGCGAGCAGGTGCCGGTGTGGGTGGCCAACTTCGTGCTGATGGGCTACGGCACCGGTGCGGTGATGGCGGTGCCTGGCCACGACCAGCGCGATTTTGAGTTCGCCAACAAGTACGCCCTGCCGATCGTGCAGGTGGTCAAGCTGCGCGAGCCGCGCAATGAAGACGAACAGACCTGGGACGCCACCCAGTGGCGCGACTGGTACACCGAAAAAAGCCGCGAGCTGGAGCTGATCAATTCGGCCGAGTTCGATGGCCTGGATTTCGGCGGCGCCTTCGAAGCCTTGGCCGAGCGTTTCGAGCGCAAGGGCCAGGGCCAGCGCCGCATCAACTACCGCCTGCGCGACTGGGGCGTCAGCCGTCAGCGTTACTGGGGCTGCCCGATTCCGGTGATCTACTGCGCCAAGTGCGGCGCGGTGCCGGTGCCGGAAGACCAGTTGCCAGTGGTGTTGCCGGAAAACGTGGAATTTGCCGGCACCGGTTCGCCGATCAAGACCGATCCGACCTGGCGCCAGACCACCTGCCCGGACTGTGGTGGCCCGGCAGAGCGCGAGACCGACACCTTCGATACCTTCATGGAATCGAGCTGGTATGTGGCGCGCTACACCAGCCCCAACGCACGCGACATGGTCGACCGCCGCGCCAATTACTGGATGCCGGCCGATCTGTACGTGGGCGGCATCGAGCACGCGATCCTGCACCTGATGTACTTCCGCTTCTATCACAAGCTCATGCGCGACGCGCGGCTGGTGGACAGCGACGAGCCGGTGACCAACCTGCTTACCCAGGGCATGGTTATTGCCGACACGTTCTATCGCGACGCCGACAACGGCGGCAAGGACTGGATCAACCCGGCCGATGTCGAGGTCCAGCGCGATGAGCGCGGCCGCGTCACCGGCGCAGTGCTGGTCGCCGACGGTCAGCCGGTGCATATCGGCGGCACCGAGAAGATGTCCAAGTCCAAGAACAACGGCGTGGACCCGCAGTCGATGGTGGCCAAGTACGGCGCCGACACCGTGCGGTTGTTCTCGATGTTTGCCGCGCCGCCGGAGCAATCGCTGGAGTGGAACGAAGCCGGCGTCGACGGCATGGCGCGTTTCATGCGCCGGTTGTGGGTGCAGGTGCACAAGCATGTGGGCGAAGGCGCGGCCGCTGCGCTCGACGCCGCCAGCCTGAGTGCCGAGCAGAAGGCGATCCGCCGCAAGATTCACGAAACCATCGGCAAGGTCAGCGACGACTACGGCCGCCGCCACAGCTTCAATACCGCCATTGCCGCGGTGATGGAGTTGTCCAACGCGCTGGCCAAGTTCGACGACGCCAGCGACCAGGGCAGGGCGGTGCGGCAGGAAGCACTGGAAGCGATGGTGCTGCTGCTCAACCCGATCACCCCGCATGCCAGCCACGCGTTGTGGCAGGTGCTGGGCCGTGGCGAAACGCTGCTGGAAGACGTGGCGTTTCCGCAGGTCGATGCCAGCGCCTTGGTGCGCGATGCGTTGACCCTGGCGGTGCAGATCAACGGCAAGCTGCGCGGCACCATCGAGGTGACGGCGGACGCCGCGCGCGAACACATCGAAGCGCTGGCCCAGGCCGAACCCAATGCCGCGAAATTCCTGGATGGGCTGACGATCCGCAAGATCATCATCGTGCCGGGCAAGATCGTGAACATCGTGGCGGGGTGATGGCGGCTGATCGGTCCGGTTGCCATTGCCGATCCGGGTAGTTCCCCGGAGCGGCGTGGCGACGCGGTGCCAGGTTGCTGCGGCGGTGTCGGCAATGTATTGCGCTGGCGCGTGGTGCTGCGCAGGTCCGCGCGCTGCAGTGGTTGTCTGCGATTAACTGCGCTGGTGCGTCGCGACGCATGGTTAAAGTTACCGCGATGGTTTCAGGTACGTCATTTCAGTCGCGCTCGGCGACGTGCAGGTGAGATTGTTGGGGTGGCTTCTGGTCATTCGTTTCACCGGCGCGTGGCGACGCGTTTGTCATTCCTGGGCGCCGCGTTGTTCCGCGGCGCCCTATCAAGCCCCGTTCACGCGGGCTGCGTCAGGCTAGCCGCCTGTTGCCGCCGCCGGGGCGCTCATCCAGACTGTGCCCATGATTCGATTTCCTACTGCTTTCGCTGCGTCCCTCGTGCTGGTCTCCAGCCTCACCGCCTGCGGCTTCCACCTGCGCAATTCGCTTGCGTTGCCGCCCGATACCCCGGCCGTGAAGGTGCAGTCCGCAGTGCAGTACAGCGAACTGGCCAAATTGTTGCGGCGTGGCCTCAAGGCTGCCGGCGCCACGCTGGCGGACGAAGACGCCAAGACCGGCTTTGCGCAGGTGCAGGTGTTGTCCGAGCGCTGGGGCGATTTGCCGATCGCCATCGACAGTCAGGGCCGTGCACAGGAATACAGCCTGCGCTATGCCGCCATCTTTACCGTCACCACCGCCAACGGTGCGGTGCTGGTGCCGCAGCAGGTGATCGAGCTGTCGCGCGACTACGTGTCGCCGCCAGTGGACGCCACCGGTACCGCCACCGAGCGCGAGATCCTGGCCGACGAGTTGCGCAAGGACATGTCGGCCTCGATCCTGCGCCGTATCGACAGCGTGGTGCGCGCCCGCGTGCAGCGTGGCGAGAGCCTGGAAAGCACGCCGACCGCGCCGCTGCCGCAGGCCACCACGCCGCCGGTGCAGCCGTCGACGCCCGAATCCAGCGTGCCGGCCTCGCTACCGCCAGCGCCGCAGCCGTCGTCGAACAACTGAGCGTGGCGATGGCATCTCCCGCTTCTGTGTCAGGCGGGCGCAGCGGCTGTCCGGAACTGACAGGCGCGGCGCGTGCTGGGCGTGACCAGCATCCCGTCGGCGCTCGCCTGCCGGCGGCGCGTGACGGCGTGTCGGTCAGCCTGCGACCTGGCGCGCGGTTGTAGTCATGGAACTTCGCCCAGAGCAGCTGGCCGGTCAGTCCAATCAGCCGTTGCAGCCGGCCTATCTGATCGCCGGTCCGGAAACCTTGCGCGTGCTCGAAGCAGCCGATGCGGTGCGCGCACGTGCGCGCGCTGAAGGCATCGGCGAGCGCGAGGTGTTCGATGCCGACGGCCGCGAGTTCGACTGGAACCAGCTCGACGCCAGCTTCAACGCGCCCAGCCTGTTCAGCCCGCGCCGGCTGGTGGAAGTGCGCCTGCCCAGCGGCAAGCCGGGCAAGGACGGCGCCGAAGTCATCACTCGCTTCTGTGCCAACCCGCCGCCGGACGTGGTGCTGCTGATCACCGCCAACGACTGGAGTAAGGCGCACCAGGGCAAGTGGGCCGAGGCGATCGGCCGCATCGGCACCATTGCCGTGGCCTGGGCGATCAAGCCGCATGAATTGTCCGACTGGATCGAGCGCCGCCTGCGCGCCCAGGGCCTGCGCGCCGACGCAGCCGCGGTGCAGCGCCTGGCCGAGCGGGTGGAAGGCAACCTGCTGGCCGCCGCGCAGGAGATCGACAAGCTGGCCTTGCTGGCCGACGGCAAGACGCTGGATCTGGAAGCGATGGAATCGCTGGTGGCCGATGCCGCGCGTTACGACGTGTTTCGCCTGGCCGAAACCACCTTCTCCGGCCAGCCCGCCGCGGTGATCCGCATGCTCGCCGGGCTGCGCGCCGAAGGCGAAGCCGTCGCCGCGCTGATGCCGATCCTGATCAAGGAACTGCTGCGCACCGCTGCACTGGCAAAGGTGCAGGCCAACGGCGGCAACCTGGCCGCGGAAATGAAATCGCAGGGCATCTGGGAATCCCGCCAGGCCCCGTTCAAGCGCGCGCTGCAGCGTCATCCCGAGGCGCGCCGCTGGGAGCGCTTCGTCGCCGAGGCCGGCCTGGTCGACCGCATGGCCAAGGGCCGCGCCGACGGCGATGCCTGGGTTGGCCTGGAACGCCTCCTGGTTGCGGTGGCCGAAGCGCGTGCGGTGAGATTGCTGGCGTGACAGCGGGGCAGGCCGGGCCTGGAAACCGCGCGTCCGCGATCCCGGACACGGGGTCCGAAACCCGAACCACTGCACCGCCGAGCCAAGGCGCGCAGGTTGTCGCTCCCACCAGCACTGCGACCAGCGCGTCAGTTTCCGGCCCCCAGCCGGCCGCACCGGCTCCTGGCCCTTCCGATTCCCGATTCCCGATTCCCGATTCACGGCTCCACCTCTACTACGGTGGCACCTTCGACCCGATCCACCTGGGTCACCTGGCCATCGCCTGCGCGGCACGCGACGAACTGGGTGCGCTCGTGCACCTGGTGCCGGCCGCCGATCCGCCGCATCGCGCCGCACCCGGTGCCACGGCCGCGCAGCGCGCGCAGATGCTGGAACTGGCGCTTGCCGACCAGCCCGGGCTGCAGCTGGACAGCCGCGAGCTGCAGCGTGCCAGCCAACAGCTGGCGCCGTCCTACACCGTGGAGACCTTGCGCGAGCTGCGCGAGGCACTCGGGCCGACCACGCCCATTGCCTGGTTATTGGGTGCCGACGCCTTCGTTGGACTGCACCGCTGGCACCACTGGGAGGCGCTGTTTGAGCTGGCGCACTTCGTCATCGCCGCGCGGCCCGGCACATCCCTGGACCTGAGCGATGCGCCGCACCTGGCCGCCGCGGTGCAGGGGCGTTGGGCCGCCGGCACCGATGCACTGCTCGCTGCGCCGGCCGGCCGGTTGTGGCAATTGCACCACCCGTTGCGCGGCGAATCGGCCAGCGCGGTGCGCGCGCAGATCGCTGCCGGCGTGCCCTGGCAGGCGCTGGTGCCGGCTGCGGTGGCCGGCTTTATCGCCCGGGAAGGCCTGTACGGCTGCCCCCGCGCGGCTAGCTGAACACGCATCCGCCCGGACCGGCCTATAATTCACGCTAATTCCATCGAGTTGCCCGCTTTGACCAGTCAAGCCCAAGTCATCAAGACCTCCATCCCGAATCCGCCGCCGTCCGTGCCGGCCCTGCTGGCCACCGTGCGCGAGGCCGTGGAGGAGCTGAAAGCCAAGGACGTGGTCGAGATCGACGTGCGCGGCAAGTCCAGCGTCTGCGATTACATGGTGGTTGCCTCGGGCACCTCGACCCGCCACGTCAAATCGATCGCCGAAGAAGTGGTCAAGTTCGCCAAGCGCCTGGACGTGATGCCGTTGGGTGTGGAAGGCGAGCGCGAAGCCGAGTGGGTGCTGGTCGACCTGGGCGATGTCGTGGTGCACGTGATGCTGCCGCGCGTCCGCGAGTTCTACGCGCTGGAGCGTTTGTGGACAGTGGGCGACCAGCGTCCGGACGATGTGGTTGCCGATTCCGAGGAGTAACTGGCCCCGGCATGGCGAGAAAACTGCAAGCCACCCCGGATGCCGCTGCGTCGCACGCGCTGCAGCGGTTGCACAGTGGCGCTGCGCAGGCGTCCGATGTGGCGGCGTCGCCGGCCCGTAAGCGCTTTGACCGGCTGCTGCGCGACCTGGAACTGCATCGCGCCCAATTGCAGGCCTGGCAAGTGGCGCTTGCGCAATGGCGCGAGCGCTACAACAGCGAGCTGCAGCCCTTGCTCGACCGTCGCCGCGATGCCGATATCGCCCTGGTCGAGGAACTCGATCGCGCACACGCTTCCTACAAGCTGGGAAAGGCCGATCGAGAATTTTTGTCGGATCTGCTGTGCACCATCGCCGGTCCGCTGATCGAAGCCGGCCACGAGGCGCTGCGGCCGATCTACGATCGCCACAGTGTCGTCGGCTATGACCAGGACGTCTCCGAATCCGATGCGCTGATGAAGCAGATTCTCGGCCAGGCCTACGGACTGGATGCCGACGAACTGGATGCGATCGACTCGCCAGAAGAACTCTTCGAGCGCGTGAGCGAGCGCCTGGAGCAAGAGCACGCCCAGCAGCAGCAACGCCAGACGCAGCGCCGCAAACGCGCCGAGCAGAAGGCCACTGCAGCCACTGCCGAACCCCCGCCGTTGCGCGAGCTGTATCGCAAGCTGGCCGGCAATCTGCATCCGGACCGCGCCAAGAACGACGATGACCATGCCTCGCGCACCATCCTGATGCAGCGGCTCAATGCCGCCTACAAGGCCGGCGATCTGCTGGGTTTGCTCGAACTGCAGGCCGAGATCGGCCTGATGGACGCGCAAGGCGTGGACGCGATGAACCCGACGCGGTTGCAGGAGTACAACCGCGAACTGGATCGCCAGTGCAAGGACCTGCAGCAGCAGGTGCAGCAGCAAGCGGGTGACTTCTGCGCCGAGTATGGATTGGACCTGCCGTCGCGTCCGAAGCCGGAGCGGCTGGGCAGGTTGATGGCGCAACTCAAGCGTGAGGTCGAAGACGAGTTGATGGAGGCACGCCAGGGCCTGCGCGAACTGGGCGATCCGCAATCGTTCAAGCGCTGGTTGAAGATGCAGCGCGTCATGTCGAGCGTGCCCGAAGCGCCCTGGTTCTGACCACGCGCGGCAACGACGCGAGGGGCTGCGCTGCGCGACCGAACGTGTCTGCCCATGCGCGGTTCCCAACAGCCGGTGATGCCAACAGGTGATGCCAACCGGGCGCCGGCGGCGAGGCTTTAGAGCGGCCAGCACAGCGACTGCGCATCCGCCAGGCGGGCGCGGCCGGTGCTCGGTGCGGCATGTACCACTCGGACACTCCGGTTCCTACGCGCCGTCCACACCCGCCTGACGACTACTCGCTACGCGTTGTCAGCCGCTCTTAGCTGCAGCGACCGACCACACTGACCGTGCGACCAGCCTGCCGCCACGTGCGACATTCGGAGTTGGTGCATCGACTGTGCGCCTGCATGCGCCACGGTCTTGCTGTTGCGGGTCTTTCGGCACGCTTGAAACCTGCCGGATGAGCGGTGATACGCCCTCCGGCATGTGTCGCGTCGTGCAGAGAACAGGCTTACAACGGCCCGCGTTCCCATGGCCCGGTGATGGCCAGGGTAATCCCCGGTGTCTGGATGTTGACGAACAAGGTGCGTGCCAACGGGTCCCAACAGGCGCCGCAGAACTCGGTGTCGCGGTAGTCGCCTTCTGCAATGGTCTTGCCGGCATCGGCGATCTGCTGCGAGGTGAGCTGCACGTTGTTCTTGGCCAGATAGAACGATTCGCCGTTGCGGGTCAGGCCCAGCAAGCGCGCGCCGGGGCCGTATTCGTCCGGGCTTTCGCCGCCGTCTTCGCACAGCACCACGCCGCCGCGCGCACTGACGGTGACGTTGTCCGGGTTATGCGCCGCCAGCTGATTGCCGCTGACAAACAGCGCGCTCAGGCGCTGGGTGAACAGGTCCAGCACCCACACCGCGCCATTGCCGTAACCGCGCCGGCCCTGCGCATCCACACCGGTACTGGTGTCGACGATGAACATCTTGCCGTAGCTGTACCAGATACCTTCGCCGCGGCTCATGCGTAGCGCGCCGTCGGCCCAGGCTTGTGCAAATGGCCCGCTCAAGGTGTCGTTGGCGCCGATGTCGGCAAAGCCCGCCGGTGCGGCGATGCTGTCCAGATCGGGCTCGCTGATATCCACCCACTCCAGCTGGAACTGCTGGCCGATGCTGGCCACGGTGAGGTCGGCATTGCGACGTCCGCGCACGCGCGCGGCCTGCAGCCGGCCGCCGTTTTCCAGCGAGCCATTGCGGCCGCGGCGGTCATTGGGAATGAAGCGGTACAGGCCGGCCTTGTTGCGGTCGTCCTCAGTGAGATAGACGGTGCCGGTGCGCGGGTCGATCGCCACCGCCTCATGGCTGAAACGGCCCAGCCCTACCAGTGGGCGGCCGGTGGTGCGGTGGCTGTCCGGGTCCACTTCGAACACATAGCCGTGCTTGCGGCCGGTGCTGGAGACCGCGTTGGTCTTGATCTCTTCGCAGCTCAGCCAGGTGCCCCACGGGGTCGGCCCGCCGGCGCAGTTGACCAGGGTGCCGCCCAGGCTCGGCTCCAGGCTGCCCCAGCCACGGCGGCCGTAACTCAGCGTGGTGGTGCCGCCGCCGGCCTGTTGGGTGCCGCTGACGATGCCGGTGTCGTACATGGCCGGTGCGCGGAACGGGCTGCCGGCGCCGCGTTCGTGGTTGCGGATCAACACGTATTCCAGGCCGCGCAGCGGGTCGCTGCCCGGGCGCCAATCCGGCCGGCGCAGGCCGACCACGGCCATGCCGTCGTGGCGGTCGGGGCAGGGCTGGCCATCGTCCATGCGGTCGCCGCTCCAGCCGAACGAGCGGTAGCTGAAACTGCGCGGCAGCTGCAGCAGCGGCAGGCCGGTGCTCTGGTCGGCGACCGGGGCGAGCGGGCCGTAACGGCTGGGGACCGGTGCGAGCCGCACCGACGGGGACGTGGCGGCCTGGGCCTGGCGCGATTGCAATGCGCCCAAGCTGCCAAGGGCACCGGCGGCCATGACGGCGGCGCTGCCCTTGAGAACCTGGCGGCGGGCGGGATCGAAAATCGGCATCGAACGACTCCTGCGTGGCTGGGTGGTCGGGCGACACTAATTGCCGGCTGTAACCACGCCATGACACGCAACGACAAATCGCCACGGACTGCCCAGGCTGTGACGCGGATATCATGTACGGATGAAATGCCGACTCATCGCCACCGGCGAACGCGCACCGGCCTGGGTGGCGCAAGGTTTTGCCGAATATCAAAAACGTCTGTCGCACTGGATGCCGCTGGAGCTGGTCGAGATCGAACCCGGTCTGCGTGGCAAGGGACGCGATGGGCAACGCGCCATCGACGACGAAGGTCGTCGCGTCATCGCCGCGCTGCCCAAGAACGCGCATGTCGTGGCGCTGGATGTGCCCGGTCGCCCGCTGAGTTCGGAGCAACTCGCCCAGCGCATGGAACACTGGCGCGGACAGGGGCGCGACCTGGCCTTCCTGATCGGCGGCCCGGAAGGTCACGCGGCCGACGTACTGAAAAATGCCAACGAAAGCTGGTCGATCGGCCCGCTCACCTTGCCGCACATGCTGGTGCGCCTGATCGTGGCCGAGCAGCTGTACCGCGCTGCGGCGATGCTGGCCAATCATCCGTATCACCGGGCGTAATGGCGTCGTGACGTGATGCCGCGCGGGGTGCAGCTGGCGTCATCGGAGCGGCTGATCACCCAAACCCCCGAGATCGGCCCGCTCACGTTGCCGCACATGCCGGTGCATTTGAGTGTCGCCGAGCAGTTGCATCGCACTGCGGCGATGCTGGCCAATCACTCGATTCAGCGCGTTGGTCGGCATCTGCGTCAGCACGCAACGGCTTGCTCGATAGCGCGACTGCGCAACATCTGCTCAGCTTCCGGACGAATGCGGTCCGAAGCGATGGCCGAGCTGTGTCACGCGCTGTTGCCGGTTTTGATCGCGTCGGCGGGATCTGTCGTGCCGCTCGCTCGCTTCCTTCTGTTGGCCGCCCCCAGCTCATTGATGCGTCGGGTGGTCACTGGCGCTCCCAGTGGTCATGCGGCAGGCGAAGGACACTGCGGCGTGGCCGCTACGCTTGCTGTCTGGCGCGTGCATTCGTAGCGGGATAGTTGGCGCCAGCGGGTGCGTGGAGGTTCGCAGTGGTGCGGCGGCCGCAGTTGCGGGCCGCCGCGTCGGTCCACGCTTCAATTCAACGAAGCTTCAATTCAACGAAAAACTCACCGGCACCAATCCGTAGGCCTGCACGGCCTGACCGTTTTGCATCGCCGGCTGGAAGCGCCAGCTGCGCAGCACCTGGCTACGCGCGGCCAGATCGAGCGCGCGATGACCGCTGCTGGTTTGCACACTCACTTCGGCCGGGCGTCCATCGGTACCCACCAGCACGCGCAGCAGCACTGTGCCTTGCTGCCCCGCACGCAATGCAGCCACCGGGTAACTCGGTGCGGGCGAACTCAGATACTGCAACTGCCCCGCCTCGATCGGCCCGCTCGGTGCAGCGATGGTGGGCGCGCTGTCCATCGCGGTGCCGGTCGCCGGGAGGGTAACTGACGCGGTGTCGACCACGGATGTCTGGTCGATGAGAGGAGTCGGCACCTGCACCGGGACTGGCACGGTCTTGGGTGGTGTATGCGTCTTCGGTGTGAAATTCACAGTGACCGGGATTACCAGCGGCGGTGGTGGGGCGGTCGGTATCGTGATCGGCATGACCCAACGCGGCTCGGGGGGCGCTTGCGGAACCGCCCGATGCGACAGCGGGATCAGCAACAAGCCACCGGCCAGCAGATGCAGCGCCACGGCGGTGCTCATCGCCAGGACGCGCGAGGTGTCGATGCCAAGGGGACGGGAAGAAACTTGCGATTGCGTGCGAACCATCATCCACCTCCAAAACGGAACTGCGGAAAGGACCTGCGCGGCCCGGACGCACTACACCATCCGGTAGCGTAGGTTTACCGCAGCTACCGCAGGAGTACAAGACTTAGCGAGCTTCAGTTTGTATCAGGAGAGCTTTAGAATTTGGAAGCCTAGTCTCTCCGTATTCAAGTCCGAACAATTGATGGTTTATTTTTTAAAAATTAAAATAATATTTGCAATATATTTTGTTATTTTTAATGGGTTCGTATTTATTATAACGTTTGTCGAGGGTGTTGCTTCTGCCGCTATTTTCGTCCGGCAGGAGGGTGTATATGATATTTTTTGAAAAATTCCGTCATTAGATTTTAGCGGCTATATACCTTGGCTTTTCTGTGGGAACAGTTGCTGCACGCAGTGCTTCCCTCAATACCATTTATTGCGATTTGCAAAATAACGTGGTTGGTCAGAACGTTTACACCTGCACCAATATTCATTGGCGTGGAGACAGCCAATCGGGGCAGTATCAACTCATGGTTCGCGGCGGGTATGGAAACATCCTGACTACCTGCAGCGACGGTAGCGCTGCGGTAGTGTGTCGCTACAGCAATAATTACAGCCTTAGTTCGTCTCTTGGAGGAAGCCATCCTGGAGCGACCCTGCAAGATGCTTGCACAATCTCTGGTGCATGTGGTTTTGACGATCTCGTCCTGATGGATAACTAGGACTTCGCTGTTCAGCGAGTCAATTGATTTGACGCTGGTATTTGCGTGGAATCGGCGACCAGTTAGGTCGCCGATTCTTTGGTGAAACTAAAAGCGCAATTCAGCATGCGACGCTTCTTCAGCGCCCCAATTCGAATGTCGCCTCCAGCGTGATCGACAGCGTGCTTTCGCCGGGCGCCACCTGGGTATCCATCTCGGCCTTGGCCGAACGCATCGAGGCGGCCATCATCATCGGACGCACCACGCCGCCGCCGCTGCGGCCTTCGGAGATGCTGACGATGCGGCGCACCTTCAGTCCCAGCGATTTTGCGTAGGTCTCTGCGCGGGCTTGGGCTTTTTTGAGTGCGGCCACGCGGGCTTCGTCGTAGGCCGCTTCGGGCTGGTCGACGGAGAAGCTGGGGCCGTTGATGTCGTTGGCACCCTGGGCGACCAGCGTGTCAAGCACCTTGCCGAGCTTGGAGATGTCGCGCACCTTCAGGCTGACGGTGTTGCTGGCCTGATAGCCGATGATCTTCGGCGCTTCGTTTTCCTTGTAGGCGTATTGCGGGCTCAGGTTGATGCCGCTGGTCTGCACGTCCTTGTCGGCGATGCCGGCGGCTTTCACGGCAGCCATGACCTTGCTCATTTGTTCGGCGTTCTGGCGCATGGCGGCGTTGCTGTCAGCAGCCTGGGTGACCACGCCTGCAGACAGGGTGGCGATATCCGGCACGCGCTTGGCTTCCGCTTCGGCCGACACGTTGAGCAGGGTGCCGTCGTTGGGGATGGTGTAGTTCGACGCGGATTGAGCGTGTGCGGTCATGGCGGTTCCGGCAGCGATGGACAGGGCCAGCAACAACGGCTTGAGGGTGGTACGCATGAGATCTCCTTGTCTGTGGTGCGAGCGTGTTGGGAGGTCGATGAATATGTTGTGAGTCGAACGCCGCCGCGCAACCGCCGCGCGGGTGCGAAGTCAGCGGGCGAGCACGGCCAGCAGGTATGCTGGGCGGATGCTCTATCTCGCCTCCCGTTCGCCACGCCGACAAGAACTGCTGCAACGCCTGGATGTGCCGTTCCAGACCCTGGAACTGGACGTGCCCGAGCTGCGCGCGCGCGCCGAATCCCCCGAACAGTATGTGCAGCGGGTTGCGCTGGACAAGGCGCGCGCCGGCCTTGTGCAGGTGCAGGCACGCGACCCCGATGCGATCGTGCTGGGCTCGGATACCGAAGTGGTGCTGGGCGAGCGCGTATTCGGCAAACCGGTCGATGTCGACGATGCGATCGCGATGCTGCGTGTGTTGTCCGGTCGCACCCACCAGGTACTCACGGCGGTGGTTCTAGTCTGTGCACAGCGCGCTCCGGCGCAGGCATTGGTGGTGTCGGAGGTGACCTTCGACACGCTCGATGACGCGCAGATCGCTGCCTATGCCGCCTGTGGCGAGCCCATGGGCAAGGCCGGTGCCTATGCGATCCAGGGGCGCGCAGAACGTTTTATCAGCCATTTGTCCGGTAGCTATTCCGGCGTGATGGGATTGCCGCTGCATCACACCTCGCAGTTGCTCACAGCCTTCGGAGCACATTGATGTCGGAAGAGATTTTGGTCAACGTCACTCCGCGCGAAACCCGCGTGGCGGTGATCGAGAACGGCATGCTGCAGGAGCTGCATATCGAGCGCGGTTGGCGCCGGGGCGTGGTCGGCAACATCTACAAGGGCAAGGTGCAGCGGGTGATGCCCGGCATGCAGGCGGCGTTCGTCGAAGTCGGGCTGGAGCGCGCGGCGTTTCTGCACGCCAACGACGTGGTGCGCCCGGCACCGGCTCCGGCCAGCGTGGTCGATACCGAAGAAACCCCGATCCCGCCACCGCCGGCAGCGTCCGTTCCGATTGTCGAGCTGCTGCGCGACGGTCAGGACATCGTGGTGCAGGTGGTCAAGGACCCGATCGGCACCAAGGGCGCCCGGCTGACCACACAGATCAGCATTCCCTCGCGCTACCTGGTGCTGCTGCCGCAGTCCAAGATCGTCGGGGTGTCGGCGCGGATCGAGGACGAGGCCGAGCGCCTGCGTCTGAAGACCATCGTCAGCGAGGTCTCGGCCCAGCACGGTGGCTTTGGCTACATCATCCGCACCAATGCCGAAGGCCAGCCGGCCGAAGCCCTGGCCGAGGACATCGCCTACCTGTCGCGGGTCTGGAACGTGGTCGAGCGGCGCGGCCGCGAAGCGCCGCCGTGCAGCATCATCTATGAAGACCTGAGTCTGCCGCTGCGTGCGGTGCGCGACCTGATCCGCAAGGATGTGGAAAAGGTCAAGGTCGATTCCAACGAGACCTTCGTGCAATTGCAGGCGTTCGTGGCCAAGTACATGCCGGTGCTGGCCGAGCGGCTGGAGCTGTATACCGGTGACCGGCCGATCTTCGATCTGTACGGGGTCGAGGACGAGATCGGGCGCGCGTTGAACAAGCAGGTGCCGCTCAAATCCGGTGGCTATCTGGTGATCGACCAGACCGAAGCGATGACTACCATCGACGTGAACACCGGTTCGTTCGTAGGGCAGCGCAATCTCGAAGAAACCGTGTTCCGCACCAATCTGGAGGCGGCGCAGGCGGTGGCGCGGCAGCTGCGGCTGCGCAACCTGGGCGGCATCATCATCATCGACTTCATCGATATGGACGATCCCGAGCACCGTCGCCAGGTGCTGCGTACGCTGGAAAAGGCGTTGGCCCGCGACCACGCCAAGACCACGGTGTACGAGTTCTCGCCGCTGGGTCTGGTGGAAATGACCCGCAAGCGCACCGTCGAAAGCCTGGAGCGGCAGTTGTCGGAAACCTGCGGCCAGTGCGGCGGGCGCGGCACCATCAAGACCGCCGAAACGGTGACTTACGAGATCTTCCGCGAGATCACCCGTGCGGTGCGCCAGTTCGATGCCGCGCGGCTGCTGGTGATCGCCTCCTCGAAGGTGGTCGCGCGCATCACCGACGAGGAATCCGCAGCGGTGGCCGAGTTGGAAGAATTCCTGGGCAAGAGCATCCGCTTCCAGTCAGACGACCAGTATCTGCAGGAGCAGTTCGACGTGGTGTTGCTGTGAGGCGGGGAATGGAGAGTCGGGAATCGGGAATGGATGTGGAGCGAAAGCCACTGTTCGGGACGCGACTGACATCTTTTTTAGAATGGTGCCGCGCGCGAACAGATGATCGTGCGCTCGGCGCGATGCGCGCTCTTACGATTCCCGATTCCCGATTCCCCACTCCCCGCGTCTAATGCCCACCCCGCTGCGCCGCCGTCTGCGTCTTTTCCGCCGCTATGCGATCACTGCCTGCGCGCTTGCGCTGGTGGCGGTCGCGTTGCTGGTGGGCGCGGCCAGCCAGGCGTTGCCGTTGGCCGAGGAGCATCCGCAGCAGATCGCCGACTGGTTGAGCCAGCGCGCGGGGCAGCAGATCGCGTTCGATCATCTGGAGACCGAGTGGACCCGGCGCGGCCCGCTGCTGCGGCTGGATGGCCTGCGGATCGGCCCGCAGGGCGAGGTGCGCGTGGGCCAGGCGGAGATCCTGCTGGCGATGTACGCCGGGTTGTTGCCGGGGCACTCGTTGACCGAAGTACGCCTGCGTGGGTTGGCGCTGACTTTGCAACGCAGCGACGACGGCGTGTGGTCGGTGCAGGGCCTGCCGAGCGGGAAGGGCGCCGACCCGCTGGATGCACTGCGTCGGCTTGGCGAGATCCAGTTGGCCGAGGCACGCCTGAAGGTGAACGCGCCATCGATCGGCCTGGACACCGCCTTACCGCGGATCGACCTGCGCCTGCGCGTGAGCGGTTCGACGGTCAGGGTGGGCAGCCGTAGCTGGATCGATCTCACGCGTGCGCCGCTGACCGCGGTGCTGGAGTTCGACCGTGACAGCGGCGACGGCAGCGCGTATGTGCAGGCCGAGCCGGTCGATCTGGCGGCGTGGGCATCGCTGCTGCAGGTCGGCGGCATGCGTGTGGAAGGCGGCGGTGGGCGTTTGCAGGCCTGGGCGCAGCTGCATGCACGCCGCATTACCGGCGTCACCGTCGATGCCGACCTCACCCAGGTCGCCTTGTCCGGAGCGCCGCTGGTGGACGAGACCGCCCGCCGCACGCTGCGCTGGGAGCGTCTGCAGGCACGTGCGCGCTGGCAGACCATCGATGGCGGTTGGCGGCTGGACGCGCCGTTGCTGCGGCTGGGGCAGGCGGCCACGTTGCAGCATCTGGACGGGCTGCGCATTGCCGGCGGGCGTCGCTATGCGGTGGTCGCCAGACAGGGCGATGTCTCCGGCCTGATCGCAGCCGCCGCATTGAGCGATCAGCTGTCGCCTGCGCTGCGCCGTTGGCTGATCCTGTCCAAACCGCAGCTGCGTGTGGCCGATCTGCAGATCGCCGGCGAGCAGGGCGGCGCCGTGCGTGCGCAGGGGCAGATCGAAGACCTTGGTTTCCTGCCGGTGGGCAACTCGCCGGGGATCAGCGGTTTGCGCGGCCGCGTCGACGGCGACGCACAGGGCGGCGAGTTGGAAACCGCGCCGGACGCCACGGTGCGCTTCGACTGGCCCACCGGCTTTGGCGTGGTGCATGAGATTCAACTGGCCGGCAAGATCGTCGGCTGGCGCGAAGGAGCGGGTTGGCAGGTCGCCACCCCGGCGCTGCGTGTGCAGGCCAAGGACTACGGCGCCAATGTGCGCGGCGGGCTGTGGTTCCAGAACGACGGCACCCGCCCGCGCCTGCAACTTGCCGCGCAACTGGACGATGTGGCGCTGCCGGTGGCACGCAAGTTCTGGATCCGCTCGAAGATGAGCAAGGCTGCCATCGACTGGCTGGACATGGCCGTGGCCGGCGGCGTGATCACCGGTGGCACCGGCCTGGTCAGTGGCGATCTGGACCAATGGCCGTTCGACGACAACGACGGGCGCTTCGAAGCGTTCGGGCAGATCCGCGACGGCGTAATTCGCTTCAATCCGGAGTGGCCGGCGATGGAGCAGGTGCAGGCCGATCTGCGCTTCATCGGCAATGGGTTTTCGTTGCAGGGCAGTGGCGATCTTGCCGGTACCCCGATCGCGCAACTGGACGCGGGCATCCCCAGCTTCAAGACGTCCGAGCTCTACGTGCGCGCCTCCACCCAGGCCGACGCGGCGCAGCTGCTGGGCATGCTGCGCAAGAGTCCGCTGGAGCGCCGCTACGGCGATACCTTGCGTAACCTCACCGTGTCCGGCCCGGCGGCGGTGAACTTCGACCTGCTGCGCCCGTTGCGCACCAAGGGCGTGGGCGGGCATCTGCAGGGCACGGTGGCCTTGCAGGGCGCCAAGTTGGCGGACGCGCGCTGGAATCTGGCCTTCGACCAGGTCAGCGGACAGGCCGAGTATCGCGATACCGGGTTTGCGGCCGAGCATCTGAGCGTGCAGCACCAGGGCCGCAGCGGCGAGCTGGCACTGCGCGCCGGTGGCTTTGTGCAGGACCCCAGGCAGGCCTTCGAAGCGCGCCTTGACGCCACCCTGGATGCCAGGGAATTGTTCGACCGCGCCCCGCAGATGGAATGGTTGCGCCCGTATGTGCATGGCAGCGCGCCGTGGCAGGTGGGGGTGAATGTGCCGCTGCCGACGCCGGGTCAAGCGGATGCGCAGGCGCTGCTGACGCTGCGCTCGGACTTGGTGGGCACCACGTTGGACCTGCCCGCGCCGCTGGATAAACCGGCCACCCAGGCGCTGGACACGCAGGTCAAGGTGGCCCTGCCGGTTGGCGATGGCGATATCGACGTCGCCTTCGGCAAGCTGGTGGCGCTCAAGGCCAGCAGCCATGGCGAGCAGACCGGCGTGCGCGTGGTCATGGGCACCGACACGGTGACCGAGCGCCCGCCCGCCAATGGGCTGGTGGTAACCGGACGAACCGCCTCGCTGGATGCGATCGACTGGATCAGCCTGGCGCGCGGCAGCAGCGATCAGGACATGCCACCACTGCCTGGCCAGCCGGCAACGCCCAAGAAAGATGCCGTGCCGCTGCAACAGGTGGACGTGCAGGCGGACAAACTGCTGATGATCGGCGGGGTGTTTCCGCAGACGCGGCTGCGGCTGCGGCCGACCCGCGATGCGGTGGCGGTGACCCTGGATGGCCCTTCGCTGGCCGGCCAACTCACCGTGCCCAACGCCGACGGCGGCATCGTGCAGGGCAAGCTCAACACTGTGCGCTGGCAGCCGGTGGCCGACGCGCCCGAGCCTGCGGCCCCGGAGCCCGGCGACCCGCTGGCCGGTGCCCTGCCGGAACCGGCACGCCGCGCGGTCGCCGAGTTCGACCCGGTCTCCATCCCGCCGCTGGCGCTGGATATCGACGACCTGCGCGTGGGCAAGATGACCCTGGGCGCGGCCATCCTGCGTAGCAGCCGGCTCACCGACGGCATGCAGGTGGATCAGCTGCAACTGCGCTCGGACGACCAGAGCATCGGCCTGACCGGCGCTTGGCGCGGCAAGGGCGATGCCGCCAGCACGCGGCTGTCGGCGCGGGTGGACAGCCGCAACCTCGGCAACCTGTTGCAGAACCTCACCCTGGGCGGCCAGCTGCGCGGCGGCGAAGGCCAACTGGAACTCAACGCTGGCTGGCAGGGCTCGCCGACCGGTTTTGCGCTTGGCTCGCTGGACGGCAACCTGAAGGTGGATGTCCGCAATGGCCAGCTATTGGAAGTGGATCCGGGCGCCGGCCGCGTGCTGGGCCTGCTCAGCGTGGCGCAGTTGCCGCGCCGGTTGATGTTCGACTTCCGCGATTTCTTCTCCAAGGGTCTAGCCTTCAACACGTTGGACGGCGAGGTGCGCTTCGGCGACGGCTTCGCGCGCACCGACGCCATCCGCATCGCAGGCCCCGCTGCCGAGATCGCCATCCGCGGCCAGACCGATCTGCGTGCGCAGACCTTCGACCAGACCGTGGACGTCAATCCCAAGGCCGGCAACCTGCTGACCGTGGTCGGTGCGGTGGCCGGCGGGCCGGTGGGCGCTGCAGTGGGCGCGGCCGCCAACGCGGTGCTCGGCAAGCCGCTGGGCGCGATCGGCGCCAAGACCTACCACGTCACCGGGCCGTGGAAAGACCCGCAGGTGGACGTGGTCGAGCGCGAAACGCGCGAGCGTGCACCGAGCAAACCTGCGCCCGCCAGCAAGCCCGCCGCACCGCCGCGCTGACGCACTCAGTCGGCGGCAGCGTCATCGTCGCTGCCGGCACGCGTGAACATCGGCAGGCGCAGTCGCGCGCGGTGGCCCGGCACCACCGGCTGCTCCGGCCCCGCGACGCCGCGGAAATACCCGCGCTGCCACTTCTCGCGCGCCGCGGCCGATTGCGTATCGGGTAATTCATCGAGAAAGCGCGTGCGGCTGTGCGTCCAGTCGGCATGTTGCTGCGCCAGTTCCGGTGCTTCGGAAAGCGGCATCCACTGCGGCTGCACCTGTTCGATCACCTGCCGCTGCAGCGGGAACAGATGGCAGAACGGCTCACCTGCCTCGAAGCGCACCTGGCCGGGCCGGGTGAAGCGCCAGTTCATGGTGAAGGTGTACGGGCTCCAGTCGGTTTCCACCAGGCCGCTCAACGCGCCGATGCCGTCCTTGGGCCGGTTCAACGGGCCGGTGACGAACAGGTCGACGCCTTCGTCGGTGCGAAACAGGCAGGGCACATGGAAGGTCAGCACGCCGTAGCCGAAGTGGCTGATCGCCGGCGCTGCGTTGCCGGCATCGGTCACGATCCGGATCGCGTCCAGCCCGTCGCGGCCATCCCAACTGGCCTGGAAGCCGGACTGGCACAACAGCTCCCAACCATGCGCGTTCGCAATCGCCAGCGGCAGGCAGCGGTACGCATAGCGTTGATCGGTGGCGTCCATCCAGTCGCGCGCATGCGGGGCAGGGCGGATGTCCAGGGTGTGGCCATCCAGAACGTGGGCGATGAGCTTCATGCGCAGGCGATGGTTGCAGGGCGAGCCGGCGATGATAGCCGCGCCACATGTTCAGCCGGACGACTTGTCTCCCCGGCGCGCGGGCCCCATCCTGACTGCATGACCGATAACGCTCTCACTCTGGCCGAAACCCGGCTGCTGCTTCCTTCCGGCCTGGATGCCGGCCATCTGGACCGCACCTTCGGCGCCCTGCTGGGCCCGGGCATCGACTTCGGCGATCTGTACTTCCAGCATTCGCGACGCGAGAGCTGGAGCGTGGAAGACGGCATCGTCAAGGACGGCGCGCACTCCATCGAACAAGGCGTGGGCGTGCGCGCAATTGCCGGCGAAAAAACCGGCTTTGCGTATTCCGACGACATCCAGCGCGAGACCTTGCTGGAAGCGGCGCAGTCGGCACGTGCGATCTCGCGCGACGGCGGCGCGCAATCCACCCGCGCACTGGTGCGTGGCAATGGCCGCGCGTTATATCCGGCCACCGACCCGATCGACGACATGGACAGTGCCACCAAGGTGGACCTGCTGCGCCGCATCGACCAGTACGTGCGCGCCGCCGATCCGCGCGTCAAACAGGTGATGGTGAGCCTGTCCGGTGGTGTGGACACGGTGCTGATCGCCCGCAGCGATGGCGTGCTGGCGGCCGACGTGCGCCCGCTGGTGCGGTTGAACGTGCAGGTGATTGTCGAACACGGCGGGCGTCGCGAGTCCGGCTATTCCGGCGGTGGCGGTCGTTATGGCTACGCCGAACTGTTTGCCGATGGCCGCCCGGAAGGCTTTGCGCGCGAAGCGCTGCGCCAGGCGCTGGTCAATCTGGATGCCATCCCCGCGCCGGCCGGCGTGATGCCGGTGGTGCTCGGCCCCGGCTGGCCGGGCGTGCTGCTGCACGAGGCGGTTGGCCACGGGCTGGAAGGCGACTTCAATCGCAAGGGCACCAGCGTCTACGCCGGGCGCATGGGCGAGCGCGTTGCCTCGCCGGGCGTGACCATCGTCGATGACGGCACCTTGGACGGGCGCCGTGGCTCGCTCAATATCGACGACGAGGGCACGCCGACGCAGTGCACCACGCTGATCGAAGACGGTGTGCTGGTGGGCTACATGCAGGACACCCACAACGCGCGCCTGATGGGCGTGGCGCCCACCGGCAACGGCCGCCGCGAATCGTTCGCGCACTTGACCATGCCGCGCATGACCAACACCTACATGCGCGCGGGGCAGCACGACCCGGAAGAAATGATCCGCTCGGTCAAGAAGGGCATTTACGCGGTGAACTTCGGCGGCGGCCAGGTCGACATCACCAGCGGCAAATACGTGTTCTCGGCCACCGAGGCCTACCTGATCGAAGACGGCAAGGTCACCGCGCCGGTGAAGGGCGCCACGCTGATCGGCAACGGCCCGGAAACCATGCAGAAGGTGCGCATGATCGGCAACGATCTGGCCCTGGACGAAGGCGTGGGCGTGTGCGGCAAGGACGGGCAGAGCGTGCCGGTCGGCGTCGGCCAGCCATCGCTGTTGATCGACGGCATTACGGTCGGCGGAACGCAGGCCTGAGATGCTGGGAATCGGGAATCGGGAATCGGGAATCGCAACGGCAGGAGCGGCTGTCCGCGGGTCTGGCGTTTGCGGAGCTCCGGTTCGGAGGTGGCGTGGATTGGTGCGTCGGGATGGGGGATTCGCAACGGCGGGGGCGCTAAGCAGTGCGTCTGGCGGTTGCGATTCGTCGGTTCTTGGGAGGCGATTCGGTAAGCGAGGTTGGACCGTTGCGACGGCGGGTGCGCGGCGTCGCGTGTCGGGTGTTTGCGGGTCTTCGGTTCGGACGCAGGCTGTTGAGAGCCGTGCGTCGGGCTGGGCGGAGGCGCGTGCTGCGCGGCTCCGCCTTTGCGCCGGTCGATGCCTAGGTGTCGTCTTCCGGATCCAGATCGTCTTCCAGGTCCGGCTCCTCGCTCTCGATTCCCTGCTCCTGCGACAGGTCGCGCAGCACCTGGAACAGTTCGCGGTAGGCGCGCGGGGGCTTGTTCTTGGCGCGTTCGTGGATCGCGTTGCGCACCAGTTGGCGCAGCTGTTGGCGATCGGCAGCCGGGTAGGCTTCCAGCAGCTCGGCCAGCGCCACGTCGTTCTCGGCCAGCAGGCGCTCGCGCCAGCGCTCGACGCGATGGATCGCCGCCACTTCACGGCGCGCGGTGTCGCTGTTGGCATCCAGCGCATCGCGGATGGCGGCCAGCGTCTCGTCGTCCTCGCGGCGCATGTGCTTGGCCAGAAACGCCAGCTGCCGCTTGTGCGCGATATGCGAGGTGATGCGCTTGCTCTCTTCGATATGCGGGATCAGCGACTCGGGCACCGGCAACTTGGCCAGCTGCGCCGGGGTGAGCGCCACCAGCTTTTCGCCCAGGTCGAAAATTTCCAGCGCCTCGCGCCGTTGCTGGCTGCGGCTGGTGCCACGAAATTCACCGGTATCTTCATCGCGTCCGCGCATTGCCACTACATCCCGAAACTTGGTTAGTTAAATTTCCGGCCACGAACGGCCGGACTCCGGCGGAAGACTCCGCACCACATTCAGACACTGCGGCCATGGATAGCCGAGCTTTCTGCGGACGGATCCGCATCCACATTCAGACAGTCCGGCCATGATGGCCGGGCTTTCGCGGACGGATCCGCATCCAAAGGATAAAGCATTGAACGCACTCTCCTCCGAAACCCGTGTCGCTGACGACAGCCTGCAGCGTCTGGACGCACTGACCGATATCTCGCAACGCCTGCTCGAGCGCGCCCGTGCGGCCGGCGCCACCCAGGCCGAAGTGAGCTGCAGCGAAGAGCGCGGCCTGGACGTCAACGTGCGCCTGGGCGATGTGGAAACGGTCGAATCCACCCGCGATCGCGGCATTGCGGTGACGGTCTACTTCGGCAAGCGCAAGGGCAGTGCCAGCACCGCCGACCTGCAGGATGCCAGCCTGGAGTCCACCGTGGCCCAGGCCTGCGCGATTGCGCGTTACACCGAAGACGACCCGGCGTCCGGCCTGGCCGACCCGGCGCTGATGGCGCACGATTTCCCCGACCTGGACAGCTGGCACCCGTGGGCGCTGGATGCCGACACTGCGGTGGACCTGGCGCTGGCCTGCGAGGCCGCCGGCCGCGATGCGGACGCACGCATCAGTAATTCCGATGGTGCCTCGGCCAGCACCGGGCTCAGCCTGTCGGTGTATGCCAATTCGCACGGATTCATCGGGCGCGAGCGCGGCACCCACCATTCGATCAGCTGCGCGCTGATCGCCGGGCAGGGCGACGGCATGCAGCGCGATGGCTGGTACAGCAGCGCCCTGGCGCGCGAAGACCTGGAAGCGCCGGATGCCATCGGCCGGCATGCCGCCGAGCGCACCCTGGCGCGCCTGGCGCCACGTTCGTTGCCCACCGGCCAGCTGCCGGTGCTGTTCGCGCCGGAGGTGGCACGCTCGCTGGTCGGCCATCTGCTGGGCGCAGTCTCCGGTGGCGCGCTGTATCGCCGCGCCAGCTTCCTGCTCGACAGCGTCGGCACCAAGCTGTTCCCGGACTGGTTCAACATCGAAGAGCTGCCGCATCTGCGCCGCGGGCTGCGCTCGGCCGCCTTCGATGGCGAAGGTGTCGCTACCCGGCAGTCGGCGCTGATCACCGACGGCGTGCTGCAGCGCTATGTGCTGGGCAGCTACTCGGCACGCAAGCTCGGCCTGCAGACCACCGCCAATGCCGGCGGCGTGCACAACCTGCAGGTCACCGCCAACGCGGGCGACCTGGCCGCAATGATCGGCGGCATGTCGCGCGGCCTGCTTGTCACCGAACTGATGGGCAACGGCGTCAACCCGGTGACCGGCGATTACTCGCGCGGTGCCGGCGGCTTCTGGATCGAGAACGGCGCGATTGCTTATCCGGTGGATGGCCTGACCATCGCCGGCAATCTGCGCGACATGTTTGCCGGCATCGAAGCGGTCGGTAGCGACGTCGACCCGCGCTCGCACGTCAAGATCGGCTCGGTGCTGGTCAATCGGATGACCGTGGCGGGCGATAGCTGAGCCGTCGCTTGGGCTGAGGTCTGGCCATGCCTGACGGGCATGGTCGGCGGACTGGTCCGCGCCGACCATGCAGCGTTTTGCCTCCGGCCGGCCATGCGCGCGTGCTGTCCGGGCTCCCTGCCATAGGTGCATGGTGTGGGCCTATCCGGTACTTAGAAACAAAGAGTCGACCCCAACGCCGCTGCGGCATTCTGCAGCGCGATCACTAGCGTCATCGCCTCGACGAAGGGTGTGCGCCATCGCCTCTAGTGGGTGAGGCAAACCAGACCATGTCTTCCCGCACTGGTGGCTGACTGAATCGTTGTTATAGTCCGCCGCACCACAATCATGTTCGGGGAGATCTATGAGCGAATTCGAGACACACGCCGCGCCGCCACCGCCGCCGGTCGGCACCAGCACGCCGTCGGAGGAGCGCACCCTCGCGCTCGCCGCACATCTGCTGGGCATCCTGACGTCCTTCATCGGCGCGTTGGTGATCTGGCTGATCAGCAAGGACGCCAGTCCGTCCAAGCCGTTTGCCACCGATCAGTCAAAGGAAGCGCTGAACTTCCAGATCACCGTGATCATTGCCTATGTGCTGGCCGTGATCCTGACCGTGGTGTCGTTCGGCATCCTGTTCTTCGTGCCGACGCTGGTGTGGGTCGCCAACCTAGTGTTCTGCATCCTGGCCGCGGTCAAGGCCAATAACGGCGAGCATTACCGCTACCCGTTCACGCTGCGCCTGATCAAGTAATCCGGCCCGCGTAACGCAAAGGCCCGGCATCGCTGCCGGGCCTTTGTCGTTTCAGACGTTGACGCGATCAGTTCTGCGCCGGGGTGTTCTCGGCAAAGTACTCGTGGCTGTCGGCGTTGGTGATGGCCTGCGCCGGGTTGCTGCGTGCCAGGCTGCGTGCTCCGCTCTGGCCGTAGACCACATCGTCGGTGCCCGCCACCACGGTGAAGTGGCTGGTTTCGTGCACCAGCGTGCCGGCCTTGGAGTCGGTGCCGGTTGTCGACGCACTCCAGAACGCATTGCAGACATGGATCTCGTACGGCTGGTTCGGATAGACGTAGGCGAATGCGTCGGCCAGATCCGCTTCGCAGCTGCAGTTGATGGTGAGCTGGCCGTTGTTCTGGTCCAGCGCGTTGTCGATGTTGACGAAGTTCGAGCTGACCCGGCTGTAGCGCGAGGCGTTGTAGGCGCCAAACCAGGTGGTGTAGCGCGCACCGGTGCTGCCGGCGTTGAGGTAGTTGCGCGCGTTCTGCGAGTAATTACGCGCGGCAGTGACGCCACTGGCGGCTTGGTTGGTGCGCGTGGTGCTGCAGTTGAGATAGTTGATGCCGTTGACCACGGCGGTCGGGCCAATGGTCAGCTGCCGCTGCACGCCGCGGTTGGCGCCGTCCAGCCAGACGGTGAGCGGGGTGCTGGTGGCGACTGCAGGCAAGCCGTTGGCGGCCTTCATCAGGCTGCCGTCGGACAACGACGCGTATTGCAGCGACGAGCGCACCTGGATGGTGTAGTTGCCGCTGGTGGACAGGTCATAGGCACCGGCCAGATCCACCTCGCCCTTGACGCTCTGACCCGGCTGCAGAATGGTGAAGTCGGCTGCCTTGGGCAGGCCGCGCTTGACCAGGCGCCCGGTGTAATCCACCGGCTTGCCATCGCGGCTCACGGCCAGGATGCCGTTGTCCAGCGACTTGAGCGGAAGCTGATAGGTGGGTACGCGGGCAACCTGGCTGCCGTTATTGGTGACCGTCACGGCGATCTTGCCTTGATGTCGCCCGGCCTGGTCGGCCACTGGCGCCAGTTCGATGGTCAACGGAACCGGGCCGCGTACAGACTGCGCCTGCGCCGAACCGAGCACGCCGACGACGGCGAGCGTACCTGCTGCAAACGATGCGAGAAAAACATTCTTCACCAGTGACTCTCCTTGGTCGGGGGATGCCCGCAAGCGCGGGCAGCCCAAACCTAGGTAGAGCGAGCGGGCGCGACAAGTTGTTCAATTAGCGATATTTCTGGATGTCGCGCATCTGTTATTCATCCAAATACATCACTGGTGTAGATAATTCAGCAATAAAGTGTGTGGTTGGTTATAAAACGACGCTAGTTGTGTGTCGCCGACTGACACAAACGCTACTGACCAATGTGTCGTTCTGTGATCAGGCTCCCCTGTTGCCTGAATGGACCCAGGCACTCGACCGTGCGGTGGCGCACGGAATGCGCAAACCTGTTGCGCGAGGCGAAGTTGAGGGTGGGGTTGGTGCGTGCGGCATCCGCTCTGAATGCGTTGCCGTCTTGCAGTGCCGTGATCTGGCACGGCGTTGTGCGTTCTCCACTGCCCGCGCGCCGATCGCACCCTGGCGGCGGCGGCTCGCTAAGCGTGGTTAGCCACGCCTAGTGGGCGCGGTCCACCGCAAACCGGCCCAGGGTCGCCAGGGTTTCACCCGGTGGGCCATAAGGCTGCAGCACGTCGTGCATGCGGGTCGCCAGCTCGGCCAGCTTGGCTTTGGCGCCGTCCATGCCGAGCAAGGCCGGGTAGGTGGATTTGGATTGCGCGGCGTCCTTGCCGGCGGTCTTGCCCAGCTGCGCCGAGCTCGATTCCACATCCAGGATGTCGTCGCGCACCTGGAAGGCCAGGCCCAGCGCATCGGCAAAGTCGTCCACGCGCTGCTGGTCGGCCGGCGCGGCGCTGCCGGTCAACGCGCCCATGCGCACTGCGGCGCGAATCAGTGCGCCGGTCTTGAGCGCATGCATGCGTTGCAGCGCATCCAGCGGTTGCAACTGACCGGTGGCATCGATATCCAGGGCCTGGCCGCCGCACATGCCCGCCGCACCGGCCGCAGTGGCCAGGCTCTGCAACCAGCCCACGCGCAGCTCGGCGCTGACTGGCGCGGTGGCCAGCAGTTCGAAGGCGCGGGTCTGCAGTGCATCGCCGGCCAGGATGGCGGTGGCCTCGTCGAAGGCGATGTGCACGGTGGGCTGGCCGCGTCGCAGCGCGTCGTCGTCCATCGCCGGCAGATCGTCGTGCACCAGCGAATAGGCGTGGATCAGTTCGACCGCTACGGCGGGGGTGTCCAGCGTGTCTTCACCGGCGCCAAACAGCGCACCGGTGGCATACACCAGCAGCGGCCGCATGCGTTTGCCACCGCCCAGCACCGCGTGCCGCATCGCTGCGTGCAGACGCTGCGGTGCCAGCGTGGCGCTTGGCAAGCCTGCGTCGAGGCTGCGTTCGGTGCGAGCGATCCAGTGTTCGAACAGCGCGGGACTCACCTCAGCCGCCGTCCAGCGACGGCGGCTCGAAGGCTTCGGCAAGCTCGGGACGGGCCGGGTCGGTCAGCAGACGGACGCGCAGTTCGGCCTGTTCCAGCGCCTGCTGGCAATCGCGGTACAGGCCGATGCCGCGTTCGTAGGCGCTGAGCGATTGTTCAAGGCTCAGGTCGCCGACTTCCATTTTCTGCACCAGTTGCTCGAGTTCTTCCAGCGACTGTTCGAAGCGGGCAACCGGGGATGTTTCGTTCAAGGACTTCTTGGCCATCGCTAAAGTGTGCGGCGCGCGCGCAGGCGGGTCAATTCGCGTCGGCGTCGACGCGCCACTGCAGACGTGCGCCATTGGCCAGCAGCCAGTCCGTCAATGCAGCGGAGACGATGCGATCGCCGGCGGCGAGCACCTGGTCGTCGGCCCACAGAATCGGCAGGCGATCGCGGTGCCACGGCGGCAGATCGACCGTTTGCAGCACATGCTTGAGCCGATGCGAATGCGTGCGTTGCGGTAGCGCGATGCGCTCCCCACCGTGTCGGGCACGCACCAGCAGCGGGTGCGCGAAGCGCAGCCCTGAGCGGCCATGCAAGTACAGCTGTGCGCCATCGGGCAACAGCAAGGGCTGCGCGCCATCCCACTGCGCGGACCACTGCGCCGGCCATGCCGGTGTTGGACGAAGCAGGTACAGGCAATGCCGCCAGCGCCGCACTTCGACCTGCTGCCAGGCAAAGCAGGCTTGGCGATCCGGTGCGTGGATGTCGATTTCCCGTTCCAGCGCAACCACGCCCTGCGCGGGCAGCGGCGGTGCACCGGCCGCGGTGGACCACGCACGCAGCAAGCGCGGCCGGCGTGTGACCGGCTGTGCACGCAGCAGGTGCAGGTCCAGTGCGCCGCTTGCGGTCATCAGACCGGGCAGCATGGCCTGATCGTCATGCTGCAGCAGATCGCTGGCGTCGACGCTCAGCTGCGCGCTGCGTGCCAGCGCAGCGGCAGCCTGCGGCCAGCGTTGCTGCAGCAACGGCAGCACCTGCGTGCGCAAGAAATTACGGTCGTAGCGGGCATCGGCGTTGCTGGGATCGTCGATCCAGTGCAAGCCATGCAGGCGTGCATAGGCGTGCAGGTCGGCGCGCGGATGGGCCAGCAATGGGCGCCATAACGTGCCGGCGGCAAACGGGCGCTGCGCACGCATGGCCGCCAAGCCGTCCGGGCCTGATGCACGCAGTGCGCGCAGCAAAAACGTTTCGGCCTGATCGTCGCGATGGTGGGCCAGCGCCAGCCACTCGCCGGGTGCGAGCAGGTCGGCAAAGGCGGCGTGGCGCGCCTGGCGTGCGGCTGCTTCCAGCCCCAGACCGCTATCGCGCGCGACCTGCACCTGCACGATGTGCAGCGGCACCTGTAGCGCCTCGCAGGTGCGCTGGCAATGTGCGGCCCAGGCATCGGCATCGGCATGCAGGCCGTGATGCACGTGCAGCGCATGCACGCCGCGATCGCGGTACGCCGGCGTGGCCGCCAGCGCGTGCAGCAACACGCCCGAATCCATGCCACCGCTGTAGGCGATCAGCACCGGGCCGGGTGGGATAGCGGGCAGCAGGGGCGGTGTGTCGGTCACCGGGTGCTCAATCGATGCGGAACAGTGCTGGATGGGCAAACCACCGATGTACGCGAACAGTTGCGAACCGTGGACCGCACCGCGCGGCTTGGGAACATCGACGCTCCATCCACGTCCACATCCACGTCCACATCCACGTCCACATCCACGTCCATGTCCATGTCCATGTCATGCTCATCGCAGCACGTGGCGCATTGGCAACCACGTGCCGATGCCGCGAAAAGATCACATCGCCGTACGTCATGCGAGACGCGGTCCGCCCATGCGGCAGACGTGTCCGGCACGGTGGCGCTGATCGCATGCCCCCCAGCCGCCACTGCGCCGCCATCTGCACATCAACGCTTCGCCGCCGCCTCGAACGTGGTCGGCGTGGGCAACTGCACCGGGACGCCGGCGTTGTCGCAGGTGCCGGCCTTGCACAGGCGCTCGCGCAGACGCGGGGTGGCCTGCACGATGACGTGGTAGATCACGTTCTCTTCCAGCGTGCCGCGGAATGCCGCGCTGCCCGGGCCGGTGGCCCAGATGCCGACGTCTTCGCCGCCATGGCTTTCGGACTTGGTCGGTACCAGCGATTCCTGCATGTAGCTGGGCGCTTCGGTATCGACATGGGTGAGGTCGGGGCGGCCGTGGGCCGGCTCGCTGCTGCTGGGCTCGTGCGGGTACTTCTTCGGGCCGGCCGGCTGTGCGTTGGTCGCGCCGGTGTGGCCGGGGCCGTTGGCGTAGCTGAGGGTGGTGTAGGGCTGGCCGGCCAGGTCGGTGGCCAACTGGCTGCGGTCGCCTTCTTCGCCGCCGGTGCCGCGCACCTTGCCCAGGATCGGGTTGCCGCGCACCGGGTAGCCGACGAAGTTGAGCGTGTGCGAATGGTCGGCGGTGACGATAATCAGGGTGTCGGCCGGTGCGGTCTGCACGGCGGCGCGCACCGCGTCGGATAGCGAGACGGTTTCGTCGAGCGCGCGGTAGGCATTGCCGGCGTGGTTGGCGTGGTCGATGCGGCCGCCTTCGACCATCAGCACGAAACCATTCGGGTCGCGCGACAGCGACTGGATCGCGGTGCGGGTCATCTCGGTCAGGCTGGGCTCGCCCTGCGGGCCGCGATTGCGGTCGTGGTCGAACTGCATGTGGTCCGGCTCGAACAGGCCCAACAGCGCGGGGGCGCCGGCAGCGGCCTGCAGCTGTTGCTCGTTCCAGACGTACGCACCTTGCGGATGCGCCTGCTTCCATTCGGCGACCAGGTCGCGGCCGTCCAGGCGCAGGCCGACCTTGTCGTCGTATTCCGGGTCGCGCTCCTGCACGGTCTGGAACTGGCTGCGGCCGCCGCCGAGCACCACCTGCGGGCCGCGCCCGTAGCGTGCGGTGGACAACAGCTGCTGGGCGATGTCCTGGCAGCCGGCCGCGCGCGCCGCCTCGGGCAGGTCGGTATCGTTTTCCCAGTTGCGGTCCGGCGAATGCGCGTAGGTCGCTGCCGGGGTGGCATGGGTGAGACGGGTGGTGGTGACCACACCGGTCGCCATGCCGGCGCTGTCGGCCAACTGCAACCAGCTCAACAGCCCCTTGTTCAAACTGTCGGCGCAGTCGCTGCGGTTGCCGCTGCTGACGCCGATCGCACCCATGTGCGACTTCACGCCGGTGGTGATCGCGGTCATGGTGCCGGCCGAATCCGGCGTCTGCGAATCGGTGTTGTAGGTCTTGCTGAAGGCGGTGGCCGGGAACTGCTCCCACGACAGCAGGTTCTCTTCGCCCGGCCCGCCCTTGCGCTGGCCGTCCAGGATGCGCGCGGCTGCCACCGTGGTCAGGCTCATGCCGTCGCCCAGGAACAGGATCACGTTGCGTGCCTTGCCGGCCATGGCGCCGTTGCCGGCCGCACGTGCGGCGCCGGAGCGGTACCACCACTGCGGGGTCTCGCCGGCCGGGTGCGTCACCGGCGGCACGTCCACGCGGATGGCGGCGGGTGCGGACGCGGTGGTTCCGGCAGTGGAGGCGCAGGCGGCCACGCACAGTGTGGTCAGGGCGGCGAGAGCAGGCAGGCGGTAACGCATCGGGTTCGAACTCGTGACTGAATCAGCGCCCATTATGCCGGCCTGTGTCCGTCGCACAGATGACACGCTGCTGTTCCAGTCGTGGCCTCGCGGGCAAGCCAGGCCTGCGCTAAGGTGCATGCACTCTCCCCCCGGATGATTCGACGACATGAGACTGGTTGCGGCCTGGTTGCGCATTCCGTTCTGGCAGCGCGTGGTGGCCGGCTTCGTTCTCGGCGCGATTGCCGGTGCGGCGATGGGCCCGGCGGCCGAGGTGTGGTTTGGCCCGCTCGGCGATCTGTACGTCACCCTGATCAAGATGATTGCGATCCCGCTGGTGTTCTTCGCGGTGATCAATGCGATCTCGTCGTTGCACGGGCAAAAGTCGGTGGCTGCGCTCGGCGGGCGCACCTTCCTGTGGTTCGTGATCACCGCCGCGCTGGCGGTCGGCGTCGGCCTTGCGGTGGGCACGCTCATGCAGCCGGGCGCCGGGCATTTCAGCCTGAGTGTGGACTCGGCGTGGAAGCCGCGCGATGTGCCCAGCCCGATCCAGGTGTTGCTGGACGTGGTGCCGTCCAACCCGTTCTACGCACTGACCGGCATCGGAACCAAGACCAACGCGGCCGGCGAAACCGTGCTGGCGGCCGGGCGCGGGTCGATCCTGCCGGTGATCTTCTTTGCCGCGTTGCTCGGCTTTGCGATGGTCAAGCTTGGCGAGCGGGTGGCCGAGGCGCGCAAGCTCACCGGGCAACTGAGCGACATCATGATCCAGGTGACGCGCTTCGTGCTGGAGATGACTCCGCTCGGCACCTTCGGCCTGATTGCCGGCCTGGTCGGCAGCTATGGCTTCGCAAAGTTGCTGCCGTTCGGCAGTTTCGTGCTCGCGCTGTATGTGGCCTGCGCCATCCATATCCTGGTGGTCTACAGCAGCCTGTTGCTGGTGCACGGGCTCAACCCGTGGAAGTTCTTCCGTGGTGCAGCGCCTGGTATGCAGGTGGCCTTCGTCAGTTCGTCGAGCTTTGCCGCGATGCCGGTGGCGATGCGTTCGATCACCCACAACCTGGGCGTCAGCAAGGACTACGCCGCGTTTGCGGTGCCGCTGGGCGCCAGCATCAAGATGGACGGCTGCGGCGCGATCTATCCGGCGCTGTGTGCGGTGTTTATCGCCCAATACACCGGCGTGCCGTTGACGGCCAATCAATACTTCGTGGTGCTGATCGCCTCGGTGCTGGGCAGCTTCGGCACCGCCGGTGTGCCGGGCACCGCAGTGATCATGGCCACCGTGGTGCTCAGCGCGGCCAACCTGCCGCTGGAAGTGATCGGGTATCTGTATGCCATCGACCGCATCCTCGACATGATGCGCACGATGACCAACGTTACCGGGCAGATGCTGGTGCCGGTGCTGGTAGCCAAGGAAACCGGTTTGTTGGATAAAACGGTCTATGAGTCGGCATCCACCAACGTGGGGCTGGAAGATCCGCCCGCCGACAGCGCCAAGCCGCTGCGCTGAGCTGCACGCATGACGGTTGCATTTCCCGTGTTGCGTGAGCGCCTGGCGCAACTGCCCGCGCTGGACAGCGTGGCCGGCGTGTTCGTTCAACGCACGCTTGCCGAGGATCCGTTCGAGGATCGCTATCTGGAGGTGCGGCGCAAGGAAGGCCGGCTATATACCGATGCGCAGGTCCGCAGCCTGCCGCGCCCCAGCGGCAAGCTTGGTGCCAGCCTCGAATGGCAGGTGCGCGCGCTGTCCAGCAGGTTGCTGGTGCAGCATCTGCAAGCACGCGCAAGCGAGGGTGCAGGCGAGGGTGCCATTCTCGAACTGGGGTGTGGCAATGGCTGGTTATCCCAACTGTTGGCGCAGTCCCTACAGCGTGACGTGTGCGGTATCGACGTCAATCGCACCGAGCTCATGCAGGCCGCGCGCGTGTTCGGCCACGACCAACGGCTGAGTTTTGTCGCTGCCGATATCCAGACCCTGGCGCTGCCACACGATGTCTTCGATGTCATCGTGGTGCCGGCATGCATCCAGTATTTTGCCGATCCTGCGGCCTTGGTGCGTCACCTGCTTGCGCAACTGCGCGACGGCGGCGAGTTGCACATCCTCGACAGCCCCCTGTATCCAGATCGGCAGCGTGCCGACCAAAGCGCTGCACGCAGCCTGCGTTATTTCACCGGCCTTGGTGTTCCTGCATTGGCCGAGCAATACCACCAGCACACCTATGCCGCCTTCGACACGTTCGCAGTGCAATGGCTGTTCGATCCGCGCCATCTGCGTGCGCGTGTGCGCCGCCTGCTCAAACTGCGGCAACCGCATTTTCCGTGGTTGTGTCTTCGCAAGCAGGACAACCAGGGGCGGTAGCTCGCTGGCGTCATCGCCCTTGTAGGGCCTCCATCAACGTCGTCGCTTGCGGCGCCTTGTGCTGCGCGACCGCGCCGACCACGATAAAAAACGTCAGCACGCCGATCAGCGGCCACAGCGTGTGGCGAACGCATAACCACCACCAGCCTTGCGCCTGCACGCCGCGCATGCGTCGATACAGCCCACCTGCGAGCGCCGCGTCCACCAGAAGCTCAGCCATCAACACCGGCGCCGACCACACCACCCAGGCGGCAGCAACGATTGCGACTGCGGCGGCGGCCAGCACAGCCACTATCGCCAAGATCGGCAGTCCGGCTTCGCCATCGACGAAGTCCGGCAGTGCGCCGTCCCCCGAAACATTCGAGTTGGATCGGGATGGCGTGCTCCATGTGCCGGACCTACCCGCGCCGCTGGAGCTGCCGCCGTGGCCGGCCCATCCCGAGGCGTCCTGCGTCTCGCTGCTGGCGAGGTCGACGCAGTCGCCCGCCAATTCATCGTCTAGGTCGTTGCGCCAGCGTAGCCATGCCCACATCAGCAGCAGAAACAGGCCATAGGCGACCAGCGTCGCCATCGGGTAACGCACCACCATCGCATCGACGCCGGCATTGCGCAGCAGGAACGAGGCCAGCAGCCCGCCTGTTGCCGTGGTCAACACGATGGCGCTCATCTGCAAGCGCGGCCAACCGTCGCGTTCCAGATGCTGCCTTGCATGCTCGATGGTGAATCGTCTTCGGTCCGACATGACGCGTTGCCTCCTGCTGCGGGCAGCCTTGCCCGGATGCCGAGAGTAAGTGACTTTCGATCAGGCTTGCACGCGCTTTGCTGCAGATGTGCGATTTGTCCAGGCACCGGTGGTCGGCCAGGATCTGGCCGCTCCGGAGCGCGTAAGCGAGCACGCGCGAAGTCCTGGGGGGACGCGCCTACGGTGTGTATGAGTCTCGTCATCACGTGCGGCGGGTGTGAGACCTGCAAGGCAGCCGCAGGGCCGCGCTTTCCGTCAGCGCATCCGCGTGCGCGGGGCCAATCCCTTCAACGCGCGCGCATGGCACACTTTCAGCCTATCCCCTGGTGAGAGCGTGCAGTGATTGGCCAACAGCGTGATCTGACATTTCGTTTTCTGGCCGAGCCCAGCGACGTCAACTTCGGTGGCAAGGTGCATGGCGGCGTGGTGATGAAGTGGATCGACCAGGTCGGTTTTGCTGCGGCCAGTGGCTGGAGCGGGCATTACTGCGTGACGGTGGCGGTAGGCGGCATCCGCTTTGTGGCGCCGGTACGGATCGGCGATCTGGTTGCGGTGTCGGCCAAGCTGGTCTACACCGGGCGCAGCAGCATGCATTTCGCCATCGATGTGCGTGCGCGCAGCCCGATGGGCGGCGATTCGCGCCTGTGTACCCATTGCATCATCGTGTTCGTGGCGATGGATCCGGACGGCGTCACGCCGGTGGAAGTCCCCTCCTGGCGGCCGGACACGCCCGAAGATCAGCGCCTGGCCGAGTACGCACTCAAGGTGATGGAGCTGAGCAAGGGCATCGAGGACACCATGGCGCACTACAGGGCCGATACGTCGGGCTAAGCGCAGGCGGGTGTCCGGACCCATTCGCGCAGTGCCGCGGACAGCGCGCGCTGTCATGCGAGCGCTTATCAGGCCCAGTTGCCGAAGCGTTGGCAGTAGCGGCTGCCACAGGGCAGTCACATGACCGTTTCGATGACGACGTACAAAGAAAGCCGCGGGTTCGCCGCGGCTTTCTTTTAATCGTTTGAGGCACTCAGGCTTACAGCACCCGGCGCGCCTGGATGAACTTCTCGCTCCAGTAACCACTGGCCAGCGAATCCACGCGCACGTCCTTGCCGCGGCTGGGCGCGTGCAGGAACTTGCCGTCGCCGACCACCAGGCCGACATGATCGATGCGGCCACGCTTGCCGAAGAACACCAGATCGCCGGCCTTCAACGCGTTCGGGTCCTTGATCAGTTCGGCCGATTCGTCACGGGCGATGTCGCGCGAGACGCGCGGCAGGTCGATGCCGAGTGCGGTCTTGAAGACGTAGCCGACCAGGCCGCTGCAATCGAAGCCCTCGGTGGACTCGCCGCCCCAGACGTACGGGGTGCCGAGCAGGGCCATGGCACGCTGCAGGATCACCTGCACGCGGCTGTCGGCAACTGCGTTCTGCGCAGCATTGGCCGCGCTCTGCGAGACATCGTAATTGGCGAGCAGGCGGCTGAGGTCTCCGGCGAACATCGCCGAGCGGTCCATCAGCGGAATGGCATCATTGGCGGCCAGATGCGGAAGCAGGGCGGCCAGCGTAGCGGTGGCAGCGGCGTCAGCACGGCTGCGGGTTGCGGCTTTCTCGGCGGCGACGGCGCTGTCTGGCGTGGTCGTCTGTGCAGCGGATGGGGGGGTATTGGCGGTCTGCGCCAGAGCGGGCAGTGCGGCAATCCAGAGAGCGGTAGCGCATAGCAGGCGGAGCGGTTTCCGGAGCGGAAGCGGTGCGGCGCCAGTTTTGATCTGTTCGTCGTTCGTCACGCGGGAATCACAATTCTGCTGTCGATGCGGGATGATGCCTTGGTGAACGAATCGTTACGTTCAAAAAAAGTTAAATTTCCGTTTTATTACTTGTGATGCACGTCACATTTTAGTGTAAAACCCGCTTTGAACCTGAATAATGGTCACGCCAGTACGCGCCATCGAGGAAATCCAAGCGGACCGTACCGCCGGTGGTCGGGGCATGCACAAAGCGGCCTTCACCGACATAAATACCGACGTGGCTCACGCTCCCGCCGGCGCCAAAGAACACCAGATCCCCGGTCGCCAGCTTCTCGGGCGCGATCCGCGGGCCCTGAATTGCGGCCAGGTCGCGCGAGGTGCGCGGCAACGACAGCGCCAGCACATCCTTGTAGACATAAGTGACCAGGCCGCTGCAGTCGAAACCGGTTTCCGGCGTGTTGCCGCCGAACCGGTACGGCGTGCCGACCAGGCCCAGGGCGCGCATCAGGATGTTGTTGGCAGCAGCCGGATCTGCAGGCGGTACCTGCGGCCACACGCGTGACGACGGCGGCGAAGCGGCCGGACGTTTAACCGGTGCCTGCGCGCAACCGCCCAGCAGGAGCAGGCCCAGCAACAAACAGGCCGCGGCGCGATGTGCGCGGGCGGCGAAAACTGGCGTGATATGCATGGAGCCGGGATAATGGGCGGTTCGAAAGGTCGCCATGATGGCGGCGCACCCGGCGGCCGACAAGCCGTCTTCCACCGTCTGCCACCGGGCAGCCCATTCAGAGTCAGGCATGAAGATCGAAAAAGACAGCGTCGTCCGCTTCCACTACACCGTTTCGGAGATTGGCCAGGAGCCGATCGAGAGCTCCAAGGAGCGTGACCCGTTGGCGATCATGATCGGCCACGGCAACATCATTCCGGGCCTGGAAGCGGCCATGATGGACAAGGAAGCCGGCGAGAGCTTCGGCGTGGACGTCAAGGCCACCGAGGCCTACGGCGAATACCGCGAAGGCCTGAGTCAGCGCGTGCCCAAGAAGCACTTCGGCGCGACCAAGCTGATTCCGGGTACCCAGGTGGTGCTGCAGACCAACTTCGGCCCGCGCGCGGTCACCGTGCAGAAGGTCGGCATGAGCGTGGTCGACGTCGACCTCAATCACCCGATGGCCGGCAAGGACCTGCATTTCGATGTGGAAATCATCGAAGTGCGCGAAGCCTCGCAGGAAGAGCGCGATCACGGGCACGTGCACGGCGACGGCGGTCATCACCACTAAGCGCGACGATCAGCACCGCTGCGTGGCCACTGGCCGGGTACGCCCAGCCGTGGCAACCAGCGCACACCGCGCGTGCACGCTGAGGGCGGCATGCCACCCACAGCGGGTTGGCGATGATGCGTAACCTGGTGTTGGCCGCAGCCAGTGATGTCTGTCTTCCTGACGGCCCGCCCCTTCGGCGGGCCGTCTGCTTTCTGCGGCGCGCCACGCCGCATCCGGTTGCCTGAGCTGCGATGACACACCGCGATCTGCTGTTTCCCACTGCCGCGAGCGAGCGCATCGTCGTGCTGGACGTCCTGCGCGGCTTTGCGTTGCTCGGCATCTTGCTGATGAACATCGAGGCCTTCGTCGGCCCGCTGGATCTGGCGCTCAGCGGCGTGGAGCCGCATTGGCACGGCGCCGATCGCGTTGCCGATGCGCTGGTCTACATCTTTGTGCAGGGCAAGTTCTACACGCTATTTTCGATGCTGTTCGGCATGGGGTTTGCGGTGATGGCCCAACGCGCCGAACGCACCGGACGCGGGTTTTTTGGCATGTATCTGCGCCGCACGGCCGGCTTGCTGGTCATCGGTCTGGCGCACGCGCTGCTGCTGTGGTCCGGCGACATTCTGGTGACGTACGCAATGCTGGCAGTGTTGCTGCTGGGCGCCCGCAATGCGCCGACGGTGACGCTGCCGTGGCTTGCCACGTTGGTCTACCTGTGCGCGCCGGCCCTGGTGCTGTTGTACGGCGCTGCGGGTGCGCTGATGCAGGCCGACCCGGCTTCGGCAGTGGAGTGGAAAACGGCCATGGCCGATGTTGCGCAGCAGGCTGTGGCCAACGTGCAGGCGCAGCGCGCCGCACTTGGGCACGGCACCTATCTGCAGGCCACCACGCAGCGCTGGCATGACCTGCGCGAAGCGATGAGCGGGCTGAGCATCAACGGCCCGGCCATGCTCGGCATGTTTTTGCTGGGCAGCTGGTTCGTGCGCAGCGGCGCGATTGCCGCGCCCGAACGCTTCCCGCGGCTGTTCCGTGTGCTGCGTTACGGCGCCTTGCCGCTTGGGTTGGGCGTGATGTTGCTGAGCTATGCCATGGAACCCTGGATGGACCCGGCGCGGTTGAGCATGCGCCTGTCCGGCGCGTTTGCGCTGGCGTTGGTGGCCGGTCCGCTGATGAGCCTGGGCTACGCCGCATGGGTGGTCCGCTTTGCTGCGCGTCTGGCCTGGCTTGCGCCGGCCGGTCGCATGGCGTTGAGCAACTACCTGCTGCAGTCGTTGCTGTGTACCTGGATGTTTTACGGCTACGGGCTGGGATATTTCGAGCAGCTGCCGCGGGTGTGGCAACTGCCATTCGCGGTAGGGCTGTTCGCCTTGCAAGTGGTGATGAGCCAGCTGTGGCTGCGCTGGTTCCGCTTCGGGCCGATTGAATGGCTGTGGCGTAGCGTGACCTATCTGCGGGTGCCGCCGATGTGGCGCGGCGACACGCGCGCGCAATAGCGCACACGCTGATGCGCGTATGTTGTGCGCATGCTGGGTTCGATGAAAGGAGAAAGCTGGATGGTGGAAATTCTATTCGAGGCCGATGAGCGCACGATGGAGAACCTGATGGAGGGCCCTTGGGTCATCATCCAGGAAAAATCCTACGGACCGTCGCGCAGGATTGCGTTGTTCAACAAGAGCGGCTTCGAAAAATACAGCCAACTCATCGATACGTATGCGTGCGACGGATTTTCGATCGCGCCTGAGGACGTCGTGCAGGGCGAGCTGAAAGCGCATTTTTCCCCGGATTTTGGCAAGGTGAAAAAACGCGACGCGATTGTCGAGATCGGCATACAGGGCGAAGGCGCCTTTGCCGACGACTTCGATTATGACGTGTTCAAAACCTTTAAGAATGTCAAGGCGCTGACGACGCATGGGGTATCGTTTGGACCTGTGCTGCCAATGCTTTTTCCCAAGCTGGAAGCATGGGAAAACCTTGCGTGGAAAAGCAATACGCTTCATTCGCTCAACGGCAGTTGGGCCAGGCTTTCGCGTCTGTCCATCCACGGGTTGAGTGGGTCGCTTCACGTGTTCGACGACCGGCCTATCCGAAAGCTTTTCCTGATCGCGTCAACGATCAAGAATATCGCTGAGATTGCACGTTACAAGTCACTTGAAGTCTTGCAGTTCGTCTCCTGTCGTATTGCGGGCGACGTTTCATCACTTTCGCAGCTCGCAACGCTACGTTCGGTGCGCTTCGAAGGCAAAAACAAGCTGGAAGGTTGGGACGGCCTCAGGAGCGAAACGCTGCGGAATTTCTGGGCGACGCATCTGCCGTGCGAATTCCTCGAAAAAAATTTCCCAAACATCGAGAACACTGTCGTCAACACCTACCGGAGCAAGGACCCATTCCGGAAGATTGGCGGAGATCCAGACAAGATCGAAGAGGAGTTCGGCAGCATATTCACCGAATGATCCGCTGCCTCACGCTAAGCTGATTGTGTGTCAGGACTGAAAGCAAACAACCAATGACTAACCCGATGACGCGCCGCCTGCCTGCGCGCGAGCTCCACCTTTGCCACTCGGAGCGTCTTGCATGAGTGCGCGCTACGACTACGACGTGGTGATTCTGGGTGGCGGTTCCGGCGGCCTGGCGGCCGGATTTCGCGCGGCAAAGTACGGCGCACGCGTGGCGATCATGGAACCTAATGAATTGGGCGGTACCTGCGTCAATCTTGGTTGTGTGCCGAAAAAAGCGATGTGGTTGGCGGCCGATCTGGCTGGCAAGATCGAGCTCGCCAGTGCGCTCGGTTTCGATGTGCCGCGACCGACGCTGGCATGGCAGGAACTGGTCACCCATCGGCAGGGCTATATCGCCAACATCCACGCCAGTTATCGGCGTCGACTCGATGAAGACGGCGTGGTGCTGATTCC
The DNA here is from genome assembly GCF_040202975.1 of Xanthomonas sp. WHRI 10207. Taxonomy (NCBI): domain Bacteria; kingdom Pseudomonadati; phylum Pseudomonadota; class Gammaproteobacteria; order Lysobacterales; family Lysobacteraceae; genus Xanthomonas; species Xanthomonas sp. WHRI 10207. The sequence goes on along the minus strand of NZ_JBEGDX010000002.1, from coordinate 232,002 downwards.
GCAACGTGGCGTGTTGCAGGACCGCCATACGCTCATGGGGGAGGATGGGGTGCCGGTGACGGCCGAGCACATCGTGATCGCAACCGGTGCGCATCCGCTACGCCCGAACGTGGAAGGCGCCGAACACGGCGAAGTCTCGGACGACTTTTTCAATCTCTGTCATGCACCTGCGCACGTGGCGATTATCGGCGGTGGCTATATCGCGGTGGAAATCGCTGGCCTGCTGCAGGCACTGGGTAGTCGCGTGCATCTCTATGTGCAGGGCGACCGGTTGCTGGAACGTTTCGATGCGGAACTGACGCTGCAATTGGCCGACAACCTGCGCCATTTGGGAGTGCGCCTGCATTTCGGTTTCACCACCACCGGCCTGGAACGCGATGCGCAGGGCGGGCTGCGCGTGCATGGCCATCCGGCGCACCCGCGCGAGCAGGGCAACGACGTGTTCGACAAGGTGTTCTTCGCCATTGGCCGACGCGCCAATACCGCAGGCCTGGGTCTGGATACGGTGGGTGTGGCGCTGGGCGAGAAGGGCGAAGTAGTGGTGGACGATGCTCAGACCACCAGTGTGCCGAACATCCATGCAATCGGCGATGTTGGCGGCAAGGTCGGGCTGACGCCGGTGGCGATTGCCGCCGGACGTAAATTGATGGATCGGCTATTCGGCAATCAACCGGATGCGCGCATGGACTACGACAGCGTGCCGAGCGTGGTGTTCTCGCATCCGCCGCTCGGCCATGTCGGACTCACTGAAGAGCAGGCACGCGCGCGTTACGACGGCACGGTACGCGTGTATCGCAGCAACTTCCGGCCGATGTTGCATGCCCTGGCCGACGCGCCGCAACGCAGCCTGTTCAAGCTGATCTGCGTGGGCGAGGAAGAGCGCGTGGTCGGCGTGCACCTGCTGGGCGAAAGCGCCGACGAAATACTGCAGGGCTTTGCCGTGGCAGTGAAGATGGGCGCGACCAAGCGCGACTTCGACGAGACGGTGGCGATCCATCCCACGTCGTCGGAAGAGATCGTGTTGATGCATTGATGTGTGGGCGTGTGTTGCGCAATGAACGACAGCGTCTGCAGTGGCGTGCGGGAAGGGATGGAAGCGGCGCAGGGAAGTCAGGCGGAGCGCTACGTGGAAGCGGAAGGCGAAGCGTGAAACGCAATTAGGCCCCCTCCGGCGGGAAGTGCGATTGGGGGGCACGGTTGGTCAGTAAGTGTGCTTAGGCAACGCTGACGCTGCGCTTGGCGATACCGACCATGTGCTCATGCGACGTAGCGCCGGGTTTGGGGCGTTTTGCTGTTTGGATGTCCAGGGCTTCGCACCGACCCTCACTCCAACCGCTCTCGCAGCGGAAGAGGCACTTTTGAGTTTTTTCCGAAGAGATGGGTTGTTATGCCGCAGCTTTCAATGTTGCGCATTGCTTGATGCCTTGTTTGCTCGGCTCTGCGTGGCGTCGCCCGTACCCTCACTCCAACCGGTCTCCCAGCGGGAGAGGGGCTTTTGAATTCTTACGTCGTGAAAGCATCGGGCAACGCGCTTGGTCGCAGAAGCCCCGTGGCCCTGCTGTCATTTAGGGCGGCTCAAAGAACGTCGCGAGCCGTCGTCAGGTGGGTGCGGACGGCGCGTTTAGAACCGGAGTGTACGGAGTGGCACATGCCGCACTGAGCACCGGCCGCGCCCGCCTGGCGGTGAGCACAGTCGTGCTGTTAGCTGTCCTTAGTCACGTCAGCTGGCATTCTTGCCGGATGTCCAAACCTCGCCAGCCCGCGTTGCGTCCATTTGCATCTGCCAACTTCGCAGCGCCTGCCTCTCAAAAGCCAGTAGCGCTCTCAGGCGAGCAGGCACGGCTGCGCATTCTTGACGTCATTCGCGCCATTCCTGCCGGTCAGGTTGCCGGCTACGGTGAGGTCGCTACGCGTGCCGGGTTGCCTGGGCGTGCGCGCATGGTGGCGCGTGTGCTCAGTGGCAATGACGACCCGGATCTACCCTGGCATCGCGTGCTTCGTAGCGATGGCCGGATTGCCTTGCCGCCGGGATCGCCCGGTTACGACGAGCAGTGCCAGCGGCTGCGTTCCGAGGGGGTGCCGGTGGTGCAGGGGCGGGTACGCCGCGCCACGGCCGCGCAGCGGCTGGATGCGGCCGTGTGGGGTCCTTCATAACGCTGCCGTTATCATCGACAGCATTCAGAAGGAATGCCGCCATGCCTCAATTGCCGCCTGTCACCAAAGCACTGTTGATCGCCAATATCGGTTTGTTCTTGCTGCAGTGGGCCTTGGGCGATCTGGGGGCGGGGGTGTTGCCATCCGACTCCACCTTGTCGTGGCTCATGCTGTGGCCAATTTCGAACGGGTTCGATGCGTTCTCGCCCGGCGCCAGCTTCATGCCGTGGCAGTTGCTGACTTACGCGTTTCTGCACGGTGGTTTCAACCATCTGTTCTTCAACATGCTGGCGCTTTTCATGTTCGGCGCGCCGCTGGAACAGACCTGGGGGCAGAAACGTTTTCTGACCTACTACCTGGTGTGCGTGGCTGGCGCTGGTCTCTGTCAGCTGCTGATGGCGTGGTTTACCCAGAGTGGTGCACCGGTGGTGGGCGCTTCCGGTGGCGTGTTCGGACTTTTGTTGGCTTACGGCATGCTGTTCCCGACGCAGCGCGTGATGCTGCTATTTCCGCCGATCCCGATGAAGGCGCGCACGTTCGTGATCGTGTTCGGCGCGATCGAACTGTTTCTCGGCGCCACCGGCTGGCAGCCGGGCGTGGCGCACTTTGCGCACCTGGGCGGCATGCTGTTCGGCTGGTTGATGATCCGCTACTGGCGCGGTCAGTCGCCGTTTGGTGGTAGTGGTGGTCGTAAGGGTGGCGGCGGAAAGGGACGCAAGCCGCCGCTGCGCGTGGTGCGCTGAGTCGGGCGACGGTTTGCCGGGTCGGCATGAGTTGTAGGAGTGACCCTAGGCCCGATTAAAGGTGGCCGGTAAGGCCGCATCGCGGCCAGGGCCGCTCCTACGAGAGCAGGGTGGCGGACGGCTTGTCGCGGCCGCAGCAGATAAGGCAATCGTGGATCTAGCGACCAGCGGATTAGGCAACGAGTTGGCTGAAATGCAGGTCCGGAGAGAGGCTTGGCTAGGTAGAAAGCGGGTCTAGCAGAAGGCGAATCGAGCTAAAAGCGGATCAGGCGAAAGGCAGATCAGGCGAAAGGCAGATCAAGCAACGACGGTTTGAGCAAAACGCAAATCAACCCAAAACGGATCAAGCGGAAAAGCAGAGCAAGCGGAAAAGCAGAGCAAGCAGGAAAAACAGAGCAAGCAGGAAAAGCAGAGCAAGCAGGAAAAGCAGAGCAAGCATTTTCCGTCACGGATATCTGGGACAAAAAAAGAGCGCGGAATCCGCGCTCTTTTTTATTGCCGATCTGTATTGCCGATCGTATCGGGACTCAGCGCCAGATCTTGATCTGCTCTGCGTCCACGCGCTGCATCGGCTGGCCTGCCTTACAGGTGAAGGCTGCACCGAACTCCGGCAGGTTGGACAGCGGGCCGTTGGTGCGCCACTGGCCCGGTGCGCGGATGTCGGCGCTTGCGCGCTGCACCGCTTCGTTCGGCGACAACTGCTGTGCCCACAGGCCGGCCCAGGCAGTGAAGAACGCCTGCTTGTCGGCTTCGGTGGCTGCCGGTTGCGCCTTGCTGAAGGCCTGCCAGGCCAGTTCGACGCCGGCCAGATCGGCCAGGTTCTCTTCGGCGGTCTGCGCGCCATTGACCTTGACGTTGGGCACGCCCGGGTACGGGTAGGCGGCGAACTGGTTGGCCACCTTGCCGGTCAGCTCGGTCCAGCTGCTCTTTTCGGCAGGTGTCCACCAGCTACGCAGCTCGCCCTTGGCGTCGACCAGCGAGCCCTTGGCATCGATCGCACGGGTGAGTTCGTGCGCGACCAGCGCACCGTAAGCGCCGTACTGGGCCGCCGGTGTGCCGCCGGTGGTCAGCACCGGTGCCTGCAACACCGCAGCGGTGACGATCAGGCGGTTTTGCGCGATGTCGTAGGCCACTGCCGGCTGCTGCGGCAGCACGTCCCAGCGACGGTCTGCGTTGCCCTTGCCGATGCGCTTCATTTCCTCGCGGTGACGCCAGGTCGAGGCGATCAGCATGTTGCCGCCGAAGCTGCCGCGGCCCATCGGTTGCACGGTGTAGTCCAGATCGCGTCGCGGTGCGCCGACTTCGATCTTCATCGCGGCCAGCTTGGCTTTGGCTTCGGCGACGGCTTCGCCATTGCCCCAGCCGGTACGCTCCAGCGCGGCCAGCTGCGCATCGCGCACCTGGTCGGCAATGGCCTCGGCCTGGCGGCGGGTGTCGCTGCTCAGGTAGCGCGCGACGTATTCGCGACCCAGCATCGGGCCGGCGGCCACGTTGATGGCGTCCAGCACCTGCTGCCAGCGCTGCGGCGGCATCGCATCACCGCGCAGCAGACGGCCGCGGAACTGGTATTCGGCATCGTGGAAGCTCTTGGACAGGTACGGCGCCATCGCATCGCCCACGCGCCAGCGCAGGTAGGCCTTCCACTGCTCCGGCTTGATGCTGACGATCATGCTGTCGAGCTGCTTGAACATCGCCGGGTCGGCCATCGACACCAGGTCGTCCTTGACGCCCTGCGCTTCCAGGAAGTCGGCCAGGCGCAGGTTCTTGTACTGCTTGGTCAGTTCCTTGGTGGCGATCGGCGCATAGTTGTTGAACGGGTTGTTGATGCCCTGTACCGACTGCGCGCTACGCGCCAGCGCGGTTTCGATCTGCAGCACGGAGGCGGCATCGGCGTCGAGCTTGTCGGCCGGGGTACCGGTCAGCGCCAGGATCTGCTTGACGTAGGCGCGGTAGCGGCCCATCAGCGCCTGGGTATCGGCATCGGTGCGGGTGTAGAACGCCGGGTCCGGCAGGCCCATGCCGCCTTGCATGAAGTAGCCGATGTGGCGGTCGAGCGCCTTCAGGTCCACGTCCGGACCGAAGTTGAAGCCGACCGGGATGCCGACCTGATGCAGTGCGGCGATCGAAGCGGGCACATCCTTGGCCTTCTTGATTGCGTCGATGCGCGACAGCAAGGGAGCGATCGGATTGGAGCCATCCTTCTCCACCGCCGCCTCATCCAGGCCACTGGCCCAGAAGTCGCCCAGCAGCTTCTGCACGTTGCCCTGCGGCGTCTTCATCGACGCGTCCAGCAGCTCGCGCTGCTGCTGCAGGGCACGCTCGGACAGCTGGCCCAGCGCGGTCACGGCGCCGGCCTGCGGCACCGGGTTGGCCTTGAGCCAGCTGGCGTTGGCGTAGTCGTAGAAATTGGTGCAGGCCGCAGACACGGCCGGGGCCTTGGGAGCTGCCTTCTTCTTGCGAGCGGCGTCGGCGTCGGGGGCGGACAGCAGCGTGATCAGGCTGAAGCCAAGAGCGAGGGCAAGCGGGCGAATGGTGGGCATCGAGAAGAAGGGTGGCCAGAGTAAAGTCGGCGAAGTTTAGCAAGGCTGCGCCTCGCACAGGCGGGCGCCCGCCGCCGTTCGTCATCGGTACCGGCCGTTTGCATGAATGCGACAGGCCCGCGAGTGCGGGCCTGTGCGTGTAGCTATCGTGTTGGAAGCGTTTGCAGGTAGTGCCTGGCGCAGCGCCTACCAGATCACCACGCGGTCTTTCTCAGCCCGCACCATCGCGTCGCCAGGTTTGCACGCAAACGCGGCGGCGAACTGCGGCATGTTCGAAGGTGCGGCGATGGCCCGCAGATTGTCGGGTGAGTGGGGGTCGCTCGCGAGGTAGACCAGCTGTTGCTGCTCGCGTGTGAGTCCACGCCAGTTACGCGCAAAGCCCAGGAAAAACCGCTGCTCGGGGCTGTACCCGTCAATAGTCGCAACGCCCTCGGGGTGCTGACGCAGTGCGGTCTGCAGCGCGTCGTAGGCAATGTTGATACCGCCCAGGTCGGCGATATTTTCGCCCAGGGTGAGTCTGCCGTTGACATGCATGTTGGGGTGGCTGGGCAAGGGAACATAGGCATCGAACTGCTTCACCAAGCCGTCTGCACGTTGCTCAAATGCCTTGCGATCCTGCGCAGTCCACCAATTGACGTTGTTGCCGGCGCCATCGAACTGGCTGCCTTGATCGTCGAAGCCATGCGTGGCTTCGTGTCCGATGATCGCGCCGATGGCGCCATAGTTCAGGGCGTCGTCGGCGTTGGCATCGAAGAACGGCGGTTGCAGGATGCCGGCCGGGAAATTGATGGTGTTGGTACTTGGGCTGTAGTACGCATTGACCGTCTGCGGAGGCATCGACCAACGCTTGCGATCGGTGGGTTTGCCGATCTGGGCGATATCGTAGTGATAATTGAACTTGGCAGCGGCTTGAAGATTGCGGTAGTAGGCACCGGGAACGAACTCCAGCCCCGACCAGTCACGCCAGGTGTCCGGATAGCCGATCTTGGGCAGGAAGGCCTCCCACTTTGCAAGCGCCTTTGTTTTGGTTTCGTTGCTCATCCAGTCGACGTTTTCGATGCGCGTCTTGAGCGCTGCACGCACGTTGTCGACCAATTCGGTTGCGCGTTGCTTGGCTTCGGGCGTGAAGACTTTGGCGACGTAGAGTTGGCCAAGGCCTTCGCCCATGGCTCCGTCGACTGCGCGCAGCACGCGTTTCCAACGTGGGCGTTGCTCCAGTTGTCCGGACAGGGCCTTGCCATAGAAGGCGAAGTTGTTGTCGACGAATGCCTTGCTGAGCTGTCTGGATGCCGCGTCGATGGTATGGAAGCGCAGGTAGGCCTGCCACTGTGCGATCGGCGCACTGGCCAATTGCTGGTCGAACGTCGCGAAGAAGCGCGGTTGCGATAGCGAGAAGCCTGCACCGACATCCACGCCTTGCGCGGCGAAGAAGTCTTTCCATGAAAAGTGCGGGGTGAGCTTGTTCGCCTCGGCAACGCTGACGAAGTTGTATTGGTTCTTGGGTTGGCGTGCATCGGTTGGGGTAAGCGAGGCGGCAGCCAGTCGCGATTCCAGTGCCATCACGTCCTTGGCTTGCGCCTTGGCCGCGTCGGCATCGCTGCCGGTGAGTTCGAACGACTTGGCGATGTAGGCCAGATAGGCCGCACGGATGGGAGCGTATTCGGCGGAGGTGTAGTAGTCCTTGGTCGGCAGGCCCAGGCCACCTTCGCTGGCAAAGGCGATTTGCTGGTCTGCCTTGTGGAAGTCCGCGCTCGCGCCGAACTCGAAGACATTGCCATCGCCCTCCGCATAGCGGCTGGTGATGTAGGTGGCGACATCCTTGGCGGATTTCAGTGCTTCAATGGCTTTCAGCTGCGGACGGATCGGCAGGTCTCCCGCCGCCTCGATGGCGGCTTCGTCCATCCCCGTGGCGTAAAGCAGACCAAGTTTGCGTGCAAGCGGGTCGGTTTGCGTTTCTGCCTGCTTCGCGGCGCTTTCAACGATCTCTCGCTGCGTGACCAGGCTCTTTTCCGTTAGTGCGTCGAACATGCCCCAACTGGTGCGGTCGGCTGGAATCGGATTGGCTTTGGCCCATTTGGCGTTGACGAACGTATCCAGGTTCTGGCAAGCGCTTGTTGCCGTGTCCAGCTCGTTGATGTCGAACGAGGGTTTCGTTGTGGCGGCGGTTGCCGATGCGCGCGTCGGCGCAGCCGGTTGCGCCGGCTTGCTGCTGTCGTCGGCTTCGCGCTTGCAGCCCGCCAAGGCCACAACCAGTGCCAGAGCGAGCGTAGAGGTCTTGATCGGTGACATGGAAGCTCAGTCGGGTGAAAGAGCACCCAGCGTAAGCGGGCACGGCCTTGCGAGCGCATGCGGTGAGCTTTGTTGAGGCTTTGCTGGCAGCCGCGGTTCACGCAGCGGCTGCAGCGTACCTGGTGGGAGGAGTGCAGGGCTGGCGGTACCTGGCGGCAATGGCCGATACCCGCAAGAAAACGGCGACCCAACGAGGAGCGAAGGTCAGCGTGCCGATGGCGGCATCGAGAACAAGAGTGGCCAACCCAAGGTGCCGGGTGATCAAGGCAGCTTGCTGCACAGACACGTACGCGCTGTCGTCTGTCATCGGTACCGGCCGTTTGCAACGAATGCGATAGGCCCGCGTGAGCGGGCCTATGCAGTGGGTCCAGCAACGGAGCGCTTGCAGCCGCGCTTACCAGATCACCACGCGGTCCTTGTCGGGCCGCACCATCGCATCGCCCGGCTTGCAGGCGAAGGCAGTGGCGAATTGCGGCATGTTGGCGGGAGAGGCGATGGCGCGCAGCATGCTTGGCGCGTGCGGATCCGAGGCCAGGGCGACCATCTGCTGTTGCTCGCGCACGCGTTGACGCCAGCTGCGCGCAAAAGCCAGAAAGAAACGTTGCTCGGGACTGTAGCCGTCGATCGCCTTTGCCCGCTCGGGATGCTGATGCAGGGCGGTCTGCAGCGCGTCGTAGGCCACGTTGGTGCCGCCCAGGTCGGCGATGTTTTCGCCAAGGGTGAGCTTGCCGTTGACGTGCAGCGTCGGGTGTTTCGGCAGTGGGGTATAGGCATCGAACTGTTTGACCAACTGCGCGCTGCGCTGCTCGAACTTGCGTCGATCCTCGGCCGTCCACCAGTTGACGTTGTTGCCTGCACCATCGAACTGGCTGCCCTCGTCGTCGAACCCATGGCTGGCCTCGTGACCGATCACCGCGCCAATGCCGCCATAGTTCAATGCATCGTCTGCGGCGGCGTCGAAATACGGTGGCTGCAGGATTCCCGCAGGGAAATTGATCGAATTGGTGCCAGGGTCGTAGTACGCGTTGACCGTCTGCGGGGTCATCTGCCAACGTGTGCGGTCAGTCGGTTTACCGATCTGCGCGATGTCGTAGCGATAGTTGAACTTGGCCGCTGCCTGCAGATTGCGGTAATACGCGCCGGGGACGATCTCCAACCCGGACCAATCACGCCAGGTATCCGGATAGCCGATCTTGGGCAGGAAGGTGTTCCACTTGGCGATGGCCTTGGCCTTGGTCTCCGCGCTCATCCAGTCGACGTTCTCGATGCGCGTCTTGAGCGCGGCGCGGACGTTGTCCACCAGCTCGCCGGCGCGCTGTTTGGCCTCGGGCGTAAACACCTTGGCGACGTAGAGCTGACCCACGCCTTCGCCCATTGCGCCATTGACCGCGTGCAGGACTTGCTTCCAGCGCGGCGGCTGTTCCGGCTGCCCGGACAGGGTCTCGTCGTAGAAGGCAAACTGGTTGTCGACAAAAACCTTGCTGAGTCGCGAAGAGGCGCCATCGATGGCGTGGAAGCGCAGGTAGGCTTGCCACTGCGCAACGGGTGCGCTGGCCAGCTCGTGGTCGAACGCCGCAAAAAAGCGTGGCTGTGCCAGCGAGAATCCGCTACCGGCGTCCACACCCTGGGCGGCGAAGAAATCCTTCCAGGAAAAATGCGGTGTGAGCTTGTCAGCCTCGGCGATGCTGAGCAGGTGGTACTGGTTCTTGGGTTCGCGTGCGTCCACCGGTGCCAGCGATGCGGCGGCCAGGCGCGTTTCAAGTGCCAAGACATCCTTTGCCTGCGTCCTGGCGGCATCGGCGGTGCTGCCGGTGAGCTCGAACGACTTAGCGATATAGGCAAGATAGGCTGCGCGGATGGGCGCGTGTTCTGCGTCGGTGTAATAGTCCTTGGTCGGCAGGCCAAGACCGCCTTCCTGCGTAAAGGCGATTTGGATCGCGGCGTTGTGGAAGTCCGCACCCGCAGCGAATGCGAACACCTGCGCATCGCCTTCGCCATGACGGCTGATGATGTAAGCGGCGACATCCTTGCCGGACGTCAATGCGGCAATGGCGTCCAGTTGTGGCTGGATCGGCTGGGCGCCAGCTGCTTCGATGGCGGCTTCGTCCATGCCGGCGGCATAGAGCGTGCCGATTTTCTGCTCCAGCGACGTCGGATGTTCGCCCGGCTGGGCGGCGGCAGTTTCAACAATGTTGCGCTGAATGGCTTTGCTTTTTTCGGACAGGATTTCGTCCACGCCCCAGCTGGTGTGATCGGGCGGAATCGGATTGGTGCTTGCCCAGCTGCCGTTGACGAATTCGTCAAGGTTCTGACAGGCGCTGGCTGCTGGGCCGAGTTCGCTGATGTCGAACGCAGGCGTTGCCGGGGTAGCAGGGGCAGTCGCAGATGTCTGGGGTGCGGTGTTTGCCGGCGTGCCGATGTCTTCGGCGTTGCGCTTGCAGCCTGCCAGGGCCACAACCAGTGCAACGGCGAGCGTGGAAGTCTTGAACAGTGGCATAAACGTCAGCCGTGTAAGGAACGAGGAACGCCGAGCATAAGCGGGCGCGGCCCTGCCTGCGTACACGTTGAGCTTTGTTGAGGCTTATGCGCCGATACCGTAATGGATGCAGGTCCAACCGCGTGCAGTGTGCCGCGAGGGCGGCGGTCGGATGCTTGAAGCGGTTGGTTGAATTGTTGTCGGTCGCAATGCATGTGGCTGGCCGGCGTGATTCACCTACCAGGCAAAAGAAAAAGCGACAAAATCAAAAAAAACGGGCGACGATCTTTCGATCGCCGCCCGCCTGATTTACTACGCGTGCGCAATTACCAGATCACGACCTGCTGATCGCCCTGACGCACCATCGCATCGCCGGCCTTACACGAGAACGCGGCGGCAAATGCCGGCATGTTCGACGGTGCACCGATGGCGCGGAAGTTGGCCGGCGCGTGCGGGTCGGTCTTCAACCGCACCACCAGTTCTTCCGGGGTGAAGTTGCGACGCCACACCGTGGCCCAGTTGAGGAAGAAGCGCTGGTCGCGGGTGATGCCGTCGGTCTTGGGGTCGTCCTTGTCGGCGGTGGCGGTCTTCATGGCGTCGTAAGCGGTGTTGAGGCCGCCCAGGTCGGCGATGTTTTCGCCCAGGGTCAGGTCGCCCTTGACCTTGTCGCCAGCCGGCGTGCGGTAGCCGTCGAACTGCGCGACGAGCTTGCCGGTGCGGCCCTTGAACGCATCCAGATCCTTTTGCGTCCACCAACCCGGATCGGGGATGAAGTTGCCATCGGCACCGAAGCGGCTGCCCTGGTCGTCGTAACCGTGCGTCATTTCATGCCCGATCACCGCGCCGATACCACCGTAGTTCATTTCCTCCGGCGCATTCGGGTCGAAGAACGGCGGCTGCAGGATGGCGGCCGGGAACACGATCTCGTTCTGCAGCGGGTTGTAATAAGCGTTGACCGTCTGCGGGCTCATGCCCCATTCGGTCTTGTCCACCGGCTTGCCGACCTTGGACAGGTTCCACTTGTAGTTGAATTCCTGCGCGGCCAGCACGTTGCCCAGGTAGCTATCGCGACTGGTAGCAAGGCCGTTCCACTCGCGCCACTTGTCCGGAAAGCCGATCTTGGGCGTGAAGCTTTCCCACTTGGCGATCGCCTTGGCCTTGGTCTCCGGACTCATCCAGTCCAGCTTCTCGATGCGCGCCTTCAATGCGGTGCGCAGGTTGGTCACCAGGGTTTCCATCTTGGCCTTGGAATCGGCCGGGAAGGCGACCTTGACGTACATCTGGCCCAGCGTTTCGCCGGCCTGGCCGTTGATGGTGGCCAGTACGCGCTTCCAGCGTGGCTTGATTTCCTTTTGGCCGCGCAGGGTCTTGTTGTAGAACGCGAAGTTCTCATCGACGAACGGCTGGCTCAGGAACGGCGAGGCGCCATCGACGGTGTGGAAGCGCAAGTAAGCGCGCCAGATCGCCGGGTCGGTGTCGGCGATCATCTTGCTCACTTCCTGATGGAAGGCCGGGATCGCCAGCGAGAACATCTCCGGCGTGGCCACGCCCTGCGACTTGAAGAACTCGGTCCACGACCAGTTCGGGGTCAGCTTGTCGGCATCGGCCGGGGAGATCGGGTTATAGGCCAGCGAGGCGTCGCGCGACATCTGCGTGCTGGTCTTGGAGACCTTGGCCAGGCGGGTTTCGAACGCGACCACCTGTTTGGCCTGCGCGGTGGCGTCGGCTGCCGCGACGCCAGACAGCTCCAGCACCTTGGCGATGTGCGCCTGGTATGCCTCTAGCTTGGCCTTGTTGCCGGCGCTGGTGTAGTACTCCGGGTCCGGCAGGCCCAGGCCGCCCTGCATGGCGTAGGCGATGTTCTGGCTGGACTTCTTGAAATCGGCTTCGGCGCCGAAGCTGAAGAGCGCGTTGTCGCCCTTCGCGGCGCTGCTGCGCAGATAGTCGACCAGCTTGGCCTGGTCACTGATGGCGTCGATGGCGCCTAGCTGCGGCTTCAGTGGCTCGATGCCCTGGGCGTTGATCTTGGCTTCGTCCATACCGGTCGACCACAGGTCGCCGACGATCTTTTCCACACCGGTGGCGCCGGTGTCGGCTGCGGCCTGTTCGGCCAGCTGCTGCTGGATTGCATTGGAGCGCTCGTCAAGCATTTCGAACGCGCCCCAGCTGGTGCGGTCGCTCGGCACCGGGTTGGCGGCCAGGAACTTGGCGTTTGCGTAGGCGTTCAGATCGGTACAGGCGTTGCCATTGGCATCCAGATCGGCCGCGGTGAATTGGTTCACCGCCGGCAGCTTGCTCTGGTCCAGGGTCAGCGTCTTGGGCGCGGCGGGCGCGGCCGCTGCAGTATCGCCAGCCGGGGCCGCAGGCGCGGCGTCGTCGGACTTCTTGCAACCGCTCAGCGCGGCCGCTACGGCCAGGGTCAGCGTCAATAGATGAGGTGTTCGAATCACAAAGGCTCCAGGAGCGACAGTCGATTGGGAAGCCCCGTCACGGGGCCGTGGCCGGCACTCTACGCCTCGCCAGCCGACAGGCATGGTGTCGAAGGTCATGGATGCGGGGTGTGTAGAAACGCGGGTTCGGGGTGCGCTTGCGTGCCGCTGCGCGCGCATGGGACTGCACCTAGCGGCAGTCCGGTGCTGGCGCGTTCCACGCGCCGCGGCTCCGGACCACACTCGTGGTCGCTTGGCCTGGTCGTCGATGTCTAGGTAGGTGAGCGGGCAGCGCATCGCGTCGGACAGCGCATCGCGATCGAGGCGGCTGCTATTGCTCGAATGGTCCGGCTGCGCAAGCGGTGCTATATACGGCTGCATGCCTACCGCTTCCCAACCGTTGGACACTTTGATCATCGGCGCCGGCCATAATGGCCTGGTATGCGCCGCGTATCTGGCCCGGGCCGGCAAACGGGTGCTGGTACTTGAAGCGCGCGATGTCGTTGGCGGCGCAGCTGTTACCGAAGAGTTCCACCCTGGGTTCCGCAACTCGGTCGCGTCCTACACCGTGTCGTTGTTGCAGCCCAAGGTCATTGCCGATCTCGCGTTGGAACGGCATGGGTTGCGCGTGGTTGCGCGCCGCATCAATAATTTTTTGCCGCAGCCCAATGGCGAGTATCTGCTGGCTGGCGCGGGGCGTACCGCTGAAGAAATCGCCAAGTTCTCTGTGCGCGATGCAGCTGCATTGCCAGCGTACGAAGCGCACCTGGAACGATTGGCCGACGTGTTGCGGGCATTGGCATTGCAGGCGCCGCCGAATGTGACCGAGGGCGGATGGTTGCAGGCGTTGCCGCAGCTGTGGCGCGCGGGCAAAGTGGGGCTACAGCTGCAGGACTTAACGCTTGCGTTGCGACAAGACCTGCTTGATCTATTTACCATTTCGGCCGCCGAGTATCTGGATCGCTGGTTCGAAAGCGCACCGATCAAGGCGTTATTCGGCTTCGACGGCATTGTCGGCAATTACGCCAGCCCGTACACACCGGGCACGGCCTACGTGTTGTTGCATCACGTGTTCGGGCAAAGCAATGGCGTCAAAGGCGCCTGGGGCCACGCGATCGGCGGCATGGGCGCCATCACCCAGGCGATGGCCGCCAGTGCGCGCGAATACGGCGCGCAAATTCGCACCGGCTGTGCGGTGAATCGGGTGTTGGTGGAGCAGGGGCATGCGGTGGGCGTGGTGACGGCCGATGGCGAAATGCTCCGCGCGCGTGCCGTGGTTGCGAACGTCAACCCGAAGTTGCTCTATCAGCGTTTGATGCGAGCCGAGGACGTGCCGGAAGCCACACGCGAACGCATCGTCCATTATCGCTGCGGATCCGGCACGTTCCGCATGAATGTTGCACTGTCGCGTCTTCCCGATTTCACCGCATTGCCCGGTGCCGGCGATCATCTCACTGCGGGCATCATCCTGGCGCCGAATCTCGATTACATGGACCGCGCCTGGCAGGATGCACGCGCCTTGGGATGGTCGCGCGAACCGGTGGTCGAATTGCTGATACCCAGCACGCTGGACGACTCACTGGCGCCGCCTGGCCAGCATGTGGCCAGCCTGTTCTGTCAGCACGTTGCACCCACATTGCCAGATGGCCGCCACTGGGACGACCATCGTGACGAAGTCGCCGATCTGATGATCGCCACCGTGGAGCGCTACGCACCGGGATTCACTGCATCGGTCCTGGGCCGCCAGGTACTGAGTCCACTGGACCTGGAACGTATCTTTGGCCTGGTCGGCGGCGACATCTTCCACGGCGCACTCAGCCTCAACCAACTGTTCAGCGCACGCCCGATGCTGGGGCAGGGTGCCTATCGCGGTGCGGTTCCGGGTTTATATCTCTGCGGCGCGGGAACACACCCTGGTGGCGGGGTAACAGGGGCACCTGGACATAATGCGGCGCGGGTGATTTTGGCGGGGTGATCAGCGCGCAGGGTGCTTGCCCTGATTCTTCTGCGATAGATAAAAAAGGCCCTGGAAACCAGGGCCTTTTCAGGTGCTTGCTGCTCCGGAAGTGCCTTGACGGCACTCCGGTTCCTCCGATCAGAAATCGTAGGCTGCGGTTAGACGGACATATCGCGGCGTGTTGTAGTTATACGGCTCTGTTCCAACACCATAGGTATTGCGAACAGTGAATGGCGCCGTGTTGTAGCGACTTTCGACACGATTTACCGAACGGTCGTTCAGGACATTGAAGACCTGGAGTCCCAGCGCCAACTTATGGTCGGCGAAGGACGGCCGATAAGTGATGCCAAGATCGAGGTTCTTGATCCAGGGGGTACGTCCAGCATCGCCCGGAGGTGAAGCCTGGCCACCGCAGTAGTGATACGCAGAGCCATATCCGATCGGGTTGCCTTCATTCGATCCGAAGTAGCCAAGGCAGGAAATCGGCGTGCCCGACATTACACGTACCGTTGCCGACGCCATCCATTCCGGCGCGATCTGGTACGCACCGAATGCCTTGAGCTGATGCCTGCGGTCATTTGCCAAACTGCCGCCTGCGTAATACATCAGCTCAGCCGCATCCCAGTCCTGCGTCTTGGAAACATCGGACTGACCAATGTCCGACTTCACCTGACCTTCCGTATTTCCGTAGCTGTGCGACCAGGTGTAATCCACACGGCCGTACCACTTCTCGTTGAACGGATGTTCCAGGAATAAGTCCACGGCGACGTAGTTGCGACGGGCCTTGTCGGTAAAGCCCCAATCCGACTGGCTCATACGCAGTTGCGTATAGCCGGAGCCATCGACGTTGGCGAGGTTGTAGGTGTTGGTCTGTCCAGGATTGAACATGACGCATCCTGGGATACTCACGCTGCTGACATCTCCACCCGTTGCAGCCAATTTCGCAGACATCTTGCCAGGATCGCAGACGTCGTCGATCGCGCTTTGCAACTTGCGATAAGTCACCTTTGCGCCGGAGTTCCAGCTTTCTCCAAGGGTTTTCTCAAAGCCGAGGATGATTTCGTCCTGGTATTGTGACTTCAGATCACTTGGCGCGAACGCATTGGGGTCCGGGGCCTGGCCGTACTCGCCATTACTCGATACCGGGCCAGGACCAATCGCCCCAAGACCGGTGGGCTCGCCATTCGCATCAATGCCGCTGTATGTAAAGTATTCGTCGGTATAGGTCGAGGCCGATGCGCCGCGAATGGCGACGCTATTGGGTAATGCCAGGTAGTAGCGTCCAAGGTTGGCAAATACCTTCAGTGACGAATCGCCGAACACATCCCAACTTGCGCCTATGCGCGGCGCCCACTGGTCACCGCTGTCGACATAGGCAACGTGGTCGCTATTGTAGTTGGTGAACTTATCGTTGCGAATGCCAAGCGTCAGCAGCCAGTTATCGCTGACCTGCCAGCGGTCTTCCAAGTAATAGGCTTTCTGTTCGACCGCCATGCTTGTTGTTGTGGTGAAAATCCGCCGTTGCGCGTAATAGCCCTGACCGCCAGGTGCACCAACGCCAAGTTCGGGGTTAATGCCTTCGATGGGATTGTCCTGGCGGCCATAAATCCACTGATAGCCGGGACCGGTAGTGCGAACGCCCTCGTTGTACGCATTGAAGTACATGTTGTCCACGCCTGCGGTCAGGTCGTGATCGCCGAGGCGGTATTCCAACTCCAGACGCAGGCTGCGCGACTTGCTGATCGGGTCATCGGCCTTTGCTCGATTGGTTGCTTGACCATTGCGAATGGGCGTGTTGCCCACAATCGCTGGGTCTTGCTCGGTGACACCATCGAGAAACGGCAAAGCCGAAATATTTGGGTTGAATTGACGGTTGTGTTGGGTGCTGCGGCCCCAGGTGGCATTCAAAGTCAAATCATCGGTGAGATAACCGGTGTATTTGAAAATGTCGTACTTATCGGTGATCTTGAAAGTGTCCGGGAAGGTGCCAGTGGCGCCCCCGGTGCTCAGATCGTTGTAATCGAATGCCGTGTAGTAGCCGCCACGTCGGTCGGTGTTCTGAATGCGCGTGTATTCCAAGATATTGGAATCATTGATGTTCCAGTCCAGCTTTCCGTAAAACTTGGGCGAGCTGTACCCATAATTGTTCTGCCCCTGGATGGAGTTTGTACGTGCGTTGGTTGTGACGCCGTCGGTCTTGTCGGTCTCGCCAGCAACGAAGATGAAGAGCTTGTCTTCAATCAGAGGGCCACCCGCGTAGGCGCTATAAACAGTACGCGTCTGATTGTTGTCCTTGCCGCTGCGGTAGAGCGTGCCAGGCTGGGTGCGGTTGGTGTAGCCATAGCCCGCCGGCAATGTCTTGTTCGGAAACCAAACGTCACCAGTCGAACTTGCCAGTGAGTCGGGCTCCCACACCGCCTGAGCGCCGAAGTGCCACTCGTTGGTACCGCGCTTGCCCAACTGATTGATCACACCGCCAGTCGAGCGACCGTACTTTGCGCTGTAGCCGCCGGTGTAGGTTTCCTGCTGGTCGATGGCGCCATAGGGAAGGCTGACGCCACCCAAGTTGCTGAGTGGATTGCTGACATTGAAGCCGTTGATGTAGTACGCATTTTCGGTGACGCCGGAGCCGCCGAACGACACGACAGAACGCGAGCCGTTATTGAATGCACCAGCGCCGGACACTGCACCCGGCGCCAACAACGCAATCGCTTCTGCACTGCGTCCCAGCGGCAGAGTGGCCAGCTGCTCGGAGGTGATCACCGAACGCGAACTGGTCGAACTCACATCGATCTTCGGTGCGTTGGCGGCAGTGACCGTGATCGCGCCAAGCGTGGTCGCATCGGCGTTGCTCGCGGCGCTGGCGCCTGCAAACGACACTTCGGTGCCCGAGCCGACGCGCAGCTGCACATTCTTGCGGGTATCGACGACCTGGTCGCCGCGCTTCAGGGTGACGGTGTAGGCGCCAACCGGCAGCGAGCCGAGGTTGTAGCGGCCGTTTGCGTCGATGGTGATGGTGCGGCTCAGGCCGGTGTCGCTCTGCACGACGATCGTGCTGCCGGCTTCGGAGGGGGCGCTGCCGTAGATGCTGCCGGTGGTGCTCTGCGCGTAGACCGCGCCGTTGGTTAGGCAAGCACCGAGCACGACGGCGAGAGCGGTGCGCTTGAGGACTTGGCGACGAAACTGATTGCTCATTCCTGACCTTTCAACTGGAGTACGGATAAGGTGACGGTCATCGGGGAGTCAGATGGCCTTAACCCGAACGTAATGAATGTCTGCTTTGCAGCGCAAGCAGTTGAAACGATTTATTAATGAAATAGGTGGGATCCGCATCCGAAGTGAGGAATTCGGCACATATTCAAGCCGTGCGACACATGCAAAGAAACAACCTCAACAACAAGCGGGATTCGGTAGTTACATTCGATACAGACAAGCTGGGTGGCGCGAAGCAAGCGCGACCACAGCGTGGGAATCGGTCCCTTGGGAGACACGTCGCGCTCCAGCTCGCCACGTCGCCGCCAAAAAAAAGCCCCGACAAGCGGGGCTTTTTCCTACATGTCACTTCCTGTCAAAACCGCACCGTCGTCCCCAGGTAGAAGAACCGGCCGACGTTGTCATACAGCGCCGAGTTGAAATCCGAGCCGAAGTAGTTGCGCGGCGGATCCTTGTCGAAGGCATTGTCGATGCCGAGGTAGACGTCGATCTTCGAGCCGGGGAATTGATAGCCGAACTGGAAGTTGTGATACGTGTACGAGCCGTTCTTGATCGGGCTGGCCGAACCCGGGTTGCTGTTGTAGCTCTCCGGGGTCACACGCAGGTTGCCGTCCACATAGTTCATGTCCCACGAGGCGCGCCATTCGTTCCAGTTGTACTTGGTCTGGAACTGCGCGCGCCAGCGCGGGTCGGTCACGTAGGTCACGTATTCGTCGTATTCCTGCGGGAAATCCTGAAAGACCCATTCGCGCGACTGGATCAGCCGGGTACCGACCAGACGCAGCACCGTGTTGCCTTCGCCGATCTGGAAGCGGTAATCCATTTCCAGATCCACGCCGACGCGGCGCGAGCGTGCCAGGTTTTCGTTCAAAGCCTGCCAACCGATGATGCTGTGCTCGGGGTAGATGCGGCCCTGTGGGTCGGTAAAGCCGCCCAGCGGGGCGCGCTGTACGAAGCCGCAAAAGCTGTTGTTGACGCCGCCCGGGTTGTCCACGCAGCGCGTGGCATTGGTCTCGGCGGTCACCGTACCGATGGCATCGCGCAGATCGATGCGCCAGTAGTCGATCGACATGCCGAAGCCTTCGAAGAACTCCGGCTGCCACACCAGTCCGTACGACAGGCTGCGCGCGCGCTCCGGCTTCAACTCCGGATTGCCGCCGCTCACGCCGGGACGGGTCGAGGTAAAGGTGTCGATCCAGCCGACCGGCACGCCCAACGCGCTGCAGTTGGACTGGCGCAATCCCACATCGCCTGCGGTGCCGGGGCGATTGGAATTGGTCGGCAGGTAGTTGCAGGGGTCGTTGATGGTGGCGAAGTTCTCGCTCTGCGAGTCGTACAGCTCGCCGATGCTGGGCGCGCGTACCGCCTGCGCCAGCGTGCCGCGCAACCGCAGCGACGGGATGATGGTCCAGTCCAGACCGATGTTCCAGGTCTTGGTCGAGCCGATGCTGTCGTAGTCCGAATAGCGCCCGGCCACATCCAGCGCCAACCGATCTACACCGGGCAGGCCGGCGAGCAACGGAATGGTGCTTTCGACGAAGATTTCCTTGACGGTGTACTCGCCGCCACTGTTGGGGATGGCGTTGAGGAAGGTCACGCCCGAGGCTGCCAACGGATCGGTGATTTCCTCGCTTTGTTCCTTGCGGTATTCCACGCCGCCGGCAATGCCGATGTCGCCGGCCGGCAGCGACAGCAGGTTGCTGTTGGCCACCGACGCACTGAACACGGTCTGCTGGATCTTGGCCTGCGCGCGCGCGGTGGTGTTGAACCAGGCGGCAGCTTCCGGCGTGACCGCGCCATTGCCGAAGACGCTGAAAGGCACGCAGCCTTCGCGCGCCAGTGCCGAATACACACGATTGGTGTTGGGGTTGATCGCGTTCGGGTCCAGCGTGGTGCGGCAGACGATATTGCCGCTGGCATCGCGCGCAGCGTCGATGCCGGCCTGCCAGCGCTCGTTGATGCGGTTGTTGAGGTTGAGGCGGTCCACCGTGGTCTTGCCATAGTTGGCAGACACGTCGTAGGTCCAGTTGTCGGTGAAGTTGCCTTCGGCACCGAGCACGGCGCGGTAGGTTTTGCGCTCGATGTTTTCGCCGCGACGGCCGGCATCGACGTTGAAACGGTTCATCAGGATCTGGGTGGCGCCGCGCGAGTCCATCAGCGCGCCGAGCTGCGGGCTGACATACGGGTTCTGCCGGCGCACGCGCAGCGAGCTATCGAATGCGGGCTGGCCGAAGAATTCCGAATCGGTCTCGCTGTACTTGCCTTCGAAGAACAGGCGATGGTTTTCGCTCAGTTCGAAGTTCACCATCGTGTTGATGCTCTTGCGATCGAAGCCCGGCTGCAGGTCGGCGACCGCATTGAGATCGACAAAATCGCAATCCACGCATGAGGTATTGCTGACCACCGTGCCGTTGTAGCGGTTGCGGCGGAAGCTGCCATCTTCACCGAACAGATAGCGGTTGCCGTAGGTGGCCGGGTTGCGGAAATCGAACGTGCCCAGGTTGAAGGTGCCGCCGTAAGAGGTGCTGTGGTTGCCGCCTGGGCCGCTGAGCACGGTTTGCGGGTTGCTTTCGCTCGGTGGGCGGGTCGGATCGAAGCTGGGGTTCTGCACGCTGACCAGATATTCGCGGCCAATGGCGCGGTTGCCGCGACCGAAGCGATCCTGCTTGCTGTACTCGCCCGAGATCGCAATGTTGCCGCGGCCTTCGGCAAAGTCGGTGCCGGCAGAAAAGCTGGCGAACGAGCGGTTGTAGTTGCCCTCATCGGCCAGGCCGGTTTGCGCCCGGGTCTCGAAGCCAGTGAAGTTCTTCTTGAGGATGAAGTTGACCACGCCGGCCACCGCATCGGCGCCATACACCGCCGACGCGCCGCCGGTGATGACCTCCACGCGTTCGACCCATTCCACCGGAATCGTGTTGACGTCCACCGCGGTCGAGCCGGGGCTGGAGCCCACATGGCGGCGACCGTTGACCAGCACCAGGGTGCGGTCGGTGCCCATCCCGCGCAGGTCGAGCAGACCCAGGCCGGCGGTGCCGATGAAGCGGGTGGAGTTGCCCAGCGTGTAGCTCGGTGCCAGGGCTGGCATGCGCGCCATCAGGTCGCTGATGGTGGTCGCGCCGGTGGCGCGGATCTCTTCGGCGGTGATCGCGGTGACCGGCGACGGCGTGACAAAGCCGGTACGCGCAATGCGCGAGCCGGTGACGGTCACCTTGTCCAGATCGGTGGTGCCGGGAGCTACACCATTTTCGGATTGTGCGGCGACGTGGCCGGCGGGGGCGACCAGCGCGACCAACAGGGCGGCGCTCAAGCGATGACGGCGGGTAGATTGGGGGAGACGACTCGACATGAACGTGCGGATTCCTTGCTGGGATGAGTCCAACAGCTGTGCTGACTGAGCGCGGGCTGAATTGATCCCCGAACGTAACAAGTCCTTCACCATGTGTCCACAATTGTGAAATATGTCGAGGATTGGCACGCGCGCCCCCGGCGCCGTCGTGTGCCTCGGAGAGAGGGCGATATCGGGGGCAACCGGCACGAGCCGGTAAACTGAGCGCCATTCGCGGCGCGCGCTGGGCGTTGGTCCTCGCGACCGCACACGACGAAACGGGACAGGTAATGGCAACGATGTTGGACAACAATGCGCGCGCAGTGACCGGCGACGCAGCAGGCAGCCAGGCATGAGCGGCGAACGCAGGATCGCCGCGCACGCGGTGCAGGGCGCGCTTGCTCCGCATCCACGCATCCGCAATGTCATTGCGGTGGGGTCGGGCAAGGGCGGGGTGGGCAAGTCCACCACTGCAGTGAATCTGGCGTTGGCACTGCGGCAGCAGGGCGCGCGCGTCGGCGTGCTGGACGCGGATATCTATGGGCCGAGCGTGCCGGCGATGCTGGGATTGAGCGGCAAGCCCGACAGCCCGGACAACAAGTCGATCGAGCCATTGCGCGCGTTCGGGATCGAAGCGATGTCGATCGGCCTGTTGGTCGATCAGGACACGCCGATGATCTGGCGCGGGCCGATGGCTACCTCGGCCCTCACCCAGCTGTTCAACGACACGCTGTGGGACGACCTGGACTATTTGCTGATCGATCTGCCGCCCGGCACCGGCGATATCCAGCTGACCCTGTCGCAGAAGATTCCGGTGGCCGGCGCGGTGATCGTGACCACGCCGCAGGACATCGCCACGCTGGATGCGCGCAAGGCGCTGAAGATGTTCGAAAAGGTCGAGGTGCCGGTGTTGGGCATCATCGAGAACATGGCGGTGCATACCTGCAGCAACTGCGGCCATCGCGAGCATCTGTTCGGCGAAGGCGGCGGCGAGCGCATGGCGGCGCAGTACGGCGTGCCGTTGCTGGGGTCGTTGCCGTTGGCGATTGCGATCCGCGAGCAGGGCGATGCCGGCCAGCCAATCGTGATCGCCGCGCCGGACTCTGCTGCCGCGCAGGCCTACCTGGCGGCAGCCAGGCGGCTGTCGGAAGAGTTGGGCAAGCGTCCGCGCGCCAGTATTCCGATTTCCGCCTCGCTGCTGTAATCCGCCGGCCGGCCTCTGGTGCCGGCCGCTGCTAGACTTTGCCGTCTTTCGCGCGGGCCGACCGGCCTGCCGCCTACCGTCTTCAAGGAACACCGCATGAGCATCAAGAGCGACCGCTGGATCAAGCGCATGGCCGAGCAGCACGCGATGATCGAGCCGTTCGAGCCCGGCCAGATCAAGCACGACGCCGCAGGCCAGCGCATCGTCAGCTTCGGCACTTCCAGCTACGGCTACGACGTGCGTTGCTCGCGCGAGTTCAAGATTTTTACCAACATCAACTCGACCATTGTCGACCCCAAGCATTTCGACCCAGGCAGCTTTGTCGATGTCGAATCGGATGTCTGCATCATCCCGCCGAACAGTTTTGCGCTGGCACGCACGGTGGAATATTTCCGCATCCCGCGCGATACGTTGGTGGTGTGCCTGGGCAAGAGCACCTACGCGCGCTGCGGCATCATCGTCAACGTCACCCCGCTGGAGCCGGAGTGGGAAGGCCACGTGACGCTGGAATTCAGCAACACCACGCCGCTGCCGGCGCGCATCTATGCCAACGAAGGTGTGGCGCAGATGCTGTTTTTCCAGTCCGACGAAGTATGCGAAACCTCGTACAAGGACCGCGGTGGCAAGTACCAGGGCCAGACCGGCGTGACCTTGCCGCGTACGTGATGCACTGCATGGGTGTCGACGCAAGCGCGTCGGCAGCCGGCGGCAGCAGGGCCGTGACGCGCTGAGGCCATGTCAAGGGTGTGCGGTGCACGGGATGCGTCGCGTGCCTGCATGGCACACAGCATGCGAGGTCGCTATCGCCAGCGCTTCTGGCCCGCAGCTCAGTCGGTTGCCAGCACCGGTTTGCGGCGACGCATCAGCTGGTGGACGCCGGCCCAGATAATCATCAAGGGCCACCACGCCGCAATCACGTCGCCCAGGTCGATGCGGCTCAGGCCAAGATTGTTGAGCAGGAACATCCCGCCCATGACGATCAAAAACAGGCCGGAAGTCAGTCGGTAATGCATGGCGGCGTCCTCGTTGGGTGTGAGGCCATGCTGCGCGCGATGGCCCCGCCAATCAGGTGCCGGAAGTCAACAGTTGCGGGTGACAGTCGTCATGTCGCGCTGCTGCCGGGTGCGCATTGATCGTGAGTTGTCATCAGGGCGCACGCGGTAACGACGACGGGCGCGATGGTCATGGTCGCTGCAACATCGGAAATGGTGTTGGATCAGAAAATGGTGCTGGATCAGAACGCTTCATCGAATGCACTAGGCTTCGCGCGTACCCTCATCCGCCCCTTCGGGGCACCTTCTCCCGAGGGGAGAAGGAGGTATTGCGGCTGAACTGCTACGCGAGCTAGCGGCGCCGAGACACCGCTGTGACGACTCCCCAATCCCGACGCCCCAATCCCAGCCCCACCTACTTGCCACGCCCGAACAACATGCCGATGCCGCAGGCCACCAGCGCGGCCGGCCACCAGGTAGCGATCAGCTTGCCCAGACTGAGATTGGTCCAGCCCAGGTTGTTGGCCAGAAACAGCAGGCCCACAAGGATCAGGATCAGCGCGGCGACGACATTGGATTTCATGCGAGAGGGCAGCTTGGCGAACGGGCGCCTATCGTAGCCGCTGCGCCCATGCCGCGACACGCTCCTGTAAGGCGTCGGCGGCAAACCGCTGTGTCTGGCCGCTGCCCCAGACCGGCCCCGGCCAGGCCGCATCGCCGGGATGACGGCCGACCAGGTGCACGTGCAGCTGCCGCACGATATTGCCCAGCGCCCCGATGTTGAGCTTGGTCACGGCAGGCTCCACGCGCAGCAACTGCGAGAGCTGGTTGATCTCGGCCAGCAACAGGCGCTGCTGGCCGCCATCCAGATCGATCCACTCGCTGACATCGGCCACCCGCGGCACCAGCACCAGCCAGGGGAAGCGGGTGTCGTCCATCAAGCGCACCTGCGACAGCGGCCCGTCGGCGACGAACACGCTGTCGTCCGCCAGCCGCGCATCCAGCTGGAAGTCGCTTGCCGCAGGGGCGCTCGATGCCGGTGCGCTCATCTCAGATGCGCCTCGAAGAAGCCCAGGGTGCGTTCGAGCGCACGCTCGGCGCTGTCGGCGTCGTAGTGGTTGGGGTCGATGCTGCGGTTGAAGGCGTGGCCGGTGGGATACACGAAGGTTTCCATCTGCGGCAGTTTTTCGCGGTGCGCCTGGATCGCTTCCGGCGGGATGCTGGCGTCCTGTTCGCCGAAGTGGAACATCACCGGCGCCTTGGGCGTTTCGTCCAGCAGCTGGGTGTTGCGGCCGCCGTAATAGCTCACCGACGGCAGGCCCAGGCGGATGGCCGACAGCAGCGCCACCGAGCCGCCCCAGCAATACCCCACCGTGCCCACCTTGCCGGCGCGGGTCAGCAAGGTGGCGGCGGATTTGACCACCTCCACTGCGCGTTCCAGGCCCACCGCGTTGGCCAGGGCCAGGCCGCGTTGCACGCTGGGCTGGTCGTACGGCAGTTGCACGTCCTTTTCTTCCAGATCGAAGAAGGCCGGCGCCAGCACTTCGTAGCCGCGTGCGGCGTAGTCGTCGGCGACCGCGCGGATATGTTCGTTGACGCCGAAGATTTCCTGGATCACCACCAGGCCGCCGCGCGGGCTGGAGGCGGGGGTGGCGTGCCAGGCGGCAACCTGGCCGTCGGGGGTGTCGAGCGTGGTCCAGTGACCCATGGGAATTCCTGATGTGCAGCGAGGGAGGCGCGCATTATCGACCGGACCGGCATGGTGAAAAGTGAGGGTTTCGCAAAGCCGGCCGGGCTGGCGCGTCTTTGCGGTTCAGAGCGTTGCCCGCACGCCGCTATAATTGGCCTTGCCCAGGCCCCAGGCCGCTCCACTTCCCAGGCTCCTGCTTCCATGTCCCAGCTGAACCCTAAAGTCGGCTTCGTCAGCCTTGGCTGCCCGAAGGCGCTCGTCGATTCCGAACGCATCCTCACCCAGCTGCGCGTGGAGGGCTACGACATCGTGCCCAGCTACGACGCGGCCGACGTGGTGGTGGTCAACACCTGCGGCTTCATCGATTCGGCGGTGACCGAATCGCTGGATGCGATCGGTGAGGCGATGAATGCCAATGGCAAGGTGATCGTCACCGGCTGCCTAGGCAAGCGCCCCGAGCAGATCCGTGCGGCCTACCCGCAGGTGCTGGCGGTGTCCGGCCCGCAGGACTACCAAAGCGTAATGGAAGCGGTGCATGCGGCCTTGCCGCCGCGCCACGACCCGTTTGTGGATCTGGTGCCGGACTACGGCATCAAGCTGACCCCGCGCCATTACGCGTACTTGAAAATTTCCGAAGGCTGCAACCACCGTTGCAGCTTCTGCATCATTCCTTCGATGCGTGGCGATCTGGCCTCGCGTCCGGTGGACGAGGTGCTGCGCGAAGCCGAGCGGCTGGTGCGTGGCGGGGTCAAAGAGTTGCTGGTGGTGTCGCAGGACACCTCGGCCTATGGCGTGGACCTGAAATACGCCGAGCGCCCGTGGCGCGACCGCATGTACCAGACCCGCATGAAGGCGCTATGCGAAGGCTTGTCGGAGCTTGGCGTGTGGACGCGCCTGCATTACGTGTATCCGTATCCGCACGTGGACGATGTGATTCCGCTGATGGCCGAAGGCAAGCTGCTGCCGTATCTGGACATCCCGTTCCAGCACGCCAGCCCGCGCATCCTCAAGCTGATGAAGCGGCCCGGTGCGGTGGAAAAAACCCTCGAGCGCGTGCAGCGCTGGAAGGCGATGTGCCCGGAGATCACGGTACGCTCGACCTTCATCGTCGGCTTCCCCGGCGAGACCGAGGCCGAGTTCGAATCGCTGCTGGAGTTTCTGGATCAGGCGCAGCTGGACCGTGTCGGTGCATTCGCCTACTCGCCGGTGGACGGCGCCAGTGCCAATGCACTGCCCGACCCGGTGCCGGAAGAAGTGAAGCAGGAGCGGCTGGCGCGCTTCATGGCCAAGCAGGCGGAGATTTCCGCCATGCGGCTGGGAGCCAAGATCGGCAGCGTGCAGCAATGCCTGGTCGATCTGATCGAAGACGACATCGCCGTGGCCCGTTCGCGCGCGGACGCGCCCGAGATCGACGGCCTGGTGCATATCCAGAACGGCGGCGAGCTTGGGCTGAAGGTCGGCGACCTGATCGATGTGGAAATCACCGACAGCGATGAACACGATTTGTTCGGCGACGCATTGCCGCCTACCGGCGCTGCCCAGCAGGGGCGCGCGCTGAACCTGCAGATGGTGTAACCGGCCGCAAGCCGGCGCACGTTGCGCAACAGCAACGTGCGACACCAAGCCGCCACAGGCCTATCGTAGGGGGGCGCCAGAGCGCGACAGGGCTGTTCCCGATCAAGCCAACCGCGCACGCTGCGCCCCTATAGCGCAGCCGATCGCTTCAGTTGCCTGCGCGTTGCTCCGCGCCGAGCGCATCGCCCAACAGGGTGTCGCTCATGTCAGCGCGCGCTGCTTCTTGCCGATAACACTATCGCGCAAAGGCGCCTCTACAGCTCAGCCGCCTGCGTCACCTGCTCACTGACTGCCGTAATCCACTGACACCACCACAAAGGTGTGCTTTCCGGCCGGCAGCTGCGCTTCGAACTCATCGTCCACGCGTTTTTTCAGCAATGCGCGCGCCAGCGGCGAATCGATGCTGATCCAGCCCAGGCCGGCATCGGTTTCGTCCGGACCGACGATGCGATAGCGCAACAGCTCGCCGCTATCGGCATCTTCCAGCTCCACCTGCGCGCCAAAAAACACCGCGTGCGGGTCGGTGGGCGCGGTATCCACCACGCGCAACGCTTCCAGGCGCTTGCTGAGATAGCGCACACGGCGGTCGATCTCGCCCAGTTGCTTCTTGCGATAGGTGTACTCGGCATTTTCCGATCGATCGCCCTCGGCGGCAGCCGCGGCCAGTGCGCGCACCACCTCGGGACGCCGCACCCGCCACAGATCTTCCAGTTCGACCTTCAGACGGGTGTGACCTTCGGGCGTGATCAACGCAGTGCTCTTTTCTGCGGGCGGGCGCCAGCGGCTCATGTCGGGCTTGGGGTGTCGGACAGCGGGGGCGCGATGCTAGCGCGCATGGACGGCTTGCGCATCTGCCGCCGCCCGGCGAAGCTTTGCGCCATTCTCGGACACGGACGTTGTCATGTTGCTCATGCCGCTGCACAAACCCTGGTCGCGCCAGAACATTCCGTGGGTGACGCTGCTGCTGGTGCTGATCAATGTCGTTGTCTATGTAGGCTATCAGCGCAAGGACGATGCGCTGGTCGAAAACGCCGTGCATTACTACGTCGCGTCCGGGCTGGGCACACTGGAAGCGCAGGCCCACGCACGCTACCTGGCGCAGACCACCGACGCCAAACTGCGCACCGCGCGGCAGGGCAAACTGGACAGCGTGCCGGCGCCGCAGCGCCTCGCATATCTGGCGCATTTGACACTGCACGATGTCGCCTTTGCGCAGGCGTTGCGCGGCGGCGCGTTATTTAAGGACGAGGAGCAGATGCGCGAATGGCGCGGTCTACGTGCGCCTTACGATGCCCGCCTGTCCAGGGTGTTCACGCTGCGTCATCTGCAACGCAGTTCGGAGTGGTCGCCGGCGCGCATGCTCACCGCCACGTTCCTGCATGGCGACTTCGATCATTTGCTCGGCAACATGGTGTTTCTACTGGCGCTGGGCACCTTGCTGGAAGGGGCGATCGGCAGCGGCTGGTTTCTGCTGCTGTATCTGCTGGGCGGGTTTGGCGCCAGCGCGGCCAGCCTGTGGTGGCGCTGGGGCGAGCCTGGCGGCGGGCTGGGCGCGTCCGGTGCGATCGCCGCATTGATGGGGGCGTTCTGCGTGGTGTGGGGCCGCCGTCGGGTGCGGTTTTTCTACTGGTTTTTTGTGGTCTTCAACTACGTGCGTGGGCCGGCGATTCTGCTGCTGCCACTGTGGCTGGGCTGGGAGTTGTACAGCCTGCTGGGCAGCGATAACGGCGGTGTCGCCTTCGAGGCACATGCCGGCGGCTTGGTCAGCGGTGCGCTGCTCGGTGCGTTGCTGGTGGCGGTGCGGCAAACCCGCCCGGCCTTCATGGACGAGGACGCCGCCGCACAGGTGGACGACCGCTGGGAGCGTGCGCAGCGCCATCTGGGCCGCATGGAGAACCTTGAAGCCGAGCGGCTGCTCGCCGAGCTTGCCAGCGAGACGCCACACAGCCCGGACGTTGCGCTGGCCCGTTACCGCGTGGCCCGCAACGCCGGCCGCACGCAGGACGCCGTGCGCCATGCACAGACGCTGTTGCACCTGCCCAGCCATAACGCACAGCAGACGCGCGTCCAGCTAGGCGTGGCAGCAGAACTGAGCAAGGACACGATCGCCCTTGCGCTACCGGCACGCATGGCCCTGGTCGGCGCGTGCCTGCGTACCGGGTTGCTGGCCGATGCCGAGCGTTTGTTGAAGGAGTGCGACATCGAGGCGCCACGCGCCGAACTGGCCCAGCAGTGGTTTGTGCTGGCGTTGCGGCACGGCGAACTGCAGGCCGGCGAACAGCGCACACGGGTATTGCAGCTGGTGCGCGATCAATTTCCGGAGCAGGGGCAGGCGGTCAAGGCGCGTTTTCTGCTTGAGAACGGTTGACGCAGCTGCGTGTTCGAGTGGATTTCGGAGGTATCGGCGGCAGGCGTTTTAAAGTCGTATCAGCAGCGGCTAGCCGAGCCCAGCGAGCGGTCGTCGGTGCGATTGGATGGTGCGCTTAGTACTCACTACATGCCGTTCTGAGAGCCGAGCGCGCGCACTTGCGGCTATGCAGCCGCTTATGAGGTGCGTCAAACCGGTTTTGAGGGCGGGCCGCCACCGTCCGGCTGCGGCGATGTGTGTTGGACTGCCAAGAGCGGCTAACAGAACGTATCCAGTAGTCGTCAGGTGGGTGTGGACGGCGCGGACAGAGCGTACGAGTGGTCCATGCCGCACCGCGCATTGGCCGCGCGCGCCTGGCGGTGAGCGCAGCCGTTTTGTTAGATGCGCTACGCCGGTTGGATCGCAACTGCCCGTAACGCTGCGTCCAGCTTTGCGCGTTGTGCGGCATCGTCGCAATGCTCCAAGGCGCTTTGCAGGATGACGCGCGCCTGCTCGTCGCGGCCGAAACGCTCGGCCAGCATCAGCCCGGCATCCAGCGACCAGCTCGGCAGCATCGGATCGCGTGGCCAGCCTGCGATGGCGGCCAGCAGCCCATCGGTCGCAAGCTGAAACTGCCCGGCCATCTTGGCGCGCTCGGCCAGCAACGTGGCCTGTTCCGGGAGCAGCGGGGTAAACGCGGCGTCGCTGTCCAGGGCTTCGCGCTGCAACGCAAGCGCGCGGCGCTCCTGCTTCTCCTGCAGCAAGCGGTTGATGTACTGCCGGGTGTGCTCGCGCAGCTCGTCGTTGCGATGGTGCTGACGCAGCAGGCGTTGATACAGCTCGTGCACTGCCAGGCTCACTGCGCGCGAGCGTACGGCGCCACGCAAGGCTTGGAACGCCTCGTCGGAATGCCCGTCGCGCACGTACTGTTCGGCCTCGTCGAGCAGGCGCTGATCCGGGTCGGCGCGTTCGTGCACATCCCCGCCGCTGGGGACGTAGCCCAGCGCTTCGTGGTACTGGTACACCAGATACCCCAGCAGATGAAAACTGGCGAACAGAGTCCAGATCGAGGTCATCATCACCGTCGCCTCGCGTACCAGCGGCGGCAGATATTTCAGTGCGACGAAGACCGCTGCCGTACCGCTGCCCTGGATCACATAAAGCAGGCCGTAGGCGGCCAGATACGGCCAGCCGATCCGCAGCGCCATGTCGATCGACACCGCCGGGTTGAGCGCGCGGCGCAGGCTGCCATCGATGGCGAGCGAGATCAGCATGCCGGGCAACAACAGCATGGTGCCCAGATAGGCGATGGTCAGCCCGAATTTACCGGCAAGCGCGGCGGCGACGCCGATCACGATGCCCAGTGCAAAGGCCAGCAGGATCAGACGCAGTACCGCACTGTCGAAGCTGTTGTAGCCGAGCTTCGGCGCATCGGGCTGGCCATCTGCGGTGTGGCGCAGGATATCGAAGGCATAGGTGTAGGTCGCCATGCCCAGCACGCCCATGACCAACAGTTTAAGGATGCCCGGCAGGACCAGCAGCGCGCTGCACAGCGTCAGTGCGATCAACGCATACAGCGCCGAGCCGCGCAGCGGATAAGTGGCGATCGCCGGGATGCGGGTCCAGAACGGTGCAGGTGCAGCCTGCGCGGCAACCCTGTGCGCGCGAAAACGGTCTTCCATGACGCTCCCCAAGCGTGTGATGTGCCGGGATTGTGCGGCGATGCGCGGCTGGGTGCAATTGGGATAGCGCGACTGCCCGGTGACGTCAAGCTATGTGGGATCCGCTGCCTGCCGCATGCAATCCTGCGGCTGCACTGCCTAGCGCCGTGGATATCGTGGCGTGGGCAGGCAGCGTAGGTGGGTCCTGCATGGTCAGCTGCAAAAAAGCGCCGATGGTGCCGCCGGCACGTAGCTGGCTTACAACGATTGAACGCATTGCGACGGGCGAGCCATCGAACATCAGGAACCATCGGCCGCGCAATGGACTTCTGCGTAGAACCTATGGTTCGCTACCGGTCGGCTGCCGGCCATGTGGCGACGTTGCTGCAGGCGGCACGCGCTGACGTGTAATCGCGGTGGCGCAGTCATTCCCCCTATCGCAAGGAGTTCTGCTTGAATCCATCTGTCGCCGACACCCCGCAGGTTCGCATTCGCAGCATCGATGTGTTGTCCGACAACTGGTATGTGCTGCGCAAGGTCACCTTCGACTTCCAGCGCAAGGACGGCCGCTGGCAGACGGTGTCGCGCGAGGCGTATGACCGTGGCAATGGCGCCACCATCTTGCTCTACAGCCGCGCCAGGCAGACGGTGATGCTGACCCGGCAATTCCGCCTGCCGACGCTGCTCAATGGCAACCCGGATGGCATGCTGATCGAAGCCTGCGCCGGCTTGCTCGACCATGACGATGCGCTGACCTGCATCCGCAAAGAAACCGAAGAAGAAACCGGCTACCGCATCGACAACGTGCGCAAGGTATTCGAGGCCTTCATGAGCCCGGGCTCGGTCACCGAACGCCTGTACTTCTTCGTCGGCGAATACTTCGATGGCGACAAGGTGAGCGACGGTGGCGGGGTCGAAGAAGACGGCGAAGAGATCGAGGTGCTGGAACTGTCGCTCGACGCTGCGCTGTCGATGATCGCGTCCGGCGAGATCGCCGACGCCAAGACCATCATGTTGCTGCAGTACGCCAAATTGCATGGCGTGCTGGAGTAATCAGAGTTCGGTCAACCGTATCGTCCGGCAACTTGCGGGTTGCCGGAGCCAGTCAATAGTGGCGCTGAGCTCAGCGCACACGTGTGAGTGTTTTGTCGACGTATTCGGACGCGCCGCCACTCTGGCAGTCCGAGCCATCCTGCGAGAGCAGGATGCCCGTGACGGCTTTGGGATGTATGTTTTCGCTGATACGGAAGCCATATAACGGATAGGCGAGGGGAGGGTTTCGCGCTGCGTCTGGCTCCCGTTCGAGTATCAGGCAGCTACCTGCGATCTCATCTATCCACCAGGTGCTACGCAACGTCACGGTTCGTTTGCGGTAGTCCGGATCCTGTCCCGATAAACATGTGTAACTCAATGTGTAGTGACGACTCTCTGGGCGTCCTTTGATCGCGTCAAGGCGCAAATCTGCAGTGGCTGCAGCGCAGTCTGTTCGATCTACCGCTACCTGGATTTTTCCGTTGTAATGTCCGGCCAGCAGATGCTGTCTGCGTAATGGCCATTCGATCGAGCCATAGTAGCCAGGCGTGTCGTCGTAATCGGGATTGTGTAACTGCTGTGCAGAGCAGGTTGCTGCGATGAGCAGCAATAGGCCAAATCCCAGACGATACCGGTAGATGCGTCGCATGATTTACGTCCTTGTCATGTTCGAAAGCCCTCAACGCTTCCCACCAAAAATACTGCCGAAAATCCCGCGCACGATCTGCTGCCCGATCTTGCTGCCGATGGTGCGCGATGTTTGTTTGGCCATCGTTTCCAGCATGCCCTGGCGGCGACCGGTGCCGAACACCGCGTCCTTGACCGCTTTTCCGAAACCGCTGTCCTGGGTTTCCTCTTGCTCGCGGGTGCGGGCGGGCGGGGCGGCGGTCTGCGCGGCAACCTGTTCCACGCGGCGTGCCAACAGCTCGGCTGCCGATTCGCGGTTGATCGCGGTGTCGTAGCGCGTGCCCACCGGGCTGGCCGCGCGTACCTGCGCGCGTTCGGGTGCGCTGATGGCGCCCATGCGGCAGCGCGGCGGGGCGATCAGGGTTTGCTGCACCGGCGCGGGCACGCCCTTGCCCTGCAGTGGCGACACCAGCGCCTCGCCGGTGCCCAGGCTGGAGATGGCGGTGGCCACGTCGAGCTTGGGATTTGCCACGAAGGTCTGCGCCGCGGTCTTGACCGCTTTCTGGTCGCGTGGCGTGTAGGCACGCAGCGCATGCTGCACACGGTTGCCGAGCTGGCCAAGAATGTTGTCTGGAATATCATCGGGAAACTGCGAGCAGAAATAGATGCCCACGCCCTTGGAGCGGATCAATCGCACCACCTGCTCGATGCGCTGCACCAGCGCCGCAGGCGCGTCCTCGAACAGCAAATGCGCCTCGTCGAAGACGAACACCAGCTTGGGCTGGTCCAGATCGCCCACTTCCGGCAGGCCTTCGAACAATTCCGACAGCAGCCATAGCAGGAAGGTCGAATACAGCCGCGGCTTGAGCACCAACTGGTTGGCCGCCAGGATGCCGATCACGCCGCGTCCGTCTGGCGAAACGCGCATCAGCTCGGCCAGCTCAAGCGCCGGTTCGCCAAAGAACTGCTCGCCGCCGTCCTGCGACAGCCGCAGCAGCGCGCGCTGGATCGCGGCCACCGACTGGCTGGATACCAACCCGTAACTGGTGGATAGCTCCTTGCGTTCTTCCACCACCAGCGCGAGCAGGGCACGCAGATCGTCCAGATCCAGCAGCAACAGGCCGCGGTCGTCGGCCAGCTTGAACACGATGTCCAGCACGCCGGATTGGGTGTCGTTGAGTTCCAGGATGCGGGCGAGCAGGGTGGGGCCCATTTCGCTCACCGTGGTGCGCACCGGGTGGCCGAGCTGCCCGTACAGGTCCCAGAACACCACCGGGCTGGCGGCCGGCTCGTAATCGGCGATGCCTACATCCGTGGCGCGCTGCAGCACGCCGGGCGCGCCGTCGCCGGCCACGGCCAGGCCGGCCACGTCGCCTTTCACATCGGCCAGGAACACCGGTACCCCCAAGCGCGAGAAGCCTTCGGCCAGGGTCATCAGGGTCACGGTCTTGCCGGTCCCGGTGGCGCCGGCCACCAGACCATGGCGGTTGCCGAAGCGGCCTTCGAGCACGACCGGGATATCGTCGGTGACGCCTTTGCCGAGCAGGAACGAGGCCATTGGGCAGATCCGGTGAGGAAAGACCGGATTCTAGCGGGCAACGTTGCCGCACAAATCGGCGGGCGACGTATGGGTTCTGACAGTCAGGCTGTGCGGCGAGCCGGCGCCTGTCTCCAGCAAGGTCGACACCGTGCTCGCCGCTGCCAGACAACCGGCTCCGCCAGTTTTCAATGGATCGGGCAGGCGCGCCAAGCTAACGCGCCACTGACCTGCCGGCGGCATCGCCTTGCCCCGGTGTCGTCCCGGCGGCTACCCTGCCTGCCTTTCCGCTGCACTGTCTCCGATGCCGCTCGCTCATTTTGGTTTGCGCCCATGGCCTGTCCTGGCTGTGGTGGCGCTGATGTCTGTTGTCCCCGCCGCCCACGCCATCTCCAAGCGCGACACGGAGAAGGCTGCCGTGCTCGATACACGCATGGCTGCGGCCGAAAAGCGCTACCGCGATGCGCTGGTGCTGGTGAACAACTCCGACCCGAAGGGCACCGCCGAAGGCGACGCCGCACTGGAGGACATGGAGGACGTCATCGACGCCTGCATCAAGCAACGCGGCTGTCTGGTTGCCAATCAGCTGGCTACCTACAAGCGTCTGCTCAAGGCGCGTGCTGATGCCGAAGCGCCGGCTGCCGAAGACCCGGAAGACGACGACACCTTGCTGCAGGCCGACCCGGATCATCTCGGCCCGGCCGCCAATGGCGTGCCCGAGGCGGCGCGTGCGGCCACCCTGCTCAACGACCAGCGCCACGAGTTCGACAAGATGGTGCAGTACAACCCGGCCGTGCAGGCCGGCATCCGTCGCTGGCTGACCGATATGCGCCCGGCGTTGATGACCAGCTACGACAACTACAGCAACCTGCGCGGCGTGATGTGGCCGGAATGGCAGAAACGCGGCCTGCCCGAGGCGCTGCTGTTCGGCATCATGGCCAAGGAATCCAACGGCAAGGTGCACGCCAATTCGCGCGCGGGTGCGGCCGGGCTGATGCAGTTCATGCCGGCCACCGGGCGGCGTTTCGGGCTGGGCCCGGACGGCAGCGGCTTCGACACGCGCTTCGATGCACGCAGCGCCGCCGAAGCCAGCGCCGCCTATCTCAACGAGCGCATGGCCGGCCTCAACCGCAGTATCGAGCTGGCGCTGGCCGCCTATAACGGTGGCGAAGGGCGTGCTGCACGGGTGTTTTCGCAGACCGGCGGGCGCGGATTCTGGGAGCAGGACGTCTACAACCAGTTCCCGGCCGAAACCAAGGACTACGTGCCGATGGTGATCGCGGCGGCGTGGATCTTCCTGCACCCGCGCCAGTACGGCGTCGATTTCCCCAAGCTCGACGCGCAGCCGGCCACGCTCAAGCTCGCCAAGTCCACCACAATCTATGAGCTGACCATCTGCCTGGGCGGCATGGGCGCCCGCGAGGGCTATATGCGCGCACTGCGCAACCTCAACCCGCGCTATGAACCCGATGGCTGGATTCCGGCCGGCACCGTCATCAACGCCACCAACCGCATCGCCAGCCTGTACACGCGTTACTGCGTGAACGGTCCGCGTGCGGACCTGGCGCGCACCTTGATCACGGCCGATCTCAACAGCGCCATCGTGCGCAGCAGCGCAACCGAGTACACGCCGACCGTGGCGGTGGGCGATGTCAGCCCGATGGCTGGCGTGCCGACCACCGTGGCCACCGGCCAGCCGGCAGTCACCAAACCGAAGGCAAAGCAGGCGCGCAGCTACACCATCGCCAAGGGCGACACGCTCGGCCGCGTGGCGCAGAAGTACCAGTGCGAGATCAAGGAACTGGCCAAGGCCAATGGCCTGAAGGCACCGAGCTACGCACTCAAGCCGGGGCAGAGCATCAAGCTGGCGGGCTGCGACCGCTGAGTGTGAGGTGCTGCGATCGCAGATTGCAGCACCTCACTTGGAGCGGTTGAAAAAATGTAGTGAGCAGTCGTCAGTTGGGTGTCGACGGGGCGCTTAGGAACGACGTGTACGCGTGGTCCATGCCGCACCGAGCATCGGCTGCGCCCGCCTAGCAGCGAGCGCAGTCGTTTGTCAGCGGCGTTTAAGCCGGCGGCGCAGCTGGTGCCGTACCTGCCTGCGAGGAGGGCGGCGAGTCGCTGTCCTCGCTCCAGCGTGCCTTGAGGCCGTCCCACCATTGCGTCCACCGCGCACGCCAGCTCTGGCGCAACGCCTCGGGACCAAAACGCTGCGCCTGCTGCTCTGCAAACTGCATCGCCTGCTGCATCACCGGCGAGCCGTTCTGCTTGATCGCCTGCCACATGAAACGGCTGAGGATGCGGGCGATGACCAGATTGGAATCCAGGTCGCCGCTCTCTGCTTCCACATGCAGGATCAAGGTCTGCAGTTCGGCGCGCACCTCCGGCGGTACGCCGGGATTTTCGCTGAGCCGTTTCAGACGGCGTAAGCCAGCCAGATAACGGTGCTCGGCCAGGTCCAGCCCGGCGCGTGCCAGTTCGCCCAGCCACGGTGCACGCACCGCCAGCGCAATCGCATCGACATGCAGCACCACGTTTTCCCAGCGCTTGTCCTGCATCGCGGCATAGGCCATCACCACGTGCAGCATCACCAACGTGGCGAAGTCGCCTTCCGGATCGGTGCTGTTTTTCCACAGGCTGTCGCTGGACTGCTGCGCCAGTTGTGGCCATTGCTTACGTTCGTAGGCCACCGAGCGCAATGCGGTGGCGATTATTCGCCCCTGGGGGGCGCAATCGCGCTCCAGCAGGTCGGCCTCGGCGATTGCCGGCAGCAATTTGTTCGCCGATAGCGCCGTGTAGGACAGCATCGCGTGCAGCATGCAGATGTCGTCGGCGGTCAACGGGGCGGGTGGGGTCTCCAGCAGGGCACCGCCGCGTTGATACGCCGCAAATGCGATCGGTAAGCCCTGTTCGCTGAAGTGCCGGTAGCCACGGTATTGCAGGCTACCGCGCAGATCGTCCAACTGTTGTTGCTCGCTCTTGTGGCCGCAGCCGGTCACTGCCGTAAGCAGCACAATCGCCAGCGGCCAGCGCAACATCCGTGTTGTCATCGAAGATCCTGAAAACCGCCGATATCCGGCGGCTGGAAGTGCAGGTGAAGGAGCGGGTGCAGCGTGCGTTGGCTGTTTCCAGCGATGCAACGTGCTTTGTAAAGAATGCGGTGACGAGTAACGACAACCAACAACAACGCGACCGGCCGCGTCGCTGCGGCCCAGGCCACTAGCGCCTGCCCCCAGCCGCACCGACGTTTCTACAGCCAATCCACCGGCAAGCGTAGCCACACCAAGGGGCAGCAACACGATCAGCGTCGAGCCGCGCCTCAATCAAATGCAGCATCCGAATACTGGCCGCTTCGCCCCACGTCAGCCCACCTGGCGACGTGCCAGGGCCTGCCCAAGACGCACCGCCGTCTCTGCGGCAAGTGAGCCATCGAGCTTGGCCACGCCCGGTGGCAGCAGCACGATCACCGTCGAGCCGTAATTGAAGCGCGCCATCTCAGCAAAGCGCTCCAAGACGATTCCCTTGCCACGGTAATCCTTGCGCGTGATGCGATCGCCGTAGCGTGGGATCTCCACGCCGCTCCAGACCGTTTCCACGCCGGACACCAGCAGCGCACCCACCATCACCGAGGCCATCGGGCCGAACTCGGTGTCGAAGTGGCACACCAGGCGCTCGTTGCGGGCAAACAACCGCGGCACATTGCGCACCGCATCCGGGCCCACGCTGAACAGGCGGCCGGGCACATGCACGGTTTCGCGCAGCGTGCCGGTCCACGGCATGTGGACGCGATGGTAGTCCTTGGGCGACAGATACACTGTCGCGAACAGGCCGTCGTTGAACGGCGCGGCCGCTGCCGCGTCGCCGAGCAATTCGGCGGCGGTGAACGACTGGCCCTTGGCCTGGAAAATACGCCCATTCTCGATCGGGCCGAGCTGGCTGATACGGCCATCGGCCGGCATCAATACGGTTGCCGGGTCGGCATCGGGCACACGTGCGCCCGGCTTCAATGCGCGGGTAAAGAACGCATTGAAGGTGGGGTACGCGCGCGGGTCAGGCTCCTGCGCTTCGCTCAGGTCCACCCCGAACTTGCGCGTCACCGTGTCGATCAACCATTGCTTGGTCGAAGGCGTGTCCGAGTACGCCAGCGCGCGCGCCATGGAGGACAGCAACCGATGCGGCAGCACGTAGGTCAGGGAAGTGACGAAACTCACGGAGCGGTTACCTTGGTCAGCTGTTGGAGGTCGGCGGCAATCGCCTTGGGGTCGAGCGGCGGACGGATCAGGCCGGTCAGGCGGCCTTGCGGGTCGAGCACGGCGATGCCGGCCGAGTGATCCATGCTGTAGTCGTTGGGGTTCTGATCGAAGTTCTTGCCCGGCACCTTCTGGAATACCAAGCCCAGCGCGGTGGCAAAGCGTTCCAGCGCCGGCACGTCTGCGGTGGCCGCAAGCGTGTCCTTGTGGAAGGCGTGGGCGTACTCACCCAGCCGCGCAGGCGGGTCGCGCTGCGGATCCACCGACACGAACAACACGCGCGGGCGCAGCCCGTCGGGGATGCTTTCCCACTGCTGCTGCGCCACCGCCAGATCGGTCAGTGTGGTCGGGCAGACATCCGGGCAGAAGGTGAAACCCAAGAACACCAGCGTCCAATGCCCTTTCAGTTCGCCAGACACCAGCTGGGTGCCATCGGACTGGCGCAGGCTGAACTGCGGCAAGGGGCGCGGCTGCGGGTAAAACGTGATGGTCTGGGTGGGCGGCCAGGGCGAGCGGGGCGTCCCGCCGAAGAACTTCTGGCCCAGCAACAACCCAAGACCGGAGGCCAGCGCCACCAGTAGCACGATGCCGGTATTGCGATTGAACATGGCGGTTTCCAGTGCAACGGACGCTCATGATACCGATCCGACCTCTATAATCGTGGGCCGATTCCTTTTTAGTTGTTGCCATGACTGCCGCCGCGGCCGACGAACTGCACACCATCATCGACCTGATCCGCTACGGCACCAGCCGTTTCAACGAAGCCGGTCTCACCTTCGGTCACAGCTACGACAACGCGCTGGACGAAGCCACCCAACTGGTACTGCACAGCCTGCATCTGCCGCACGACCTGGGCCCGGCGTATGGCCAGGCGCGCCTGCTGCGCGACGAAAAAGAACGCGTGCTGGGCCTGTTCGAGCGCCGCATCACTGAACGCGTGCCGGCGGCCTATCTGACCGGTGAAGCCTGGTTTGCCGGCCTGAGTTTCAAGAGCGACGCACGCGCCCTGGTGCCACGCTCGCCGATCGCCGAATTGATCGAAGCCGGCTTCGAGCCCTGGCTGGGCGGCCGCGAAGTCACCCGCGCGCTGGACCTGTGCACCGGCTCGGGCTGCATCGCCATCGCCATGGGCCACTACAACCCGCATTGGGAGGTGGATGGCGTGGACATCAGCGACGACGCGCTGGCGCTGGCTGCCGAAAACAAGGCGCGCCTGCATGCCGACAACGTCAGCTTGCTCACGTCCGACCTGTTCACCGGGCTGGCGGGCCGTCAGTACGATCTGATCGTCACCAATCCGCCGTACGTCACCAACGACGA
Organism: Xanthomonas sp. WHRI 10207; assembly: GCF_040202975.1. Classification (NCBI taxonomy): domain Bacteria; kingdom Pseudomonadati; phylum Pseudomonadota; class Gammaproteobacteria; order Lysobacterales; family Lysobacteraceae; genus Xanthomonas; species Xanthomonas sp. WHRI 10207. The sequence goes on along the minus strand of NZ_JBEGDX010000002.1, from coordinate 192,641 downwards.
GACCGACGCGCTGCCGCAGGAGTATTCCTACGAGCCGGAGCTGGGTTTGCGTGCCGGCGACGATGGCCTGGACCTGGTGCTGAAGATCCTGCGCGATGCGCCGCAGCACCTGAGCGAAGACGGCCTGTTGATCTGCGAAGTGGGCGAGTCCGAGCAGCACCTGATCAAGCTGCTGCCGGAAGTGGACCTGGCCTGGGTCGAGTTCAAGGTTGGGCAGATGGGCATCTTTGCGGTGGAATGCCGCGAGTTGATTGCGCACAGCGCGCGCATCACCGAGTTGGCCGGTGCGCGCTAAGGCGCCCGTATCCCGTCCGCAGCTGATCGATATCGTGCTGCTGGTGCCGGTGTCCGTCTTCGGGGCGGCCATTCCGTTCGCTTTGGTCGACGTGGTATTGCAGCTGTTTGACCCGATGTACGGTGGTCCGACCGCGCAGGGCTGGTGGAGCGTCGCAGCGCAGATCGGCTTCGGGTCGATCGCGTTCTTCGGCCTGGTATCGGCCTGGATCGTGGCGGCCAGCTCGGATGCGGCATTGCGTGCGCATAGGCGCCGCAGCGTGGGCGTGGCGCTTGGTTTGCTGGGTGGGGTCGGCACGGCGCTGTATCTGCTCGCCGAGTGGCTGCTCAGTGAGCGGTTCGCGCTGGACCTGTTTCTGGTGGTGGTCGGCAGTGTGTTGGCCGTGGCACCGATGCTGGTGGCGGCACGGCACCTGCCGCGCATCGTGCGCGCGCTGCCACCTGCTGCAATGTTGAGAGGATGCCGTTATGGGCAGTAACAGTTTCGGCCGCCTGTTGACGGTCACTACCTTCGGCGAATCGCATGGGCCGGCGATCGGCTGCGTTGTCGATGGCTGCCCTCCGGGCTTGGAACTCGCGCCGGAAGAGTTCACCCTGGACCTGCAACGCCGTGCCAGCGGCAAGAGCCGGCATACCTCGGCACGCCGCGAAGCCGACGAGATCGAGATCCTGTCCGGCGTGTACGAAGGCCGCACCACCGGCACGCCGATCGGGCTGCTGATCCGCAACACCGATCAGCGCAGCAAGGACTACAGCAACATCGCCCAGCAGTTCCGTCCCGGCCATGCGGACTACAGCTACTGGCAGAAATACGGCATCCGCGACCCACGCGGCGGCGGGCGCTCGTCTGCGCGCGAAACCACCATGCGCGTGGCTGCGGGCGTCATCGCCAAGAAGTGGCTCAAGCAGCGTTACGGCGTGCTGGTGCGCGGGTATCTGTCGCAGCTGGGCGAGATCCGTCCGACCGGTTTCGACTGGAATGCGGTCGAAGACAACCCGTTCTTCTGGCCACACGCCGAGCAGGTGCCAGAGCTGGAAACCTATATGGATGCGTTGCGCAAGTCCGGCGATTCGGTCGGTGCGCGCGTGGACGTGGTGGCCGGCGGCGTGCCTCCAGGCTGGGGCGAGCCGATCTACGGCAAGCTCGATGCCGAGCTGGCTGCCGCGATGATGAGCATCAATGCAGTCAAGGGCGTGGAGATCGGCGACGGGTTTGCCAGTGCCGCGCAAAAGGGCACCGAACACCGCGACCTGATCACCCCGGAAGGCTTTCTCAGCAATCACGCCGGCGGCATTCTGGGCGGCATTTCCACCGGCCAGGCGGTGACCGCGTCGATGGTGCTCAAGCCGACGTCCAGCCTGCGCCTGCCCGGTGCGACCGTGGACGCAGACGGCACGGTCGTGGATGTGATCACCACCGGTCGGCACGACCCATGCGTGGGCATCCGCGCCACTCCGATCGCCGAAGCGATGATGGCCTTGGTGCTGATGGATCAGGCGCTGCGTCATCGCGCGCAATGCGGTGATGTCGGCGAGATCTCGCCGCGCATCCCCGGTCAGATCGATGTCTGAAACGACGCGCCCCAAGGTCTGGGTCAGCCAGCCGCTGTTCGACGACGTTGTCGAACAACTGAGCGCGCATTTTGCGCTGACCACCACTGCGGGCGTCACCGCGTATTCGTCGCAGCAGCTGGCCGCGCACCTGGCCGGCGTCGATGGCGCACTGATCACGCTCAACGAGCGCGTGGGCGCGGCCGAAATCGCATCGGCCCCGCAGCTGCGCGCCATCGCCAATGTCGGTGTGGGCTACAACAATCTGGATATCGACGCGCTGAGCGCGGCCGGCATCCTGGCCAGCAATACGCCCGACGTGTTGACCGAAACCACCGCCGACCTGGGCTTTGCGTTGTTGATGGCCACCGCGCGCCGTATCACCGAGGCCGAGCGCTGGTTGCGCGACGGGCAGTGGGGGCAGTGGTCGTTCAAGACCATGCTCGGCGCCGATATCCACGGCAGCACGCTCGGTATCCTGGGCATGGGCCGGATCGGGCAGGGCATTGCACGCCGCGGCGCGCACGGCTTCGGCATGCGCGTGCTGTATCACAACCGCAGCCGGTTGCCGGCGCAGACCGAGCAGGAGCTCAGCGCGCAGTACGTCGATCTCGACAGCTTGCTGGCGCAGTCCGATCACCTGGTGCTGGTGCTGCCCTACGGCAAACAGTCGCACCACATCATCGACGCTGCCGCGCTGGCCAAGATGCGGCCCACCGCCACGCTGGTGAACATCGCGCGCGGCGGTATCGTCGATGAGCTCGCGCTGGCCGATGCGTTGGCCAATGGGCGTCTTGCCGGTGCCGGCCTGGATGTCTACGAAGGCGAGCCGGCGGTGCGCCCGGAACTGCTGGCGCTCCACAACGTGGTGCTCACCCCGCATATCGGCAGCGCCAGCCTGGCCACGCGCCGTGCCATGGTGCAGCTGGCGGTGGACAACCTGATTGCCGCGCTTGGCCATGGCCCCAACGCCGGGCATCCGCCGAGCGCGCTCAATGCTGATGCGATCGCAGCCGCCAAACGCGGCGGTACGATCGTGGACGCCAGCAAAACCGGCGCGACCAAACGATAGGGAACCTCCACAGCCAGCGTTGGAGGTTCCCCGAACCCACGCGCAGCGCGTTCCCCTCTTCACTCTTTCGATAAAGACATTCTCATGAGCAACGAAAACCGTCGTTTCAATGTCGCGGTCGTGGGCGCCACCGGCGCTGTCGGCGAAACCATGCTGAGCATCCTGGCCGAGCGCAACTTTCCGGTCGCCAACTTGTACGCGCTGGCCTCGGCGCGCTCGGCCGGTGGGCAGGTCGAGTTCAATGGCGGCAAGGTCGACGTGCTGGATCTGGCCGACTTCGACCCGACCGGCGTGGACATCGCGCTGTTCTCCGCAGGCGGTAGCGTGTCCAAGGAATACGGCCCCAAGTTCGCCGCTGCCGGCGCGGTGGTGATCGATAATTCCTCCGCGTTCCGCTACGACGACGACGTGCCGCTGGTGGTGTCGGAAGTCAATCCCGAAGCGCTCAAGCAGCGCCCGCGCGGCATCATCGCCAATCCCAATTGCTCGACCATGCAGATGCTGGTGGCGCTGGGCCCGATTCACCGCAAGTACGGCATCGAGCGCATCAACGTGGCGACCTACCAGTCGGTGTCCGGCGGCGGCCGCTCGGCGATGGAAGAACTGGGCAAGCAGACCAGCGAGCTGTTGAGCTTCCAGCAAATCGACCCGCAGCGCTTCCCGGTGCAGATCGCTTTTAATCTGATCCCGCACATCGACGACTTCCAGGACAACGGTTACACCAAGGAAGAGATGAAGCTGGTCTGGGAGACCCGCAAGATCCTGGGCGACGAGAGCATCCAGGTGAATCCCACCGCGGTGCGCGTGCCGGTGTTCTTCGGCCACTCCGAAGCGGTCGCCATCGAAACCCGCGAGAAAATCACCGTCGAAGCCGCGCGCGCGCTGCTGGAAGCCTCGCCAGGCGTGGAAGTCGTGGACGAGCACAAGGCGGGCGGCTACCCGACGCCGGTGACCCATGCCTCGGGCAAGGATGCAGTGTTCGTCGGCCGTATTCGTGAGGACTTATCGCACCCGCGTGGTCTCAATCTGTGGATCGTCTCCGACAATATCCGCAAGGGCGCCGCACTCAACGCCGTGCAGCTGGCCGAACTGGTCGCACAGGAAGGTTGATCCATTGCCATGTAGGAGCGCGCCTGAGCGCGAGGGCTGTCCCCGTGACGGGTCATCGCGCCCAGGTGCGCTCCTACACGAGCTGGGTGGTTTTGGCCGTCAATGATCTAGCGCGGCGGTAACGAAGTGTCCTGCGTAGAGGGGCACTTGTATGGGGCATGCATTCCCTGCAGCTACCTTCGAAGCAAAGCACTTGACCGGTCTGGTCACACAGAAAAGCCGATCCACCTGCCGTGTAGGAGCGCGCCTGAGCGCGAGGGCTGTCCCGGTGACGGCTCATCGCGCCCAGGTGCGCTCCTACACGAGCCGGTGGGTTTTGGCCGTCAATGATCTAGTGGGTTGGTAACGAAGTGTCCTGCGTACAGGGGCACTTGTATGGGGCATGCATTCCTTGCAGCTACCTTCGAAACAATGCACTTGACCGGTCTGGTCACACAGGAAAACCGATCCACCTGCCTTGTAGGAGCGCACCTGGGCGCGAGGGCTGTCCCTGTGACGGTTCATCGCGCCCAGGTACGCTCCTACACGAGCTGGTGGGTTGAGGCTTTTGACGACCTGGTGTCAGGGTAAGACAGTGCCTGTCGTAAGAAGGCGCTCGCATGTGACATGCATTGGCGGCGAAGACTGATCGCACTGCACTGCACTGCACTGCGCCTTCGAACGAGCCCGAGGTTGGTCCAACTCGTGAAGGTCCTGCCCCGATCGATCTCTGCACAAGCAGATATCGATCAAGGCAGCAGTAGAAGCTGCTGCGCTCTACGCACCCCCCGCAGCAGCCGCAGCAGGTCTTCTACCTTCTTATGTGATGGGTTGATCGGCCTACCGATTCACGATCGGCAGCTGCGCATCTGCACCGATGTCGCATTGCGGCATCGCAAGTGCGGCGCATGCGCGAGGCACGAACGACTTTTTCGCTCATTCAGCGGCTATATTGATGCCCATGAAACATAGGGGCAGGGGCGCGATGCGTCCGATACAAGGGATAGGTGCGTTGTTGCTGATGGCATGCAGCGGCGCCGCCATGGCGTTGGGCTTGGGCGATATCCGGGTGCTGTCCAAACCCGGGCAACCGTTGGTGGCCGAGATTCCGGTCATTTCCAACGAGCCGGGCGAGCTCGACAACGCACGTGTGGCGCTGGCATCGGCAACCACCTTTGCGCGCGTCGGTCTGGAGCGGCCGCAGGGTCTGGTCAGCAGCCTGCAGTTCCAATTCGCGCAGGACGCGCGCGGGCGTGCGGTGATCCGCGTGACCAGCAGTCAGCCGGTGGACCAGCCAGTGATCAATTTTTTGATCGAAGTGGAGTGGAGCCAGGGCCGTCTGGTGCGCGAATATGCCGCGTTGGTCGATGCGCCCAACACCGCTGCCGCGATTGCCGAACCGGCCATCGACGCGCCGCGTGCCGGCGCCAGCAACACGATTGCACGCGAGCCGGCGGCGGCTCCGGCGGTGGAGCGCACTGACCGGGACGCTGGCGCTGCAGCTGCGCCAGCGCGCGCAGCCGCAACCGCTCCCGCCGCCACGCAGACCGGCGATGCATTGCCGGCTGTGCGCTCGGGCCAGACCTTGTCGGAAATTGCAGCGGGCCTGGCACGCTCCAGCGGACATTCGCTGGATCAGACCATGCTGGCGTTGCTGCGGACCAATCCGGACGCTTTCGTCAACGGCAACATCAATCGCTTGAAACAGGGCGCCGTGTTGCGCACGCCGCAAGAAGACGCGCTGGCGCAGGTCGGTGCGGCCGAAGCGGCGGTGATGGTGCGCGAGCAGGCCGCCCAGTGGCGGCAGGCGCGCTCGGCCATTCCGCAACCGGCCGATGCCGGTGCCGCTGCTGCAGCGACGCCTGCCCCCGCCGCACCGGCGGCATCCACCGCGGCCGGTGCCGGCGCGCGGCTCGAAATCGCCCCGGCAGTGGCGAGTCAGACCAACACCGCCGGCGCCACGTCCGGCACCAGTGCCGAAGGCGAGGGCGAGATGGCGGCCAACCAACAGTTGCAACAGGCCAAGGAAGACATCGCTACCCGCGATGCGGAATTGCAGGACCTGCGCTCGCGCGTGGCCGATCTGGAAAAGCTCAAGCAGCAACAGCAAGCCTTGATCGCCATGAAGGACACCGACCTGGCGGCCGCGCAGAAGCGTCTGGCCGATGCGCCGCAGGCCACCCCGCAAGGCGGCGGCTTTCCGCTGTGGTTGATCGGATCTCTGGTGTTGATCGTGGCGGCCGTGGTCGCATGGCTGGCGGCGCGTCGCCGCAAACCCTCGCCGCTGCCGCCGTTGCCGCGCCGCCAGTTCGACTTCGCACCGCCCCTGGCTCCAGTGGAGACCAACGAGCAGCAGGACGACCCGCAGGCCACCGAGCCCAGCGAGCACGATGTGCTGCATGAAACCGAATTCGAACAGGCCAACCTGCGCGAGGACGAGCGCGTCCATGACACGCAAACGCCGCTGTCGGACGTGTTGCGTCGCGAACCGCTGCTGACCGAACCGGTGGCTGTGGCTCCAGTGATCAACAGCGACGAATGGCGTGCGCTGCGCGCATCCCCGCCGGCGCCGGTGGCGGAGCCCGAAGCGACCTATCAGGAACCTGAGGTTGCTCAGGACTCTGATGTGTCGTCGCCACAGATCGAACCGGAGTACGCCCTTGGCGAGCGCCCACCGGCGCCAGCGGCTGCCTCTGTCCAGGATGGCTTCGACTTCAATCACATGCTGCAACATCCCGACGATGTCGAGCAGACCCCGGCCGTCCCGGTGGGGGCGCCCAATGCGGTGAGCAACAGGGAATTCGCCTCGGCCGGGCGCGATCGCCTGGAATTGGCGGTGGCCTACATGGACCTGGGCGACAAGGACACTGCACGCGGTCTGTTGCTCGAAGTCGCCGCCACCGGCGACGACGCCACCCGCGCCGAAGCGGCCCAGTTGCTGGAGCGGCTGACGTGAGTCCGGCCATGGATAGCGTCACGGTGCGCGAGCGGCGGATCGATTACGTGGAGTTCGCTTCCATCGATCCCGACGCCAGCCGGGCCTTCTTCGAGACCGTGTTCGGCTGGCAGTTTCAGGCCTATGGCCCGGACTACCTGGCCTTCAACGACGGCCGTCTGGACGGGGGCTTTTATCGCACCACGGTGCCCGCCCCGGCAGAAGGTGGCCCGTTGGTGGTGCTGTATGCCGACGACCTGGCACCGATGCTGGAGCGCGTGCGCGCGGCAGGCGGCGAGATCGTCAAGCCGGTGTTCGGCTTTCCCGGTGGCAGCCGGTTTCATTTCCGCGAGCCCGGCGGCAGCACGCTGGCGGTGTGGTCCGAGCGCGCCGCAGCTTGACGCAAGCCGTCGATGACGGCGGGTCGCCGGCAAACGCTGTTGGCGAGTGGCCGGCTGTACCATGCACCGGCGGCATCCGTCGCGCGCTGTCGGCGTCACTGCTCGACTGCGCGCTTAGCGGTTCCCAACATGTGATGCAGACGCCTCACCGATTCAATCAATAGGCAGGTACCGATGCGTTACGCGCTGGGCGTGGAGTACGACGGCAGCGAGTTCCAGGGCTGGCAGCAGTTGGGCGAGCACGGTGGGCCGAGTGTGCAGGCCAGCGTGCAGGCGGCGTTGTCGTCGGTCGCCGACGCGCCGATCCAGGTGGTGTGCGCGGGTCGCACCGATGCCGGCGTCCATGGCGAATGCCAGGTGGTGCATTTCGACAGCGACGCGCGGCGCGAACTGCGTGGCTGGATGCTGGGCACCACCGCGCGGCTGCCGCCGTCGATCGCGGTGCGCTGGTGCGTGCCGGCCGCCGACGATTTTCATGCGCGTTTTTCCGCGCGTGCGCGCCGTTATCGCTACCGCCTGCTGAACCGTCAGATCCGTCCGGCGCTGTATCGACAGACGCTGAGCTGGGAGCGTCGGCCGCTTGATGCCGATGCCATGCATGCCGCCGCGCAGGCGCTGTTGGGCGAAAACGACTTCAGCGCGTTCCGCAGCGTGCAATGTCAGGCCCTGCATGCGCGCCGCAACCTGCAGGCCATTACCGTGCAGCGCATCGGCGAGGTGGTGGAGGTGCAGGTCCAGGCCAATGCATTCCTTCATCACATGGTGCGGAATATTGTTGGCTCGCTGATTTTGATCGGAACCGGCGAGCAACCGACCGACTGGATCGCGACGTTGCTCGCCGGGCGCGACCGCACGGTTGCCGGGCCAACAGCGCCGCCACAAGGCCTGGTGTTTATCGGGCCTCTGTATCCTGCAGAGTGGCATCTGCCTGCCGAGGTGACCCAATGAATCGATCGCTGTACCGCACCCGTATCAAGTTCTGTGGCATGACCCGCGCCGGAGACATCCGACTGGCCGGGGAGCTGGGTGTGGACGCGGTGGGTTTCATCTTCGCGCACGGCAGCCCGCGCCGCGTGGCGCCGGCCGAGGCGCGCGCGATGCGCCAGGCCACCGCGCCGATGGTCGATGTGGTGGCCCTGTTCCGCAACAACTCCAAGGAAGAAGTGCGCGAAGTGGTGCGCACCGTGCGGCCGACCCTGCTGCAGTTCCACGGCGAGGAAGACGACGCGTTCTGCCGCAGCTTCAATCTGCCGTACCTCAAGGCCGTGCCGATGGGCAGCGCCGGGGTGAACGGCGAAGACGCCAACGCGCGTACCTTGCAGTTGGCCTTTCCCAATTCGGCCGGTTTCCTGTTCGACAGCCATGCGCCTGGCGCAGGCGGCGGTACCGGCAAGACCTTCGACTGGTCGCGCCTACCCACCGGGCTGCATCGCCCGTTTCTGCTCGCCGGCGGCATCACGGCCGACAATGTGTTCGACGCGATCGTTGCGACGTTGCCGTGGGGCGTGGATGTGTCCAGCGGCGTGGAGCTGGCGCCCGGCATCAAGGACGGCCACAAGATGCGCAAGTTCGTGGAAGAAGTGCGGCGGGCCGATTGCCACGAGATGTCGTAGGTTTCGGGATTGGTGAGTTGGGATTGGGGATTGGTAAGAGCGGGTTCGCTGCGGTGGCGTGATTGGTTGTGGACGGCTGCTGGTGGCTCGTGTTTTGTTAATGGCTAGCGGTCGCACCCAGTCATTCGTTCATTCGCCATCTGGCCGTCTGCTCAGACTCTTTGATCCCTGCAAATTCCTTGAGCCGCTGCGCTTGTCTTGTAACGCGCGCAGTCGACTTCAGTGCTGCTGACAAAGCTGCTGCGCTCACCGTCGGCGGGCGCGGCCGCTGCTCGTTGTGGCATCGAGTACGCATGCCCTACGGTTCCAAGCGTGCCGTCCACACCCATTCCCACGACTACTCGTTACGGTTCGTTAGCCGCGCTTGCGCATTGCTTGGCGAGGCGATTTCGCGATGGAAGCTCAGGCTGCTCCCGTACTCGGCGTCGTTGGCGTGAACTGATCCTTGGCCAATGCCTCGCCTAACCAGCCGGCAAGGCGTTCGATGCGTGGGTCCGGATTGCGCCTGGCGGCGCACAGCACCCAGCGCCCGCGCGTGGCGGTGAATCCCCACGGTGCCAACAGGCGCCCGGCCGCCAGATCTGCGGCAACCAGCGGGTGCGGGGCGATGGCGATGCCCAGGCCGGCGGCGGCAGCTTCCAGTAGATACACCAGATGCTCGAACTCGGTGCCGAAGCGCAGCGCGTCGGGCGCCACGCCATGCGCCTGTGCCCATTCCGGCCAGGCTTGCGGCCGCGAGCGTGTATGAAGCAGGCGGTGGTCGCGCAGGGCGTCTGGGCGTTTTCCGTCGATCTGCAACGCACTTGCCAGCTGGGGACTCAGCACTGGGCCGATCCATTCCACGCCCAGCTCGTGCACCTGCCATTCGCCGGGCCACGGCGGGGTGTCCAGCAGCAAGGCGGCGTCCAGGCCGTCCAGATCCGGGCCGGGCGGTTGTTCGTTGGCCGACAGGTGCAGGCGCAGGTCGGGCAGGTCGCGCTGCAGCAGGCCGAGCCGCGGAATCACCCAGCGCGCCAGCAGGCTGCCGGAGCAGCCCAGCACCAGCGGTGCCTCGCTCGCCGGGCGTTGCAATGCGGCCCAGGTATCGGCGATCAGCGCGAAGCCTTCGCCGGTGGCATCGCGCAGGCGGGCGCCGGCAGCCGTCAGCACCAGGCCGCGGCCCTGGCGGGCGAACAACGCCGCGCCCAGCGCCTGTTCCAGCGAACGGACGTGGCGGCTGATTGCGCCATGGGTGACGTGCAGTTCCTGCGCGGCGCGGCTGACGCTTTGCAGGCGTGCGGCGGCCTCGAAGGCGCGCAACGCCGCCAGCGGTGGAAGCACGGTGCTCATGTGTGAGTCCAGATCACAGGTTGCGGCAATCTTATCGATTTATCGCATTGCCTGGCTGCGGTAAGGTGACGGCTTCGCGTATGACCGCATCGCTGCAGAGGATCTCCATGTCGGCCCAGCCCATCAGTGACTTTTACGCCTATCCCGACGCTGCCGGCCACTTCGGCAAGTTCGGTGGCCGGTTTGTCGCCGAAACCTTGATCGGCCCGCTGCAGGAACTGTCTGCCGCCTACGATCAGGCGCGTCAGGACCCGGCGTTCATCGCCGAATACGACAAGGACCTCAAGCACTACGTCGGCCGGCCCAGCCCGATCTATCACGCCGAGCGGCTCAGTCGCGAAGTGGGCGGGGCGCAAATCCTGCTCAAGCGCGAAGACCTGAACCATACCGGCGCGCACAAGATCAACAACACCATCGGCCAGGCCCTGTTGGCCAGCCGCATGGGCAAGACCCGGATCATCGCCGAGACCGGCGCCGGCCAGCATGGCGTGGCCAGTGCCACGGTGGCGGCACGGCTGGGCCTGGAGTGCGTGGTCTACATGGGCGCCACCGACATCGAACGGCAGAAGATCAACGTCTACCGGATGCAGCTGCTGGGCGCGAAGGTGGTTCCGGTGACCTCCGGCTCGGCCACGCTCAAGGATGCGCTCAACGAAGCGATGCGCGACTGGGTCACCAATGTGCGCGACACCTTCTACATCATCGGCACGGTGGCCGGCCCGGACCCGTATCCGCGCATGGTGCGTGACTTCAACGCAATCGTGGGCCGCGAAGCACGTGAGCAGATGCTGCAGGACTACGGCCGCCTGCCGGATGCGATCAGCGCCTGCGTCGGTGGCGGCAGCAATGCCATCGGCCTGTTCCACGCCTTTCTCAACGATCCGGGCGTCAAGATCTACGGCGCCGAAGCCGCCGGCGACGGCATCGCCACCGGCCGCCATGCCGCGTCCATCGCTGCTGGACGCCCCGGCGTGCTGCACGGCAACCGCACCTACGTGATCTGCGACGACGACGGCCAGATCACTGAAACCCATTCGATCTCCGCGGGCCTTGATTACCCCGGCGTCGGGCCCGAGCACGCATTCCTGTCCGACAGTGGTCGCGCCGTGTATCAGGGCATCACCGACGACGAGGCGATGGCGGCCTTCCATCTGCTGGCGCACACCGAGGGCATTCTTGCCGCGCTGGAATCCAGCCACGCAGTGGCGCAGTCGATCAAGCTGGCGCGCGAGATGCCCAAGGACGCGCTGATCCTGTGCAACCTGTCCGGGCGTGGCGACAAGGACGTGCACACCATCGCCGCGCGCGAAGGCATGGTGCTGTGATCGCAGCGCAGATGCGCACGCTGGGCGGTGGTGTGTCGCTGCTGTGCATGTCTGCGCTGGCCTGTGCTGCGGCAACTGCCCCCGTGCTGGACCGCAGCGGTGAGGTACGTGTTGGCCAGCGCTTCAGTGAGCTGGAGCCACGTGCGCGCTGGGCACCGCTCAACGCGGGGCCGCTGGGACATTGCGGCTATGTGGAAGCCGGGTTGTTACCCAGCGGCGTGGCGATGATGGTCGAAGCCGATCGCATCGTCCGTTTCGACGTTACCGACTCCGGCCCGGTGGGCCCGTTCGGTATCCGCGTTGGCGACAGCGAGGCGGAGGCGCGTGCGCGCCTGCCATCGGGCTACAGCGTCCAACCGCATAAATATGGCCGCGATGGCGGCAACGCTCTTTATTTGACGTGGCGCGACCCGCAAGGCGAGTTCGCCGTTCGCTATGAAACCGGAGAAGGCACTGTGACATCGATGTATTGGGGAAGCTGGGACGCCGTGCAACTGGTGGAGGGCTGCGCATGAGCCGTGCGCCAGACCGTATCGCTGCGCGTTTTGACGCCCTGCGTCAGGCCGGCCGCAAGGCACTGATTCCCTTCATTACCGCCGGCGACCCATCGCTGGAAGCCACCGTGCCGGTGATGCATGCGCTGGTGCGCGCCGGTGCCGACGTGATCGAATTGGGCGTTCCGTTCTCCGATCCGATGGCCGACGGCCCCACCATCCAGCGCAGTTCCGAGCGCGCGCTGGGGCGTGGCGCTGGCCTGGCCTACGTGCTGGAAGCGGTGCACGAATTCCGCCGCGAAGACGCCACCACCCCGGTGGTGCTGATGGGCTACCTCAACCCGATCGAAATCCACGGCACGCGCCGCTTCGCCGAAGCCGCCGTCGCTGCAGGTGTGGACGGCGTGCTGCTGGTCGATCTGCCTCCCGAAGAAGCAGCAGAAACCCGCGAAATCTTCACCGAGGTCGGGCTGGCGCTGATCGCGCTGGCCTCGCCGACCACCAGCGAGCAGCGCCTGGACATGCTGTGCAGCACCGCGCAGGGCTATCTGTACTACGTCAGCTTTGCTGGCGTGACCGGCGCCTCCAACCTGCTCGATACCCATGCCGCCAGTGATCGCTTGCGCCAGTTGCGCCAGCGCGCCGGCGCACCGGTGGTGGCAGGATTCGGCATCAAGGATGCTGCCAGTGCCGCCGCGATGGCGGTCGATGCAGACGGTGTCGTGGTCGGCAGCGCCCTGGTCGCGGCCCTGGCCGAAGCCGAAGATGTGCGCAGCGCCCGCGAATGCGCTGAAGCCTTCCTGGCCCCGCTGCGGCAGGCGCTGGATCAGACGCAGTGAGACATCTGCGCAGCAGGCCCGGTTAGCGCTCGCTGCGTGGGAAAGGCGGCGCGGCGTTAGTCCCTCTCTTGCGGCAAGGGGAGGGGGGACGTCAAGCGGTGCGAGGCTGCGCAAGGCCGTTAGCGGACGTTGCGTCAAATACCAGCCCGCAGCGCCAAACAGCCATCTCAAGCAAGCCCCGCCAGAACCCCGGCCATCCGCCGCTGCCCCACGCGCTGCACCAGCCTGGGGCGCTGCGTTAGACTGTCGCCCCTCTGCGGCCCGCATCGCCGCCCTGCATGGATTGTCATAAACGCATGAGTTGGCTCAGCAAATTGATGCCCTCCGGCATCCGCACCGAGAACACCCCAGCCAAGAAGCGCAGCGTCCCCGAGGGTCTGTGGGAAAAGTGCAGCAACTGCGGCAGCGCGCTGTACGGCCCGGAGCTTGAGGAGAACCTGGAGGTGTGTCCGAAGTGTGACCACCACATGGCCATTCGCGCCCGCGCGCGCCTGAACTCGCTGTTCGACCCGGAAACCGCGACTACCGAAATCGCCGCCCAGCTGAGTCCGGTCGACGTGCTCAAGTTCAAGGACCAGAAGCGCTACGGCGAACGCATCAAGGCCAGTCAAAAGGCCAGCGGCGAGTACGACGCGCTCATCGCCATGCGCGGCACGCTCAAGGGCAACCCGCTGGTCGCAGCCGCCTTCGATTTTCCCTTCATGGGCGGCTCGATGGGCTCGGTGGTCGGCGAGCGCTTTGCGCGTGCGGCCGAAGTAGCGCTGGAAGTGGGCTGCCCGTTCGTGTGCTTCTCCGCCAGTGGCGGGGCGCGCATGCAGGAAGGTCTGTTTTCGCTGATGCAGATGGCCAAGACCTCCGCAGCGCTCGGTCGCCTGCGCGAAGCCGGCTTGCCGTACATCTCGGTGCTGACCCATCCCACCACCGGTGGCGTGTCGGCGTCGTTCGCGATGCTCGGCGATATCAACATCGCAGAACCGCACGCATTGATCGGCTTCGCCGGCCCGCGTGTGATCGAACAGACTGTGCGCGAAACCTTGCCGGAAGGCTTTCAGCGTTCGGAATTCCTGCTCGATCACGGCGCCATCGACCAGATCTGCGACCGTCGCGAGATGCGCGACCGCATTGCCGACCTGACCGCGATGATGATGCGTCAGGCGCGTCCGCAGGAGGCGGTGGCGTGAGGATGGCACTGATGAACACCGGGCCCGGGACCCAGGGCCGGGGACTCGAAAACGCTGTGCTCGCTCGCATGGCATTTTGCGATTGCAACGGTTCTTGCCAGGTCTCAGGGCCACGGTCCCTGGTCTCGGTCCTCAAGGTCCAGACCCTGTGAGCGCCCGTAAATACTTCGGCACCGACGGCATCCGCGGTCGGGTCGGGCAGGGCGTCATTTCTGCCGACTTCGTACTGCGCCTGGGCAATGCGCTCGGCCGCGTGCTCACGCAAGGGCGCAGCAAGCGTCCGCTGGTGTTGATCGGCAAGGACACCCGTATTTCCGGCTACATGTTCGAAGCCGCGTTGGAAGCCGGCCTGGTCGCTGCAGGCGCCGATGTGCAGATGATTGGCCCGATGCCGACGCCCGCCATCGCGTTCTTGACCAGCACCTTGCGCGCCGATGCCGGCGTGGTCATCAGCGCCTCGCACAACCCGCATTACGACAACGGCATCAAGTTCTTCTCCGCCGAGGGCGAAAAGCTCGATGACGCCACCGAAGCGGCGATCGAAGCCGCGTTGGACGAGCCGTTCCATACCGTGGAATCCGAGCGCCTGGGCAAGGCGATCCGCACCCGCGATGCGATCGGCCGTTACATCGAATTCTGCAAGGCCAGCGTGGCACGCGGCTTCACCCTGCACGGCCTGAAAATGGTGCTGGATTGCGCGCACGGCGCCACGTATCACATCGCGCCGATGCTGTTCCGTGAGCTGGGTGCCGATGTGGTGGTGATCGGTGCGGCGCCGGACGGGCTTAACATCAACGATGGCGTTGGCTCGACGCATATCGACAACCTTGCCGCCAAGGTGCGCGAGAGCGGCGCGCATCTGGGCATCGCCTTCGATGGCGATGGCGATCGCGTGCTGATGGCCGACGACCAGGGCAACCCGGTCGATGGCGACGATCTGCTGTATCTCCTGGCCCGCTCGTGGCAGGCCAGCGGCCGGCTCACCGGCACCGTGGTCGGCACCTTGATGACCAATTACGGCCTGGAGCCGGCACTGGCCGCGCTGCGGATTCCGTTCCAGCGCGCAAAGGTGGGCGACCGCTACGTGCATCAGGCGCTGGTCGAAGGCGGCGGCACGCTGGGTGGAGAGACCTCCGGCCATTTGCTGTGTCTGGACCGCGCCAGCACCGGCGACGGCATCGTCAGCGCACTGCAGGTGCTCGAAGCGCTGGGCCGCGATGGGCACAGCCTTCGCGAAGCGCTGAGCGGCCTGGCCAAGGTGCCGCAAAAGACCGTGAATGTGCGTCTGGAGGGCGGCGCGGCCAAGGCCATCGTCGAAGCGCCCGGCGTGCAGCAGGCGCTGCAGCAGGCGCAAGCCGCCGTGCAAGGCCGCGGACGTGCGTTCCTGCGTCCGTCCGGCACCGAGCCTGTGGTGCGCGTGACCGTGGAAGCCGACGACGCCGGCCTGATGCAGGACACGCTCGACCGGCTCTCCGGAGCGGTGCGTGACGCGGCGTGAGTCGCTGATCATTGGCGTTTGCGTGGTCCTCGCCAAGGCCGCAACGTTCTATGTGTTGTATCGCCTGCTGTCCTGAGCGGCAGGCGTCCTCCCGACTTTTCGACTTCGACTGCAGATATCCGTATGAGCGCGCGCATCCCCACCCTGGACATCACCCGTTTCGATACCGATCGCGACGCTTTCGTCGCCGAGCTCGGTGCGGCCTATCGCCAATGGGGCTTTGCCGGCATCCGCAATCACGGCATCGCGCAGACCGAGATCGACGCGGCCTACGACGTGTTCAAGGCATTCTTCGCGTTGCCGGAAGAGGTCAAGCGCCGCTACCACGTGCCGGGCAGTGGCGGCGCACGTGGCTATACCGCCTTTGGTGTGGAAACCGCCAAGGACTCCAAGCATTTCGATCTGAAGGAGTTCTGGCACATCGGCCGCGAGATTCCGGACGATTCGCCGTACCGCGAGGTGATGGCGCCGAACCTGTGGCCGGAAGAAGTGCCCGGATTCCGTGAGCGCGGCTACCAGCTGTATCAGCAGCTCGACCAGCTGGGCTCGCGCGTGCTCGCAGCACTGGCGCTGCACATCGGCCTGCCGCAGGACTATTTTGTCGACAAGACCAACAACGGCAATTCGATCCTGCGCCCGATCCATTATCCGCCGATCACCAGCGACGACATTCCCAATGTGCGCGCCGGGGCGCATGGCGACATCAACTTCATCACCTTGCTGGTCGGTGCGAGCGCGGCCGGTCTGGAAGTGCGTTCCAACGACGGCGAGTGGGTGCCGTTCACCGCTGACGCCGACACCATCGTGGTCAATATCGGCGACATGCTGCAGCGTCTGACCAACCATGTTTATCCGTCCACGATTCACCGCGTGGTGAACCCGCCGGGCGAAGCGGCGCGCAAGCCGCGCTACTCGGTGCCGTTCTTCCTGCATCCAAATCCGGACTTTTTGATCGACGTGCTGCCCTCATGCATCAGTGCCGACAACCCGAGCCGCTACCTCGAGCCGATCACCGCACACGGGTTTCTGGAAGAGCGCCTGCGCGAGATCAAGCTGAAGTAACTCGACAGAGAGGTCGACTGTTGGCGCTGTTGGTTTTTTCGGCGCCAGGTGCGCAATGCGTGGCCGATCGCTCAAACAGCGCATGGCCGCGTCCGCAACATGCGGCATGACAGGTGCCACACTTCTATTCATAAAATTCCGCTCGTGTCTGGTTAAAGCTTGCGTTCACCCGCGCCGATAACTCAGTCTGATCGCTAGCGCGACGTCGGATTCGCCTGGCGCCCGCTGCCGATTGCACGAGGTAGGGGCGCATGCGGATGCCGTGGTTTAAACAATTAGGTGCGATGTCGTTGCTTGCGCTGTCTGGCGCGATGACACCGGCTGCAGCAACGCCGGTGAGCGTCACCGTGACCGATGCCAACGGTGTCCTGGTCGATGCGGTGGTCAGTCTGGAACTGCCGCGGCCCGCTGCAGCCAGCGCGGGCAAGATGCTGGAGATGGATCAGGTCAATTCGCAATTCGTGCCGGCGGTCTTGGCGGTGCGCACCGGCACCTCGGTACGGTTTCCGAACAACGATCAGATCCGTCACCAGGTGTATTCGTTCTCGCCCGCCAAACGCTTCGAATTGCCGCTGTTTCAGGGCACTACCGCTGCACCGGTGCGGTTCGATCAGGCCGGTCTGGTCACGGTGGGCTGCAACATCCATGACTGGATGCTGGGCTATATCGTGGTGCTGGAGACGCCGTATTTCGGCAAGACCGGGAGCGATGGTCGCGTACAACTCGATGCCCCGGCAGGAACGTACACGCTGCGCGTGTGGCATCCACGCATCAAGGGCGCTGCGGTGGGCGAGCCGCTGGTGATTGCGCGTGATGCCTTGCAACGCAAGGTCACCTTGCAGACCACTGGCGCCGCTCCGGCGGTGGCGCCACCGGACGAGCGCGTGCGTGCGCTGCAGGACAAGTTCCGCAGCGCCGATCCCAAGAAGCCGCACCCATGAGGGCGATGCGCCTGCACACGCGCATCGCGGCTCTGCTGGTGCTGGTCGTGCTGGCCACGCAGGCGTTGACCTTCATCGCCGTGCAGCTGGCCACCGAGCGCAGCGTCAAGGCGCAATTGGGCGAAGAACTGCAGATCGGCGAACGCGTGTGGCAGCGCATCAATCTGCGCCGTGATGAGCAATTGCTGCAATCGGCGTCGGTGCTGGCAGACGACTTCGGTTTTCGTGCCGCGGTGGCCAGCGGCGATGTGCCCACCATGCAATCGGCGCTGCGCAACCATGCCGCGCGCATGTCTGCGCAGACCGCAGTGCTGCTTTCGCCGGATGGCGAATTTTTGACCGGGTTGGCCGACCTTCCGCAGGCCGAACAATTGCGTGCGGTGCAGGCGTTGTTGCAGCAGGCGCAGCGCGATGGACGCGCAGTCGGCGTGGTTGCCCTGGATCAACATATCGTGCGCCTGGCCGTGGTGCAGGTGCTGGCGCCCAGTCGCGTTGGCTGGATCGCGATCGGCAACGAATCCGGCGACGGCCTGGCGCAGGACTTCCGCAGCACGACTGGACTGGATGCCACGTTCTTTACCGATGGCCCACCGGTGCGCGTGCTGGCATCCACCCTGGAGCCGGCAGCGCGTCGCGAGTTTGCGCAACAGTTACCTGCCGCCGAGCACACGCAGGCGGAAGCGATTCCGCTCAACCTGGGCGAATCACGCTACCTGGTCAAACTGCAATCGCTTCAGGGCGACAGCCACGTGCGGGTGGCCTTGCAGGCCTCGCTCGATCGCGCGGTCGCGCCCTATCGCACGCTCAAGTTGCGCATCCTGCTGCTGGCAGGTTTGGCAACCGCTGCAGCCCTGTGCGTGGCGATCTTTCTGGCACGCAGCGTCAGCAAACCGGTCGCGCAACTGGTGCAGGCAGCGCGACGCATCCAGCGCGGCGATTATCAGACGGCGGTGGAGGTTCCGCCGGGTCGCGAGCTCGCCGAACTGGCCGATAGTTTTGGGCGCATGCAACATCAGATCGCCAGCCGCGAGCAACACATTCTGCATCAGGCGCGGCACGACGCATTGACCGGGCTGCCCAATCGGGTTTGGTTGCTCGAACGCCTGAAAGACGTGACCGCGCAGACAGTCGCCTCCGGCGGAACGGCGGCGGTGCTGATTCTGGATCTGGAGCGTTTCAAAGAACTCAACGACAGCCTTGGTCATGATTTCGCCGACCAAGTGCTGGTCGAGGCCGGCCGCAGGCTTGCAGAGGTGGTGCAGGAACCGAACCTGGTCGGGCGGTTGGGCAGCGATGAGTTCATGGTGATCGTGGCGCACGCCGATGCGACCACCGTGCAGCAGGACGCACAACGCCTGCTGCTGCAACTGCGTCGCCCATTGGTGTTGCCGCAGGCACGCATCCAGCTCGAAGCCAGCATCGGCATCGCCCTGATTCCCGAGCATGGCGCAGACCCGGACACCTTGTTACGCCGTGCCGACATCGCGCGTCGGCAGGTGGACGATGCCGCC
This sequence comes from Xanthomonas sp. WHRI 10207, assembly GCF_040202975.1. Lineage (NCBI taxonomy): Bacteria > Pseudomonadati > Pseudomonadota > Gammaproteobacteria > Lysobacterales > Lysobacteraceae > Xanthomonas > Xanthomonas sp. WHRI 10207. The sequence goes on along the minus strand of NZ_JBEGDX010000002.1, from coordinate 173,506 downwards.
ACCATCGGTGCCAGCGTCTATCGCATGGGGCAGGACGAACAGCATCTGCGGCGGCTGCGCCTCACCGGCGATCTGCGCCAGGCTATCGGCGGTAACGAGTTGACCTTGCGCTTCCAACCCAAGATTTGCCTGCGCAGCGATCGCGTCGAACAGGTCGAAGTGCTGGTGCGTTGGCATCACCCGACGCTGGGTCCGATCGGGCCCGACGAGTTCATTCCGCTGGCCGAGCATTCGGGTGTCATCCATCCATTGACCCGCTTCGTGTTGGACGAGGCGCTGCGCTGCCAGGCGCACTGGCGCACGCAAGGGCTGGAGCTGGGCATGGCGATCAATCTGTCGGCACTGGATCTCTCCGATCCGGGGTTGCCCGATTACGTGCGTGCGCGGCTGGAACAGCATGCGGTGCCGGCGCAGTCGGTCACGCTGGAACTGACCGAAAGCGCCTTGATGCGCGATGTCGAATCCGCGCTGCACATGCTGCATCAACTGCGTAGCGTCGGCGTACGTCTGTCCATCGACGACTTCGGCACCGGCTATTCCTCGTTGGCCCAACTCAAGCGCATGCCGGTGAATGAATTGAAGATCGACAAGAGCTTCGTCATGCAGCTGGCCGAAGGCACCGACGATGCGTTCATCGTGCGCAGCACGATCGATCTGGGGCATAACCTGGGCCTGAGCGTGATCGCCGAAGGTGTCGAAAACGCCACTGCGCTCGGTCTGTTGCGCGGCTATGGCTGCGACATGGTGCAGGGCTATCTCTACGCACCGCCGCTGGAGCAAGCCCCCTTCGTGGCGTGGTGCATGCGCCAACTTGGAATGACCTCGCCCTCGCAGATGGGAGCGCAACGATGAAGCATCGTCTCCGCGCTGCGCTCGCCTCTGCAGTGTGCGGTGTTGCGCTCATGCCAGCGTTTGCGGTCGCCGGCGACGGGCGCCTGCTCGCTACCGGTGGCGTGTCGATGATCGAAGGCAGTAGCGGTGGCGGCATCGTGCCATGGGCCACGTTGTCGGGGTATGGCACGCGCGACGAGCTCGGTACCGTGCTGTTCGCCACGCATGTGGACAGCGGCGATTATCGACTCGATGTACAAGGCGCCGCGCTGACGGTCGGCAACCGCCTGGAACTGTCGCTTGCGCGCCAGCGCCTGGACCTGGGCACCTTGCAGGATCGCCTGGCGCTGCCGTGGAACGCGCTCGGCCAGGATGTCTTCGGCGCCAAGCTGCGCGTGTACGGCGATCTGGTCTACGGGCGCGCCCCGCAAGTCAGCGTCGGCGTGCAGTACAAGCGTCTGCGCGACGGCACGCTGCCATTGGCTATCGGTGCACGTGACGACCACGGCACCGATGTCTATGTCAGCGCCAGCAGGCTGCTGTTGCAGGGCGCTGGCGGCTATCAATTACTGCTCAACGGTACGCTGCGCGCGACCCGCGCCAATCAGACCGGTTTGCTCGGCTTCGGTGGCGATCGTCGCAACAGCTATCGACTGGTCGCTGAGGCCAGTGCTGCGGTCGTGCTGTCGCCGTCGTGGGTGGTTGGTGTGGAATATCGCGGCAAACCGGACAATCTGGGCTTTGCGCGCGAACAGGCCTGGGCCGACGGTTTTGTTGCCTGGTTCCCCAGCAAGCATGTGTCGTTGACCGCAGCCTGGGCCGATCTTGGCGACATCGCCACGCTGACCAACCAGCGCGGCCCGTATCTCTCCTTGCAGGTAGCGTTCTGATGAATCGATGGCTGCGGTGGTCCCTGCTATGTGTGCTGAGCCTGAGTGCCTGCGCCACCACGCAGCCGCCTCAAACGCTGTACGACGAACTTGGTGGCCAGGCCGGCATCGAGGCGCTGGTGGAAACCATGTTGTCGCGCATTGCTGACGATCAACGCATCGTCGACAAATTCGCGCGGGTCAATATCGTCATGCTCAACGCGCGCCTGGTGCAGAAGTTCTGCCATGTCGCCGATGGCCCGTGCCCGGATACCGCCAAATCGATGCAACAGGCGCATGCGCATCTGGCCATTCGCGAGGGCGATTTCAACGCCTTGGTCGAAGATCTCAACTGGGCAATGGATCAACAAAAGATCCCGCGCCGCACCCAGAATCGCCTGCTGGCACGGCTGGCCGCCATGCACGGCGAGATAGTCAATCACTAAGCCTCGCTTGTTGAACTCGCGACTGAATGCTGCGGCGGGCATTGACTTTAAGGAATCTAATTTGGTGTGGCTGGGATGTATGACTCCGGTCGGGCGTGAATCGGATTTTCTACTGAATCGGCAACAAAGCAATAGATGCCTGCCGTCAGTGTCGCAGTCAAGACCATTTGGAGGGCGAGCGTTTTGCTGTTGATTCTTTGAAATGCTAGTGCGCAATAAGACATGCAATACAAGGGCAGAAAGAATCGCGTTTCAATTGCGCCGGGGACGATGGCGATGCATGGTGCTATCAAAGTCAGTGCGTATAAGGCTTTGGTACGTCTGGGCTCCTGGGATGTGGAGAGGATAGCCTTTCCCAGTTGAGTAATTCCGAAGGTGACGATAACTAGAAAAATGAGTGACTTAACATTTTTTTCGGAAGAAGGTTGTCTTGTATAAATCTCGCCATCTCTTGCATCCAGTGCTGATGCTGTGTGGCGCAAATAGATTTCAGCGAAAGTGATGGGGTTATCCGTCATCATCGCGAAGATTTTCGTGAAAGATTGATTTTCAGCGAACCCGCCGTTTTTCTCGAGTACTGCGGCGCCGCGATCGTTTGCGTAGAAGGTTGGTATTGCTTGTTGTGTGTCAGGGTCAATGAACGTTTCGTATCTATCGACGACCATGCCCCATGTCAGCTGCCTGGCAAAAAGCGATGCGCCACGGACATCGGTTACCACCAATGGCGATGCGATTGCATGGTGTTTGTAGTTGATCGCCATCTGTGGCAGCGCGCCGATTAGCGAGCCCAGCAGAAAGAAGGTTAGTGCAAGAGCCTTGCGTTGAATATCTTTGGCAAAAAAACATGCAATAACGATGGCTAGGCTGATGAATGAAAATAGGTAGATGGTTCTCACATTATATGTGAAGTAGCAGATTGTTCCGGTAAGCAGGAGTCCTGCGAACGATTTCGATCTGATTGAACTGATCGCCAAGTGTAAAGAAAGTGCCATCAAGCCGAGGGATGGCGCATCACTCAGGGGGTAAGAAACAAGGCCTGGAAAAACGACTGCCGTCAAAAGCGACGGGATGATTCGTCTGACTGTCGTTAATTTTCCGCCGAACATCGATCGGTAAAGGTTTGGAATCAGAATGGAGAATGCGTAGCCGTATCCGATGGATTGCCCTACTTTTAGAAAAAAAAGCCCGGCAGTCTGTGAGTGGTCAAAGACAAGCCTGAAGGGAGTCAATAGAAGTGGATACGCATAACCCCGGATTGTTTGCGGGAAGGTGCCCTCAAGAATGGCTGAGCTTATTGCCCAGTAAGCGCCAGCGTCACCTGTAAAGTCCTTGGCATTGATGACCAGTTGGATTGTGAGGAAGATAGCGACAGCAGCAAGAAATGGAAGCAGCCTTGCATCGTCGTTGAGCGCCGGTGGTGTAAGCACGGGTCTTGTTTCCAGCTTGGTCATTATCTTGTCCGCATCCTTGATGGTCGTGACGTGTGCCGACCCCAATGCATTTTAGTGTCTGTTAGTTGAAGACTTGCCTGTTCTCAGTCTAGCGGTCTTACCCGATGCGAGCCGCGCGCCATCAGGCGCAGCGCAACCGAATGCGGCAGCAGGCGCAGTGCGGCATTGACCAGCCGATAGCGCCAGCCCGGCACTGCCAGCACCTGGCCACGCTCCAAGGCGGCGATGCCGTACTCGGCAACTGCATCGGCCTGCAGCCAGGCCCAGCCGGGCAGGGTGGACATCGCCTCGCGGGTGCCGGTGACATCGTGGAATTCCGACCACGCAAAGCCCGGGCACAGCGCACACACCTTGACCGCGCAATCGGCGTTTTCCAGCGCCAGCGACTCGCTGAAGCGCAACATGAAGCTCTTGCTGGCCGCATACAGCGTCTGCCCATCGGCACTGGGCGTGAGTGCGGCAAACGATGCGACGTTAAGAATGCGGCCCTGGCCACTGGCGCGGATCATCGGCAACAGCCGCCAGGTCAGCTCGCACACCGCGCCGATCATCACCTGCAGAAAGCGCGCATGCGTGGCCCAGTCGTTGTGCAGGTAGCGGCCCGGCACGCCGTAGCCGGCATTGTTGACCAGCGTGCCTACCGTCCAGCCATTGCGCTGGATCTGCGTCACCAGCGCCTCGGCCGCCGCAGGGTCGGCCAGGTCGGCCGGCAATACCTCTACACGTACCTGCGTGCCCAGTTCGGCGGCCAGCGCCTGTAGTCGGTCCACCCGGCGTGCGGTCAGGATCAACGGCACGCCCCGTTTGGCGTACGCCCGCGCAATCTCGCGGCCGATCCCGCTGGAGGCGCCGGTGACCAGCGCAAAGACAGGTGAAACGGACATGGCAGGTTCCTGTTGAACGAGGGGTGGGACATGCGGCGGACAGAAGTGTGCCGGTTGCCGACAGGGCATGGGCTATTCTGTCGCCTGTCTTCCACTCAGGAACCTGCGCCTGATGCGTCGAAAGATCGTTGCCGGAAATTGGAAGCTGCATGGCAGCCGCGCCTTCGCCACCGAATTGGTGGCCCAGGTCGCTGCGCACATGCCCCTGGAGGGTGTCGATGTCGTCATCCTGCCGCCACTGCCTTACCTCGGCGACCTGATCGAGGATTTCGAGGCGCATCACCTGTCCTTTGGAGCCCAGGACGTCAGTAGTAACGAGAAGGGCGCCTACACCGGCGAGGTCTCGGCCACGATGCTGGTGGATGTCGGGGCCGGCTACGGACTGGTCGGTCACTCCGAGCGCCGCCAGTACCACCAGGAGAGTAGTGAGCTGGTGGCGCATAAGTTTGCCGCCGCCATCCACGCCGGCTTGATCCCGGTGCTGTGCGTGGGCGAGTCGCTGGAACAGCGTGAAGCCGGTCAGACTGAGGAAATCCTACGTGCCCAGCTCGAGCCGGTACTGGCATTGGTCGGCAGCGAGGGCTTTGCCCGCGCGGTGCTGGCCTATGAACCGATCTGGGCCATTGGGACCGGACGGACTGCCAGCCCGGAGCAGGCGCAGGCCGTGCACGCCTTCCTGCGTGGCGAAGTCGCGAAGGCGGATGCTAGAATTGCCGACTCTCTGCCCATCCTGTACGGGGGCAGTGTCAAGCCCGACAACGCCGGCGAGCTGTTCGCGCAGCCCGATGTCGATGGTGGGCTTGTCGGAGGCGCCTCCTTGGTGGCCGAAGATTTCCTGGCCATTGCGCGTGCGGCGGCCGCTTGTTAACCCATTAAGTTTTGTCCGGGGACGGATTTCGAAATGCTGATGTTGATCCTCAATGTGGTCTACGTGCTGGTCGCGCTGGCGATGATTGCGCTGATCCTGATGCAGCGTGGTGCGGGTGCGGCAGCCGGTTCCGGCTTCGGTGCCGGTGCCTCGGGCACGGTGTTCGGTTCGCAGGGTGCGTCGAACTTCCTGTCCAAGTCGACCAAGTGGCTGGCTGTGGTGTTTTTCAGCATCAGTCTGTTCATGGCGTGGTACGCCACCCACGGTGCCCGTCCGACTGATCAGAACCTGGGTGTGATGTCGCAGTCCGCCACCGCGGCACCGGCTGCAGCCGGTGAGTTGACCCAGCCGTTGCCGCAGGTGCCTGCCGCCGGTGCGGTACCGACCGCTCCGTCGCAGCCTGCTCCTGCCGCCGCACCCGCTGCTGCGCCAGTGCAGTCCGCACCTGCGCCGTCGGCGCCAGCGGCCAGCGAAGAAAACGCTTCAGAACCAGCACAAAAACGCTGAAGCCGGTTACAATACGCTGCGCACTGGGATGCCCAGCGGCGCAACGTATGCCCAGGTGGCGGAATTGGTAGACGCACTACCTTGAGGTGGTAGCGACTTAGGTCGTAGGGGTTCGAGTCCCCTCTTGGGCACCATTGTTTGGCTGCAGTTCCTGTGCATTGCGACACGTCGCGCGCAGGGTCTGCCTATACCCCATGCCGGCACGCGGCGCGTGCGGGCAGAGGCAAGAGAGAATCGCTGTGCTGGCCGAATATTTGCCGAGTCTGCTGTTTCTGATCGTCGCCACTGGCATCGGCATCGTGCTGATGCTGATTGGTCGGTTCCTCGCTCCGCGCAGCCCGGACGCGCGCAAGCTTTCGCCGTACGAGTGTGGCTTCGAGGCATTCGAAGACGCGCGCATGAAGTTCGATGTGCGCTACTACCTCATCGCGATCCAGTTCATCGTGTTTGACCTGGAAATCATCTTCATCGTGCCGTGGACGCAGGTGTTCATGGAGATCGGCGCACGTTCGCTGGTCACCATGGGGCTGTTCGTCGGCATGTTGTTCCTCGGCTTTATCTACGTGTGGAAGAAGGGAGCGCTGGAATGGGAGTGATTCAGACCCTGGATCGTCTGATGACCAACCCGATGCCGGAAGGCCGGGTGGAAGACATCCTGCGCCCGGACGGCGAAAACCCGCTGCTCGAGAAGGGCTACGTGACCACCAGCGTCGACGCGCTGTTGAACTGGGCGCGGACCGGCTCGATGTGGCCGATGACCTTCGGCCTGGCTTGCTGTGCGGTCGAAATGATGCACGCTGGCGCCTCGCGTCTGGACCTGGATCGGTACGGCGTGGTGTTCCGCCCGTCGCCGCGCCAGTCCGACGTGATGATCGTCGCCGGTACTTTGGTCAACAAGATGGCCCCGGCGCTGCGCAAGGTCTACGACCAGATGCCGGACCCGAAGTGGGTCATCTCGATGGGTAGCTGCGCCAACGGCGGCGGCTACTATCACTATTCGTATTCGGTGGTGCGCGGTTGCGATCGCATCGTGCCGGTGGACATCTATGTCCCGGGCTGCCCGCCGACCGCCGAGGCGCTGGTCTACGGCATCTTGCAGCTGCAGAAGAAGATCTGGCGTACCCAGACGATCGCGCGCTGATACCCGTCTTCTCCTACCGAGAGCAGCCAAGCCCCCATGGCAGAGCAAGCATCCTCCTTCACTGACCGACTTGCGGTACGTTTCGCCGGTGCGCAGATCACCGTGGCATTGCCGCGCGGCGAAGTCACGCTGGAAGTCGCCGCGGCCGATTGGCACGCTACCTGTCTGGCGCTGCGCGACGAGCTCGCTTTCGAGCAGCTCAGCGACCTGTGCGGCGTCGACTACCTGGGTTATGGCAGCGACGAGTGGGATACCGCTGACGTGTCCTCGCAGGGCTTCAGTCGTGGTGTCGAAGGCAAGGGCATCGGGCGTTTCGGTTGGGGTGAGTTTCCCAGCCAGGAAGGCTCCACCGGTGCGCATGCGCAGCACATGCCCAAGCAGCGTTTTGCGGTCGTTGCCCAGCTGATTTCCTACCAGCACAACCAGCGTTTGCGCGTGCGTTGCTACGCGCCCGACGAGCAGGTGCCGGTGGTGGCGTCGGTGACCGATATCTGGCCGGGCGTGAACTGGTTCGAGCGCGAAGCATTCGACCTGTTCGGCATCGTGTTCGATGGTCACCCGGACCTGCGCCGCATCCTGACCGACTATGGATTCGTCGGCCATCCGTTCCGCAAGGATTTCCCGCTGATCGGTAACGTCGAAGTGCGTTACGACGAAGAGCGCAAGCGCGTGGTGTACGAACCGGTTACCTCGGTCGAGCCGCGCGTTGGTGTGCCGCGCGTGATTCGCGACGATGCCCGTTATGAGACTGCCGCCGGTGAAGTGGGCAAGTCGGAGACCGCCAAGTGAGTGAGTTCCGCCAGGCAACCGATGCCTTCGCGAGCAATCCTGTCGAAAGCAAGCAGGAAATCCGCAATTACACGATGAACTTCGGCCCGCAGCATCCTGCGGCGCACGGCGTGCTGCGTCTGATCCTGGAAATGGACGGCGAGACCGTGGTGCGTGCCGATCCGCATATCGGCCTGCTGCACCGTGGCACCGAGAAGCTGGCCGAGTCCAAGCCGTTCAACCAGTCGGTTCCGTACATGGATCGCCTGGATTATGTGTCGATGATGTGCAACGAGCACGCCTACGTGCGCGCGATCGAGTCCCTGATGGGAATCGAAGCGCCGGAGCGTGCGCAGTACATCCGCACCATGTTCGACGAGATCACCCGCATCAAGAACCACTTGATGTGGGTCGGCTCCAACGCACTCGATCTGGGTGCGATGGCGGTGATGTTGTATGCGTTCCGCGAGCGCGAAGAATTGATGGACGTGTACGAGGCGGTCAGCGGCGCGCGCATGCACGCGGCCTACTACCGCCCGGGTGGCGTGTACCGCGATCTGCCCGATTTCATGCCCAAGTACAAGGAATCGCGCTGGCACAAGGGTGGGGCGCTGAAGAAGCGCAACGCTGCTCGCGAAGGCACGATGCTGGATTTCCTCGAGGATTTCACCAACACCTTCCCGTCGCGCGTGGACGAATACGAAACGCTGCTGACCGATAACCGCATCTGGAAGCAGCGTACTGTCGATGTCGGCATCATCAGCCCGGATCTGGCGCGTGCCTGGGGCATGACCGGTCCGATGCTGCGTGGCTCGGGGATCGAGTGGGATCTGCGCAAGAAGCAGCCGTATGCCAAGTACGACGCGGTGGATTTCGATATCCCGGTGGGCACCAACGGCGACTGCTACGACCGCTATCTGGTCCGTGTCGCCGAGATGCGCGAATCCAACCGCATCATCAAGCAGTGCGTGAAGTGGCTGAAGGCCAATCCCGGCCCGGTCATGGTCACCAACTTCAAGGTCGCTCCGCCAAGCCGCGAAGGCATGAAAGACGACATGGAAGCGCTGATCCATCACTTCAAGCTGTTCAGTGAAGGCTATTGCGTGCCGGCCGGCGAGACCTATTGCGCGGTCGAAGCGCCCAAGGGCGAGTTCGGTTGCTACCTGATGTCCGATGGCGCCAACAAGCCGTTCCGCCTGCATCTGCGCGCGCCGGGCTTTGCGCATTTGTCGTCGATGGATGCGGTAGTGCGTGGTTATTTGCTGGCCGACGTCGTGGCGATGATCGGTACTTACGATTTGGTTTTCGGTGAGGTTGACCGATGAAGGCGACGGGTAATTTCGAAGCGGCGCGCGACGTCGATCCGCAGGTTGTGCTGAGCGATAAAACGCGCGCGCACATCGATCATTGGCTGGCCAAGTTTCCGCCCGATCGCAAGCGTTCGGCGGTGCTGCAGGGCTTGCACGCGGCGCAGGAGCAGAACCAGGGCTGGTTGACCGACGAATTGATCGTTGGCGTGGCCAAGTATCTGGAATTGCCGCCGGTGTGGGCCTATGAGGTCGCCAGCTTCTACTCGATGTTCGAGACCGAGAAGGTCGGCCGCCACAACGTGGCGTTCTGCACCAATATCAGCTGCTGGCTCAACGGCGCCGAAGATCTGCTGGCGCACGCCGAGAAGAAACTGGGTTGCAAGCTGGGGCAGTCGACGGCAGATGGCCGCGTCTACCTCAAGCGCGAAGAAGAGTGCCTGGCGGCCTGCTCGGCAGCGCCGATGATGGTCATCAACGGCCACTACCATGAGCACCTGACGAAAGAGAAGGTCGACGCGCTGCTGGACGGGCTGGAATAAGACATGGCACATCATCACGCACCTACAGGTCCGGTCGGTCCGGCGCCGTTGCCGCATCAGGTCGTTTACACGACCCTGCATTACGACACTCCGTGGTCGTACGAGAGCTACCTCAAGACCGGTGGCTACGCAGCGTTGCGCAAGATCCTGGAAGAAAAGATCGCGCCGGCCGACGTCATCGAAATGGTCAAGGCGTCCAATCTGCGTGGCCGCGGCGGCGCCGGTTTCCCGACCGGTCTGAAGTGGTCGTTCATGCCCAAGGGCACGATGCAGAAGTACATCCTGTGCAACTCGGACGAATCCGAGCCGGGAACCTGCAAAGACCGCGACATCCTGCGTTACAACCCGCATTCGGTGGTGGAGGGCATGGCGATCGCCTGCTACGCCACCGGCTCGACGGTGGGCTACAACTACCTGCGTGGCGAGTTCCACCACGAGCCGTTCGAAAACTTCGAACTGGCGCTGGCCGATGCGTATGCGAACGGCTGGCTGGGCAAGAACATTCTCGGCAGCGGCGTGGATATCGATATCTACGGTGCGCTGGGTGCTGGCGCGTACATCTGCGGCGAAGAGACCGCATTGATGGAATCGCTGGAAGGCAAGAAGGGCCAGCCGCGTTACAAGCCGCCGTTCCCGGCGAACTTCGGCCTGTACGGCAAGCCGACCACCATCAACAACACCGAGACCTATGCGTCGGTGCCGGCGATCATTCGCAACGGCCCGGAGTGGTTCCTCGGGTTGAGCAAGACCAAGAACGGCGGCCCGAAGATTTTCTCGGTGTCCGGCTGCGTGCAGAAGGGCGGCAACTTTGAAGTGCCGCTCGGCACCACCTTCGACGAACTACTGGAAATGGCCGGTGGCCTGCGTCCGGGCCGCACCCTCAAGGGCGTGGTGCCTGGCGGCGTGTCGATGCCGGTGCTGAAGGCCGATCAGGTTGCCGGTCTGCAGATGGATTACGACACCTTGCGTGCGCTGGGCACCGGTCTGGGATCGGGCGCCATCGTGGTGCTGGACGACAGCGTGTGCTGCGTGCGTTTTGCCTGCCGCATCTCGCAGTTCTTCCACAAGGAATCGTGTGGCCAGTGCACCCCGTGCCGTGAAGGCACCGGCTGGATGCACCGCGTGCTGGAGCGCATCGTCGCCGGCAAGGCCACTATGGAAGACCTGCACCAGCTGCGTACCGTGGCCGGTCAGATCGAAGGACACACCATCTGCGCGTTCGGTGAAGCGGCAGCGTGGCCGATTCAAGGCTTCCTGCGCCAGTTCTGGGACGAGTTCGAGTACTACATCGTCAACGGTCGTTCGATCGTCGACACGCACGTCGGAGTGGCCGCATGAGCGCCCAACCAGTGAACCCGAACGTGCCGCCGGATCATGTCACCGTCGAAATCGACGGGCAGAGTCTGGTCGTGCCGAAGGGCTCGATGATCATCCAGGCCGCCGACAAGGCCGGCATTCCGATCCCGCGCTTCTGCTATCACGAGAAGTTGCCGATCGCCGCCAACTGCCGCATGTGTCTGGTGGATGTCGAAAAGTCGCCTAAGCCGTCGCCTGCCTGCGCCACGCCGGTGATGGATGGCATGAAGATCGCCACGCGTAGCGAAAAGGCGCTGAAGTACCAGCGCAGCGTGATGGAATTTTTGCTGATCAATCACCCGCTGGACTGCCCGATCTGCGATCAGGGCGGCGAGTGCGAGTTGCAGGACGTCTCGCTCGGCTACGGCCGGTCGGTGAGCCGCTTCAACGAGCGCAAGCGCGTGGTGCCGGACGAGGATATCGGTCCGCTGGTCGCCACCGAAATGACCCGCTGCATCCAGTGCACCCGCTGCGTGCGCTTCACTGCAGACATCGCCGGCACCTACGAGCTGGGTGGCATGTACCGCGGTGAAAACCTGCAGATCGGCACCTACGATGGCAAGCCGCTGACCACCGAGATTTCCGGCAACGTCATCGACGTCTGCCCGGTGGGCGCGCTGACCAACAAGGTGTTCCAGTTCCGCGCACGTCCGTGGGAATTGATGGCGCGCGAATCGCTGGGTTACCACGATGCGATGGGCTCGAACCTGTTCCTGCATGTGCGTCGTGGCGAAGTGCTGCGCACCGTGCCGCGCGAGAACGAAGCAGTCAACGAATGCTGGCTGTCCGATCGCGACCGTTATTCGCATCAGGGCCTGTACGCCGAAGACCGCGCGGGCAAGCCGCTGAAGAAGGTCAACGGCGAGTGGACCGAAGTGAGCTGGACCGAAGGTCTGGCCGCTGCGACCCAGATCCTGCGTGACAACGCCGGCGATCAGCTTGGCGTGCTGGTGCATCCGTCCACCTCGAACGAGGAAGGTGCGCTGCTGGCACGTCTGGCCGAAGGCCTCGGCAGCGGCAATCTGGATCACCGTCTGCTCAATCGGGATTTCTCAGACGCTGCGGTTGCCGAAGCCTTTGCAACGCCGTTGGCCGAGATCGAGCAGGCCGATGTGGTGGTGCTGTTCGGCACCAACGTGCGTCACGAGCTGCCGTTGCTGCATGCACGTCTGCGCAAGGCGCACATCCAGAACCGCACGCAGATCCATTCGGTCAACCCGGTCGATTTCGATTTCGCATTCACGCAGGCGAGCCGCGCCGTGGTCGCGCCGTCGCAGCTGGCAAGCGCACTTGACGACGCCGCGCTACGCGATGCGGTCAAGGGCGCAACGCGCGCCGTGATCGTGGTCGGTGCACTGGCTGAAAATCATCCGCAGGCTGCGGCACTGCGTGCTGCTGCACGCGACTTTGCTGCCGCAACGGGCGCATCGTTGTGCCGTATCCCGCAGGGCGCGAACGCGGTGGGTTTAGTGTCGCAAGGTGTGTTGCCCACCGCACGTGATGTGGCCGGCATGCTGGCGCAGCCGCGTCAGGCGTACGTGCTTTACGGCATCGAGCCCGGTCTGGATTTTGCCGACGCCGCTGCTGCACGCAGCGCGCTGGCCGGTGCCAAGGTCGTTGCTTTCAGTCAGTTCGCCTGCGCTTCAACGCGCGATGTGGCTGACGTGATCCTGCCGATCGGTGCATTGCCGGAAATCGATGCCTCGTTGACCAATCTCGACGGTCGCGTGCAGACGGCGCGTGCCGCAGGCCGCTTGCCGGTCGAAGCGCGCGAAGGCTGGCGTGTGCTGCGTGCGCTGGGTGGTGAGCTGGGTCTGGCTGGTTTCGAGTTCATCGATCTGGTCGGCTTGCGTGCAGAGATGCAGAACCGCAGCGTGCGTCCGGTGGCCTCGGCACAGCCGCAGGTGGCAAGCGACGGGCTGGAAGTCGCGGCGACTGCTGCGATCTACCGCACCGATGCGGTAGTGCGTCGCGCCGCTGCGCTGCAATCGCATCCGCTCAATATTGCACCGTGCGTGGCGATGCACCCCGAGCAGGCTGCGCAGCTGCAGATCGCCGATGGGCAGATGGTCAAGGTCGGCACCGACGCGGGTAAGGCGACGTTGCCGGTGGTGCTGGACAAGCGTGTTGCACCTGGCACGGTGTGGATCGAATCCGGCCATGGCGCAACCGCGCCGCTTGGTGCCGGTCGCGTAACGGTGGTGGCTGCATGAACGAATTGCTGTTGAACGTGGTCGACCCTCTGCACCAGTGGTTTCTCGGACTGGGCGATGGCGGCATCCTGCTGTGGACCGTGTTGAAGATCCTGTTGATCGCCGTGCCGGTGATCGTCTCGGTGGCCTTCTACGTGGTGTGGGAGCGCAAGCTGATCGGCTGGATGCACGTGCGTCACGGGCCGATGTACGTGGGTATGGGCATCTTCCAGGCCTTCGCCGACGTGTTCAAACTCCTGTTCAAGGAGATCCTGCAGCCCAGCAGCTCGCACAAGGCGATGTTCATCATCGCGCCGCTGCTGACGCTGGCGCCTGCATTCGCGGCGTGGTCGGTGGTGCCGTTCGATGCGCAGCTGGTGCTGTCCAACGCCAATGTCGGTTTGCTGTATTTGCTGGCGATGACCTCGCTGGGCGTGTACGGCATCATCCTCGCGGGCTGGGCTTCCAACTCCAAGTACGCGTTTCTGGGTGCAATGCGCTCGGCGGCGCAGGTGGTCAGCTACGAAATCGCGATGGGTTTTGCCCTGGTCGGCGTCATGATCGCTTCGGGCAGCGTCAATTTGAGCCAGATCGTGTTGGCGCAGGGCGGTAATTCGGGTTTCTTCGACTGGTTCCTGATTCCGCTGTTCCCGTTGTTCATCGTGTACTGGGTCTCCGGCGTTGCCGAAACCAACCGCGCGCCGTTCGACGTGGTGGAAGGCGAATCGGAAATCGTCGCCGGCCACATGGTGGAATACTCGGGCGGTGCGTTCGCACTGTTCTTCCTGGCCGAATACGCCAACATGATCCTGGTCAGCTTCTTGATCTCGATCTTCTTCCTCGGCGGCTGGCTGAGCCCGATCCAGGGTTGGGTCACTGCGGATATCTCGCCGTGGATCGACTGGGTGTGGAAGGGCGGTTGGCCGTGGCTGCTGATGAAGGTGTTCTTCTTCGCCAGCGCTTACATCTGGTTCCGTGCCAGCTTCCCGCGCTACCGCTACGACCAGATCATGCGTCTGGGTTGGAAGGTGTTCATTCCGCTCACGATCGTGTGGATCGCAGTGACGGCGTTGATGGTGTTTTACGGCGTGATCCAGAAGGGCGTGTAACCGATGAACAAGATCACCCATTACTTCAAGAGCCTGCTGCTGCTCGAACTGCTCGCAGGCTTGTGGCTGACGTTTAAGTACACGTTCAAGCCCAAGTACACCGTGCTGTATCCGATGGAGAAGTTTCCGCAGTCGCCGCGTTTCCGTGGCCTGCACGCGCTGCGTCGCTATCCCAATGGCGAAGAACGCTGCATCGCCTGCAAGCTGTGCGAAGCGGTGTGCCCGGCGCTGGCGATCACCATCGACTCGGCCAAGCGCGAGGACGGCTCGCGCCGTACCACGCGTTACGACATCGACTTGTTCAAGTGCATCTTCTGCGGCTTCTGTGAAGAAAGCTGCCCGGTGGACTCGATCGTCGAGACGCACATCCTCGAGTACCACTTCGAGAAGCGTGGCGAGAATATTGTCAACAAGCCGCAGTTGCTGGCGATCGGAGACCGGCTAGAAGCCGAGATCGCCGAGCGTCGCGCTGCCGATGCCGCCTTCCGTTGAGGTCATGATGGACTGGGTCTCTATTGCTTTTTACGCCTTCTCCGCAGTCGCGGTGGTGTCCGCCGGTGCGGTGATCAGCGTGCGTAACCCGGTGTATGCCGTGTTGTGCCTGATCCTCACCTTCTTCTCGATGGCGTGTATCTGGTTGCTGGTCGGTGCTGAGTTCCTCGGCGTCACGCTGGTGCTGGTCTACGTCGGCGCAGTGATGGTGCTGTTCCTGTTCGTGGTGATGATGCTGGACATCGACACCAGCCGGTTGCGCGAGGGCTGGGTCAAATACATGCCGCTTGGCGTGATCGTTGCGGTGGCGATGCTGGCGCAGATGGTCACCTTGATCGGGGTCAAGGCCCGCACTGCCACGCCGTTCCCGGCCGACAACGCGGCAGCGCAAGCCGCCGACAGTTCTAACCTGACCTGGCTGGCCAAGAGCCTGTACACCGAGTTCCTGCTGCCGTTCGAATTTGCCGCCGTGATTCTGACCGTGGCCGTGGTGGCTGCAGTGATGCTGACCTTGCGTAAGCGCACCGGCATCAAGCTCCAGAACGCCAGCGAGCAATCCCGCGTGAAGGCGGGCGACCGTCTGCGCATCGTCAAGATGGCAGTCGAAAAGCCAGCACAGGTTGCGCCGCGCGTCGATGCGGCCGACGGACAGGAGGCGAAGTCTTGATTACCTTGGGCCACCTGCTTGGACTGGGCGCGGTGCTGTTCTGCATCTCCCTGGCCGGCATCTTCCTCAACCGCAAGAACGTCATCGTGTTGCTGATGTCGATCGAGTTGATGCTGCTGTCGGTCAACGTCAACTTCATTGCATTTTCGCGCGAGCTGGGCGACCCCGCCGGTCAGTTGTTCGTGTTCTTCATCCTGACCGTTGCCGCCGCGGAGGCCGCCATCGGCCTTGCGATCCTGGTGACTCTGTTCCGCACGCGCCGCACGATCAATGTGGCCGAAGTCGATACGTTGAAGGGCTGACCTGTAGATGGAAATCACTCTCTCCAAGAGTCTGTTGATTGCGGTGGTGCTTGCACCGCTGATCGGCAGCATCATCGCCGGCCTGTTCGGTCGCCAGGTAGGGCGCAAGGGCGCGCAATACGTCACCATCCTCGGTGTGGCTGTCAGCTGCGTGCTGTCGTGCCTGACGCTGTACCAATTGGTGGAGCAGGGCGCCAGCCCGTTCAACCAAAACCTGTACACCTTCTTCGACGTCGGTAATTACTCCGCGCATGTCGGCTTCATGGTCGACCGCCTGACCGCGATGATGATGGTTGTGGTGACCTTCGTGTCGCTGCTGGTGCACATCTACACCATCGGCTACATGGAAGAAGATCCCGGCTACCAGCGCTTCTTCAGCTACATCTCGTTGTTCACCTTCTCCATGCTGACGCTGGTGATGAGCAATAACTTCCTGCAGCTGTTCTTCGGCTGGGAAGCGGTGGGTCTGGTGTCGTACCTGCTGATCGGTTTCTGGTTCAAGCGCCCGACTGCCGTGTTCGCCAACATGAAGGCGTTCCTGGTCAACCGCGTGGGCGACTTCGGCTTCATTCTCGGAATCGCCGGCGTGCTGTTGTGGTTCGGCTCGTTGGATTACTCCACCGTGTTTGCCAACGCGACCACCATGGCCAACGCCAAGGTGCAGTTGTTCGCGGGCCACGAATGGAGTGTGATGACGCTGATCTGCATCTGCCTTTTCATCGGCGCGATGGGCAAGTCGGCGCAGGTGCCGCTGCATGTGTGGCTGCCTGACTCGATGGAAGGCCCGACCCCGATCTCGGCACTGATCCATGCTGCGACCATGGTCACCGCTGGCATCTTCATGGTGGCACGCATGTCGCCACTGTTCGAGCTGTCGGAAACCGCGCTCAACTTCATCCTGTTCATCGGTGCGACCACGGCCTTCTTCACCGGCCTGATCGGCATCGTGCAGAACGACATCAAGCGCGTGGTCGCTTACTCGACGCTGTCCCAGCTCGGCTATATGACCGTGGCGCTGGGCGTGTCGGCCTATTCGGCCGCCGTTTTCCACCTGATGACGCATGCCTTCTTCAAGGCGCTGCTGTTCCTGGCGGCGGGCTCGGTCATCATCGGCATGCACCACGAGCAGGACATGCGCAAGATGGGCGGCCTGCGCAAGTACATGAAGGTGACCTACTGGACCAGCGTGATCGGTACGCTGGCACTGGTCGGTACGCCGTTCTTCTCGGGCTTCTACTCGAAGGACACCATCATCGAAGCCGCTGCGCACCACGCGCACGAATCGCATAGCTGGATCGCGACTTACGGCTACTGGTCCGTGCTCGGCGGCGTGCTGGTCACCAGCTTCTACAGCTTCCGGCTGCTGTTCCTGACCTTCCACGGCAAGGAGCGTTTTCGCGATGCTCATGCGCATGATGCGCATGCACATCACGACAGTGCGCGCACCGATGCAGAAGCACAGGTGCATGCCCACGACAGCCACGCGCATGATGCACATGCGCATGACAGTCATGGCCACGACGATCACGGCCATGGTCACCACGGTGTTCACGAGCCGCACGAGTCCAAGTGGGTGGTGACGTTGCCGCTGATCCTGCTGGCGATTCCGTCGGTGGCGATCGGTTTCTTCACCATCGGCCCGATGTTGTTCGGTACCGATTGGCAGGGCCACCACGCGGCGCACGCGCTCAAGGGGCAGGCCGTGTCGTTCTTCACCGGCATCGTGGACTTCTACGATCCGGCGCGCGACACCGTTGGTGCGCTCGCAGAAGAATTCCATGGCCCGGTCGCGTTCGCGTTGCACGGCATGATGGCGGCGCCGTTCTTCCTGACGGTCGCCGGTCTGTTGCTGGCCGCGCTGTTCTATCTGTGGAAGCCCGACCTGGCGACCAAGTCGCGCAAGGCGTTCGCGCCGATCGTGTGGCTGCTGGAAAATAAATACGGCTTCGACAAGCTGTGGATCAATGGCTTCGCCGGTGGCGGTGTTGTCCTTGGCAAGGCGTCACGCGCAATCGACACCCATGTGGTCGACGGTGTGGTCGTCAATGGTTCTGCCCGACTGATCGACCTGGCTGCAAATTTGCTGCGTCGCACGCAATCCGGTTTCCTCTATCACTACGCCTTCGCAATGATCATCGGTTTGATCGCCTTGTTGGCGGTACTGATGCATTTCTGGCGTTGACCTGTACGGAATAAGAAAACGTGTCGAACTGGCCTTTACTGTCTATCTTGATCTGGCTGCCGATTATCGGTGGCGCCCTGATCCTTGCGTTGCGCAACGCCGAGACTGCCCGCTGGGCGTCCTTGGCGGTGGCTGTGGCGACCTTTGTGCTGAGTCTGCCGCTGTTGGGCTATGACACCGCCAATGACGCGATGCAGTTCATCGAACTGCATGCCTGGATTCCGGCTTACAACATCGGCTACAACCTGGGCGTGGATGGCATCGCGGTCGCGTTGATCGTGCTCACCACATTGGTAACGGTGCTGGCGCTGATCGGCGCCTGGCGCTCGATCGACAAGCGCGTCAATCAGTACGTCGCCGCGTTCCTGATTCTGGAAGGCGTCACCGTCGGTATCTTCGCTGCCACCGACGCGATGCTGTTCTATGTCTTCTTCGAAGCCATGCTGATCCCGATGTTCCTGATCATCGGTGTCTGGGGTGGTCCGCGGCGTATCTATGCGGCGATGAAGTTCTTCCTCTACACCTTCCTCGGCTCGGTGCTGATGCTGGTGGGTCTGGTCTACCTGTATCTGAAGGGCGGCAGTTTCCAACTCGCCGACCTGTACGCGCTGCAGCTGACCGCCAAGGAACAGACCTGGATCTTCTTCGCGTTCTTGATCGCCTTTGCGGTCAAGGTGCCGATGTTCCCGGTGCACACCTGGCTGCCGGATGCACACGTCGAAGCGCCGACCGCCGGTTCGGTGATCCTGGCAGCGATCGCCCTGAAGATCGGCGGCTACGGTTTCCTGCGCTTCAACCTGCCGATCGTGCCTGACGCCAGTCACGAGTTCGCCTGGTTGGTCATTGCGTTGTCGCTGATCGCGGTGGTCTACGTCGGTCTGGTGGCATTGGTGCAGGAAGACATGAAGAAGCTGGTGGCGTACTCGTCCATCGCGCATATGGGCTTCGTCACCCTGGGTACCTTCATTGCCTTCACGCTGGTGCGTGAGTACGGCAGCACCGACGCTGCGCGTCTCGGCTTGCAAGGCGCGATGGTGCAGATGATTTCGCACGGCTTCGTGTCCGGCGCCATGTTCTCCTGCATCGGGGTGTTGTACGACCGCATGCACACGCGTCGCATCGCCGATTACGGCGGCGTGGTCAATGTGATGCCGTGGTTCGCCACCTTTGCGATGTTGTTCTTCATGGCCAATGCCGGTCTGCCGGGTACCAGCGGTTTCGTCGGCGAGTTCATGGTGATCCTGGCCAGCTTCCAGAAGCATCCGTTGGTTGCCTTCGCTGCCGCCACCACGCTGGTGATCACTGCGGCCTACACGCTGTGGCTCTACAAGCGCGTGTTCTTCGGCGAAGTGGCCAACGCGCACGTGGCCGAGCTGAAGGACATCAATGGCCGCGAGGCCTTCGTGCTGGGGGTGTTCGCTGCTGGCGTGCTGGCCCTGGGCCTGTATCCGAAGCCGCTGACCGATCTGATGGAACCATCGATCGCCAAGCTGGCTACCCAGATTGCCGCGACCAAGCTGTAACTGCTTGCCGTACGTACCGATTTTCAGGATTTGATGATGACCACGCCAACGCTCGCGCCGTTGACCACCGCTGACCTGGCTCCGCTTGTTCCGGAGCTGGTGCTGATCGGCGGCGCCTTCGCACTGCTGATGCTCGACCTGTTCATGAGCCAGCGGAACAAGGTCTGGACCCACTTGTTCTCTATCGCTGTTCTGGCCGTGGTGTTTGCGTTGTTGGCAACCGGCACGGGCGGGCAGGGCGACATTTTCAATGGCATGTTCGTGCGTGATACCGCTGCGGATGTCATGAAGACGGTGATCGTGCTCGTCAGCGGGTTGAGCCTGGTGTATGGCTGGACCTACCTGCGCGAGCGCAATCTCTATCAGGGCGAAATCCCGGTGTTGGTGTTGTTCGCCACCGCCGGCATGATGCTGCTGGCCTCGGCCGGCAGTCTGCTGATGGTCTATCTGGGACTGGAACTGCTGGCGCTATGTTCGTACGCGCTGGTCGCATCCAATCGCGACAACGGCCTGGCCACCGAAGCGGCGATGAAGTATTTCGTGCTGGGTTCGTTGGCGTCGGGTCTGCTGCTGTACGGCATGTCGCTGGTCTATGGCGCTACCGGCACACTGAGCCTGGCGGGCATCCATGACGCGATCGACGGCTCGGGCGAACGCACACTGCTGCTGACCGGCACCATCTTCATGATCGCCGGCGTTGCATTCAAGCTGGGCGCCGCGCCGTTCCATATGTGGCTGCCCGACGTCTATCAGGGCGCACCGGCACCGATCGCGTTGTTTATCAGCTCGGCACCGAAGCTGGCTGCATTCGGCATGGCCTACCGCCTGCTGGAAGTGGGTATGGGTCCGTTGTCGCCGCAGTGGCATCTGCTGATTGGAGGGCTGTCGGCACTGTCGTTGGTCATCGGCAACCTGATGGCCATCGCGCAGACCAATCTCAAGCGCATGCTTGCGTATTCGACGGTGTCGCACATCGGCTTCCTGCTGATGGGCGTGGCCGGTGGCGGGGAAGAAGGGTATGCGGCTGCGATGTTCTACGCAGTGAGCTACACCATCATGTCGACCGCTTCGTTCGGCGCGATCATCGCGTTGTCGCGCAATGGCTTTGAAGCGGAGAACATCGACGACTTCAAGGGGCTCAATGCGCGTAACCCGTGGATGGCCGGTCTGGTGCTGTGCATCATGGCTTCGCTCGCGGGCATTCCGCCGTTCCTCGGCTTCTGGACCAAGCTCGCCGTGCTGGGCGCGGCGGTGAAGGGCGACATGCTGTGGCTGGCGCTGGTAGGTGTGCTGTGCGCGGTGATCGGTGCTTACTACTACCTGCGTGTCATCAAGGTCATGTACTTCGACGAACCGGTCGGTGAGCCGTTGCCCGCCAACAACGATCGCGTCCTGGGCACGGTGCTGGGCGTCAATGCACTCGCGTTGCTTGCGCTGGGTCTGGCCTGGAGCCCGATCATGGTGTGGTGCCAGCGCGCGTTTGCCGGTCTCGCGTAAGCGGGCAGATGCGCGCGATGCTGACGCAGCGGCGTTTGCCGCAGGTGTATGGCGCGGATCTGAAATAAAGTTGTGATTGGTGTTTCGTTTTTGTTGCATTGCGGTTATCATTCGCCGCGACGTTGGACACTCGCCAAAGTGTTCAACAGATGAAAAACTTAGGGCTTGCAATTGCCGCTCAAGTTCTTCATAATTCCGCTTCTGCTGCGGGGTGGAGCAGTCTGGCAGCTCGTCGGGCTCATAACCCGAAGGTCGCAGGTTCAAATCCTGCCCCCGCTACCAAGTTTGAATTGCTGCTTTAATGCAGTTTGCCTTAGGGCAGCAGTTCATGTTCTTGGATCGCAAAGACGCATGTTCCCGTCTTTGCGCCGACCCTGAGAGGTCGGGTTTTTTTCACGCAAGGGGCCCATCGGGCCCCTTGTTTTTTCCGGAACCGGAAAGTTTGCTGCCGGTTGCCGGGGTTCTACTGGCAATCATTTGATCAGGGCAGTCTGTGAGCGAAAAAGCGACCGAAATCGCGAATCTGCTGAGTCCAACGGTTGAGTCCCTGGGCTTGGAACTGCTGGGCGTGGAGTATCTCCCCGCGCCAGGTGGCGCCACGTTGCGCCTTTACATCGATGTGCCGTCGGCCGAACAGCCCGAGCGTGTGATCAACGTCGACGACTGCGAGCGCGTGAGCCGTGAAGTGTCGGCCCAGCTCGACGTCGAAGACCCGATCAGTGGCAACTACACCCTGGAAGTGTCATCGCCGGGTGTGGACCGTCCCTTGTTCACCCTCGAACAGTTCGCGCGCCATGCCGGCGAGTCCGCAAAGATCGTATTGAAGCTTGCGCAGGATGGTCGGCGCCGTTTTCAGGGTCAGATCCTGCGTACCGAGTCTGAGTCCGAGGCCGTAGTGTTTTCGGTCGATGGCAAGGACGTCCAGATCGGCTTCGACAACATCGACAAGGCGCGCATCCTGCCGGATTGGGTTGCCTTGGGCCTGGCGCCGCAAAAACCGAATAAGCCCGGCCCGAAAAAACCCGGGCACGACAAGAAGAAACCATCCAACGAGTCGGCGGCTGGCAAGCCGCGCGCGGAGTGACTAAATGAGCAAGGAACTTTTGCTGGTAGTGGATGCGGTGGCCAACGAAAAGGGCGTGCCGCGCGAAGTGATCTTCGATGCGATCGAGGCCGCGTTGGCTTCCGCAGCGAAGAAGCGCTATCCCGACCAGGACGTGCTGGCACGCGTGACCATCGACCACAAGGACGGTAACTACGAAACCTACCGTCGTTGGGAAGTGGTCGCCGACGATGTGGTGATGGAGTCGCCGGATCGCCAGGTGCGTCTGATGGATGCCATCGACGAAGCCGACGGCGTGGATGTGGGCGACTACATCGAAGAACAGATCGAAAACCCGGATTTCGGCCGCATCGCCGCGCAGGCTGCCAAGCAGGTAATCGTGCAGCGTGTGCGCGAAGCCGAGCGTCAGCAGGTTGTGGACGCATGGAAGGATCGCGTCGGCGAGTTGATCACCGGTGTGGTCAAGCGTGCCGAGCGCGGCAATATCTTTGTCGATCTGGGCGGCAATGCTGAGGCCTTCATTCCGAAGGACAAGGGCATTCCGCGCGACGTGCTGCGCCCGGGCGACCGCGTACGCGGCTATCTGGCCGAAGTGCGTTCCGAACCGCGTGGCCCGCAGCTGTTCATCAGCCGCGCTGCGCCGGAATTCATGATTGAGCTGTTCAAGCTCGAAGTGCCGGAAGTCGGTCAGGGTCTGGTCGAGATCAAGGCCTGCGCACGTGATCCTGGCGACCGCGCCAAGATTGCGGTGATTGCGCACGACACGCGTACCGATCCGATCGGTGCTTGTATCGGTATGCGCGGCTCGCGCGTGCAGGCAGTGTCCAACGAGCTCAATGGCGAGCGCGTGGACATCGTGTTGTGGAACGAGAACCCGGCCAACTTCGTGATCAACGCGATGGCGCCTGCTGAAGTGCAGTCGATCATCGTCGATGAAGACAAGCACTCGATGGACCTGGCCGTGGCGGAAGACCGCCTGGCGCAGGCAATCGGCAAGGGCGGCCAGAACGTGCGTCTGGCCAGCCGCCTGACCGGTTGGCAGCTCAACGTGATGACTGCCGACCAGGTGGCTGCAAAGTCCGAAGCTGAACAGGCATCGGCGCGCCAGCTGTTCATGGATCGCCTGGAAGTGGACGAAGAAATCTCCGCGATCCTGGTGTCCGAAGGCTTCAACACGGTCGAAGAAATCGCCTACGTGCCAGTCGGCGAACTGCTGGCGGTGGAAGGCTTCGACGAAGACATCGTCGAAGAACTGCGTGCCCGTGCCCGCGATGCGCTGCTCAACGCCGCGCTGGCCGAGGAAGAAGGCCTGGAAGGAACTCAGCCCACCGAGGACCTGCTGGCGCTGGAGGGGATGGACGAGGAAACGGCCTTTGCTCTGGCCGAGCACGGCGTGCGTACCAGCGAGGACTTGTCCGACCTGGCAGCGGACGAGATCGTCGACTTCGGCATCGAGGGCATGACCCAGGAGCGCGCCTCGGCGCTGATCCTGGCGGCCCGCGCCGAGGAGATCGCCCGTTTGGAGCGCGGCGAATGAGCCGGCAATGAACCGCGCCCTGACCCCATCAGGGCTTAGAATCAGCGTTTCCCTTGCTCTGGGCGAGGGGGCGCCAACCAGATCATAGGATCCGAATGTCGCAGCAAACCACCATCCGCAAGCTTGCCGAACTGGTCAACACGCCGGTCGATAAACTGCTGGTTCAACTGGCCGAGGCCGGAATGAAGTTCAGCGGTCCCGACCAGGTCGTGACCAGCACCGAGAAGATGAAACTGCTTGGCTTCCTGCGTCGCACGCATGGCAAGTCCGATGCACCTGCCGAAGCGGCAAGCGAAGCAGCCAAGAAGATCACGCTGAATCGGCGCAAGCTGCAGGAAGTCACGGTCAGCGCCGGCCGCACCAAGACCACGGTCAACGTGGAAGTGCGCCAGAAGCGGACGTACGTCAAATCCGAGAACGAAGTCGGCGGCCGTGCCGTGCCGATGACGCCGGACGAAGAGCGTGCCGACATCCTGGCCAAGCTCGCTGCATCGCGTCAGCGCAATCTCGACGAGCAGCAGGCCCTGGCCGAAAGCGACCGTGTGCGCGATGAAGCGATTCAGCGCAAGCGCGACGAAGAGCAGGCCGCAAAAGACCGTGTAGAAGCCGAGCGCAAGGCTGCCGAGGAAGCCGCTGCGGCTGCCAGTGCGCCGGCCCCGGTTGCCGCTGCGCCGACGCCGTCTTCGGCGCCTGCTGCGCGTGCACCATCTTCGCCGTCTTCGGCACCGCGTCCGGCCCGTCCGGCTGGTGCGTCGCCCGCTTCGCGTCCGGCGACGCCGGCACGTCCGGATGATCGCAATAACGCAGCCAAGCACAAGACGCGCGGTTCGCACGTCATGGTGGCTGGCGTCGAAGACGATGATGCGACCAAGCGCTTTGCTGGTCAGCTGCATCTGTCGGCCGCCGATCGCGCGCGTCGTTCCAATGTGCGTGGCAAGCCGACCGGTCGTCCGGGTTCGTCGTCGTCGCGTCGCGGCAATGATGGCGGTCGTGGCAGCAACCAGAGCAACAGCGGCCCGCACGGGTTCGAGCGTCCGACTGCACCGGTGGTGCGTGAAGTGGCGATCGGCGAGACCATCACCGTGGCCGATCTGGCACAGAAGCTCGCGCTCAAGGGCGGCGACGTGGTCAAGGCGCTGTTCAAGATGGGCGTCATGGCGACCATTACCCAGAGCATCGATCACGACACCGCTGCACTGGTGACCGAAGAACTCGGCCACAAGGCGGTGCGTGCGGACAATGCCGACTTCGAAGATGCGCTGCTGGCGCATTCCGAAGACGCGCAGGGCGAAACCACCTCGCGTCCGCCGGTCGTGACCATCATGGGTCACGTCGATCACGGCAAGACCTCGCTGCTGGACTACATCCGTCGCACCAAGATCGCTTCCGGCGAAGCTGGCGGCATCACTCAGCACATCGGTGCGTACCACGTCGAAACCGGTCGTGGCGTCATCAGCTTCCTGGATACGCCCGGCCATGCCGCGTTTACCTCGATGCGTGCGCGCGGCGCCAAGATCACCGACATCGTGGTGCTGGTGGTTGCGGCCGACGACGGCGTCATGCCGCAGACCAAGGAAGCGGTTGCGCATGCCAGGGCGGCAGGCGTTCCGTTGATCGTGGCGGTCAACAAGATCGACAAGGCCGGCGCGGATCCGCTGCGGGTCAAGAACGAATTGCTGGCCGAAAACGTGGTTGCCGAAGATTTCGGCGGCGACACCCAGTTCATCGAAGTGTCGGCCAAGGTCGGTACCGGTGTGGATACGCTGCTGGATGCGATTTCGCTGCAGGCCGAAGTGCTGGAACTCAAGGCAGTGGCCGATGGCCGCGCCAGCGGTACCGTGATCGAATCCTCGCTGGACAAGGGTCGTGGCCCGGTCGCAACGGTGCTGGTGCAGCAGGGCGCGCTGAAGCGTGGCGACTACCTGGTGTGCGGTATTCAGTACGGCCGCGTGCGTGCGCTGTTCGACGAAACTGGCCATCAGCCAGCGTCGGCAGGCCCGTCGATTCCGGTGCAGGTGCTCGGCCTGTCCGGCGTGCCGGAAGCTGGCGATGACTTCGTGGTCGTCGACGACGAGCGTCTGGCCAAGGACGTGGCACAGCAGCGCGAAACCAAGCGCCGCGAATCGCGTCTGGTCGCCTCGGCAACCAACCGCATGGAAGACATCCTGGCACAGATGGGCAAGGGCGAAGGCCAGCAGGTGTTGAACCTGGTGATCAAGGCCGACGTGCAGGGTTCGGTGGAAGCGCTCAAGCAGTCGCTGGTGGCGTTGTCCAACGACGACATCCGCATCAATGTGATCCATTCCGGCGTGGGCGGCATCACCGAGTCGGATGCGAATTCGGCAGCGGCGTCCAAGGCCACGATGATCGGCTTCAACGTGCGTGCGGATGCATCGGCACGCAAGATCGTCGAGTCCAATGGCATCGATCTGCGTTACTTCTCGATCATCTATGACGTGATCGATCAGGTGAAGCAGGTGGCGTCCGGTCTGCTCGGCGTGGAAATCCGCGAAGAGATCATCGGTATTGCGCAGGTGCGCGACGTGTTCCGCAGCTCGAAGTTCGGTGCGGTTGCAGGCTGCATGATCATCGAAGGCGTGGTGAAGCGCAGCAAGCCGATCCGCGTGCTCCGCGACAGCGTCGTGGTGTTCGAGGGCGAGCTGGAATCGCTGCGTCGCTTCAAGGAAAACGTCGACGAAGTGCGCAACGGTACCGAGTGCGGTATCGGCGTGAAGGCTTACAACGACGTCAAGCCTGGCGATCAGATCGAGTGCTTCGAGCGTATCGAGGTTGCCCGCACGCTGTAATGGCTGCCGGGGCCTGCGAGCCCCGGTCTTCCACACAGGCGATGGTGTACGCAAGTTCTGCAAGGCGAGGGCGGCATGGCCGCCCGCGTTCGTTTTTGGCTTCGGTGCCATCTGGCCCTCCGAATCAACCAGGTCCACGACCATGCCAACCAAATCATTCCATCGCACCGATCGCGTTTCTGCGCAGGTGCGTCGCGACCTCGGCACGATCGTGCACGCGGCCGTGCGCGACCACGGCTTGCCGTCGGTCAGCGTTTCCGATGTCGAAATCAGCCGCGATCTGGCGCACGCCAAGGTATTCGTCACCGCGTTGCAGCAGGAGCGTTCGGCTGAAGCGGTCAAGGGACTCAAGGAAATCGCCGGGCAGCTGCGCACGCAGCTGGCGCGCGCGATGAAGCTGCGTCACGTGCCCGAGCTGCACTTTCACTACGACGACTCGGTCGACCGTGGCGAACGTATCGATAACCTGCTGCGTGACCTGGACGATGTCGGTCCGCAGGCCACGTCCAGCGATGAAGACGCTGAGCAGCGCTAAGCGCTGTGTCGGCGGGGCAAGATTGCCGCCCCCCTGAATTCCCGCGGACGCGCACAGCGCCCGATTCGAGCACCGATCTTTTGAAACCCCGCATCGTCTATCGCCCGCTGCACGGCATCCTGTTGCTGGATAAACCGGCCGGGCTCAGTTCCAACAACGCACTGCAGGCTGCGCGCCGTCTGTTGCGGGCCGAAAAAGGTGGCCACACCGGCAGCCTGGATCCCCTGGCCACCGGCTTGCTGCCGTTGTGCCTGGGCGAGGCGACCAAGATCGCCGGCTTGCTGCTCGGCTCGGCCAAGGCGTACGACGCCGAGGTGGTGCTGGGCATCACCACCGATACCGACGATGCCGACGGTGAACCGCTGCGCGAGCGTGCGGTGCCTGCGCTGACCGAAGACGCGTTACGCGCAGCCTTGGCGCCGTTGATTGGCCGCATCCAGCAGCAGGCTCCGATCTATTCCGCGCTGAAGCAGGGCGGCGAGCCGCTGTATGCCAAGGCACGCCGGGGCGACGTGATCGAGGCGCCGGTGCGCGAGGTCGAGGTGCATGCGATTGAACTGATCAGTTACCACGCGCCGCGTCTGCAGTTGCGCGTGACCTGTGGCTCCGGCACTTACATCCGCAGCCTGGCCCGCGATCTGGGCGAAGCGCTCGGTTGCGGGGCGCATATCGCCTCGCTGCGCCGGCTCTGGGTCGAGCCGTTCCGGTCGCCACAGATGATGACGCTGGAGGCGTTGAGTGCGGCATTGGAATCGGGCACGCAGGCCGAAGATCTGCTGCTGCCGATCCAGGCCGGGTTGGCCGATTTTGCGCAGATCACCCTCGACCAGGCCCATGCGACCCGCTTCCGGATGGGGCAGCGGCTGCGCGATCCTGCATTTCCGACCGGCCAGGTCGCGGTATTTGACCCGGATGGAAGCCCGTCAGGCCTTGGTGTTGTTGACGCTGACGGCAGGCTGTCGCCGCAGCGCCTGTTCAATGGACTGAACGGAAGTCCGGGTTGTTAAGGTTTAGTCAACTTGTTCCCGGCGCCGTGCAACGGTACAATTTCGCGGCCCCGATCGGGGCACCTCAGCGCCAAGCGCGCTTATCCCTAGCAAACGGCGAGTCCGACGGTGCGTCATGCACGTTTCTGTCGACCACGCATCTATCGAGAAAACATCATGTCTGTTGACACCCAGAAAGTTATTGAAGACAACAAGCGCAGCGCCCAGGACACCGGTTCGCCGGAAGTGCAGGTCGCTCTGCTGACCGCACGCATCGAGCTGCTGAGCGGTCACTTCAAGACCCACAAGAAGGATCACCACAGCCGTCGCGGTCTGCTGCAGATGGTCAACCGTCGCCGCAGCCTGCTCGACTACCTGAAGAAGAAGGACAACGAGCGTTATAAGTCGTTGATCGAGAAGCTCGGCCTGCGCCGCTAATCGAGTCCTACCACCGCGGTGCAGCGATGCGCCGCGGTTTTGTTTTGGTCGTTCGCAAACGCGTCATCGCACCATCAAGTTTATGGGCCGGAGCCTCCCGGCCGCCCGTTCTCGGCATGGGTCGACGACGGTCCAACGAAGACAGTTACACCTAAGGAAAAAACCTCCGTGGCAAAAATCACCAAAACCTTCCAGTACGGCAAGCACACCGTCACCCTGGAGACGGGCGAAGTCGCTCGCCAGGCGAGCGGTGCCGTCATCGTCAAGATGGACGACACCGTACTGCTGGTCACCGCCGTCGCCGCAAAAACCGCGCGCGAAGGGCAGGACTTCTTCCCCCTGACGGTCGATTATCAGGAGAAGTTCTATGCCGGCGGCCGCATCCCGGGCGGCTTCTTCAAGCGCGAAGGACGTGCGACCGAGAAGGAAACGTTGATCTCGCGCCTGATCGACCGTCCGATCCGTCCGCTGTTCCCGGAGGACTACAAGAACGAAGTACAGATCATCGCGACCGTGATGTCGATGAACCCGGACATCGACGGCGACATCGCCGCGCTGATCGGCGCATCGGCTGCACTGTCGCTGGCCGGTACCCCCTTCAACGGCCCGATCGGCGCCGCCAAGGTGGGCTACAAGAACGGTGAGTACATCCTCAACCCGACCATCGCCGAGCTGAAGGATTCGCAGCTGGAGCTGGTGGTTGCCGGTACCGCCAATGCGGTGCTGATGGTCGAGTCGGAAGCGGAGCTGCTGTCCGAAGAAGTGATGCTGGGCGCAGTGACCTTCGGTCATCGCGAACTGCAGAAAGTCATCAACGCGATCAACGAGCTGACCGTCGAAGCCGGCACCAAGCCCAGCACCTGGGTTGCGCCTGCCAAGAACACCGCGCTGATCAACGCGCTGAAGGAAGCCGTCGGCACGCAGCTGGCGAGCGCCTTCCAGGTGCGCGACAAGTTGCAGCGTCGCGACGCCATCTCGGCGATCAAGAAAGACGTGATGGAATCGCTGGCCGGTCGCGTCACCTCCGAGGGCTGGAACACCGCCGAACTGTCGAAGGAATTCGGCGAGCTGGAATACCACACCATGCGCGACTCGGTGCTCGACACCAAGGTGCGTATCGATGGTCGTGCGCTGGATACCGTGCGTCCGATCGCTGTGCAGGCCGGCGTGTTGCCGCGTACCCACGGCTCGGCGCTGTTCACCCGCGGCGAGACGCAGGCGATCGTGGTCACCACGCTGGGCACTGCCCGCGATGGCCAGGTGATCGACGCGGTCAGCGGCGAGTACAAGGAAAACTTCCTGTTCCATTACAACTTCCCTCCGTATTCGGTGGGCGAGTGCGGTCGTTTCGGTGCGCCGAAGCGTCGCGAAATCGGTCACGGCCGTCTGGCCAAGCGCGGCGTGCTCGCCGTGATGCCGAGCCTGGAAGAATTCCCGTACACCATCCGCGTGGTCTCGGAAATCACCGAGTCCAATGGTTCCTCGTCGATGGCATCGGTCTGCGGCAGCTCGCTGGCGCTGATGGACGCCGGTGTGCCGATCAAGGCGCCGGTCGCAGGTATCGCCATGGGCCTGGTCAAGGAAAACGACCGCTTCGTAGTGCTGTCGGACATCCTGGGTGACGAAGATCACCTGGGCGACATGGACTTCAAGGTGGCCGGTACTGCCGAAGGCGTGTCCGCGCTGCAGATGGACATCAAGATCGAAGGCATCACCGAAGAAATCATGAAGCAGGCATTGCAGCAGGCCAAGGCTGGCCGTCTGCACATCCTCGGCGAGATGGCGCATGCACTGACCACCCCGCGTCTGGAACTGAGCGACTACGCGCCGCGTCTGCTGACCATCAAGATCCACCCGGACAAGATCCGCGAAGTGATCGGCAAGGGCGGCTCGACCATCCAGGCGATCACCAAGGAAACCGGTACGCAGATCGACATCCAGGACGATGGCACGATCATCATTGCCTCGGTCAACGCCATCGCCGCGCAAGCTGCGAAGTCGCGCATCGAGCAGATCACCTCGGACGTGGAGCCGGGCCGCATCTACGAAGGCAAGGTCGCCAAGATCATGGACTTCGGTGCGTTCGTCACCATCCTGCCGGGCAAGGACGGCCTGGTGCACGTCTCGCAGATTTCCAGCGAGCGCGTGGAGAAGGTCGGCGACAAGCTGAAGGAAGGCGATCTGGTCCGCGTCAAGGTGCTGGAAGTGGACAAGCAGGGCCGTATCCGTCTGTCGATCAAGGCAGTGGAAGAGGGCGAGGGCGTTCCGCCGTCGGCCGAGTAATCGCCGCTG
Source organism: Xanthomonas sp. WHRI 10207 (assembly GCF_040202975.1). NCBI lineage: Bacteria > Pseudomonadati > Pseudomonadota > Gammaproteobacteria > Lysobacterales > Lysobacteraceae > Xanthomonas > Xanthomonas sp. WHRI 10207. The sequence goes on along the minus strand of NZ_JBEGDX010000002.1, from coordinate 142,914 downwards.
GTTGATGCGTCACGAAAAGCGGGCTTCGGCCCGCTTTTTCGTTGTCGGTTCGGAATAGGCCGTGCCTTGTTCCTTTTCCTAACGGGAGAAAGTGCCCCGAAGGGGCGGATGAGGGAGCGTGCGAAGCCCGGTGTAGTTGAGACAGCACCATGGCTTCGCTTCGTACTCTCACGCCAACCTCTCTCCCGCAGGGAGAGGGGCTAGAGCGTGGCGCCATGCGTCTGATACTTCTCCCCTTGGGAGAAGGTGCCCCGAAGGGACGGATGAGGGTACGTGCGCAGCCCGGTACGGTTGAGGCGGCGCCATGGCTTCGCCCCGTACCCTCACGCCAACCTCTCTCCCGCAGGGAGAGGGGCTAGAGCGTGGCGCCATGCGTCAGATAATTCTCCCCTCGGGAGAAGGTGCCCCGAAGGGGCGGATGAGGGTACGTGCGCAGCCCGGTGCAGTTGAGGCGGCACTAGGGCTTCGCCCCACATCCTCACCTCAACCAGCCTGCCGGGAGAGGGGCTTTAAATCTTTCCTCACCCAGGCTGCTGCGTCGGCGCCGGCTGCGTTTCCGGGCGCGGCGGCACCACGCGTGGGAAACCTGGAGGCATCGTCTGCTCGGCAGGTGGTGCGGTGGGCGCAGGCAGTGGCTCGGTTGGTGGCGGCGCCAGCATTGCCGCGTCAGGACGCAGCTTCAGTAGCGCCGCCCAGTCGCGTCGGTTGAAGTCGCACAATTCTTCGTGTGCCGGCGTGCATTCGCTGGCGACGCCAAGGCTGTCTTCATTCTGATCCTGCGCGCTGTCGGACTGCGGCGTCGGCAATACCACGCGGCCTGCGCGGTCCAGCGGCATCTTGCGCATCATGACGGTGTTGAACACGTTGCCGCCAATCAGATACAGCGTGCGATCGCCACCGACGTTAGCGGCCACCACCACATCGCAATGCGATTGCCATGGCATCGGTGCGCTACCGCCCAGCGCGGCCTTCAAACCCGCGTAGCCGAGTGCAACGTTGCGCCCACGCAGCAGGCATAGCAGATCGCCGGGTGCGGGTTTTTCCACCGCAGGGTCGGTGAACTGGTACGGGCCGGTGGCGCCGTCGTTGTACGCGCTGCGGATGTAATCCAGATGGCGTGCGGAGCGATGGAATCCGCTCAGTCTCGCTTGCGTCATCACCCATGAAATGAAGGCGGCCGACCACGGGTTGTCGATCAGGAACGCGCGACAGTCGCTGGCGGTGTAGCGGGTGCCATCCAGTGCGGCGCAGCTCGATGCGCCGGGACGTCCGCCCATCGAGGCAAGCGTGCCGCTATCGCGCCAATAGCCTGCGACGCGTTGCCAGGCCACGACGCCATGGTCGGCGAGATAGCCGGATTCGGCCTCGGTCACGCCCAGGCTGGCAAGGCGGCCTTTGGCGTCGATAAACGGGTGCTGCCATAGGCGATGCTCATTGCAGGCCGTGCGCACGATGGCGATGGCTGCAGGGCTGGTGCCGAAGCGCGGTGGCATATCGCACACTTCCGCAGCCGCAGCGCTGCCACCCAATCCTGCAAGCAGCAGGCACATCCACGGCCAGGGTCTTACGGTCATCGAACATCCTGCACGAAATCAATCGCAGCAGGCTGACAGAGCAGCCTGCGCGCACGCGTGAAATCAGCGCGGGGCCGGGCCGAGTTTGAGCGACAGATCCACCGCCTGCACATGTTTGGTCAGCCCGCCGATGGAAATGCAATCCACGCCGTCCTGCGCAACTGCGCGGATGCCGGCCAGGTCGACGCTGCCGGAGACTTCCAGCGGGATACGCTGATCCACCGGCAACGCGGCGACGATACGCACGGCATCGCGACGCATCGCCGGATCGAAGTCGTCGATGAGGATACGCGTGCAGCCCACCTGCAATGCCTCGCGCAACTGCGCCAGCGTTTCCACCTCGACCACCAGCGGTAGCTGCGGTTGCTGGGCACGTGCGGCCTGCACGGCTGCGCTCAACGAGCCGGCGGCGCGGATGTGATTTTCCTTGAGCATCACCGTGTCGAACAGGCCGATGCGGTGATTGTCGCCGCCGCCGCAGCGCACTGCGTATTTCTGCGCCATGCGCAGGCCCGGCAGCGTCTTGCGCGTGTCCAGGATGCGGGCTCCGGTGCCGGCGACTGCGGCCACATACGCCGCGGTGGTGGTAGCCGTGGCCGAAAGCGTCTGCAGAAAGTTGAGCGAGGTACGTTCGGCACTGACCAGGCTGCGGCTGCGACCTTGCAGGGTGGCCAGCACCGTGCCGGCGCTGACGTGCTGGCCTTCGTGCACGTGCCAGTCGATGCGTACCTGCGGGTCGAGCGCGCGATGCGTGGCATCGAACCAGGGCCGGCCGGCAATCACCGCATCCTGCTTGCACAACAGATACGCACTGTCGGCTTGATCGGGAAGCAATGCCGCAGTTACATCGCCAGTACCGATGTCTTCGGCCAGCGCGCGCGCCACATCGGCGTCGACCAACGCGGCGGGCGGCGCCTCCGGCACGGTGCGCACGGACGAATTCACTTGTCGGGAAAGTCGGTGATCTGGGCGGTGCCGATGGCTTCTTCGGCCAGCAGTACCGGAATGCCGTCGTCGACGCGGAAGATCTGCTTGCGGTCGCGGGTGATCAGGGCCTCGCGCAGCGGCTGGCTTTGCGCGGTACCGTCGGCGCGCTGCAGGTTTCCGGCGGCGATGGCGGTGTTGAGTGCTTCCAGGCCTTTGCCGTCCAGCAGCGAGAGTGGCTGGCGGGTGTCGGGCGAGCACAGCAGGTCGAGCAGTTTGCGATCCATCGAAGTCTTGTCTTGCGTGGAGATTGGCTAGAATACGTCTTTACCGCAGGGCAGGGCCATGACCTCCAACCACTCCGCGCCGCTGGTCGGCATCGTGATGGGCTCCCGTTCGGATTGGGAGACCATGCAACACGCAGCTCAGAAGCTCGATGCGCTGGGCGTGCCGTACGAAGTCAAGGTAGTGTCGGCGCACCGCACGCCCGATGTGCTGTTCACCTACGCCGAGCAGGCGAGCGCGCGTGGGTTGCGCGCCATCATTGCCGGTGCCGGCGGTGCGGCGCACCTGCCGGGCATGCTGGCGGCCAAGACGGCGGTGCCGGTCCTGGGCGTGCCAGTGCAGTCCAAGGCGCTCAACGGCATGGATTCACTGCTGTCGATCGTGCAGATGCCGGCGGGTATCCCGGTGGCTACGTTTGCGATCGGCAATGCCGGCGCTGCCAATGCGGCATTGTTCGCCGCTGCGATGTTGGCGCCGGAGCAGCCGCAGATCGGCCAGGCACTGGCGCAGTTCCGTGCCAAGCAGACCGATGATGTGATGGCCAGCGACGACCCGCGCCAATGACCACAGTTGGAATTCTGGGAGGCGGCCAGTTGGCGCGCATGCTGGTGCTGGCCGGCTCGCCGCTTGGGCTGCGGTTTGCAGTGTTCGACCCGGCAGCCGATGCCTGCGCAGGGCAGGTGGCGCCGCTGCAGGTGGGCGCGTTCGACGATGCTGTCGCGCTCGCTGCGTTCGCCGCGCAGGTGGATGTGATCACCTTCGATTTCGAGAACGTGCCCGCGGCCAGCGCGCAGCAACTTGCCGCGCAGGTGCCGGTGTTTCCGCGCCCGGATGCCTTGGCGGTGGCGCAGGACCGGCTGAGCGAAAAAACCTTGTTCCGCGAACTCGGTATTCCGGTGCCGGAGTTTGCTGCCATCGACGACCGCGCCGGGCTTGACGCTGCATTGGCGCGTATCGGCACGCCGTGCGTCCTCAAGACGCGCCGCTTCGGTTATGACGGCAAGGGCCAGTTCCGCATCAAGACGCTTGCCGATGCCGATGCGGCATGGACTGCGCTGGGTGCACAGGCGGCCAAGGTCGGGTTGATTCTTGAGGCATTCGTGCCATTTCAACGCGAAGTCAGCGTGGTGGCGGTGCGGGGCCGCGATGGTGAATTCCGTGCGTGGCCGCTGACCGAAAACTGGCATGTCGATGGCGTGCTGTCGGCCAGTCTCGCGCCTGCCAATGTGGACGCAACGTTGCAGGAGGTCGCCGAAGCACACGCGCGCGCCATTGCCGACACGCTGGACTACGTGGGCGTGTTTGCCCTCGAACTATTCGTGCGCGATGGCGCACTGCTCGCCAACGAAATCGCCCCGCGCGTGCACAATTCCGGCCACTGGACCATCGAAGGCGCGGAAACCTCGCAGTTCGAAAATCACCTGCGCGCTGTGCTCGGGTTGCCGTTGGGCAGCACCGCGATGCGCGGCCATGCCTGCATGCTTAATTGGTTGGGTGCGATGCCCGACGCTGTGGCATTTCTGGCTGTACCCGGCGGGCATTGGCACGACTACGGCAAGCAGGCGCGCGATGGTCGCAAGGTGGGCCACGCAACGCTGCGTGCCGATACCCCGCAGATGCTGGCACAGGCGCTCGTCGAGGTCGGCATAGCGTTGCAGCGCAATGCGCACGTTGAACCGGTGATTGCGCGCCTGCGCAAAGGCTGAGTGTCAATCCCGAGAGATCGCGACGCAGCAGTGCGGCGTCGCGCGGGTTGTGGTGCGACTGCGTGCGCTTCGATTGAGTGCGCGCAGGTGGGTGCATCGGCGAGCGATCCGTTGCTAACGAGACGCGCCTGCTAGCCCAACCGGCTGGCGACAAAATCCCAGTTGATCAGCTTCCAGAATGCCTCCAGGTACTGCGCACGGTCTTGCTGGTAATCCAGGTAGTACGCGTGTTCCCAAAGATCGCACGCCAGCAGCGGCGTATCCGGCCCGGTCTGCGGGGTGGATGCATTGGGCGTTGCGACAACGGCCAATGCGCCGTCTGGACGCTGCACCAGCCATACCCAGCCCGAGCCGAAGCTGCTCAAGGCGACGCGATTGAATTCCTGCTTGAAGTGCACGAAATCGCCGAAGGATGTGCCGATGCTGTCGGCCAGCTTACCGAGCGGTTCGCCGCCGCCGCGTGGCCGCAGGCATTGCCAATAGAAATTGTGGTTCCACACCTGCGCGGCCAGATGAAACAGCGTGCCCTGCGCCTGCGCGATGATCTCTTCCAGCGTCAGCTCGGCAAACTCGCTGCCTTCGATGCGCGTATTGAGCCGTTCGACCTCGCCGCGATGACAGACGCCGTGGTGCGCCTCCAGGGTCGCGGACGAGAGATGCGGCTCCAGAGCGGCGCGGGAGTAGGGCAGTGCAACGTGTTCGATCGGCATGATGGCAATGGCAGCGAAGGGAGTGCGGCGACAGGTCGCGCTGAAGGCTTACAATGCGCGCCTTTGCGGAAGTCTATCCGACCCGGCGGTCGGGCCTGCCGCTCCCAGTCAGGAGAGTCCAATGCCGGTGATGGAACGGATCCAGGCCGAAGTCGAACAACACCCGATCGTGTTGTTCATGAAAGGCACCCCGCAGTTTCCGATGTGCGGGTTTTCCAGTCGCGCAGTGCAGGCGTTGATCGCCGCTGGCGCAGACCAGGTGCGCACGGTCAACGTGCTGGAAGAACCCGAAGTGCGCGCCAATCTGCCGCGCTATTCCAACTGGCCGACCTTCCCGCAGTTGTTCATTCATGGCGAGTTGATCGGCGGGTGCGACATCACGCTGGAACTGTTTGAAGCCGGCGAGCTCAAGCGCATCGTCACCGAAGCGTACCAGCCGTGACTGCAGTGCAGGGCCAGCCGCTCTCGCCATCACTGACCGGGCGGGTCGTGCTGATCACCGGCGCGGCCGGCGGGCTGGGCACCGCTGCTGCACAGGCATGCGCATCCGCAGGGGCGACCGTGGTGCTGCTGGGCCGCAAGCTGCGCCCGCTGGAGCGCGTCTACGATGCCGTCGCCGCGCTAGGGCCGGAGCCGTTGCTGTATCCGCTCGACCTGGCCGGGGCGACCGCGGAGGATTACGCAGCATTGGCGCAGCGGCTGCAGTCCGAATTGGGTGGCGTCCACGGCTTGCTGCATTGCGCGGCAGAGTTCGTTGGGCTGACGCCCGCCGAACTTGCGGCACCTGCGGACTTCGCACGCAGCATCCACGTCAACCTCACCGCACGCGCCTGGTTGACTCAGGCCTGCCTGCCATTGATGCGGCAGCAGGACGACGCGGCCGTGGTCTTCGTCGTCGACGATGCCGTACGCGTCGGTCAGGCGTACTGGGGCGCATACGGCGCCGCCCAGCACGCACAGCTCGGCGTGATCGCCAGCCTGCATCATGAAACTGCAGCCGGTCCGGTGCGTGTCCACGGCTTGCAACCTGGCCCGATGCGTACCGCGTTGCGCGCGCGCGCCTTTACCCATCAGGAAGACAGCGAGGCGGCCGATCCTGCCCGTTACGCGTCCGCCTGCGTCACCCTGTTGTCCATGGCAGGTGTCCCGCACCGCGGTGCGATCTGGAGCCCTTCCACATGACCATTCTGTCGGCAGCGTTGCTGCTGTTCCTGATCCTGGACCCGCTGGGCAACATCCCGGTCTTTCTCAGCGTGCTCAAGCCGTTGCCGCCGAAGCGTCAGCGCTTCGTGCTCGCACGCGAGCTGCTGATCGCGCTGTGTGTCCTGATGGCGTTCTTGTGGGGCGGCAAATACGCGCTGGAACTGATGCATCTACGTCAGGAATCGGTAGCGATCGCCGGCGGCATCGTGCTGTTTTTGATCGGCATCCGCATGATCTTCCCGCGCCCGGAAGGCCTGATGGGCGAGATCCCCGATGGCGAGCCCTTCATTGTGCCGTTGGCCATCCCGCTGGTGGCCGGCCCGTCCGGTATGGCCGCGGTGATGCTGATGGGTAGCAACGAACCCACGCGTCTTTGGGACTGGAGCCTGGCGCTGATGATCGCCTGGATCGGCGCTTCCACGATCCTGGCATCGGCACCATTGCTGTACAAATTGCTCGGCCACCGTGCACTGACCGCAATCGAGCGGCTAATGGGCATGCTGCTGGTCGCGATTTCGGTGCAGATGTTCCTGGACGGGTTGGGGACGTACTTCAAGCTGCCGGTGTCCATCTAAGGCGATTGTCATATTCGGGAACGACCCGGGCCGCGCGCCGCGTCTTGCGCGCGCGGTTGCGCAGAGTGGGCGAACGGCATTCCCGCCGGCTTTCCGCGCGTAAGAAACTCCCTGTCGAGACGCACGTCTCGCTCCCGCTGCGACCTTGCGCAGTCTGGCGGTTGCGCCGTCACATGCGAAGTTCATGTTGCAGTGCGCGAACTTTGTCACGCCGCCGTCACAATCAGGCCTTAGCGTGTTAATCTGTTGTTAACCGTTGCGGCAGCAACCAGCCGCGCGGCAAGGGACCCCCAGATCATCGGCAGCCCACCCCCGGGAACGGTTGGGCTGACTGCGCCTTTTTGTCACTGCCCAACCTGTATCGAGGCTACCGAAATGACCCACCCCCGTTGTCTCCGCATGTCCAAGCTCACCCTTGGTCTCGTTGCCGCACTCGCCGCTGCGCCCGTATTTGCCCAGAGCACCTCCGCCGGCGTCGCTGGCCTGGTCACCAGCAGCGGCGGTCAGCCGGTGCCGAATGCCGAAGTCACGATCACCCACGTCGAATCGGGTACCGTCAGCCGCGCCACCACCGATGCCAGCGGACGCTACAACGCGCGCGGCCTGCGTGTGGGTGGGCCGTACACGATCACCATCACCAAGTCGGGTGAAGGCACCAAGACCGAAGAGGGCGTGTACCTCAACCTCAACCAGGTCAATAGCGTCGACGCTTCTCTGGGCGGTGACGTCACCACGCTGGGTGCTGTGCAGGCCATTGGTGGCGACTACGGCTCCGCTCTGTTCAGTGCCAACAAGATGGGCACCGGCACCAACGTGACCCGTGAGCAGATCGAATCGCTGCCGTCGATCAACCGCAACCTGCAGGACTATGTGCGCCTCGACCCGCGCGTGGCGCAGACCGACAAGGCGCGCAACGAGATCTCGGTGGGCGGCCAGAATCCGCGCTTCAATCTGATCCGCGTTGACGGTATCAGCACCAACGACGCGTTCGGTCTCGAGTCCAATGGCCTGCCGACTCCCCGCCAGCCTTTCTCGATGGATGTCATCGACGAAATCTCGGTAGACGTTGCGAACTACGACGTCACCATCACCGGCGCCACGGGCGGCGTGATCAATGCGGTCACCAAATCCGGTACCAACGAATTTCACGGTTCGGTCTACGGCACCTATCGCGAGAACGATTGGTCGGGCAAGAACCAGAACGATATCCGCCCGCAGCTGTTCGATAACGAGACCACCTACGGCCTGACCCTGGGCGGCCCGATCATCAAGGACAAGCTGTTCTTCTTCGCCAACTACGAAAAGTACAAGGGCAAAGGCGTGTTCACCGGAGCCTCTGGCTACGGTCCGACTGGCTCGGGCGAGAGCAATATCGTTCCGATCTCGCAGGCGCAGGTCGATGAAATTATCGACATTTCGCGCAATGTCTACGGATTCGATCCGGGTACTCTGGCATTACCGGCACTGGATTCGGATTCGGAAGAAAAGGGCTTTAAGCTTGACTGGAATATTTCCGACAAGCACCGCGCTTCCTTCCGCTACGGCGAGACCGAGCAGAGCACCGCGAACCTTAACGGGTTTGGCAATCAGGCGCTTTCGCTAAATTCGTATCACTACGTTCGCGATTTCAGTCTCAAAACCTATACCGCTCAGTTGTTCAGCGATTGGACCGATACCTTTTCGACCGAAGCCAAGGTTTCCTATCGCGATTACTCGGCCGCGCGTACGGCTGCTTCGCAATTGCCGGCCGTAGCTGTGCGTATCGGCAACAACACCGTCAACCTGGGCACCGAGCAGAGCACCCAGGCTAACGAGCTGCGTACCGAAACGTGGAACGTCTTTTTCGCGGGTACGTTGTTCTTGAACGACCACACCGTCAAGTTCGGCTTTGACTACGAAGACAACGATCTTTTCAATCTGTTTGGGCAGCGCGTCTTTGGTTCTTACACGTTCAACTCGATTTCGGACTACCGCAACAATATTGCCCAGAACTATCGTTACTCGCAGTCCAACAGCGGAAATATCGACGATATCGCTGCGAAGTGGGGAATGCGCAACGTGGGCGTATTTGTGCAGGACACTTGGGCAGTCAATAACAACCTGACGCTAACCTTCGGTCTGCGTTACGACGAGCCGATGGTGAAAAACAGTCCTGCCTACAATGCGACGGCATCCTCGGTGTTCGGTTTCCGCAACGACCAGACCATCGACGGGAATGGCCTGTTCGAGCCGCGTTTTGGTTTCAATTATACGTTTGACAGTGATCGCCCGACTCAGGTGCGTGGTGGCGTAGGCCTCTTCCAGGGCGCAGCGGCAACGGTTTGGTTGTCGAACCCATACTCCAACACCGGCCTGGCTTATACGGATTACAACTTCTCTAGCCCGGCACTGGTACGTGACAATGGCATCCGCTTCACTCCGGATATCAACAATCAGCCGCGGGGCACGACTGTCGCCGGAAGCACGCAATCTGTCGATTTCGTCGATGGCAAGCTGGGGCAGCCCTCAGTGTGGAAGGCGAACCTCGCCTTCGATACGGAATTGCCGTGGAACGGAATCGTTGCATCTGCTGAAGCGGTAGTTACGAAGGTCAACGAAGCCATCTACTATCAGCAGCTGAACCTGGGTGCGGCGAGTGCAGTGGGTCAGGATGGCCGCAACATTTACTGGAACGCGAACGGTCTTCGTCCTTCCAGTTGGAACGTCAACGGCCTGCAGCCAACTGGTGTTTCAGTAGATGCACGCGGCAATCGTGATCGCCGATACAACGATGCGCTGATCGCGCGTCCAACCGACAAGGGCGGCAGCGAGAGCTTTACCGTCGGTCTGAACAAGCCCTTCAACGGCGGCGACTGGTCCTGGGGTCTGTACTACACCTACACAGATGCAGATGAAGTCAGTGGTCTGACCAGTTCGACCTCGGGTTCGCAGCTGGGCAATAACGCGGTATTCCAGGCCAACGAAAACGTCGCTTCGACCGCCGCGTACGAAGTGAAGAACAGCATCCTCGGTACGTTGAACTGGAAGCATGCGTTCTTCGGCGATTACGAGACCAAGTTGGGCCTGATCTACCAAGGCCGCAATGGTCGCCCGTATAGCTATGCGTTCGACAACGACGCCAATGGCGATGGTCGCTTGAACGACCTGTTGTATATCCCGGCCGGCCGTGGCGACGTGCTGTTCGGTACCGCGCGAGAAGAACAGGCGTTCTGGAACTACATCGAAGGCAACGAGTATCTGGCCGCCCGTCGTGGTCAGGTCGCCGAACGTAATGGCGCACGTAACTCCTGGATCAACCAGTTCGACCTGCACATCGAGCAGGAGATTCCGGGCTTCTTCAAGGACAACAAGGCCTCCCTCTGGCTTGACGTCATGAACGTGGGCAACCTGCTCAACAAGAAGTGGGGCCGTGTCGAGGAATATGGCTTCCCGGGTATGCGTGGTGTCGTGGAATACGGCGGTATCGATGCGGCCAGCGGCAAGTACGTATATCGCTTCAATACGCCGGACCAGTCCACCGTGTACGACGACCGCGGCATCTCCCGCTGGGCACTGCAGCTGGGCTTCCGCTACCAGTTCTGATCGCGTTTAGCGTGTCATGTGTTGCGAAAACGGCCGGGTCTTCCCGGCCGTTTTCTTTTGGGCGGGTGAGTACGTTAAAGTCCTTGAGAGACGACAGGAGCAAGCTATGGAACTCAGCAGTACGGCGGCACGGGCGCTGCCGGTGGTGGATGCGCGGATCTACCCGCGTGGTGGCCTGGACGTGTTGTCCAAGGCGGAAGTGGCCCGGTTGCGCGATGCATCCAGCGGCGGCATGCACGAATTGCTGCGCCGTTGCGCGCTGGCGGTGCTGACCAGCGGCAGCGCTTCCGACGACCCGCGCGCCGCGCGCGATCTGTACCCGGATTTCGACATCCAGGTGAACCAGCAGGATCGCGGTATCCGCATCGACCTGAATAATGCGCCGGCAATGGCGTTCGTCGATGGCGAGATCATCCGCGGCGTCGCCGAGCTGCTGTTTGCCGTCGTACGCGATCTGGCCTACATGGCCATCGAGCTGGAAGCGCAGCGCGCCGATCTGGACACCAGCGAGGGCATCACCAACGCAGTGTTCGGCCAGTTGCGCAACGCGCGCATCCTGCAGCCGTCCGACCCGAATCTGGTCGTTTGCTGGGGCGGGCATTCCATCTCGCGCGACGAATATCTGTATACCAAGCAGGTGGGCTACGAGTTAGGCCTACGCGGGCTGGACATCTGCACCGGCTGCGGCCCGGGCGCAATGAAGGGCCCGATGAAGGGTGCCACCATCGCACATGCCAAACAGCGCAAGCACCACACGCGCTACATCGGCGTGACCGAGCCAGGCATCATCGCGGCCGAATCGCCGAACCCGATCGTCAACCACCTGGTGATCATGCCGGACATCGAGAAGCGCCTCGAGGCCTTCGTCCGTATCGGTCACGGCATTCTGGTGTTTCCGGGCGGCGTCGGCACTGCCGAAGAGATCCTGTATCTGCTCGGCATTCTGCTGCGCGAAGAAAACGCGGACCTACCGTTCCCGCTGATCCTGACCGGGCCGACCATCGCCGCGCCGTATTTCGAACAGATCGACCGCTTCATCCGCCTCACCCTCGGCGACGCGGCAGCGTCACGCTACGAGATCATCGTCGGCGACCCGGTCGCCGTTGCGCGCCGCATGGCCGAAGGCATCCACGAGGTGCGCGCGCATCGCAAGGACCAGAAGGACTCGTACTACTTCAGCTGGTCGGTGCACATTCCGCTCGAGTACCAGCAGCCCTTCGTCCCCAGCCACGAAGCCATGGCCGCCCTTGACCTGCATCACGGCCGCCCGGCACCCGAACTGGCTGCCGACCTGCGCCGCGCCTTCTCCGGCATCGTCGCCGGCAACGTCAAGGAAGACGGCATGCGCCGCATCGAAGAGTTCGGCCCCTTCGAGATCCACGGCGACCCGGACATCATGCAGGCCCTGGACGAACTGCTGCGCGGTTTCGTCGAGCAGCGCCGGATGAAGATCTCGGGAGACTACCGGCCTTGTTATCGGGTGGTGACTTAAATCTGTTGAGGATTTCAGGGGCCGATTCAGGCGTTCATCGGGCCAATACGCCGCTTATCTGCGCCTGATTGCTTTCGGCGGCGTTGTTGCCAATGCTGTGGGGGTCAACGCAGGGGAGCGTCTGAATGTCTGTTATCCGTCCGCGCGGATTCACCTTGATTGAGCTTATGGTAACCGTGGCCGTGCTTGCGATCATGTCTGCCATCGCTTATCCGAGTTTTCAAGGTGTATTGCGTTCTAACCGCGTCGCTGCAGCAAATAATGAGTTGATGGCTCTTTTGAATTTGGCCCGAAGCGAAGCCATCCGTAACGGTCAGGGTGGGGGAGTATGCGGCAGTTCCAACGGCACCGCATGCGACGGTAGTTGGAGCGCTGGGGTCATGGCCTGGGGCGATACTAATGGGAACGGTGGCTTTGACGCAGGCGAGGCTGTCCTACGTTTTTCTACTGGAAATCCCCGTCTCATCGTCCAAGGGCCTACCACTGGGACGGTGATAGGGTTCGATGCGCGCGGCCGCCGCCGGGCGGTCGCCGACCAGCAACTCGGACTTCGACCTGATCAATGCGGGGGTCAGGCTCTCAAAAGATCACTGACCGTCAATGCGTCCGGCCAGATCCGTAGCAAAAAGGAAGCTTGCTCATGAGACGTAATGGATGTGCTGGCGCGCGCGCACGGAGTGGTTTCACTCTTATCGAAGTATTGATTGCCATTTTGGTGCTGGCTTTCGGGCTGCTTGGATTTGCACTTCTGCAGACTATGAATGTCCGCTTCGTCCAGAGTGCGAACTACCGCACTCAGGCAACAAACCTGGCGTACGACCTCATCGATCAGATGCGATCGAACAGGTACCTGGTTACCCAATACACTGCTGCTACCTTTGCCGCAGGGTCTGTGACAATTGGTGGCGCCTGTGGTTATCCGACTGGTGCGACGGTAGCCGTTGCACAAAATATTGCCCGTTGGCAGTGCCAAGTTGCGAAGGCGCTGGGAGATAAGGCAGCTGCTACGGTTACATACACAAATGGAGTTGCAACTGTATCGATTAGCTGGGGCGACCAGCGTTGGGACAAGGACAACCCCGATACGTTAACCAGCTTTGCGTTGCGCACGGAGATTTGACCAAAATGAGTCTTTACAGACGAAGTGCCGGTCTTTCTCTAATCGAGCTGATGATTGCGATGGTAATCGGGCTGGTGCTGTTGTTGGGCATCATCCAGATCTTTTCAGCTTCGCGCACGGCTGCCCAGCTTTCTGAAGGTGCGTCGCGTGTGCAGGAAAATGGACGATTCGCATTGGACTACTTGGCGCGGGATATCCGCATGGCCGGACATTTCGGTTGCGTCAATGACCAAGCTCAGTTTGTGAGGGCACAGGGAGATCCGCGAGTGAATCTTTCTGCCGCTACTGGAAGCGGAAGTCCGCTGGATTTTTCCGTGTCGATCCAGGGGTACGAGGCACCAGGAACAGCGCCTGGCGATGCTCTAACGATCGGAGCCAGTGCGGGCGCCATCAGTGGACTGCCAGCAGCCATTCAAAATCTCAGCCCGGCTCCACGAGCTGGTAGCGACATCATTGTCTTACGGTTTCTATCGGCAGAGGGGGTCCCAGCGACCGGTATTGCGGCAGCGGGTTCCAACACAACGCTGACGATGGATGCGAGCCGTTGGGCACGCCTTACCGATGATGGCGTCGCGGCACCGACGTTGTTTGGAATCGCCGATTGCGCACATGCGGATGTTTTTGCCGGTACAACTACGGCGGGAACCGTGGTTGCATCAGGCGTCAATCTGTCCGGTCGCTATGTCGTGCAACCTACGGGACAGACGATGGTTTACCGAGCTGAGTCATTGGTTTACTACGTCGCCAACAATCCCGACACGGGTGAGCCAGCTTTGCGGCGCGCCCGGGCTGGAAGCAATGGTCAGTACACCAGTGAAGAATTGGTGGAGGGAATCGAAAGTCTGCAATTCCTTTATGGATTGGATAGCACTGAAACTATTTCTACACAGACTCCGCCCGCAGGAAATATCACCGCCCAGCGCGTGGCAAGCGGTGTCGCTGTCGCGACCGACGCAGTAGCGTCCAATCAGTGGCGTAGGGTTGGTCAGGTTCAGGTAGGTGTTCTCGCGCGAAGTCCGACCGCTGCGTCAGCAGCTGCGCCGGTCCAAAACAGCCGCCAAGGCGTAATCGGAGTCACGGTAGTTCCGCCTAGTGTTAGTGATGGACGCTATCGCGCTAGCTACGAACTTTCAGTAGCGCTGCGCAACCGCTTGTTCGGGAACTGATTATGCCAACGACAGGTTTCAATGAAGATCGCAAGTTGGATTTGGTTGGCGGCAATCGGCAGCGAGGCGCCGTCTTATACGTGGCGCTTATCATCCTAGTGCTTCTGGCGCTGATCGGTATTGCTGGCATCCAAGTATCTGGCATGCAGGAAAAAATGGCATCGAATTATCGTGCCGTAAACCGCGCATTCGAAGAGGCCGAAGGTACGGTGAGAAATGCAGAGAATTCGGTGGAGAAGATTTCTAACCGGACCACGTCATCTAGCGACGTAACTAGTTTGGTGGGTTCTGGTGACATTAAGCGTGTTTGTGATGATGGATTCGATCCAATGCAATGGGCACAGTCGCAAACCTCCAATCGTGCCGTCAATGTCCGTCAAATAGACCAGTGCATTCAAGGTGAGGCAAATATCGGCATGGGGCAGCCTGTAGATCCAGCATCTCCGGTATTCCAGATCACCGGTGTTGCCGCCGATGACGCTAATAATCCCACCTCTGAGGCGGCGATCGACACCGTCTTCAAACTTTGAAGAAACGTATATGACATCTCGCAGAACGAAAGTCATTCTTGCTTCTACGGTATCCGGTGCCATTGGATTGGGTTTCTTCATCTACGCTTTGGTGGCAGCACAAGGGCAAGGAGTACTGGCCCAAGCACCTATGAATGATGAGGTGCAGACCCCCCCAGCATTCGTGATGGCGGTTGATGACTCCGGCTCCATGACATTTCAAACCCAATTCCCCGGGCAAGATGGACAAGGCTGCTGGAGTACGACTAGGCAAAGCTTCTTCAGCAGCGCTGGAGTCCTAAATACGGAAGACTCTCCAAGCGTAGTCTGCGGTTACAACCATGTTCTGCCGGGTGTCCGCATTGATGAGAATCGCCTAGGTGTTCCTCCGTTGGATGGTTTGGGCTTTGCGCGTTCGGCGACTTACAACCCAACTTATTATGATCCTGCTGTGAAGTACGATCCATGGGTGAATAGCGACCGCAATATTTTTCCTCAGGCTAATGTAGTCAATACGCGTATCAATCCGTTACAGACTGCTACGGTTGCACTCTCGTCGAACTATATGGGCGAAGATTTTAGTGGCAGTTTTCGTATACAGAATGGAATGGTGCTTCCTAGAGGGACTGGTTATAGGCAGCGTTTCCGCGACAACAATAACGCTCTCTTCTTCGGTGCGGAGCAAATCACCACTTCTGATGTGACTTGGAACGCAGGAGCGCAGACGCTTCTAATCCGTTTTTGGCCTGCTACTTTTTTTGTTCCTTATACTGGAGCAAACGATGCACGACCAGTGCTACAGGGCAGTGTCGGTGCATACGACTCTGCGTTGCGTGAGCGTGTGCGCGATGCGTGTGGCGCCGGCTGTGATCTCTGGAAGTATACTATCCGTGCTAGTGACGCAGACGCTCTCCAAAACTTTGCTAATTGGTTTTCATTTTATGGAAATCGAAATCGAGCAATTATCGCTGGCATGACGCGATCATTGGCGGATGTCAATAATATGCGGGTAGGTTTCTTTAGAATCAATCAAAATGCCAGTTACGATGCTGTAAGTGAGCTGTTGCCTATGCGCAACATGGGTACCCCCAGCGAGAAGGTGGCACTCTATAATTCAATTCTTGCGCTGCCTGCGAGTGGCGGCACGCCAAATCGGCAAGCAGTTAATGCGGCGGGGATCCAGTTTCGGCGTACTGATAGCGCAGCACCAGTTCAATTGGCGTGCCAGAAGAATGCGGTCATGCTGTTTACGGATGGATATAGTAACCAGGATGGTCCATCTATTAGTAATGCAAGCGGTGATGGTGATATGGGAATCCCGTTTAGTGATGGGTACGACAACACTATGGGCGATATCGCTGCCAGGTATTACAAGAATATTAATGGTGGATCTCCTATTCGAGCAGATCTACCTGCTGGGCTAGTTCCAGTCCCGAGCTCATGCAATACCGCAAATGCGAGCGTGCGTCTGGATTGTCAAAAGAATCTGCACGTCAATTTCTACGGCATTACGTTAGGGGCGCGCGGCAATCTTTTCAATCCAAATGTAGTGCAGGATGCGTATACCACACCAGCGGTCTATCAAAACTGGCCATTTCGCGAGAATGACGAGCGAAGCACTGTTGACGATATTTGGCACGCAGCAACCAATACTCGTGGTCAATATATTAACGCCCGGACTCCAGCTGAGATCACTCAAGCCATGCGGCGAGTGCTTTCTTCTGTGACATCAGGTTCATCCCCGTCCGGGACTCTGGCCCAGAGTGGGGCGCGTATTGGCACTGGATCTTTCTCGGTCGCCCCCAGTTATGAGATTGCCAATGAAGGGACAGACTGGTTTGGTCGGCTAACAGGGTACACAGTGACGGTCAACCAGCAAACACGTGAGGCAGTCAGTACCGCCGCTTGGGAGGCTAGCGCACGCATGCCATCAGCTACGGCTCGTAATGTGTTAGTTAGCAAGGCCGGCGTGGTCTCAGCGTTTAATGACGCTAACGTTTCGCTTGCCGATCTCTGCACTAAATCGACAGCACTCTATCCGGGCATGTCTCTTTGCACCGGTTCAGACCTTTCTAACCTTGGGGCTACTGCTGCGACAGCGAGCGCTTACTTGCGTGGCGATGGGTCTGGCGAAGTGCGTAGCGGTGGTCGCTTGCGCGATCGCACTACTGTCCTGGGAGATATTGTTAATTCCGCCCCGGTCATAAGCTCTCCGTTAGATGATTATGGCTATCGCAGTTTACCTGGCGCTCCGGGAAGTACTTACCAGGCTTATCTAAATGCCAAGAAAGCGGGTCGGAATTACATGGTCTACGTCGGGGCCAATGATGGAATGCTGCATGGTTTTGACGGCGGCATGAATGGCGAGGGGGTCATGGCCTCGAACGGTGGGGTTGAGCGTTTCGCTTATATACCATCGACGGCACTTGGACACATGGGTAACTTACTGTTGCCCTACGACCCAGCAAATCAAAATGACCAGAAGTTTAGTCACCGTTATTACGTTGATGGGCCACTGGCTGTATCGGACACTTATTATGGGGGGGCTTGGAAGACAAGCTTGGTTGGCACCTCTGGTGCGGGCGGGCGCGGTGTGTTCGCATTTGACGTGACGACGCCCACGAGTGTTACTGCAACTAGTCGCCTTTGGGAAATTAGCGATCTTGATAACTCTTTGGCCGCGACGGTTCGCAATAACATCGGTTTCGTTCTGGGTAAGCCTGTTATCGTTCCGATCCTGAATTCGGCTGGTGCCGTAACCTGGAAGGCCATTTTCGGAAATGGCTACAATAGCGCCAGTGGGAAAGCCGTACTTTTTCTTGTCGACATAAAGACTGGGGCGCCGACGATCACCATGATCGAAGCTGCTGAGCCGGGCAACAGCATTTCCGGCAGTAATGGCTTGGGGAACATTGTTGTTGTCGACCGGTGGGGTGGTGCCAACCAACTGGATAGGTTACGTGACGGCTACGCCGATACGGTCTACGCTGCAGATCAAAAAGGTGCTGTTTGGAAATTTGATTTGCGTAATACAACAACTGCGCTTACTGTGCCTCTATTCACTGGTCGTACATCAGTGGAGAACGGAGCGACATATCGTCAGCCTATTACTGGGGGCTTAGTAGCGACTGCGGGTGAAAATGGAGGCGTAACATTGTTCTTTGGTACGGGTAGTTTCTCGTTCCAGAATGATCCGTTTGACACGGCGGTTCAGTCGCTTTACGGCATCAACGATGTTAGTGCTGGGGTTATTACAACTACACTCACGCGCTCTAACTTGCAGGCGAACTCAGTCGCGACATCTGGTACTTCCCGTAGTCTTGTGATGGGCTCTAATGTGACAGGCGGGCAAGGTTGGTATGTGGATCTGCCTGCCGGGGAGCGCATGGTCGGCAATCCTAATGTTGCGTCTGGTATCGTTTTTATACCGACGTACGTTCCCAATCCCAACAGCGTTGGCTGTGCTGCGCAGGGTAGTAATTGGCTCTTTGGATTGGATACCCGGACAGGCGGTGCAGCCTTGGATGTTGCTCGAAACGGCTCTCCTACTGGTGCCGCATTTGCTTCTGGGACGGCTGCAACTTCCTTGACTACTCAGGGAACAACGCCTGTAAAAGACGTGGGTGTCTCAGCGATCCCTCGCTTGACGCCAGCTGATACGGCTCCTGGTGGTAGCTCATGTTGGATGGTGATCAACGTGGCGGGCGCGCAGCCGATGTACGTTCCTTATCCATGCGGAAGGCAATCGTGGAGGCAAATTCAGTGATCGGACTACACAAGCGCTCTCGTGTCCAAATGTTGAAGTATTCTTCGAGGCAAGAGCATGGTTTTACGCTTATCGAGCTGATGATTGTTGTTGCTGTGGTTGCGATCCTGTCAGCGATTGCATATCCCAGCTACTCCGAGCATGTTCGAAAGTCAAGACGCGCTCAAGCCAAGGTCGATCTCGTTGAATACGGGCAGTTGGCAGAGCGATTTCACACGGTGCAAAACACGTACGTTGGTTTCAGCCTACCAACAGCGGTTTCACCACGAGAAGGAGGAACGGCGGCATACGCGCTTAACCTGTCTCAACAGACGCAGTCTGGCTACATCATCACTGCAACGCCGAGTGCTGTCCAATCTGCCGACAAGTGCGGTACCTTGAGCATCGACCAGGCAAGTCGCAAGACGAATTCAAAAGGCAACAAGTCCGACTGCTGGTAGGGATGAAGATTTTTTCGCTTGGGGGGTGTTGCATTGCGGTCGGATCTTGCTACAATGCCGACCCCGCCCGAATAGCTCAGCCGGTTAGAGCACTTGACTGTTAATCAGGGGGTCGTTGGTTCGAGTCCAACTTCGGGCGCCAAGATGTTGAGAAGGCCGCGACTTGTCGCGGCCTTCTCGTTTTTGATTCTCAGCGCGGCCGGCAGGGGGCAGGTGTCGTGTAGCGTACGGCGCGCGTTCTTCCCGCGTTGTTCACGATGACGTCGACTAGTTTGGTGGCGTTTCTGCAGACGCTAAGAGTGATGTTGCTGCCGCTGCTCCTGCCGCTTGGTAGGAAGCGCACAATAGGGCGGCCGAGTGACGCAGTGACGTCGATGCCACTGTTCTCCTGGTAATGAGTGGCCCTCAGAATTGAAGCTGTATCTGCTGGTTGTCCTTGGCGATTCGGGTCCTTGAACAGGATCCAGCCTTGGCTCCAAATGCGATCACTCCGGCAAGTTGCTCCTTCCGCAGATGGGCACACACTTACAGGCGCCCGCTGTGTCACTGCCATGCTTCTAGCCATGGCAAGGTGTGATGTCAGTAGGTGAACGCGTGTTGTTGCCTGCTGCCACTCTAAAACATGCTGAAAGCTAGGCAAGCCGATGGTCGCCAGAATGCCGATGACCGCCATCACGATCAGCAACTGGACTGCGGTGTACCCTCTCGCGCTCGAATGAGTCACTGCCCGCATCGCGCCTCTCCTTAGGGTCGAGCGAGCAGTCTCAACGTTGACCGGCGGCCAGGTAACGCCTGCTTCACTCATGCAGGCGTCAGACTTTTCCTGACACTGACCTCCGATATTTCGTGCAGCCTTCCCCCGAGATTCGCTCCATGACCGACCGTTTTGAGCTCGTATCCCCGTACTCCCCAGCCGGCGACCAGCCGGCGGCCATCGACAAGCTGGTGGCCAACTTTGAGGCTGGCCTGGCCAAGCAGACCCTGCTGGGGGTGACCGGTTCGGGCAAGACCTACACCATCGCCAATGTCGTGCAGCAGGTGCAAAAGCCCACCTTGGTGATGGCGCCGAACAAGACGTTGGCGGCGCAGCTGTATGGCGAGTTCAAGTCGTTCTTCCCGAACAATGCCGTCGAATACTTCGTCAGCTATTACGACTACTACCAGCCCGAAGCCTACGTGCCGTCCTCGGATACCTTCATCGAGAAGGACAGTTCGATCAACGAGCACATCGAGCAGATGCGTCTATCGGCGACGAAGACCTTGCTGTCGCGGCGCGATTCGCTGGTGGTTGCCACGGTATCGGCGATCTACGGCCTGGGCGCGCCAGAGGACTATTTGTCGCTGCGTCTGATCCTGTCGGTGGGCGAGCATATCGATCAGCGTCAGTTGATCCGCCATCTCACCGATCTGCAGTACACCCGCAACGAATTCGAGCTCACACGCGGCGCGTTCCGTGTGCGTGGCGAGGTGCTGGATGTGTTCCCTGCGGAGTCGGACACCGAAGCCTTGCGCATCGAATTGTTCGACGGCGACATCGAGCAGCTGGCCTTGTTCGACCCCTTGACCGGCGAAACCCTGCGCAAGCTGCAGCGTTACACCGTGTATCCCAAAACGCATTACGCCACCACGCGTGAGCGCACGCTCAGTGCGGTCGACACGATCAAGGACGAACTGAAGGAGCGGCTGGAGCAGTTGTATTCGCAGAACAAATTGGTCGAAGCGCAGCGTCTGGCGCAACGCACCCAGTTCGATCTGGAAATGATGGCCGAAGTGGGCTTCTGCAACGGCATCGAGAACTACTCGCGGCATCTCACCGGCAAGGCGCCAGGCGAGCCGCCGCCGACGCTATTCGACTACCTGCCACCGGATGCGCTACTGGTGATCGATGAGTCGCACGTGACCATTCCGCAGATCGGTGCGATGTACAAGGGCGACCGTTCGCGTAAGGGAACGTTGGTGGAGTTCGGCTTCCGCCTGCCGTCGGCGCTCGACAACCGGCCGCTGCGCTTCGAAGAGTGGGAGGCGCGTTCGCCGCGCAGCATCTATGTGTCCGCGACGCCTGGTCCGTACGAGTTGCGCGAGTCTGCCGGTGAAATCACCGAGCTGGTGGTGCGTCCCACGGGGTTGATCGATCCGATCGTGGAGATACGCCCGGTCGGCACGCAGGTCGACGACTTGATGTCCGAAGTGCACGAGCGCATCAAGCTTGGCGATCGCGTGTTGGTCACAACGCTGACCAAGCGCATGGCTGAGAACCTGACCGAGTACCTGAGTGAGCACGGCATTCGCGTGCGCTATCTGCACTCGGACATCGATACGGTCGAGCGCGTGGAGATCATTCGCGATCTGCGTCTGGGCAAGTTCGATGTGCTGGTCGGCATCAATCTTCTGCGCGAAGGTCTGGATATGCCGGAAGTGTCATTGGTGGCGATTCTGGATGCGGACAAGGAAGGCTTCCTGCGGTCGACCGGCTCGTTGATCCAGACCATCGGTCGTGCCGCACGTAATCTGCGCGGCAAGGCGATTTTGTATGCCGACAAGATGACGCGCTCGATGAAGGCCGCGATCGACGAGACCGACCGTCGCCGCGAGAAACAAGTGGAGTACAACCTCGAACACGGCATCACGCCGAAGTCGGTGGCGCGCCCGATCTCCGACATCATGGAGGGCGCGCGCGAGGATGCGGCCGAAAAACGTGCCGGCAAGGGGCGGTCGAAGTCGCGCCAGGTTGCCGAAGAGACGCCCGACTATCGTGCGATGAAGCCTGCGGAAATTGCCGGCAAGCTCAAGAGCCTGGAGCAAAAGATGTATCAGCACGCCAAGGATCTGGAGTTCGAGGCAGCGGCGCAGATTCGCGACCAGATCCAGAAATTGAAGGCGGCAAGCCTGGGGTAGGGCGGAGTGGCACACGAAGCGCAGGGAGGGCTTGTGGTCGGCAAAACCCTGCGCTAGAATGCGCGCCCTGCACAGCGCAATGCTGACGCAGGATTCGGGCGGTTAGCTCAGCGGTAGAGCACTACCTTGACATGGTAGGGGTCACAGGTTCGAACCCTGTACCGCCCACCACTTCAAGTCCAGAAAGCAAGGGCTTGAGTGGGTAAGAGACTGGTAGCAGCAGCTGCCATTGACCTGGGCGTGAGCGACTCAGAGGCTGGTACAGCTTAGGCAGGCCTTTTGCCAAGTCCTCGACACTCATCCGACTCCATTCTTCGCCTCGTTCAATTACGTCGAATCGAACGCGTGTAACTGTGGGTGTTGCCAGCTGCGCGACGACTTGGCAAGTCCGACATTTCCCGCGCAGGTGCACCGCATGGCGCAACCGTATCGCGATGGTGGGGCGGAAAGCATCTGGTATGAACCATGCCGTTGCCAGTGCGGCGTAATCTTCGCCGAGCGCCCCCATTCGATTGCCGCCGTGCAACCTGCCAGCTCGCGATCTAGCTCGATCGCGTGTCGCGCATGAGGTGGGCGTCCACTGCTGATAGCGCTGAAACGGCCGGCCGATGCTTGTTTGGCTTCGGCCAAACCGGCAGAGAGGTCGAGCCAGGTTCGACAGCTCAGGTCCTGAAGCGAGGCAGGTTGGCTTGTGCGGTCACGCGTGTCGCCGAAACCGCTTTCTCCGTCACACGTCTTGCTTTAGCATCGCCTCCGCGCTGACGGAAAGGAAGGCTGGCGATGGACGAGTATCAGCACACCGTGCTGACCAGGGGTGGTTACCGTATCGTGGCGATTACGCGCGACGAGGTGTATGCACCCGATGCGGTGGTGGCGTATGCGGTCGTGACCGATTCGGGAACGCGAATAACGCCGGATCTTTCTTTGGATCAAGCCAATGTATGGATCGACTCGCTCGTCGAAAGTGAGAGCGGGGGCCGCAAGACGGACCTGATCGACCACAAGCCTGTCGTCCGTCGCTAGAACGCCGTCCAGATACAAGCCTAGGGAGAAGGGCGCATGTCCAAAGTCAACATAATCGCGATTGCCACTGCGGTGGCAGTGCTCGCCGGATATCTGCTGTCCGGCTATGTGACCCTGCTACTGCTGCGGCTCGATACAAGCCTGTACAGCTGGGACACCTATTACCGCTACTACAGCGCGTTGGGGTTGCCGCAAGTTGCTGCCTATGCCACCAAGATCAAGATGTCTGGTGTCATCGGCTTCGGTTTTCCGGCGCTCGTTTGGATCATCGGCATTGCCCTGATTCTCAAGCCCAAGACGCCCGCGCTGCACGGCGATGCGCGCTTCGCCGGGGCTGCCGATCTTGCCAAGCACGGGCTCTTCAAGCCGAGTGGGAACGGCATCGTCGTCGGCAAATTCAACGGCAAGCTGGTGCGTCTGAGCGGGCAGCAATTCGTGATCCTCGCCGCGCCAACGCGCTCGGGCAAGGGTGTGGGTGTGGTCATCCCGAACCTGCTTGAGTACCAGGAATCGATCGTTGTGCTGGACATCAAGCAGGAAAACTTCGATCTGACCAGCGGCTGGCGTGCCAGCCAGGGGCAAGAGGTCTTTCTGTTTAACCCGTTTGCCGAAGACCGGCGCACGCATCGCTGGAATCCGCTGACGTACGTGTCGAACGATCCCGCGTTTCGCGTCTCGGACCTGATGAGCATTGCTGCCATGCTGTACCCGGATGGATCGGACGACCAAAAATTCTGGGTCAGCCAGGCGCGCAACGCGTTCTTGGCCTTTGCCCTGTACTTGTTCGAGAATCAGGACGAAGAGCTTGCTCTCGGCTTTCCGGGCGGGGCAGGCGCTCCCACGCTGGGTGGAATCTACCGCCTGTCGTCGGGCGACGGTAGCGACCTCAAGAAGTACTTGAAGTCATTGTCAGAGCGACGGTTCCTCAGCAGCAATGCCAAGTCGGCCTTTTCCAATATGCTGTCCCAGGCGGATGAGACCTTCGCGTCCATCATGGGCACCCTGAAAGAACCGCTCAACGCATGGATCAACCCTGTGCTGGATGCGGCCACCAGTGCCGACGACTTCCTGCTCACGGATCTACGCAAGAAGAAGATGACGATCTACATCGGCATCCAGCCCAACAAGCTGGCCGAAAGCCGTCTGATCATCAATCTGCTGTTCAGTCAGATTATCAACCTCAACACCCGCGAGTTGCCGAAGTCCAACCCAGAACTCAAGTACCAGTGCTTGCTGCTCATGGACGAATTCACCTCGATCGGCAAAGTCGACATCATCGCGACGGCGGTCGCCTATATGGCCGGCTACAACATCCGTCTGTTGCCCATCATCCAGAGCATGGCGCAGCTGGATGCGACCTATGGCAAGGACCTGTCGCGCACCATCATCACCAACCACGCCTTGCAGATTCTGTACGCGCCGCGCGAACAGCAGGACGCGAATGACTACTCGGAGATGTTGGGCTACACGACGATCAAGAAGAAAAACATCACCCGGGGCAGGGAGACGACCCGCAGCGTGTCGGAAGAGCGGCGGGCATTGATGCTTCCCCAGGAACTCAAGGCGATGGGCAACGAGAAGGAAGTGTTCCTGTACGAGGGCATCCCGCATCCTGTGAAGTGCGACAAGATCCGCTACTACGAAGATCGGTACTTCACGGCGCGGCTGTTGCCCAAAACAGATGTGAAAACGCTTTCCATCAGAGTGTGATGGTTGTCGCAAATTAACGGTGTGCACGTGCTGGTAATTCTTGACTCATGTGCTCGTTAAGGGCAAAGTTACCCAGAATTCTTGCATTGTTGATTTTTTGTTAAGGGGGCGGCGCCGGACGGGGTCGTATAGGAGTAAGGCTATGGATGGTTCTTCGTTGTGTTCATCTTCCTCGTTCGCGCGTATGCGCTGCGCTGCCCCTGCTGTCTGGGCGGCCAGGTGCGCCTCGTGTGTCCAAACATTTCTACAGGTTCGTCATCGCTTCGCCACCTCTAGGTGTGCGGGGCCGCAGTGCTGTCCTTCGTTAAGCCCGAAATTTCCTGAGTTGGAGAAGTCAGAGTGAATCCGATGTATGTGTCCAAGCTGTCATTGGTGTTGGCGGCCGCCATGTTGGCTGGCGCTTGCGCGACCAAGCCTGCTCCTGACTTTGGTGGGCGCTGGAAGCACGTCAATCACTTTGACGAGGCTCCGACCGAAATTCCTCTTTACACCTCCTACACGTATCAGGCGACGCCGATGGACGGCACGCTGAAGACGATGCTGGAACGTTGGGCGGCGGACTCCAATATGCAGTTGTCTTACAACTTGCCGTCGGACTACACGCTTATCGCACCGGTTTCTAATATCAGCACCACCAGCGTGCAGCAGGCCGCAACTGAGCTCAGCGCGGTGTATGCCGCGCAAGGTGTCTCGGTGTCAGTCTCAGCCAACAAGCTGCTCGTGCAGCCTGTGCCGGTGTCAGCGGGTTCCAAACTCTGAGGGTGCGTCGACCGATGTGATGCACATGTGGCATTGCATTTGCAGGAACGTCCATGCTTCCAAAGTGCCCGCAACCCATCGCGGCAACAGTTTCAGGCCTGACAAGGCCCCACGGTGACGGATCTAGACATGTTGCGTAAGAAGGTTAATGAAAAGGACGGATCTGCCCAGGTAGGCGCGGCCGTCCAGAAGGCGGTCAATTACGAGGTGAGCATCGCTGATCTCGCCCGCCGCAGTGAAAAGCGTGCATGGATTGTGGCGACCTTGTCGATGGTGGTGACGGTGATGACAGCGGGCGGTTACTACTACATGCTGCCGCTGAAGGAAAAGGTTCCTTATCTAGTAATGGCGGATGCTTATTCGGGCACCAGCACTATCGCCAAGCTCGAGGCTAACTACGGTGGTCGCACGATCAGCACCAGTGAAGCGCTTGCGCGCAGCAATATCGCGCGATTCATCCTCGCGCGCGAGTCATTCGATGCATCAACCATCGGTGATCGTGATTGGAATACAGTAGCTGCGATGGCTGCTACGAATGTGCTCGGCGAATATCGCTCGCTGCACGCTGGAAATAATCCGCAGAGGCCTTTCAATACTTATGGAAGGCTGCGTGCAATTCGCATCAATATCCTCAGTATTACCCTGATCGGCGGCAAGGGGCGGCCATACACTGGTGCGACAGTGCGGTTTCAGCGAAATGTCTACGACAAGGCTTCTACGATGACAACGTTACTGGATAATAAAATTGCCACCATGGGATTTGTTTATCAGGACAATCTTCAGATGAGTGATGCTCTTCGAGTGGAAAATCCTCTTGGTTTTCGTGTCACCGATTATCGCGTGGATAATGATTATTCTGCCTTGCCCGCAGCGCCGTCAGCTATCAGTACGCAGGCGCAAGCCGTCCCCCAGGCTGCATATCAGCAGCAAGTGAATCCAGGCGCGGTTGATCAAAATGCCGCTGGCGTCGTTCCACAAACAGGTGTTCCGATGCAGCAGGTCATGCCGTCGGCTCCGGGTGGCGTGCCAGTACAGCAGTCCGGATATCCTGTGCAGGCACAGCCTGCGAGCCAGCCTCAAGTTCAGCCCACGCAACCTCAAGGGATGCCGAACAATGTCAATGGAGCAAGTGGTCGATGAAACCCTTTAACCCCTACAGGGCGGCATTGGCTTTAGCGCTGCCACTCGCTTTATGTGCATTCCCAGCTGCTGCTCAGGTAGTTCAGGAGTATGAATATGCGCCTGACAGTATTTATCAAGTTCGCACAGGCTTAGGAATTACTACCCAGATTGAGCTTAGTCCAAATGAGAAGATTTTGGATTACAGCACTGGCTTCACGGGTGGATGGGAGCTGACGCGTCGCGAAAATGTCTTCTACTTGAAGCCAAAAAACGTCGATGTCGATACGAATATGATGATTCGTACAGCCACGCATTCTTACATTTTGGAACTTAAGGTTGTGGCGACCGATTGGCAGCGCTTAGAGCAGGCCAAGCAAGCGGGCGTACAATACAAGATTCTTTTTACCTATCCGACAGATACCAGCTTCAATGGTCCAGTAGATGCCGCTGTCGCAAAAGACGGGCCCCAGCTTAATGCGAAAATCCTCAAGGATCGCCGCTATTATTATGATTACGATTATTCTACACGAACGAAAAAATCCTGGTTGATTCCCAGTCGTGTTTATGATGACGGTAAATTCACCTATATAAATATGGATTTAACGCGCTTTCCCACCGGAAATTTCCCAGCAGTCTTTGCTCGCGAAAAAGAACATAGCGAAGATTTTCTGGTTAATACGACCGTTGAGGGGAATACGTTGATTGTCCATGGCACCTATCCATTCCTGGTGGTGCGCCATGGCGATAATGTCATAGGTCTGCGAAGGAATAAGCAAAAGTGAATCCGAACACGCCAAATAACTCCGACGAGCGGGCAAGCGGCAATCGCGACGAACAGTCGCATGCTGCTCAAGATGAGCACAGCAGCAATCCGTATTTTGCGCGTCAAAACGTTGAGGGCGCGCCGGATCTGGACGCAAATGAACCGGTTCTCCGATCAAATGACATTAAGCGCCTTAATCGTAAAGCGTTGCTGTTCTTGGCAGGTATCGCCGCGCTGCTAATTGTGGCTATTTTTTGGCTGGTATCGCGAGGTTCTGATAAGGACGAGGTAAAGAAACCTCGCACCGAAACAGTGGTAGCACCAGCATTGCCTCAAAACATGACGGCCCCTGTTGATACGGCCCCCGTTCCGCTGGCCCAGCAGCAATTGAGCCTGCCGCCGATGCCGCCTGTGTCCAACGATGAAGAAGAAGTTAACATTCCGATCCAGCGTGAGCGTGGTCCCACCTTGCTAGAGCGTCGTATTCTTGCAGAGCAAGGTGCCGCTCAGGGAGCCCAAAATCAATCAGATGCGAATGATCCGCTTGGAATGCAGCAGTCCCCGCTGACCAAGGACGACCAAATCATGATGGCCAAGCCAATCAGTAATCCTGATGGGCTGCTGGTGCGTGGTACCTACATTCGCTGTGTGCTTGAGACGCGGATTATCTCGGATTTTGACGGCTTCGCATCGTGCATCATCACTGAGCCGGTATATTCGATCAACGGTCACAAGTTGCTGTTGCCTAAGGGTTCCAAGGTCTTGGGGCAGTACAAAGCCGACGAGCCAAGCTCTGCTCGGATGGAGGTCGTATGGGATCGTGTCACCACGCCGACCGGCATCGATGTGACGTTAGCCGGTCCTGGTATCGATAACCTTGGTAGCGCAGGGCATCCGGGTCAGTACGATGCGCATTGGGGCAATAAAATCGCATCGGCTCTTTTTATAAGCATGCTGAGCGATGCGTTCAAGTATGCAGCCGCGGAGTATGGTCCGCGGACGACCACGGTCGGTTTGGGTAGCGGTACGATCACCGACCAGCCGTTTGAGAGCAATACAGCCGACAGTATTCAACAGGTCGCTCGTCAAGCTATTCAGAAGTCTGGGCGTCGTCCGGCAACCGTGACCATCAATCAAGGGACTGTCGTATTCGTCTATGTGGCGAAGGACGTCGATTTCACGGCGGTGTTGCCGAAATGAGCGCGACGGGTGCCGTGACGATCGAGGACTCTCCGACTGCTCGGATTTCCAATGATTTTTTGGATTATCAGTATTCGGTGTTGGGGATCCTCGATTATCTGAACTCCCCGGATGTCACGGAGATCTGTATCAATCGGCCGGGCGAGCTGTATCTTGAAACGATACACGGGTGGCAGCGGATGGAGGTTCCATCGCTTACCTTTGATCGTGCTCGCCAGTTCTGCACTGCAGTTGTCAACGAAAGTAATACCGGTCAGCGCATCACCGATGCAGATCCGGTCGTATCGCTGACGTTTCCAACGGGTCAGCGTGCTCAGTTTGTGATCCCTCCTGCCTGTGATGCCGGCAAGGTGTCGATTACGATACGTCTACCTTCCAAGCACACCAAGACCCTTGAGCAGTACAAGCACGATGGCTTCTTCGATCAGGTGCTCGAGCAGGCGTCCGATGTCAGCGATCAGGACCGTGAATTACTGGAACTGCGTCGTAACAAGGAATACTCGGAATTTTTCAAGAAGTGTGTGCTTTATAAAAAAAATGTCGTTGTCGCTGGTGCTACCGGTAGTGGAAAGACAACGTTCATGAAAGCACTTGTGAACCATATACCCAATGAAGAGCGGCTTGTCACGATCGAAGATGCGCGTGAGCTATTCATCAGTCAGCCAAATTCAGTGCACCTGCTTTACTCAAAAGGCGGGCAGAGCGCAAGTAACGTGACTGCCAAGAGTTGCATGGAGGCATGCCTGCGTATGAAGCCGGATCGCATCATTCTGGCCGAGCTTCGCGGTGATGAATCGTTTTATTTCATTCGTAACTGTGCATCCGGCCATCCGGGTTCGATCACCAGCTGCCACGCTGGCAGCGTCGAGCAAACCTGGGACCAGCTGGCACTGATGGTGAAGGCCTCCAACGAGGGGTCTGGTTTAGAATTCGAGGTCATCAAGCGTCTGTTGCGCATGACCATCGACATCGTCGTGCACATTAAGGCGCATGCTGGCCAACGCTTTATCACCGGGATCGATTTTGATCCTGCGCGAACCTTGCGTGGCGGCTGAAATGCTGTCAACAAGGTTTGCGATCGAGTTCTAGGAGACTTCGACATGTTGCCTGGTATGGAATTGATGGGCTGTTCTGGACTTGCCGTCCCAGGCGAGGTGATGCAGCATGTCGTGCGCGTGGAGTCGTCGCGTAATCCATACGCCATAGGCGTCGTCGGCGGACGTTTGGTCCGTGAGCCACGTGGCCTAGAGGAAGCAGTGGCGACCGCAAAGATGCTGGAGCAGAAGGGCTACAACTTTTCTCTAGGCCTAGGCCAGGTTAATCGCTACAACCTTGAAAAGTATGGATTGACCAGTTACGAGATGGCATTCGCCAAGTGCCCCAATCTGGTGGCAGCCTCAAAGATTCTAGCTGAATGTCATTCACGTTCCGGGGCCAACTGGGGCAAGTCTTTCAGCTGCTACTACTCTGGTAACTTCGAAACTGGCTTTAAGCACGGATATGTCCAGAAGATCTACGCATCCATCCGTCAGTCGGTTGCTGCTTCCGGCGTTCAGCCAATCCCCGTGGTCTCCAACAACCGGCAGATCAGGATACGCACCGAAAGTACGGCCAGTCAGGCCGCTGCAGTGTTGGCGGACGCGATTGTCGCGCGTCGGGTACAAGGTCTGATGCGTGCATCTCCGGACGAAATGTCAGGCCAAGCGAACACGTCTGCTATATCGCCGGCTCCAGTTGCCCAACCAAGTGTGCAGGCTAAATCGGCTCCGGCGTCCAGCGATCTGTATGTCATTCAAGCGACCGGCCAAGGACGCGGTGTGGCATTGCCAGTAGGGGCTCAACCAGCTACTGCAGCGCCTACTGGTCAAAGTTCTCCCTCAGTTGCCACGCAGCCGCCAAGTCGGCCAGTGGACAGCGCTTTCGTGTTCTAGCAAGGATGTTGTTCTGCAATCGGATTGCTACAAGACCCCCCCTGTTCCAAAAGGAGATACAAAATGAAATTTGAAATGAACAATAAGCAGTTGGCTGCTAATGCCAAGATGGTCGGCACTCAAGCATTGAAAGCATTGGTCTTCACCTCGCTGTTGCTGGTTGCGAGCGGCGCCGGCGCAACTCCGGGTGGTTTGGCCGATACAGATACCAAAGTCTGCGGTTTTCTCGGAAACGTGAATTCACTGCTTACGATGGGCTCTGTCGCTGTCGTCACGATTGCGGTCATCGTCGCGGGCTACCAGATCGCATTTGCGCACAAGCGCATTTCTGAAGTTTCGCCGATTCTTATTGGTGGCGTATTGATCGGCGCTGCCGGACAGATCGCGAACATGGTCATTGGCGACCGTAACCAGAAATGCGATGGCGACACAGCGATGGCGTTGGTTCAGATGCTTCAGCACTATGCATAAAGACGTGCTCTTCCGTGGGTGTACCAGGCCAGCGATGTTTCTGGGTGTGCCTTATATTCCCTTTTTCATCGGTGCCGGTAGTGGGCTATTGATGGGAATGTACTTCGACCTTTGGTACCTGCTCAGCATTCCCGTCATCATTTTCGGCATGCAGCAGATGGCGAAGCGGGACGAGATGATTTTCAGGTTATTGGGCTTGCGCTGGATGTTCAGGATGCGTGCTCGTAATCTTCAGCGCTATGCCGGGATGTGGGTGTTTACGCCAAACGAGTATCGGAAATCTCCTCCGGGTAAGCGTTAATAGTGTGTAGCGATACTCCACGCCTACCCCATGCACCCGTGCATGGGGTAGGTGCTTATTACGATCACCGGGGCACAGCCCTTCTACCTTGGTAAGACCATGTTTAACCCAGATACGCCGATTAGCGAGTTCGTTTCCGTTTCGAGCCATGTGGCTCCGTCGGTTCTCAAGACCACGGGGGGCGATTACCTGTTGATCTGGCATCTGGCTGGGTTGCCGTTTGTTGGCCGGGACGAGTTCGAACTTTCCCAACGCCACAACACCTTCAATCGTCTACTGCAGACCTTGCGTGCGCCAGACTTTGCCAATGTCGCTTTTTGGGTCCACGACGTCCGGCGTCGTCGCAAGATCCGGACGGACACTCGTTTCAAACAGGCATTTAATCAAGGTCTGTCTGACGATTATTATGCCGCGCTGTCGGCGCAGAAGATCATGCAAAACGAGTTGTACTTCTCCATGCTATATCGCCCGGTTGTCACAGGGCGACGTTTGGTAGAGAAGTCTTCCGACCCAGATAAGATTCGTGCCGAAGAAGAACAGTCGGTCGCAAAGGTGATCGAGCTCGCTACGAATGTCGAAGCTGTGTTGAAAGATTACTCGCCTTATAGGCTGGGGATGTACGAAGCCAAAAATGGCATTATCTTCTCGGAAACGCTTGAATTCTTGGGTTATCTACTCAATCGGATCGATGAGCCGGTGCCGGTTCTGCAGGCGCCGGCACACGCTTACCTTCCGGTTAGCAAACACATGTTTGCCAATAAAACTGGTGACTTTATCATTCGTACACCGGACGGTATTAATCACTTCGGTGCTATCCTTAATATTAAGGAGTACGCGGACGGAACCTATCCGGGCATCCTTAATGGATTGAAGTATCTGGATTTCGAGTATGTTGTTACCCACTCATTCAGTCCGGTCGGTCGTCATGACGCGTTGAAGGTGCTGGAGCGGACCAAGGGCATGATGGTGTCATCAGGCGACAAGTCTTCTAGCCAGATTCGCGATCTGGATGTCGCCATGGACGATGTAGCGTCGGGCAACTTCGTGTTGGGTGAGTATCATTTCACCATGGCTGTCTACGCTGACAGTCAGGAAAAACTAGCTCGGCAGATCGCGACGACCCGTGCGGAGCTTTCCAACGCAGGATTCGTTTCTGCCAAGGAGGACCTGGCAATTGCTTCGTCCTTTTATGCACAGCTCCCCGGCAACTGGCGCTTCCGTACCCGTATCGCGAATCTGAGCTCGCTCAATTTTTTGGGCCTGTCTCCGCTGCACAACTTCGCCCAAGGCAAACAGCACAACAATCCCTGGGGCGACTGTGTCACCACGCTGCAGACCACCAACGGGCAGCCGTATTACTTCAATTTCCATGCCACTCACCCGGCCGAGAATTCGTTGGGAGAGAAGGCGATCGCCAATACGATGGTAATCGGTAAGTCCGGTACCGGTAAGACAGCGCTGATTAACTTTCTGTTGAGCCAGGTGCAAAAGTTCGATCCGATTCCGACAATCTTCTTTTTCGACAAAGATCGTGGGGCTGAAATCTTTGTGCGCGCTTGCGGCGGCAACTATCTGGCATTAGAAAACGGTGCGCCGACCGGTTTCAACCCCTTCCAGTGCGAGCGCAATGAGGCGAATACGCAGTTTCTGGCTGAATTGATCAAGGTTCTGGGCGGAAAGGCCGAATACAGCTCACGCGAAGAAGAGGATATCTATCGCGCCGTTGAAGGCATGCTGGATACTCCGATACATCTGCGTAGTATGAGCAACTTCCGTAAGAGCTTGCCTAACATGGGCGACGACGGGCTCTATGCTCGTCTGCGTCGCTGGACGGCCGGCAACTCGCTGGGGTGGGTGTTCGACAACCCGGTGGACACCATCGATCTGACGCGCGCCTCAATTATCGGTTTCGACTATACAGACGTGATCGACAATGCCGAAGTGCGCGTTCCGGTGATCAACTATTTATTGCACCGGTTGGAAGCGCTGATCGACGGACGTCCGTTGATCTACGTGATGGATGAGTTCTGGAAGATACTGGACGGAAAAGGGGGGCTGAAGGAATTTGCCAAGAATAAACAGAAGACCATCCGTAAGCAGAATGGTCTGGGTATCTTCGCCACGCAAAGCCCTGAAGATGCTCTGGCCAGCGACATTGCTGCAGCGCTGATCGAGCAGACCGCTACCATGATCCTGCTTCCTAATCCAAGTGCCAGCCGCGACGACTACATGGAAGGACTCAAGCTCACAGACGCCGAGTACCAGGTTGTGGTTTCACTGGATGAGCGTTCGCGCTGCTTCCTTGTCAAGCAGGGTCATGCCTCGGCAGTGTGCCAACTCAACCTGCGTGGCATGGATGACGCGTTGTCGGTGATCTCATCGTCGACCGACAATATTGAAATCATGCATCAGATTTTGTCACGCAAGGCTGGGCAACTGGGAGTTACTGTCGATCAGCTTACCCCGGAGCAATGGTTGGAGGATTTCTATGCCAATCGAAAAGGCTCTGGAAAGCGTAAGTCTGCGAAGTCGGAGATTGAAGATGCATGATTTCGACTCAATCAGTCACTATGGAAATGGATTTTTATTACTCATCCAGTGTGCGCGCTGATATTAGTCCTTGGTTCGCTGAAGGCTTATTAGTTGCCTGAGTCATTCCTTTGAGCTCTAGGCAGGATTGAACGAGCGGTTGTTTGGCGGTCTCGGTGTGTGGGTGCAGTGGTATGGGCACGGGGTTATTGCGTAAGAGTATCGCTTCCTACACAAGGTTCTATGCGAACTTCGATAGATTTAATTGTCTTTTCCGAGAATTTCCAGTAGTGATTATTTGATTTACCTCCCGATGCTGTTCGTGCCTGATGTATCGACCAACTAAGAATCCGTAGAGTTGGTTTAGGAACTTTCAGCTCGACATGAGATGAATACGTATGCACCTGCACGTCCACAAGGTGTTACGCGGCTACGCTACCAGCCTTAGCTGGGCGCTCATTCTGGCGCTCGCATTGGCCCGGGAGGGGCGTACATGTCGCAGACACCATGGTGGCGCGGGGCCGTCATCTATCAGATCTATCCGCGCAGTTTTCTCGATTCCAATGGCGATGGGGTCGGTGATTTGCCCGGCATCATCGCCAAGCTGGACTACATCGCCGGGTTGGGGGTGGATGCGATCTGGATCTCGCCGTTCTTCAAGTCGCCGATGGCCGATTTTGGTTACGACATCGCGGACTATCGCGCGGTGGATCCCTTGTTCGGGACGCTGGACGATTTTGATCGCTTGCTCGACAAGGCACATGGGCTTGGCTTGAAGGTGATGATCGACCAGGTGCTGAGCCATACGTCGATCGCGCATGCGTGGTTCCAGGAGAGCCGTCAGGACAGGACCAATCCGAAGGCCGATTGGTACGTGTGGGCCGACCCGCGCGAGGATGGAACGCCGCCGAATAACTGGTTGTCGTTGTTCGGTGGCGTGGCGTGGCAGTGGGAGCCACGGCGCGAGCAGTACTACTTGCACAACTTCCTGGTGGACCAGCCCGACCTGAATTTCCACAGTGCGGAGGTGCAGCAGGCGACCTTGGACAACGTCCGTTTCTGGCTGGATCGGGGCGTGGATGGCTTCCGGCTGGATGCGATCAACTTCTGTTTCCATGATGCGCAGCTGCGCGACAATCCTGCCAAGCCGGCGGACAAGCGGGTGGGGCGGGGATTCAGTGCGGACAATCCGTACGCGTATCAGTACCACTACTTCAACAATACGCAGCCGGAGAACCTGCCTTTCCTGGAGCGCTTGCGTGGGCTGTTGGACCGTTATCCGAACGCGGTGAGCCTGGGCGAGATTTCGTCGGAGGATTCGCTGGCGACCACCGCCGAGTACACCGCCCAGGGCCGCTTACATATGGGCTACAGCTTCGAGCTCTTGGTGCAGGACTATAGCGCCGCGTATATCCGCGAGACGGTGAGCCGGCTCGAGGCCACCATGTTGGAGGGGTGGCCGTGCTGGGCGATTTCCAACCACGATGTGGTGCGTGCGGTAACGCGTTGGGGCGGCGAGCATGCGTCACCGGCGTTTGCGCGGATGGTGGTGGCGCTGCTGTGTTCGCTGCGTGGGTCGATCTGCCTGTATCAGGGCGAGGAGCTAGGCCTGGGCGAAGCGGACGTGGCATTCGAGGACCTGCAGGACCCGTATGGCATTACGTTCTGGCCGACCTTCAAGGGCCGCGATGGCTGCCGTACGCCGATGCCATGGACCGACGCGCCATCTGCTGGATTCACCAGTGGCAAGCCGTGGTTGCCGCTGGCGGAGCCGCATCGTACCGCTGCGGTGAGTGTGCAGCAGGACGATGCGCATTCTGTATTGAGCGCAGTACGTGCGTTTCTTGCTTGGCGCAAGGAAATACCGGCGTTGCGTGAGGGATCTATCGCTTTTTACGACACGGCCGAGCCTGTGCTGATGTTTCGGCGCGAGCGTGCGGGTCAGGTCATGCTGTTGGCATTCAATCTGTCCGCCGATCCTGCTGACATCGCATTACCTGCCGGCGAGTGGGAGCAGATCGATGTACCTGGTGTTGAACGTGGGGCGATCGAGGGCGGACACATCAGGTTGGCCGGGCATGCGGTTGTTGCTGCGGTAGGTCGTGGCTGAGTACGACTAGCTGCAACTTCCACGCGTGAGCTTGAGATGGCTTTGAAAGACGGTGCGGCATTCTTTGCGATGTCGCTCCGTTCTTTTTAGCCGGCTGATCGTCTCGCGTACTAGAGCGTTGATAAGCCCTAGCATTGCAGGCTTTCTGACTAGTGAGTGGCAGCGTGTCATCAGGAGCGCATAAATTTTGATGCGTCTTCCGATCTGTTAGCTGGCTTGGCTAGCATGCGGTGTTATAGCTAGCGGTGACTCGCTGCAAGGCTTCTTTAAACCGCTTGCTGCCTTTGCGAGTGCGTCGCTGAGTGCATATGCGAGGCGTGCAGCTCGAAAGTCGGTCTTATACCGCGTAACTTAGGACCTGTGGCCTGTGGCCTGTGGCCTGTGGCCTGTGGCCTGTGGCAGGAAAGGATGTGCTGCAAGTTGTCTTGCGCGATCTCGTTAGGTTGGACTTCGTGGTGAAGATCTCAAAAATAAAGACCCGCCGGCTTGATATCGGCGGGTCTTTTTTTATGCTGAGGCGCAACGGAAATGTCGTTTGACGCTATGCGCTTCTTGCTTTGATCGGAGCTTACTTTGTCGGAAATAATATCAATTTTGTAGCATTGATGCCTGGGCTTTAGGGAAGGGAGGGAGCCGTACCCTCACCCCAACCCCTCTCCCGGTGGGAGAGGGGCTTATCTTCCTGCAACGCTTGGTCGCTGTGGTATCGAGCGTCTCGTTCGCCTTCCGATGTGGAAGGCGAACTTGGGATATGACGCTCCCCAACGTTTCGTAAGCGACTCAGGCGTCTTGTCTCCAGAACGTGGTGATACCAGCCACTCAGAACTTGTAGTTCACGCCCAGCACAAAGGTGCGGCCCCATTCGATGTATTCGAGCGGGCGGTCCTTGGTTTCTGCATAGGTGCGGTACGGGGAGTTGCTGAGGTTGCTGGCTTGCAGTAGCAGGGTGAGGCCATCGAGGGTGCTGCCTTCGGCGAAGTTGTAGCTGATCTGCGCGTCGGTGATGTTTTCGCCGACGACGTAGCGCAGGGTGCGGTTGCCGTTGAAGTTGCCGATCTCACCGATGAAGTCGGAGCGGCGACGCTGGCTGACGCGTGCTTCGAAGCCCTTGTGCTCGTAATACGCGGTGAGGTTGTAGACGCGCTCGGACAAGCCGGGCAGGCTGATTTCACCATCACCGACGCTGGAGGCGCTTTCCGGGTCGCGGATCTTGACGTCGCTGTCGTTGAAGGTGGCGCTGGCCTGGATGCCGAAGCCCTCCAGCGGGGCGAACAGCAGATCCAGCGGCAGCGATGCAGTGAGCTCGACGCCGCGCAGCGTGCCGCCCTTGCCGTTGAACGGTGCACTGAAGGTACCTGTGGTGAGCACCGGGGCCGAGCCCGGTGGCGGCACGTAACCGGCGACCAGTGCTGAGAAATCGTAGTTGTCGCGGCTCTGGGTGTAGATGTAGCTCTTCAGGTCCTTGTAGAAGAAGGCAGCCGCGACATACGCGCGCTCGGCGAAATATTTTTCGTACGAGAGGTCGATGGCGTTGGCGCGCCATGGGTCGAGCATCGGGTTGCCGCCGCTAGCGCCGGGCCGGCCGGTCGATGTGTCCACGCCAAACTCCAGCGAAGCACGCAGTTGGTCCACGCGTGGGCGCGCGACCTGCTTGGCCATCGCAAAGCGCAGTGTCTGCTCGTACGGGAACTGGAAAGCCAGGTTCAAGCTGGGCAGCCAGTCGCGATACTTCTTGCCATCGTCGATGGGCCGCACTTCGCTGCCAGGCGGCTGCGAGGCATCCCAGTAATTGGCCTGCGAGGATTGATCGGCGCTCTGCAACTGCACGCCGATATTGCCGCGCACACCGACCTCGCCCCATTCGGTATCGATGTTGGCGCGCAGCCAGGCGGTGGTGATCTTCTCTTCGACCGTCCAGGCCTTGGACACCAGGAACGAGGCATCGTCGCTGGGGTTGAACAGCATGTAGCGCGAGACCGCGGCCGGCACATTCCACGCGGGCAGGGAGCCGAGACCGGCAAAGCCGAGGTTGACCGGTGCGTATTGGAGATCCGCGGCCACCGTGGCCTCGCCCTGCGCGCCCAGCGTGATGTTGCCTTCTGGCTGGGTCTTCTGCTTTTCGCGGTTGGCGTAGTTGACGCCGACATCCAGATCCGAGAACCAGCTCAGCGCTTCGGGCATCGGGAAGCTGGCCTGCAGGCGTGCGCCCTTTAGCACGTCTTCCACACGCGGCACCTTGCCGTAACCGGAGCCGTAAATGGTGTTGGTGAGGAACAGCTCACCTGGATCGGAATAATTCATACCGGGCGCCAGCTGCGAGAAGCCGTTGCCGACGACCGACACGCCAACGGTGTCCAACTGTGGCATGGGGGCACGCTGGAGATTGTTCTCCAGGTTCAATTCGTCGCGAGTGGCCTTGGAGTAGTTCAGGTCGGCGATGATCTTGACCGCGCCGGCGGTGATTTCGTTGTTCCAGCCGAACGCTTCGATCTTGTCTTCGCGCTTGTTGTACATGCCGCGCACCAGCGGGTAGACGCCGCTGGCGGTGCCGCCGATGAAGCTGTTGTTGTCGTTGACGCGCACGTCGGTGATGTTCAGGCCCGGCGTGTAGCCGCCGTTGTAGTTGCTCAGGTTGAGCTCGAACTGGTTGGCCGTGTCGATCTGCTCGGCTTTGGTGTGGAAGGCGTCGAGCGTGCTGGTCCAGGCGTTGGACGGGCGATATTGCAGCGTGGCCATGACGCCATCGCGCTTTTGGTTGCCGGTGCGGCGCAGTGCCTTGATGCCGTCGGAGAAATACACGCCGTCGGCCACGCCAGGGCGTTGACGCTGTGCGTCGACCTGCTGCCACGGCTCGTACAAGCCCACCTGGTTTTCCTGGATCGGCATGTCGGTGTGGGCGTAGCCGATGGTCAGGCCGATGGTGCGATCGGCGAACTGATCGATGTAGCTGACGTTGAAGCGGTTGCCGTAAGGGTCGACGTTGGCAGCCTTGCCCAGCGAGTTGCGCTGATAGCGGCCACCGATGGCAATCACCCGCTCGTTGTAGCTCAGCGGACGCGCGGTCTGCATGTCGACGGTGCCCGACAGGCCCTGGCCAACCAAACCTGCGTCAGGGGTCTTGTAGACGGTGACGCCGCTGACCAGCTCGGACGGATACTGGTCGAATTCCACGCTGCGGTTATCGCCGGTGCTGACCACTTCGCGGCCATTGAGCAGGGTGGTGGAGAAGTCCGGCGACAGGCCGCGTACGCTGATGACTTGCGCGCGACCGGCCACACGCTGCGCGGCCAGGCCAGGCAGGCGCGCGAGCGATTCGGCGATGCTGACGTCGGGCAGACGGCCGATGTCTTCGGCCGAAATGGCTTCCACGATCGAGGTGGAGTCGCGTTTGACCGAGATGGCACCTTCGATCGCGCGCCGCAGGCCGGTGACCTGGACCTTGTCCAACTCGGTGACTGCGCCGTTCTGTTGATTGGATGCGGTTTGTTCGGTGGCGGTGGCTTGTGCAGGCGTTGCCGACTGCGCGGCAGCCAGCGTCGGTGCCATGGCAACGGCCAGGGCGATACTCAGCGCA
Organism: Xanthomonas sp. WHRI 10207; assembly: GCF_040202975.1. Lineage (NCBI taxonomy): Bacteria > Pseudomonadati > Pseudomonadota > Gammaproteobacteria > Lysobacterales > Lysobacteraceae > Xanthomonas > Xanthomonas sp. WHRI 10207. Next base: position 103,474 of record NZ_JBEGDX010000002.1, on the reverse strand, counting down.
GAGCGCTTGTGCTTCAACATTTTCCCCTCCCAGGTACATGTTGTTCTTTGATTTTTTGATCCGGCAGACGCCTGGATGTCATGCGTCGCACGCCCGGACGGACGTCACGACTGCAACGTATGGTAGACACCGCACCCGCATGCAAACGGGTGCTGCATACGTATTCAACCCGCACAACCGCAATGAAATCGATTCCACGCAAGGCATCCAGCGCACGAAGCTGCTGCTGCAGATCGCGCATGGGCGCGATGCACGATCTGTGGCGATGGGGCGCGGTGGTGAGATGCACTCACTGGCGTCGGCGGCACCGCAGCGTGCTGCGATGCATCACTCAACGCTTGCCATCCAGCGGGACGAAGCGAATCGCCTGCCCGCCACCGGGTGCCAGGCGCAGTTCGAGGGTGTCGCTGCTGCCGACCTGGCGCTCTTCGCGCACAAAGGCGAACGGGTTGCTCAGGTAATCGGCGCCGTCGCCATCGCGATAGATCTGCGCGGTGTAGCGCACGTTGGGTTCGAGAAAACTCAGCGGCACCTGCAGCAGGCGGCCGTGCTCGTCGGTGATGCTGCCCAGGAACCATTCGCGGCTGTGCCGATCCTTGCGCGCGATGGTCACGTAATCGCCCACTTCGCCATTCAATGCGCGGGTCTGGTCCCAGTCCACCGCCACGTCTTCGATGAAGCGGAACGCGTCGCGATGTTGCAGATAATGCTCAGGCAGATCGGCGGCCATCTGGATCGGGCTATACAGCGTCACATACAGCGCGAGCTGCCGCGCCAACGTGCTGGGAATGGCCTGGCCGTTGCGACCCTTCAGGCTGACGATGCCCGGCGTGTAGTCCATCGGCCCGGCGAGCAGGCGCGTAAACACCAGGTTGACCTCGTGTTCCGGCGGATTGGGTGGCTGGCCCCAGGCGTTGTATTCCATGCCGCGCGCGCCTTCGCGCGAGATCCAGTTGGGATAGGTGCGGCGCAGCCCGGTGTCCTTGATCGGCTCGTGCGCATTGACTGCGATATGCCGCTCGGCCGCCTCGCGCACCACACGCAGATGATGGCGCGCCATCCATTGGCCATCGTGCCACTCGCGCAACGGTGCGCCGCCCGCAGGGTTGCGTCGCTCCACCTGGCCGTCGTCGCAGACATAGCCGGTCTTCACCGAGTCCACGCCGAAGCGTGCGTACAGGTCCATCGCCTCGGCGATCTGGTCTTCGTAATGGTCCACTGCGCATCCCGTTTCATGATGGCCGATCAAATGCACGCCTTTGGCTGCGGCGTACGTGCTCAGTGCGGGTAGGTCGAAATCCGGCGTGGATTTTGTGAAATCGAAGCTACCGCCGTTGCCGAACCATTCGCCGTCCCAGCCCGGGTTCCAGCCTTCGACCAGCACGCCGCGAAATCCATGTGCGGCGGCGAAGTCGATATAGCGCTTGGTCGTGGCGGTGGTGGCCGCATGTTTGGGTCCGGTGGCCCAGGTCTGTTGGTTGAGATGCATCGACCACCACACACCGACATATTTGGACGGCTTGACCCAGTCCACCGCGCCCAGCGCATTGGGTTCGTTGAGGTTGAGGATCAGGTTGGATTCCACCAGGCCGGTGGCCTGATCGGCGATCTGCAGCGTGCGCCACGGCGTATCGAACGGCAGGCTGCGGCGCACTTTCCAGCCTTCGGCGGCCGGCGACAACTGCGCGCGCAGACGCTGGTCGTCGGTGCGACGTAGCCACATGCCGGCATAGTCCACCAACGCCGCTTCGTGCAGCGCAATGTGCAGCCCGCTGTCGGTACGCAGCGTCAGTGGCGTGTGTGCCAGTGCGACCTGATTCAACGGCGTGCGCCGATACAGATACTCGTAGTGGATCGGCTCGCCTGCGGGAATCCACCATGCTTCAGCCGGTTGTGCGATGGCGAACTCAGTGACTTCCTCGTCGATGATCGCTTCACGCAATCCGGCTTGCTGCGGGAAGTGATAGCGAAATCCCACGCCGTCGTCGTAGACGCGAAAGATCACCTCGAAGCTGCGCTGCATACCATCGCGTTCGCCCAGGCTGACGCGCAGTTCGTTGTAGTGATTGCGCACCAGGCGTGTTTCGCCCCAGGGTTGCTCCCAGGTGTCGTCATGGCTCTGGCGTGATTGCGAACGCACCACCAATCCGCGGTCCAGACGGCCATCGCGCAAGGTAAAGCCCAGCCGTGAGCGCTGTACGACCGGCTGGCCCAGTCGCTGCACACGGTAGTAAGGCGTGCCGCCGTCCAGGTCCAGACTCACTTGCAAGACCTTGCCGGGCGACGCCACGTCGATGGTGGTGACCTCGGCGTGCGCTAGCGAGGCAAGGCTGCCGAAGCAGGTCAGAATCAGCAGCCGCGCGATCCAGGCGGCGCCGAATGTCGAGCGTGCTCGACGTAAAGACAGCGGCATATCCCCTCCCAAGGCGACCGTTGCAGAAGCGGCGACTATGCAGCGGCACACCGTGCAAGCGCCGTGCTGTGCGCTCGTTGCCGCCATGAATACGTATGCAGTGATGCGTCAGGGCAGGGTGCGCGTCTACCATGGCGTACGGCACCTGGGAGGGTCCGCGACCGTGGCACGCCTGTGCCGCGCACCACAACGCGTGCAACGAGGGAGGAAGGCCGACGGCACCAGCCGTCTCGCCGCTTCGATGCTGAAGATGATCTGCATGGCTGCAACGCTCGGCGTTGCGGCAAGCTCGCCGGTATTGGCCGACGAGTTGGAATTTCAGGGGCGCCGTGCACACGCGCAGGCGCTGGACGATGGAAGCTTTGTGTTGCGCTGGCCGCAGGGCGAGCGCCGCATTGCCGCACAGCCGATGCGCACGCACACCGCCAGCCCGATGTTCGACGCCTTGTTTGCGTTAGCGCAGCAGGAGATGGCCGACGACCGTGTCGATGCGATCCGCGATCCGGCCTTCAACGCCGGTAAGCCGGTGCCGTGCAACTGCTTCGAGACCGGCGAACGCTGGCCGTACGTGTGGACGCGCGATGTCAGTTTTGCCGCCGATCTGGCGTTGGCGCGACTGGAACCGCAGCGCACCCGCAATGCCTTGCGCTTCAAGCTGTCGGCCGCACGCGACGAGAAGACCCCTGGTGTGTTTGTGGCGCAGGACACCGGCTCCGGTGGCAGCTGGCCGATCAGCAGCGACCGGGTGGTGTGGTTTCTGGCCGCACGTGGATTGCTGGACGACACACAGTTTGCTGAAGACGTCTGGCAGGCGCTGCAGGCGACGATCGCGCAGGATCGCGATGCGGTATTCGATGCGCAGATCGGCCTCTACCGTGGCGAAACCTCGTTTCTGGATTGGCGCGAGCAAACCTATCCGGACTGGACGCGGGAGAACGTTGCCTTCATCGCCGAGTCGTTCGCGCTATCGACCAACGTGTTGCATTACCAGGCGCTACGCCTGGCCGAGCAGCTGGCACGCCAGCATGGCGACGCACGCGCTGCCGACTACGCACAGTGGGCCGATGTATTGCGCCAGACCATCGATGCACGCTTCTGGGATGCGGGCAGTAGCCAGTATGTGAGTTATCTCGGCACGGCGGCGCATCCGGTGCGCTATGCCAAGGTCGATCTGCTGGGCTTGTCGTTGGGCGTGCTGGCCGATGTGTTCCCCGCAGGGCGCGCACGCATCGCGCTGCGAAACTATCCGGTGGTTGCCGGAGGCAGCCCGGTGGTGTGGCCGCAGGAAGCGGCGCAGCCGATTTATCACAATCGCGCTATCTGGCCATTCGTCAGTGCCTATGCCTTGCGCGCTGCACGTGCGCTGGACGATGCGCCGCGCATTGCATTGGAGCTGCAATCGCTGATGCGCGGTAGCGCGCTGGCCGGCTCCAACATGGAAAACTACGAGATGCAGAGCCTGGCCGTGCATGTGGAAGATGGCGTGCGCAGTGGCCCGGTGGTGAATTCGCCGCGTCAGCTGTGGTCGGTTGCCGGCTATCTTTCGGCGGTGCTGGACGGCGTCTTCGGCGTGTCTGCCGATGGCAGCGTTGCCCCGAAATTACCGCGCAGCCTGCTGCCGCTGCTGTTCGGCGACCGCGAGCGGATCGTGCTGGAGCAGGGCACACGTCGGTACGAGTTGCTTCGCCCGACAAACGAAGAAGGCGACTTGCTGGTGGCCGGCCGTGTCACCCAGCAGGGCCAGACCACGCAGGTGCAGTTGGTCGGTCGCAAGGCCGATCTGGCCGCGCCGCCGCAGCCGGTGCAGGTGTTTGCACCGCAAACGCCAGCGATGCCGGTCGCGCAACGGCGGGGCAGCGCTCACCGCATCGCCATTCCCGCTGGCGCGACGCTGTACATGGATGGCCGTGCGTTGGACGCCAGTGAACATTGGGATCTTGCCGATGACGGGGTGTTGCATGTGCTCAGCCTGACCCGGCGTGTGGAGGGTCTCGAATCGCTGCACAGTCCTTCGTTGACGCTTGGTCCGGCGCAGGAACTACGCGGCAGCCAAGCCTGGGCATGGCAGCCGTCGCTCAGCGGCCCGCATCGCGTGTCGCTGCGCTATCGCAACGACAATGGCCCGATCAACACCGGCGTCACTGCCGCAGTGAAGCAGCTGGTGCTGGAATGCCCAGGAAAAGGCGCGCAATCGCATGTCATCGTGATGACGCATAGCGTGGGCGAGCAGGTCTCCACGCAGGCGAGCTTCGATGTGGTAGCGGGTCAGGCCTGTGCGTTTCGGCTGGACGATGGTCTCAATATGAGCGCGTTGACGCACTTTGCGCAGTACAACGGCGGCCGTGGTGGTCGCGATGGAGTGGTCAATACGGCGCAGATCAGCGCGTTGATCGTCGGGCCGGCAGCCATCATGGAGACAGCGCAATGACCGCCAAACCACGCCTGAGCTTCTGGCAGATCTGGAACATGTGCTTCGGCTTTCTCGGCATCCAGTTCGGGTTCGCGCTGCAGAACGCCAATGCCAGCCGCATCTTCCAGACCCTGGGCGCGCAGGTCGACGATGTACCGGGGTTGTGGATCGCTGCACCGCTCACCGGGCTGATCGTGCAGCCCATCATCGGCTATCTGTCCGATCGCACCTGGACGCCCTGGGGCCGTCGGCGCCCGTATTTCATGGTCGGCGCGGTGTTTACCACGCTGGCGCTGCTGGTGATGCCGAACGCGCCAGTGCTGTGGATTGCTGCCGGCACGCTGTGGGTGCTGGATGCATCGATCAATATTTCGATGGAGCCATTCCGCGCACTGGTGGGCGACCAGCTGCCACCCTCCCAGCGGCCCACCGGCTATGCGATGCAAAGCTTCTTCATCGGTGTTGGTGCGATCGTGGCGAGCTTTCTGCCGTGGCTGCTCACGCGCTGGGGCGTTGCCAATACCGCACCGCCAGGGCAATTGCCCGACAGCGTGCGCTACGCGTTCTACCTGGGTGCGGCGGTGTTGTTCCTGTCGATCGCATGGACCGTGCTACGCACCCGCGAATACAGTCCCGCGCAGCTGGCGAGCTTCGACGATGCGCACCCGCCCGCTGCAACGCAAATGGGCAGCGGTGCGCTGCCGTCGCAGGCATCAAGCGCAGCGTGGTGCGTTGCTGGCGTCGTGCTTGCTGCGGCCATCGCCTGGCAGCACGGTGATCGCATGCTGTATGTGCTGGCCGGCCTGTGCATCGCCTATGGCGCGTTGCTCGCGTTGACGCGTGTACTGCCGGGCACCAGCATGCTGGTCGTCATTGTGCAGGACTTGCGCAGCATGCCGATGACCATGCGACGCCTGGCCTGGGTGCAGTTTTTCTCCTGGTTTGCGCTGTTTGCGATGTGGATCTACACCACCGCAGCGGTGACGCAGGTGCACTTCGGCGCAACCGATACGGTCTCGGCAGCCTATAACGATGGTGCGAACTGGGTGGGTGTGCTGTTCGGCGCCTACAATGGATTTGCAGCGCTGGCAGCGTTGATCATTCCTTTGCTGGTGCGTGCGATTGGCCTGCGCTGGAGCCACCTGTGCAACCTGTGGTTGGGTGCTGCGGGCTTGCTGTCGATGTTGGTGATTCGTGACCCGCAATGGTTGCTGCTGTCCATGCTGGGCGTCGGTTTTGCCTGGGCATCGATTCTCTCGCTGCCGTACGCCTTGCTGTCCGACAGCGTGCCCGCCGCCAAGATGGGCGTGTACATGGGCATCTTCAATTTCTTTATCGTGATTCCGCAGTTGGTCGCTGCCAGCGCGCTGGGCTTTGTGCTCCGCGTCTGGCTGGGTGGCCAGCCCATCTATGCATTGGCCATTGGCGGGCTCAGCCTGTTGATTGCAGGCGTATGCGTGGTGCGGGTCCCCGTCGCCTCGGGAGGGCAGTGATGCGTAGTGCGATCTATCTGGCGTTGACGATGTATGCGGGCGTGGCGCTCGCCGCGCCTGCTTCCAAGGAGTATTACGGCACCCTGGAGCCGTTGGCCGCCGATGCGGTGTATTTCGTGGTCACCGACCGCTTCGTCAACGGCGATACTGGCAACGATCAGCGCGAGCAGGGCGGTGCGCAGCGCACCTTCGATGTGCCCACCCCGTGCGCCGATGGCAGCGACGACAACATCGGCTACCTCGGCGGCGATTTCAAAGGCATCGTCGAACAGGCCGACTACATTCGCGACCTGGGTTTCGGCGCGGTATGGATCACGCCGATCGTCGACAACCCGGACCAGGCATTTACCGGCGGCAAGCCGATCACCTGCGGCAGCACGCTCAGCGACCACGGCAAGACCGGCTATCACGGTTACTGGGGCGTCAACTTCTACAGGCTGGACGAGCATCTCCCCAGCCCGGGACTGGACTTTGCCGGCTTCACCCGCGCCATGCACGCCAACAAGCTGAAGGTGGTGCTGGATATCGTGGGCAATCACGGCTCGCCGGCCTACACCATGCCGGTGGCGCAGCCCGGGTTCGGCAAGCTCTACGATGCCAGTGGTCGCTTGGTTGCCGATCACCAGAATCTGCCGCCGGCGCAGCTGGATCCGCAGCACAACCCATTGCACGCCTTCTACAACACCGGTGGCGGTCTGGCGGAATTGTCCGACCTCAACGAGAACAACCCGGCGGTACTCGATTACCTGACGGATGCGTATCTGCAGTGGATGGAGCAGGGTGCCGATGCATTCCGTATCGACACCATCGGCTGGATGCCGGACCGCTTCTGGCATGCCTTCGTTGCGCGCATCCGCGAAAAACGGCCGGGATTTTTCATGTTTGGCGAGGCGTTCGATTACAACGCCGACAAGATTGCCGGCCACACCTGGGCACGCAACGCCGGTGTGAGCGTGCTGGATTTCCCATTGAAGCAGCAGCTTTCGGCAGTCTTCGGCCACGCGCAAGAGGGTTTCGAACAGCTCGCCAAACCGTTGTTTCTGCGTCAGGGGCCGTATGCGAACCCGTACGAGCTGATGAGCTTTTACGACAACCACGACATGGCGCGTCTGGATGCCAGCGACACCGGCTTTATCGATGCGCACAACTGGCTGTTCACCGCGCGCGGCATCCCGGTGATCTATTACGGCTCGGAAATCGGCTTCATGCGTGGGCGGGCGGAGCATGCGGGCAATCGCAATTACTTCGGCGTCGAGCGCATCAAGGCCGCACCGCAAAGCCCGATCTTCGGCCCGCTGAAACAGATCGCCCGCGTGCGCCGTGAGACGCCCGCGCTGCAGCGCGGCGTGCAGGTCGACGTAATGTTGCGCGGCAACCAGGCGGCATTCTTTCGCGTCTATCAGCATGCAGGAACCAGCCAGACTGCCCTGGTGTTGCTCAACAAGGGCGATGCGGCTGCAAACATCGAAGTGACGCGCTTTCTGCAACCGGGCACGTGGCGTGATGCGATGAGTGCTGAAACGCTAGAGGTGCAAGGTCAGTTGGCGATGCAGGTGCCAGCGCATGGTGTGCGCGTCTTGCTGTCGGATGCGCCGATCACCGACCCTGCACTACGCAAGCAACTCGACGCCCAGATGGCCGATCAAGCCGTCCGCGACGCCCGCAACAGATAGGAGCGCACGCGGGCGCGATGGGACCTGATCGGTAACGCCTCGTCGCGCCCGGGTGCGCTCCTACGAGGCATCAATGGTCTGCAGCCACTATTGCAGCCCGTCGTGCATGCTCTAACGATTCCCGATTCCCGATTCCCGATTCCCGATTCCCGATTCCCGATTCCCGAATCCTCAACGCGTCCCAGGCACATCAGCGGCTCGCCCACGCCCGCCATCGCCGGTTTCCGCTGCCGCGGCCGGCGACCAGCCCAGCGGTGGCTGCAACCCGCTGCTGCGCGAGGAATCGCGTAATGCCAGCCGCACCGGGATCGTGCGGCTCTGCGCCGCTTCGCCACGGATCAGCGCGACCAGGCTTTCCACCAACAACGCGCCGGCCTGCTTGGTGTCCTGTTGCACGGTAGACAGAGCCGGCGCAACCGATGCGGCCAACGCAATATCGTCAAAGCCGCTGATCGCCACGTCCTGCGGCACGCGCAGGCCGCGTTCGCGCAACGCGCGCATCGCACCGATCGCAATCAGGTCGCTGGCCGCACACACCGCATCGAAGGCCTTGCCGCTCTCCAGCAGCGCCAGGCATGCCGCATGCCCGGACGATTCGGTGGTGATCGCATCGAACTGCAGCGCGGCATCGGCGACCAGATCCTGCTGCGCCAGCGCCGCCACGTGGCCCCGGTAGCGCTCTTCGAATTCGGGGTAGTGATTGGACGCGTGGCCAAGAAACGCAATGCGTCGGCACCCCTGCGCCAACAGGTGCTCGGTGATGTCCAGCCCGCCCTGATAATTGTCGCTGCCGATGGAAATGCCCGGCTGGCCCGGCAATGCCGCGCCCCAGCGCACGAAGTGCGTGCCTTGCTCCACCAGCAACTGCAGCCGCTGGCGCGATTCCTGATAATCGCCATAGCCCAGCAAAATAATGCCGTCGGCCTTGTTGCTGTCTTCGTAATCGGCCTGCCAGTCCTTGGACAGCTGCTGGAACGACACCAGCAGGTCGTAGCCCTGCAGCGCGCAGGCGCGCGTGATCGAGCCCAGCATCGAGTGGAAGAACGGGTTGATCAGCGAATCGTCGGCGGTGGGGTCTTCGAAAAACAGCAGCGCCAGCGTGCCGGCGTTGCGCAGCCGTAGCGAGGAAGCGTTCTTGTCGACCTTGTAGTTCAGCTCATGCGCGATACGCAGAATCCGCTTGCGCGTTTCCTCGTTGACCATCGGGCTGCCGCGCAACGCGCGCGAGACGGTCGGCTGCGACACACCGGCCAGGTAGGCGATATCCAGCGAGGTGGCTTTACCCTTGATGGTCATGGTCGGCAACGGACAGGACAAGTGGCCGGCATCATGCCACGCGCCCGGCGGCGGCGTGCCGCACTGCCCAGTGGCCGCCTGATTGGTTTACCATTCACGTCCAAGACCCCTTGCGAGAAGGTGGCCCGCGCTCCGCGCCGGCCCAGCGTGCGACATGAGCACTATCACCGCCCACCGTTGATCCGGACCGGCCCCAGCGCAGCCAGCGCCCGCGTGCCGTTGTCCCGCGCAGCACTTTTCGTACGTTCTTTCCGAGCCTGTCCAGCAGTGGGCAGATCTCTCATGGCAGCTCACCGCTGCAGCCAGCCCAGACCTCATTCTTGCCCATGATCAACATCACGCTCCCCGACGGCAGCCGCCGCGAATTCGAATCCCCCGTCTCGGTGATGCAGGTCGCCCAGTCGATCGGCGCCGGGCTGGCCAAGGCCACCATCGCCGGTCAGGTGGACGGCCAGCTGGTCGATGCCAGCGACGTCATCGACCATGACGCCAGCCTGCGCATCATCACCGCCAAGGATGCCGAAGGCGTGGAGATCATCCGCCACTCGTGCGCGCATCTGGTGGGGCATGCGGTCAAGCAGCTGTACCCGGACGTCAAGATGGTGATCGGCCCGGTCATCGCCGAAGGCTTCTACTACGACATCTACAGCGAGCGCCCGTTCACGCCGGACGACATGGCGGCGATCGAGCAGCGTATGCAGGAACTGATCGCGCAGGATTACGAGGTGATCAAGAAGGTCACCCCGCGCGCGGAAGTGATCGAGGTGTTCGTCCAGCGCGGCGAGGAGTACAAGCTGCGCTTGATCGAGGACATGTCCGACGACATCACCGCGATGGGTCTGTACTACCACCAGGAATACGTGGACATGTGCCGCGGCCCGCATGTGCCCAATACGCGCTTTCTCAAGGCCTTCAAGCTGACCCGCATTTCCGGCGCCTACTGGCGCGGCGATGCCAAGAACGAGCAGTTGCAGCGCATCTACGGCACCGCCTGGGCCGACAAGAAGCAGCTCGATGCCTACATCCTGCGCATGGAAGAAGCCGATAAGCGCGACCATCGCCGCATCGGCAAGGCGCAGGATCTGTTCCATCTGCAGGAAGAGGCCCCCGGCCTGGTGTTCTGGCACCCCAAGGGCTGGTCGCTGTGGCAGGTGGTCGAGCAATACATGCGCAAGGTCTACCGCGACAGCGGCTACGGCGAAGTGCGCTGCCCGCAGATCCTGGACGTATCGCTATGGCAGAAGTCCGGCCACTGGGACAACTACCAGGACGCGATGTTCTTCACCGAGTCGGAGAAGCGCACCTACGCGGTCAAGCCGATGAACTGTCCCGGCCACGTGCAGGTGTTCAACCAGGGCCTGCACAGCTACCGCGACCTGCCGATCCGTTACGGCGAATTCGGCGCCTGCCACCGCAACGAGCCCTCCGGCGCGCTGCACGGCATCCTGCGCGTGCGCGGTTTCACCCAGGACGACGGCCACGTGTTCTGCCTGGAATCGCAGATCGAAGCCGAAGTCACCGCCTTCCACCAGCAGGCACTGGCGGTCTACACCGCGTTCGGCTTCGACGACATCGAGATCAAAATCGCATTGCGCCCGGAAAAGCGCCTGGGCGACGACATCACCTGGGACAAGGCCGAAGCCGCGCTACGCAGCGCGCTGGGCGTGTGCGGAGTGGAGTGGCAGGAACTGCCGGGCGAGGGCGCCTTCTACGGCCCCAAGATCGAATACCACCTCAAGGACGCCATCGGCCGCACCTGGCAGCTGGGCACGATGCAGGTCGACTTCATGATGCCGGGCCGCCTCGGCGCCGAGTACGTGGACGAGCACAGCCAGAAAAAGCATCCGGTGATGCTGCACCGGGCCATCGTCGGTTCGATGGAGCGTTTTATCGGCATTTTGATCGAGCATCACGCCGGCGCGTTCCCCTCCTGGCTCGCCCCGGTCCAGGTCGTTGTCGCCAATATCACCGATGCTCAGGCCGAATATGTGGACTCGGTTCGGAAAACCCTTGCAAATCAAGGCTTCCGTGTCAACGCCGATTTGCGCAATGAGAAGATCGGTTATAAGATTCGCGAGCATACGCTGCAACGCGTGCCGTACCTGCTCGTCGTCGGTGACCGCGAGAAGGAAAATGGCGCAGTCGCCGTGCGGACGCGTTCGGGGGAGGACCTCGGGACCATGACGGTCTCTGCCTTCATCGAACGCCTGCAGGCAGAGCAGGCAGCGTGAGCCAACCCCGGCCGGTCTGGATGATCCGGATGCGCCGGTTCGATTCCCCTGGGAGATTGCAATATCAGTACCCCTGACAACAAACAGAACCGCAAGAACCAAGAAATCCGTGTGCCGCGCGTCCGCGTGATCGGCAGTGACGGTGAGATGGTCGGCGTGTTGTCGCGCGACGAAGCGCTCGCCAAGGCCGAGGAAGAAGGCCTGGATCTGGTCGAAATCCAGCCGCAGGCCGATCCGCCGGTCTGCAAGATCATGGATTTCGGCAAGTTCAAGTTCGAGCAGCAGAAAAAGGCCAACGAGGCCAAGAAGAAGACCAAGCAGGTCGAGATCAAGGAACTCAAGTTCCGTCCGGTCACGGACGAGGGCGACTACCAGATCAAGCTGCGCAACATGCGTCGCTTCCTGGAAGAGGGTGACAAGGTCAAGGTCAACATCCGTTTCCGTGGCCGCGAAATGAGCCACCAGGAACTGGGTCGCGAGATGGCGGCACGGATCGAGGCCGACCTTGGCGAAGACATCGTCATCGAGTCCCGTCCGCGCCTGGAAGGGCGTCAGATGGTCATGATGATCGCGCCTAAGAAGAAAATCTGATTCCGCACCATGGCGGCCCCCGAGCGGGTCCGTCAGGGTGGCGAATCCGTCGATTTGCAAGAATTCCCGGCAACGGGTAGACTGCGCGGCCCGGTTTTGCCGGGAGCCGCGCAAGCGGCACAGGACCTGTCCCGATCGTGTTCGATCAAGGACTTACAAGCAGGCAAGGGCAAGGATGGAAAGCGTGGTCGCAAGACTGCCGCCCGTGTCGGTGACAAAACACCATCAAGGACATTGCAATGCCCAAGATCAAGACCAACCGGGCGGCGGCCAAGCGTTTCCGCAAGACCGCCTCCGGCAAGTACAAGTGCGGCCACGCAAACCGTAGCCACATCCTCACGAAGAAAGCGACCAAGCGGAAGCGCAACTTGCGGCAGACGAACCACGTCCGTCCCGAGGACGCAGGCCGTCTCGATCGTATGCTTCCCTATCTCTGAGGACTGAACCATGGCACGAGTAAAGCGTGGTGTGCAGGCGCGCCGCCGCCACAAGAAAATTCTGAATCTGGCGAAGGGCTACTACAACGCCCGTCGTAAGGTTTTCCGCGTTGCAAAGCAGGCGGTCATCAAGGCACAGCAGTACGCCTACATTGGCCGTAAGCAGAAGAAGCGCGTGTTCCGTGCGCTTTGGATCACCCGCATCAATGCGGCTGCCCGCATCAATGGTCTGAGCTACAGCCGTTTCATGAATGGCATGCTCAAGGCTGGCATCACTCTGGACCGCAAGGTGCTGGCTGATATCGCCGTGCACGACGCCGCCGGCTTTGCCGCGCTGGCCGAGAAGGCAAAGGGCGCGCTGGCGGCATAAGTGCGAGTCCCTCGCGAGAGCCCGCACAGCGTAGGTGCGAGTCCCTCGCAAGAGCCCGCACATCCATGTGCGGACTTTTGAAGGGGTAGGTCATCGCGACATCGGCACATGCGTGTGCAGATGTCGACGAGGGAACGCAGATATGCAGGGGGAAGGGCGCGAGTCCTTCCCCTTTTGCGTTTTGGGCTGCCGGCTTGGAGTGATGCAAGGGCTGGCAGCAAGTGAGTGGTCATGCATTCCGGTGCATCCGGAAACACCGTTCGGCTGAGCAGTTGAGGCGCGAGTGCAATGAGTGAGATTCAATCCCTGACCGAGCGCGCGCTGGCCGATGTCGCCGCCGCGCAGACACCGGACCAACTGGAAGCCTTGCGGGTTGCCTTGTTGGGCAAGAGTGGCAGCATCACCGCCCAGCTCAAGCAGCTCGGCACGCTGCCGGCCGAGCAACGCAAGGCCGCGGGCGAGGCGATCAACCAGACCCGAGATACGCTGAGCGCAGCGTTGTCGGAGCGCAAAACGACCCTGGAAACCGCTGCACTGGACGCACGTCTTGCCGGCGAGCGCATCGATGTCACTTTGCCGGGCCGCCGTGGCGAGCGCGGCGGCCTGCATCCGGTGACGCGCACGCTCGAGCGCATTGTCGAGATTTTTGCGCGGCTGGGTTATGAGTTGTCAGATGGTCCGGAAATCGAGGACGACTGGCACAACTTCGAAGCACTGAATTTTCCGCCGCACCATCCAGCGCGCGCGATGCACGACACGTTCTATTTCGGCGACGGTCGCCTGCTGCGCACGCATACCTCCGGTGTGCAGGTGCGCTACATGGATGCACACAAACCGCCGCTGCGCATGATTGCGGCCGGCAAGGTGTATCGCTCCGATTCGGATCAGACCCACTCGCCGATGTTCCATCAGGTCGAAGGCCTGCTGGTGGACGAGCATTCGAATTTCGCCGATCTCAAGGGCACGTTGTCCGAGTTCGTGCGTGCGTTCTTCGAGCGCGATTTCGAAATGCGTTTTCGCCCCAGCTATTTCCCGTTCGTGGAGCCGGGTGCCGAAGTGGATATCGCCTGGCAGCAGCCCGACGGCAGCACGCGTTGGCTGGAAGTACTGGGCTGCGGCATGGTGCACCCGAATGTGTTGCGCAGCGTCGGCATCGACCCGGAGCGCTACACCGGCTTTGCGTTCGGTCTGGGCGTGGAGCGTTTTGCGATGCTGCGCTACGGCGTCAACGACCTGCGCGCGTTCTTCGAAAACGATGTGCGCTTTCTCAGGCAGTTTGCTTGACGGCGGGGAATCGGGAATCGGGAGTGGAGAATCGGAGCAGCCAAGCGCGCTCCTAGCCCACCTTCCAAATCTCCGAAGACCTCCCGCTGTTGCGATTCCCGATTCCCTATTCTCCATTCCCGGCTCTCCATGAAATTCTCTGAAAATTGGCTGCGTAGCCACGTTCCGATCCAGGCCTCACGCGAGGAATTGGCCGCCACGCTGACGGCGATCGGTCTGGAAGTCGAAGACGTCACGCCGTTGGGTGAGGCGCTTGGCCAGGTGGTGGTGGCGCGCATCGTCGAGGCTGTGCGTCATCCGGAAGCCGATCGCCTGCAGGTGTGCAGTGTCGATGCGGGGCAGGGCGAGTTGCTGCAAATCGTGTGTGGTGCGCCCAATGCGCGTGTGGGTCTGGTGGCGCCGTTGGCGCTGGTCGGCGCGCAGATCGGCGAGCTGACCATCAAGGCCGCCAAGCTGCGCGGCGTACCGTCCAACGGCATGTTGTGCTCGGCCAAAGAGCTGGGCCTGGATAGCGATGCGTCCGGCCTGTTCGAGTTGCCGGACGACGCGCCGGTGGGTCAAGCGCTTGCGGAGTATCTGGGCTTGCCGGATGCCAGCATCGAAATCAAGCTCACCCCCAATCGCGCCGACTGTTTCAGCGTGCGTGGCATTGCGTTCGACGTGGCTGCAGCATGCGCCAGCGAAGTGGTGGCCTTCGACGCCGGTGCGGTTGCGCCGGTGTCCACGCGGACTCTGGCGGTCGAGCTGGAGGCCGGCAAGGAGGCGCCGCGCTATTGCGGGCGGGTGATCGAAGGCATCGACCCGCTGGCGAAGACGCCGGTGTGGCTGGCCGAGCGTCTGCGTCGCAGCGGCGTGCGTCCGGTCTCGCTGCTGGTGGATATCACCCAGTACGTGATGCTGGAGCTCGGTCAGCCGATGCATGCCTTCGATCTGGATACCTTGCAGGGGCCGATCGGGGTGCGTCGCTCGCGCAGTGGCGAACAGCTGGCGCTGCTGGATGGGCGTGAGGTCACGTTGGACGACAGCTTCCTGACCATCACCGATGCCGGCCGCCCGGTGGCGCTGGCCGGGTTGATGGGCGGGCTGGACACGCGCGTCACCGACAAAACGCACAACGTATTCCTGGAGTCGGCGTATTTCGATCCGGCCGCGATCATGGGCCGTGGCCGCAAGTTCGGCCTGCATACCGATGCGGGCCATCGCTTCGAGCGCGGCGTGGATCCGGCGTTGCCGCCGCAGGCGATCGAGGTGGCCACGCGTCTGGTGCTGGAACTGGCCGGCGGTACGCCGGGCCCGGTGGTGCACGCGCAACTGCCGGAGCATCTGCCGCAACCCGCGCGCATTCTGCTGCGTCGCGCACGCATCGCGCGGGTGCTCGGCATCCACATCGACGACGCCGATGTCGTGCGCATTCTGAGTGCGCTCGGCATGCAGCTCGATGCGGTTTCCGAAGGCTGGCAGGTCGTTGCGCCGAGCCGTCGGTTCGATATCTCCATCGAAGAAGACCTGATCGAAGAGCTGGCGCGCATCCACGGCTACGATCGCGTGCCGACCACGCTGCCGGGCGGTGCGAGCCGGATCGCGATGCCCAGCGAAACCCAGCTGGACGAGCTGACGGTGCGCCGCCAGCTGGTGGCGCGCGAGCTGCAGGAGACCATCAATTACGCGTTCGTCGATGCGGCGTTGCTGCAGCGTTGGCAGTTGACCGACGGCCTGGTGCCGCTGGCCAATCCGCTCAGTGCAGAGCTGGCCATCATGCGTCCGCGCTTGCTGCCGGGCCTGGTCGCGACACTGGGCCGCAATGCTGCCCGTCAGGCCGGGCGGGTGCGGCTGTTCGAGCTGGGTAAGGTGTTTGCGGCTTCCGCGCAGGCGGGCGCTGCCCCGCAGGAATCCCAGCATGTCGCCGCCGCGGTGTGTGGCGATGCGCTTGCGTTGCAATGGGGCGAGCCCGCACGCAAGGTGGATTTTCACGATGTGAAGGGCGACCTGATCGCTCTGGCGGCGGCCAGCGGTGCGGTGCTGGAGTTTCAGCCCTCCGCCCAGCCGTTCGGGCATCCGGGTCGGTCGGCCGATATCTATCGCGATGGCGTGTGCATCGGCTGGATCGGCCAGGTGCATCCGCGCCTGACCAAGGCGCTGGAAATCGACGTCGATGTGATCGCGTTCGAACTGCAGCTGGCGCCGCTGGTGCAGCGCGCCCTGCCGCGCGCCGGCGAGCTGTCGAGGTTCCCGTCGGTGCGCCGCGATCTGGCCTTCCTGGTGCCGGACGAGGTGAGTTGGGCGGCGTTGTCGGCCAGCGTGCAGACCACGGTCGGCCCGTTGCTGCGCGAGGTGCAGCTGTTCGACCGGTACGTCGGGCAGGGGGTCGAGCCAGGTTTCAAGAGTCTGGCTATGGGCTTGATTTTGCAGGATAACTCGCGCACTCTCACCGACCGGGACGTGGATGCGGTCGTTACCGATGTGGTGGCCGTGATCGAGCGCGAGCACCGCGCCCGGATCCGGAGTTGAGGCGGTAACCAGGGGATTGGCATGGCATTGACGAAAGCGGAGATGGCCGAACGTCTGTTCGACGAGGTTGGTCTGAACAAGCGCGAGGCGAAGGAATTTGTCGACGCGTTTTTCGACGTGCTACGCGATGCGCTGGAGCAGGGTCGTCAGGTGAAGCTGTCGGGGTTCGGCAACTTCGATTTGCGGCGCAAGAATCAACGGCCCGGTCGCAATCCAAAGACCGGTGAGGAAATTCCGATCTCGGCCCGGACGGTGGTGACCTTCCGCCCTGGCCAAAAGCTCAAGGAACGGGTGGAGGCTTATGCTGGATCCGGGCAGTAATCGCGAGCTACCGCCGATTCCGGCCAAGCGCTATTTCACCATTGGTGAGGTCAGCGAGCTGTGCGACGTCAAGCCGCATGTGTTGCGGTATTGGGAAACGGAGTTTCCGAGCCTGGAGCCGGTCAAGCGACGCGGCAACCGCCGTTACTACCAGCGCCACGATGTGCTGATGGTCCGGCAGATCCGCGGCCTGCTCTACGAGCAGGGCTACACCATCGGCGGCGCGCGTCTGCGGCTGGAAGGCGATGGCGCCAAAAGCGAGTCGGCGCTGAGCAACCAGATCATCAAGCAGGTGCGCATGGAATTGGAAGAAGTCCTGCAGCTGCTTCGCCGCTAGGAAAACGTGTCGCAAAGCCGCTATAATCGCAGGCCGTCCTCGCGACGGGATGCAGCATCTTCGGGGTATAGCGCAGCCTGGTAGCGCACTAGTCTGGGGGACTAGTGGTCGTCGGTTCAAATCCGGCTACCCCGACCAAACATCGAGCCCATGTCCTTCCGATATGGGCTTTTTTGTTGCGTCGCAACATTGCATTTTTGTGTCCCTGCAGCGGTCGCTCACTATGTAGATCGGCATATCGCAGTGCAGCATGAACCGTGCACGAGTGCCCGTTTATTTCGGTCCAGTTCGCTATGGACTTGGGTCACGGAACGATGCTAAGTGTCCGGAAACGTTCCAAATCATTAGCTTGAGATTAGAACGTGGATCACGGTTTTTTAACGCGACAACGACGAACTTGAATCAATAGGCCAACGCCGTCAAAAAAATGGCGTGTCATGCCTTGCGATGCGATCGTTCTGTGCCATAGTGCAGTGCAACACGCTGTACCTTTTCGTGATCCCGATGTTTCTGGGATGAATTTCTCTGTCGTACGTTCGTGCTGGCGCGTTGGCCGGTTGAATGCTGCGCGAGCTCCTGTCCCACCCAACCGAGGCAGCCAGCCATACGCATGAAGAAACTGATCGGACGATTCTGCCAAGGCCTCAGCCTGGCGTTGATCTGCTCGATGGCCCTGGGTGCTTGCAGCACCGGGAAGAACATGGCGTCGTCATTGCCGCTTCCCGATCCGTTGGCAATGTCCGCGGTGCAGCCCGAGTATCGACTCTCCCCAGGCGACCTGTTGCTGGTCAAGGTGTTTCAGGTCGACGATCTGGAACGGCAGGTCCGCATCGATCAGAACGGCCACATCTCGCTGCCGCTGATCGGCGACGTCAACGCCGCGGGCATGGGTGTCGGCGAGCTGGAAAAGCTGGTTGCCGATCGCTACCGCGGCGGCTATCTGCAGAATCCGCAGGTGTCGGTGTTCGTGCAGGAATCCAATGGCCGTCGCGTGACCGTGACCGGCGCCGTCACCGAGCCCGGCATCTACCCGGTGATCGGTGCCAATCTGACGCTGCAACAGGCCGTGGCGCAGGCCAAGGGCGTCAGCACTGTGGCAAGCCGCGGCAATGTCATCGTGTTCCGCATGGTCAACGGGCAGAAAATGATCGCGCGCTTCGACCTGACCGAGATCGAGAAGGGTGCCAATCCGGACCCTGAAATCTACGGTGGCGACATCGTCGTGGTGTATCGCTCGGATGCGCGCGTCTGGTTGCGCACCATGCTGGAACTGACCCCCTTAGTGATGGTGTGGCGCGCTTACCGATGAGTATGAATTCCGACAATCGTTCCTCGCCGTCGCAGCGTCATGGGCATCTCGAACTCGCCGACGTCAGCTTGCTCGACTACTGGCGTGCCCTGGTGTCGCAGCGCTGGCTGATCATCCTGATCACGATCGCCGCCGTGCTGCTGGCGCTGGTGATCACCTTCCTGATGCCGGAAAAGTATCGCGCCACCAGCACGCTGCAGATCGAGCGCGATTCGCTCAACGTGGTGAACGTCGACAACCTGATGCCGGTCGAGTCGCCGCAGGATCGCGACTTCTACCAGACCCAGTACCAGCTGCTGCAGAGCCGTTCGCTCGCACGTGCGGTGATTCGCGAAGCCAAGCTCGATCAGGAGCCGGCGTTCAAGCAGCAAGTCGAAGATGCGTTGGAAAAGGCAGCCGCCAAGAATCCGGAAGCGGGCAAGTCGGTGGACTCGCGTCAGGCGATCATCGAGCGCAGCCTCACCGACACCTTGCTGGCAGGTCTGGTTGTCGAGCCGATCCTCAATTCGCGCCTGGTCTACGTCAATTACGATTCGCCGGACCCGGTGCTTGCGGCGAAGATTGCCAACACCTATCCGAAAGTGTTCATCGTGAGCACGCAGGAGCGCCGCATGAAGGCGTCTTCGTTTGCGACCAAGTTTCTTGCCGAGCGTCTGGAGCAGTTGCGCGACAAGGTGGAAGACTCGGAAAAAACGCTGGTTGCGTACTCGACCGATGAGCAGATTGTCTCCGTAGGCGACGACAAGCCGTCGTTGCCGGCGCAGAACCTGACCGACCTCAATGCGCTGCTGGCGTCGGCGCAGGATGCGCGCATCAAGGCCGAGGCCGCCTGGCGTCAGGCCGCCACCGGCGATGCGATGTCGTTGCCGCAGGTGTTGAGCAGCCCGCTGATCCAGACCTTGCGCGGCGAGCAGGTGCGCTTGACCAGCGAGTATCAGCAGAAGCTGTCGACCTTCAAGCCGGATTACCCGGAAATGCAGCGCCTCAAAGCGCAGATCGAAGAGTCGCGCCGTCAGATCAATGGTGAGGTCATCAACGTTCGCCAGTCGCTCAAGGCGAACTATGACGCGTCCGTGCATCAGGAGCAATTGTTCAACGAACGCATTGCCGGTCTGCGCACCAACGAACTCGACCTGCAGAGCCGCAGCATCCGCTACAACATGCTCAAGCGCGACGTCGATACCAACCGTCAGCTCTACGATGCGCTCCTGCAGCGCTACAAGGAAATCGGTGTGGCGAGCAATGTCGGCGCCAACAACGTGACCATCGTCGACACTGCAGATGTGCCTACGTCGAAGACTTCGCCGAAACTCAAATTGAACCTCGCGTTAGGCTTCATCTTTGGCGTATTCCTTGGGTTGGCTGTGGCGCTTGTGCGTTACTTCCTGCGGGGCACCGGGCCGGAAACACGATTGAACTGACATCGTGATGTTGCAAAACAGTGGTTAATTAAAGTGACAACCGATTCAGCGTAGAAAAAGTCGGATCCCGTATGTTTCGGGCTCCCTCGTTTTGAAAGTTTGTCTCTGTTGAAACAAAGGGCTGTCGAGTGATCTGGGGTCGGTAGGTATTACCGCGGTGATCGCTCGACGGAGATGATTGAAAGCTCGCGTGCGATTCGTATGTTCCCCCGCATGCGCCGTATCGAGTTTGGAGGACATCCCCATGCTTTTGGCAGACTTGAGTAGCGCGACGTACACGACATCCTCGCCGCGATTGTTATCCAAGTACTCGGCGGCAGCCGATCTGGTGCTGCGCGTGTTCGACCTGACCATGGTGGTCGTGTCGGGCCTGATCGCATACCGCATCGTGTTCGGCTCCTGGGTCCCGGCAGCGCCGTATCGGGTCGCAATCGCCACCACGCTGTTGTATTCGGTGATCTGCTTTGCGCTGTTTCCGCTGTATCGCAGCTGGCGCGGTCGCGGATTGTTGAGCGAGCTGATGGTGCTGGGCGGTGCCTTCGGCGGCGTGTTTGCGCTGTTTGCGGTGCATGCGCTGATCGTGCAGGTTGGAGAGCAGGTCTCGCGCGGCTGGATCGGTCTGTGGTTCGTTGGCGGCCTGGCGTCGCTGGTGGCGGCACGTACCTTGTTGCGCGGCTTCCTGAACCACCTGCGTGCGCAGGGCGTTGACGTCCAGCGCGTGGTGGTCGTCGGTCTGCGCCATCCGGTGATGAAGATCAATCATTACCTGAGCCGCAATCCGTGGGTCGGGATGAACCTGGTCGGTTACTTCCGTACGCCGTACGACATCGCCGTGACCGAACAGCGCCAGTCGCTGCCGTGCCTGGGCGAACCGGATGCGCTGATCGATTACCTGAAGGAAAATCAGGTCGAGCAGGTGTGGATTTCGCTGCCGCTGGGCGAGCGCGACCATATCAAGCAGCTGCTGCAGCGTCTGGACCGTTATCCGATCAACGTGAAGCTGGTGCCCGATCTGTTCGACTTCGGTCTGTTGAACCAGTCCGGTGAGCAGATCGGCAACACGCCGGTGATCAACCTGCGCCAGGGTGGTGTGGATCGCGACAATTACTTCGTGGTTGCCAAGGCGCTGCAGGACAAGATCCTGGCTGTGATCGCGCTGATGGGCCTGTGGCCGCTGATGGCTGCGATTGCGGTCGGCGTCAAGATGAGCTCGCCGGGTCCGGTGTTCTTCCGCCAGCGTCGTCACGGCCTGGGCGGTCGCGAGTTCTACATGTTCAAGTTCCGCTCGATGCGCGTGCATGACGATCATGGCACCACCATTCAGCAGGCGACCAAGAACGACACCCGCATCACCCGTTTCGGTGCGTTCCTGCGGCGCAGCAGCCTGGATGAGTTGCCGCAGATCTTCAATGTGCTGGGTGGCAGCATGTCGATCGTGGGCCCGCGCCCGCACGCCGCGCAGCACAACACGCACTACGAAAAGCTGATCAACCATTACATGCAGCGCCACTACGTCAAGCCGGGCATCACCGGTTGGGCGCAGGTCAATGGCTTCCGTGGCGAAACCCCGGAGCTGCGGACGATGAAGAAGCGTATCCAGTACGACCTGGACTACATCCGTCGTTGGTCGCTGTGGCTGGATATCCGCATCATCGTGCTGACTGCAGTGCGCGTGTTCGGACAGAAGACCGCGTACTGATGATGGCGGGGAGCGTGCGACCTGGCGCGTCAGGCGTCGCGGGCGGCTGCAGTGCAGCCGCCCCTCTCAAGCAGGCGTGTGCATGCTGATCCGAATGAGCGAGGAAACCCGCGTTCGCTGGCATAACCTGCTGATCGAACTGACGCTGCTGGTCGGCGTGGGCTACAACCTGGTGCTGGCGCTGATCAACGCAAACGTGTTCACCGTGCGTCCGGTGATCACCTACGCCGTCGAATTCATCGTCTACGCGGCCTGCTTCCTGCTGGGCCTGGGCTCGCTGAGCCGTAAACGCATTGCGCTGATCATTAGCGGGCTTGGATTGATCGTCCTGCTGATGTTCGTGCGGTTCCTGGTGAACTGGCAGATCGATCCGAAATTCTTTCGCGATGCCCTGGTGGTGTTCGCGTTTGTGGTGCTGGGGTCTGCCTATACCGGCTCGGTGCCCAAGTTGTTCATCCGCATGACCATCATCGTCTCGCTGGTTGCTGCGTTCGAGCTGGCAATGCCGAGCGCCTACGGCGACCTGGTTAACCCGAAGAGCTTCTTCGTCAACGCGCGTGGCATGAGCGCCGAAGGGTTCTGGAACGAAGACAGCAACCTGTTCGTCAGCGCCACGCGGCCGGGCGAACGCAACTTCCTGCCAGGTTCCAATCTTCCGCGCGCCTCCTCGATGTTTATCGAGCCGGTGACGATGGGCAATTACATCTGCTTCTTTACCGCCATCGTGCTGGTGTTCTGGCGTTGGATGCGGCCGGCGGCGCTGGTCTTGTCGGTGGGGTTGATCGGTTTCATGATCGTTGCCTCGGATGGACGATTGGCGGCGGGCACCTGCGTGCTGATGGTGTTGCTGACGCCGCTATTGAAACGCCTGGATCAGCGATTGGCGTTTCTGGTGTTCTTGTTGGTGATCATGAGTGCGTGGCTGCTGGTGTGGATCACCGGGATCACGGCCTACCAGGACACCACCATGGGCCGGATATTTTTCACCGTTTACTCGATGGACAACCTGTCGTTCGAGTCCTGGCTGGGGCTGGATTTTGCACAGGCCTACCGTTACTTCGACAGCGGCATTTCGTACTTCATCGCGTCGCAGTCGATCGTCGGGGTGCTGGCATTCCTGTTGTCGTATTCGTTCCTGCTGCTGATGCCGAGCAAGGAAGGCCAGCTGTTCAAGAACCTGGCCATCTTCGCGTTTGCGCTGAGTCTGCTGGTGTCCAACGGCTACTTTTCGATCAAGACCTCGGCGCTGTGGTGGTTCGTGTGCGGCTGCCTGTGGCATATGCGTCCGACCTGGTCTGCGTCGGCGGTCTCCGCTGCTTCGATCAAGGATGATCCAACGGTTGATGGCGCGCAGTTGCCATTGCCTGCGGGAGCGGGGCGATGAGCTCGGCGGCGGCAGCGTCGTCGTCGGTCGCGTCTGATTCCGGCGTGCGGATTGCGGCCGGCGGGAAGGCGCGCGATCCGAGGATCGATGCGGCCAAGGCCATCGCGATCTTGCTGGTGGTGTTCTGCCATGCCAAGGGCGTGCCGAATGACATGACCTTGTTTGCCTACAGCTTCCACGTGCCTCTGTTCTTTTTGGTGTCTGGCTGGTTGGCCGCTGGTTATGCGTCGCGTACCACCAGCATGGCGCAGACGATCACCAAGCAGGCGCGCAGTCTGCTGCTGCCGTATGTCACCTTCTATCTGTTGGGCTACGCGTACTGGCTGCTGACCCGCAATATCGGCGAGAAGGCAGCGCGCTGGGGAAGTCACCCGTGGTGGGAGCCGATCGTGTCGCTGTTTACCGGGATCGGTCCGGACCTGTATGTGCAGCCGCCGCTGTGGTTTTTGCCGGTGATGCTGGTGACCGTGGTGAGCTATGTTTTGCTGCGGCGCGTACTGCCGCCGCTGGCGATTGCGGCGGCGGGATTGGTGCTGGCGTGGTTCTGGATGAACTGGTTCCCTGTGCAGGGAGTGCGGCTTTTTTTCGGGCTCGATGTGCTACCGG
Source organism: Xanthomonas sp. WHRI 10207 (assembly GCF_040202975.1). NCBI lineage: Bacteria > Pseudomonadati > Pseudomonadota > Gammaproteobacteria > Lysobacterales > Lysobacteraceae > Xanthomonas > Xanthomonas sp. WHRI 10207. Next base: position 79,691 of record NZ_JBEGDX010000002.1, on the reverse strand, counting down.
TGTCGTTGTGCTTCTACGCGCTGGGCGCGCTGTTGATTTACGTGTCGCCGCGTCTGCCGACCTCGTTGCCGGTCAGTGCGCTGGTGACCGTTGCATTGGCGGTTGTGGTGGCGTGGTTGGCGCAACGTAATGGGCGTATCGACGTCAACATGCTCGGCTTCGGCCGCGACCACGCCGTGTTTCTGCTCAGTGCGGTGCTGGGGTCGTTGATGGTGATCTGCGCGGCGCGGCTGGTGCAGAGCTGGGGCTGGGTACAGTGGATCGGCCGCAATACCTTGCTGATCCTGTGCACGCATATGCTGGTGTTCTTCGTGCTGTCCGGCGCTGCTGCGGTGGCGGGTGGATTCGGTGCAGGGCGGCCGGGCCTGGGTTGGGCGGTCTTCGTGACGGTGTTTGCGCTGGTCGCGTGCGTACCCATGCGCTGGCTGTTGATGCGTTTTGCTCCCTGGGCTTTGGGTGCGCGCACGGTGGCGGCATGACCGGCGCCGCGGCATGACGACTGCTCCGTATTCCCCGCAAGCCGCACACGACAAAACCGTGCCAATGCCCGGTCGCGCGCCGGCGCTGGCCCGCGATTGGCAGATCGATGCGGCAAAGGCGCTAGCCATCTTGCTGGTGGTGCTGGGGCACGCGAGCGGCATGCCGCATGCCTACAAACTGTTCGCCTACAGCTTCCATGTGCCGTTGTTTTTTGTGCTTTCCGGCTGGGTCGGCGAGCGCTTCGGACGTCGCGGGTTGAATGTGTCGACGGTGAAAAAGCTGGCGCGGACGTTGTTGATCCCGTACCTGGCGTTCTTCCTGGTGGCATACGGCTTGTGGTTGCTGACGGGCGTGCTCAATCATGCGTTCCAGCAGCCGGGCGCACGGGCGTGGTGGGACCCTTTCCTTGGCGTGTTCTGGGCCAACGGCACGCGCCTCTACGTGCTGCCGGCGTTGTGGTTTTTGCCGGCGTTGTTTGTCACAACGCTGACCTACATTGCATTGCGTGCACGTTTGAGCACGACGGTGGTAGCGGCGCTCAGCTTGCCGATTGCACTGGCATGGGCGGGATGGTTTCCCTCGTTGCAGCTGCGCTTGCCACTCGCGTTGGACGTGTTGCCGATCGCCTTGTTCTTCATCGCTGTGGGTGGGTGGCTATCGCGTTTTGCCGATGTGCTGCGCGCGCTTCCGGCATGGGTGTGGGCGTTGGCGCTGCCGGTCGTCGCAACGGCATGGTGGCTGCTGGCCGGAGCGAACGGGCAGGTGGACGTGAACAACCTGCTGTTCGGGCAATCGGCTGCGCTGTTCCTGCTGGTGAGTCTGTTGGGGACCGCGATGACGCTATGCGTCGCGTATTTCGTCCGGCACTGGCAGTGGGTGCAGTGGATCGGCACCAACACCTTGCTGATTCTGTGCACGCATACGCTGGTGTTCCTGGTGGTCACCAGTGTGGTTGCGCGCACCGGGATCATCGATCGCGGCCTCATTGGTACGCCGACGTGGGCGATGGGGCTCAGCGCATTTGCGATCGCGTGCGCGGTGCCGATGCGCGCGGTGCTGGTGCGTGCTGCGCCATGGATGTTGGGGTTGAAGAGTCAATGACGAATTTCAAGAATCATCAGTTGTCGCGGCACATGCGTGCGCGTCACTGGCACAGGAGATTGGCGTAATGAAAGTGGTGCATGTCGTCCGCCAATTCCACCCCTCGATCGGGGGCATGGAAGAAGTCGTTCTCAATGTTGCCCGCCAGCATCAGGCCAACAGCGCCGACACGGTGGAAGTAGTGACACTGGATCGCGTGTTCACCGACCCAGGTGCGCAGCTTGCGCCACAGGAAACCTATCAAGGTTTGCCGATCCGCCGGATTGGCTATCGTGGTTCGTCGCGCTATCCGTTGGCGCCATCGGTACTTGGTGCGATTGGGTCCGCCGATGTGGTGCATCTGCACGGAATCGATTTTTTCTACGACTATCTGGCAGTGACCAAACTGCTGCACGGCAAGCCGATGGTGGTGTCCACACACGGTGGGTTCTTCCATACCGCGTATGCGTCGCGGATGAAGCAGCTGTGGTTCCAGACACTCACGCGCACCTCGGCGTTGGCGTATTCGCGGGTGATCGCAACCAGCGAAAACGATGGCGATCTATTTGCCAAGGTGGTGTCGCCGGCACGCTTGCGGGTGATCGAAAACGGCGTGGACGTGGAGAAATATGCGGGGCAGGGTGCGGCCACTCCGGGTCGGACGATGCTGTATTTCGGGCGCTGGTCGGTCAACAAGGGGCTGATCGAAACGCTGGAGCTGCTGAAGGCGATGCTTGCGCGCGATCCGCACTGGCAGCTGATCATCGCCGGCCGCGAATACGATCTGAATGAAGCCGACTTGCGCAAGGCGATTGCCGAGCGCGGGTTGCAGGATAAGGTGCAGCTGAGCATGTCGCCGTCGCAGGAACAGCTGCGCGCATTGATGCAGCAGGCGCAGTTCTTCGTCTGCCTGTCGCGCCACGAAGGGTTTGGCATTGCCGCGGTGGAAGCGATGAGCGCGGGCCTGATTCCCATCCTCAGCGATATTCCGCCGTTTGTGCGGCTGGCCAGCGAGTCGGGGCAGGGCGTGATCGTCAACCGCGACAGGATCGAAGCGGCGGCCGACCAGGTGCAGGCGCTCGCACTGACGGCCGATGGCGACTTCGCAACGCGTCGTGCGGCATCGATGGCCTATGTCAGCCGCTACGACTGGAAGCATGTGGTGGGGCGCTACATCGACGAGTACCACAGTGCGCTGGGCACGCCGCGCCCGCAGGAGACACCGCGATGAGCGCGCTTGCATCTGCATCAATGACACGTGCGGCGGCCAAGCCGCAGGTCACGGTGCTGTTCTCCACCGAAAAACCCAATGCCAGCACCAACCCGTATCTGACCCAGCTCTACGACGCGTTGCCCGATGCAGTGCAGCCGCGCTTCTTTTCGATGCGCGATGCCCTGCTGTCGCACTACGACGTGCTGCATCTGCATTGGCCCGAATACCTGCTGCGCCATCCCAGCGCCGTGGGTACGTTGGCCAAGCAGCTTTGCGCGGCGCTGTTGCTGCTGAAGTTGCAGGTCACCGGTACGCCGGTGGTGCGCACCTTGCACAACCTCGCCCCGCACGAAGATCGCGGTTGGCGCGAACGTAGCTTGTTGCGCTGGACCGATCGTCTGACGCGCCGCTGGATCCGCATCAATGCCACCACGCCGGTGCGCCCGCCGTTTACCGACACCATCCTGCATGGCCACTACCGCGACTGGTTTGCGACGATGCCGCAAGGCACCACGGTGCCAGGGCGGTTGCTGCACTTCGGTCTGATTCGTCCGTACAAGGGCGTGGAAACGCTGCTGGAGGTCATGCGCGAGGTCAGCGACCCACGCGTGAATCTACGCATCGTCGGTAACCCGGCCACGCCGCAGATGCGCACGCTGGTGGAAGAGGCCAGTGCGCAGGATCCGCGCATCAGCGCATTGCTCGCCTATGTCGAAGAGCCGGTGCTGGCACGCGAGGTCAGCGAGGCCGAGCTGGTGGTGTTGCCGTACCGACAGATGCATAACTCCGGCACGTTGCTGCTCGCATTGTCGTTGGCGCGCCCGGTGCTGGCGCCGTGGAGCGAATCCAATGCGGCGATTGCCGAAGAAGTGGGGCCGGGCTGGGTGTTTCTGTACGAAGGCGAGTTCGACGCGGCGCTGTTGACCGGCATGCTCGACACGGTGCGCGCTGCACCGCGCGGGCCGGCACCGGATCTATCGCAACGCGATTGGCCGCGCATCGGGCAGCTGCATTACCGCACCTACCTTGAAGCGCTGGGCAAGGATGGAGACGCCGCGCTGTGACCGCAGAAACCCCCACGACGTCTTCTCCCACACCACCGCCGCAACGCAGCCTGGGTTCGCGCGCTGCCGGCGGAGCAGCGGTGACAATGCTGGGCCAGTCGGCCAAGATGGTCGTGCAGTTCGGCGGCATCATCCTGCTGGCGCGGTTGCTGACACCCTACGACTATGGGTTGATGGCGATGGTCACCGCGATTGTCGGTGCAGCCGAGATCCTGCGCGATTTCGGCTTGTCGGCGGCCGCAGTGCAGGCCAAACACGTCAGCCGCGAACAACGCGACAACCTGTTCTGGATCAATAGCGGTATCGGTCTGGTGCTGTCGGTGGTGGTGTTCGCCTCGGCGCATGTGATCGCCAACTTCTACAAAGAGCCGGCGCTGGTCACGATCTCGCAAGCGCTTGCGGTGACGTTCCTGATCAACGGCATGACCACGCAATACCGCGCGCATCTGAGCCGTGGGTTGCGCTTCGGGCAGGTGGCGCTGAGCGATGTGGGCTCGCAAGTGCTGGGGTTGGGCGCGGCCGTTGCCGCTGCGCTGCTGGGCTGGGGCTATTGGGCATTGGTGGTACAGCAGGTGGTGCAGGCGGTGGTCAACCTGGTGATCGCGGGCAGCTGCGCACGTTGGCTGCCCGGTGGCTATCGGCGCGACGCGCCGATGCGCGATTTCATGAATTTCGGCTGGAACCTGATGGCCGCGCAGTTGCTGGGCTACGCCAGCCGCAATGTGGGGCAGGTGATCATCGGCTGGCGCACCGGGCCCGATGCGTTGGGTCTGTACAACCGCGCGTTCCAGCTGTTGATGATGCCGTTGAACCAGATCAATGCACCGGCGACCAGCGTGGCGTTGCCGGTGCTGTCGCAGTTGCAGGACGACCGCGAGCGTTTCAGCGCGTTTCTGCTGCGTGGGCAGACGGTGATGGTGCACCTGATCGTGGCGCTGTTCTCGTTCGCCTGTGCGGTGGCGATGCCGTTGATCGTGCTGGTGCTTGGCGAACAATGGCGCGAGGCAGTGCCGTTGTTCCAGGTGCTCGCACTAGGCGGTATTTTCCAGACCGCGTCCTACGCCACATATTGGGTGTTCCTGGCGCGCGGTTTGATGCGCGAGCAGTTGCTGTTCTCGCTGGTCAGTCGCGTTGTACTGATTGCCTGCATCTTCGTCGGTTCGCGTTGGGGCGCAATGGGGGTCGCGGTCGGCTACTCGTTCGGACTGCTGGTGACCTGGCCGATGTCGCTGATCTGGGTCGGCAAGATTTCCGATACGCCGGTGGGCGTGCTGTTCACCAACGCGGTACGCGCGATGGTGGCGTATGGCGTTGCCGGCGGCTGCGCGTATTACGCCTCGATCACCGTCGGCGGCCCGCTGTGGCAGCAATTGGCCGCAGGCGCAGCGGCGATGGCTGCAGTGTGCCTGCTGATGCTGGGCATCTGGCCGTCGTTCCGTCGCGATGTGATCTCCATCGTCAACATCCGCAAGTTGCTGAGTCAGGCCAAGGCGCGTCGATGAGATCGACATCGTCTTCGCCTGCATTCGGGCATGCTTTCTCCCACTCATTCATAGGACACGGCCCATGAGCGACACACCCGCCGCCGCCGCTTCCGGCATTCGCCGGCCTTGCTATCTGGTCTTGTCCGCACACGATTACCGCACACCGCGCCGCGCCAACATCCACTTCATCACCGATCAGCTTGCGCTACGCGGGACGACGCGATTTTTCTCGCTGCGTTACAGCCGGCTGTCGCGGATGAAGGGCGATATGCGGCTGCCGCTGGACGACACTGCCAATACCGTGGTGTCGCACAAGGGTGTGGAGTGCTATCTCTGGCGCACCACGGTGCATCCGTTCAATACGCGCCGGGCATGGCTGCAGTCTGTGGAAGATGCGATGTTCCGCTGGTATGCCGCACATCCGCCGAAACAGTTGCTGGACTGGATGCGCGAGGCAGATGTCATCGTGTTCGAAAGCGGCATTGCCGTGGCCTTTATCGAGCTCGCCAAGCGCATCAATCCGACCGCCAAGCTGGTGTATCGCGCCTCCGATGGATTGAGCACCATCAACGTCGCCTCCTATATCGAGCGCGAGTTCGACCGGGTTGCGCCCACCCTGGACGTCATCGCGCTGGTGTCGCCGGCCATGGCCGAAGAAGTTGCAAGCCGCGATAACGTCTATCACGTCGGGCATGGTGTGGATCACAACCTGGATCAGCTGGGCGACCCATCGCCGTACGGCGAAGGTATCCATGCGGTGGCGGTAGGGTCGATGTTGTTCGACCCGGAATTCTTCGTCGTTGCCAGCAAGGCGTTTCCGCAAGTCACGTTTCATGTGATCGGGTCGGGCATGGGCCGCCACCCAGGCTATGGCGATAACGTCGTCGTTTATGGTGAAATGAAGCACGTCGAGACGATCGGCTACATCAAGCACGCGCGGTTCGGCATCGCGCCGTATGCGTCGGAGCAGGTGCCGGTGTATCTGGCCGATAGTTCGATGAAGCTGTTGCAGTACGACTTTTTCGGCTTGCCTGCGGTGTGTCCGAATGCGGTGGTCGGGCCGTACCAGCAGTCGCGCTTTGGTTACACGCCCGGCAACGCCGAATCGATCGTCGCTGCAATCGGGCAGGCGCTGGAAGCGCCGCATGTGCGTTATCGCCAATGTTTGAACTGGTCCGACACCACCGACCGCGTGCTGGATCCAGCCGCGTATCCGGAAACCCGTTTGTATCCGCAGCACACCGGCGCCGCCGCGCGTGCTTCCTCGGAGGCCGCGCTCTCGCATTGATGCAGCGCACCTCAACCGTTTGAGACAGGAGACCTCTCTTTATGGCCAACGCTTTGCTGCAGAAGTGGATAGAACACGCAGAACGTCGCGCATTGTTCTGGTGGCAGCCGAAAAACGCTGGCGTCAACATGGGGGATCACCTGTCCAAGGTGATCGTGTCCTGCGCGCTCTCCTTGCAGGACAAGACCCTGATCGAGAAGCGCGATCTCAGCAAGAAGCTCATCGCGATCGGGTCGGTGCTGCATTTTGCCAAAGACGGCGACACCGTCTGGGGCAGCGGCATCAACGGCAAGATTCCGGCCGAGCGCAATACCTTCAGCACGCTCGACGTGCGTGCGGTGCGCGGGCCCAAGACCCGTCAATTTCTGCTGGACCGTGGCATCGCGGTGCCGGAAGTTTATGGCGACCCGGGTTTGCTGACCCCGATGTTCTTCCCGGCCGAGGCATTGGGCGCGGTGGAAAAGCGTCCGTTTGCGATCGTTCCGCATTTCAACGAGCCGGTCGAAAAGTACAGCGCGTACGCAGACCACCTGGTGTTCCCCAACGTCAAGCCGGCAACGTTCATGAGCCAGCTGCTGGGTGCCGAACTGGTGGTCAGCAGTTCGCTGCACGGACTGATTCTTGCTGAAGCCTATGGCATTCCGGCGGTGTATCTGGACTGGGGCAATGGCGAAGACCGCTTCAAGTACGACGATTACTACTACGGCACCGGACGCACGCAGTGGCACTCGGGCAACAACGTCGAAGAGTGTCTGAAACTGGGCGGCAACGGCGCGTTCGATCTGGAAAAACTGCAGGCCGGTTTGCTGGCTGCATTCCCCTACGACCTTTGGTGATTCGATGATGCAGGGCCAGCGTGTGGACAGTGACACAACGACTGTTGCGGCCGTCACCACGCCGCCAGGCGTGGTGATTCCGCTGGGCGGGTTTCCGGTGTTGTCCACCACGCAGGAGGCATTCGCGCTGGATCTGTTCCATGCAGTGGCCGCGCAACAGCCACGCCGTGTGTTCTTCGCCAACACCAATTTTGTGGTGCAGTGCCAGGCGCTACGGATGCGCATGCGTGAGCCCAGCGTGCGGATCGTCAACGACGGCATCGGGATGGATCTGGCGGCGCGGCTGATTCATGGCCGCCGCTTTGCCGGCAACCTCAATGGCACCGATCTGATTCCGTATCTGTGCCGCGAGGCTGCGCAACCGCTCAAGTTTTTCCTGTTGGGTGGACGCCCTGGCGTGGGCAAGACTGCGGCGGCGACCTTGACCGATAGGTTGGGTCAGCAGGTGGTCGGCATGTGCGATGGCTACGGCGAATTTGCCGCGGCGGGCGAAGGTCTGGCCGAGCGCATCAACCGTTCCGGTGCCGATGTGCTGCTGGTGGCGTTCGGAAATCCGCTGCAGGAGCGCTGGATTCTCGATCACAGCCAGGCGCTGCATGTGCCGCTGGTGTTCGGCGTCGGTGCGCTACTCGACTTTTTATCCGGCACCGCCAAGCGCGCGCCGGACTGGGTGCAGCGTCTGCATCTGGAATGGATGTACCGGTTGCTCCACGAGCCGCGCCGTCTGCTCAAGCGCTATAGCTGGGACCTGCTGGTGTTCTTCCGCACCTGTCTGCGCGCGGGCAAGCACCTGCCCTGATGCATGGCGGCTGCGTCTGGGCTTAGCATGCACGCATGCATCCGACTGCCGCCGCCCTGATCCGCTCGCTCGACCTGTCGCCGCATCCGGAAGGCGGGCACTTTCGCCGTGTGTATGCGTCCGAGCGTCAGGTCAGCGACAACGGCCGGCTCCGCCCCGCGCTGACCGCGATCCGTTTTTTGCTCGCTGCCGGCGAATGCAGCGCCTGGCACCGTGTAGATGCTGAGGAAAGCTGGCATTGGCAACAAGGCGATGCGCTGGAATTGCTGATTTACGACGAAGCCAGCGGGCAGCTGCAGCGCTTGATTCTGGACGCCGCCGACCGTGGCGAACCGATGCAGGTGGTTCCCGCAGGGCAGTGGCAGGCGGCACGTTCGCTGGGCGACTTCACCCTGGTGGGTTGCACGGTGTCGCCGGGATTCGTGTGGGAGGGATTTGCGCTGCTCGACGCCACTTCGCCATTGGCCACCCACCTGGCCACACTCACCCCACGCTGATCGATCACGGTGCCGCGTGCGGCCGAACGCTTCCCTAACGCGGCGCGCTCGGGCTTGGCGTACTGTCCGCCTCAAACAGGGGCGACATGTGATGCGATACAGGGCAACGTTATGGGGCGCCGGCGTGATGCTGGCATCGATGCTGGCGACGGCCAGCGAGACCGCGGCGCAAACAGCGGCCGCGCCACCGCCGGTGGTCGACCTGGAGGCGATGGTGGTGCGCGGCGTGCAGCCCGGCCCGGGCTTGTGGAAGGTCAGCAAGGGCGATCACGTGTTGTGGATCCTGGGCACCTTGTCGCCATTGCCGAAACGGCTGCAATGGCAGTCGGCCGAGGTGGAAACCATCATCGGCCAGTCCCAGCAGGTACTGATGGCGCCAACCGTGCAGGTCGATGCAGACATGGGCTTCTTCGGCAAGCTGACCTTGCTGCCATCGGCGATGAAGGCGATGAAGAACGAAGACGACCGCGAACTGCGCGATGTGTTGCCTGCCGATCTATATGCGCGGTGGACTGTGGCCAAGGCGCGCTACATCGGCAGCGATCGTGGCGTGGAGCGCAAACGCCCGATGCTGGCGGCCGGCGAGTTGTATCAGGCGGCGATCAAGCGCTCCGGCCTGGCCCGTTCGCCGGTGATCTGGTCGGTGGTGGAACGTGCGGCCAAGCGCGCAGGCATCAAGCCCACGCCAACCGCGCTGGACTACAAGATCAAGGACCCGCGTCAGGCGCTCAAGGAGTTCCGTGCCGGCGGCATGGACGACACCGCCTGCTTTCGCAGCATCCTGGTGACGGTGGAGCGCGATCTGCCGACCATGGTCGAGCGCGCCAACGCCTGGTCGGTGGGCGATATCGAGGCCTTGCGTCAATTGCCGCGCGAAGATCCGCAAGCGGCGTGTATGAGCGCGATGGCCAGCTCCGGCGCCGCCAGAAAACGCGGCATCGACGATCTGGAGCGGCGCATGCGCGAACATTGGCTAGGCATCGCCACCACCGCGCTGCAACGCAATCGCAGCACCTTCGCGGTACTGCCGATCAGCCGCATGACCACGCCGGATGGCTATCTGGCGCGCTTGCAGGCGCTGGGGTACGAGGTAGAAGCGCCTTGAGCGATCGCCCTCGCGCATGAGCTCGTCGTAGAGCTGCCGGCGGGGCGAGGGGGCAATCAGGATCGCGACGTGCGGCGCTGGTCGCAGTGCACCGGCTCGTCAGCTGCAGCCGGGCGGCAGTTGAGTGGCCGCTGTTTCGGTCATCGTTCGTTCGTGCGCACCGCCACGTTGTCGCTGTCACCTCGGGTTAGGCCAGCCTAGCCAGCCACGGTATGCTGCGCGCCTTGTTCACTGAGAGCTCCGCGTTGAACGCACTGCCGCTGCGCATCCTCGGTACCGGGCGCCACCTCCCGGCCAGGGAAGTCACTTCGCACGCGCTGGACGCGCGCTGGCAGTTGCCGGCCGGTACCACCTTTGCGCGCCTGGGAGTTGCCACGCGCCATTACGTCGGCGAGGGCGAGACCGCATCGTCGATGGGGGCCGCCGCCGCGCAGCAGGCATTGGCCAACGCGGGCATCGACAGCAGCCAGATCGATTGCCTGATCTCTGCCTGCAGCGTGATGGAGCAGCCCATCCCCTGCCAGGCGGTGTTGATCCAGCGCGCATTGGGGCTGGGCGATTCCGGCATTCCTGCCTTCGACGTCAATGCAACCTGCCTGAGCTTTGTGGTTGCGCTGGACATGGCCGCCAATGCGCTGGCGCTAGGCCGTTACCAACGCGTGCTGATCGTCTCCAGCGAAGTGGCATCGGCCGGTCTGGATGAGGCAATACCCGCCACCGCCGGTCTGTTCGGCGATGGCGCTGCGGCCGTGGTGGTCGGGCGTAGCAGCACCGATGACGGCTCGGCCTTGCTGTCCAGTCGCCTGTCCAGTTATGGCAGCGGCGCAGATGTGTGCCGCATTCGCGGTGGCGGTACCCGCGCAGCGCATGAGCAGGACAGCGCGCCGGATACGTCGCGCGCATTCTGGATGGATGGTCGTAGTGCCTACCGCTTTGCTGCGCGCCATCTGCCGGCATTCTGGGAACAGTTGCTGCACGATGCCGGCATCACCGCGGCGCAACTGCGCTACCTGGTGCCGCATCAGGCCTCCGGTGGCGGCCTGGATCACGTGGTGCGCGCGCTGGGGCTACGCAGCGATCAGGTCGTGCGCATCCTGCACGCCACCGGCAACCAGGTGGCCGCTTCGCTCCCGCATGCCTTGCATCACGCCTGCGTCGATGGGCAACTGCAGCGCGGCGACGTGTTTGCGCTGCTCGGCACCGGCGCCGGTCTGGCGATCGGCGGCATGGTGTTGCGCTACTGATGCGCGTGCGCGTTTCTCTCGAACTCTTGCGCGTCGGCCACTGCCGGCATTGCGAGCGCATGGTGCGTGCAGACGGCCATTGGCATGCGGTGGAATTTCCCGCGTTGAGTGTGTTGATCCGGCACCCGCAGCGTGGGGCGCTGCTCTACGACACCGGCTACGCCACGCATTTTTTCCAGGCCACCGATCCCTGGCCGGAGCGCCTGTATCGCTGGACCACCCCGGTGACCCTGCCCACGCACGAAACCCTGCGCGCGCAGCTGGCACGGCGCGACGTGCAGCTGGACGACATTGCCTGGTGCCTGATTTCGCATTTTCATGCCGACCACGTAGGCGGTTTGCGCGATCTGCCGAACGCACGCTTCCTCTGTCTGCGTGCGGACTACCAGCAGCTGCGCAGTTGCTCGCGCCTGGGGGGATTGCGCCGTGCCTTGCTGCCGCAGCTACTGCCGTCGGATTTCGATCAACGCTTGCAGTTTGCCGAGCAGGCGCCGCAGCGCGAGCTGAGCGGCGCCTGGAAGGGCCTGGGCACCGCATACGATCTGTTCGAAGACGGTAGCGTGCTTGCCGTGCCGCTGCCCGGCCACGTACCCGGACAAATGGGCCTGTGGCTACGAGACCAGCATGATCGCGAGGTGCTGCTCTGCGCAGATGCGGTGTGGTCGTCGGCCACCTGGGCAACATTGCAGTGGCCGGCGTGGCCCACCCGTTTGCTGATGCACGACTGGAGCGCTTTCCAGCGCACCGTACAGCAGTTGCATGGGTTGTCGCAGGCGCATCCGGAGTTGGCGATCCTGCCCTCGCATTGCCAACCCAGTCTTGACCGTTACCAACCGGAGTGGCGATGAGCCTGCGTATTCTCGTGACCGGCGCATCCGGTTTTGTCGGCGGCTCCTTCATGCGCCGTTTCCAGGGACAACCCGGTGTGGAGATTCACGGCATCGGGCGTCGTGCCAGCGAATTACCCAACTATCACCGCATCGATCTGAGCCAACCGTTCTCGCTGGACTGGCAGCCGGACGTGGTGATCCACGCCGCGGCACTGGCATCCCCGTGGGGGACTCGCGCGCAGTTCCAACTGCACAACGTGCAGGCCACCGCCAATGTCATCGATTTCTGCATGCGCAACGGCTGTCCACGCTTGCTGTACGTGTCCTCCAGCTCGGTGTTTTACCGCGAGGCGCATCAATACGATCTGGATGAAAACAGCCCCATCGGCCCGCACTTCGTCAACACGTACGCCCACACCAAATACCTCGGCGAAACCTTGCTGGAGCGCTATCCGGGGCAGGCATCGGTGTTGCGCCCGCGCGCGGTATTCGGACCGGGCGACACGGTGTTGTTCCCGCGTGTGATCGCCGCTGCGCGCAAAGGTGCGTTGCCGCGCTTTGTCGGCCAGACCCAACCGGTGATCGGCGATCTGATCTATATCGATACGCTCTGCGACTACCTCTACCGCGCGGCCACGGCACCGCAGCTGCAGAGCGCCTACAACCTTACCAACGCACAGCCGGTGGATCTGCAGCAAACGGTGCTGGATGTGCTGGCGCGCCTGCAACTGCCGTTGCCGCACCGCGAAGTGCGCATCGGCACCGCGCTGCGCATGGCCAGCGTGGTGGAAGGTCTTTATCGCGTGCTGCGGTTGCGCGGCGAGCCGCCGATCACGCGGTTTGGCGTCGGTGCGTTTGCCTACTCCAAGACCTTCAATCCGCAACGCACGCTTGCCGATCTGGGGGCGCCCAGCGTGGGCGTGGAAGAGGGCATCGAGGCGTTCGTGCGTTGGCAGGCGGCGCAGTGGGTGTAGCCGTGCTCGCATTGGCCGCGCTGTATCTGAGCCTGCTGGTGGTGAAGACGGGCGCGGCGCTGTGGGTCATGCGTGACGCGCGCGCACGGCCAGCACGCGGTCTTGCCGGTACCCAGGCAGAGGTGGCGATCCTGCAGCCGATTCTGGGCGGTGACGCGCATTTGCAGAGTGTGCTGGCGGCCAATCTGCAGGCGCTGCCAGCCGCGCATTTTTTTTGGCTGATGGACGCGGACGATGCGGCCGGAAACACGGTCGCAGATGCGCTGATCATGCAGTACCCGCAGGTGCGCATTACCCGGATGCTGGTGCCCGCGGCGCCGGCCAGCATCAATCCCAAGGCGTGGAAGCTCGAATATGTGCTTGCCCAGGTGCAGACGCCGATCTGCCTGATCCTGGACGACGATGCGCAGCTGAGCGAAGCCGCGCTGTCGCAGCTATTGCAGGATCTAAGCGACGCCGACGTGGTGACTGCGTTGCCGTATTACTGCGACAGCGACACCTTGGCAGGCCGCCTGCTGTCGCAGTTCGTCAACAACAATGCCGCGCTCACCTATCTGGGCTGGCTGCCGTTCGCGGCGCCGTTGACCATCAACGGCATGTGCTACGCCGCGCGCACGGCGCAACTGCGTGCCTGGGGCGGTTTTGCCACGTTGCTGGAGCAACTGACCGACGATCTGGCGGTTGCCACGCTGGTCCGCGCACGCGGTGGGCGGCTGTGGCAATCCACTGCGCCGGTGGCGATGCGCACCGCGATGCCGGATCTGCACAGCTACGCGCGGCAGATGCATCGCTGGATGTTGTTCGCCTTGATCCTGCTTCGGCAGCAACGTCTGCGCACGCGTAGCGCCATCGGCATCTTGCAGGGCTTGCCGCCGTTGTTGCTGGTTGCCATGTTGATCGGCGCCTGCGTGTGGCCTTCGTGGCCGGTGGGGGCAGGCGTGGTCGTCACGTTATTGCTGCGCGCAGTGCTGCTCTGCGCTGTGCAATGGCGTGCAACCGGTGCGGTGCGCCATCGCCCGCTGTTATCGCTCTGCGCCGAGTGTCTGCAACCGCTGCATCTGCTGCATGCCGCGTTGGTGCGCACCATTCGCTGGCGCACCCGCCGTTACCGCGTGTTGTCGAACGGGTGCTTCCGTGCGCAGTGACGCCGCGTTGTTGCAGATCGCCTTCCTGACCGGGCAAAGCGACCCGGCACGTTGCGCCTTGAGTGCAGAACAACACGAATTTCTGCACGCGCTGCAAGGCGCGCGCCGACGACTGATCGCGTGCAATTACCCGTACTGGCCGGACAGTGCTCCACATCGGCGCATGCCGCTATGGCGCGCGAGTCTGTCCAATGCGCGTCACTATCTGCAGGCGCGTGCCGGTCGCGTTGCAGAGGCTGATCGCGCGCGGGTCAGTGCACTGCTGCAGCAGACGCCGATGACGGTGCTGCTGGCCGGAAGTTGCGGACTGCAGTTGCTGACCGCACTGCAGTTGCCGCAGGCACTACGCGCGCGGCTGGCCGTGTTTGCGTACGGCCCGGTCTGTCGGACGCCTGCTGCATTCGGTCACGTGCGCGTAGTGCAAGGGCAGGGCGATCGGATCTCGCGTGCGCTGTTCGATGGTGCGGTTGAGCTGACGCCGGCCTGCGGTCATATGGAGTATTTGCGCGATGCAGCGGTGCTTGCCAGCTGCCAGGCCTTTGTTGCGGAGGTCGAGCAGCATGTGCAGAGCGGTGCAGATGCGGATTGATCTGATCGCGCCGCCGTACAGCGGCCATCTGCATCCGATTCTGGCCATTGCGCGCCAGCTCGCGGCCCGGCATGACGTCCACGTCATCAGCACGCCGGCGGCGCAGGCGCGTATCGCTGCCTGCGGGGTGTACGCGGCAAGCGTGCTGGACGCGCAGGCCGATCGAATCTTGATGCAGATCGCCAACCCGCCACACGCCGTGGGCCATCACCCGTTGCGTCTACGCCGACAGCTTCACGATGCGCTCGGCCTGATGGCACGTGTGGGCACTGCATTGCAGCAGCGCTGGAGCGAGCGACGGCCGGATCTGGTCATCGTCGATTTCACCCTGCCCAGCGCCGGGCTGACAGCGCAGGCCATGGGGATTGCGTGGTGGACCAGCATGCCGTCGCCCTGCGTGATCGAAACCCATGACGGCCCGCCCGCCTATTTCGGTGGGTTGCTGCCTGCAACCAGCATGCGTCAGCGTGTCTGGCATGGGGTGGCAAGGCGGCTTACGCGCGGATTCAAACGCAGCTTGCATGCCTGCTATCGGCACCAGATGCGTGCCTGCGGCTTGCCGGCGCTCTACCGCAGCGATCGCAGCGAGGCGGTGTATTCGCCGCAGTGCATTCTGGCGTTGGGGCTGCCGTCGTTCGAATTCGCACAGCGCTGGCCGGCGGCGCTGCGCTTTGTCGGGCCGCAGTTGTGCACGCCGCCATCGACCGTGGCGGCTCCCGAATTCGTCCCTGGTCATCGCCATGTGCTGATTACGTTGGGCACGCATCTGCAATGGGTCAAGCAGCGCATGGATGGCGTGCTGCGCGCGCTGGCGCCGCAGTTTCCCGAGGTGATCTTTCACTTCAGCGATGGCGATACGACCGCGCCGTACCAGCATGGGCAGGGCAATTATCGGCGCCTGCCGTATGTGGATTACGCGCAGCATCTGCATCGCTACGATCTGGTCATCCACCACGGCGGTGCCGGCATTCTGTATGCCTGCCTGGCCGCGGGATTGCCGTCGATCGTGTATCCGCTGGACTACGACCAGTTCGATCACGCTGCGCGTCTGCAGGTGGCAGGTGCCGCAACGTGGCTGCGCGAGCTGAGTGCATTGCCGCAGGTGCTGGGCGCGGCGCTGGCGGCTGCTGGTCCACGCTCGGGCGTGCTGCGTTTGCAGACGGAGTTGCAGCAGATCGCGGCGCAAGCGCGCATCGTGCGGCTGGTGGAGGCCTTCGCGCAGACGGGAACTGTGCCGAGCGACGACGGAATCGACGGCATTGCAGCCCAGGCGTGATGCATCGCGTGCGTTGATCTTGCAGGTGCAATGCGCAGTGGTGCAGCTGCTGATGAAAGTGATGCTTTCTTTAGTGCGTAAGCCTCAGCGCTGTCGCTGCGGATGCCGGTGACCGAGTCGCGCAGGGTCTGCAAGCGGCCTTGCGCCTGCATAGCGAACCGGTGCGATGTATCCGTCGCCGCGCAGGCGTCGCATCGAGATCATCCATGGCACGCAGGAAACGTCACACGCAGAACGCATCGCGCGCCTTGGCGTGGCTAACACACTGATGCGAGCAATCGTCGTTCGACCAAAATCAACGCGAGCAAGTCGCGCACAAACGGGTCACCTGAAATCGCACCTATCAACGTGTCCACACGACCGGCGAGCCCAGTCGTGTGGATAGCGCAGCGCAGCGCTTAACCCGCCGCGGCGTTTCGCGGTGGTGTGCTGCTGGCCATCAGCTGCGGCCAACGCTTGAGCACCGCGGCGCGGATGCCGGTCTGGTCGATGCAGGCTTCGGCCAGCAGGTCTTCGCGGCTGGCGTGGTGCTGGAAGCTGTCCGGCAGGCCCAGGTGCAGCATGGGCATGGTGATGGCTTCGGCATTGAGCAGTTCGGCCACGCCCGAGCCGGCGCCACCGGCAACGACGTTGTCTTCGATGGTGACGAAGCCGTCGTGGGTCTTGGCCAGCTCCAGCAGCATGGCCTTGTCGAGCGGTTTGACGAAGCGCATGTTGACCACGGTCAGCCCCAGTTCGCGGCCGACTGCTTCTGCTGCTTCCACGGTCACGCCGAAGCCCAGCAGCGCGATGCGCGTGCCGCTGTGTCGCAACTGCGCCTTGCCGATCGGCAACGTAGCCAGCGATGCGTCCAATGCCACGCCCGGGCCGGTGCCGCGCGGGTAGCGCACCGCCGCCGGGCCTTCGTAACGCACACCGGTACTCAGCATCTGGCGGCACTCGGCTTCGTCGGCCGGTGCCATCACCACCATGTACGGCACGCAGCGCAGGAAACTCAGATCCAGGTTTCCGGCATGCGTGGCGCCATCGGGGCCTACCACGCCGCCGCGGTCGATTGCGAACAGCACATCCAGCTGCTGGACCGCCACGTCGTGCACCAATTGGTCGTAACCGCGCTGCAGGAAGGTGGAGTAGATCGCCACCACGGGCTTGGCGCCCTGAGTCGCCATGCCGGCGGCCAGCGTCACCGCGTGCTGCTCGGCAATCGCGACATCGAAGTAGCGCTGCGGATATTCCTTGCTGAAACGCACCAGGCCCGAGCCTTCGCGCATCGCCGGGGTGATCACCAGCAGCTTGGGCTCGGCGGCGGCCATGTCGCAGACCCAGTCGCTGAAGACATCGGTGTAGGTGGGCTTCTTGGCGCCGGTCTTGGCCACCAGCCCCTTGCTCGGATCGAATGGGCCGACCGCGTGATAGCCGATCTGGTCGCCTTCGGCCAGCTCGTAGCCCTTGCCCTTGGTGGTGATGACATGCAGCAGCTGCGGGCCCTTGAGTGTCTTCAGGGTCTTCAGCGCGCCGACCAGGCTGGGCAGGTCGTGGCCATCGATCGGGCCGGTGTAGTGGAAGCCCATTTCCTCGAACAGCGTGGACGGCACGAACATGCCTTTCCAGTGTTCTTCCCAGCGCCGCACGAAGCGCGCAGTCGGGTTGTTCTTCTTGTCGCCGAGGATCTTCTTGCCGCCTTCGCGGATGGCGTTGAGCGTGCGGCTGCCGCTGGCGCGGCCCAGCATCTTGGTCAACCCGCCCACCGCTTCGGAGATCGACATGCGGTTGTCGTTGAGGATCACCAGCAGGTTTGGTTCCGGGTTCATGCCACCGGCGTGGTTGAGCGCCTCGTAGACCATGCCGGCCGTCATCGCGCCATCGCCGATCACCGCCACGACTTTGCGGTCGTCGCCATTGCGCTGCGCCGCGATCGCCATGCCGAGCGCGGCCGAGATCGAGGTGGACGAATGGCCCACACCGAAGGTGTCGTAGATGCTTTCTTCGCGCTTGGGAAACGGCGCCACGCCGTCCTTCTGCTTGACCGTATGGATCTGGTCGCGACGGCCGGTGAGGATCTTGTGCGGGTAGGTCTGATGCCCCACGTCCCACACCAGCTGATCGACCGGGGTCTGATACAGGTAGTGCAGGGCGACGGTGAGTTCGATCACGCCCAGGCCGGCCGCGAAGTGCCCGCCGCTCTTGCCCACCGACTCGATGAGGTAGGAACGCAGTTCTTCCGCGATCGCCGTGAGCTCGGTCTCGTCGAAGCTACGCAGATCGTCGGGGGTCTGGATGCGCGACAGGCGCGGATAGCGGGTTGAATCGATCATCGTCGTGTCAATGTTCTGAAGCCATATTGTCCTCCCCATGCGAAGGCCCGGCAAGCAAACCGGTTCAGCTGTCAGCGGGTGGTGATGGTCCGGCGCGCCGTCGCTGCTGGTGTGTGCGGTCCTTGCTTGCGCCTGCGGCAATCTGCCGCACCCGGGAGGCGGGGCGTCGTGGTGTTTACCGCACCTCGCACCAATCACTACAGGCGGCGCACCGCGGCCTTTGTGGGTGTCGCTGTTGGTGTGTCGCGCGCAGTTTGGGTGGGCAGTTGCGGGCGCATGCTGTCGGTCGGAGTTGCGGCTCCAGCCGTGTGCCGTAATCCGCGAAGGCAACGCAGCGTGGAGTGAAAAGCAAGCAGGGTCAGGCGAGCCTTTGCTGGAGGACCACCGTCGTTACCGGCACGCAAGCCGCTTTCCCGATCACGCAGCCATCAGCTGCAGTGGCTGGCATTGCGGGCGTCGTTCAGCGCGTCGTCGCGGGTGCTCGCACCCAGCAGCCCTAAAGCGACAGCTTCGAACGCTTGGGCAATTGCGCGCGCAGGAAGGCCATCTGATCGGACAGGATGTTGCGGTTGGACAGGATCAGATGCTCGATCCAACTCGGCCGATACGGCACTGCCAGCAGCGGCATGTGCGCCTGCTGTGGCGTGCGGTTGGCCTTGCGCGAGTTGCACTGGAAGCAGGCGGTGACCACGTTCTCCCAGCTGTCGCGCCCGCCCTTGGAAACCGGCATGACGTGATCGCGAGTCAGATGCGGGCGGCTGAAGTGCTGGCCGCAGTACATGCACAGCTGCGAATCGCGTGCGAACAACGCGGTGTTGCTCAAGGTCGGGGTGGGGTCCAGCGCGCGCGAACGGGCGTGGCCGCGCGCAGCGATGATCGGGTGCAGCTCCAGCGTGCTGCGCTCGCCGGTCAGCCGCGAAATACCACCGTGGATCTGCATGCAGGGCTCGCCCAGCGTCCAGGACACCGCCCGGCGGGCATACAGGCAGGCCGCATCTTGCCAGTTGATCCAGTCCAGCACGCGGCCGTGTGCATCGAGGGAAAGCAGGCGCAAGGTGGGAAGTTGCTGGATCGCAGCGACAGCGCTGCCCGCGACCGGGGCAAGGATGCCTCCGGGGACGATCACATCACGAACGTGCGTGTCTGTCTCCATCGGGAAAACAGCTTATACCCGATCGTTGACAGTTTGTGTATCGCAGCGAACGGCCTTGGCGCGTGTCTTGCAACGAATGACTCAGGGTGTGCCGGCGTGTCTGCAACGCTCTCTCGCGGCGGAGCCGACCTGAAATCAATCGGTACTACCTCATCGCGGCCAGGTCCGCTCCTACGACAGCGACGGAATCCTGCGCTGTTTACCCGTAGGAGCGCACCCGGGCGCGACGTCTTGCCGATCGGTACCACCTCATCGCGGCCAGGTCCGCTCCTACGACAGCGGCAGAATCCTGCGATGTTTACCTGTAGGAACGCACCTGGGCGCGAGGCCTTGTCGGTCGGTATCGCCTCGTCGCGGCCAGGTCCGCTCCTACGACAGCGACGGAATCTCGCGATGGTTACCCGTAGGAGCGCACCTGGGCGCGACGTCTTGCCGATCGGTACCGCCTCATCGCGGCCAGGTCCGCTCCTACGACAGCGGCAGAATCCCGCGATGTTTGCCCGTAGGAGCGCACCTGGGCGCGACGTCTTGTCGATCGGTATCGCCTCATCGCGGCCAGGTCCGCTCCTACGACAGCGGCAGAATCTTGCGATGGTTGCCCGTAGGAGCGCGCCTGGGCGCGACGTCTTGTCGATCGGTACCGCCTCGTCGCGGCCAGGGCCGCTCCTACGACGGCTGCAGCCCGCGATGTGGCGTGGCTCAGGCTTCGCCGAACAGCTCCGCTTCCAGCGTCATCAGCGGGGCGGCACCGCTGCGAATGGTGGCGGCGTGGGTCAATGTGCGCGGCAGGATGCGGGCGAAGTAGAACCGCGCAGTCTCGCGCTTGGCACGCTTGAAAGCGTCGCTGTGTGCGGATGCATCGGCCGCCGCAACGCTGCGGGCCCACCAGTACGCCAGCACCACGTAGCCGGAATAGAACAGATAGTCGTAGCTGGCGGCGCCCAGTTCGTCCGGATCACGCGCGGCGCGGTCCAGCACATCGCGGGTCAGCATGGCCCATTCGCTGCATTTGTCGCGCAAGGGCTTGATGAACTCGGCCAGTGCGGCATTGCCTTCCTGCGCATTGGCGAAGGTTTCCACATCGGCCAGGAACAGCTTGAGCCCGGCGGCCTGGCTGGCGGCGGTCTTGCGGCCGATCAGATCCAGCGCCTGGATGCCGGTGGTGCCTTCGTAGATGGTGGTGATGCGGGCGTCGCGGGCCAGCTGTTCCATGCCGTATTCGCGGATATAGCCGTGGCCGCCGAAGCACTGCAGCGCGTGGTAAGTATTTTCGATCGACCATTCGGTCTGGCAGGCCTTGGAGATCGGGGTGAGGAAGCTCACCAGGGTCTCGGCATCGGCGCGTTCCTGTTCGCTGCCGCCGCGGTGCGACACATCGACCAGGCTGGCCGCATGCAGCGCCAGCAGGCGGCTGCCTTCGGTCAGCGACTTGATGGTCAGCAGCATGCGCCGCACGTCCGGGTGCACGATGATCGGGTCGGCCGGCTTGTCGGGGAATTTGGCGCCACTGAGCGCGCGCGACTGCAGGCGCTCGCGGGTGTAGCGCAGGGCGTTCTGATAGGCGCGCTCGGACAGGCCGATGCCCTGCAGGCCCACGCTCAGGCGCGCGGTGTTCATCATCGTAAACATGGCCTGCAGGCCTTTGTGCGGCTGGCCGACCAGATAGCCCTGCGCGCCTTCGAAGTTCATCACGCAGGTCACCGACCCCTTGATGCCCATCTTGTGTTCGATCGAGCCGCAATGCAGCGCATTACGCTCGCCCACGGTGCCGTCGCGGTCTACCTTGAACTTGGGGGTGACGAACAGCGAGATGCCCTTGGCACCGGGCGGGGCGTCGGGCAGTTTGGCCAGCACCAAGTGCACGATGTTGTCGGTGAGGTCGTGCTCGCCGGCGGTGATGAAGATCTTGGTGCCGGTGATGGCGTAGCTGCCGTCGGCATTGGGCTCGGCGCGGGTCTTGAGCAGGCCCAGGTCGGTGCCGCAATGCGGCTCGGTCAGGCACATGGTGCCGGTCCAGCGGCCATCGATCAGCGGCTTGAGGAACACCTCCTGCTGCCACGCTTCGCCATGCTGGCGCAGCGCCTCGGTGGCGCCGTGCGAGAGCAGCGGGAAGTTGCCCCAGGCCAGGTTGGCAGCGTTGATCATTTCGCTCAGCGGCACGCCCAGGGTGTGCGGCATGCCCTGGCCACCGAACTCCGGCTCGGCAGTCAGGCCGTTCCAGCCGCCTGCCACGAACTGGTCGTAGGCCGCGCGAAAGCCGGGCGGGGTGGTGACCGCGTGGGTGCTCTTGTCGAACGCGCAGCCGATTTCATCGCCGACGCTGTTGAGCGGCGCCAGCACCTGGGTGGTGAAGCGGCCGGCTTCTTCGAGCACTGCGTCGATGATGTCGGCGCTGGCGTCGCCATAGCCGAGCCGGGCGAACAAGGCTTCCGCACCTAGCACGTCGTGCAGGGCGAAGCGGAAATCGGTCAGTGGGGCGTTATAGCTGCTCATGCGGGATCCTTCGAAGCGGATGCGGGAGGCGTGCGCGTCAGCGCAGCACGCCGTTGAGGCCGGGGGCCGGGCTGAGCGTGTTGCGCGATTCGACCGCGAACTCGCGTTGTTTCTTGTCCTGCGGGGTGGCCCACACCGTGCCCTTGAGCGAGTACGGCAGCGAGCGGCCGCCGGCGAGCACATCGGCCACGGTGATGCGGCCCAATGACGTTGGCTGCAGGGTGACGGTCACCACGTCGGCGGTCTCCGGACCGATCGAGATCCCCACGGCTTGGTCGAGCTTGCCGGCGACCTGGTCACCGGCGGAAATTTCCAGTGCCACGCGCTCGAACTGCATCGGGATGCTGCTGTAGTTCTGCAGGCGCAGATCCACCGACCAGGAGCCGTCGGCACGCACGGTCAGCTGCTGGATGCTGGCCGCCGGCTCGGACACGCGGCGGACCGCGCCACCGCAGGCGCTCAGTAGCAGGCCGCAGGCCAGCGACACGATCAGAAGGCGATAGGCACGCATGTAAGTGGGTCCTTGGCGGGTGTAAGGCGGCGCCAAGAATACTACGCAGTACGGACGCTGCCTTGCGGCCGGCGTGGACGCTGCGCTGCTGGTCAGCCGGCGCGCCAGCTCACAGCAAGCCAGCTCACAGCAATGGCGCGGCAACGATCAGTTGCGACAGGTCGTAGCCCATCTGCGTGGCCTGCACCTTGAGCTGCTCGAACTGCGCGCGCGGCATCTGTGGCGAGCGCGACAGGATCCACAGGTATTTGCGATCCGGCTCGCCGACCACCGCCCATTGATAGTCCGGGTCGAGCGCGATCACCCAATAGTCCGCCCATACCAGCGGCAACCAGCTCAGCCATTCGGGCGCAAAGCGCACCTGCAATTGTCCGGCGTGGCCGTCGACCGGCTTGGCTACGCCGTCGGCCTGGGTCAGGCTGCCATCGGCGGTGCGGCAGCCATTGCGCACGCCGATCAGGCCGTCGTCGCGCAAGGTGTAGCTGGCGGTGATGTCGCTGCGGCACTTCTTCTGGAACGACACCGGCAGGTGTGCGATTTCATGCCATTGCCCGGCATAGCGCGAGATATCCAGCTGCGCCACTGCACGCACCGGTTGCTGCGCAACCGCAGTCAGTGGCAGCAGGACGAGCAACGACAACAGCAGGCGGGGCAGGCGCATGACGATCTCCGGTTGACGCGCGCAGGCTAGGCCATCGCCCCCGCCGCGCGGCGTGAACCGGCGCAAGAAACGTAGCGCCCCACGCAGCGCTGCAACAAAGTTCGTCACAACGCTTGCCCAAACTGCGGCTGCTCGCTATGATGCGCGTCCTCGCAACGCTGGCAGCAGTGTTGGGTTAGTGGCCGAGTAGCTCAGTTGGTAGAGCAGGGGATTGAAAATCCCCGTGTCGGCGGTTCGATTCCGTCCTCGGCCACCATTTCTTCAGTCTCGCAGCGCAAGTGGGTTGTTCCTTCGCGCTGCTGGCGGCTCAAACGCCTTCTCTTCGATGTTATCCAGTGTGCACCGCGCGCCAATGGCCTGCCGTGTTGCTGTGTCGGTCGCCAACTGCTCCGGCGCTTTGCGAGCGAGTATTGGCATGCGTTGCTGACCTCTTTCTGCGCTTAGTGCAGCGGTGTTGCGTTGGCCTCTTACCGGCTGTCGGCGGATCTTTTCCACGTCATCTTCAACTCGGTGTGGCGATACTTCGCGCATGACGCACAAGACACTTCGACGCACCTTGATCCATGGGTATTGCGGTGAATTCCGCGTGGAGACGATGGAAAGTCAGGCGCCCGGTGAGACGCTGTGGCGGTCGACTGCATTCGTCTATCACCGCGACCGTGCGGCACCGATCGCCACCATCGAAGCGGCGGGCGAGGGCGACTATCGCGGCGATGCGCGCGAGCAGGCGTTGCGGGTGGGGTCCTGTCTGGCGGATTTTCTCGATCCGAAGGAGTACCGCGCCTGCGAAGTGGAGCTCACCAACGCGCCGTCAACCGGCGCGGGTTGATCCTGCCCAATACCTGTAGTGCCCCGTCGTGTGGCTGCCAGCTAGAGCAGCGCCACGCAACGCAACGAAGATGCGTTTTCAGCCCTTTGCGCAGAACCAGGTAGCGATCGTGGTCGAATTCGCCGGGCGCCGCCTTACAGGTTCGTGCGGCCTCCAGTTAGGCGGTGCTGCCCGGGTAATGCCACTGCCGCAGTAGATGAAACTGGGTCAGGTGCGCGGCGTGTTGCTTCAGTACAACCGTCTCGGGAGTGGCCACGCCGCCTGTTCGAGATACTGAAGTGCCGCGCGCTGACGTTCTTCGTGATGGCGACGGCATGCATTCGGCTTCAAGTTATGTGGCCGCCGATTGATGGGTGCGTGCGCTTATGCCTGTCTCCCTTGCAACACACCCGCTTGCTTGTACGCGATCCCAGTGTCGCCAGGACGTCGTCAAGAACGCAGGCAGGGAAGCGTTGGCAGTCGTTGGGCATCGTAGCCGCCGGTGGAGCATCAGGGTTTGCGTTGCTGGAGCCACTTCACTGGCTGCCTCCCGCGATCGATTCAACGCCGCATCATCGCCATCAGCGGTTATGTGCTTACCGGCGTGTATGGAAGAGGCGGGAAATCACTTGGTGACTCCGGCGGCCACCAGGCCACGCCGCAATAGACCATGGCCGCCATCGCTCAAGTCCGCCGCATCGATTACAAGCGGCACATCTGGCACCACGCCGATGGACTGGGTTGCGAAGGGATGTGTTCGGCTTGGGTGAAAACCGTCTGCCGCCACGCGATCGACAAGCGTCGCTTCGTCCATCTCGCCAGCGCGCAGGGTTTCCGTCGGATCGAAGATGTAGAAATTTTCGCTGACAAGCGCGCGATATCCGGAATCGCCCAACGCAACACCCTCACTCTGCGAATCCCGGCCACCGCCGGCGCCGATGGTGCGCTCGCCCATGATCCTGGCGCCGCTGGCCCACATGTATGTGGCCAGCAATTCGCCGGCCGATCGGGTGCCTGCATCCACCAGTACAAGGAGCGGCTTGTGCGACGCGACGCTGCCGCAGCTGGCATCGTCCTGCAGCGCTTCAAGACGCACGATTTCCGGCGTTCCCGACGCGCTCATCTCGTAGGTCTTCACTGGCTTGCGTCCGGTGAGTGCCCAGGCGAATCCGCGCACTTCGCGTGCGAATCCGCCCATGTTGCCGCGCAAGTCGATGAGCATGACATCCGAGCGCGCTGCAATGGCATCGTAGCGACCGATCAACTCCCGGGTCACCGCACAAAACCCCGCCAACATGGGCGCGTCCGGGTCGTTTGTCTCTGCAGTTGCAGCCTCCCTGGCTTCTGCCGCCGCAGTGAACGTAGCGTTGTACTGCGGCGCAAACGCACCCAGACGAATGCTTCCCACCCGGGTGCTTCCGACCTGCGCAACCTCGGGCAGATCAGGCGCATCGACTGCGGATGCCAGCGTGCGCGCCAGCTCCTGGGTCATGGGCTGATAGGGCAGTGCGACCTGGCGCGGCGCCTGCGCGGACCTCTGCACGCGCAGGGTAACTGTCTTGCCGGCACCGGCCACCTGATGCGCCGCCGGTGTGCCGAGTGCGAGCGACAGCGCAGCTTCCGCTTGTCGCGCGCGCGCGTTGCCGCCGAACGTCAGCTCTGCTGCGTTTTTCAGCCATGCCGACGTGGGTGTTCCGTCGATTTGCAGCACCTTGTCGCCTTGCGCAAGGCCGGTGATGCGCGCATCCAGGATGCGCCACACGATCATTTGACCATCGCTTGAGGTTCTGAACAGAACGCCCAAGGTCTCTGTCTTACCGGCCTTCGCCCCGGTGAGCGCGACGTGCTGATCCGCGAGGCCGACAAGCCGTCGCGAAACATCGCTGGCTGTCGTTTCCGGCGCAAGTCTGGCGCTTGCCGCCCATGCGTCAGCGCTGCCCTGCACATCTTCGGGATACGTGGCGCGGTAGCGCTCGACGTACTTCAACGACGGGTAGTGGGCACGCAGATACGCATCGAGTTCTTCGGCCGACGCTGCGGCGCAAAGCAAGCAGGTCGAGAGTGCGAGACAGGCGATGAGTCGTTTCATGGAGTTCCTGAAGTGCGGTGCACGGCTGCTGCCGGTGGAGGTGAAACCCGCTTTGCACGCCTGCAGCCCGGCTTCGCCTGCGTCGATGATAAGGCGCTGATGCGTGGTGGAGGGGTGCTGTCCGGCACTGTGACGTCTGACGCGCGATGTCGGAGGCATCCACGCAGCAAAGCCTTGCAATAATGCGGCTGAGCGCTGTCGTGCGGGAGTTGTGGCTCTCGGTGGCGTGGTAGGTCGGCGTGACTGTCGGTCCTGCGCGGTATCGAGGTCGGCATCGTCATTGAGCGTGTGCTCGCACCGTATGCCATCGCGCGGCTGCAAGGATTGCCGGCTATGCTTGCGCGCTCGATGCAGACCAGAGGAGGGAACGGCCATGACAACCCGATGCTGGTGGTGGATGGCGGCAATGGCAATGACAATAGCGATGCCAGCTGGCGCCGCCACGCTGCCCGCAGGTGCTGCCAAATTGGTGCCTGCCGGGCAGGTGGTCATTGCTGTGGCCAGTGCGGATCTGACTGGCGATGGGCAACAGGACTACGTGGTTGCCTTACGCGCCGCGACCGAAGATGCAACGCGCTCTGGCGATCGCGCCGCGCCGTCGCGCACGTTGCTGGTGCTGGTGGCGACCGCTAGCGGCTTTGTGGAGGCCGGGCGCAACACGCGTGTGATTTTCAAGGCCGACGAGGGCGGGCAGTGCGATCCCTTCCTGGATGCGGAAGATGGGTTGGTGGCGACCGGCAGATTTTTCACCGTGCAGAACGGCGTGTCGTGCGGGCAGCATTGGACCGACTACATCACCTTCCGCTACGACCGCACACGCCGTGCATTTCTGTTTCACAAGCGCGTGATCGAAGCCTGGGAATTGAATACCGACGACGCGCCCGACGCCGATGCGCTGCGCCTGAGCGAGCACAAGGAGATCAAAGCCGATCCGCGCAAGCCGGTGCTGTTGTCCGACTACACACCTGCGCCGTGACGGTGCGCTGCCCTCACGCGTCTGCCGGCCACCAGTTGTCCATATTGCGGCGATAGACGAACAGACGCGGCGCCTTGGCTACCTGCGCCGACGCTTGGCGTTCGCCGGCGATCAGCGAGAACCCGATATCTGCCAGCATGCGCGAGAGCGCGTTGGCATTGCCGCGGCCAGGGTCGCTGATCACGATCTCGCAGGACGGCTTGGCCAGCCCCGGGATCAATTTGGCCAGCATGGTGGCGTGGCGGGTTTCGTAGAGCACGTCGCTGGCGATGATCATGTCGAATTGGCCCATGTTCGCTGCGCCCGCGTCCCAATCTAGCCGGCGATAGGGCACCGATTCCAGCGCGTTGAGCGCTGCGTTGTACGCCAGAAATACTTCTGCCAGTGGGTGGTGATCGCTGGCCACCACGTCTGCGCCGCGTTTGCGCAACACCAGGCTCGCCAGGCCCAGGCCGCAGCCGAGTTCCAGAATGCGCTTGCCTTCCACCGGGCGCGTGGCCATCGCTTCGGCCAGCAACTGTCCTGCTGGCCACACCTGGCCGAACAGGCTCCACTGCGCCGAAGAAATGCCGGCGTCGGCGGCAGCGTCGTCGGGGTCGGCAAATTGTTGCTTGTCCGCCAATGCGCGGATGACGTATGTCTGCTGCCCGAAGGTCAACTCGTGAATCTGGGTCTGATAGCCCGGCATGGTGGCGTCGCATGATCGCCAGGCGTGCGCACCGGCGTGGGAGTAGGCGCGCGCGACGCAACCGACACGGCGGGACGACGGCGCAAGAGCTGCAAACTGCCAGGGCATGCTACGGCAAAACAGCGCGGGCGCGTGCCCGTCCTGGCCGACACCGGCGTGCTGCGTTAAGCGGCTGCGTTGCCCGTGATGCCCGCCTACGCAGGGCCACTGCATTTGGTTGCATCGACGAGCGCAGCCGTACCGGAAAGGCTCATCGATGTGAGGGATTAGCTCACTGCGCCCAACTAAACTGTGCGCCGGGAATGGCCCCGCGGAGACCATCACTTGAACGATACCCGTCACGGAGAGCTACGGGCGCCTCATATCAGCGAATCTCGCAGCCTGCCTGTAGAGAAGCATCGCTCGGATATCTTTTTTGCCGCCGTGGAAACCACGCGGATGCCGATGACGGTCACCGACCCGCATTTGCCTGACAATCCGATCGTGTTCGCCAACCGGGCGTTCCTGGAAATGACCGGGTATTCGGCCGAGGAGATCATTGGCAGCAACTGCCGTTTTCTGCAGGGCCCGGAGACCGATCCGGCCAGCGTGCAGGACGTGCGCGAATCCATCCAGCACCGCCGCGAATTCGCCACCGAGGTGCTGAATTACCGCAAGGATGGTTCGTCGTTCTGGAACGCGTTGTTCGTCTCGCCGGTGTTCGACGACAAGGGCAACCTGGTGTATTTCTTCGGCTCGCAGCTGGACGTGAGCCGTCGCCGCGACGCCGAGGACGCCTTGCGCCAGGCGCAGAAGATGGAAGCGCTGGGGCAGTTGACCGGCGGCATCGCGCACGATTTCAACAACCTGCTGCAGGTGATGTCCGGGCATCTGGAAGTGATCCAGATGATGGCATCCAAAGCGGGCGCCAACGCCGAGCGCATCGCCTTCAGTGCCGAACATGCCGCGACCGCAGCGTCCAAGGCAGCCACGTTGACCCAGCAATTGCTGGCGTTTTCGCGCAAGCAGAAACTGCGCGGCCGGGTGGTCAATCTCAATGGGCTGGTGTCGGGCATGAACAACATGGCCGAGCGCGCGCTGGGTGGCGGCATCAGCCTGCGGCAGTCGCTCGAAGACGGGCTGTGGAATTGCCAGATCGACACCACGCAGGCCGAAGTGGCGTTGTTGAACGTGCTGATCAATGCGCGCGATGCGATGGCGCAGTCCGAGCGCAAAGAAGTGACCGTGCAGACCCAGAACGTGGAGGTCACCAGCTACGATCTGGCCATGCATCACCAGTTGGCGCCGGGCCGCTATGTGAGCATCGCCGTCAGCGACACCGGTGCGGGCATGCCGCCTGACGTGGCCAGTCGCGTCATGGAGCCATTTTTCACCACCAAGGAAGAGGGGCAGGGCACGGGGCTGGGGTTGTCGACGGTGTACGGCTTCGTCAAACAGTCCGGCGGCACGGTGCGCATCTACAGCGAAGTCGGCGAAGGCACCACGGTGCGGCTGTATTTCCCGGCATCCAGCGAGTTCGAGAACGACCTGCAGTCAGTCAAGAGCCGTGCCATCGACAAAGGCGGCAACGAGACCATCCTGGTGGTGGAAGACAAGCAGGACGTGGCGGTGGTGGCCAGAATGTTCCTGGAAAATGCCGGTTATCGCATTCTGTCCGCCTCGAGCGGGCGCGAGGCGATCGAGTTGCTGGAACAGCACCCGGATGTGGATGCGCTGTTTACCGACCTGATCATGCCCGGTGGCATGAACGGTGTGGTGCTCGCACGCGAAGCGCGCCGCATGTTGCCCAAGATCAAGGTGCTGCTCACCACCGGCTATGCCGATGCCAGCATTCAGCGCACCGATGTCGGCGGCGCAGAATTCGACGTGGTCAACAAGCCTTACACCCAGAAGGAATTGCTCAAGCGCATCCGCATGTTGCTGGATGGACCAACCGGCGTGGGCTGAGCGCGTTGTCGTATCGGGTGGCGCTGCCGTTCTGCGGTGGCGTCACCGATGCGCGATTGGGATTGCCGACTGGCTGCTGCTTGAAGGCCGCGATGCTCTGGCAGCGCCACCGTGAAAACTGCGCGGACGTCAATAAGAGCGGCTAACAAAACGTAGCGAGCAGTCGTCAGGTGGGTGTGGACGGCGCGGAGGAACCGGAGTGTACGGGTGGTACATGAGGATTCCGAGCACCGGCCGCGCCCGCCTGGCGGCTGCACAGTAGTTTTGTTAGCTGCTCTAAGCGTGCCTTGGATCGCGGGCGCGAATGCACGCAAGCGTGGGCAGTGGTTTGCGCCGCGAATGGCCGGCGATACAGCCGCAGCGGCGAGCGGTGCGATCAGCGATGCAGATCAGGCTCGGCGTGCCGTCGATAGAGCAGGTGCAGGCGCATGCCGATCAGCATCGCCAGCACGAATACCAGGCTGGACGGCTGTAATGCAGCCGCGCCGAGCAGTGCGGGCGCCGGGCAGAGCCCGACCAGCCCCCAGCCGATGCCAAACAGTGCGCTGCCCCACAGTAGTGGGCCGTCGATCTGCCGCTGGGCGGGCAACTGCAGCGACGCCCCGCGCAGTGTTCGACCACGCCGACGCGCCCACCAGAACGCAGGTGCCGCGACACCGATGGCGCCGAGCATCACCAGCGCAAGCGATGGGTCCCAACGACCGGCGACATCGAGAAAACCCAGCACCTTGTCCGGATTGGCCATGCCTGAGAGCAACAGACCGATCCCGAAGATCAGCCCGGCGATCGCGCTGCTGACAACCCGATTCACCAAACGCCCCGCAACGTGGCGAGCAAGGCATGCGTGGCGATCGCCACGCCCATGAACACGGCGGTGGCGACCAGCGAGCGGCGGGCGCCACGTGCGATGCCGCACACCCCGTGCCCGCTGGTACAGCCGCCACCAAGACGTGCACCGAACCCCACCAGCAGGCCTGCGCCGAGCAACAGCCACCATGCCGCCTGCGGCTGCATCGAAGGCAGCGGCCGCACGATGGCCCACAGCGGCACGGCACTCAGCAACCCGACCACGAAGGCGCCTCGCCAGCTGCGTTCGCCGCGGTTCTGGCGTTGCAGCAGGCCGCCGACGATGCCGCTGACCCCGGCGATGCGTCCTTCGAATAGCATCAGCCACGCAGCAGCCAGGCCGATCAAGCCGCCGCCGGCCAATGCGCTCAACGGGGTGAAGTTGCTCCAATCGACGACCATGTCAGTTTGGCTCCGCGGCGCCGCAGACGCTGGCATACAGGGCCTGCATGACCGCCAGCACGTCGGTGCTGGCGAGGTGGTAGTAGATGTATTTGCCGGCGCGACGGGTACTGACCAGGCCTTCATCGCGCAACACGCCCAATTGCTGCGAAAGCGTGGGCTGCACGATGGCAGTGGCCGCGTGCAGCTCGCCGACATTGCGTTCGCCCTGGGCCAGTTGGCAGAGCAACAGCAGGCGATCTTCGTTGGCCATGGCCTTGAGCAAGGTGCAGGCGCGCCCGGCCGACGCGCGCAGGCGCTGCATGCTGTCTGGATCGGCGCGGAAGCGTGGTAGTGCAGGCGTGGCGTGGGTCGGCATGTCTAACAATCTACGTAAAAATAGAATGTCTGGCAATAGAGTGTGAGGGTCTAACTGCGTCGCAGGCCGCGTTCCAGAGTCCCGAAACCCAGTGGTACCGGACCAGCAGAGGTCGGCAATGCACGCAGGCCGCGCCTACACCGCCAGTTGGCACGCGCGCGGCGCAACGGGCGAACGACCTTTGCGGCACCTCGTCTTGGGGACTTGGAGCGGCTCACAAAACGTCGCGGGCAGTCGTCAGGTGGGTGTGGACGACGCGCAAGAGCTGCGGTGGACGCGTGGGACATGCCGCATCGCGCACTGGGTGCGCCCGCTTGGCGGTGAGCGCAGGCGTGCTGCTAGCTACTTTTGGATACCTGAAACAGCGCGCTGCACGACGCATTGCCTAACGCGGACGCCTCAGCGTGCGTGCGGCGAATGCGCAGCAAGGCGCACCTCGCTCTGTCGCCAGTCGGTGATATCGCCCGCAGCCTCAAGCCGACCGCTGCGAACAAGGTAGGCAATGCGCTGCGCAACGTGGTCGGCCGCGTTCTCGACGTCGGCCAACTTCAACTGCGGGTCAGTGAGCGCTCTGGCAATGATCATCGCGACCTTTTGCCACTGCGTGTCGACAGCGTCGGTGACAAATGCATCGATTGCGTGCAGCTCAATGCTGGATGGGCCAGTGCGTGTCATCGCGAATCACCGCTGTAGATGTCCGGAGCATCGCCGCAGGATGCGTGATCACGCATTCCGGCGATCGACTCCCGACATCAGTGCCAATCTCCAATCCCAAATTCCCAATCTCGGAACCAACTATTCCTCGCCAAGCGGCGCCACATACCCTTCGGGCTTGTCGGCATTGCGCTCGAACAGGAACTTCTGCAACTCGGTTTCGAGAAAGGCGCGATGCTTTGGGTCGCGCGGCGAGAGCCGGTTTTCGTTGATCAGCATGGTCTGGTGCGCCAGCCATGCCTGCCACGCGGTCTTGCCGATCTGCGCGAAGATGCGCTGGCCGAGTTCGCCGGGATACGGCACAAAATCCAGGCCGTCGGTGTCGCATTGCTGGTACTGGCAGAACACGGTGCGGGACATGCGAATTCCTTTGAGGCGTGCTTAAAGCGTGTCGAGCAACTTGCGGATCGGCGCCGGCAAGCCCAGCGAGCCGAGATCGGTGCGGGCGACCCAACGCAGATCGTCATTGTCGCGCACCGCCGCGCGCAGTGCGACCTTGCGCAAGCGCAATGGCTGCAGATGCAGGCGGTAATGGCTGAAGGTGTGCACGATTGGCGCCATCTCGTCGGCGCGTTCGTAGTCGCCATCCAGATGCGTGGCGAACCAGGCGCGCATGCCGCTGTCGGTCTCGGCCTGCGGCAGCGTCCACAGCGAGGCCCAGATGCCGGTGGGCGGGCGACGCTGCAGCAGGATCTCGCCCTGCGCGTTTTCCAGCAGCAGGGCGGTCGCTTCGCGCTCGGGCAGCACCTTGCCCGGTTTGGGCGTGGGCAGCGCCTCCACCAGACCCTCGCGGCGGGCAACGCAGGCATCCTGCAACGGGCACAACACGCAGGCTGGTTTGGCACGCGTGCAAAGCGTGGCGCCGAAATCCATCTGCGCCTGGGTGTAGTCGGCCAGGCGGCCGTCGGGGACCTGCGCAACATGCGTTGTCGCCAGCTGCCATAGCTGCTTTTCGACCGCCGGCAGGCCGGGGTAGCCGGCAATGCCATGGAAGCGCGTCATGACGCGTTTGACGTTGCCATCCATGATGGGAAAACGGTCGTTCCACGCCTGACTCAGGATCGCACCGGCGGTGCTGCGGCCGATGCCGGGCAGCGCGAGCAATGCATCGAAGTCGCGCGGCAGCTCGCCAGCGTGCAAGGCGACGCACTGTTTGGCGGCGGCATGCAGATTGCGCGCCCGTGCGTAGTAGCCCAGCCCGGCCCAGTGCGCCATGACCGTGTCGTTGTCGGCTGCTGCCAGATCGGCAAGTGCCGGGAAACGTGCAACGAACTTCTGGAAGTACGGAATGACCACCGCAACCTGGGTTTGCTGCAGCATGATTTCCGACAGCCACACGCGATACGGCGCGCGTGGATGTTGCCAGGGCAGATCGTGGCGCCCGTGGCCGTCGAACCAGTGCAGCAACGGGGCGACGAAAGCGTCAGCGGATGAAGCGGCGAGGTCTGCGGGCATGAGGTCTGCTGGCAAAGGGAGGCGATGAACGGCAATGGTGTCAGGACGGACACCGGGACGACCGTACGCTGTGGTGGGGCCCGATCACTGCAGCGGAAACGCAAGTCCGACCAGGCATTGCTCGCAGAAGAAGCCTTCATCGCCAGGCCAGTGCGATTCTGCTGGTGCATGGTAAGCAACCACCGGTGCATCGACGTGGCCCTGTGCGCGTAACGTCGCAGGTAAGGGCTGGGCGAATTCCAGCACCTGTTTGGCGCGCGACCAGCCGTGCGATACCTGCTGCACCGTGCAACCTGCCTGCAGTGCCTGTGCGCACAGTGTTTGCAGATGCGGGCAGGGGTCTTCCAACTCAGCTGCCCAGCGCTTCCGGCAGTAAGGCGTCGACGAAGGCGACCGGGTCGAACACGCGCAGATCTTCCGGGCGTTCGCCGATGCCGGCAAAACGGATCGGAATATTGAACTCGCGGGCCAGCGCGAACACCACGCCGCCCTTGGCGGTGCCATCGAGCTTGGTCACGACCAGGCCGGTGACGCCGACTGCCGCGTGGAACTGACGCAGCTGCGAGATGGCGTTCTGGCCGGTAGTGCCGTCGATCACCATCAGCACTTCGTGCGGCGCGGCGGTGTCGATCTTGCCGAGGACGCGGCGGATCTTGCCCAGCTCGTTCATCAGGCCGGTCTGCGTGTGCAGGCGGCCGGCAGTGTCGGCGATCAAGACATCGGTGCCGCGTGCCTTGGCGGCCTGCAGGGCGTCGAACGCCACCGACGCGGCATCGGCGTTTTGCCCCTGCGCAATCACGGCCACGCCATTGCGATCGCCCCAGGCCTGCAACTGCGCCACGGCGGCAGCGCGAAAGGTGTCGCCGGCGGCCAGCATCAGGCTGTTGCCTTCGTCCTTGAAGCGCTTGGCCAGCTTGCCGATGGTGGTGGTCTTGCCAACGCCGTTGACGCCGACGGTGAGCACCACGAACGGTTTGACCGAACGGTCGATCACCAGCGGTTTGGAAACCGGCTGCAGCAACGCGATGAGGTCGGCGCGCAGGGCCTTGAACATGGCCTGTGCATCGGCGAATTCGCGCGACTTCATGCGCTTGCGCAGGCCTTCGATCAAGGCGGTGGTGGCGCCGATGCCGACATCGGCGGTGATCAGCGCGGTTTCGATCTCGTCGAGCAGATCGTCATCGAGCTTGGGGTTGCGCGAAAACAGGCCGCCGAAGCTGCGTGCGAAGGTGCTGTTGCGCAGCCGCTCGCGCCAACCCGGCTTGCCAGCCGGTGCGGCAGGCAGCGCGTCGTGCTGGCCGACGATGCTGTCGTTGTCCTGCGTCGCTGGCGCCGGGCTGCTGACGATGACCGGTGCAGTCACCAGCGGTGTGGCGCTTGCAGCAGGAGCTGCGGCAGGCGGCGTGGACGCGGTGGGTGTTGCGGCAGGCGGCACCACCACGGGCGGCGCCGCGACAGGCGGGGCGGCAGCGGGTGTCGCAACAACAGGAGCCGCAACAACCGGTGCTGAGACTGAGGGAGTGGAACTCGGCGACAGCGCAGCAGGTTGCGCCGGGGCAGCAACAGGCGGCGTTGGTGCAGACTGCGGTGGCACAACGACAGGCACCACCACCACCGGGATCGGCGCAGCGGGCGCCGCAGCCGGTGCCGGGTCCGGCAACGCCCGCAGGGCAGACGGCGCAGGAGGCGTAGGCGCGGCGGGCGCGCTCGGCACAGCGGCAATGCTCTGCGCCTGGCCGGTGCGGGCGGCGATATCGCGTGCAAGCGCCTCAGTCGGTGTCGCTGGCGTGGTGGTTTCGGCGATCGGTGCAGGCGCGACAGGCGCCGCGGCGGCAGGCACTGTGCCGGACTGCGCAGGCGGCATGGCCTCGACCGGCGATGCGGGCGTGGCGGCAGATGGCGCAGTGGGGAATGCGGCTGCCAGTTCTTCCAGGCTATAGCGCGAGGTCCGCGAGCTGTCGGGCGTGGTGGGCTTGTTGCGGCGGAAAAAGCTGGCCATTGGCAACGCAGTAGGGGAAACCCGGAATTCTATCATCCGGGTCCCGGCTCACCTTGACGCGCCCTTCAGCGCCGCCCTGTTTCAAGGGAGCCAAAATGCGCTGCGGCGGGGCGCTCAATCCTGCCGAATTCTGCATTTGTGCCAGCTATGTGTCAGCACCCGATTGCAGCGCGCAACAGGCCCTCTTACAACTGGCCTTTTAGCGCGCGGTAATCGCGCGGGGTCATGCCGACGGTTGCCTTGAACTGGCGGGCGAATGCGCTCTGGTCGGCAAATCCGCAGCGTTGGCCGATGCTGGCGATGCTGTCGTCGCCGTACAGCAGGCGCATGGCCGATTCGATGCGCAGCTTGGTCAGCAGCTGCTGCGGGGTGACCTGGAACACGCGACGGAAGTGCCGCTCCAGCTGCGCCACCGAGAGCCCGGCCAGATCGGCCAGCGCCTGCACGCGCAGGTTGTCGCCGAAGTTGGCCTGCATGTGTTCCATCACCTGGCTCAGGCGCTCGTAGGCCGAATGCCGGCTATCGGGCTGGCCCAGATCGCGCGAAATCCCCACCACGCCAATCACTTCGTTCGCCTCGCACAGCGGGCGTTTGAAGGTCAGGCACCAGCCAGGCAAGCGGTTGGGATACAGATGCACTTCGAGCTGGTTGTCGATCAGCTCGCCCAGCAGCACGCGGCGGTCCTGCATCATGTAACTGCCGCCCAGCGGCAACGGAAACACTTCCAGCGGCGAACGGCCGATGATCTCGCTGCGCAGCTTGCGCCCGAGCCGGCGCACCAGGGTGAGGTTGCAATGGGTGTAGCGGCCCTCGCTGTCCTTGATGAAGAACACCACGTCCGGCAGTGCATCGAACAGCGTCTGCATTTCCAGCGCGGGAAGGTTGAGGTCCATCAGGGTCATGATAGCGGTCACGATTTGACGGCTGCACGGTGGTGCAACCCAGGCTTGATCCTAGCGTAAACGCATGGCTGTGAATCAGGTTGGCGATTGTGCAGATTTCCGCATTTTCACTTCGCATTGAACGCTAGTCGTCCGCAGGCCGGCAATGGGAGCATGAGCCATGCACACCATCGACGTCATCGACTCCCATACAGCCGGCGAACCCACCCGCGTGGTCCTGGCCGGCTTCCCCGATCTGGGCGATGGCGACCTGGCGCAGTGCCGCGAGCGCTTCCGCCATGACTTCGACCACTGGCGCAGCGCGATCGCTTGCGAGCCGCGCGGTTCGGACACCATGGTGGGCGCGCTGCTGTTGCCGGCGCGCGACCCTGCCGCCTGCACCGGGGTGATCTTCTTCAACAACGTCGGCTATCTGGGCATGTGCGGCCACGGCACCATCGGGGTGGTACGCACGCTGGCCGAGCTGGGGCGCATTGCGCCTGGCCAGCACCGCATCGAAACCCCGGTGGGCACCGTTGGCGTGGAACTGGCCGAAGACGGCACGGTGTCGGTGGACAACGTCGAGAGTTATCGCGCCGCCGCCGGTGTGGAAGTGGACGTGCCGGGCCATGGCCGGGTGCGTGGCGATGTGGCCTGGGGCGGTAACTGGTTTTTCATCACCGAGCAGGCGCCGTGCGCGCTCGATCTGGCGCACCAGCGCGAGCTCACCGCCTACACCGAGGCGATCCGGCTGGCGCTGGAAGCGGCCGGGATTACGGGTGAGGCGGGTGGTGACATCGACCATATCGAAGTCAATGGCGCCGCCCCCGACGGCAGCGGCGTGGCGCGCAACTTCGTGCTGTGCCCCGGGCTTGCCTATGACCGCTCGCCTTGTGGCACCGGCACCAGCGCCAAGCTGGCCTGCCTGGCCGCAGACGGCAAGCTGGGCGAAGGCGAGCGCTGGGTGCAGCAAGGCATTCTGGGCAGCGCGTTCGAGGGCAGTTATCGCCTGAGCGGGCGCGGCATTGCGCCGCGCATCAGCGGGCAGGCGTTCATCACCGCGCGGTCGCAGTTGATCATCGATCCGGCCGACCCGTTCGCCTGGGGCATCGTGGCCTGATGCAGGTGTCGCCGCCCGCGCCGGATGCTGCGTTGGCTGCGCCGTCGAGCGGTTCGGCTGCAGCGTTACTGCATGGCGATGCCAATGGGGATGTCAGCCCATCTGCGGCCTCCACGCGGCGCAGCTACGACCTGATCGTGATCGGCGCCGGCATCGTCGGTGCCGCCTGTGCGGAAGCTGCGGCAGCCGAGGGCTTGCGGGTGGCGATCATCGAGCCGGGGCCGATCGGCGGTGGTTCGACCGCGGCGGCGATGGGGCACCTGGTGGCGATGGACGACGACCCGGCCGAGCTGGCGTTATCGGCGTATTCGCTGCGCTTGTGGGAACGCTTTGCGCAATTGAGCGATGCCGAGTTCAGTCGCTGCGGCACGCTGTGGGTGGCACGCGATGCGCGCGAACTGGCAGCGGTGCCGGCCAAGATCGCGCGGCTGGCGGCGGCTGATCTGCACGCAGAAGCCATCGATGCGCAGCAGCTGTATGCCCTGGAACCGCAACTGGTGCCCGGGCTGGCCGGCGGCATGCGGGTGCCTAATGAAGCGGTGGTGTATCCGCCGCGGGTGGCGCGGCACCTGGTGAGCCTGGCCTGCAAGGCCGGTGCGCAGCTGTTTGCCGGCCGTCAGGTAACCCAACTGCAAACGCAGGGCGTGCGTCTGGACGATGGCCAGCTGCTGTCCGGGCCGGTGCTGGTCGCCAGTGGTGTCGCCCTGCCGCGGTTGCTGCCCGAGCTGGCGCTGCGCCCGCGCAAGGGCCATCTGGTCATCACCGACCGACACCCTGGTTTGATTCGGCATCAACTGCTGGAGTTGGGTTATGCCGATTCGGCGCATGGCACCGACGACATCAGCGTGGCCTTCAATGTGCAGCCGCGGCCGACCGGGCAGATTCTGATCGGCTCGTCGCGGCAGTTCGGCGAAAACGACCGCGCGCTGTCGATGCCGGTGCTGCAGCGGATGTTGCAGCGGGCGTTTGCGTATCTGCCGGTGTTGCGCGAGCTGCAGGCGATCCGGGTATGGACCGGCTTGCGTCCGGCCACCCCGGACGGGCGCCCGTATCTTGGGGCGGTGCCCGGCCGAGCCGATGTGTGGGTGGCAGCGGGGCATGAAGGGCTGGGGGTCACCACGGCGCTGGGGAGCGCACGGGTGATCGTGGACAGCCTGCTCGGGCGCACGCCGGCCATCGACCCGGCGCCGTACGCACCAGCGCGCGCAGTGCAGGGCGCCGCCGCATGAGCGCCACGGTCCGCCTGTACGTGGATGCGCAACCGGTGGACGTGCCGGCCGGCGCCAGCGTGGCGGCAGCGGTGGCGCAGGCCACGCTGCAGTTTCGCCAGTCCAGCAGTGGCCAGCCGCGGGCACCGTTATGCGGCATGGGCGTGTGTTTCGAATGCCGCGTGCGCATCGACGGCATTGCGCAGCAACGCGCATGCCTGGTGGATGCGCAAGAAGGCATGCAGGTGCGCACCGATGGCTGAGCGCGTGCTGCATTTCGATGTGCTGGTGATCGGTGCCGGCCCGGCCGGATTGGCTGCCGCGCAGGCGGCCGCTGGCCATGGCGCACGCGTGGGCGTGGTGGACATGCAGCCGCGTGCGGGCGGGCAAGTGTGGCGCAGCGACGTGCACCACGGTGCGCCGGCCGATGCGCGCGCGCTGTTGCGGCAGGTGCAGGGCAATGCCGCAATCAGCCTGCTGACGCGCACGCAGATCTTGCTGGCCCAGCCGGGCTGGTTGTTGGCCGATGGTCCGGACGGCACGCTGCAACTGCATTACGCCGCGCTGGTACTGGCCACTGGCGCGCGCGAATTGCTGTTGCCGTTTCCGGGCTGGACCTTGCCCGGCGTCACCGGCGCAGGCGCGGCGCAGGCGCTGGCCAAACAAGGCTGGCCGGTGCGCGGCAAGCGCGTACTGGTGGCCGGCAGCGGGCCGTTGCTGCTGGCCAGTGCGGCCACCTTGCAGCGCCATGGCGCGCAGGTTCTCGGCATCCACGAACAAACCAGTGCTGCAGCGTTGCGCACCTTCGCCGCGCAGTTATGGCGCTGGCCGGGCAAGGCCGCTCAGGCGGTGGCGCTGCGGCTGCAATTGCATCGCGTCGCCTATCGCGCCGGCAGCGTCGTCGTGGCCGCGTATGGCGATACGCAGTTGCGCGAAGTGGAGCTCGATGGCCCGCGTGGCCGCACCCGCGTGGCTTGCGACCAACTCGCCGTGGGCTACGGCCTGGTGCCCAATACCGAACTGGCGCAGCTGCTGGGTTGCCAGCTGGAACCCTGTGGCGCGCATCGACAGATCCAGGTCGATGCCTTGCTGCGCACCAGCGTCGTGCAGATCTTCGCGGCCGGCGAAGCCTGCGGCATCGGCGGACGCGATTGTGCGTTGGTCGAAGGTGCGATGGCCGGGCATATGGCCGCCGGCGCACCCGATCACGCACTGCAGCTGCAGCCGCGTCGGCGGGCCGCACGCGCGTTTGCGCAGCTGTTGCAACAGCAATTCGCACTACATCCGCGCATCCGCACGCTGGCGCAACCAGACACGTTGATCTGCCGCTGCGAAGACGTGCCGCTGGGCGCGCTGGACGACTTCGACGATGCACGCGACGCCAAGCTGGCCTCGCGCTGCGGCATGGGCGCCTGCCAGGGCCGCATCTGCGGCAGCGCACTGGCCGAACTGGGCCGTTGCCCGCCCGATCTTTCCACCGACGCCGGCCGCCGGCCGCCGTTGTTCCCGGTCCGCCTCGCGGCGCTGGCCGACTCGTTCACTTCCGACTCGCAAGGGAATCATCCATGAGCATTGCTGCGTTCTGGCACGGCGTGTTGCCGGCCATCACCACCCCGTTCACCGCCTCCGGTGAGATCGACCACGACTTCCTCGGCAAGCACGCCAATCAGCTGGTGGATGCCGGCTGCACCGCGATCGTGCCGCTGGGCTCGTTGGGCGAAGCGGCCACCTTGAGCGTGGACGACAAACTGGCGGTTCTGCGCACCCTGGTCACTGCCTTGAACGGCCGCGTGCCGGTGGTGCCGGGCATCGCCAGCCTGGCGACCGGCGAAGCGGTGGCGCTGGCCAAGGCTGCCAAGGAGATCGGATGTGGCGGCCTGATGGTGCTGCCGCCGTATGTCTATTCCACTGACTGGCGCGAGATGGGCGCGCATGTGCGTGCGGTGATTGGCGCGACCGATCTGCCGGTGATCCTGTACAACAATCCGGTGGCCTACAAGACCGATTTCGGCCCGGCGCAGATCGCCGAGCTGGCCGCCGAATTCCCCAACCTGCAGGCAGTGAAGGAATCTTCCGGCGATGTGCGCCGCTTCGCCGCGCTGCAGGAATTGCTGGGCGATCGCTTGGCGCTGCTCGTGGGCATGGACGATGCCATCGTCGAAGGCTTGAGCATGGGCGCCAAGGGCTGGATCGCCGGCCTGGTCAATGCCTATCCGAAGGAGTCGGTGCGCCTGTTCGAACTGGCGCGCGATGGCGGTTATCCGGCTGCCAAGGAGTTGTACAACTGGTTCCTGCCGCTGCTGCGCCTGGATACCGTGCCCACCTTCGTGCAGCTGATCAAACTGGTGCAGGCAAAGGTCGGACTGGGCAGCGAGCATGTGCGTGCGCCACGGCTGGTCGTAGCCGGCGCCGAGCGCGAAGCGGCGTTGAAGGTGATCGATCATGCGATTGCCACCGCACCTAAGCTGTCCTGATGACGCGGGCACCGTGACGCTGCGCAACACGCCGATCTGTCAGCGTGTTGCGCAATCACGTCGCCGTGTGCGCAGCGACGTGCGCTGATCGATGCGGATGTCGCGTTTGATACGGCATCCGCATCGGCCCCTTGGTCGGCCGATGCCGCACGGTGCGCACAGGTCGATTCCATGCAATTGAAGGTGCCGCAATGAACGAGACGATCCAACCCATCCTGCTGGCCGGCCAATGGCAGCCCAGTCACGCGGCGACGGGCAGTTTCCGCGCCGCCAACCCCGCTACGGGCGAGGCGATCGGGCCGCTGTTTCCGGTCAGCAGTGCCGACGATATCGAAACCGCGCTGAGCGCCGCGCACGCAGTCGCCGCCGAGCTGGCCGCCGCGCCGGCCGAGCGGATTGCCGCATTTCTGGACGCATACGCCGCTGCGCTGGATGCCGACGCCGACACCCTGGTCGCACTCGCGCATGCAGAAACCGCCTTGCCGGCGCCCACGCGTTTACGTGGCAATGAGCTGCCGCGCACCAGCGGCCAGTTGCGCCAGGCTGCAAACGCGGTGCGCAGCTACAGCTGGACCAACCCCATCATCGACACCGCCGCCGATCTGCGCTCGCATCTGGCGCCCCTGGGCAAGCCGGTGCTGGTATTTGGCCCCAACAATTTCCCGTTCGCGTTCAATGCGATTGCCGGCAGCGATTTCGCCTCCGCCATTGCTGCGCGCAACCCGGTGATCGCCAAGGCGCACCCGCTGCATCCGGCCACCAGCCAGCGCATGGCGCAACTCGCGCATCAGGCACTGGTAGGTGCTGGTCTGCCGGCGGCAGCGGTGCAGTTGCTGTATCACTTCGACAACACCGTCGGTGTGCGGTTGGCCGGCGATACGCGCCTGGGCGCGATCGGGTTTACCGGTAGCCGCGCGGGCGGGCTGGCGTTGAAGGCCGCGGCCGATGCGGCCGGCGTGCCGTTCTATGCCGAGCTGTCCAGCGTCAACCCGGTGTTTCTGTTGCCGGGCGCGCTGGCCGAGCGCGGCGATGCGCTGGCGCAGGAATTTTTTGCCTCGTGCACCTTGGGCAGCGGCCAGTTCTGCACCAATCCCGGTGTGGTGGTGGTGCCGCACGGCGCGGCGGGCGATGCATTCGTTGCGGCCACCAAGGCGCATTTCGACGCGGCCATGCCGATGGTGCTGTTCTCTGCCGCAGGGGTGGATGGCGTGCAACGTGGGGTAGCGAGCTTGCGCGCTACCGGTGCCGCGGTGCTGGCGGGCGGCCACACCGGTGAGGACGGCTATCGCTATGCGCCGACCTTGCTGAGCGTGGAGGCATCGGCATTTCTCGCCAACCCGCATGCGCTGCAGACGGAGGCATTCGGCCCGGTGAGTCTGCTGGTGCGTGCGCAGGACAGTGCGCAAATGGCGCAGCTGGCCGCCGCATTCGAAGGCAACCTGACCGGCACGCTGTATCGCGCTGTCGATGGCAGCGACGATGCGGCATGGCAGGCCATCGCACCGGTGCTGCGTGCGCGGGTTGGCCGGTTGATCAACAGCAAGATGCCAACCGGCGTGGCGGTCAGCGCCGCGCAAAACCACGGCGGCCCGTTCCCGAGTACCGGACATCCGGGCTTCACCGCGGTGGGCATGCCGGGCGCGATTCGCCGCTTTGCCGCCCTGCATAGTTACGACGCCGTGCCCGATGCCTTGCTGCCGCCGGAACTGCGCCAGCACAATCCGGGCGGTGTCGCGCGGCTGGTCGATGGGCAGTGGAGCACCGCCGATCTGGGAGCGGGCACATGAGCACGCAGATCGGCGGTCTATCCCTGGAACAGGCGCGCGCACAACTGGCGCCCTGGGCGCAGCGCGCCGCGCCGATCGCCGCAGACGAGTACGCGCAGCGCATCGAACGCGCACGCGGGCTGATGCGCGCGCACGGCGTGGACGCCTTGTTGATCGGTGCCGGCACGTCCTTGCGCTATTTCACCGGCGTGCCGTGGGGCGCCAGCGAGCGGCTGGTCGCCGCGTTGCTGACCCTGGACGGCGACCCGGTGCTGCTCTGTCCGGCGTTCGAAGAGGGCTCGCTGGACGCGGTGCTGCAGGTTCCGGTCGCCAAATATCTGTGGGAAGAACACGAAGATCCGTACGCGCTGGCGGTGCAGGCGATGGACGACCGCCATGCGCACGCACTGGCGTTGGACCCGGGCATCGCCTTCGCCGTGCACACCGGCTTGCGTGCGCATCTGGGCACGGCCATCCGCGATGCCGGCGCCATCATCGACGGCTGCCGCATGTGCAAGTCGCCCGCCGAGCTGGCGCTGATGCAGCAGGCCTGCGACATGACGCTGCTGGTGCAGCGGCTGGCCGCCGGCATCGCGCACGAGGGCATCGGTACCGATCAGCTGGTGCGCTTCATCGACGAGGCGCATCGCGCGCTGGGCGCGGACAACGGCTCGACCTTTTGCATCGTGCAGTTCGGGCATGCCACGGCGTTTCCGCACGGCATTCCCGGCGTGCAGCACTTACGCGAAGGCGAACTGGCGCTGATCGATACCGGTTGCACCGTGCAGGGCTACCACTCGGATATCACCCGCACCTGGAGTTACGGCACGCCCGGCGATGCGCAACGGCGCATCTGGGATCTGGAGCAGGCCGCGCAGGCGGCGGCATTTGCGGCGATCCGCCCGGGCGTTGCCTGCGAGGCGGTGGATCAGGCTGCGCGCACCGTGTTGGAAGCGGCCGGGCTGGGACCGGATTACCGGCTGCCGGGGTTGCCGCATCGCACCGGCCATGGCTGCGGTCTGGCCATTCACGAGGCGCCGTATCTGGTGCGCGGCAACGCGCTGCCGCTACAGCCGAGCATGTGCGCCAGCAACGAACCGATGATTGTGGTGCCTGGCCAATTCGGCGTGCGGCTGGAAGACCATTTCTACGTCACCGATGCCGGCGCGCAGTGGTTTACGCCGCCCTCGATCGCCATCGATCAACCGTTTGCCTGAGCCCGCACAAGCAAACGAACCGTAGGAGCGCACCCGGGCGCGATGGGTATTCCCGAGAGAGCCGGTCGCGCCCGGGTGCGCTCCTACCGCCGTCTTTGCATTCTGGAGTCACTGCATGAAGCACCTGCGTCCTGTCGCCATCGGCCTGCTTGCAGCCGCGTTGTTTACCGCCTGCAAACCGGCGCCTTCCACGCCGGATCGTCCGGCCGCCACTGCGGCAGCCGTACCTGGCGAACAGGCAGCCAAGGCCTTCGATGCGCTGCTGGACACGCAGTGGCAATACCAGCTGCAGCACAGCCCCGAGTTCGCCAGCATCATCGGCGACAAACGCTATAACGACCGCTGGAGCGACTACTCGCTGGAGGCCGTACAGGCCGACCGCAGCGCCACCGCCGCGCTGCTCACGCAATTCGAAGCGGTGGATGCCAAGGCGCTGGA
Source organism: Xanthomonas sp. WHRI 10207 (assembly GCF_040202975.1). Lineage (NCBI taxonomy): Bacteria > Pseudomonadati > Pseudomonadota > Gammaproteobacteria > Lysobacterales > Lysobacteraceae > Xanthomonas > Xanthomonas sp. WHRI 10207. The sequence continues at coordinate 35,268 of NZ_JBEGDX010000002.1, read as the reverse complement.
TGAGCAACGTCAGCTCAGCCTGCAGATGATGCTCGGCCAGTTGCGCGACAAGCTCGAAGGCATCGACCTGAAGACCTATGCGATGCCGCTGGAGCCGATCGGCGGCATCCAGCTGGCGCTGGCCGGCTATGGCGATGCGTTTTCGTTCGAAAACGCCAAGGATTACCAGGATTACATCACGCGGCTGCAGGCGATCCCGACCGTGATCGATCAGGTCATCGCGGTATCGCGGCAGGGCGCCAAAGAGGGCCTGGTGCAGCCGAAATATCTGCTGGAGCGCCTGCCCGAGCAGATCGACAAGATCGCGGCGCTGACCGGCGAGCAGAGCCCGTTCGCCTCGCCGCTGAAAAAGCTCGATGCTGCGGTGCCGGCCGATCAACGCGCTGCGCTGCGCACGCAACTGCTTGCGGCGATCGATCAACAGGTGCGTCCGGCCTACGGCAAGCTGGCAGCATTCGTGCGCGACGAATACGCCGCACAGGGCCGCAGCTCCGAAGGCATCTGGTCGCTGCCCGATGGCGAGCGCCGTTATCGCTACGCCATCCATACCCAGACCACCACCGACATGGCGCCGGAGGAGATCCATCAGATCGGGTTGAAGGAAGTGGCGCGCATCGAAGGCGACATGGCGGTGATCGCCAAGGCGCAGGGTTTTGCCGATCTGGCCAGCTTCCGCAAGGCGGTGGAGACCGACAAGCGGCACTTCGCCACCTCCGGCGAGCAGATCCTGCAGCAGTACCGCCAGTACATCGCCGCGATGGAGCCGGAGCTGCCCAAGTTGTTCGGACACCTGCCCAAGACCGCGCTGGAGGTGCAGGCGATGCCAGCCTTCCGCCGCGCTGCGCCGGGCGCCGAATATTGGCAAAGCAATCCGGAAGGCACCAAGCCGGCCATCGTGAAGGTCAACACCAGCGACTTCGCCAGCCGCACCTTGATCAACATCGAAACCACCGCCTATCACGAAGGCGTGCCTGGCCATCACCTGCAGATTTCGCTTGCGCAGACACTGCCATTACCGCCGTTCCGCCAGCAGGCCGGCTACAACGCCTATATCGAAGGCTGGGCGCTGTATGCCGAGCGCCTGGGCAAGGAGATCGGTTTCTTCAAGGACCCGTACAACGACTACGGCCGCCTGTCCGGCGAGTTGCTGCGCGCCAACCGCCTGGTGCTGGATACCGGGGTGCATTACAAGCGCTGGAATCGCCAGCAGATGGTGGATTTTTTCCATGCCCATCCGTCCGACGACGAGCCCAGCATCCAGTCTGAAACCGACCGCTACATCGTGTGGCCGGGGCAGGCGCTGGGTTACAAACTCGGGCAGCTGCAGATCCTGGCGCTGCGTGCCGAAGCGGAGAAAACACTCGGCGACCGCTTCGATGTGCGCGCCTTCCACGATGCGGTGCTCGGTGGCGGCGCAATGCCGTTGGCGATGTTGCAGCAACGCGTGCGGCAGTGGATTGCGCAGGCCAAGGCAGCGCCGGAGGCACGCCGATGACGACCAGCAACGTGTGGCGCGCCAGCGCATTGAGTGTCTTGATTGCAGCCAGTGTGGGTGGCACCGCATTGCAGGCGCAGGCCGCAGCACCGGCAGCACCCGCATCAACCACGCAAGACAGCGCAGCAGCGCGCTTCAAAGCGCTGTACACGCGCGAATGGCGCTGGCGCCAGGCGCAGCTGTCCGGCGCGGTGGATGAAGATAACCAGGCCACGCAAGACAAGCAGTCCGATCATCTGCCCAAGGTCGATGTGACCACGCAAAACCTGCGCACGGCGTACTGGCAACAGGCGTTGAAAGAGCTGGATGCGATTCCGCAGGCGCAGCTGTCGGCTGAAGATCAGGTGAGCTACCAGGTGTATCGGCAGCAGCTGCAGGTGCTGCTGGACCAGCAACGGTTTCGTGCCTGGGAAATGCCATTCAACAGCGACTCGGCGTTCTGGAGCGACCTGGGCTTCAGCGCGCAGGCCACGCTACGCACGCGCGATGACTATCAGCGCTATCTGAAGATGCTGGCCGATATCCCGCGCTATTTCGCCGAGCACACCGACAATATGCGCGCCGGCCTGGCGCGCGGCTTCAGCCAACCGAAGGTCACCTTGACCGGGCGCGACCAGTCCATCGCCGATGTGGTGCAGGCCAGGAGCGAGGCCAATCCGTTCTACGCACCGTTCAAAACGATGCCGGCCACGCTGTCGGCAGACGTGCAGGCGCAACTGCGTGCGCAGGCAGTGGCAACCATCAACGCACAGGTGGTGCCGGCGTATGCAGCGTTGCTGGATTTCATCCGCACCGAGTACCAGCCGCGTGCGCGCACGACGCTGGCCGGGGAAGCCTTGCCCGATGGCCAAGCCTACTACCGCGCGCAGATCCGCGAATTCACCACGCTGGAGCTAAGCCCGGACCAGATCCATCAGATCGGTTTGCAGGAAGTCGCCAAGCTGCGCAAGCAGATGGACGCCACCATTGCCGAGAGCGGCTTCAAGCCACCGGCAGGGCAGGCGGTGTTCCCGGCGTTTCTGCACTTTCTGCGCACCGACCCGCAGTTTTATGCCAAGACGCCGGAAGAACTGCTCAAGCAGGCGGCATGGATCGCCAAGCGGGTGGATGCCAAAGTGGGCGATTACGTCGGCCGGCTGCCGCGCCGCCGCTTCGCGATCGAACCGGTACCGCCGGAACTGGCACCGTTCTACACCGGTGGCCGCGGCGGTCCCGGCATTTATCTGGTTAATACCTATAACCTGCCATCGCGGCCGTTGTACAACCTGACCGCATTGACGCTGCACGAATCCTCGCCCGGCCACGCGCTGCAAATGCCGCTGGCCGCAGAAGCGCAGGGGCTGCCGGCGTTTCGCCGCTATAGCTATATCTCGGCGTATGGCGAAGGCTGGGCACTGTATTCGGAGTACATGGGCCAGGAAATGGGCATGTACGACACGCCCTATGACCGCTTCGGCTATCTCACCTACCAGATGTGGCGCGCTTGCCGGCTGGTGATCGACACCGGGATCCACCACAAGGGCTGGACGCGGCAACAGGCGCAGGCCTACCTGCGCGACAACACCGCGCTGAGCGAGCACGAAGTCACCACCGAAGTGGATCGCTACATTGCATGGCCCGGGCAGGCGCTGTCGTATTACCTGGGCGAGCTGAAGATCCTGGAGCTGCGCCGCAAGGCCGAAGCCGCACTGGGCGAAAAATTCGACCTGCGCCATTTCCATGATGCGGTGCTGCAGACCGGCTCGGTGCCGCTGCCGGTACTGGAAGCGCGCATCGCGCGTTTCATTGCCGACGGTGGCGTGTCGCCGTATCCGGACGACAGCGCAGCCGAGGCCTCGGCAAGCGATGCTTCGGCGGCAGCCGATAATTAATGCATGACCACCACGCGTGCGGCATTGCCGCAGTAACTGCGCTTTCCACTCTTCGGGGCGACGTATGACAACACACGGTGCGACCACGCAAGGCAAGTTCCACAAGCGACTGAGCCTGACCGACCTGACCTTTATCGGCCTGGGTTCCATCTTCGGCTCGGGGTGGTTGTTTTCCGCAAGCCATGTGTCTTCGATCGCCGGGCCGGCCGGCATCCTGTCATGGATTCTCGGCGGCATTGCGGTGTTGCTGTTGGGGCTGGTGTATTGCGAACTCGGCGCCGCACTGCCGCGCGCCGGCGGGGTGGTGCGTTACCCGGAGTATTCGCACGGTGCCTTGCTGGGCTCGTTGACCGGCTTCATCACCTTGATCGCATTTTCCAGCCTGATTGCGATCGAGGTGGAGGCCGCGCGGCAATATGCGGCAGCGTGGTTTCCCTGGCTGAGTCAGCCAGGCAGCAGCCATCCCAGCGTGTGGGGCTGGTTGGTGCAGCTGGCCTTGCTGCTGCTGTTCTTCGTGCTCAACTACTTCAGCGTCAAGACCTTTGCGCTGGCCAACAACATCGTCAGCATCTTCAAGTTTCTGGTGCCGATCCTGGTGATCGTGCTGCTGATGAAGCGCTTCAACGCAGACAACCTGAGCGTGCATGGATTCGCCCCGTCGGGCATGGCCGGGGTGGAGGCGGCGATCTCGGCCGGCGGCATCATCTTTGCGTATCTAGGGCTCACCCCCATCGTGTCGGTGGCCAGCGAAGTGCGCGACCCGCAGCGCAATATTCCCATTGCCTTGATCCTGTCAGTGGCGCTGTCCACGGTGATCTATGTGCTGCTGCAACTCGCCTTTCTGGGCAGTATTCCGGCGGCACAACTGGCGCAGGGCTGGAGCGGCATCGACAAGGCATTTTCGTTGCCGTATCACGACATCGCGCTGGCCTTGGGCATGGCGTGGCTGGCGGCGCTGGTGATCTGCGATGCGATGGTCTCGCCCAGCGGTACCGGCAATATCTACATGAATGCCACGCCGCGCGTGGTGTATGGCTGGGCACGTAGCGGTGGATTTCTGCCGGTGCTGACGCGGGTCGACCCGGCCTCGGGGATTCCGCGTCCGGCGTTGTGGTTGAGCCTGGGCCTGTCGATCTTCTGGACGCTGCCGTTTCCGTCATGGGAGACGCTGATCGGCGTGGTGTCGGCGGCCTTGGTGCTGAGCTATGCGGTGGCGCCGGTGACGGTGGCCGCCTTGCGGCGCAGCGCGCCGGACTTGCCGCGGCCGTTCTATGTGCGCGGTTTGACGGTGTTGGGGCCAGTGTCGTTCATGGTGGCGGCGTTGATCGTGTACTGGTCCACCTGGCCCACCTTGTCGTGGCTGCTTGGCCTGCAAGTGCTCGCCTTTGTCCTGTACGTGCTGTACCGGTTGCCATCGCGCGAGGGCAGGGCGCGCTTGCTGCGTCAGGTGCGCGCGTCGCTGTGGTTGATCGTGTTTTTCGTGCTGGTGATGGCGGTGTCGTGGGCCGGCACGTTTGGCGGCCACGGCTGGATCGCGCATCCGTTCGATACGCTGAGCGTGGCGGTGATTGCGTTCTTCATCTATCACTGGGGCGCACGCAGCGGCCTGCGCAGCGACGAACTGGCATTGGAAGAAGACGATGGCGAATGACGCCTGGCGTCATGCATGGAGAACGCAGGCGGCGCGCGTCATCGCCGCCTGCATGCTGTTGCTTGCGGCCACTGCGCAGGCGGCGCCCAGTGTGGCCGATTACCAACGCTCGCTCGGCTTGCGCGCGCGCTGGAGCACGTTGACCGAGAACGTCGCCTGGCCAGCGCAGTGGCAGGACGACGGCACGTTCTATTACCGTAAGACCGTGCCTGGCGGGTTCGCTTTCATCCGCGTGGACGTTGCCACGGTGCACAAGCAGCCGGCCTTCGACCAGGCGCGCGTTGCGCAGGCGCTGCAGGCCGCCACTGGCAACGCCTACGCAGCGTTGGCGCTGCCGTTTGAGCAGTTTGTGTACTCGCAGGAAGGCACGCGTGCAGACGGCGCGATCGTGTTCGCCATTGAGGACGCTGCGTGGCGCTGCACCTTGACCACGTATCAGTGCGCGCCCGACGCCCCCGGCCGGCAGCCGCAGTTGCAGCAGCGGCCGCGCGGCTTTGGCGTGGTGCGCGACCCGGACGTAGCGGCCGATACCACGCCGCGCCGCTCGCCCGACGGGCAGTGGGAGGCGCTGGCCGATGGCTGGAATCTGGTCGTGCGTCGGGTGGCCGATGGTCACCTCGTGCAGCGTACCGACGATGGTCGCGCCGAGGATTACTTCGATCCGGAAAGCATTGCCTGGTCGCCCGATTCGCAGCAGCTGGCGGTGTATCGGGTGCGGCCGGGTACTGCGCGCCGGGTCACCCGTGTGGAAGCCGCGCCGGCCGGACGTCTTGAGCCGGTGGTGCACACCCAGCTATATCCCAAGCCGGGCGATGCGGTGGATGTGGAACGGCCGGTGCTGCTGGCGGTGGATGGCACACGGCGCGTGGTGGACAACGCGTTGTTCCCCACACCGTATTCGTTGTCGCCGCTGCAGTGGCGGGCGGATGGGCGCAGTGTGAGCTTTGAGTACGTGCAGCGCGGGTTTCAGCGTATGCGCGTGATTGCGATCGATGCCGCCACAGGGCAGGCGCATGTGGCAGTGGGCGAGGACGCACGCACGTTCGTCTATGCCGACCGCAGCTTTCGCCATGACGTGGATGCGCATGGCGACCAGATTCTGTGGATCTCCGAGCGCGACGGTTGGCGACATCTGTATCTGTACGACGGCCACAACAGCACCATCATCGAGCAGGTCACCCAGGGGCCCTGGGTGGTGCGCGATGTACTGAAGGTCGACGATACGCAGCGGCGTCTCTGGTTCACTGCCAGCGGTATGGATGCCGGCAAGGACCCGTATGACCGCCAGCTCTACAGCGTGGATTTCGATGGGCGCAACCTGACGCGATTGACCACCGCCGATGCCGATCACGACGTGGCAATTGCAGACGATGGCCGGCACTACGTCGATGTCTACTCGCGCCCGGATCTGCCGCCAGTGATGGAGCTGCATGCCATCGATGGCCGGCTGTTGCAGCAAGTGGAACACGGCAACATCGAAAAGTTGCTTGCCGCAGGCTGGCGTGCGCCGGAAACCTTCGTCGCCAAGGGCCGCGACGGTCGCACCGACATCTGGGGCATGGTGGTGCGGCCGCGCGATTACGACCCGCACAAAAAGTATCCGGTGATCGAAAACATCTACGCCGGCCCGCACGACTCTTTCGTGCCCAAGACGTTCTGGCCGTTCGGCTATCACTCCGGCGGCGACAAGCAGATCGGCATGCAGGCGCAGGCGGATCTGGGCTTCATCGTGGTGATGATCGACGGCATGGGCACCGCCAACCGCTCCAAGGCATTTCATGATGTGGCGTGGAAGAATCTGGGCGATTCCGGATTCCCAGATCGCATCGCCTGGCATCGTGCACTGGCGGCCAAAGATCCTTCTTACGACATCAGTCGCGTCGGTATTTACGGCGCTTCTGCCGGTGGGCAAAGCACCTTGGGCGCGCTCGAACGCCATCCGGACTTCTACAAGGTGGGCGTGGCGTTCGCCGGTTGCTACGACAACCGCATGGACAAGATCAGCTGGAACGAGCAGTGGATGGGGTGGCCGGTGGATGCCAGCTATACCGCTGCCTCCGGCGTGGCCAATGCGGCCAAGTTGCAGGGCGACCTGCTGCTGATCGTGGGCGAGCAGGACAGCAATGTAGATCCTGCCTCCACCGCACAGGTGGCTGATGCCTTGATCAAGGCCGGCAAGGACTTCGACCTGCTCAACATGCCGGGCGGCGAGCATTCGGTGGGCCGCTCGAGCGGGCCGATCGATTATGTGCAGCGCCGCCAGTACGACTTCTTCGTGCGCCACCTGCTCGGGCAGCCCACGCCGCACTGGAATTCATCCACCCCGGAGGCTCGCTGATGCTGTTTGCCCGTCTATCCGCCATGCGCCGGCGTGGCCGCGCGGTTGTCTGCCTGTGTGTGCTGTCGTTGCTGGCAGGTGCGATGACACCGGCAGCGTGCGCTGAAGAAATGCCACGCTTTGTCAGCCAGAACGGCCGCCATGCGGTCTTTGTCGATGGTGCGCCGTATACGATGTTGGCTGCGCAATTGCACAATTCCAGCGCGTGGCCGGCGGTGTTGCCGCAGGCACTGGACGACGTGGTCGCGCTGCACGCCAACACCGTGGAAGCGCCGGTGTATTGGGAGCAGTTCGAGCCGGCGCCGGGCCGTTTCGACACCACCAATGTGGATGCATTGATCGCCGGCGCACGCAAGCGCGGCCTGCGCGTGGCATTGCTGTGGTTCGGCAGCTGGAAGAACGGCCAGATGCATTACGTGCCGGAGTGGATCAAACGCGACGAGACCACGTATCCGCGCATGCGCGATGCCAATGGCGAGCCGGTGGATGTGTTGTCGCCGCACGTGGCTGCCAACGTGCAGGCCGATGCGCGTGCGTTCACTGCGTTGATGCAGCATCTGCGCAAGGTCGATGGCGACCGCCACACGGTGATTCTGGTGCAGGTGGAAAACGAACCCGGTGCCATCGGCACGGTGCGCGACCACGGCCCGGCCGGCGAGGCGGCGTTTGCGCAGCCGGTGCCTGTAGCAATCGCACAGGCGTTGGGCAAGCCGCAAGGCAGCTGGCAACAACTGTTTGGTGCCGATGCAGCGGAAGCCTTCAATGCGCATGCCACCGCCGCGTACATCGAGCAAGTGGCCGCTGCCGGCAAGCGTGCATATCCGCTGCCGCTCTACGTCAACACCTGGTTGCGCTACAAGGGCAAGCGCTACCCAGGCATGGATTACCCGTCCGGCGGCGCAACGGTGAATGTGTTCGCACTGTGGCGCGCGGCCACGCCGTCGATCGACTTCATCGGTACCGACATCTACACCAGCGATTACAACGAATACACCAAGGTCATCGGCCAGTACGCGCGGTCGGACAACCCGGCCTGGGTGTCGGAGACCGGCTTCGAAGCGGCGACGGCGCCGTACCTGTTCCATGTGCTGGGGCAGGGCGGGATCGGGTTTTCGGTGTTCGGTATGGACGGCAACCCGGATAGCGACGCCAATCGCGCTGCAATCGCTGCGCATGCGGCCAATTTCAAGCTGTTGGCGCCGCTGCAACGCGTGCTGGCGCAGGCCGCCTTCGACGGACGGCTGCAAGGCATTGCCGAGCAGCCCGGCATGCCGCAACGTACCCTGCGCTTTGGCGATTGGCAGGCCAAGGTGTCGTTCGGTGCGCCGTTGTGGGGCGATGCGCCGGCGATCCTGCCGGGCAACGACGATCACGGCGGGCGGCTGCTGGTGGCGCAGCTGGGGCCGGAAGAGTTCTTGGTTACCGGCATGGCTGCGCGCATTGAATTTTTCCGCGAGGCGGCCGATAACCGTCATGGACAACTGTTGCGGGTGGAGCAGGGGCGGTATGTCGACGGGCGCTGGCAGGTGGAAAAGCAGCTCAACGGCGACCAGACCGACTACGGGCTCAACTTCGGCCGCGGGGGTCCGGCCAGCCAGGAACCGGTCGTGCTGCGGGTGCGCGTCGGTTCTTACTGAGTCTTGCTGATCGTGTCGTTGCCGCCCTTCGCATGCTGTCTGCAACGCGTGGGGCCTTGTTTGCATCCACTCACCGCCACACCGGAGCCACCATGAGCATCAGCAGCATCGCCAGTTCCGGAATGCAGGTCGCCGCGCTGCGTCAGCAGGTGGCCGCCAGCAATGTGGCCCGCCAGCCGGTGGAGGGCAGCCCGCGTCAGGCTGTCGCGGCCAGCACGCAAGCCAATGGTGGAGTGTCGGCCAGCGTGGTCGATGCGTCGTCCGATCCGTCGGCTCCGGTCACTGATCTGGTCGACGGGCTATCGGCACGCAACGACTTCCAGGCCAATGCCGCTGCGCTACGTCGCTCCGACGAGATGCTGGGTAGCTTGTTGGACGTATTGAGCTGAGAGCTCGGAGTGGACGACGGCCGTTGTCGATCTAATGCACGGCTGTCCGTTTGATGCCGTGCTTGGCGAGACTTGTCTGCCACTTCGCTGCAGGGCCCTTACCCACCCACCATCGCAGGACACGCCGCAAGTACGTCCCTGTAGGCTCTTACGCGGCATCCATGCCGCGTAAGGTCCCGCGACGGTGGGCGGGCAAGGACCAATCAAGAGTGTCGGTGTGCATGGTGCAAGCAAGGCATGACGTCCGCGTTCGGATAATGGCGCGTTTTGTCATCCTTCCAACCCAAGCAGATCAACGGCCACTTCGCTGCAGGGCCCTTGTCCGCCCACCATCACGGGACACGCCGCAAGTACGTCCCTGTATCCATGCCGCGTAAGGTCCCGCGACGGTGGGTGGGCAAGGACCAATCAAGAGTGTCGGTGTGCATGGTGCAAGCAAGGCATGACGTCCGCGTTCGGATAACGGCGCGTTTTGTCATCCTTCCAACGCAAGTAGATCAACGGCCACGTTTGTAAGAAAGTAACCTGTTAACTCTGCTTGCAAGAAAGCAACCGATTCACTCTCTGGTGCGGTGTTCTCACCGATTGCGGGACCGTGTGGCGGCATGGATGCGGCCACCGAGCCTACAGGGACGTACTTGCGGCGTGTCCCGCGAGCGGTGAGGGCAACGCGCCCTCGACTGACTAGGCTCCTGACGTGAAGCTTCATGCTGAAGTCGTTTTACTCACTGCCTAACACCTGCGCTGCATCGACGATCTCCACGCCCTGTAGCTGTCCCAGGAAATTATCGAACCAGGGCTTGTGCGTGGCGCCCACCACCGCCAGCACACGTGCACCTGGTTGGTCGGCAAAGCTGGCGCGCACATTGGACACCATGCGCAGGTTGCGGATTTCCCAACCGGACACGTAGCGATAGCCGTAGTGTTGCGGCGACTTCTCGCTCAACGCCGCGCGGAAGTCCACATCGATCGACAACTGCTGGTTGGCCGGCAGGTTGATCGCGCGGTACAGCTCCAACAGCTTGCCTTGCTGCGCCAGCTGTTTTTTCTGCGCGAGCATGGTGCTGGCGCGCGGTGCGGCTTTTTCCCAGGCCCCCTGGACGGCAGTGCCATAAGCTGCCGGGTCGTCCACCTGCACGTTGTCGCCGGTGTGATCGTCGACCGGGTAGACGCGCTGCAGTCCCAGCCGTACCGCCAGCGGCACGGAGATCAGGCTACTCTCGTCCTGGCGCTGTTCCGCAGCGCGCAGCCGCGCGACGAGCGCTGTATCCAACCCATCGCCAGCGCGTTGCTCTGCCTGCGCAAGTTGCAACCACTGCACCAAGGCAGACGACGGGTCACCCGAGGCCAGAAACACTGCAGCCAGCTGCCGTCGCTGCGCCGGCGTCGGCGCGCTGGGCCAGCTCTTGAGCGTTGCACGCACCTTGCCGATGGCGGCCGCCACATCCAGGCCGGTCGCACGTGCTGCGTCGTCGACCTTGGGACAATAGGCCGCACTGTCTTCCGGCAGATACACCGTGGGATGCCGCCGCATCAGATCGCAGGTTTCGCCCGACAGATCCTCCGTCGTGATGATGGTCGGCTTATAGGCTGCCAATCGGTCCAGCAATGGTTGCAGCCGCGCTGCACTGATGTCGCTGCCTTCCGGCAACTGCGACAGGTGCACGCTGCCAAGCACCAGTACCTGGGTGCGTGGCGCGGCCATGTCCGCATCCAGTTGCGACAGGTCTACTTGTGCCTGCGCGATGCCCGGTGCGATGAGCGTCAGCAACGCGAGGCACAGCCGGCGGGGGCGCAGCAGGGCGGTCAAGACGGGTGCTGCGACGGAACGCGACGCTACTGCGTCGACGCCGTTCGAGGTGCAAGGTACTGGTGGCTGCATGACGGTCCTTGTACATAACCGCATCCGCGCTGCCGCAAGCGCACCCTGCGGCAGTGGACGTGCCGCGAGTGTGGCCGATACCGCAGGCATCCAACCCGGCCGGAAAGTCACGCCGCCAAATGGCAGGGGGTCCTGCGGGCATGCACTGCGTCATGCTTGCTCGATGCTGGAGCATCGATCGCAGGTCGCTTCAAACGCCCGCTGCAAAACTCGATGGTCACGTCTGGCAAGTCTTGACGACATGCGCTGAGAGTGGCTACCAAAACGTCGCGAGCAGTCGTCAGGTGGGTGTGGACGGCGCGCTCAGAACCGGAAGGTACGGAGTGGTACATGCCGCACCGAGCACCGGTCGCGCCCGCCTGGCGGTGAGCACCGTCGTTTTGTTAGCTGCCCTAAGCTGCGTGTCGACTGCTAGCGCTTCGTGCACATCGCCTGCGCAAGAACCGCACCGCAACACCGGCAGTTTGCGGTGATCAATGTGGTTTATCCATCGTCGCCATACATGATCGATTGCGATGTAACGCAGCCGGAACGCATCGGCTATGCGGCATGCAAGATGCCAGCGAGCCAAGCAACGCAGCCAGTCCGCCGGCGCCACTGCATGCCTCAGATCTTGCAAGGGCCCAGTGTTGCGCGCATGCCGTAAGGCCGCAGCAGGCACCACCGCGCACATGCCAGCGAATCGGTCTGTATGCAGATTTCCGCACCCGCGTCGGATCACTGCCACAAGACGTGGCGGGTGCATGCGCGCAGGATGCGGTTACGACCACCAAGGGCACGACGATGGACCGGAGAACCTTTCTGCGGCAAGGCATGGCAGCGACCGCGGCCGTGGGGGCCGGCGCTGCGCTGGCGGGTCACGCGGTGTCGGCCAGCGCGGCGGCGCTGCCTGCAGCATTACGGCCGCGCCTTGAGGCACTGCCTTCAGTCGCGCAGGTGGGCAGCAAGCTGTGCAGTTTTGAGCACCTGCAGCAACAGTGGACTGTCTACGAACAGCTCGACGACTCGCAGGGCCAGCTCACGCTGTGGACCGACAGCGGCATGCTGCGCCTGGACAAACGCACCGAAGCTGCCTACCCGGCGGCAGGGGCGCCGTACTTCGGCATGCCGCTGGCGCAGGTCGCCATGGCCGATGCCGACCTGCTTGCCGACCGCTTGCTGCGTGAGGGCGACCCGGACGAGGCGCAGGTGCGCGATGTCGCGCCACCGCCGGCGTCGTTGCTGGACCCCAAGGACAACGGTGGGCGCTGGCCGTGGACCACGTTTGTTGGCACGCGCGAAGCATTGGACACCATGCCGATCTTGCCCAACGGCCGCAGCCGCACCTCGCGGCCGGAACATGCCTTCACCGAACTTGGCGAGGAGGCGCTGATCAAACGGCGCGAAGAAGGCATGCTCGGTGGCTGGATGCCGGCGGTGCGCAAGGTGATGCGCCGCGAGGGCGAGGCCGACGCCTGGTACGACGTGCTGGTATTCGCAGATGTGCGCGCGCCCGACCGCTTTGTGGTGCAGACCTGGCACCGCACCATGCAGGTCCGCGGCGGGAAGATCGTGGCGGTGCACTACACGCACAGCTATCCCGCATTCGGCACGCTGCGCACGCCGGCCACCGCCGAGCAGTTTTATGCGGCGCTGATCGATTTCGCGGCGTACTGGCAACAGGCATTGGACGGCACGGTGCAGGCGCAACTGCCCGATGCCAGTTGGAATGACATGGCGCAGTTCGCGTTCGCACGCGAGCTGGTGGTGCGCCCGGGGGGCGACTATCCGAAGTACGGCGCGGTGGAGCGCGACTACTACGGTAACGAGTACGACGGCTTTCAAGACACCTTTACCAGTTCGCTCTATGCCAATCTGGAATGGGGCCGCTTTGCTCAGGCTGCTGCGGTACTCGACAACTATTTCGATGCGTTCGTGCAGGACGATGGCCTGCCGAACATGCGCGGACCGGAGGTGGGGCAGTTCGGTCTGACCTTGTCGTTGCTGGCGCGCTATCTGCGCTATACCGGCGATGCGCTGCGCTTGCGCCGATTGCTGCCCAAGATTGCGGCCACCGCGCAGGTGTTGTGCGCGTTGCACGATCAGGCATTGGCATTGCCGCGCAATGCGTCCGGGCACGGCCTGCTGCATGGCTGGAACGAATCGGATGCGTGCCTGTTTCCCGATCCATCGCTGTGGTGGAAGCCGTATTACGCCAACAGCGCGCTGACCATTCGTGGGTGGGAGGACATTGCGCAGGTCTGGAGCACGCTCGGTGGCGATGCGGCACAGGCGGCCCAATGGCAGCGCCGCGCGAAGCAGTTGCGCACACGGCTGGAAGCCAGCCTGCGTGCCAATGTGCGCCGCGATCTGTCGCCGCCGTATGTCGGCCCGCTGCCGGGCACCACGCTGACCTTTCGGCAATCGTTGCTGCAGGAAAAACCCAGCGAGCAGCAGTGGCCGCATCGCGTCTACGCCGAGTTGCTGCAGGCCGATGTGTTGCCGGACGACCTCGCCCATCTGGTGATCGACTGCCTGCGCGGCCACGGCGGCACCAGCATCGGCGTGGTGGCCAATATCGCGGCACCGGAGCCGGGTAGCCGCGATCTGCTGGGGTTTATTTCCTACGGGTATGCGCAACAGCTGCTGCGGCTGGATCGCATTGAAGAGTATCTGTTGTTCGTCTACGCGCACCGCTATCAGGTGCACACGCGTGGCAGCTGGACGGCGGGCGAAGTCAGTGGCATCACCGGCGGCATGCCGTTGTTCTGCATGCCGGCGCAAATGACCATTCCGTTGTTGTTGCGCTGGATGCTGGTCAGCGACGACAGCGCGGGCGAGCAGTTGTTTCTTGCGCGTGCAGTGCCGCGTGCATGGCTGGCTAGCGGCGAGGCGGTCGCTGTTACTGCGGCGCCGACACGTTGGGGCACGGTCACATTGACCTTGCGGACCGACACCGCTGCACGCCGTATCGATGCACAGGTGCAACTGCCCGAGCGCGCTCCCAAGCGCACCTGGCTCACGCTGCGTGCGCCAACCGGCACGCGATTGCAACGCGTACTGGTCGATGGACAACCGGCGCGTCTGCAAGGCCCGCATGCAGATCGGGTGGCGCTGTCGCACGGCGTCGCAGCGGTGCAGGTACAGGCCTGGTACGTGTGACGCACGTCGCTGCAATGCCGTCATCCACACGCGGCGCGATCTGAGCGCGGCGATCGGCACCGATCGCCGTCTACAACGCTAGCGGCAACAAGGTTACTTTTGAGGGCGTGTGCAGTGGTCTTGCCATCACGCTGGGCGTGAAGCGAGCAATCCCGCGACCGCGTAGCCATCAGGCGCGTGCATGCGATCCGGCATGTATCAGGTGTGCGCGATAACCGCTTGCCATGTGTCACCGTGCTTTGTGTCGAAATTATGGCAAAAGCATGTGAATTTCCGCACGAGTGCCGGATAAATTCGTCAAGACGCCAGCGCGGCATTGTCGCAAGCTTTTTTTGCGTGGCCTGCAATTCTTGGTCGCGTGCTCTCAGGGGGAGAGCAGCAACGTCGCCGTCCTGTCTGGCCAGTTGCCGTTTCGTACGGCAGTTCGCTGGTGTCGTCTTTGTCGTGATCGATCTCTCATCTTGCGCTGTTGCAGTGCGGCTTGGCCGTGCGCGCAGGTTGGCCGTTGTCCCCATGAAAGCACAAGGAATTCCGATGTCGCCCAGCTGCTCCGCCATGCTGTCGCAGTGCCTCGTTTCCAGACCTCACCCGTTGGTCAAGGCGATCGTCCTGGGCTTGTCCATCGTCGCCGTGCCGGCGCTCGCACAGCAGCGCAGCGCCGACGACGATGTCACCCAGACCCTGGATCAGATCAACGTCACCGGCACCCATCTGCGCCGCGTGGATGCCGAGACTGCCAGCCCGGTCATTGTGGTCGACCGGCAGCGCATCGAAGATAGCGGCAAGAGCACGCTCGGCCAGTTGCTGCAACAACTCCCGGCCATGTCCGGCTTCATGCCGGGCCCTGCGCTCAACTCTGGTTTCAGTCATGGCCGTGCGCTGGTGTCGCTGCGTAATCTGGGACCCGAGCGCACGCTGGTGCTGGTCAACGGCCACCGCATGGCCGGACCGGCCAGTAGTGTGGCATCGGCACCGGGCGTGGATGTCAACGCCATTCCGGCCTCGATGGTGGAGCGGGTGGAAGTGCTTACCGACGGTGCCTCGTCGGTGTATGGCTCCGATGCGATCGGCGGGGTGGTCAACATCATCCTCAAGGACAAGTACGACGGCTTTGCCGCCACGGTCGATTACGCCCAGAGCACGCATGGCGATGCCAATAGCCGCACGCTGGGCCTGGAGTGGGGCAAGACCTGGGACCGCGGTGGGGTGATCCTTGGGCTCAGCCGCAATTCGATGAATCCGGTGTTCAACCGCGATCGCAGCTATGCCGCCAGGGCGGTGGAGTTTCTCGACGGGCAGGTCAGTGAGATCCGTGGCGGCAACACGCGCGCATTCCTGAGCGATGGACGCAGGCTGACTCCAGCCGACGGCGTGCCGCCCGGACCGGTCGACGCAACTGCATTTCGTCCTTACCAGCCTGCGACAGACAGCTACAACGTTTACGACGCGCAATACCTGATCACCCCGATAGAACGCACCAACGCATCGCTGCACGGCAGTTTTGAATTCACTCCGAACGTGCAGGGGTATATGGACGTGTTCTGGACGCGCAGCAAGACCACCTCGCGGCTGGATGCGTTCGGCATGGAGATGCAGGATGCGGCCGACAATTACTACAACCCGTTCGGCGATCAGCTGGACCGTTATCTGCTGCGCTCCACCCAGGCCAATACGCGCGTCTATACCGCGACGATGTTCCAGACCAATATCGTGGCCGGCCTGCGCGGGCGCGTGGAAGGCACCAGTTGGCAATGGGATGCGGCCGCAGGCTACGCACGCTACAAGGACACGTTGGTACGCACGGGCTTCTCCATCACCTCGGCGCTGAACAACGCCACCGGTGCCTCGTTCCTGGACAGCGACGGGGTGGTCAAGTGCGGCGCGCCCGGTGCGGTGATCGCCGGCTGTACGCCGATCAATATCTTCAACCCCAGCGATCCGGCGACCATCGCGGCGCTACGCGGCACCCAGCGACCGGTGGATCTGATCGACGAGAGCCAGATGCGTTTTGTCGACATCAGCGCCAACGGCGATCTGTTCAAACTCCCCGCCGGTGCGGTGCAGGCAGCGGTGGGTCTGGTCTATCGCACCAACAAATTCGCACAGGGCACCACCAGCGAGGTGGCCGCCGCCGATGCCGACGGCAATTGCGATTACAACGACGGCTGCATCCTCCGGCAGGGCCGCGACGAATCGGTGCGCGAGGCCTATGCCGAGTTGCTGGTGCCGTTGCTCAAGGACGTACCGTTTGCCAGCAGCCTGAATCTCAATCTGGGTTCGCGCTATTCCAAATACGATGCCTGGGGCAACACGACCAACAGCAAGGTCGCCATCGAATGGCGGCCGATCGCCAATTTGCTGGTGCGTGCCACCGGCTCGCAGGTGTTCCGCGCGCCTGCGCTGGGCGATCTGTATGGCTCGCCCTATAACGCGGTAATCGACACCACCGGCGATTTCGAGGACCCATGCAATGGCTATGCCGGCGGCGCGCCCAATCCAGCCTGCGCCAACGTACCCAACGATGGCAGCTTCACCAATACCGCGCAGTTCAACGTGGTGACCTCCGGCGCCAACAATCTCGGTTTCCAGCTCAAGCCGGAGCGTGGCCGCTCCTACAACATCGGCGTGGTGTACGACCCCGACCAGGTGCGCGGCCTGTCGCTCAACGTGGACAGCTGGCGCGTGGTGCTGGATGACATGCTGTCTGGCGTTGGCGAGCAGCAAGTGGTCAACGATTGCTTCGATGGAAGCGAAGCAGCGTTCTGCCCGCTGATCCAGCGCGACGCAGCCGGGCAGCTGACGCGCGTGTCCGTACCGTTCGCCTACAACAGCGGCAAGGTGGATATCCGTGGCTACGATGCGGGCATCCACTACACGCTGGCCGATACCGCGTGGGGTAATTTTTCTGCCGGTCTGGATGCGACCTTCTTTTCCGATTTTCGCTTCGCTGGCGAAACGCACAACTACGTCGGCGAAAATTCCAGCTGGGGCAATATGCCGCGCTGGCGCGCCGTGGCCAATCTGGCCTGGGACAAGGGCCCATGGCATGCGAGCTGGAACACCCGTTACCTGGGCCGCACCGTCAACGGCAGCCAGTACGACAACTTCTGCGCCGACACCAATGCCGATGGCAGCTGCCGCTATTTCCCGATCGGCTCGGTGGTCTATCACAACGTTTCGCTGAGCCGCAAGCTGGCGTCCTTGCACAGCACGCTCGCCTTGGGCGTGGACAATCTGGGCAATCGCACACCACCGCAGTTTTACAGCTACTCCAACGCAGCCAATACCGACGCGACCACCTACGACACCTTGGGTCGCTTCTTCTGGAGCCGGTTGCGTGTGGAATTTTGAGCGCGACACGCGGCGCCGGTATCGCGGTGGAGCATTCCCGCCGCCGAAGGCGGGCGCCGTGCAGCACGCCTGCACTAAGCACGCCTGCACTAATCACGCGAGGTTCGTATGTCCGCGGCACGCTTCGCATTCTTGCAACGTGCTCTGTCGTAAGCGCCTATGCTGACCGGCTGCCGGCGCGTCGAGAGAGCAGCCGCGCAGTGGAGGCACTGCCGAGGCGTGCAGCGGTGAACGAGATGTGGCGAGCGGTCTTCAGCGGAGCGTGCACGGTGCGGAGGAACCTGCATGTTCAAGTGCTTCATCTGCACCGAGCATCGTGCGCGCTTGCCTGGCGGTGAGCGCAGTCGGTGGGTTGGTCGCTCTTCTTTCAGCGCATGGTGGTCGCAGCAGCGGTGTGGTGCGTGCCGCTGCTCGCAGACAGACCATTTCAATGCCCCGCACCTTGCAGAGAGCCGCTCCATGCGTCGTTCCTTTTTGATGACATTCGTGTGCCGGCATAGACGCTGGTTGCGCGCCGCGCTGCGGTCCGGTGCAGCCGCCGCGTTTTGCGCGGGTGCAGTCGTTTGCATACCCGTGGGCATCGCCAAAGACATGCAGGAGGCGCCGGTGGCACTGGCCAACGCGGCGATTGGCGATCCGCGTTTTCATGGGCTGGAGCATCCGCTGCCCGACAGCGGCGTGGCCTTCGCACCTGGTGGGCAGCTGGCGCGGATCTACGCGGCTGATCGCGCGCGCGGGGCAGGGCAGGTTGCGGGCAACGATTTCTGGATCGATCGCATGCTGGTGCGCGAAGGCACCGGTGGTGGCTTCGATGACGAGAACGACTGGCTGTTCACGCGTGGGCGTGCGGCGTTTATGGCCACGCATCACCCCGAAATTCCCGGCTTCGTCGGCCAGGTGGCGTACTGGCATACCATCGATTACGACGCGCTGTTGCGCATCCTGTCCACGCAAGGCGAGCGCGCGGTGCAGTGGAGCGAGCGCTCGCAACAGCGTCGCCAGACGCCCAGCTATTTCAGTACCGTGTTCGAGGATGCCAACGCGGGCGTGCGGATGCGCCTGGTCAAGTACATCACCGAGCAGAATGTAGCGGTGGCCAGCATCGTAATGTCTAGCCTGGACGGTGCAGCGCATACGTTGTCGTTGCAGGCGCTGTCGCCGTTGGCGCAGCATGCCGATGGCGATGCGTTGACCGGCGCCTTCGAAGCCTACAACGCGATCACGACAGTGTTTCCACGCTTGTCCGGCGATGGCTTTCGGGTGGACGGCAACCAGCTGGTGCGCGAAGTGGCGGTGCCGGCCAGCGGCGAGACACCAGCGCTGAAACTGCAACTGGGCCTGCTCACGCACGAGCTGCCGCAGGCGCAAGCCGAATACACCCGTATCGCCGTGCAGTCGCCGCAACAGGCTTACCAGGAGCACGTTGCCGGCTACAACCGCTGGTGGGTGGATAACGTGCCGTATCTGGACACGCCGGATGAGAACATCACCAAGAGCCTTTTCTATCGCTGGTGGACGCTGCGCTTCAATTTTCTCGACGCCAACGTGCCGGGCAACGATTACCAGTTTCCGGTCGCCATTGAGGGCGTGCTGGGCTACAACAACGCCATCGTGCTGACCACCGGCATGTTTCTGGACGATCTGAAATATCTGCGCGACCCGAGCTACGCGTACGGCAGCTGGCTCAGCGCAGGCGAGACCGCGGGCGGCGGCAAGTACACCGACAATCCCGGCTCGCCGGAAAACTGGTCCAACTCGTATGCGCAATACATCACCGCCGCCGCATGGCGCTCGATGCAGCTGCATGGCGGCCCGCCGGCACTGGCCGCAAAGCTGGCCCGCTCCGGCAGCGGCGATGTGGACGGCGTACTGGCTGCCTACGATCTCAACCACAACGGCCTGATCGAATACGACTGGGCGGCGATGACCGGTAACGATGCCGATGCGGTGTCGTTCGACTGGGCGGCCAAGCACGGCGAAATCCGCATGGATCGCACCGAGAGCGCTTACGTCTATGCCAACGCGCAGGCAGCGGCGCAGGCGGCGCAACTGGCCGGCGACAGCGCAACCGCGCAACGCATGCAGGCTACCGCGCAACGCATTCGCAAAGCGGTGCTGGAGGTGTTGTGGCAGGACCACAGCGACAGCGCCGATTCGGTGGGCCTGCACGGAGAGCTGCTCAAACATCGCCAGGCCAAGGGACCGCGCCTGCCGGTGGACTGGAAGGAAACCAACAACTACTACCCTTTCAGCGTGGGACTGATGCCCAAGCAGGGCGATGCCGATCACGACCCCAAATATGCGCGTGCCTTGCGCTTGTTTGCCGATGCAGCGCAATACCCGCTGTTTCCGTTCTACACCGCCAATCAGGTCGATCTGCAGGCGCGCAGCAGTGGCGCCGATGCGGGCAGCAATAATTTTTCCACCATCAACGCGACGGTTGCATTCCGTCTGCTCGGCGAGGCGCTACGCGATTACCCCAGCCCGTTTCTGAGCGCGCAGAGCTACCGCACGCTGCTGTACTGGAACGCATGGGCGTCCTACATCGACGGCGACAACCGCTATCCGGATCAGAACGAATTCTGGGCCAAGGGCAGTGCCAGCAATGGCGGCAAGATCGCGTACCGCTCGTGGATTCACCACACCCAGCTGGGTGCGACCAATTTCACCATGATCGAAGATGCGATGGGCCTGCGTCCGCGCAACGACGACAAGATCGAGCTGTATCCCATCGACATCGGTTGGGACCATTTTGCCGCCGACAACCTGCGCTACCGCGATCGCAATCTGAGCATCGTCTGGGACCGCGATGGGCGCCATTACGCGGGCAGGGCACCGCAGGGCTACAGCGTCTATCTGGATGGCACGCTGGCGTTTCGCGTGGACCGGCTTGCGCATGTGATCTACGACCCGGCCAGCGGGCAGGTCAGTGCGGCGCCCGATGCGGTTAATCGCAACGGCGCGGTGCAGGTGCTGGAGGCGCATCCGGCGCAGCTGGCGTCGATGGCGCAGGTGCCGATCGCTGCGGATTCGCGCATCGCCGAACTGCTGAGCAAGGCCGGCGTGGATGTGACGCTGCCGGCCACTGCCAACCACAACCTTGCACAAGGCGCACAGGTCACTGCCAGTTTTGCTGCGCCAGGCTTTGCCGCCGCTGCGGCGGTGGACGGCAGCACCGCGAGTACGCCGTTCTGGGGCACTGCCGGCTCGCCGTCTGCCAGTGACTGGATCGCCCTGGACCTGGGCCGGCCCCGGCAAGTGGATCAGGTGGTGCTGTATTTCTATCGCAGCTCCTCGCCTGGCGGCCAGCAGCATGGCTTTGCGTCCGGCACCTATCCCGGCTATGCCGCGCCGTGGATCTACGTCGTGCAGTACCAGGATGGTGCCGGCAACTGGAAGACCGTTCCGGGGCAGGTGCGCGATGCGGCAATCGCCGTAGGCAACCGCAACCGGGTGCGCTTTCCGGCGCTGCGTACGCAGGCGCTGCGCGTGCTGGTGACCCATGCCGGCGGCGCACGCACCGGCATCAAGGAACTGCAGGTGTTCGACAGCGGCCTTGCCGCGCCTGCGTTTGCCGGCAACGCGCCGCCGCAGGTGCAAGCGTGGCAGCTGGACGATGCCGGTGCGGGTGCCGACGGCGCGGCGATGGTGAGCGGCCGGGTCGGCGATGACGGCTTGCCCAACGCAGCGTTGCAGGTGCGCTGGCAGATGCTGCAAGGCCCGGAGGGTGGCGATGCGGTATTCGCCGATCCTGCCGCGTTGCAGACCGCGGTGCGCTTTACGCGCCCGGGTGCTTACACGGTGCGGTTGGCGGCCAACGACGGTGCGTTGGACGGTCATGCGGATGTGCAGCTGCTCGCGGCCGCCGCGCCGGTGCTGCAGCGCGTGCCATTGCACGAACTGGCCACGGTCAGCGCGCAGCTCACCGGCGGGCAGTACCGCGTACAGGCGCTCAACGACGGTGTCATTCCCGCAGTGGGCAGCAGGCCGAAGGGCAGCCGGCGCTGGGGCAGTTACGGCAGCGAGCAGCCAACCACGCTCTGGCTGCAATACCAGTGGCCGCTGCCGGTGCGTCTGTCATCCAGCACGCTCTACTTCTGGAACGACCAGCCCCGTGGTGGGGTGGCCGCACCTGCCAGCTGGACATTGCAGGCACTGCAAAACGGCCGCTGGCACGACATCGTCGCCGATGGCGGCTACCCGATTGCCACCGCTGCGATTGGCGCCGCCAGCACGGCCCGCTTTGCGCCGGTCATCACCACCGCCGTGCGTGCGGTGCTTAGCACTCAGCCCGGCGCCGACGGGCGCATGCCCATCGGCGTGGACGAATGGCAGGTGCACGCAGAGTTGCCCACGCGGGTGGAGGCGATCGATCTGCGCACCGCGCCGGGCCAGCTGCCGGTGTTGCCGCAGCAGGTCGACGCCTTCTTCGCCGATGGCAGCGTGCTGCCGGTGGCGGTGCAGTGGCCGGATCTGTCGCTGCAGCGGCTGGATAGTGAAGGTGCGGTGGAGTTGCAGGGGCTGGTGGAGGGCGTGCTTCCGATCAAGGCCACGGTCTGGGTACGCACCACGCCGCCAGCGCAGATCAACACCGTGCAGGCCTTGCCCGAGGTGAGCGCCGTGGTCGGCCAGACGCCCACGCTGCCGAGCGTTGTGAGCGTGCAATACAACGACGGCTCGCGCGAGCGCTTGCCGGTGAAATGGCCGGCGCTGGCGCCCGCGCATTACGCGCAACCAGGGCAGATCGGCCTGACCGGCACCGCGCAAGGGCGTGCGCCCACTGGGGTGGTGTCGGTTCCGCTCAGCGTGCAGATCAAGGCGGCCAGCACGCCGGCCCAGCGCCAGGGATCGACCCCATGACCGGCAGCCTCGCTCGAATCGTGGCATTGGCCGGCGCGTTGTCGCTGGCTGCCGTTGCCGCCTGCGCCGCCGTGCCACCGCAGGGCGTGCAGCTGCATGCACCGGGCAACCCGATCCTCGCCGACGGCAGTACCTATTCGGCCGACCCGGCACCGCTGGTGGCCGACGGCAAGCTGTACATCCTGGCCGGGCGCGACACCGCGCCACCCAACCGCAACGAATTCGTCATGCCTGGTTGGCAGATGTTCGTCAGCAGCGACCCGGCCAGCGGGCAGTGGACGCATTACCGCGACCTGCTACGTCCGCAACAGGTGTTCGCCTGGGCCGACAAGCGCTATGCCTACGCCGCGCAGATCGTGCAGGGGCCCGATGGCCGTTACTACCTGTATGCGCCGGTACACCAACGCAACGCGCCCAATCCGGATCCGTTCGCGATCGGCGTGGCGGTTGCCGACAGTCCGCTTGGTCCGTGGAGCGATGCCCATCCACAAGGGCCGGTGGTGTCGCAGTCGGTGCCCAACCGCAACGCCATCCAGAACATCGACCCCACCGTGCTGGTCGACGACGATGGCCGCGTGTATCTGTACTGGGGCACGTTCGGCGCGCTGTTCGGGGTGGAGCTGGAGCGCGACATGGTGACCTTCAAGGGCACGCCTGTGGCGGTGGAGACGCTCGACGGTTACTTCGAAGCGCCGTGGCTGTTCAAGCGCAATGGCACCTATTACCTGGCGTATGCGGCCAACAACGCCGGCCGCGATTCGGCATGTACGCCCACGCTGTATCACGCGTGCATCGCCTATGCGAGCGCGCCGACGCCGCTGGGGCCGTGGACCTATCGCGGCATCGTGCTGCCGCCGGTCTCCTCGACCACCTCGCATCCGGGCATCGTCGCCTTCAAGGGACAGTGGTATCTGATCTATCACACCGCCGATGCGCAGGGCGGCGGGCATTTCCGTCGCAGCGTGGCGATCGATCGGCTGCAGTGGGACGACAGCACCCAGCCTGCGAGCATCCGCACCGTCGTCCCCACCCGGCGCCCGCAGCCGGCGCTGCCGCCACAGCGCAATCAGGCGCCGTCCGCCGTGGCCACTGCGTCCAATGGGCCGCAGATTCCGTTGCAGTACTGGATGGCCGCGCTCAACGATGGTGTGGTCAAAACCAATCCATTGCCGCCTCAACTATGGGGCAGCTGGACGCCAGACAATCCGCCGCAGCAATGGATTCAATACAGCTGGGCGCAGCCGGTCACCCTGGACCGTACCCGCGTGGTGTTCTGGGCCGATCAGCCGCCCGCCGCGCAGATCGGTGTGGCGCCGCCAGCGCACTGGCACCTGGAATACCGCCAGGACGCGCAATGGCATCCGGTGCAGCCGCGCGATCGTTACGGCACCCGCACCGATCGCTACGAGGCGGTGTCGTTTGCAGCGGTCACCACGCGCTGCGTGCGTCTGGTGATGGATGCCTCCGGCGGCCCGGACAGTTATGCCGCGCTTGCCGTGCAGGAGTGGGAAGTGCTGGCACCGCAGCCGCAACGTCTGCCGGTCGCCGGCGATGCCGATAGCAGCCAGTGCGATACGCAATGAGCACCACCACGCATGATCAGTGCACACCGATGAGGCCACCGTTGCATTCCCTATTGCACGTCCGTTTACGCAGCATCGCCGCGCTTTGCCTGGGCATGCTTCTCTGGTCGACGCAGCCAAGCGCAACGGCTGCATCGATCGCACCCACGCCTGCGCAGTACACGCATGCGCTCGGCCTGGCCGAACGCTACGCCGCGCTGGTCGACCATCAACCCACCGAACCGATCTGGATCGATGACGGGAGATTCCTGTACCGGCGCGGGGTCGCGCGTGCCAACCAACGGCCGGCCATCGAATACCGCATGGTGGATGCCGCCAGCGGCCGCAACACGCTGGCCTTCGACCATGCACGCCTGGCGGCGGCATTGACCAAGGCCGGCGCGGTCGCTGTGGACGCAGCGGCGCTGACGCTGCAGGCGCCCACGTTGCAGCAGGACCGTCTGGCCTTCCAGCTCGCTGGCGTCGGCTGGCAATGCACGCTGTCGCGCTATGCCTGCGTGCATCTGCACGACCGCGATGCGCCTCCGGAATCGATGGACATGCGGCTTCCGCTCGTGCAGGGCGAACGCAACGTCAAGCTGTCGCCGGATGGCCGCTGGCGCGCCTGGATCGAACAGGCCAATGTGGTGATCGCGCCTGCGAGCGGCGGTGAGCGCAGCGTGCTTAGTCGCGATGGCAGTGCCGACGATTACTACGCGCTGGACAGCCTGGTGTGGTCGCCGGATTCGCAGCATCTGGCGGCGTATCGGGTCAAAGCGCCGCCGCCGCGCATCGTCTATTACATCGAATCGGCGCCCGCCGACCGCGTGCAGCCCAAACTGCACCAGCAGATCTATCCCAAGCCGGGCGATGTGTTGCCGGTGATGCAGCCGGTGCTCTTCGACATCGCCACGCGCGCGGCGCATCCGGTGGCGATGACGCTGCTGCCCAACGCCTTCACCTTGAGCGAGATGGTGTGGTGGAAGGACAGCCGCGGTTTCACCTTCGAGTACAACGCACGCGGGCATCAGCTGTATCGCGTCATCGAGGTGGATGCACGCAGTGCCGCCGCGCGCACGCTGATCGAAGAAACCTCGCCCACCTTCATCGAATACTCCGAGCTCAGCGGCGAGCACGAAGACGGCGGCAAGCATGCGCGCCGCAATCTGGCCGATGGCGCGCAGATCGTGTGGGCCTCCGAGCGCGATGGCTGGGAGCATCTGTATCTCTACGATGGCCGCACCGGCGCGGTGATCCGTCAGCTCACCCACGGTGAGTGGGTGGTGCGCAAGCTCGATCGCATCGACGAGGCAGCGGGGCAGCTGTATTTCAGCGCCTCCGGCATGCAACCCGGCGAAGATCCGTATTACCGCCACGCTTATCGTATCGGCATCGATGGCAGCGGGCTGACCGCGTTGACGCCGCAGCAGGCCGACCATGCCGTGCAGTATTCGCCGGATGGAACGTGGTTGCTGGATCTTTACTCGCGCGTGGATCTGGGCCCGGTGCTGGAGCTGCGGCGCAGCACCGACGGTAGCGTGGCACGTACCATCGAGCGCACCGATCTGAGCCGTCTGCAGGCGGCCGGCTGGCAGGCGCCGTTGCCGTTCCATACCACCGGGCGCGATGGCAAGACCGAAATCTGGGGCGTGATCCATCGCCCGCAACAGCTGGATCCGCAGCAGCGTTACCGCGTGGTCGAAGACATCTATGCGGGCCCGCAAGGCTCCTTCGTGCCGAAAAGCTTCACCACCCGGGTGCCGCCGCTGACCGCGCTGGGGTTTGCGGTGGCGCAGATCGATGGGATGGGCACCAATAATCGCGCGCGCGCCTTCCACGACGTGGCCTGGCGCAATCTCAAGGACGCCGGTCTGCCGGATCGCATCGCCTGGCACACCGCCGCGGCCGCGCAGTACCCGTGGTACGACATCCGCGGCGGCGTCGGCGTGTACGGCACCTCGGCCGGTGGTCAGAACGCGTTGGGCGCGTTGTTGTTCCATCCCGAGTTCTATGTGGCGGGCGTGGCCAATTCCGGCTGCCACGACAACCGCATGGACAAGATCTGGTGGAACGAGCAATGGATGGGCTGGCCGGTGGGGCCGTGGTATGCCGAATCGTCCAACGTGGAAAACGCCGCGCGCCTGCAAGGGCATCTGCTGCTGGTCACCGGCGACATGGATATGAATGTCGATCCCGCCAGCACCTTCCAGGTGGCCGACCGCCTGATCAAGGCGGGCAAGGATTTCGACCTGCTGGTGGTGCCGGGCGGCGACCATGGCGCCGGTGGCAGTTACGGCCGCCGTCGGTTGCTGGATTTTTTCGTGCGCTGGATGCAGCAGGCACCAACGCCTGAGTGGAATCGCACATCGCCCGACACAGCCGTCGCGCCGCCACCCGCGTGATCGCACGTGCATGCCGCGGTCTGCGGGATCGTGTGCATGCGTCGAGCACGCCTATTACCTCAAAGCCCGCCATTCCGGCGCGGCTTGTTGGAGAATGTCATGCAACATCGAACACGCGTCATCGCCAACGCGATCCTGGCAACCGCCTTATCGGCAACGCTACCTGGCATCGCCGCAGCGGCGGAAACAGTGGGGTGTCAATCGCGTTCCAGCGATGCGCCGTGGGGCGCCGCCCAGCCGTTACGCACATGGACGCCGAGCGGCGGTTCGGCCGCATTGAACGCGGTCGGCGCTGCCGAGGGGCCGCCGTTCCAGGCCAGGTTGGTCACTGCGTTCGGCGAGGATTCGGCGGTATCGGTGCGATCGGTGGTACTGGAATATCCCGATGGTTGCCGACGGCGTTATCAGCTGCCGTCCTTCGCAGCGTCGGACCGGCAGTACGTCGCCACCGTTGCCAAGGCGCATCCGGTGCGCGTGGATCGGCGCACCTATGTCACCGCCGCCGAGCCGGACACGATCACCGCTGCGATGCTGGCGAATGGATCTGCGAAAAAATACGAAACCCAACACTTCGCCTTCTGGTACGGGGTGAAGACGGCTGGGGAGAGTTATCGCGATGTGGCCAAGCGCGGCATCGCGTGGACGACCTTCGTCAACCAGAGCGCCGCCTGGTTCGAAAAGGTCTGGCAAATGAATGCCGATCTGCTGGGCGCACCGATGCCCTATGCCGGAGTAACGGCGCCCAAACGCATCAATGTCTACCTGTGCGGCACCGGGCTGCCCTATGCGCAGGGCGGCGATCTCACCGAATGCGGCGCCAGTGCCGGGCAGGCGATCGGGATCTCGTCGTGGGCGCTTGGATACGGCTCGCACTCGGTAGCGCATGAGTTCGTGCACACCTTGCAGTACTACAGCGGCGGTTACCGCGATCTGCAGGCCGCTGGTTGGTTCTGGGAAACCCACGCCAACTGGAGCGCGTTCCAGACCGGGCGGATGGACGATTCTGCAGTGGCGTACTACCAGTCGAATCTTGAGAACGGGCCGCTGTTTCCGGAGAGCCGCTACGGCGCGCATCCGTTGTTGATGTTTCTGGCCGAAGCCGATGCAACCCGTTCGCTGGTCTGGGACATGTGGCTGAAAAATCAGCGCAATGCCGCTGGCGATACCGTGGAACTGCCGATGCAGACCGTAGTCCGCCTTGGTCAGCAACAGGGCGTGTTTCCGCAGGGTTTTCGTTCGTTTGCCGATTTCATGGGGCGCTACGGTGCGCGGCTTGCCGCATTCGACTTCCTCAGCCAGAAGGCCTTGCTCGACATCAGCAAGGACCGCGCCGCCGCCAAACGCTATGTGCCGTTAAGGGCATTGGCCGCGCGCGGCCGGTATGCCTCCTCACCGGAGCGGCCGTTGAACATCTACGGCACCCATGTCATTCCGCTGACACCGCAGACCGGAGCAAAAACAATCAGCGTGAGCTTGCAGGGAAAGACCGCTGCCGACCAGGCGGCGTGGCGTTTTACCCTGGTCAGTGTGGATGCGCAGTCCCGCCCGACCTATGCAGCACTGGCGGCAGTGGAGGCGACGGCAAGCAGCACAGTGAGCTTGGCGCTGCCGGCGGACGCCAAACAGACCTATCTGGTCGTCACGGCCACGCCGTATCGCTACAGCATCGTGCCGACCATCGTCGAACAGTTGGCAGGCAAGAAGCCGGTGCAGTTTCCGTACGAAGTCAGCATCGCCGGGGCCAAGCCGCTGTCGGGTTCGGCCAGCACCTGCTCGGCCTATACAGGGACCGATGGGCTGGATCAGAACTGGAACACCAACGGCCATCGTATTGATGAGACGGCATGCAGATGAGGCGCTGATGTTGCAGCGATAAGCGTCCCCGACCGCAGGTCCACGCTCTGGATCTGCGGTCGGCGTATGCCAACACAGCAACTATCGCGATCGCGCGTCAGCTGGGTGCGGGCGGCGCTGCGAAGCCGCCCTGGACGCGCGCTATGCAGCACTGCGCATCGTCGCGCTGGTCTGGCGGACCCAGGCGTTGCGGTGGTTGCTCTCGATGTGGGGCAGGCGACACCAGCACGCCGACCTGGCACAGCGCTGCCTGCACGCACACCGGTGCGCATGGCAACCATGCTGTTTTCCGCATGCACGGTCGACAAATGCGACAAGACGTAGCGCCTGCGCACAGGCACATTGTGACCAGCTGATGAAACTGGAGCGCATGGGCGACTCCATGAACGAACCAACCTCCATCGGATACCACGCGTGGTTGCGCGATCGAACCTGATCGCGCGCGTTGATGGATGTCTGCGTCTGCGGTACGGCCATGGCGAAGGATTTCGTCGCGGTGCCTGTCTTCCATCTGTTCTGACCCGCACTGGCGCATACCGGTACGGGCGTGTATTGCCCGTCGTTTAGCCACTTTTTCAACTCAGGAGCCTTGCATGTCGATGTCGTCGCTGCCCATTCCTCGTCGCACCGTGACCAGGCCGCGCCCGCTGCCCAGCATGCTCGCCACCGCGTTGGTGCTGGCGCTTGCCGCAGGCACGGCGGTTCCTGCACATGCGCAACAGGCCGGCAACGGCGACGCGACGCAGACGCTGGACAGCGTGGTCGTCACCGGGTCGCGGCTACGCCGTGTGGACACCGAAACCGCAAACCCGGTAGTCACGGTGAGCCAGGAACAGATTGCCGCAACCGGCAAGGCCACAGTGGGCGACCTGCTGCAGGAACTGCCATCGATCGCCGGCAACGCCACCAACCCGTACACCAATAACGGCGGCGGCACCGGTGCCTCGGCGATTTCGCTACGCGGCCTGGGCGACAAGCGCACCTTGGTGTTGGTCAACGGTATCCGGCTTGCGTACAACGACGTCAACGCCATTCCGACCAGCATGATCGAGCGCATCGAGGTGCTCAGCGATGGTGCTTCTGCGGTGTACGGGTCCGACGCCATCGGTGGTGTGGTCAACTTCATCCTGCGCACGCACTTCGACGGCGTGCAGTTCAGCAGCGACTTCGGTACCAGCAGCGAGCGCGATGGCAACCGGCGCAACTTCGCACTCACCGCCGGCAAGACCTGGGAGCGCGGCAGCCTGATCGGCGGGCTGTCGTATCACAACATCGACCCTGTCTCTGCCGGTGCGCGCGACTACTCCAAGGACGCGCTGGCACTGACCGATGGTGTGCCGGTGAAGCAGGGGTCTTCTGCCACACCCACCGGCACGGTCAACTTCAACGATGGCTCGGATCAGTCCAATCAGCTTCGGCAGGCCAATGGCTGCGCGCGGGTCACGCTCAATGGCGGCGTCAGCGGTCGCGCCGGTCCAGGCGATTTTCACTGCTATAACCCCAGCGCCGATTCCTACAACTATCAGCCGTTCAATTTGTTGCAGACCCCGCAAAAGCGCACCAATGCCTTCCTGCTTGGCACATTTCGCTTCAGCGACAGCGTCGAGGGGTACGTCAACACCTGGTTCAGTAAAACTGAATCGGCCTCGATCATCGCGCCGATTCCGATCTTCTCCAACGGCGACAACATCCTGGTGTCGTCGCAGAGTTACTACAACCCGTTCGGCGTCAACTTCGGTACCGATCGCACCACCGGTACCTCGTACAACGACCTCAATACGCGCGCCACGGTGCTGGGCAACCGCAGTTATCAATACAACACCTACAACTTCCAGATCAGTCCCGGCTTGCGTGGCCGCTTCGGCGACAGTTCCTGGCAGTGGGATGCAAACTTCAACTACGGCAAGGTCAAGCAGAAGTCGATCAACAATGGCTTTCTGGACTATACCGCGTTCAATCAAGCCATCGGGCCGTCGTTTCTGGACAGCGACGGCGCAGTCAAATGCGGCAGCGCAGGCGCAGCGATCGCTGGCTGCACGCCGCTGAATTTCTTCAACCTCAACGACAGCTCCAACCTGGCCACCTTGCAGGGCATGGTGGTCAACCCGATCGTGACCAGCGTCTACACGGTCAAACAATTCGAAGCCAATGCCAACGGTACGCTGTTCGACCTACCGGCCGGCGCGGCCAGCCTGGCGGCCGGGCTTTCGTATCGGAAGGAGCGCTCCACGACAGCATCCGATGCGCTGTGGACCGGCGACGAAAACGGGTTGTGCGGGGTGATCGAATACTGTTCGTCCACATTGAGCGGCAGCTTCGACGTCAAGGAAGCCTATGCCGAAGCGTTGTTCCCGCTACTCAAGGACCTGCCCGGCATCAACGCGCTCAATATCACCCTGGGCACGCGTTTTTCCGATTACAGCTCGGTGGGTAGCAAGACCAATAGCAAGGTATCGCTGGAGTATCGCCCGATCGAGAATCTGCTGGTGCGCGGCACCGTCTCGCAGGTGTTTCGCGCGCCAAACATCAACGAGCTGTATGCCGGCGTGGCAGGCGATGCGGCCACCGTCAACGACCCCTGCAACGGCTACACCGGCGGCAATAGCGTGGCTTGCGCCAATGTGCCCACCGACGGCAGCTACCAGCAATCGGACGGGCAGGTGTCGGGCAAGGTGTCCGGCGCGGCAGTGGCCGGCTATCAACTCAAGCCGGAAACCGGCAAGTCGTACGATGTGGGCCTGGTCTACGACCCGCAGTGGATCGATGGCCTGTCCATCAGCGCAGACTGGTGGCGTATCGATCTGGAAGACACCATCACCACCGTCTCCGCGCAAACGGTGCTCAACCAGTGCTACGCCAACTCGGCAAGCGCGTTCTGCGCGTTGATTCATCGCAACGGCAACGGCACCATCAATTACATCGCCGAGCCCACCGTCAACCTGGGCAAGCTGTGGGCCAAGGGCATGGACTTCAATCTGACCTATCGGCTGCCATCCACGCCGTGGGGCAACCTCACCGCCGGCCTCAACGGCACCTATCTCACCCGCTACGACGTGCTGCCCGATACCACCGACCCCAGCTCGGTCACCATCCATAATGTGGGCCGCTACACCCAGGCATACGGCAATTTCCCACGCTGGCGCGCGCTGGGCACCGTGAGTTGGGCGTTGGACGACTGGAGCGCTACCTGGCGCATCCGCTATGTCGGCAACACTGCCATCGGCAATTCCGATCCGGACCAGAGCCTGTCGGCCGATTCCAGCCAGCCGACAGTGGTGCGCAACATCGGCGCCTACGTCTACAACAACCTGCAGCTCGGCTATAACGTGCAGCCCTGGCATACGCGCTTCGAAGTGGGCGTGGACAATATCGCCAACAAGCAGCCGCCGCTGTATTACTCCAACAATGTCGGCAACGCCAATACCGATGTGGCCACCTACGACCTGCTTGGCAGGTTCTACTGGGCGCGCGCGACGGTGAAATTTTGAGTGCGGCCCTATCGACTGCGCTGTCTGATCGCAGTGCCACTGCCCGATCCGATCGGGCAGTGGTAGACCATGTTGCCCATATGCTCTACATCGCGATTGCCGGCCTGGCCTGTAACGGCGCGCGCAGTCTGCAAGTAGCGGCAGGAGCTAAGCTGACCTCATGACCGAGCCATCCAACACCGAGCGCACCACCGAGCATGCGTTGACCCTGTCGCGGCGGCGTTTTCTGGCCTGGAGCAGCCTGGCAGTGGCTGCGGGCTTCCTGCGCTTCCCTGCCGACGCCAGCGCCGCGCAGCCGGGAAGCATGCGCGCAGTGCCGCTTGCTCAGGTCCGCCTGACGCCCTCGCTGTTTCTGGATGCGCTCAACACCAATCGACGCTATCTGATGCGGCTGCAGCCGGATCGGCTATTGCACAACTTCGTGCTGTATGCAGGCCTCGACCCCAAGGCGCCAGCCTACGGCGGTTGGGAAGCGGACACCATTGCAGGCCATACGCTCGGCCACTATCTCAGCGCGTTGGCGTTGATGCATGCGCAAACCGGCGATGCGCAATGCGCCACACGCGCCGCGTATCTGGTGAGCGAACTGGCACGTTGCCAGGCGCATGCAGGCGATGGCTACGTGGCCGGCTTCACCCGCAAGAACGCGGCAGGAAAGATCGAAAGCGGGCGCGCAGTCTTCGATGAGCTCAAGCGCGGCAAGATCGACCCTGCACCGTTTTATCTCAACGGCAGCTGGGCACCGCTGTACACCTGGCACAAGCTGTTCGCCGGCCTGCTCGATGTGCATGCGCATTGCGGCAATGCGCAGGCGCTGCAGGTGGCGGTGGGGCTGGGTGGTTATCTGCAAGGTATTTTCGCGGCATTGGACGATGCGCAGCTGCAGAAAGTGTTGTCTTGCGAATTCGGCGGCCTCAACGAATCGTTCGTCGAGTTGCATGTGCAAACCGGCGATGCGCAGTGGCTGGCACTTGCGCAGCGGCTGCATCATCACGCCGTGCTCGACCCGCTGGTCGCCCAACGCGATGAACTGGTCCACCAGCATTCCAATACCAATATCCCCAAGCTGATTGGCCTTGCCCGCGAGTACGAGGTCACCGGCGACGCTGCCTCCGGCGCGGCGGCGCGTTTCTTCTGGCACACGGTCACCGACCACCACACCTACGTCATCGGTGGCAACGGCGACCGCGAATACTTCCAGCAGCCGGATAGCATCTCCAAGTTCCTCACCGAGCAGACCTGCGAGCACTGCGCCAGCTACAACATGCTCAAGCTCACCCGGCATCTGTATCAATGGGGGCCGCAGGCGGCGTATTTCGATTACTACGAGCGCACGCTGCTCAACCACGTGATGGCGCAGCAACACCCGCGCACCGGCATGTTCACCTACATGACACCGCTGCTGGCTGGCGAAGCGCGTGGTTGGTCCAAACCGTTCGACGATTTCTGGTGTTGCGTCGGCAGCGGCATGGAGGCGCACGCGCAGTTTGGCGATTCGGTTTACTGGGAAGATGGGCAGGGCGTGTATGTCAATCTGTACGTGCCCTCCAGCGTGCGCGACGCAGCGGGCTTCGCACTGAGCTTGCGCAGCACGCTTCCCGAGCAAGGCCAGGTGACGCTGCGCATCGACGTCGCGCCGGCAGATGCACGCATGCTCGCTTTGCGCGTGCCCGGTTGGGCCGGCGCGCACACGCTGCAGGTCAACGGCCAGCTGCAAACAGTGCAGCCAGTGGAGGGCTACCTACGCATCGAACGGCTGTGGAAGGCCGGCGACAGCGTGTCCCTGCAGCTGGAGACGCCGCTACGCCTGGAACCCACACCCGACGACCCGGCATGGGTGGCCGTCATGCGCGGCCCGCTGGTGTTGGCCGCCGACCTTGGCGATGCCGCAACACCATGGAACAACAGAACGCCGGCGCTGGCCGGTGGCGATGACGTCCTGCAACGTCTGCAGCCGCTGCCGGCCCATGGCCACTACGCCTATGCCGATGGCGCCCAGCAATGGCGTTTTTCCCCGTTCTACGCCCAGTTCGATCGCCGCAGCGCCGTCTACCTGGAACATCGCGATACCGCTGCCTGGCAACAACGCCTGGCCGAGCAGACGGCAGCGGACGCAACGCAACGCGCACTCGACGCGCGCGCACTGGATCGTGTCGCCCTAGGCGACGAGGCATCGGAACAGGCACACGCGCTCACCAGCGACAGCTCCTACGCCCTCAGCTACCGCCGCCGCGCCGGCCGCGACGCCCGCACCGGCGGCTTCATCGCCTTCACCCTGCGCAACACCGCCCAGGCCCGCATTCTGCGCCTACGCTACTGGGGCGACGAAACCCGCCGCCGCTTCCGCATACTCGCCGACGGCGAACTCATTGCCAACGAACGCCTGGATGGCAATCGCGGCCTGGACTTCGTCGACGTGGATTACGCCTTGCCTGCAGCAGTGGCAGGCCGCGCCACCCTACAGATCCGCATCGAACCGGAAACCGGCTACTCGGCAGGGCCCGCGTTCGGGTGCTGGGTGTTGGAGTCGGCGTGAGCGTGAAAACCCTATCGCGCGCATTATTGATGTAAGCATCAGTAATGCGCTCTTCATTGGGTGGCAGGCCAAACAGCAGACTGCAAAGCGTGAGCGTAAGCGCGAATGCAACAAGAGCATCCAAACTCTCAGGCATGCCAGCATAAAGCCTCTCTCCCTCCGGGAGAGGGGTTGGGGTGAGGGTACGGAGGCGAAGCCCCAGCGCAGTTTCAACCGCACAATGGATCCGCTTCACTGCCTAGCTGGCTAAAATCGTCTACTACCGTCACCACCAACTCACCCTCGCGCGCAGTGATCTGCAGCTTGCAGCCAACGGCAAACCCCAACTGCTCCAGCCACAGCCCGCGCAAGCGCACGCTGGGAATGCGCTGGCTGTGCGGCCGGCCGGGCTCTGCATCGTAGAACGCATAACCCACCGTGCAGCGCGTGGGCGTGCGCGCCTTGCGCGGTGGGCGCTGCGGTAAATCGTCCGCGCGAGGTCTGGTGTGACGGTCGAAGTCGAGATTGTCCACATCGAACGTGGGCGAAGGCACCAGCCGCATAGGCTGCGTGTCTTTTATTACCTGTGTGGTCGCCCGCTTCGCGGTAACGGTGCGTTTGGCGTTTGGTTTGGTCCGCTTGGCGGTCGTTGGCTGCGCCCTGCTCATCGCCTCACCTCCGCCAGCACCATGGAGCGAGGACGCTCACCCATCTGCACTATCGATACATCTGCCATGACAACGCCTCCTTCCAACAACAGGCACCGTCGCCAGCCGGCGACGGGATGTCGGGAGGTTAGAAACCGCTCATAGCCGGCGGGCGTATTCCTCCC
>NZ_JBEGDX010000013.1:0-1026 GCF_040202975.1 Xanthomonas sp. WHRI 10207 | reverse complement strand
TCTGAAGCGTCCTCGATTCTTCGAGTCACTCAGAAGTAGAGGTGGTTGTTGATTGTGCCATTGCGAAGCGGATGGGTGGCAAGCCGCCGAGTGATCGATGTGGCCGTTGGTGGTTGTATCGATGACGCCAGTCCTCTGCCATGCGCCGAACCTCGTCGAGCGTGGTGAACACGAAGCGGTCCAGCACTTCGGTGCGGAAGGTGCGGTTGAAGCGTTCGATGTAGGCGTTCTGGGTAGGTTTGCCGGGCTGGATGTGGATCAGGGTGACGCCGTGCTGCTGTGCCCACTGCCTGAGCGCAGCGCTGATGAACTCCGGACCGTTGTCCAGGCGCAGTCGCCTTGGAGCACCACGCAGCTCGACCAATTCGTCCAGTGCGCGGATGACCCGTGCCGAGGGCAGGCTGGTGTCGATTTCGATCTTCATCGATTCGCGATTGAAGTCATCGTTGATGTTGAAGGTGCGGAAGCGGCGTCCAGACCACAAGGCATCGGACATGAAGTCCGCCGACCAAGTGTGGTTTGCCGCTTGCGGGATCTCCAGCGGCGCGCGGATGCGGTCAGGTAATCGGCGCTTGCCGCGACGTGGAAGGTTGAGCTTCAGCGCGGTGTAGACCCGCCAGGCGCGGGTCTTGCCCCAGCCCTGCGGTCGCAATGCCCAATCCATCAGCAGGCCAAAACCGTGGCCGGGGTTGTCCTTCAAATGCGCCTCGATTGCGGCGATGAGCGGGCCATCGTCGCGCTGGCGCGGACGGGAATGCCGTGCAGATCGGGACAGCTGCAGCACCCGATCAGCTCGACGGGCACTGAGGCCGTGAGTAGTTTGCATGACCAGACTCAATTCCAGTCGACGAGCCTGGCTCAACCTTTTCGCGACAGCACGTCCTTGAGCGCGTGGTGATCCAATGCCAACTCGGCATACATGCGCTTCATCCGGGCCAACTCGGCTTCCACATCCTTCAGATGCCGCAACTGCGACACCTCCATGCCGGCGTACTTGGACTTCCAGACGTAATGGGTCGGCTCGCT
>NZ_JBEGDX010000012.1:0-5946 GCF_040202975.1 Xanthomonas sp. WHRI 10207 | reverse complement strand
GAGGTCGGCATGCAGAAAAGCAATCGAGCGGCAATCAGTAAGCCACCAGATAGCGGTCTCCAGGAGCACAGGCGAGGGTTTGTGAGCGACACATATCGTGTACGTCGTCGTCACCTAGCTGCGCGTGGTTCGAGCGCCATGTAACGCAATGAAGATTGGCTGGTACGTGCGTGCGGGTCGCCGCGCCAGGCAGGCGTACGCCTGTCGTTTGTGACGAGGCAAGCGGCCCGGCGCGGGTATGGCGGGTTGCGGGGGTTTTTCCTAACGACCAGGCAAAAAGAAACCCTCAGTCCAGTTGGACTGAGGGTTTCGGGTAAAGCCCCTGGCGATGACCTACTCTCGCATGGCTTGAGCCACACTACCATCGGCGCAGCTGCGTTTCACTTCCGAGTTCGGGATGGGATCGGGTGGTTCCACAGCGCTAATTTCACCAGGGAGACGGTTGGAGTGTCGCCAGTCGGAGCTTCGTGGCAAACGGATGCAGGTTAGTGCAAGCGTTTGCGTTGAAGCGCCTACGGCGCTCGTCTCGCATAGTTAACTTGTGACGTAGCTTGCGTTTGCGGATCTACCAACGTTCGTTGGGACCAAGGCAACTTGAGGTTATATGGTCAAGCCGCACGGATCATTAGTATCAGTTAGCTCAATACATTGCTGTACTTACACACCTGACCTATCAACCACATAGTCTATATGGTTCCTTTAGGGGGCTTGTGCCCCGGGAAGTCTCATCTTGAGGCGCGCTTCCCGCTTAGATGCTTTCAGCGGTTATCGCTTCCGAACATAGCTACCCGGCAATGCCACTGGCGTGACAACCGGAACACCAGAGGTTCGTCCACTCCGGTCCTCTCGTACTAGGAGCAGCCCCTCTCAAACTTCCAACGCCCATGGCAGATAGGGACCGAACTGTCTCACGACGTTCTGAACCCAGCTCGCGTACCACTTTAAATGGCGAACAGCCATACCCTTGGGACCGACTACAGCCCCAGGATGTGATGAGCCGACATCGAGGTGCCAAACACCGCCGTCGATATGAACTCTTGGGCGGTATCAGCCTGTTATCCCCGGAGTACCTTTTATCCGTTGAGCGATGGCCCTTCCATACAGAACCACCGGATCACTAAGACCTACTTTCGTACCTGCTTGATCCGTCGATCTTGCAGTCAAGCACGCTTATGCCTTTGCACACAGTGCGCGATGTCCGACCGCGCTGAGCGTACCTTCGTGCTCCTCCGTTACTCTTTAGGAGGAGACCGCCCCAGTCAAACTACCCACCATACACGGTCCCTGATCCGGATAACGGATCTAGGTTAGAACGTCAAGCACGACAGGGTGGTATTTCAAGGATGGCTCCACTGCAGCTAGCGCCACAGTTTCATAGCCTCCCACCTATCCTACACAGACGAACTCAACGTTCAGTGTAAAGCTATAGTAAAGGTTCACGGGGTCTTTCCGTCTTGCCACGGGAACGCTGCATCTTCACAGCGATTTCAATTTCACTGAGTCTCGGGTGGAGACAGCGCCGCTGTCGTTACGCCATTCGTGCAGGTCGGAACTTACCCGACAAGGAATTTCGCTACCTTAGGACCGTTATAGTTACGGCCGCCGTTTACTGGGGCTTCGATCAAGAGCTTCGCCTTGCGGCTGACCCCATCAATTAACCTTCCAGCACCGGGCAGGCGTCACACCCTATACGTCCACTTTCGTGTTTGCAGAGTGCTGTGTTTTTGATAAACAGTCGCAGCGGCCTGGTTTCTGCGACCCTCTTCAGCTATAGCTCGCATGAGCCACCAAAAAGGGTGCACCTTCTCCCGAAGTTACGGTGCCATGTTGCCTAGTTCCTTCACCCGAGTTCTCTCAAGCGCCTGAGAATTCTCATCCTACCCACCTGTGTCGGTTTACGGTACGGTCTTCGTGAGCTGAAGCTTAGGAGCTTTTCCTGGAAGCGTGGTATCAGTGACTTCGCCATAAAGGCTCGTCTCGGTGCTCGGTCTTAAAGAATCCCGGATTTGCCAAAGATTCAAACCTACCGCCTTTCCCCGGGACAACCAACGCCCGGTACACCTAACCTTCTCCGTCCCTCCATCGCACTCACGCGAGGTGCAGGAATATTAACCTGCTTCCCATCGACTACGGCTTTCGCCCTCGCCTTAGGGACCGACTAACCCTGCGTCGATTAACGTTGCGCAAGGAAACCTTGGGCTTTCGGCGTGCGGGCTTTTCACCCGCATTATCGTTACTCATGTCAGCATTCGCACTTCCGATACCTCCAGCAGACTTCTCAATCCACCTTCGCAGGCTTACGGAACGCTCCTCTACCGCGCATAAAACAAGTTTTATGCACCCCAAGCTTCGGTTCACTGCTTAGCCCCGTTAAATCTTCCGCGCAGACCGACTCGACCAGTGAGCTATTACGCTTTCTTTAAAGGGTGGCTGCTTCTAAGCCAACCTCCTGGCTGTCTGTGCCTTTCCACATCGTTTTCCACTTAGCAGTGAATTTGGGACCTTAGCTGTGGGTCTGGGTTGTTTCCCTTTTCACGACGGACGTTAGCACCCGCCGTGTGTCTCCCGGATAGTACGTACTGGTATTCGGAGTTTGCAATGGTTTGGTAAGTCGCGATGACCCCCTAGCCATAACAGTGCTCTACCCCCAGTAGTATTCGTCCGAGGCGCTACCTAAATAGCTTTCGAGGAGAACCAGCTATCTCCGGGTTCGATTAGCTTTTCACTCCTAATCACAGCTCATCCCCGTCTTTTGCAACAGACGTGGGTTCGGGCCTCCAGTACCTGTTACGGCACCTTCACCCTGGCCATGACTAGATCACCCGGTTTCGGGTCTACTGCCCGCGACTATGCGCCCTTATCAGACTCGGTTTCCCTTCGCCTCCCCTATACGGTTAAGCTTGCCACGAACAGTAAGTCGCTGACCCATTATACAAAAGGTACGCAGTCACTCTTGCGAGCTCCTACTGCTTGTACGCACACGGTTTCAGGATCTATTTCACTCCCCTCTCCGGGGTTCTTTTCGCCTTTCCCTCACGGTACTGGTTCACTATCGGTCGGTCAGGAGTATTTAGCCTTGGAGGATGGTCCCCCCATATTCAGACAGGGTTTCACGTGCCCCGCCCTACTCGTCTTCACTGGAGTGGCCCTTTTAAATACAGGGCTATCACCTTCTATGGCCAATCTTTCCAGATTGTTTTTCTAAAGCCATTCCAGCTTAAGGGCTGTTCCCCGTTCGCTCGTCACTACTTAGGGAATCTCGGTTGATTTCTTTTCCTCCGGTTACTTAGATATTTCAGTTCACCGGGTTCGCTTCCAGCAGCTATGAATTCACTGCAGGATACTGCCGAAGCAGTGGGTTTCCCCATTCGGATATTGCCGGATCAAAGCTTGTTGCCAGCTCCCCGACACTTTTCGCAGGCTACCACGTCCTTCATCGCCTCTGACCGCCTAGGCATCCACCGTGTGCGCTTATTCGCTTGACCATATAACCCCAAGTTGCCTCGGAGCTATACGTACGTGTTGTGTGGGGTACAAAGCCACCAACGCGAACATACGACTCAATTACTTAGGGACTCGAAGTCCCCGCCTTAGCCTCAACGACACGTTTAGATAGATATCTCAAACGCTCGCTACGTCACAAGTTATAAAAGAACATGTATCAGCCTCAACGCTGATCCATATAAATTCTTAAGTGTGCACTACATTCAGAGTGGTGGGTCTGGGTAGACTCGAACTACCGACCTCACCCTTATCAGGGGTGCGCTCTAACCACCTGAGCTACAGACCCGAAGTCTTTTCACTCAATATGGTGGAGCCTGTCGGGATCGAACCGACGACCCCCTGCTTGCAAAGCAGGTGCTCTCCCAGCTGAGCTAAGGCCCCAAAAGGGACTTCGCATACCGACCTGTGCCGGTATGAATCTCTGAATGCAGGTAATTTGTGAGGACGCCCGACAGGACGAATGACGTCATGCTCAAAAGGAGGTGATCCAGCCGCACCTTCCGATACGGCTACCTTGTTACGACTTCACCCCAGTCATCGGCCACACCGTGGCAAGCGCCCTCCCGAAGGTTAAGCTACCTGCTTCTGGTGCAACAAACTCCCATGGTGTGACGGGCGGTGTGTACAAGGCCCGGGAACGTATTCACCGCAGCAATGCTGATCTGCGATTACTAGCGATTCCGACTTCATGGAGTCGAGTTGCAGACTCCAATCCGGACTGAGATAGGGTTTCTGGGATTGGCTTGCCCTCGCGGGTTTGCAGCCCTCTGTCCCTACCATTGTAGTACGTGTGTAGCCCTGGTCGTAAGGGCCATGATGACTTGACGTCATCCCCACCTTCCTCCGGTTTGTCACCGGCGGTCTCCTTAGAGTTCCCACCATTACGTGCTGGCAACTAAGGACAAGGGTTGCGCTCGTTGCGGGACTTAACCCAACATCTCACGACACGAGCTGACGACAGCCATGCAGCACCTGTCTCACGGTTCCCGAAGGCACCAATCCATCTCTGGAAAGTTCCGTGGATGTCAAGACCAGGTAAGGTTCTTCGCGTTGCATCGAATTAAACCACATACTCCACCGCTTGTGCGGGCCCCCGTCAATTCCTTTGAGTTTCAGTCTTGCGACCGTACTCCCCAGGCGGCGAACTTAACGCGTTAGCTTCGATACTGCGTGCCAAATTGCACCCAACATCCAGTTCGCATCGTTTAGGGCGTGGACTACCAGGGTATCTAATCCTGTTTGCTCCCCACGCTTTCGTGCCTCAGTGTCAGTGTTGGTCCAGGTAGCCGCCTTCGCCACGGATGTTCCTCCCGATCTCTACGCATTTCACTGCTACACCGGGAATTCCGCTACCCTCTACCACACTCTAGTGACCCAGTATCCACTGCAATTCCCAGGTTGAGCCCAGGGCTTTCACAACAGACTTAAACCACCACCTACGCACGCTTTACGCCCAGTAATTCCGAGTAACGCTTGCACCCTTCGTATTACCGCGGCTGCTGGCACGAAGTTAGCCGGTGCTTATTCTTTGGGTACCGTCAGAACAATCGGGTATTAACCGACTGCTTTTCTTTCCCAACAAAAGGGCTTTACAACCCGAAGGCCTTCTTCACCCACGCGGCATGGCTGGATCAGGCTTGCGCCCATTGTCCAATATTCCCCACTGCTGCCTCCCGTAGGAGTCTGGACCGTGTCTCAGTTCCAGTGTGGCTGATCATCCTCTCAGACCAGCTACGGATCGTCGCCTTGGTGGGCCTTTACCCCGCCAACTAGCTAATCCGACATCGGCTCATTCAATCGCGCGAAGCCCGAAGGTCCTCCGCTTTCACCCGTAGGTCGTATGCGGTATTAGCGTAAGTTTCCCTACGTTATCCCCCACGAAAGAGTAGATTCCGATGTATTCCTCACCCGTCCGCCACTCGCCACCCATAAGAGCAAGCTCTTACTGTGCTGCCGTTCGACTTGCATGTGTTAGGCCTGCCGCCAGCGTTCACTCTGAGCCAGGATCAAACTCTTCACTTAAAATTACATGTCCGAAGACAAATTACTTTAGCTGCAGAAGTTCAACCACTGACAACTTATCGCTTGCAAAGCAATTAATATGTTGCTTTTTGATTAAACGTCTGCAAGATGGACAATCATCCTTCCTGCAGGCGTCCGCACAAATTACCTGCGCACACTGTCAAAGAACATTGGGAAGTGGCCTCAGCGCCGTTCCCGTCAGCTTCGTCGTTTCCGTCGAAGCGAGCCGCCCATTATAGCGGACTTTTTCTTGCCGTCAACACCTTGTTTCCGAGGTGGTTGACGCTGCTTCGTTTCAACCCGAAGGTTTTCTGCGAAGCGAGCCGGCCATATTAGCAGGCTTTTCATCTCCGTCAACCCCTCGTGAAGAGGAAGTTGCCGCCGCTGCACTTCAATCCGCCGTAGCGTCTTTCCGTGTAG
>NZ_JBEGDX010000011.1:0-8704 GCF_040202975.1 Xanthomonas sp. WHRI 10207 | reverse complement strand
AGGGCGCGAGGACGGGGTGTGCTTTCTTTTTGGTTACTTTTTCTTTGCACAAGCAAAGAAAAAGTGACTCGCGCCCGAAGGGCGTGAAAGCCCTGCTCTGAATTTGAATCCTCCAGAAACCCGGAAGCACACTAACCACTGCCAGCTTCAACACCACCCGACACCGCACCCTCATCCGCCCTTCGGGCACCTTCTCCCGACGGGAGAAGGAAACATCGCAGCACGCCGAACAGGTAAAAACTCCTCACACATTCAACAACAAGAACTCCCGCTCCCACGAACTGATCACCCGAAAGAACGTCTCATACTCCTTCCGCTTCACCGAGATATAGGCCCGCACAAACCGTCGCCCCAACATCTCCTGCAACGCCTCGCATTTCTCCAACCCATCCAGCGCCTCACCCAGCGAGCGCGGCAAATCGTAGCCCTGCTCCTTGCCGTTACTGCTGATCGGCGCGGTCGGCTCCAGCTTTTCGCGGATGCCCAACAACCCGCACGCCAATGTCGCCGCCATCGCCAGATATGGATTGGCATCGGAGCCGGCAAACCGGCTTTCCACCCGCATGTTTTGTGGCGCATCGATCGGCACCCGCAACCCGCAGGTGCGGTTGTCGAAGCCCCACAGCACATTGCTTGGCGACACCTCGCCGAACATCAGCCGCCGGTACGAATTGACGTTAGGCGCCAGCAGCCCCATCGCCATCGGAATGTATTTCTGCAGCCCGCCCAGATAATGCGCAAAGGTGTCGCTGAACCCGCCCTCGCGCTTGCCGCTGAACACGTTCTTGCCGGTGCCGGCATGCAACAGGCTCTGGTGGATATGCATCGCACTGCCGGGCTCGGTTTCCATCGGCTTGGCCAGAAACGTCGCATACACCCCGTGCCGCAGCGCCGCTTCGCGCATGGTGCGCTTGAACAGGAACACCTGGTCGGCGCGCGACAAGGCATCGGCGTGGGTGAAGTTGACTTCCAGCTGCGCGGCGCCGGATTCGTGGATCAAGGTATCCACGTCCAGTTCCATCGCATCGCAATAGTCGTACATCAGATCCAGGATCGGGTCGAACTCGTTCACCGCATCGATCGAATACGACTGCCGCGCGGTTTCCGGGCGACCGGAACGCCCGGCCGGCGGCAGCAACGGGAAGTCGGGATCGGTGTTCTTCTGCACCAGAAAGAACTCCAGCTCCGGCGCCACCACCGGCTGCAATTTGACCTCGGCGTAGGCCTCCAGCACGCGACGCAGCACATTGCGTGGCGCCAGTTCGTGCGGCTGGCCGTCCTTGGTGTAGCAATCGTGGATGACCTGCGCGGTGGGGTCGGCGGCCCACGGCACCATGCGCACGGTGGAAGCGTCCGGGCGCAAATGCATATCCGAATCCGACGGCGAGGTCAGCGCGTAATAGTCGTCCGGAAAGTCGCCGGTGACCGTGGTGGCGAAGATGCCTTCGGGCAACCGCGTGCCGTAATCGTGCGAAAACTTGTCGGCCGGAATGATCTTGCCGCGCGCATTGCCGGTGATGTCCGGCACCAGGCATTCGACCTCGGTGATGTGGCGGTCCTTGAGCCAGCGGCGCAATGCGCTCTCTGGCTGCTTGGGCGTGGATTTACGCGAACGTGTGCGGATCGACATACAACCTCACTGACCGCGCTGAGCGGCGTAACGGCGACAGGCCTCGCCGAAGGACTGAAAGATGGCACGGTAGAACGGATGCTGTGTGACACGCCATTCCGGATGCCATTGCACGGCGAGTAAAAAGCCCGGTCCCGGGCCGCGAAAGGCTTCGATCAAGCCATCGGGAGCGGTTGCCTCGACCAGCAGGCCATCGGCCAGCGTGGCGATGCCCTGCCCGTGCAATGAGTTAACCCACACCTCGGCCGAGTCGCTCATGCCAGACAGCCAACCGCCGGGCTGCA
The DNA here is from genome assembly GCF_040202975.1 of Xanthomonas sp. WHRI 10207. Taxonomy (NCBI): domain Bacteria; kingdom Pseudomonadati; phylum Pseudomonadota; class Gammaproteobacteria; order Lysobacterales; family Lysobacteraceae; genus Xanthomonas; species Xanthomonas sp. WHRI 10207. The sequence continues at coordinate 6,790 of NZ_JBEGDX010000011.1, read as the reverse complement.
ACCGCAGCGGATGCGCGGGGCCGTATTGCACGTCCAGCGGCGCGTTGCGGTCTTCGCGATGATCGGCCAGGCCGGGTACCGCATGCACACGTTGATGCAGGCGTCCACCGAGCGCGACATTGACCTCCTGCAGGCCACGACAGATCGCCAGCACCGGCAGGCCGCGCGCAAGCGCCTGTGGGATCAAGCCCAGGCTGGTAGCATCGCGCGCCGCATCGTGCGGGTTGCCCTCCCAACTCGATTCGTCGCTGTAGTGGTGCGGCTCGATATTGCTGACCGCTCCGGTGAGCAGCACGCCGTCCAACCGATCCAGCCACGCGCCGGCCTCCAGGCTGGGCTGCAGACTCGGCAGCAGCACCGGCATGGCACCGGCCGCGTCCACAATCGCACGGATGTATTTTTCGCCGGCCGCCAGAAACGGATGCGGCCCTTGCGCGATGCGATCGGTCGGCAATCCGACCAGTGGTACGACAGCCATGCAGACATCCCGATACGGTGCGTTGAACGGCAGATGCGCTCGAACTTACCGCGCCACCGCCACCATTGCCACCGCTGCACCGTTGCCTGGTCGCAAATGATCACGCCTGCTTTGCTAGGCTGGGCGGCGACTTCGCAGGTGGTGCCCATGGCTTCCGAGAACTCCGTCGCATCGCTGCCCGCTGCCGATGCCGCCACCCTGGCGCGTATCGCCGGCTGCCACTCCGTCGACCTGTTGTTGCCCGACACCAACGGCGTATTGCGCGGCAAGCGCGTCACTGCCGATGCACTGCACAAGGTCTACCGCGATGGCGTATGCCTGCCGATGTCGCTGATCGCCACCGACATCACCGGCAACACCGTGGAAGAAACCGGGCTTGGCTATGCCATCGGCGATGCCGACCGCATCTGCCGGCCGATCGAAGGCTCGCTGCGCCCGGTACCATGGGCGCCACAGCCGATGGCGCAGCTGCTGCTGGCGATGCACACCCCGGACGGCAGCCTGTTCGAGGTCGCGCCACGCGCGGTGTTGCAGCGGGTGTTGCACGGCTTTGCCGCACTCGGGCTGACCCCGGTGGTGGCGGTGGAGCTGGAGTTCTACCTGTTCGATGCGGTGCCCGATGCGCAGGGGCGCCCGCAGACCCCGCGCGACCCGGTCACCGGCATCCGCAGCGACAGCACCCAGGTGTACGCGTTGCAGGACCTTGACGATCACCGTGGTTTTACCGATGCGGTCACCGCTGCATGCCACCAGCAAGGCATCCCGGCCGACACCGCCGTGGCCGAGTACGCACCGGGCCAGTTCGAAATCAACCTGCAACATCGCGCCGATGCGGTTGCCGCCTGCGACGAGGCGATCCTGCTCAAACGCACCATCAAGGCCATCGCGCAGCAGCAGCGCATGCTGGCCAGCTTCATGGCCAAGCCGTTCCCCGGCCAGGCCGGCAGCGGCTTGCATCTGCATGTGAGCCTGCTCGATGCCAACGGGCACAACGTGCTGGCCGGCGAGGCCGAGATGCCCACCGACCGCCTGCGCCACGCCATCGCCGGGCTGCAGCGGCATGCGGACGCGTCGCTGCTGTTGTTTGCGCCGCACGCCAACAGTTACCGACGCTTCGTCAGCAACGCCTTTGTGCCGCTGGATGCCAGCTGGGGCTTCAACAACCGCACCGTGGCGCTGCGCATCCCGCATAGCGATGCCCGCAACACGCGTATCGAACATCGCATTGCCGGCGCCGATGCCAACCCGTATCTGGCCGCGGCCGCGGTGCTGGCGGCTATTCTCGACGGCCTGAAGCAGCCCGCCGAACCCACGCCGCCGATCACCGGCAATGCCTATGCGCAAGGAATCTTCCAGCCACGCACCTGGCAGGGCGCAGTCGATGCGTTTGTGTCCAGCGACTTTATCGGCGCCCAGCTAGGCACGCAGTTTCAGCATGTGTTCGGGCAACAGAAACAACGCGAGCTGCTCGACTACCAGGCGCTTGTGCCGGACGTCGATTACGCCCGGTACCTGCGGACAGTGTGATGGGCAGCCCGGCCACCGCGCTGCCGCACGCCGACACCGCGGAGGGCGGCTACCCTGACAGCTGGTACACGCGCAGCGCGCCTGCCCTGCCCGCGCAACCGCGCCTGCGCGGCGCAGAGCGCGCCGATGTCTGCATTCTCGGCGCCGGTTACACCGGACTGACTGCGGCGCTCGCGCTGGCCGAAGCCGGCTACCGGGTCGTCGTGCTGGAGGCCCGGCGCATCGGCTGGGGCGCATCCGGTCGCAACGGCGGCCAGGCCATCGTGGGCTACGGCTGCGAACAGGAAACGCTGGAAGCATTGGTCGGCGATAAAGATGCGCGCCTGCTGTTCGACTTCTCGCGCGACGGCATGCGCCTGCTACGCCAGCGGATCGAACGCCATGCCATCGCCTGCGACTGGCGCGATGGTCACGCCCATGTCCCGCTCAAGCCGCGCCAGGTGCGGGCGCTGCAGCACGGCATCGTGCGCATGGCGCAGCGCTACGACTACCCGCTGGAGTGGTGGGACCGCGCCCGCACCCGCCAGGTGCTCGACAGCCCACTGTATCTGGGTGCGATGTTCGACCCCGCCAGCGGCCATCTGCATCCGCTGGCCTATGCATTCGGCCTGGCGCGGGCGGCACTGGCGGCCGGCGTGCGCATCTTCGAAGACTCGGCGGTGACCCGCCTGGACACTGGCGCGCAGGTCACGATGCACACGGCCGATGGCAGCGTCACCGCGGACTTCGGCGTGATTGCCGGCAACGCCTTGCTGCACGGCATCGCCGCGCCGCTGGAGCAGCGCATCATGCCGGTCGGCACCTACGTGGGTGCCACCCCGCCGCTGGGCCAGGCGCGCGCACGCGCGCTGATCGCCAACGACATGGCGGTGGCCGACACCAATTGGGCGCTGGATTATTACCGGCTCAGCGCCGATCACCGGCTGCTGTTCGGCGGGCGCGCCAGTTATTCGTCGCGCCCGCCGCCGGGTCTGAAGCGCTTGATGACGCAGCGCATGCACACGGTGTTTCCACAGTTGCAGGACGTGCCGCTGGAGACCGTCTGGGGCGGCTACGTGGACATCTCCCGCAACCGCGCGCCGCATTGGGGCCGGCTCGCGCCGACTGTGTATTTCGCGCAGGGCTTCTCCGGCCACGGTGTGGCAGCCACCGGTCTGGCCGGCTACGTGATCGCCGAGGCCATCGCTGGCCAGAGCCAGCGGCTGGACGTGTTCGCGCGTATCCCGCACCGCCCGTTTCCCGGCGGGCAGCGGCTGCGCACCCCGCTGCTGGTGGCGGCCATGAGCTGGTACCGGCTGCGCGACGCGCTGTGGTGACCGCGCCCCCAGGTCCATCGCGCAAGCTGCAACGCAGCGCTCAAGTTTTGGCGAGCAGAGCCGTTAGCTGATCTGACGGTTCGATCCACACGGCCAACCGATGTCCCCAGGTACCCTACATCGCAATAGTGAAAGCGCAGTTCTGCCGCAACGCGTGTTGCTGGTGGAGAACTCGCGCACGTTCACCAGCATGCTGCGCGCAGCCATCGAGCAACGCGTGGAACTGCCGGTCACGGTCGTTTCGACCCTGGCCGAAGCGGCGCGCGTGCTCGACGAAGAAGATGGCTGGTTCCTGGTCCTGACCGGCCTGGTGCTGGTCGACGGTGACCGCGACAAGGTCGTGGAGTTCTTCCTCTCGCGCAACCTGCCGACCGTGGTGGTCAGCGGCGTGTACGACGAGGATCTGCGCCAGCGCGTGCTGCAGCAGCAGATCATCGATTACGTACTCAAAAACGCACCGGGCAGCATCGAATATCTGGCCTGGCTGGTGCAGCGTCTGGAGCGCAATCGTCGCATCGGCGCGTTGGTGGTGGACGATTCGTTGTCTGCTCGTACCTACGCCGCCGCACTGCTGTCGATGTACGGCTACCGCGTGGTGCTGGCCGCTGACGGCGCCGCCGGACTGGAAGCAATCGAACGCGACCCCGACATCCGCCTGACCATCGTCGATCAGGAAATGCCCGGCATGGAAGGCGTGGAATTCACCCGCCGGCTGCGTGCGTTGCGCTCGCGCGACAAGGTCGCGGTGATCGGCATCTCCGGCAACAGCGACTCGTCGCTGATCCCGCGCTTCTTGAAGAACGGCGCCAACGACTTCCTGCGCAAGCCCTTCTCGCGCGAAGAATTCTTCTGCCGCGTCTCGCAGAACGTGGACCAGCTGGAATTGATCGGCACGCTGCAGGATCTGGCCACACGCGATTTCCTCACCGGCCTGCCCAATCGGCGTTACTTCCTGGAACAAAGCCAGCGCGTGATCCCGCAGTTGCTGTCGCAGGACCAGACGGTGACCGCGGCCATGCTGGATATCGATCACTTCAAACACATCAACGACACCTGGGGCCACGAAGCCGGTGACCAGGCGCTCCGCGCGGTGGCCGCATCGGTCTCCGGGCATGCACGTCCGCAGGACCTGGTGGCGCGTTTCGGTGGCGAAGAATTCTGCCTGCTGGTGCCGGGGCTGGATGCAGCCAACGCCACCAGCTACTTCGAAACCCTGCGCGAACGCATCAGCGCACTACGCGTCCGCGTCGGCGACGACACGCTGAGCATGACGGTAAGCATCGGCGTGTGCATCGCGACCGAAGGCGACCAATCGCTGCATTACCTGTTGAACGAAGCAGACAAATATCTGTACCTGGCCAAGGCCGGCGGCCGCAACCAGGTACGCTTGGCTGGCTGAGCGCAGCACACTTGCACCGACACGGCACCCGGCCAGGACGCACCTCAAAGCGCGTCTTTCTCTAGCTCCCGTAGGCGCGCACCCGGGCGCGAAGGCGTCTTACCGATAGCACCTCTGCGCGCACCAGCCCGCGCCTATGCCAGGCGCGTACCCAACAGCATCTATCGACGCGATCGCCGCACCATCGTCAGCGCGAGCAAGCTCAACACCGCGGCGCCGCCCAGGTAGTAACCCACCGCCTGCACCCCGTAGCGCGCTGCCAGTTGCGTGGCCACATACGGCGCCGGGGCCGCACCCAGGATGCTGGCCAGATTGAACGACAGCGACGCGCCGGTATAGCGCACCTCGGTGGGATACAACTCCGCCAGCAAGGTGCCGCAAGGGCCGTAGGTCAGCCCCATGAAAAAGAAGCCCAGCCCGAGAAAAGTCAGCACCTGTAACGGGTGATCGGCCTGGAACAACGGCGCAAACGCCAGTCCGAACGCAACGATGGCAATGCTGGCCAGCATCATCGCCAACGGTGCGCCATGCCGATCGCCGAACTTGGCCGACAACGGAATGCCCAGCGCAAAGAACACGATGCCGGCCATCTGCAGCAGCAGGAATTGTTCCTTGTCGTAGCCCAGCGTCTTGGTGCCATAGCCCAATGCGAACACGGTCATCAGATAGAACAACACGAAGGTGGCAAACGCACCCAGCGTGCCGATGATCAACGCCGGCCAATGCTGCGAGATCACGGTGCCCAGCGGCAGCCGTACGCGCGTCTGACGATCCAGGGTCTTTTGAAAATCCGGTGTTTCGGTAATGCTCAGGCGTACCCACAGCCCGGTCAGCACCAATAAGGCGCTGGCCAGAAACGGCACCCGCCAGCCCCACTGCATGAAGGCCGCATCGTCCAGCAATGCGCCCATGCCAAGGAAGGTACCGGTGGACAGCAAAAAGCCCAGCGGTGCACCCAGCTGCGGAAACATGCCGTACCACACGCGCTTGCCCGGCGGTGCGTTCTCGGTGGCCAACAGCACGGCGCCGCCCCACTCGCCGCCCAGGCCCAGCCCTTGACCGAACCGGCACAGCGCCAGCAGCAATGGGGCCCACACTCCGATCTGCGCATAGCCGGGCAATAGACCAATGGCGACCGTGGACAAGCCCATCGTCAGCAACGCCGCCACCAGCGTGGCCTTGCGGCCGACCCGATCGCCGAAGTGGCCGAAGACCGCCGAGCCCACCGGCCGCGCGATGAAGGCGACCGCAAAAGTCGCCAGCGACTGCAGCATCGCCGCACTGCCATCGCCGGCCGGAAAGAACAAGGTCGGGAACACCAGCACCGCAGCGGTGGCATAGATGTAGAAATCGAAGAACTCGATGGTCGTGCCGATCAGGCTGGCAAACAGCACGCGCGCAGGCGAATTGACGGGCGTGGCGAGTGGCACGGCGGCAGTCATCGTGAGTCGGCATCCATCAGACAAGACGGCCGATTCTGGCAGATCGCGGCAGTGGTTTGCGCAGCCAAACCGGCCTGCAAAAAGTTACAGGCGTGACCGCCTGGCGCGTGGGCCATGCCATCCTCATCCATAAAGGGTGGCCGACAAAACGTAGTGAGCAGTCGTCAGATGAGGAAGGATGGCGTGCTAAGAATGCGTTGATTGAAAGGCGGATGATCTGCAACTTGGCTGCCGGGCCCTCACTCGCCAACGATCGCGGGAAACGCCGCAAGTACGGACTGGTCGAACAATGAAGATAGATCACTTGTAGAGCTGATGATCTTCAGCTTGGCTGCAGGGTCCTTGCCCGCCCACCATCACGGGACACGCCGCAAGTACGTCCCTGTAGGCTCTTACGCGGCATCCATGCCGCGTAAGGTCCCGCGACGGTGAGCGGGCAAGAACAGTCGAGAGCGCCGGTGTGCGGATGTTTCAACAGAGCAACCGTTAACTGTCTGCTGCAGTGTCTTCGCTCTTCGATAACGTCACCAGCCAACTATCTGGTGCGGTGCCCTCGCCGCTTGCGGGACCGTTGGCGGCATGGATGCCGCCATCGAGCCCCCAGGGACGGGTTCACGGCGTGTCCCGC
>NZ_JBEGDX010000010.1:25016-86450 GCF_040202975.1 Xanthomonas sp. WHRI 10207 | reverse complement strand
TGGCGGCATGGATGCCGCCATCGAGCCCCCAGGGACGGGTTCACGGCGTGTCCCGCGAGCGGTGAGGGCACCGCGCACTCGATTGCCTAAGCTTCAACCTAGCAGCCGAAAGTCCAGCGATGGTGGCTGGGCAAGGAGCAGTCAGGCATATCGGCGCGCATGGTTTTCAACAAACAACCAGCAAGTTATTCAGCCGCCTTGCGGCGCTTGCGCCGTTTCGCGCTGTGCGTGCTCTGCCAACCCGGCAGACGTCAACACTGCAAATTGCCGATCGCTGCGCTCTTCCACGTGAATCCAACCCGGGCCTGGCTGGCCATCCAGGTTGGCACTGCCCAGCCACGCGAGCGTGCGCAACAACACGCTCATGCGCACGCCCAGCTGCTTGCACAACCGCGAAAGCGACACGCCCTCGGGCGTGTCGGCCAGCGCCTGCAGCAGCTGCGCGGTGAGCTGCGGATCAGCGGACAAGTACCGCTCCGATATCGCGCGGCGCCGCGTCGGCGGTTTCGGCGCGATGCGGCAGCACGATCACCGGAATCGACTTGGAGGTCGGGGTGCGTGCTTCGTCGGCAAAACTCGACAGCGGCACCAGCGCATTGGTTTCCGGGTAATACGCCGCCAGACAGCCGCGCGGAATGTTGTAGTCCACCAGCAAGAAACGCCGCGCCTCGCGATGCACGCCGTCTTCGCACAGGCTTTCCAGATCCACCCAATCGCCGGCCTTCATGTTCAACGCGGTGATATCGGCGCCGTTGATGAACAGCACGCGGCGCTCGCCGAACACGCCACGATAGCGATCGTCCAGCCCGTAGATCGTGGTGTTGTACTGATCGTGCGAGCGCGTGGTGGCGAGCGTAAACACCATCTGATCGCCCCGCGAACGCCGCGCGCGATGGATCGGGTTGTCGGTGGGCACCGCGTGCGCTTTGAACACCGCACGCTGCTCGGGCGTCACCCAGTTACGGTCGCGCGCGGTGTTGGACAGGCGGAAGCCGCCCGGCGTGCGCACGCGCTGATTGAAGTCGACAAAGTCCGGGAACACCTGCGCGATCAGCTCGCGCACGCGGTCGTAATCGCCCACCAGCCAGCGCCAGCGGATCGCGCTGCGCGCGCCCAACGTGGCTTCGGCCATGCGCGCCACGATCGCCGGCTCGGAAAGCAGATCCGGCGAGGCCGGCGGATTGATGCCGGCCGACAGGTGCACCATGCTCATCGAATCCTCCACCGTCACGCCTTGCGAGCCGGCGTCCTGGATATCGATTTCGGTACGCCCCAGGCATGGCAGGATCAACGCATCGCGCCCATGCACCAGGTGGCTGCGATTGAGCTTGGTGGTGACATGCACGGTGAGTTCGCAGTTGCGTAGCGCGCGGTGCGTGGCATCGGTATCCGGCGTGGCGGCGGCGAAGTTGCCGCCCATCGCGAAGAACACCTTGCCGCGCCCATCCAGCATCGCCTCGATCGCACCGACGGTGTCGAAGCCGTCTTCGCGCGGCGGCGCAAACCCGAACACCGACTGCAGCTTGTCCAGAAACGCGGCCGGCGGTTTTTCGTAGATCATCATCGTGCGGTCGCCCTGCACGTTGCTATGCCCGCGCACCGGGCACACGCCTGCGCCGGGGCGGCCCAGATGGCCGCGCAGCAGCAGCAGGTTGGTGATCATGTGGATGGTGGCCACCGAGTGCTTGTGCTGGGTAATGCCCATGCCCCAGCACGCGATCACACGCTCGGCCTTCAGATAGATCTCGCCAGCCTTGCGCAACTGCGCTTCGTCCAGGCCGGACTCTTCGACGATGGTGTCCCAGGCTTCCGCATGCACATCGGCAGCGAATGCGTCGAAATTGGCGGTGTGCTCGGCAATGAACTCCAGATCCAGCAAGCGCGGCGTACCATCGCGCTGGGCCTGCGCATCGCGCTCCAGCACATGTTTGATGATGCCCTTCAACGCCGCCAGGTCGCCGCCGATCTTGAGCTGGAAATAATCCGAGGCAATGCGCGTGGAACCGTTGTGCAGCATTTCCAGCTTGTCTTGCGGGTCGGCGAACTTTTCCAGCCCGCGCTCGCGCAGCGGATTGAACGCCGCAATCGCCGCGCCGCGCTTGGAGGCCTGACGCAACTCGCCCAGCATGCGCGGGTGATTGGTGCCCGGGTTCTGGCCGAAGATGAAGATCGCATCGGCCAGCTCGAAATCGTGCAACGACACCGTGCCCTTGCCCACACCGATCTGCGAACGCAGCGCGGTGCCGGATGGCTCGTGGCACATGTTGGAGCAGTCCGGGAAGTTATTGGTGCCGAACTCGCGGACGAACAACTGATACAAAAACGCCGCTTCGTTGCTGGTGCGCCCTGAGGTATAGAAGATCGCCTCATCCGGGGTCGCCAGGCCATTGAGATGGCCCGCGATCTGCGCAAACGCATCGTCCCAGCTCACCGGCACATAGTGGTCGGTGGCGGCGTCGTAGCGCATCGGGTGGGTCAACCGGCCCTGCCCTTCCAGCCAATAGTCGCTGTACTGCGACAACAGGCTGACGCTGTGCGAGGCGAACAATTCCAGCCCGGCGCGGCGCGCGGTGGATTCGGCGGCTACGGCCTTGGCGCCGTTTTCGCAGAATTCGAAGGTGGAGGTATGGTCGCGATCCGGCCAGGCGCAGCCCGGACAATCGAAGCCGTCCGGCTGGTTGGCGTGCAACAGCGTCTTGGCGCCCTGCACTGCAATGTCCTGTTCCATCAGGTGCTTGGCCACCGAGCGCAATGCGCCCCAGCCGCCCGCGGGATTGTCGTACTGCTTGATGGTTTTCTTGCTCATGCGGGCTCTCCCACGGCAACGCCCAGATCCAGGCGTTGTGGATGGCTGTAAACAACACAATCGTGATTGCGGGCAAACCCGATCAGGGTCAGTCCCGCGCTGTCGGCCAGGCTGATCGCCAGCGCGGTAGGTGCCGAAATCGCTGCCAGCAGCGGAATTCGGGCCTGCGCGGCTTTCATGGCCATTTCATAACTGGCGCGGCTGGTGACCACCGCAAACCCTTGCGATGCATCGATGCGCGCGCGCGCCAATGCACCGATCAATTTGTCCAACGCGTTATGGCGCCCGACGTCTTCGCGCACCAACTGCACCACGCCGTTCGCATCGGCCCAACCGGCGGCGTGCACCGCGCCGGTCTGCGCGGCGATCGGCTGCTGCGCATGCAACGCATCCAGCGCACGCGCCAACGCATCGGCGTCGATCTGCAGCGTCGACTGCACGCGCGGCGGCACACGCAGCACCGCCTCGATCGATTCATTGCCGCACACGCCGCAACCGCTGCGTCCATCCAGATTGCGCCGCCGCTGGTCCAACGCGGCCGCGCGCTCGGGTGGAATCTCGATCTGCAACGAAGCGCCTTCCAGAAAGGTCTCCACCGCGACCACGCGCAAGTCCTGCGCGTGATCGACGATGCCTTCGCTCAACGAGAACCCGAGCGCGAAATCTTCCAGGTCCTCCGGCGTCGCCATCATCACCGCGAACGGCACCTGGTTATAGATCAGGGCAACCGGCATTTCGGCCGCCACCATGTCTTGCACCGTGGCACCGCGACCGCCGCGATGGCGGACAACCGTGCGCACCACACTACCGGGGCGCACCGTGCGGGAAGACGGACTGGTCATCTCACCTCAATGGAACAGCACAAAGGCTTTCTGCAGCGTCACCCAGATACCGAACGCCATCGGGATGCCAACCGCCAACCAAGCGAACGCGACCACTGCGGGGTTGCCGCCATGCCCGATCCGCGCCATCTGTTCCGGCGGCAGCACCGCATGCCCGCTGCGGTCGACCTTCTCGTGCGCCAGCTGCTTCTCGCGTGCCAGTTCGTCGGGCGTCATGAAGTGACGCGCAGCCACCGGGCGCACCAACAGATTGCAGATCAGGCCGAGCACGAGCATGCCGGCGAGGATGTACATGGTGGTGTTGTAGACCTGTGACGGCGGGCTGCCGTGTGCCAGCTGGTACTCGCGCATGTAACCCACCACCACCGGGCCGAGAATGCCGGCGGTGGCCCAGGCGGTCAGCAGACGGCCGTGGATGGCGCCAACCATCTGGGTACCGAACAGGTCGGCCAGATAAGCCGGAATGGTGGCGAAGCCGCCGCCGTACATCGACAGGATGATGCAGAAGATGCCCACGAACAGCGCGATGCCGCCCACGCCACCGGCCGACGGCGCCGCTGCGTACAGGCAGATGCCCAGCAGGAAGAACAGCGTGTAGGTGTTCTTGCGGCCGAGCTTGTCGGACATGCTGGCCCAGAAGAAGCGGCCACCGATGTTGAACAGGCTGAGCAGACCGGTGAAGCCTGCCGCGATCGCCGCGATGCTGGCCAGCTGAGCCGTATCCAGGCTGCCGAAGCCGATGTCCACGCCGATCAACCGGCCGCCGAACACTTCCTGCAGCATCGGCGAGGACATGCCGATCACGCCGATACCGGCCGAGACGTTCAGGCACAACACGCCCCACAGCAGCCAGAACTGCGGAATGCCCCAGACCTTGCTGACGTGCACGTGGTTGGCGGTGATCATGGCGTTGGTGCTGGCCACCGGCGCAGTCCAGCCAGCCGGGGTCCAACCGCTCGGCGGCACGCGATACCCGAAGGCGCCGGCCATCATGAAGACGAAGTACAGCGCAGCCATGACCAGGAAGGTTTCCATCACGCCCACCGAGGTGGGTGTGGCGAAGTGGCGCATCAGCGCGTCGGCCAGCGGGCTGCCGATCATCGCGCCGCCGCCAAAGCCCATGATCGCCATGCCGGTCGCCATGCCGCGACGGTCCGGGAACCATTTGATCAGGGTCGACACCGGCGAGATGTAGCCCAGCCCCAGACCGATACCACCGATCACGCCCGAACCCAGCCACAACATCCAGATCTGATGGAAGTGGATACCGGCCGCCGAAATCACCAGGCCGCCACACCAGCACAGCGCCGAAACCACACCGGCCTTGCGCGGGCCGGCACGTTCCAGCCAACCGCCCCAGATCGCCGCCGAGCAGCCCAGCAGCACGAAGAACAGGGTGTACATCCACTGCAGCTCGCTGATCTTCCAGTCGCAGGTGGTCGCCACCATGCGCGCGAACAGGCCCATGTCGGCCGGGCAGGCAATCGCTTCGGTGATCCCCAGCGCCTTGGACAGCGGCAGCCAGAACACGCTGAAGCCGTAGGCCATGCCGATGCACAGATGGATCGCCAGCGCAGCCGGCGGGACCAGCCAACGATTGAACCCCGGACGCGCAATGATGCGCTCCTTGGATAGCAGACCGGCGTCTGCGCCACTGGCTGTCGCCACGGTGGACCCTTGCGTCATTCCCATTCCCCAAAAATAAAGTGCGATGAACTGCGATAAAGACGATTGACGGCTGCGATCGTTTAGCGTGTTGCGATATAAGCAGCGGCGACGACCAGGCCCAACCAGCGGTTGTCTGGCGCATCATCGGCAATCCTTGCAGCTTTGCAATGCTTGGCGACGCCTCGCAGCGTTCCAACGCATTGCCACACACACGCCACGCAAGCGTTCCTTGAGATTAGCGGCCGGCGCTGCGACTAATTGACTAGTTCTTATGCATTAGATCGATGGGCATCCGCCAGGCCTGCGCGGGCATATCGCCCATTCCTGCCCGCGGCGGGGTGACGCCCGAGGCGATGGCTGGGTACAGTCGGGCGACCCCCGTGACGGAGCCGGCCATGCACGACCCACTTCCGCGCGACGATGCGCCTGCGCTGCAGACACCGGCGCAGCTGGATGCGTTCTGGATGCCGTTCACCGCCAACCGGCAGTTCAAGGCGCGCCCTCGCCTGCTCGCCTCGGCCGCCGGCATGTACTACCGCGATGTCGACGGCCGGCAGATCCTGGATGGCACCGCAGGCTTGTGGTGCTGCAATGCAGGACACGCGCGCGAACGCATCGTGGCGGCGATCCGCGCGCAGGCCGGCACGCTGGATTTCGCCCCGACCTTTCAGATGGGCTCACCGCTGCCGTTCGTGCTGGCGCAGCGCCTGGCGGCCATCGCGCCGCCCGGCCTGGGCCATGTGTTCTTCACCAACTCCGGCTCGGAAGCGGTGGATAGCGCGATGAAGATCGTGCTGGCCTACCACCGCCTGCGCGGCGAGGGCCATCGCACCCGCTTTATTGGCCGCGAGAAGGCGTATCACGGGGTCGGCTTCGGCGGCATGTCGATCGGCGGGCTGCCCAACAACCGCAAGTGGTTCGGCCCGCTGCTGGCCGGCACCGATCATCTGCGCCACACCCTGGATCTGCAGCGCAACGCCTACTCACGCGGACTGCCGACGCACGGCGCGGAACTGGCCGACGACCTTGAACGGCTGATCACCCTGCACGACGCCTCCACCATCGCCGCGGTGTTCGTCGAACCGGTGTCCGGCTCGGCCGGGGTGATCCTGCCGCCGGAAGGCTATCTGCAACGGCTGCGGGCCATCTGCGACCGCCACGGCATCCTCCTGGTGTTCGACGAGGTGATCACCGGCTTCGGCCGCGTCGGCGAGGCGTTCGCCGCGCAGCGCTTCGGCGTCACGCCCGACATCATCACCGCCGCCAAGGGGCTGACCAGCGGCACCGTGCCGATGGGGGCGGTGCTGGTGGCCGATGCGATCCATGACGCGTTCATGCACGGGCCGCAAAACGCCATCGAACTATTTCATGGCTATACCTACTCCGGTCACCCGCTGGCCTGTGCGGCCGCGATTGCGACCCTGGACACCTATGCCGAGGACGGGCTGTTTTCGCGTGCGATCACGCTCGGCCCGCAGTGGGAAGACGCGCTGCACAGCCTGCGCGGCCTGCCGCACGTGATCGACATCCGCAACGTCGGCCTGATCGGCGCCATCGAACTGGCGCCGCGCGATGGCGCCCCTGGTGCACGCGGCTACGAGGTGTTCGAGCGCTGCTTCCACGACGGCGGACTGCTGGTGCGGGTCACCGGCGATGTCATCGCGCTGTCGCCACCGTTGATCGTCACCCCCGAGCAGATCGGGCAGATGGTCGAGACGCTGGCCGGGATCCTGCGCCTGGTGGACTGAGCGCGGCCGGCGGCATGGGTGCGTTGCAGGCATAGGCACGCGGGCCCTGGCTGCGCGCTGCAGGGGCTTCGCCGCGTCGGCTCCCGCCGTACGCGCCGCTCGCCTGAAGATAGCCGGTGACGGCGCGCGTGGGCATTCCACGACGGCGCTCGCGTGTCACGGGCGCGGGTACCACGTCAAGCGCGCAAAGCCGGAGCAGGCTCTCTACAATGCCGGCCCCGCACTCCCCCCGCAGTTGCCCCATGAACATCGTTGTCAAAGAAGAACTCAAGGCCTACATCGACCCGCTGACACCCGACGAGCACGAGGCGCTGGAGCGCAGCCTGCTGGCCGAAGGCTGTCGCGATGCCTTGGTGTTGTGGGGCGATGTGCTGGTGGACGGCCACAACCGCTACGGCATCTGCCAGAAGCACGGGCTGGAGTTCCAGACTGTGCAGAACCCACGCTTCCAGTCGATGCAGGACGTGCACCTGTGGATGATCGAGCAGCACCTTGGCCGGCGCAGCGTGTCCGACTTCCAACGTGGCGTGCTGGCGCTGCGCAAGCGCGAGATCCTGGCCGCCCGCCAGCGTAGCCAGCGCGAGGCCGATGCCGCCGCCGAGGCGCCAGTGGTGGATGACGCACAGGCCGATACCGGCCTCGACGACAGCGCGGCCCGCGCGACCGACGACACCGACAGCCCGCCGTGGGAGGAAACCTCCACCCCGGTGAGCCGCGCCGAGCTGGCACGCGAAGCACGCCTGAGCAGCAACCAGGTGGTGATGATCGAGCGCATCCACAAACAGGCCGCGCCGGAAGTGGTGCAGGCAGTGAAGGCCGGCGAGATCTCGATCAGCGCCGCAGCCGCCGTGGCCACGCTGTCGGAAGACGAACAACGCGCCGCCGCGCAGGCCGGTAAGGCCGAACTCAAACAGGCCGCCAAGCGCGTGCGCGACGCCAAGCGCAAACCCAAGCCCGACGAGGCCGAAGGCGGCGAAGCCGAGCGCCGCGACGTCAAGGCCTTGCAGCGCCGCGTCACCGAACTGGAAAACGAAAACGCCGCACTGCAGTCCAAGGTGACCGCATTGCAAGCGCAGCTGGAGCGCCTGCGCGGCTGAGTCCGCGCATCCACTGGCCAGCAGCCATCACGTAGGAGCGCACCTGGGCGCGATGGGCGTTCCCAGGAAAGCCCATCGCGCCCGGGTGCGCTCCTACGACAGTCATCGATGCTTTGGCAGAGCTCGAGGTCGCACCCGTTGCAAGCGCAGCTGCAGCGCCTGCATGGCTGCGTACACGTACCCACTAGCCAACAGCCATCACGTAGGAGCGCACCTGGGCGCGATGGGCGTTCCCAGGAAAGCCTGTCGCGCCCGGGTGCGCTCCTACGACAGTGATCGACGCTTTTGCACAGCTTGAAGGTTGCCCAGTTGCAAGCGCAGCTGCAGCGCCTGCGCGGCCGACTTCGCGCACCCACTAGCCAACAGCTCGCGTAGGAGCGCACCTGGGCGCGACGGGCAGTCCCGATAAAGCCCGTCGCGCCCGGGTGCGCTCCTACGACGGCAACAGACGCTTGGTCGCACCGTTGCGAGCGCAGCTGGAGCACAGGCACCGACGTCACGGCCACCGGCAGCCGCCCGCGACGTCGCCCACCTGCCGTGGACATGCCCTGGTCAAACGAGTGGGTACACTTCGCGGATGGAACCCAGTCTCAGCGCTCCCCGCCCCATCGATCCCCGTCGTGCCCAGCTGCAGCGCATGAAGCTGTTGGCGGTGGCCTTGCTGCTGGCGATGTTTGCCGGCTTTATCGTCAGTCACCTGATGGGCGAGCAAGGCATCTGGGCGTGGGTGTCGGCCTTCTGCGAAGCGGCGACCGTGGGCGCACTGGCCGACTGGTTTGCGGTGGTGGCGCTGTTTCGCCGTCCGATGGGCCTGCCGATCCCGCACACCGCCATCCTGCCGCGCGGCAAGGAGCGGCTGGCCGATGGGCTGGCGGTATTCGTGCGCGATCAGTTCCTTGCGCCCGCTGCGTTGATGGAAAAGCTGCGCGTGTTCGACCCCGCCAGCCGCCTCGGCGAATGGCTGGCCAAACCCGAGCAGTCGCGCATGCTCGCGCAGATGGCACGCGGCTGGATGTTGCAGGCGCTGGAGCTGCTGGACGAAGCCGCCGTGCGCAGCGCCATCCAGCGCTTCGTGGTGGACCGCCTGCGCAAGTGGAATGCTGCCGCGACGGTTGGCGATGTGATGGCGCTGCTCACCACCGACGGGCGCCATCAGAAATTGCTCGACGAAGTGTTGCTGCGGTTGGGCGAATGGCTGGACCAGGAACAGGTCAAGACGCGCGCGTCTGCATTGATCGTGCGGTATGCGCGCCGCGAATGGCCCAAGCTGGTCGGCACAGTGAACTGGATCAAGCCGATCGAAGAGATCGGCGACAGTCTGGCCGACCGCATGGCGCGTGCGGCCATCGAAGAACTCCAGGACATTCTCAAGACGCCCGAGCATCCAATCAGGCTCGACTATGAAGCGTGGCTGCAAGGCTACATCGCGCGCCTGCGTGACGAGCCGGAAATGGCTGCGCGTGTAGAAGAACTCAAGCAACGTGCCATCCAACATCCCGCGCTGCAGGAATACGTGCAGAGCCTGTGGGGCGAGATCCGCGATGCGCTGCGCAACGATCTGGCGCGTGAAGAGTCGTCGATGGCTGCGCACATGGAGCGCTCCATGCAATCGCTCGGCCAGGCGTTGTCGCAAGATCCGTCACTGCGCGACGCACTCAACCAGCATATGCTGCAGGCAGCCGACAAACTCACCACGCGCCTGCGCGCATCGGTCACCGAGCACATTGCATCGACAGTGAAAAGTTGGGACGAACGTCACCTCGTCGAACAATTGGAATTGGGTGTCGGACGCGATCTGCAATACATTCGCTTCAACGGGACGTTGGTCGGTGGATTGATCGGCCTTGCGCTTCATGCATTATCGATTTGGCTATCGTTCTGATGCACTGAGATGACGTTGATCGCCCAACAGGCTAGCGTGCAGCAACTGGGGAGACTGCACGCAGCCGGATGATCGTCAGGCGGTACCGCGAGGTCGACGTTGCCGTCGGCCAGGACACTGGGCACGCAACAGGCAAGGCGAAGGAACGAAAATGCCGAATGGCCGCTGGGATCTGCGCAGGAAATACGGGCGCCGCGTCTTTATCAGCGCACTGCTGATCCTTACCGCAGGTTTGATCGCCGCCATCGTCACGGGGGTCTGGCTGCAGCGGCATAACGAGCTCGAGCGCGAGCAGCGCTTTCAGTATGTCGTGCGCACCCTCGCCCGCAATATCAGCGAACGTATGTACACCTTCGAGCACGGCTTGCGCGGCGCGCGCGGTGCGGTGATCGGTGCCGGCAGCGAGGTCATCAGTCGAGATCGCTTCACCCTGTACAGCCGCTCGCGCGATTACGCGCGCGAGTTTCCCGGCGTGCTGGGCTACGGCTACATCCATCGGGTCGCGCCTGCCGACGAGGACGCGTTCTTGCAGACCGCGCGCGCCGACGGAGCACCGGATATCCACCGCCGCTTGCTGGCGCCGTGGGATGGCGAACGTTACATCGTGCTGTACTTCGAACCCGAGTCGTCGGGCAATCGCCCCATCGGTCTGGATATCGCGTCCGAACCGCGCCGCCGCGCTGCCGCATTGCAGGCCGCACGCAGCGGCGAGCCGATCATGACCTCGCCGGTCTCGCTGTCGGGCTATCGCGTGCCCAACGAGAGCGGCTTTCTGGTCTTGCTGCCGGTGTATCGCGAAGGCATGCCGCTGCAAACGCCACAGCAACGCATGGCTGCCACCAACGGCTGGGTGTATGCGCCTTTCAGCGTCGAGCAGATGGTGAAAAGCGCATTGGGCGAACTCGACGATGTGGCGCTGGATCTGTCCGATCGCAACGAGCCGACCCATAACTTTTATCGCAGCGGCACTCCGGCCGGCGACAGCGCGCGCTGGCGGCCGGTGGTGCAGCTGTTGCCCATCTACGGGCGCACCTGGATCGTCACCGCCCACCCCACGGCCAGCTTTGTGGCGTCGCTCAACCAGACCTCGCCGTGGCTGGTGGGCGGCCTGGTCATGGCGGCATCCGTACTGTTTGCGGCGTTGCTGGGGCTGTACTTCAGCAACGGGCTGCGCCGCGAAGAGGTGTTGCGCAAGCAGATGGAACTGGCCGCACTGGTCAGCCATTCCAGCGAGGCCATCGTGGCCGAAACCCCGGATGGCCGCATCACCCACTGGAACCCGGCCGCAGAAGCGATGTTCGGCTACACCGCAGAGGAGGCGATCGACCAGGACCTGACGTTGCTGCTATCGCCGCAACCGTATGCGATGCCGCAGATCGAGCACGCCGATGAAGCGTACCCGACCAATGCCTCGGCCGCACAGAGCATGCGCCACCGCGATGGTCATCAGGTGCATGTGCTGGCGAGCAAGGCACCCATCATCGAACCGGATGGCACGCTCAGCGGGCACTCGCATTTTTTCCGCGATATCTCCGAGCGGGTAAGGTCGCATCAACGCATCGTCGACCTCAATGCCTCGCTCGAACATCAGGTGGCCGAGCGCACCAGCGAGCTGGTGAAGTTCTCGGTCTTGCAGCGCGCGATTCTGGCGCATGCCGGTTACGCCATCATCGCCACCGACTCCAGCGGCTTTGTCACGCTGTTCAATCGCGCCGCAGAAAAGCTGCTCGGCTATAACGCAGAGGATGTGATCGGCCGGCGCAAGGCCAGCCAGTTCGTCGAACCGGAAGAACTGCAGGAGCGCGCGCACCTGCTGTCCGAGCAGACCGGGGTGCCGGTGGCGCACACGCTGGAAGCGGTGGCCGCGCTCACCAGCCTCGGCCGCAGCGACACCAGCGAATGGACCTATGTCGGTCACGACGGTCGCCGCCTGCCGGTGTTGCTGACCCTGAGCACCCTGCGCGACGACAACGATCAGGTGATCGGTTACCTCGGCGTTGCGGTGGATCTCACCGAGCAAAAACTGCACGAAAAACAGCTGCGTCTGGCAATGGATGCCGCCAAGAGCGCCAATCAGTCCAAGTCCGATTTCCTGGCCAACATGAGTCACGAAATCCGCACCCCGATGAACGCCATCCTGGGCATGTTGTATCTGCTTCAGCGCAGCGAGCTTCCTGGCGCGGCGCAGGACATGGTCACCAAGATCGATCGCTCCGCACGCACCTTGCTGGAAATCATCAACGACATCCTGGACTTCTCCAAGATCGAGGCCGGGCGCATCGATCTGGAACGCGCGCCGTTCGATCTCAACCAACTGTTCGACAACATCGCCGACCTGATGCGCTCCTCGCTCAGCGCCAAACCGGTGGAGATGATTGTCGAGCCGCTGCCGCGCGACAGCCGCTGGCTATTGGGCGATGCGCTGCGCATCAACCAGGTGCTGGTCAATCTGGTCGGCAACGCGATCAAGTTCACCGAGCAGGGCGAAGTGGTGCTGTCGGTGCGGCGCTTTCCCAGCGGCGATCCCAACAAGGTCAAGCTGCTGTTCTCCGTGCGCGACACCGGCATCGGCATTTCCAAGGAAAAGCAAAGCCTGATCTTCTCGCCGTTTCTGCAGGCCGACACCTCGACCAGCCGGCGCTATGGCGGCAGCGGTCTGGGCCTGACCATCAGCCGACGGCTGATCGAACTGATGGGCGGCGAGCTGGAAGTGGAAAGTGTGCCCGGCCGCGGCAGCGAGTTCTATTTCGTGGTGACCCTGGAGAAGGCCGCGCCACCCAAGGCGCAGCAGGACCTGCCGGCGCTACCGCCGGAAGCGATGCCGCGCGTGCTGATCGCCGACGACCACGATGCCGCGCTCAGCAATCTGGTGCGGATCACCACCGACCTGGGCTGGCGCGTGGATGCAGTGGCCAGCGGCCAGGCCGCGCTGCAGGCGATCGAACAGGCCAGCGAGCCCTACGACATCTTCCTGCTCGACTGGCGCATGCCCGACATCGATGGCGTGGCGATCGCGCGCGAAATCCGCGCACGTGCCGCCCCTGGTCCGCATCCGGTGATCGTCATGGTCACCGCCTACGAGCGACGTCTGCTGGAACAGCATCCCGAGCAACAGGATCTGGACGCGGTAATGACCAAGCCGGTGACCAGCGCGGCATTGCATCGTCTGGTGGAACAGTTGGTCGACCAGCGCCCGGGTGCACGTCCGGTCACGCCCACCTTCGTGGCACGGCGGCTGGAAGGCACGCACCTGTTGCTGGTCGACGACAGCGAGATCAACTGCGAGGTGGCGCAGCGCATTCTTGAGGGCGAAGGCGCCATGGTCACCGTCGCCCACGATGGCGAGCAGGCGGTCAACACCCTCAAGCGCGCGCCGGATCTGTTCCATCTGGTGTTGATGGATGTGCAGATGCCGGTGGTGGATGGCTACGAAGCCACCCGCCGGCTGCGGCAGATCCCTGCCCTGGCCAGCCTGCCGGTGATCGCGCTGACCGCTGGCGCATTCCGCCCGCAACAGGAAAAAGCGCTGGAAGCGGGCATGAATGGTTTTATCGCCAAGCCCTTCAATGTCGAGGAACTGGTCACCGCCATTCGTCACTTCATGCATCCCGGGATGAAGCGCATTCCATCGCTGCCGCACGAAACCGACATGGCGGCCGGCCCCGAGTGGCAGCACGACGATCCCGAGCTACTGGACGCCGCGCGCGCGCGCAGCCTGTGGCGCGACCGCGAGCCGTACGCGCGTTACCTGAGCAAGCTGCTGCGCGACAATCCGGACCCGGCCGAAGTCGCGGCCGAACACCTGCGCCGCAACGAACTGCCTGCCATCGGCGCAATGGCGCACAAGTTGCGTGGTGCGGCGGGCTCGCTGGCGCTGCCGGCACTGGCCGGTGCTGCAAGCGATCTGGAAACGCGTATCGAAGATGGTCAAGACATCACCGCCTCGTTGATTGCGCTCAAGGATGTGATGCAGCGCACCGCCGAGGCGATTGGCGTCTTTTTGCAAGACGACGAAACCACTGCGGCAGCCAAAGACGACGCAGTCGCGCTGGACGCCGGCAGCCTGCAGATCCTGGAGGTGGCTCTTTCCACCGACGACGCCGACAAGATCGACCACGCGCTGTTGATCTGCGCACCGCACCTGCCGCCTGCGTTGCAGGAAGAACTGCAACGCGCCGTGGAGGACTTCGATTTCCGCCGCGCGCAGGCCACCCTGCACGACTGGCAAGCCACCCACCCACGCTGACGGCGATCTCCCGTGCCGTCGGCAAGGACCACCCATGCCGTCCCGTCCCCTGCTGTGTGTCGACGACGAGTCCAGCAACCTGGCGACCCTGCGCCAGCTGTTGCGTGACGACTTTCCGCTGGTGTTCGCCAAAACCGGCGGCGAGGCGCTGGACGCGGTGGCGCGCCACGCGCCTGCGTTGATCCTGCTGGATGTCGAACTCCCAGACATGGATGGCTATGCGGTGGCGCGCACGCTCAAGCAGCAACCCTCCAGCAATGCCATCCCGATCCTGTTCGTGACCTCGCGCAACAGCGAGCACGACGAGCGCGCCGGGCTGGAAGCGGGCGCAGCCGATTACGTCAGCAAACCTTATTCGCCGGCCTTGCTCAAGGTGCGCATCAATACCCAGCTCAGGCTGGCCGAAAGCGCGCGCCTGGCGCAGCAATACCGCGATGCGATCCATCTGCTGGGCACCGCCGGCCAAGCCCAGGACGCCGACACCGGCGCGCATATCTGGCGCATGGCGGTGTATGCCCGAGTGCTGGCCGAAACCGCCGGCTGGTCGCCGCAGCAGGCGCAGATGCTGCAGGATGCCGCGCCACTGCACGACGCCGGCAAGATCGCCGTGCCCGGCAGCATCCTGCACAAGCCAGACACGCTGGACGAGCACGAGCGCTCGGTGGTGCGGCAGCACCCGCAGGCCGGACACGACCTGCTACGGCACGGCCGCGGACCGGTCTTCCAGATGGCCGCCGAAATCGCACTGCATCACCACGAATGCTGGGATGGCAGCGGCTATCCCACCGGCCTGGCCGGCGAGGCCATTCCGGAATCGGCACGCATCGTCGCAGTAGCCGATGTATTCGACGCGCTGTGCGGACGGCGCGCCTACAAGGCGCCGTGGACGGTGGAAGACGCGATGCGCAAGTTGGAAAGCATGTCGGGCAAGCAATTGGAACCGCGTCTGGTGCAGCATTTCCGCGAGTCCCTGGCGAGGATCCTGCTGGTCAAGGAGGCCTGGGACAGCCCGACCGCACAGCGCTGATCCCACACTTCAGGAAGCGCTGCCGGCTGCACATTGCTTGTTGCTTGTTGCTTGTTGCTTGTTGCTTGTTGCTTGTTGCTTGTTGCTTGTTGCTTGTTGCTTGGTGCTTGGTGCTTGGTGCTTGGTGCTTGGTGCTTGGTGCTTGGTGCTCGCCATCGCAGCACGGTCGGCATGCATATCACCTCCCTTCTCCCACCGGGAGAAGGTGGCGCGCAGCGCCGGATGAGGGTACGACGCAGCCATCGCCATCCAATGAACCTGGGCGTTGCTTTGCGCGCTATGCCAGTCGCTTTGTCGCTGCCTAGCAACCACAGCCACCCGCACGGAAACCTGCATTCCCTTCTCCCACCGGGAGAAGGTGGCGCACAGCGCCGGATGAGGGTACGACGCAGCCATCACCACCACGCCCCCAGCTGTCGCCTCCACGCAGTGCCGTTGCTATCCCGCGCGCCACCACACGACCGGCTCGAACATTGGCGCATCCTTTCCGACCGAGAACGCGGCCAATCTGCGAGAGAGGAAGCAGCGCTCCGGAGCGCATCCATCCACTGAGGACGACCGCGCGCGCCCTGCCCCCGCAGCAGCTTGCCCCCCACGCCAGCCACACTCCCAACCGCACGCAGCGTTGCCGCCACGCGCTTGAACCGTGCGCCACGCAGGCGGACAATGCCCATGCTGCGCCGCACAACACCGTGCGACGCGGGCCGATCCGGTGCCTCCAGGCGTCGTGGACGCGGCCCGGCAACCGAGAGTCCGATGTCTTCCAGCGTGTCCGAGGCCGGCGTCACGCCGCCGCGTTATCCCGACTACCGCATCATTTCGTTGATCCTGGCGTGTGCCATTTTCATGGAGCAGATGGACGCCACGGTGCTGGCGACCGCGCTGCCGACGCTGGCGCGCGACTTCGGCGTTGCCGCGCCCGCCATGAGTATCGCCATGACCAGCTATCTGCTGGCGCTGGCGGTACTGATCCCGGCCAGCGGTGCCATCGCAGACCGCTTCGGCCTGCGCCGGGTGTTCGGCGCTTCGATCTGGGTTTTCGTGGGCGGCTCGATCCTGTGTTCGCTGGCCGACAGCCTGCCCACCATGGTGGCCGCGCGCGTACTGCAAGGCGCCGGCGGCGCGATGATGGCCCCGCTCGGGCGCTTGATCCTGCTGCGCACCGTGGAGCGCCGCCACCTGGTGTCGGCGATGGCCTGGACGCTTGTCCCCGCCTTCATCGGCCCGATGCTGGGCCCGCCGCTGGGCGGCTTTTTCGTGTCGTATCTGGATTGGCGCTGGATTTTCTATATCAATGTACCGATCGGCATTGCCGGCTTTTTGCTGGTGCGCCGTTTCATCCCGGAAATTCCTACCGACACCGCACCGGCACGCTTCGACCTGCGCGGCTTCGTGTTGTGCGGCATGGCGCTGGGCTGCTTGTTGTTCGGCCTGGAAATGGTCAGCCAGCAGGACGGCATCGGCATGGCCAGTTGGTTGCTGGCCACCGGCGCGGCCGCGTCGGTGGGATATCTGTGGCATGCGCGCCACCACCCGGCACCGCTGCTGGATCTGACCCTGCTGCGCATCGACTCGTTCCGGCTGTCGGTGATCGGCGGTGCGCTGATGCGCATCACCCAGGGCGCGCAGCCGTTCCTGTTGCCGTTGCTGTTTCAAATCAGCTTCGGTTTCAGCGCCGCGAACAGCGGGCGGCTGATTCTGGCCACCGCACTCGGTGCGTTGCTGATGCGCACCATCACCCCGCAATTGCTGCGCCGCTTCGGCTACCGCAACAGCCTGATCGGCAACGGCGTACTGGCCAGCCTGGGCTACATGGTGTGCGCGCTGTTCCGGCCCGACTGGCCGCCGGCGCTGATATTCGGCCTGCTGTTGTGCTGCGGCGCCTTCATGTCGTTCCAGTTCGCCGCCTACAACACCATCGCCTACGAAAACGTGCCCAGCGTGCGTATGAGTCGCGCCAGCAGCCTGTACACCACCTTGCAGCAGCTGATGCTATCGGTGGGTGTCTGCGCCGGCGCGATGATTCTCAAACTGGCGATGCTGGCCGGCGATCACACCCAACCGGCGCAACGCGATTTTTCGCTGGCGTTCTGCGTGGTCAGCCTGATTTCGCTCAGCGCCACCTGGTGGCATGTGCGCTTCGACAAGAACGCCGGGCAGGAAATGAGCGGACATCGGGCTTCGCGCGGCTGAAACCCCTGTTGCTTAAACGGCGGGCGTGCAGCGCGCCCAGGTTGGCGCTCTGGCACAAGAGATCCAGCATGTGAACGGCGAGCCCGTGAAACTGGCCTTTGTCGACTAAGGGCATACGGCAGATATCCTGCTGCTGCGCACGAAGAGAGCATCGAACTGCATGTGGTGACGTTGCAGGAAGCGAAGAAAGGTTTCGTGCTTCTGCCACGTCGCTGGGTGGCCGAACGCAGCTTCGGCTGGGTCAACCGCTTCAGGCGGTTGGCCCGGGACTACGAGCGCCTACCTGAGATATTGGCAGGGCTCCACTTCGTGGTCTTCAGCATCCTGATGCAGGGGGAATGCTGCCAACCTGCTCCAACGTCCATAACATGCTCTAGGCGCCGCGAGAACGTCGTCAGTTCTCTAGAATTCCGCTTCCTTGCTAGCAGGTTGAAGCACTTGCTGCCCCAGATTGTTGCCGATGTTGAGGAACCCGATCCCGCCCGACAGCCCTTGTGCTTGCATGGCCTGCGTTTGCACGACCGAAGAATAATCCGCAAAGAAATCGGGCGTGCGCCATTGCGCGGAAATCGATTCGCGGCTGCCACCCAGATCGTTGTTCCAGGTCACGGCTTTCTGCGAACCGGGCGAACCGAACTTGCGCTTGAGCAGCTCCATCACGCGCGGCTGCGCCTCGAACCCCGTGGTGTTGAAGCGCAAGGCGATCACACGCCCGTTCTGCAGTAAAACCAGGCCGCCCGCACCTTCCAGAGAAAAAGCGTCACCTGCGCCCGCGCCGATCGACATGCCGATGGGCGCGACCCACGCCGGGAACTCAGCCGTGGCGAAGACCAGGTAAGCGTATTCGCCTGGCCCGAACTCGGTATTGCCCACGGCCATGTTTGTCGTGCCGGGCGCGACGCACAACCCTGTTGCCGGTGGAGTGGCCTTCAGCGGCTCCGGCGGCGGGGCCGTCAGCTTGTTGAACGCCCTACCCCCTAATCCTGTGCTGCGGCGGCGGGCAGCTGGAGCGGGTAAGGATAGTTGGCAAACGGGCAGCGTCAATGGCGCCCCTAATTTGATGCCGAATATGTCAGTTTCCGCCGCAGAGACCGAGACGGTAGGCGCCATGGTCAGTAACACGACAAGCGAACTGGCGGCTGCAGTGATACGCATACGGCTGTAATCCAAGCTGGATCATGATCGAAACGGAAGCATATCCCCTGTTGCTGCTCGGCGCTGCGCTCGGCTGCAAAAGCGTAGCTGACCAGATGGGATGAAAGGGTGACCTCCATCTTTTCCGCGTATTGCTGCATCGACAAGCCTTGCGCCTGTGTTGGGTCCACGTTGCTGGTCTGGGGCTTGTCAAAGGCGCTGAACTGCTGGATCCCCTGCACTTCACCATCAGCGCCCGTGCAGTGCGGGTCACCGTCGCCTTGGTCCTGCCGGCGCTGTCCAATGTGGCTATTGAACGCGCCATTCCGGTGGAGCACCGGGCCGAGAAAGTGTGTTAACCCTCTTGCCGCGTGTCCAAGCCTTTCAGTTGCATGACGGCACGCAACAGGCTGCCGTCATGCATCGATCAACGCGCGCGGTTATTGCGTCGCTGCGTCGCCTCTGCACGCGTGACCAAAAGGAACGCCAGCGGAAGCCCGATTTCGATGGCAACCGCCGGGAAAATACCGGCGTTGACATGCCCGGCAGCCCATTCCGACACGCCCAACACTGCCAACGATAGGCACGCGGTGGCAAAGCCGGCAATCACCGCGCGGCGCCCCGGCGATGGCGGTGCCGCGCGTACCAGCAACAGCATCACGCCGATGGCCGCATACATCGGCGCGGCGCGGCGACCGACCACGCCTAAAGCGTTGCTGTCGAAGGCGACGCCCCAGTTGGCCAGCATGGTCGCAGGCGCCAGCAACCAGACAGCGCCCAGCGCGAAAAACAATAGGGCCGACAGCGTGGCCAGGTAGCGGAATGCCCGCGATGCAGTGGGCGCGCTCATGCGTTTACATCCACGACAGTACGTCCCTGCACCTTGCCATCCAGCAGCTGGGCGGCAATCTGCGGCACCTCCGCCAGCCCGACTGTCGTCGTGGTCAATGCCAGCTTGCCCAACTCCAGATCGCGCGCCAGACGCGACCACGCCTGCAGGCGCACCGCCTGCGGCGCGTTGACCGAATCGATACCGGCCAACGTGACGTTGCGCAAAATGAAAGGCAGCACCGAGGCCGGCAATTGAATTCCCTGCGCCATGCCGAAGGAGGTCACCACGCCGCGATACTGGGTCTGCGCAAGCGCGTTTGCCAGCGTGTGGCTGCCCACCCCATCCACCACGCCTGCCCAGCGCTCCTTGCTGATCGGCGCGCCGGGTTCGGACAGAGTGCTGCGGTCGATGACCTCGGCAGCGCCCAGGCTGTGCAGATACGCGACCTGCTCCAGCCGGCCGGTGGAGGCGACCACGCGATACCCCAAACCTGCCAGCAAGGCGATGGCCACCGAGCCGGCGCCGCCATTTGCGCCGGTGACCAGGATGTCGCCGCGTTCGGGGGTCAGCCCGCCGTGCTCCAGTGCCATCACCGCCAGCATGGCGGTGTAGCCGGCCGTGCCGATCGCCATTGCATCGTGGGTGGAAAATGCCGCCGGAATCTTGATCAACCAGTCGCCAGGCACCCGCGCCTTCTGCGCGTAGCCGCCATGATGGGTCTGGCTCAGGCCCCAGCCATTGGCCAGTACCCGGTCTCCCACCGCAATGCCGGGATCGCTGGACGCTTCGACCACACCGGCAAGATCGATGCCGGGAATCAGCGGAAAACGGCGAATGATCGGGCCGCGTCCGGTGACCGCCAACGCGTCCTTGTAATTGACGGTCGAGTAGTCGACGGCAATCGTCACCTCGCCCGGCATGAGGTCGTCTTCGTTGAACTGCACGAGTTCGGTGGTCACCGTCTCGCCGGTTTGCGTGGCGAGCAATGCATTGAAGGTCATTGTCTTCTCCTGATTGGATGGATTGAGGCCGCGGGTGAGCGCGTCCTTGATTGCAGTCAATGACAACGCTGCGGCCAGTTGACGATCACGCCGCTACGGGACTGCGATGGCGGTGCGGTGCGGGATCTCCGGTGATGCGGTGCCACCATGCGGCACAAGACGCGTTCCGCTGCGGCAACGCAGTCGCTTGAGTCGGGCTGACGTGGACGGCGCTGATCGCCTGCAACGCTTGCTCGGTGGGCGTGTCGCTTCAGCGACTCGTCGTACAGCGGGGTGAGCGGCGTCGCGCCAAGCACATGGCACCTCTGCAAGGAGTGGCCACGCGTGAGCTGGCGTGGCAGTAAAAATGCATTTCGATAAAACATTTCGCTAAAAGCAGCTAACAAAACAACTGTGCTCACCGCCAGGCGGGCGCGGCCGGTGCTCGGTGCGGCATGTACCACGCGTACATTCCGGTTCTGAGCGCGCCAGCCACCTGACAACTGCTCGCTACGGTTTGTTAGCCGTTCTTGGCACGCGGCGCTACCGCCAATCCCTCGACTACGCCGGCCGCAGCTGCACTTCTCTCGGTCAGTTAGAGAGTTGCAACGACGACAGGATCTGGTCACGACATACCGCAATGACTTCGTCGGCCAGTGGCGAATCGTTCGGACACGACCGCGACAGCACGATGGCACCGATGGCGTGCGCCAGCATGTTCAGCGTGTTGACGCGCTCATCTGCTGCCTCGGCAGTACCGGGCGCGGCCCCGCTGCGGTCGAGCGCGGCCAACAGGTTTTCGACCCCGGCTGCAAACGCTTCGCGCACTTGCTCCGGCTGACGCGCGGCTTCAGCGCCCAGCGCAGCCATCGTGCAACCGGTGGCAGGGCTGTCGCGATGTCCGCGCGACAGATAGAAGTTCACGAAATCCGTCTTGTCCACGCGCTCGGACTGAGCCGCGATGTTGGCCAAGCCGCAGGCTGCCGATTCGGCCATCAAATCTGCCTTGGAGCCGAACTGCTTGTAGAAACCACCGTGGGTGAACCCTGCAGCGGCCATCAGATCGGCAATACCGATCCCTGCATAACCGTGCTCGCGAAACAGCACCGAAGCGGTTTCGACGACATGCGCCCGGTTCGCCTGTGCCTGTGCTTTGGTCACTTTCATGGTTGCGACGCTCCTTGGGGGGAATGGGGACAGCGACAGCATACTTTGATGTTGCGCGTCATCAAAGTATTGACACCTTAGATTTTATTCGTAATCTTTGCATTCGCCGTCTTTCTGAGCACCCTCAATGCCCACGCGTCGCTGACCGCCCCCTTTGCCCGGGGCAACCTGACGCCAACCAATCGCATCGCGATGGTCACGGTGACACGTCACTTGCAGGCGTCGGGCCGGCGCCCGGGGCGCTTGCGGCCACGTCGTGCGCATTTCCACCTCTCTCACTCAAGGAATTTCCATGACCGCACTTCCCGCTGTCCTCATCACTGGCGCCTCCACCGGTATCGGTGCTGTGTACGCCGAGCGCTTCGCCCAACGCGGCCACAACCTGGTGCTGGTTGCACGCGACAAGGAACGCCTGGACGCCCTGGCCGCGCACCTGTGCGACAACCATCGCGTCAGCGTCGATGTGCTGCAGGCCGACCTGACCCAGCCAACCGACCTGAGCACTGTGGAAACCCGACTGCGCGACGACGCGCAGATCGGCATCCTGGTCAACAACGCCGGCATGGCGCAATCGGGCGGCATCGTGCAGCAAGACGCCGAGGCGATCGACCGCCTGATTGCGCTCAATGTCACCGCGTTGACGCGCCTGTCCGCCGCCGTGGCGCCGCGCTTTGCGCAGTCCGGCAGCGGTGCGATCGTCAACATTGGATCGGTCGTGGGGTTTGCGCCCGAATTCGGCATGAGCGTCTATGGCGCCACCAAGGCCTTCGTGCTGTTCCTGTCGCAGGGTTTGCACGTGGAGCTTGGCGCCAAGGGCGTGTATGTGCAGGCCGTCTTGCCGGCCGGCACGCGCACCGAGATCTGGGAGCGCGCCGGTATCGACATCAACACGCTGAGCGACTTGATGGATGTTAACGAACTGGTCGACGCCGCGCTGGTCGGCTTCGATCGCCGCGAACTGGTCACCATTCCGCCGCTGCACGTGGCCGAACGCTGGGACGCACTGGATGGCGCGCGCCGGGGTTTGCTGTCGGACATCCGGCAGAGCAATGCTGCCGAGCGTTATCACGCCAGGGCCTGAGTCGGTGCCAGCGCGACGGTCGTACACCGGCCGTCGCGCTGGACTGGCATCAAACCGCATGTAGACCTGCACATTCCTTGCATGACCAGCACGTTGCCCTGCACGTCTCGCAGTACGACTACCACATCGGATCACCGAAGAAAACACTTCCCTTCCAGCGCTATAGCGAATAGCCCGGAGTCGGCTTTCCCGAGCTGCCGCGCTCCGCCTTGCATCCCAACCAAGTGCTGGTCGAAGTTCATACGGCGGTGGTCAATCGGATCAACAACATGATCATGACCGGAAGCCTAAAATCGGTACTCAAGTTCGACCTAACCGCGACGCTGGGTGGCGATTTGGCCGGTATCGTCAACGTGGTGGGCAGTAGAGACACGCGCTTCAAAGAAGGCGATGCCATGTTTGACCAACGTGTTCGATTTGGGCACCCGTTTGCTCGATGAATTTGTGTTGGTGCCCAAAATCGATGCCCTGATGAAACCGGTGCGTCTGGGTTTCTTAAAGCCCCCGTCCATTGCCGTGTCGGCCTCACCTCAGCAGGAGCTGATAGAGCGTGCCAGGCTGCAGCAGGGCCAGAAGTTCTTCATTCTTCCGGCCCCGGCGGCATCAGCAAATTCGTGATCCAGCTCTCAAAGCAGATCGGCGCGCATGTGGCAACCGCTAACAGCACCAGCAATGTGCCGGTGCTGCGCAGACTTGGAGCCGCCGCTTCGGTGGACTACAAAACCAAGGAATTCCAGGACGTCCCGCGCGACTACGACGTGGTGCTTGGCATCAGCCGGAGCGATGCGCTGGAAAAAAAAATCTGTATGCATTTTTAGGAACTGCGGCAAGATCGCCTCGCTGCTCGGGCCGCTGGATGCGACGTTCATCCGTCCCCAACGCCTGAACGGTCTGCTGACGCTCGTGTTCGTGCTGATGGACCGTACGATCAAACGCCTAGCCAGAAAGCGCGACATCTCTTACTCGTTCCTGTTCGTCAGCCCGGATGACGCGCAGCTGGCTAGAGTCGGCGAATTGACCGAAGCCGAACTCATCCGCCCGCTATCGACAAGGCGTTCCCGCTCGAACCGGCATAGAGCAGGCCCTGGAGTATAGTGAAAGGTAAAGATCCATTTTGTTTTTCTTTGATGCGTGGCGTTTCGCTGCGCCCGGAGTGTTCTTGGTTATTCTGCCCTAAAAAGGCTAGCGACTTACGGACCCTTATGGATAGATATAACTATGCGGCTCTTGCCAGCCAGCTCTAAGAGTCTGTTCAAAGTCTTCTAAGCAGTAACGTCAGGAATGCCAAGTGGATCATTTGCGAACTTGTGTTGAGCTGACGCTCGCAGTTTTTTCATAGCCTTCGGTTCTTCTCTAAGCATGCAAAGCTGCGCTCGACGATCCAGCGCTTTGGCATGACCTTGAAGGTGTGCAGTTCGCTTCGTTTCGCGATCTGCACTTTGACTTTCCTACCCACCACCTCCTGCATTCCCTGTGCAAATGGGGCACTGACATAGCCGCCGTCGCAGAGCAAGCCTTTTACGCGCTTCACATTCCGTTTGTTGCGCTCGAGTGCCAGCAGCGCACCCTTGCGATCAGTCACCTCCGCCGTCGTCACTGCGATGGCATGCGGCAAGCCTTGCGTGTCTACGGCGATATGCCGCTTGATGCCCGACACCTTCTTGCCCGCGTCATATCCCTTTTGCCCGGCTGTGTCCGTGTTCTTTACGCTCTGCGCGTCCACGATCAAGAACCTGGTGCAAGCGTTGCGCCCCTGTCTGGCGCGGGCCACGCCAACCTGCTTTTTTAAGTGCCTGCTCCAGCAGGCTCACTCACTCATCGTCGCACTCGCTCCACTTGGCAAAGTACGAGTGCACGGTCCGCCACTTCGGAAAATCGCTGGGTAGCGCTCGTCATTGGCAGCTGGTTCGCAGTACGTAAAACACTGCGCACCACACCTCGTGCGCTTACGCGCTTGTTCCAGAATCGGCAGGACTTGTTCGAACTGATCCCGGCTCATGTCGCTCGGATAGGTTTTTTTGCGCATCCGCATAGTCTGCACTGACCAGGGAAGATCGTGAACAGGTTCTAAGATCGATCGTATCTCAATCAATGCTACCTAATCATACACTTCATTGATGCAACTATATCGTACAGGAAGAGAAAGGGAACGCCGCCTAACCAAGTCGTGTTGCCACTACAGGTTGAATTGAAGCAGCCCGAAGCGCAGGACCCAAAATGGCCAATTGACCCAGAATCCAGATCATGCACATTCCGATGCAGACGGTCGACACCTCTAACCGCTGAAGTTCAAACCGCTTCATCAAAAAAGCATTCAGTGCAAACGCAAAAAACGCTCCCAATATGACACCAGCGGTCACGATGATGAAATTTTCGACCTGGAAGTAATGAAGAATATCGGCTCGTGTCGCCCCGAGCGCACGCCGTATACCGATTTGTTTGGTGCGCTGTTGGACCCAGAATGCGGCAAGCCCGCCCATACCTAAGGCGGTGACTGTTAAAAGTACAGCGACAAGTGTCAGCATCAGCTTAGCCGTTAAACGATCGCTCTGAAAGTACTCCTCGCGAAGCCGGGCTACAGATTTCACATCCTGCAGCACTTGGCCTGGGTTTGTCCTTTGCATTGCCTGTACCGCGATCGGCAAAACCGAATGCATCTGACCACCAGTGCTACGGAGCACATATGCTCCCCCCAACCGATCGCTGCTTACCTGGAACTCAGTAAGCACGGCATCGGCATCCTCCGCGCGCCCTGTCAACACCGCACGTATCGGGGACATGATGCCAACGATGCGAAGACGTATCGGAATACCCCAGATATTGCCATACAGCGTTTTCCCCACGACAGAGGTATCGGGAAAAAGCCGTGCGGCCAAAGATGGCGTCAGCAATGCTGGTAACTGTATCCGACCTTCTTTGTTGCCGATGATGTCTACAATCGACGGAGTTTCATCGGATCTGATACCACTACCCTCCAGCACAGTAATACCCATAACGCGGCTGTAACCCGTACTCCCGGCAAGCTGGTAGGCCTGTGCTATTGGCTCCTTTGCATCAGGAGAGATGAAGATGGGCGAAAGGGTTGGCCGCCATAGTGGCGGCGCTCCAAATGCCGCAGATTGTACGCCCGGAACATTTTTCAAAGCGGCGAGGCTTTTACCCACTGTTCCCGGATTATCTGCCCCGACCACACCGATACTTTGGATAACAGCGATATTGGCCTCATCGACACCTGTGGAGACCTCGACTCGCTCCGCAGTTCCCCTGATGATGAACACCAAATTGCATAATACGGCTAGCGTTAGCGCAATCTGGACGACCAGAAGCGCCACTGCTGCACGGTGGCTACGCATTGCGGTTAAGATCGGACGGACTGGAATTCTGACATTCATAGCGATTTCATCTGAAGCACAGGGGCGACCCGTGAGGCACGCCAAGCCGGCCAGATGCCAGCAAGCAAAGCGGCGCCCACTGCGATCAGCACAGCAACAACTAGCATCGTTGCGTCCACATGAAGTTGCTTTGCATAGGGAATTGGCTGCATCCTCAGAACTGCAAGGCCAGCCCAGGATAGCGGTATGCCGATCAGTCCACCGAGTAATCCAATCATGCCTGCTTCAACAAGGCACTGTGCAAATACCGCAGTTCGCGTCGCCCCAAGTGCGCGCCGTACTCCAATATCGCCGGCCCGCCGAATGAACTTAGCCATTAACAGCCCGATCGAATTAACAAGACAGACAAATAACATGCCGAACGCAATCCAGGCCTGCATGCGAACCATCGAAGGAATCACCCGTTTGTAGTCCAACCACTCAGGGACGTTGCGAAGGCGAACATTGGGAGGTCGTTGAAATCTGCCTACAGTGAATTGATCGGCGCTGTAATTTTTCAGTTTTCGCTCATATTCCTGCACTTCGGACGCATCGTTGAGTTGGACCCACATTTGAATCCAGGCGCACTGCTCACTCTTTGGATTGCGCTTACCGGCATCTGCATTAGGACCCCAACACTCCATTGTTCCGTAGCCGTAGTCCTGAGGCAAATCAAGCCAAGTGAAGAATGGTATGAATAGCTGTTGACCCTCACCGTATGCACCACTTCGCCCGCCGGACAGATCATAAAAATGCGGCTGCGGATTCCAATCTTCGATTACGCCGGCAACTTGAAACATCTTCGTCGCGATAATCATGGTGCTTCCGACGCTATTCTTGCCCCCGAATATCCGTTCATTCATGGACTTCGTCAATACAACCTTTAATGCTCGTGCGCTGTCATCCTGCTCAGACCAAGGGGAACCGTAGATAAAAGGAACATCAAAAAGCGAAAAAAAACTTGCCGTCGCACCGCGCGCATCGACCATCGCCAACGCATTATTTATGGGATCCACCTGTGCCGGCAGCCAATTTGCGCCAGTCAATGTCCGTACTTCCGCCTTGGAAAGACCATAAATATTTATTGAATCTTGCCATGTCAAATTATCCGGAGGCTCGTTGCCCGCACCTACCATATCTACCGGACGAGGATCGATCTGCGGATGAAATAATACGCCGCTACGGCTTGGAATCGGATCCCCCGACAAATTGTGTAGAACTGTCAACATGGTACTCGAGGCCCCTATTCCGAGCGCAACGGCAAACACCATCACCGCACTCAGGACCTTGCTCATCCGTAAGTTGTGCAATGCCATCCTAAAGTAATAAGCAAGCATCGTCTTCGCAATCCCAACGCAAATTTTAGATAAATATTTTTTAAATATACACTAAAAAGCCACACTACCGAAGCACTATCGCTGCGATAGTGTGGCAATACCAATAATTAACAGCCGACGTTTGTCGGAGTACAACCAGTGTTACAGCCAGAATTGGTTGGCTCCGCAACTTGCGCAATACCGCCCACAATCTCTGCAAGTTCACTGTCCGAAATCATCTCGAACGTACCATCGTCAAGATAATTGATCAACTCATTGCTTTTGGATCCACTCATAGCAAACTCCTTGTTGAATTTTCAGTTACAACTAACACAGGACGTTCCGCGTCCAACGGTGGGTCAATCGACCCGGCTCTACCAGACGTCACGCGCCCAGTATTTCTTAAACAGAACACGAAGAGACGCAAAGGAACTTCATTAGTAACGACTCCCGTCTTCATTAAATCGCCTAGCAGTGAAAGTTTGATCACTAGCCATCTGCTGGACATCCGAGTGTGGCGTGATCACCGGTAAGCAGGCCTCTCGTCCAGAAGGCGACTTTCTCAGAAGCAATATGCATTCCACCGTTCGCGTCGATATGACCGATATCGTTCTTTGGATCAGAAAACGCGACAGTGCATTTAGCTAGCCTGCCGTTGGAGCGAATGACAAAAGAATTTGGCTTGGAGGCATAGCAAATATATGGCGCAGACACCACTTTCCCCGAAAGCGGCGTCTCACCGACCCTTCTGATATTGATAGTACTTACGGGGACCTGACTTTCGAACTTGCTATTGACGCCATTGCTATAGCGAACACCGGCCGCCTCAAGATGCTGAACAGCCTCAGCCACCGCAGCCGACGCCATATCGAGCGGAACCTGCGTGATTCCCGCCTTGTTCGGACCCCCAAGATTGGTAATCCTCTTAAAAAAAACCATAAACCGCGAATCGCCCGCAAATGCCGTGGCGATTTCACTACAAAGTTTAGGCATATTCCGGTAACTTTGTTCGGTGATATGCAACCTTAAAACAATTTCAAAATTCCCTTCCTTCCATTTTGTTGCGGCAAGCAGGTTATTCCAAACAACGTCAAAACTTCCAGATCCATCAGCCTGCTTACGAGTTTTGTCATGATCTTCCCCATACCCATCCAGCGAAATCTGGAAGTTCTGCTGCCTCAGTGCAACCAGCTCTTGCAACGTCTCCAACGAAAGAAAGTACGCATTCGTGGTCAATGAACCCTTGAAAGTCTTCAGGATGCCGCGCTCATAGAACTCATTTGCGTATTTTGAGATTTCAAATAGAACGTTCCTGGCGACAAGTGGCTCACCACCAAACCAATCCAACTCAAGATGACTTAACGTCCCACTCCCAATCCGACGAGCAATCAAATTTTTGACACCATCGATCACAGGCCTTGGCATCCGACCCAACATAAAATCTTCATAACAATATGTACATCTAAAGTTACACTTCTCTGTCGGGAGCAGGATAAGCTTAAGGCTGTTTTGAACAAAAGTATTCATATCACTCCTTTTAGCCCAGTAATCTTCCGTTGCGACGGCGACTTGATCGACCTTAAGATTCCATCTTCGAGATTGAACACGCGATCGGCATAACTTATGGTCTCCTCGCGATGGGCGACACTCAATATTGCGATATCGAGCGAGCGCAAATTATCGTTAATGAACCTTTCCGTTTCCGAGTCCAGATGGCTGCTTGATTCGTCCAACAACAAAATTGCCGGCTTCTTGTAGAGCGCACGCGCAAGGCATAGACGCTGTCTCTGCCCACCAGAGAAATTGCTTCCGCCATCTGCAACACGAGTGAGCATTCCCATCGGAAGCGCCTGAACTTCATCGGCGATCCCAGCCACCTTGCAACACTCCAAGGCCCATTCCCGCGACGGATTCAAATGAAAAGAAGAGACATTTTCAAGAATTGAACCTGGGAACAAGTAGTCTTCTTGAAGCACGACGCCGATTCGGTCACGGTAATTTGCAGGACCGATGTGCTCAAGTGGAAAGGAATCTATTTCGACTCGCCCGGAGGATGCTCTAAGCAGCCCGGCTGCAACCATCAGCAAAGTGCTTTTTCCTTGACCAGATCTTCCGGTGATCACCACCCGCTCCTTGGCGTAAACGCTTAGCGAGACAGACGAAAATACATCTTTGCCCGCACCCGCATGCCGAAAAGATAATTCGACCAAGTTCAGGCGGGGTGCGCTCTGCACACCTCTTGCTTCTGATTCCAAGCAGTGGAGGTCTACCGCCTTCGTCTCGGGCTCAGCCTGGACGACATCCCTAAGCCTCGACAGATGCAACATTACGTTAACCGTATCGTTTGAGGTGTCGATCAGGCGACTAACACGGCTACTTAGTATGTCAAGATACGCCAGCATTGCGGCGAGGTAAGCGACATTGAAGCTACCTTTCGAAATAAAGTAGACCCCCAGCGATACAATGATAGTGCGTTGAATTCCGACGAATACGCTGGCAAGGGCATCGATACCAACGCCGAAACGTTGCGAGAGGTTTTGATAATCGATAGCGTTTCCCGCCATGTTGCGATACCGCGCTATGCGATGCTCGGCGTTCAAACCCGCCTTCAAGGTCGCGATTCCTTTGACGCTGTCGATCAGCTCGGCATCCTGCTGCGCGAGCTGCACCAAGCTCATTTCAGCATAGAACGCTG
This sequence comes from Xanthomonas sp. WHRI 10207, assembly GCF_040202975.1. Taxonomy (NCBI): domain Bacteria; kingdom Pseudomonadati; phylum Pseudomonadota; class Gammaproteobacteria; order Lysobacterales; family Lysobacteraceae; genus Xanthomonas; species Xanthomonas sp. WHRI 10207. Next base: position 56,365 of record NZ_JBEGDX010000010.1, on the reverse strand, counting down.
ACTTCTTGTTGACGACGCTACGTGCAATCGCATACACCGACATGGCGCTCAGAATGACGACAACTGCCCAGGGCGCGTAATGCCAGGCAACCACCATGGCAACCAATGCTACCAGCAGATCAAGAGCTGCAGTGACGATTCTCCCCGTCAACAGGGTTTGAAGGGATCGCAGTGAAGAGAGTCTCGATGTAATGCCACCGACGCTTCGACTGAGAAAATAGCTTAGTGGCAGCGATAGCAGATGGCGATAAGCGACCTCGGTCCAGCGTGAAAGCAACTCACTGGACATCCTTCCAATCAAGTAACCACGAATGTAAATCGCGCCGCCCTGCACAAGATTCAGTAGAATGAAGATGGCAGCGAGCTGTACCAGCGGAGTCACCAAGCCCGAGCTACGATCAGCGAGAAGTCCGATCGCCCTGCCAACGAAGATGGGACTTGCCAGCCCGGCCAATTCGGTCAATAGCACGAGCACCAAGACGCCCAGCCCCCTAGGGCCACGCAGCTCTTGCCAGCCAAGAAATCGCAGAACGGGTAAAAGACGATTGAGACGCCCGGAACGCAGTACACGCTTAGCAGGCTTCTCCGGACCAGCCGGCAAGCGCATGGCTATCGCCACACCATCAAAACACTTATCAAATTCAGGCCTGCGAACGACTCTTCGTCCAAGCGATGGATCTACGACAACGGCATGGCGTTCAGTGATGCGCTCCAGGATCACGTAGTGATCTGAATTCCAATGAATGATGAGAGGCAAGTACTTGCTATCTATATGTCCCTCCCGCAGACGTACGGCACCTGTGAGAAAGCCCAACTCCCTCGCTATCAGTATGAGTGTTTCAGCGGAGGTTCCCCGTCCTGATGGCACAAAGCGCGATCTGATGTCTTCAAGCCAGCACTCGCGCCCAAAATAACTAGAGATCATCGCAACGCACGCAAGCCCGCACTCGTTGGTCTCGGACTGGTACTGGACTTCGACTTTCCTACTCATGCCAGTGCCGCCTCATCACACTCGAACCGCAACGCTTCCTTTGCTGCATAAGACTTGTAGCTCGCAAGAATGGCCTGATCAGTCATTTCCAGGAGAACACGACCAGCCGCTACTGTTTTTTTCCTGGGAGCGAATGCTGGAATGCCAGGCAGCGACCCATAACCACTACGTACCGCGAAACTCAACCAAAGATGGCGATACCTTGGATGAGAGTTCCTAAGCTGATAAGTAGCAGACACCAGAGCACTAATGTCGCCCATTCCGCGGGCGACTTGACCACGAATCAGATGAAGCTGTTCAGCCGAATGATCTTCACCGACCATCCTTGCAAGCCCAGCCAGCCTTTCGAGGATCCGAAGAATGACGTGATCTTTCCATTGGTAAGCCTTGCCGCCCAGTGCGCTCATCCGCCTGACGAGCTGGATGGCCTGCTTTGCGTCCCCCAGACAAGCCAGCCAGTAACTGGCATAAAGCATCCTCACAAGGCCTGCCTGCGATGAAATTTTCCAGGAAGGACTACTCAGAGCTTCGCGTACAATCGACTCGTCCATTTGAAGCATTCCAGCCATAAGGAGCCGCTCTGCGAACGCAGTGGAATTCTTCAACGCCGGAAAGTCTGTTTCAATCTCTCTGAGCAAGGGCAGAAGTCCGATCGGGCCAGACATCTTGAGTTCCAATAGGAACTTTTCGTGCAGATAAATTCTCTCGACGAAGGCACTATCGCTAGCACCTTGGCCGTTCATCAGTGCGGACGTCGGAGTGGCTTTTTGGATAAGCTCATCAATTGAACGATCAGCAAGCTCATAGTTTCCTCTACCGCGATGGAGCCTGATGAGGTTGATGCGCGGCTGAAGACCTGAAGCGGGCAGATATCTATCTGCGAACTCGATCTGACGTTGACATGCCCGCTGCGCTTGATCTTGGCAGCCCAATAGATAAACGATCAGTGCATAGTTGTTGGAGGCGCCTGCGATAGCATCATGAAAGTTGGGATCACTCCTCCCAACGTCTCTGAGCTGGCCGATAATTTTACGTGCCCAGACGTGCACCGGCTTTCGAACCGCGCGCTCTATGTCCAACAGGCTATCAGTCCAAGCTTCCATTGCTTTCAAGACCTTGTCGGCAGACCAAATTGAACCAATTGTGACGGCGCTTTTGCACACGTCTCGCACAACTGACAGCGCAGAGCTAGAAGTACTGAAACTTCATACAAGAAGGATTTTTCCTGACATACCTATTTCCGCGCAACTGAGCTTCACCCAACTTTCACTCGCAGTCAAGAGCACTGCGACATCATTTTTCCTGATGGATTGAAGTGACTTGTGCGTCGTCAACTACAAATTCATGAGAAACCATGCGGCGCATTGGTGCATTACCCGCGAGCACTTGATGAAGTGAACGTCAGTCCACGGGAAAGTGTAGTGACGCACATGCAACTCGAGCCTTCATCGTTACGCCAGCCGGACAACTGCTAAGTGCTAATTTGCATAAATTCATCAAATTTCTCGACGATTTATGTAGATTACCTATGGCGGACCTACCCCAATCCATAGACGTCGAAAATTCCAAAGCCGAGCATCTTTTTGGTGCATCCCATTTAGAACGTCGCTTATCAAGATGAATACTCTGAAGAGAGCGACTCACTTTGAGGGCAGCGGGATAAGTGCACCGCAACTTTGATCCGCGACTCACGTCGCACTTTTCGTCGTCAACGCGCTATAAAAATTTCATCATTGCGCCTTCAAGTACACGCCTTGCTGCGCCTACTCGGACTTAACACCAGTTTCGCCAGGACACGAGCCAGCGACACGCCGGGTCGCGATGGGGCAATGCACCAGTAATCACCAGCTCAAAGCGAAGCATCCTGCGCTCGGCCCCTTTAGTTCGACCGTCGCCCCGTCACCTTTATACGATCACGCAGCCTTTAGGCCCTATAGCGCGCCTGCTCCCGACATTAGATCCACGCCAGACATGTTGTTTCGGGTGGATTTACTGAAGAAGACCACCCGAAGGCGGCCTCCTTGCTGCACCAGACATCAATCTGGGTGGCATCTGTGAGAGCAGATGCTCCAGCTTTTCGTTAGTTCGTTATGGGTTTTCACAGCCCGTGCGCCGCCAACTGCCCCAACCGCTGCACGGCCACCGACACGGTCGGGTAGTCCAGCGTCTTCTGCTCAGCCACATCGCTCAACATCGCCAGGGTGAAGCGCAGGCTGGAATCGTCGCGTGCCAGCCAGTTGGCCACCTTGTCCTCGGCACTGCTGCCGGGCATGGTCAGCACCTGTCCCACCAGCGCACGCTGATGCGCGGCCAGTTCGTCGCGCAGCACGCCACGTGCCACCGCATGCCAGCGGCCGTTGACCTCCAGCGCGTCGATCTGCTCGAACAACCACGGCAGCCGCAACGCATCGCCCAAACGGAAATGCACCTTGGACACTTCCACCGGCTTGAGCTTGCGGGTGCGCGCGGTCTCGATGATGTCGAACGCCGGTTCCAGATAGCGCAACTCGGACAGCTGCTGTGCCAGTGCCGGCGGCAGGCCCTTGTCCTGCCACTCCTGCACGCTGGCTTCGTACAGCGGTCGCTGGGTGTCGGACAACACGCCCGAGGCCACACGGATATCGTTGAACGGGCCGTGGTAACGCTCCACCGCTGCGGTGATGCCCGGCATCTGGCCCGGACGCAGCAACAGCCAACGCACGAACGAGCGCTGCAGGCGCCAGATCACTTCCAGCGCATCGATCTGCACCGACTCGGGCACCTTGCCGTCCAGCGCGTCGATCTGCGTCCACAGCGCGCGCGCGTCCAGCGTTTCGCGGCTGATGGTATAGGCCTTGGCGACCTCGCCAATGCTGCGGCCGGTGTCTTCCTGCATGCGCATCAGGAAGGTCGCGCCCATGCGGTTGATGGTGGTGTTGGTGACCGCGGTGGCGATGATTTCGCGCTTGAGGCGATGGCGCTCCATCGCATCGGCGTACTTCTTCTGCAGCGGCTGCGGGAAGTAGCGCTGCAATTCCTTGGACAGATACGGGTCTTCCGGAATATCCGATTCCAGCAGCTGCTGGAACGCCACCAGCTTGGAGTACGACAGCAGCACCGACAGTTCCGGCCGCGACAAGCCCTGCCCGCGCGCCTTGCGTGCCGACAGTTCGGCATCGGACGGCAGGAATTCGATCTGGCGATCGAGCAGGCCCTGCAATTCCAGCGTGCGAATGAAGTGCTGCTTGGAACCCAGGCGCTTGACGCTCATGCGCTCCATCAAGCTGATCGCCTGGTTCTGGCGATAGTTGTCCCACAGCACCAGGTCGGCCACTTCGTCGGTCATCGACGCCAGCAGCTTGTTGCGTGCGTCGTAGGTGAGCTTCTTGGCCTGCACCATGTCGTTGAGCAGGATCTTGATGTTCACCTCGTGATCGGAGGTGTCCACGCCGGCCGAGTTGTCGATGAAGTCGGTGTTGAGCAACACGCCGGTCTGCGCCGCTTCGATGCGGCCCAGCTGGGTCAGGCCCAGATTGCCGCCCTCGCCCACCACCTTGCAGCGCAGCTCGCCGCCATTGACGCGCAGACCGTTGTTGGCGCGATCGCCCACATCGGCATGCGATTCGCTGGAGGCCTTGACGTAGGTGCCGATACCGCCGTTCCAGAACAGGTCCACCGGCGCCTTGAGGATGGCGTTCATCAGCGCGTTGGGCGAGAGCTGCTTGACGTTGGCCTCAAGCCCCAGCGCCTCACGCACCGGCGCACTGATGTCGATCGACTTCAACGTGCGCGGATAAATACCGCCGCCGGCGCTGATCAGCTTGGCGTCGTAATCGGCCCAGCTGGAACGCGGCAGCTTGAACAGGCGCTCGCGTTCGGCGAACGAGGCAGCCGCATCCGGCGACGGGTCGAGGAAGATGTGCCGGTGATCGAACGCGGCCAGCAGACGGATATGCGTTGAAAGCAGCATGCCGTTGCCGAACACGTCGCCGGACATGTCGCCGATGCCGGCCACGCTGAAATCCTGGCTCTGGCAATCGCGGCCCATCGCACGGAAGTGGCGCTTGACCGACTCCCACGCGCCACGCGCGGTGATGCCCATGCCCTTGTGGTCGTAGCCAACCGAGCCGCCAGAGGCGAACGCATCGCCCAGCCAGAAGCCGTGATCCAGCGCCAGGCCATTGGCGATGTCGGAGAAGGTGGCCGTGCCCTTGTCGGCGGCGACCACCAGATAGGGGTCGTCCTGATCGTGGCGCACCACCTGCGTCGGCGGCACGATCTTGCCGCCGACGATGTTGTCGGTGATGTCGAGAAGGCCCTGGATGAACAGCTTGTAGCAGGCGATGCCTTCGGCCTGGATTGCGTCACGATCGCCACCCACCGGCGAGCGCTTGACGTAGAAACCGCCCTTGGCGCCGACCGGCACGATGACGGTGTTCTTAACCATCTGCGCCTTGACCAGACCCAGCACTTCGGTGCGGAAATCCTCGCGACGGTCCGACCAGCGCAAGCCGCCGCGCGCCACTGCGCCAAAGCGCAGATGCACGCCTTCCACGCGCGGGCCGTAGACGAAGATCTCGCGATACGGACGCGGCTTGGGCAGGTCCGGCACGATCGCCGAATCCAGTTTGAAGCTGATGCAATGGCCGTACTTGCCGTGCTTGTCGGTCTGGTAGTAGTTGGTGCGCAGCGTGGCATCGATCACGTCGATGAAGCTGCGCAGGATGCGGTCTTCGTCCAGGCTGGACACACGGTCCATCAGCTTGAGCAAGGTGGCGCGGGTGGCCTCCTGCTGCGCAGTGCGGTCGCCGCCGCGTGCCGCGAGCACCGGTTCCAGTGCCTTGCGCGTGGCCTCGTCGCTGCCTGCCAGCGCGAACAATTCTTCGCGCAGACGTTCCTGACCCGCAAAGATCTGCGCCTTGGTTTCGCTACCGGTGGACGGGTCGAAGCGCGCTTCGAACAGTTCCACCAACAGGCGTGCCAGCAGCGGATAACGGGTGAACGTGGCTTCGACATAGGTCTGCGAGAACGGCACCGCGGTCTGCAGCAGATACTTGCAGTAACCACGCAGCAAAGCGACCTGGCGCCAGTGCAGACCGGCGGCCAGGATCAGCCGGTTGAAGCCGTCGTTTTCGGCATCGCCATTCCAGATACGCTCGAAGGCTTCGCCGAAACCGGCATCGGCATGCGCGGCGTCGATCTTGCCCGCGGTCGATTCGACTTCGAAATCCTGGATATAGACCGGCGTCTCGCCCACCTGCAGCCGATACGGCCGCTCGGAGATCACGCGCAGGCCCATGTTTTCCATCATCGGCATCGCATCCGACAACGGGATGTCGTCGAGCTGACGGTACAACTTCAACCGCAGGCCTTCGCCGGCATCCAGACGCACGCCGTCGTCGCGACGGATTTCCTGCAGGCTCAGATGCAGATCGTCCGGGCCATCCAGGGTTGCCAGATGTTCGACATCGGAGACCGCCGATTCGATCGACGACTCTTCGATGTAGCCGGCCGGCAGCGCACGGCCGAAGTTGGCCGCCATGCGCAGGCCGTTGGCCTCGCCGTGACGTGCCACCAGCGCTTCGCGCAGGGCATCGCGCCAGTTGCGCAGCAGGTGCGCCAGGCGCGATTCGAGTTCGGTGGTATTGAACTCCAGCGCTTCGCCACTCTTGGGCCGCACGATCAGATGCAGCTGCGCCAGCGGCGACTCGCCCAGCACCACCGACGAATCGATGTATTCGCCATGCAACGCGTCTTTCAACAGCCCTTCGATACGCAACCGCACATCGGTGTTGAAGCGCTCGCGCGGGATGTACACCAGCGCGGAAATGAAGCGGCTGTACTTGTCGCGGCGCAGGAACATGCGGCTACGCACGCGCTCCTGCAGGCCCAGGATGCCGATCGCGGTGCGATACAGCTCTTCTTCGTTGGACTGGAACAACTCTTCGCGCGGCAGCGTCTCAAGGATATGCCGCAACGCCTTGCCGCTATGGCTGCTCGGGGTCAGCCCCGACTTGCTCATCACGTATTCGTGGCGCTGACGCACCAGCGGAATTTCCCACGGACGGCGGTTGTAGGCGCTGGAGGTAAACAGGCCCAGGAAGCGCTGCTCGCCGACGATACGACCCTTGCCATCGAATTCCAGGATGCCGATGTAATCCATGTAGCCAACGCGATGCACGCGCGAACGTGCATTGGTCTTGGTCAGGATCAACGCGTCCTTGCGCTTGGACGACGCATTCAAGCCATGCGCCGCCAGCGTGGTCACCGGGCGCGCCGGCGAGGTGTCGTGGCCGCGCATCAGGCCCAGGCCGGTTTCTTCCACCGGTGCCAGCACGTCCTGGCCGCCCTGCTTCTCCACGCGGTACTCGCGGTAGCCGAAGAAGGTGAAATGGTCGGCAGCAGCCCAGCGCAGGAACTCCTGCGCTTCGTGGCGGCTGATGTCGTCGATCGGCAGGCGGCGGGTGGCCAGATCGTCGGCCAGCATCACCATCTTTTCGCGCATCGAGGCCCAGTCGTGCACGATGGCGCGCACTTCGCCCAGCACCTTGCGCACCGCCGCTTCCACCTTGGCCATCTCATCGGCCGGCTGGCGGTCGATCTCCAGCACCATTAACGATTCGCTCTTGCCCTCGCCCACCGCGGTCAGCTTGCCGGCCTTGTCGCGCGCGATGCGCAACACCGGGTGGCCGAGCACATGCACGCCGATGCCCAGGTCCGACAAGGTCATGCTGACCGAGTCCACCAGGAACGGCATGTCGTCGTTGACGATCTGCAGCAGCGTGTGCGGCGACTCGTAGCCGTGGCTCTTCAGGGCCGGGTTGAACACCCGCACATTGACCGTGCCGGCTTTGCGCACGCGCGCAAATTCCAGCATGTCGGCCGCCAAAGCTGCCCACTGCTCGGGCGGATGGTTCGGAAACTCGTCCTCTTCCATGCGCCGATAGAAATCGGCCGCGAACAACTGGACCTCAGACTGTCGGGCCGCCGGGTAGCGCTTGCGCAACGCGGCAAACACCGGCTCGAGGGTGACCGCCTGCGGTTCAGTGGCAAGCACGGGGACGGCACGTTCGGCGACCGGTTTGACCGACGTCGTGGACGATTTCGAAGCGGCTTTCTTGGCTGTCATGAGAGAGCTGGGATGCTCGGTGGAAAACCTGAATTGTACCGATGCGCCGTGACAACGCCTTGCTGCATAGCGCAAATGCGCGGCACCTAGCAGGCGCGGCAGTGGCGCAAAAGCCGTATGGCTCTGTAGTTTCCCCGCCCCTGGCCGGCCGCAGGGTCGCCGGATCGCCAGATCCGGCAAAGTCCGGTCGAATGCTTGGCACACAAGGCGTTGCGCAGACCAAACTGCGATCGTCAAGGCTGTTTAAAAACTAAACTGGACGGTATAGTCTACCGCCATGACTCCTCGTTCCCCCCGTGCTGCCCGGCGTTCGGACTGCGATCGCCGCATCCATGCTGCCGTGCATACGTTGCTTGCCGAGCGCGGCATGCGACTGAGCATGGACGCGGTGGCCGAGCGCGCCGGCTGTTCCAAGCAAACGCTCTACAGCTATTACGGTTGTAAAGAGAATCTGCTGCGCGATGTCCTTCAGGACCACGTGCACCTGGCCACGGTACCGCTGGACGCGGTGTCCGGCGATCTGCGCGAAGATCTGCTGGCCTTTGCGCTGGCCCATCTTGACCGTCTGAACAGCCCGGATGTGTTACAGACCTGTCGTTTGGTGGAAGCCGAGTCGCACCGGTTCCCCGATCAATCCCAGCAGATCTTCCAGGAGGGCGTCGTCGGTATGCAGCAACGCCTGGCGCATCGCTTCGAGCAAGCGATGGCCGCCGGCCAGCTGCGCCATGACGATCCGCACTTCATGGCCGAGCTGCTGCTCAGCATGATCGTCGGGCTGGATTTCGATCGCCAACGGTTTCAGGTTCCCCATCGCGCCGGCCTTGCTGCCAGGCAGCAGTGGGCGCAGTTCGCCGTCGATACCTTTTTGCGGGCGTTTGCCGCGGCCAACGCCGCGCCTGCGCTGGCCCCGCTTGCTCTTCTCACTTCAAGACCCTAACGGAGTTCCTCCTGATGATTGCCCCGCTCCGCACCTTCGGCCTGGCCTTGGCCATCACCGTGGCGCTCGCTGCCTGCAGCAAGCCCGAACAACAGCAGGCGCCGCCGCCGCCGGAAGTGTCGGTGCTGGAAATGAAGCCGCAGACGCTGCCGCTGGAACGCGACCTGGTGGGCCGCCTGTCGGCGTTCCGCTCGGCCGACGTGCGCGCCCGCGTGGACGGCGTGCTGCTCAAGCGCTTGTACACCGAAGGCACCGACGTCAAGGAAGGCCAGCCGCTGTTCGAGATCGATCCGATGCCGCTGCGTGCCACGCTGTTGCAGGCGCAGGGCCAGCTGGCCGCCGCGCAGGCGACCTACGCCAACGCCCAGGTCGCCGCCAAGCGCGCGCGTAGCCTGGCGCCGCAGCAATACGTCTCGCGCGCCGATATCGACAACGCCGAAGCCACCGAGCGCTCCTCCGGCGCCAACGTGCAGCAGGCGCGTGGCCTGGTCGAGTCCGCCCGCATCCAGCTCAGCTTCGCCAGCGTCACCTCGCCGATCACCGGCCGTGCCGGCATCCAGCGGGTCACCGAAGGCGCGCTGGTCGGCTCGGGTGAAGCCACCCTGCTGACCACGGTCGACCAGATCGACCCGCTGTACGTGAACTTTGCGATGAGCAGCGAAGAACTCGCCGCGCTACGCCAGGCGCAGAGCAGCGGCAATGTGCAGCTCAGCGGCGACGGCAAGTCCACCATCAACGTCGAACTCGGCAACGGCACCCTGTACCCGCACCCAGGCACGCTGGACGTGTCGGCAGTGACGGTGGACCCGAGCACCGGTGCGGTGTCGTTGCGCGCGACCCTGCCCAACCCGGAACTGGCGCTGCTGCCGGGCGCATTCGTCACCTTCAAGGCCAGCCTGGGTCAGCGAAACAACGCCTACCTGCTGCCGCAGCAGGCGCTGCAGCGCGATGCGATGGGCGCCTATGCATTGGTGCTGGGCAAGGACGGCAAGGTGGTGCGCAAGAACCTCACTGTCGACGGCCAGCAAAAGGGCCAGTGGATCGTGACCGGCGGTGTGACCCCGGGCGACCAGATCATTGTCGATGGCGTGCAGAAGGCCAAGGAAGGCCAGCCGGCCAAGGGCGTGCCGTGGGATCCGAACAAGCCGGCCGCCGGTGGCCAGCCGGGTCAGCCCGGTGCACCTGGCGCGGCTCCGGCCGCAGGCCAGGCTGACGATGCGAAGGCCGCACCGGCTGCAAACGCAGCCGATGCCGCGGCACCGGCAGCGCAGGAACAGCCCAAGCAGGATGCGGCCGCGCAACCGGCCGACTCCCAGTCAAAGCAGCAGTGACGGAACCCGGACATGCCTAAGTTTTTTATCGAACACCCGATCTTTGCCTGGGTGGTGGCGATCCTGATCTCGCTTGCGGGCGTGATCTCGATCCTGAATCTGGGTATCGAGTCGTACCCCACGATCGCCCCGCCGCAGGTCACCGTCACCGCCAACTTCCCCGGTGCCAGCGCCGATACCGCCGAAAAAGCGGTGACGCAGGTCATCGAGCAGCAGCTCACCGGTATCGACCACCTGCTGTACTTCAACTCCTCGTCGGCCTCCAACGGCCGCGTGACCATCACCCTGACCTTCGAAACCGGCACCGACGCGGATATCGCGCAGGTGCAGGTGCAGAACAAGGTGTCGTTGGCCACGCCGCGCCTGCCGTCCGAAGTCACCCAGCAGGGTGTGGTGGTGGCAAAAGCAAACGCCGGCTTCCTGATGGTGGCGGCACTGCGGTCGGACAACCCGTCGATCAACCGCGATGCGCTCAACGACATTGTCGGCTCGCGCGTGCTCGAGCAGATTTCGCGCGTTCCCGGCGTCGGCAGCACCAACCAGTTCGGCGCCGAGTACGCGATGAACATCTGGTTGAACCCGGAGAAGCTGCAGGGCTACAACCTGTCGGCCACCCAGGTGCTGACCGCGGTACGTAACCAGAACGTGCAGTTCGCGGCCGGTTCGGTCGGTGCCGACCCCACGCCGCAAGGCATCAGCTTCACTGCCACGGTGTCGGCGGAAGGGCGTTTCAGCTCGCCGGAAGAGTTCGAGAACATCATCCTGCGCACCGACAACAACGGTGCAACGGTGCGCCTGAAGGATGTCGCGCGGGTCACCGTGGGGCCGAGCAACTACGGCTTCGATACCCAGTACAACGGCAAGCCCACCGGTGCCTTCGGTATCCAGTTGCTGCCGGGCGCCAACGCACTGAACGTGTCCGAGGCGGTCGGTGCCAAGCTCGACGAACTGCAGCCCACCTTCCCGCAGGGCGTGACCTGGTTTGCGCCGTACGAATCGACCACCTTCGTGCGCATCTCCATCGAGGAAGTGGTGCACACGCTGGTGGAAGCCATCGTGCTGGTGTTCCTGGTGATGCTGCTGTTCCTGCAGAACTTCCGCGCCACGGTCATCCCGACCCTGGTGATTCCGGTGGCGCTGCTGGGCACCTTCTTCGGCATGTACGCCATCGGCTTCACCATCAACCAGCTGACGCTGTTTGCGATGGTGCTGGCGATCGGCATCGTGGTGGACGATGCGATCGTGGTGATCGAGAACGTCGAACGCATCATGAGCGAGGAGCATCTGGAGCCGAAGGCAGCCACGCAGAAGGCGATGACCCAGATCACCGGCGCGGTGGTGGCTATCACCGTGGTGCTGGCGGCGGTGTTCATCCCCTCCTCGCTGCAGCCCGGCGCCTCTGGTGCGATCTACAAGCAGTTCGCGCTGACCATCGCCATGTCGATGGGTTTCTCCGCGTTCCTGGCGCTGACCTTTACGCCGGCGTTGTGCGCCAGCTTCCTCAAGCCCACCCATTCGGGCAAGAAGAACTGGGTCTACCGCACCTTCGACAAGTACTACGACAAGCTGGCGCATCGCTATGTCGGCGTGGTGGGTCACACGCTGAAGCGCTCGCCGCCGTGGATGATCGTGTTCGTAGTGCTGGTGGTGCTGTGCGGCTTCCTGTTCACCCGCATGCCAGGCAGCTTCCTGCCGGAAGAAGACCAGGGTTTTGCGGTGGCTATCGTGCAGTTGCCGCCGGGCGCCACCAAGATCCGCACCAACGAAGCGTTTGCGCAAATGCGTGCGGTGCTGGAAAAGCAGCCGGCCGTGGAAGGCATGCTGCAGATTGCCGGTTTCAGCTTCCTGGGCTCGGGCGAAAACGTCGGCATGGGCTTCATCCGGCTCAAACCGTGGGACGAGCGTGACGTCACTGCCGAGCAGTTGATCCAGCAACTCAACGGTGCCTTCTACGGCATCAAGGGCGCGCAGATCTTCGTGGTCAACCTGCCGACCGTGCAGGGCCTTGGCCAGTTCGGCGGCTTCGACATGTGGCTGCAGGATCGCTCCGGCGCAGGCCAGGAAGCCTTGACCCAGGCGCGCAATATCGTGCTCGGCAAGGCAGCGCAAAAGGCCGACACCATGGTGGGCGTGCGCCCGAACGGCCTGGAAAATTCGCCGCAGTTGCAGTTGCATGTGGACCGCGTGCAGGCGCAGTCGATGGGTCTGGAAGTCAGCGACATCTACAGCTCGATCCAGCTGATGCTGGCACCGGTGTACGTCAACGACTATTTCTCCGAAGGCCGCATCAAGCGCGTCAACATCCGTGCCGATGATCAGTTCCGTACCGGCCCCGAGTCGCTGCGCAACTTCTTCAGCCCGAGCACGACGGCGGTGGGTGCCGATGGCCAGCCCGGCATGATTCCGCTGAGCAACGTGGTCAAGGCCGAATGGACGTACGCCTCGCCGGCGCTGAATCGCTACAACGGCTATTCGGCGGTGAACATCGTCGGTAACCCTGCCCCGGGCGGTAGCTCCGGTCAGGCGATGACGGCGATGGAAGAGATCGTCAACAACGATCTGCCGCCGGGCTTCGGTTTCGACTGGAGCGGCATGTCGTACCAGGAAATCATTGCCGGTAACGCGGCGACGCTGCTGCTGGCGTTGTCGGTGGTGGTGGTGTTCCTGTGCCTGGCCGCACTCTACGAGAGTTGGTCGATTCCGGTGGCGGTGCTGATGGTGGTGCCGATCGGCGTGCTGGGTGCGATCGTGTTCTCGATGCTGCGCGGCCTGCCGAACGATCTGTACTTCAAGATCGGCATGATCACGGTGATTGGTCTGGCGGCAAAGAACGCGATTCTGATCGTGGAATTTGCGGTAGAGCAGCGCGCGGCGGGCAAGACCCTGCGCGAGGCGACCCTGGAAGCGGCGCACCTGCGTTTCCGCCCGATCCTGATGACCTCGTTCGCCTTCATCCTGGGTGTGTTGCCGCTGGCGATCTCCACCGGTGCCGGCGCCAACTCGCGTCACTCCATCGGTACCGGCGTGATCGGCGGCATGGTGTTCGCCACCGTGCTCGGCGTGATCTTCATCCCGCTGTTCTTCGTGGTGGTGCGCCGCATGCTGGGCGACAAGCTGGACGAACAGTCCAAGGAGTATCTGGTCGCACAGAACGACTCCGGCACGCACCGTCCGGATCGTTGATCGATCGGTTGATTGCAAGACGAAAAGCCCCGGCACTGCCGGGGCTTTTTTGTTGTGCTGTACTCGGCATGGGGCAGCACACGGCAGGCACCCGCACTAGCAACCTGCCGCGCAGGTCGTTACTCCCACATGCGGTGCGACCGGCGCTGGCATTGTTGCGATCCGCCCTGGCATTGCACTGTAGGAGCGCACCCGGGCGCGAACGCTCTACCGGTAACGCCCGTCGCGCCCAGGTGCGCTCCTACGAGGTGGCGATGATCGGAAACGCCAGTGCACGTCATGCGTAGGTCGTTACTCCCACATGCATTGCGATACGCACTGGCATTGTTACGACCCGCACTGGCATTGCACTGCAGGAGCGCACCCGGGCGCGAACGCTCTACCGGTAACGCCCGTCGCGCCCAGGTGCGCTCCTACGAGATGGCGATGATCGGAAACGCCAGCGCTCGTCACGCGCAGGTCATTACTCGCACATGCATTGCGATCCGCACTGGCATTTTTGCGATCCGCACTGGCACTGCACTGTAGGAGCGCACCTGGGCGCGATGGGGCCTTATCGACCGCGATCAGGGCTGGCGGTAAGGCTCGGTCGCGCCCGGGTGCGCTCCTACGGTGGTGTCTCGCTCGCTAAGTCTGATCGGGTGCACGGGCAGCGGTCGAACCGCGCACCACGCAACGCCCGGTCATGACCATGCGGCGGATCGGTAGCTGCGGGTTACTCAGGCGTTCCAGCAGCAACGACATCGCGGCGCGACCCATGTCTTCGACCGGCTGTTCGACCACGGTGATGCCCGGTTCGACCAGGTCGGTCCAGCGCTCGTTGTCGAAGCCGGCCAGGGCCAGGTCCTGCGGCAGCCGCAGGCCGGCGGTACGCGCGGCTTTCAACGCGCCCATCAGCAGCAGGCTATTACTGGTGACGATGGCTTCGGGCCGGCTGTCGCTCGCCAGCCACTGTTCCAATTCGACAATCGCCGCTTCGGCGGTCGGCGCCACTTCGCGGTAGTCCGGGGTCAGTCCTTGCCTCCGCATCGCCACCAGATAGCCGTCGCGACGCTCGGCCGCGGTGGTGCTGGTGCTGCCGAACAACCCACCGATGCGTCGGTAACCCTGCGCCTGCAGATGCGTGACCAACTCGCCCATCGCCGCGGCGTTATCCAGTACCACGCTGTCGTAGCGGCTGCCGGGGCCGGCACGGTCCACCAGCACCGTGGGGTAATCCAGGGCCAGTTCGTGCATGCGCCCCACCGTCACCCGGGTCGGGGCGAAGATCAGCCCGGTGATGCGTTCTTCCTGCATCAGCTCCAGATACAGCGCCTCGCGCTCGGGATCTTCATCGGTATTGCACAGGGTGACGCGCATACCGGCACGGTAAGCGACCTCTTCCACCGCACGGATGAGGGACGTGAAGTAAGGGTTGCGGATATCGGCCACGATCACGCCGAGGATGCCGGACTGCTGGGATCGCAATCGCCGCGCCATCAGATTGGGGCGGTAACCGGTCTGACGGACGGCCGCCTCAACCTTGGCACGCACCTCCTCGCTCACCGGGCCGGTGCCCAGCGCGCGCGAGACCGTGGACTTGGACACACCGGCCACCCGGGCCACGTCATTGATGCTGATACTCACTGGGACCGTTCCCGCTCCATTTGCGCACCTGACCCAGGCGCGGTGTCAGTTCCGATGCTAACCCGAAAGCACTACAAGGATTTTGTGCACTGCACATTGACCTGGATCGTGGGAACGTTCCCACTATACTTCCCAGCCTGATCCCCCCATCGGAGCCCGCCTTGTCTTCTCCGTCGCCAGCCCCCGTCACTCCCGAGCTCATCCGCCTGCGTGCTCACGCCCGCGACAAGGACGATGCCATCGCCCAGGCTGCGCAACTGCTTGTCGCCGCCGGCTGCGTGGCACCCGGTTACGACGCCAGCATGCGACGCCGCGAAGGCCTGGCGAATACCTTCCTGGGCCATGGCCTGGCCATCCCGCACGGGGTGGGCGAAGACCGTCACCTGGTGCACCGCGACGGGATTGCGGTGCTGCAACTGCCCGAGGGCGTGGAATGGAACCCCGGCCAGATCACCCGGCTGGTGGTGGGCATTGCCGCCCAGTCCGACACCCATATCACCTTGCTGCGCCGACTGACCCGGTTGATCCAGGACCCGGCGCAGCTGGAAGCGCTGTTCACCACCGACGACCCCGGCGTGATCGTGGCCGCGCTCACCGGCGACCGCGCGCCCGACACCAGCGCCGCGCCGGCCACCGATCTGGCCGAACGCTTCGAGTGGACCATCGCCTACCCCAGCGGCCTGCACGCGCGCCCGGCCACGCGCTGGGCCGAAACCGCGCGCGGTTTCTCTGCCCGTGCGCAGGTGCGTGCTGGCGACCAGGCCGCCGATGCCAAGAGCCTGGTCGGCCTGCTGCAGCTGGGCCTGCGTGCCGGCGACAGCATCACCGTCTCGGCCGAAGGCAACGATGCGGCGGCGCTGCTCAAGCGCCTGCGCGCGGTGATGGACAGCTTGACCGCACAGGAGAAGGCCGATGCCGAACGTGCCGCGCAACGCCGCGCCGCACCGGTGGTCGGCTGGACCCCGCCGCAGGCGCAGCCGGCCATCGTCGGCATCGGCGCCAGCCCGGGCGTGGCGATCGGCATCGTGCACCGCCTGCGTGCGGCGCAGACCGAGGTGGCCGATCAGCCGGTCGGCCTGGGCGATGGCGGCGCACAGCTGCACGATGCGCTGACCCGCACCCGCCAGCAGCTGGCGGCGATCCAGGACGACACCCAGCGCCGTCTTGGCGCCTCGGACGCGGCCATCTTCAAGGCCCAGGCCGAGCTGCTCAACGACACCGACCTGATCACCCGCACCTGCCAGCTGATGGTCGAAGGCCATGGCGTGGCGTGGTCCTGGCACCAAGCAGTGGAACAGATCGCCTCCGGCCTGGCCGCGCTGGGCAACCCGGTGCTGGCCGGCCGCGCGGCCGACCTGCGCGATGTCGGCCGTCGCGTGCTGGCCCAGCTCGACCCATCTGCAGCGGGCGCCGGTCTGACTGATTTGCCCGACCAGCCCTGCATCCTGCTGGCCAGCGACCTGTCGCCGTCGGACACCGCCAACCTGGACACCGCACGTGTGTTCGGCCTCGCCACCGCGCAGGGCGGCCCGACCTCGCACACCGCGATCCTGTCGCGCACCCTGGGCCTGCCGGCGCTGGTCGCGGCCGGCGGCCAGTTGCTGGAGATCGAAGACGGCGCCACCGCCATCATCGACGGCAGCAGCGGGCGCCTGTACATCAACCCGTCCGCGCAGGATCTGGACGCGGCACGCAGCCACATCGCCGAACAACAGGCCATCCGCGAGCGCGAAGCCGCACAGCGCGCCTTGCCGGCCGAAACCACCGACGGTCACCACATCGACATCGGCGCCAACGTCAACCTGCCCGACCAGGTGGCAATGGCGCTCACCCAAGGTGCCGAAGGCGTCGGCCTGATGCGCACCGAGTTCCTGTTCCTGGAAAGCGGCAGCACGCCCACCGAAGACGAGCAGTACGCGACTTATCGCGCCATGGCGCAGGCCTTGGACGGCCGCCCGCTGATCGTGCGTGCGCTGGACATCGGCGGCGACAAGCAGGTGGCGCATCTGGAATTGCCGCACGAAGAAAACCCGTTCCTGGGCGTGCGTGGCGCGCGCCTGCTGCTGCGTCGCCCCGACCTGCTGGAGCCGCAGCTGCGGGCGCTATACCGCGCGGCCAAGGACGGTGCGCGGCTGTCGATCATGTTCCCGATGATCACCTCGGTGCCGGAGCTGATCGCCTTGCGCGAAATCTGCGCACGCATCCGCGCCGAGCTAGATGCACCGGAGGTTCCGATCGGCATCATGATCGAAGTGCCGGCCGCCGCCGCGCAGGCCGACGTGCTGGCGCGGCATGCGGACTTCTTCTCGATCGGCACCAACGACCTCACCCAGTACGTGCTGGCGATCGACCGCCAGAACCCGGAATTGGCCGCCGAAGCCGACAGCCTGCATCCGGCGGTGCTGCGCATGATCCGCAGCACCATCGAAGGCGCGCGCAAGCACGAGCGCTGGGTTGGCGTATGCGGCGGCCTGGCCGGCGATGCGTTCGGTGCCAGCCTGCTGGCCGGCCTGGGCGTGCAGGAACTGTCGATGACACCTAACGACATCCCCGCAGTGAAGGCGCGCCTGCGGGCATCTTCGCTCGGCCAATTGCAGCAGCTGGCCGAGCAGGCGCTCAATTGCGAAACCGCCGAGCAAGTGCGCGCTTTGGAAGCCAAGCGCGAGGACATGGCATGAGCTTGCAGGCCCTCACCGTCACGCTGAACCCGGCGATCGACCAGACCATCCGGCTCGACAGCCTGCAGCCCGGTGCAGTGCATCGCGCCAGCAGCGTGCGTAACGATGCCGGCGGCAAGGGCATCAACGTGGCTGCGTGCCTGGCCGATTGGGGCACCGATGTGGCCGCACTTGGCGTGCTCGGCGGCGGCAATGCCGGCGTGTTCGAAGCGCTGTTCCGCGAGCGCGGCATCGTCGACCACTGCCAGCGCGTGGCCGGCGAAACCCGCACCAATCTCAAACTGGTGGAAGCGCGCAGCAACGACACCACCGACATCAATCTGCCCGGCCTGCAACTGACCAGCGCGCATCTGCAAAGCGTGGCCGATCAACTCGCGCCGCTGCTGCGCCCCGGCCTGCCGGTGGTGTTGTCCGGCAGCCTGCCAGCCGGCCTGCCCGACGACAGCTGGGCGCAGCTGCAGGTGCAGGCCGGCGCCGCCGGTGCACGCGTGCTGCTCGATACCAGCGGCGCACCGCTGGTGGCCGCACTGAGCGCAGCACGCGATGCGCTGCCTTACGCAGTCAAGCCGAATCGCCACGAACTGGAAGCCTGGACCGGCCGCCCGCTCGCCGATCGCGCCGCACTCAGCGCCGCTGCGCACGAACTGCTGGCACGCGGCATCCAGCTGGTGGTGATTTCGATGGGCACCGACGGTGCGTTGTTCGTGCAGCGCGACCAGCGACTGATCGCGCGTCCGCCACGCCTGGCGCACGGCAGCAGCGTTGGCGCAGGCGATGCGATGGTGGCCGGCCTGGCCGCTGCGCTGCTGGATGCGAGCACCGATCTGGAGCAGTGCGCACGGCTGGCCACGGCGTTTTCGATGTGCCGGCTGGAAAGTGGCGACGCGCGCAGGCTCAGCGCCGACGGCGTGCGCCGTGCTGCGACCGAAGTCGTGATCGAGACGCTGTCGTGAACGCTGCCTTCCACAAGGTCACGACCGGCACGCAGGTGTCCGCGGCTTATTCCGACCGCCGTCGTCCCGGCACGCGCCACCCGCACGCGTAACGCCCCAATTCCCCCCGCCGGCCACACCGGCGACCGCAATACAGCAGGAGTTTTGCCATGTCCTCTTCCATCGTGGTCATCGCCGCCGGCGAACGCAGTACCGAAGCCGTTCTGGCGGCCGAGGCGCTGCGCCGCGCGGCCACCGCCGCCGGGCGCAGCGTGACGATCGAAATCCGCAGCGACCAGGGCGTGCTCGGCGCGCTACCGACCGAACTGACCAGCGCCGCCGCGCAGGTCCTGATCGTCGGCGACGCCGATGCCGACACCGCACGCTTCGGCGACGCACAACTGCTGCAGCTGAGCCTGGGCGCGGTGCTGGACGACCCGGCCGCCGCCGTCAGCCAGCTCGCCGTGCCCAGCGCGACCACTGCATCGGCAGCGACCGACGCATCCGGCGCAGGCGGCAAACGCATCGTTGCAATCACCTCCTGCCCCACCGGCATCGCGCACACCTTCATGGCCGCCGAAGGCCTGCAGCAGGCCGCAAAGAAGCTCGGCTACCAGATGCGCGTGGAAACGCAGGGCTCGGTCGGCGCGCAGGACGCATTGACCGACGAGGAAATCCGCGCAGCCGACGTCGTCATCATCGCCGCCGACCGCGAAGTGGACCTGGCCCGTTTCGGTGGCAAGCGGCTGTTCAAGAGCGGCACCAAGCCGGCGATCAACGATGGCCCGGCACTCATCCAGAAGGCGCTGGCCGAGGCCGGCGTGCAGGGCGGCGCAGCCCCGGTCGCAGGCGCCAGCGCCACATCGGACAACAAAAGCAACGGTCGCACCGGCGCCTACAAGCACCTGATGACCGGTGTGTCGTTCATGCTGCCGTTCGTCACTGCCGGCGGCCTGTTGATCGCGCTGGCCTTCGCGCTGGGCGGCATCTATGCCGGCGACGACGCGCATCAGGGCACGCTGGCCTGGTCGCTGTTTCAGATCGGCGCCAAGGCCGGCTTCACCTTGATGGTGCCCGCGCTGGCCGGTTACATCGCCTACTCCATCGCCGATCGCCCCGGCATCGCGCCCGGCATGATCGGCGGGCTGGTCGCGGCCAATCTCAATGCCGGTTTCCTCGGCGGCATCATCGCCGGCTTCATCGCCGGCTACGGCGTGGCCGCGCTCAACCGCTACATCAAGCTGCCGCGCAACCTGGAAGGACTCAAGCCGGTATTGATCCTGCCGGTGCTGGGCACCCTGTTGGTCGGTCTGGCGATGATGTATGTGTTCGGCCAACCGGTCGCCGACCTGCTGGCCTGGCTCACCGCCTGGTTGCGTGGCATGCAAGGTAGCAGCGCGCTGCTGCTGGGCCTGTTGCTGGGCGGCATGATGGCTTTCGACATGGGCGGGCCGGTCAACAAGGCCGCCTACGCGTTTTCCACCGGTCTGATCGCCAGCCAGGTCTACACCCCGATGGCCGCCGCCATGGTGGCCGGCATGACTCCGCCGCTGGGCATCGCGCTGGCCACCTGGCTGTTCCGCAACCGCTTCACCGTCGAAGAACGCGGCTCGGCCACCGCCGCCGGCGTGCTCGGGCTGGCCTTCGTCACCGAAGGCGCCATCCCGTATGCCGCGCGCGACCCGTTGCGCACCATTCCGGCACTGATGATCGGCTCGGCCGTGGCCGGCGCGATTTCGATGTCGGTCGGCGCCGAGCTCAAAGCTCCGCATGGCGGCATCTTCGTGCTGCTGATTCCCAATGCCGTCACCCACCTGGCGATGTATGTGCTGGCACTGCTGGCCGGCGTAGCGGTCACCGCGATTGCGCTGCGCGTGCTCAAGAAGCCGGTAGCCGACGTCGTCGCCTGACGTCAGCACCCTGCGGCGGCCGATGGCCGCCGCATCCGATGCGCCGGATGCGCGTCACCCCTGATCGATCACCGCTGCGCCGCGTACCGATGTGCGCCGCCAGCGGCTTGCCCACCCACGTGCTGTCGCGTTCGCCACCTTGGCCACGCCCTCTTTGTTCGGAGTCCCGCCATGACTGCCCTGCCCTCCCGCCGCGCCCATCCCCGCCTGCTGTGCCTGTCGCTCGCGCTGGCGATCGCCCCACTCGCCCAGGCGCAGGACGCCGCCGATGCCTTCAAGCTCAAGCTGGGCTACACCGGCGAAGCCGCCTCGATGATCGACGGCGGCCGCAAGAGTGGCGATGCCTACGCCGGCCAGCTGATGGTCGGCAGCGATGTCGACATGGACCGCCTGTTCGGATGGAACGGCGCCACCATCAAGCTCTACGTCTCCAATCGTCACGGCACCAATCTGTCCAACAGCAGCATCGGCAACAGCACCTCGGTGCAGGAAATCTACGGCGGCCAGGGCACGCGTCTGGCCAACTTCACCCTGCTGCAAAAACTCTTCAACGACCGCCTGGAACTGGAAGCCGGCCGCAGCGTCGCCAACATCCATTTCCTCGGCTCTGACCTGTGCCAGTACTTCCAGGGCAACTCGGCCTGCGGCAACCCCACCTTCGTATTCCGCACCAGCAACTTCACCTATTGGCCGGTCTCCAGCTGGGCCGCGCACGCCACCGCCTGGGTCACGCCCAAGGTCTATGTGCATGTCGGCGCGTATGAAGTGAACCCGGTGCAGGCGCAGGACGGCCAGCACGGCTTGAAGTGGAGCACCGACGACACCACCGGCGTGGTGGTGCCCTATGCGGTGGGCTACAAGAACAAGGGCGGCGACGGCAGCATGGCCGCGATGTACGAACTCGGCGGCTGGCAGGACAACTCCGACTACACCGACCCGCTGCGCGACCGCAACGGCAACCCCGCCGTACTCAGTGGGCTGGGCTATGAAAACAAGCAGGGCCGCTCGGGCCTGTTCGGTCGCTTCGAGCAGCAGGTCACCAACCCCGACCCGTCCGGCACCCGCGGCCTCACCGTCTTCGGCGCGATTCTGCAAAGCACCGGCGGCCAGGCCATCGAAGATCACTTCGTGCAACTGGGCCTGGTGCAAAAAGGCACCTTCGCCAGCCGCCCGCAGGACAACATCGCCTTCGTGATCACCCAACAGAAATACAGCGACGAAGCGCTGGAAAACCTGCGTTTGGCCCGCGCCTCGGCCGGCGGCACCGGCACCCCCGCCGACAACCAGATCATGATGGAGCTGAGCTACGGCATCCAGGTCACCAAGCGCCTGCGCATCGCGCCGAACCTACATTACGTGATCAACCCGGACCAGTTCAACGAACCCACCCGCACCAACGATCTGAAGAATGCGCTGATTGCGGGCATGCGGATCGATTGGAATTTGTGACCCGTGGAGAAGCTGCGCGCATTGCGCGCATGCTTGGCGGGCACCACTGCCTGAAGTGAGTGGCGGGTGCGTTGCATCTGACTGCAGTGCAACGCATTGCGTCGACTCGGTTGGCCTGGGCATTTGCCGGATATGGCCGACGAGTTTGATGAGCCGCATCGCTGCGCGATCGCACGCGATGAGGCTTTATCGGCCGATCCGGTCGCGCGCAGCCAGCGCTGGCCACGCAAGATCACGCGACAGCGGATACCGAAGCTGTTATTACCCACCACTGCCTAACGCCTGAATTAAGCCGAGCCGCGAAGCGGCATCGGCTTGAATGAAATGTTAGGCCGAAAGCCGGTCACTTTTGGCCCCATATCTGCCAACCCACTAGCACAGCGTTAACCGCTGTGACTGCGAGGATGACCCAAGTAAGGGTGCGCATTGTTTGAGTTAGCTGCAGCATGCGAGCGCTCTCCCTAGCCACTTGTCTCCGGACAATCTCGTCACGGTAGAAGCCGGTGCCCACGACGGTGTTGTGTGCGGCGGCGTCGTAACGATCGATCAGGTCGTCATCTGACAGTGACTGCAAATCAGCGTGTTTTGGAATGTAGCCCATGAGCTTCCTCTTGCGGCCTAGCGTTTGACTTAAGCGGCGCGTTAGGCACCCAATTGAAGGAGGGGTTAGGCGTCGCGGGCATGTCGGCGGCGGTGGCCATTAAGTAACCTTGTTCATGTCTACGCCGTAGCCGGCATTCCTAAGTTCCTTGGCAACGGCAAGGTGCCAAGCGCCATGGTCGTCTAGTGGCACGTAGACCACGCCACTAATGTCGTTGGGAACTTCCGTACCGTCTTTCACAAGAGCGCAAACGTGGCGCCTACCTAGCTTTGAAATCAGATAGCCGTGTTCAAAGACTACGTTCTGCCGAGCGCGAGACTTTGGCTGGTCACCCACCAAGCCACCTGAGTCACAAGGCGTGTACAGTACCAAAGCAAAACCAACGTTGGTGTGCTCCTCAATTTTCTCAATGATGGTTTTGCCGCCACTGACTTGCTCGTGAAGAATTATTGCTTTAAGCCCGAGCTTTTCCACAAATCTTGCGGCCGATATCTTGGCTAAGTCGTCTCGGCCGTGAACTATGAAGACCTTCGATTGATCAAGGACTTCCGACTTTGTCTTCTCGGCTACCGAAGATGTGGCTGGGGCCGCCTTTGATAGCGTGCCTTTGACGCGGTCGAAAACTTCGTTAGTGATGTCCTTGGTGTACTTTTCGTACCTAAGAATATCGCTCGGCGAAACGAACATACTCACGTTGGATGGCATGTGATCGTTCTCGTATTTCGAAAGCTCGGCCACCGTCTTTTCAGTCTGCTTAATGGCGAGTCGTTTGACCTCTGCTTTGCTGAGGAAGTAGCCATCGAACTGAAAGTCTTCACCTTTAAAGAACGGGACTAAGACTCTTGCCTCAATGTCTGAGAGATCAGCTTTATCCAGTTCGAAGTACTGCTTGTTTTTGCTTTGCTTACCGACCTTTTCGTTCGTTTCGATGACCACTTGAAAATACATGAAGGCGTCCTATACGAGATAGATTGATGCTAGCCGTGAAAGGGTGTGAACGGATATTCGACACCTAACAAATGAGTTAAATCTCGCCGTGAAGCGGCGTCGGCTTGGACGAATTGTTAGGCCGCACCTAGGTTGGCTGCGGCCTGCATGACCAATTCTACTGCCTCAACAGAAGTCCAGGCCACGTCAGGTGGTTCCAAAGAAAGGATATCGACGATGTCGCTTCCTGAGACTATGGAGTAGTGGCAAGGCGTCCGTCCGAAAGTAACCGCCTGCACAGAGTCCGCCGCCCACTCCGAGTTCTCAACTTGCAAGAAAGGGAAAGTCCAGTTGCCGCCGGGTGACTTTGGTAGCTTCGGAACTCCCGATTCGCCAGGCCACTGATGGGCGAACTCCTCGTGCGTTGCCACGGCCTCGAAACCCTCGAAGCGCAAGACAAGCAACTGACCATTGCCAAAGTCTCCACCACACACAACAGTCATGGAGCCGGCGAAGTGCTGGAGGATAAACACACCCGAAAGATATTCAGGGACGTGTTCGATCGGACGCCAAGACTTGAACGTTTGCATAGATGTGCCTGAGCGGCCTAACGCCTGAATTAAGCCGCGCCGCGAAGCGGCGTCGGATTGAATGAATTGTTAGGCCGCACCCTCAGGCTCCCAACGTCGGTAGACCACATGTCTCAGCGGCTTTAGGGCACTAGGGGCGGGAACAGACACATGTTGCTCATCGAGGTCCCAGGGTGCAGCCAAGTCCGCAATGACCTCTGTGGCTGCGCAAGAACAGTTCTCTTGCGCGAGACCCGCAGCTAAACCGTCGTACTCGAAGCGGAGGCGAACGATGAAGGCGTTTTCATCGGCCTCGATCGAGGCTTGACGCAATTCCGGGTGGACCTCGCCACAGAGGGCGCGGACTAGGGAGAGCACTAATGTCTGACGCGATGCGATGCTGTCCATGCGGCCTAACTACTATTGGCCCGCCGAAATGCGGTGTTGCATGGAGTATCTTCGATCGCTGGCGCTTTGTGAATGGGGGAAAATCTCTAGCCGCGATCACGGGATTACATGATGGTAAACGGACTCTACTATTGCGAGGTATCCAGCCTTATCCAGCAAAGACGCGGGCGTATGAAATACACCCCCAAAAACAATGGCGTAACAGCACGTCCGCCGACGCAGTTGCTTGATCGAGTGCGCGACCGCTTGCGCGTTAGGCACTACAGCCTTTGCACTGAGCAGACGTATCTCAGTTGGATGCGGCGCTTCGTCCTGGCCAACGGTTCTCTACCGCAACGTATTGCGTATCGATCGGCATCACGTGTCCGACGAAATCCCTGGTTTTCACAATCTTGAGTCGTGACATCACAGTGCACAACCGTGAACCAGGCGTCCACCGCCAGAAACGAAAAAACCGCGCAATGCGCGGTTTTTTCGTCACACCTTTTGCCAACCGATCAGGGGCGGCGCGCCAGCGCCTCCACATCCTTGGCCTTGGGCAGCAGATCCTGCTTGGTCACCGCAAACGGCCCGATGCTCAGCATCGGCACCGCCACGATCACCGATGAGATCACTACGATCACCGCACCGATCATGTGGGTCTCGGCCAGACCTTCCATCGATTCGCCGCCGTAGATGTACAGCGCCAAGGCCGACAGGAAGAACATCACCGCGGTGATGATCGTGCGCGACAGCGTCTGGTTGATCGACCGGTTCAACACTTCCAGCGGTTCCACACGCAACCCGCGGAAGTTTTCGCGCACACGGTCGAACACCACGATGATGTCGTTGATCGCAAAGCCCATCACCGACAACAGACCGGCCAGCACGGTCAGATCGAACTCGCGACCGGTCAGCGACACGAAGGCCACCGTGACCAGCAAGTCGAACAACGCCGTCACGCTGGCCACCACCGCAAACTTCCACTCGAAGCGGAAGGCGATGTAGATCAAAAAGCCCACCAGCATGAACACCGTGGCGTACACGCCGTTCAAGGCCAGGTCCTTGCCGACCTGCGGGCCGACGAACTCGCCGGGCTGCACGGTGGCCGGGTTCTGCTCGGTGCTGACCGCCTTGCGCACTTCTTCGGCAACGGTGCGCGCAGCATCGTCCCGGTTGTTGTGCTGCTCACGCGCCTGCAGACGGATCATCACCTCGTTGCCGCCGCGGGCGTTTTGCACCTGTGCGTTTTCGAAGCCGGCCTTGGACAGCTGCTCGCGCACCTGGTCCACATCCACCGTTTTCTGGAAGCTGGTTTGCACCAACGTGCCGCCGGTGAATTCCAGCGCGTAATTGAAGCCCTTGCCGACGATGATGCCGACCGAAGCGACTGCCAGGATCAGCATCAGGATC
Source organism: Xanthomonas sp. WHRI 10207 (assembly GCF_040202975.1). Taxonomy (NCBI): domain Bacteria; kingdom Pseudomonadati; phylum Pseudomonadota; class Gammaproteobacteria; order Lysobacterales; family Lysobacteraceae; genus Xanthomonas; species Xanthomonas sp. WHRI 10207. Next base: position 30,323 of record NZ_JBEGDX010000010.1, on the reverse strand, counting down.
AGCACCGGCTTGCGCGGGCGCATGAAATCGATCTTGGTGTCGTTGGGAATGAGATGGAGCGGGAACAATTTCATGGAAAAGATCTTCCGTTTAGACGTTGCACACCCTCGGGATGCGCAACGCTTGCGAAGGGATTCATCCCTCGCCCGCTACAGCTCTGCTGCAGGGGTCGAGGCCGGACTCGCATCTCAAATAGCGACGGTCTTCAGCTTCTTGCGGCTGCCGTAGATCAGCACCGCCAGCGCACGCGACACGGTGATCGCGGTGAACATCGAGGCGAAAATACCGATCATCATGGTCAGCGCGAAGCCCTTCAACGGGCCGGTACCGAACGCATACAAGGCCACCGCCACGATCAAACCGGTGAGGTTGGCGTCCAGGATGGTGCCGCCGGCCTTTTCATAACCCGCGGCAATCGCCGACTTGGCCGGCACGCCCAGCCGCAATTCTTCGCGGATACGCTCGTTGATCAGCACGTTGGCGTCCACCGACAGACCGACCGACAGCGCAAGGCCAGCAAAACCCGGCAGCGTCATGGTGGCGCCGAACAGCGACATCACCGCCACCACGATCAGCAGATTGAACAGCAGCGCCACCGAGGTGATCGCGCCGAACACGCGGTAGTAGATGGTGAAGAACACCAGCGTGAACAGGAACGAGTACACCACCGCAGTGACGCCGCGCTCCACGTTTTCCGCACCCAGACTCGGGCCGATCACGTATTCCTCGACAAAATCCATCGGCGCAGCCAGCGAGCCGGACTTCAGCAACTTGGCCAGGTTCTCCGCTTCCACCTTCTCCAGACCGGTGGTCTGGAAGTTCTTGCCGAACACGCCGGCAATGCGGGTCGGCGACAAGGCTTCTTCCTTGACCCGAACGCTGCGCACTTCCTTGCCGTCGACCATGGTCACGGTGGGGATGCGCTCGATGTACACCACCGACATCAGCTTGCCGACGTTGGCGCTGGTGTAGTCGAGCATGCGCTGGCCGGCGACGTTGTTGAGCGTCACCGACACTGCAGGCATGCCGTTCTGGTCGTTGCTGACGCTGGCACTGACCATCTGGTCGCCGGTCACCAGCGCGCGCTTGTTGAGCAACACCGGCGCGCCGGTATCGCGCACGCGGTAGACCTTGGCTTCGGGCGGGATGCTGCCGCTGCGCACTGCGTCTTCGGCATTGCCGTCGACCACCGCGCGGAATTCCAGCGAGGCGGTGGCGCCGATCAGGCGCTTGGCCTCGGCGGTGTCCTGCAAACCGGGCAATTCGACCACGATGCGGTCTTCGCCCTGGCGCTGGATGGTCGGCTCGGACACGCCCAGCGCGTTGACGCGATTGCGCAAGGTGGTGAGGTTCTGCTCGATCGCGCCGCTGGCGATCTGCTTGAGCTCGGCCTCCGGCACCTTCACTGCGATGTTCTGGCCGCTGACGTCGTAGGTCAGCAACGGCTGCGCCTTGGCCAGCGCGGTGCGCGCCGCATCGGCGCTGGCGCCCTCGCCCAGGCTGATCTGGATGCTGTTGTCGCCGCGACGCTCGACCGCCCGATAGGCGATGCGGCCGTCACGCAAGGTGGTGCGGATGTCTTCGGCAAAGCCTTCGATCCGCTTTTCCACTGCAGCCTTCTGATCGACCTGCATGGCGAAGTGCACGCCGCCGACCAGGTCCAGGCCCAGCACCATCGGCTTGCCGCCCAGCTTGGCCAGCCACTCCGGCACGGTGGAGGCCAGATTCAGCGCCACCGTGTAGTTCTCGCCAAGCTGCTGACGCAGCACATCGTTGGCGCGGGTCTGCGCCTGCAACGAGGACAGGCGCACCATCAGGCTGTCGCCTTCCTTGGTGACGGCTTTGGGCGTGATGCCCGCGCCCTTGAGCTCGCCGTCGATGCGGCTGCGCAATGCGTCGTCGAGCTGTGCACCGCGGCTGGCGGTGATCTGCACGGACGGGTCTTTCTGATAGATGTTAGGCAGCGCATACAACGCGCTGACCGCCAGCACCAGCAGGATCAGGAAATACTTCCAGCGAGGAAATTCGAGCATTGCGACAGTCCCGCACAGCACCATCCCGGCGCCGCGCCTAGCAGTGAGAACGACTTCAAGCGGCCAATACAACGTCGCGAGCGGTCATCCGGTGGATACGGGCAGTGCGCGGAGCGAAAACGCCAAGTGGCGCATTCCGACTCCGTGCACCGACTGCGCCCGCCTGACGGTGCGCGCAGCGGTGGTATTGCAGGCCTTCAATTGCAGCGACGTCTTGAGCAGCCCAACGCAGGCATCGGCAGCGCGACGACAGCGGAGTGTACGAGCGGCCCCTGGCGTTTTCGAGCACCGGCCGGCAGCGCCAGACGGTGCTCGATGCCGATAGCCCGACTCAGCTGGCGGACTTCAGCGTGCCCTTCGGCAGCACATGGCCCACCGCGCTCTTCTGCACGCGGATGCGGACGTTGTCGGCCACTTCCACGGTGATGAAGTTGTCGCCGATGTCGGCGATCACGCCAGCGACGCCGCCGGAGGTGATGACTTCATCGCCGCGTGCCAGCTTGTCCAGCAGCGACTTGTGCTCCTTCTGACGCTTCATCTGCGGACGAATCATCAAAAAATACATGACCGCAATCAGGATGATCGGCAGCGCGAAGGTGGACAGGCTCCCCATCGGGCCGGCGGCCGGCGCGCCACCGGTGGCTTGCGCCTGGGCGACCGGGATCAGGAAATCGAGCAAATTCATTCAGTGCATCCTAGTTTGGTGCCAGCGCGCCCCACGGGCCCACTCGCTATTCAGGTACCGCCAGAGCGGAACAGCCGGGAATTATGCCACGCGGGTTCCACCCCGTCCGCGCCAAGGGCACGGACGGCAGGGCTCAGCTGGTTTCCCCCGGCAACGGCGGCGTGGTGGCGCCGCGTGCCGCATAGAAGGACCGCCGGAACTGCACAAAGGTTCCCGCCGCGATCGCCGCACGCATGTCTGCCATCAGTTTTTCGTAGTACCAGAGGTTGTGCATGGTGCCCAGCATCGGGGCCAGCATTTCGTTGCAGCGGTCCAGGTGACGCAGGTAGGAGCGCGTGTAGCCGCTGCTGCAGGCATGGCAACCGCAGCCCGGCTCGATGGTGTCCAGGTCGCGTTCGTATCTGGCATTGCGGATGCGTACCGTGCCGAACGAGGTGAAATAGTGGCCGTTGCGCGCGTTGCGGGTGGGCATGACGCAGTCGAACATGTCCACGCCGCGCGCCACGCCTTCCACCAGGTCTTCTGGCCGGCCCACGCCCATCAGGTAACGCGGGCGGTCGGCCGGCAGCTGCGGATGCAGGTGTTCGAGCATGGCGTTGCGCTCGTGCTCGGGCTCGCCCACCGCCAAACCGCCGATGGCGTAGCCATCGAAGCCTATGGCGTGCAGGCCCTCCAGCGAGCGGCTGCGCAGGTCCGGGTGCACCCCGCCCTGCACGATGCCGAACAGCGCCGCGTCGTTGCCCAACCCGTCATGCGCATCGCGCGAGCGCTGCGCCCAGCGCAGGCTCAGCTCCATCGAACGCCGCGCGACCTCTTCGGTGGCCGGGTAAGGCGTGCACTCGTCGAAGATCATCACGATGTCCGAATCGAGCACCTTCTGGATCTGCATGCTCTCTTCCGGACCCAGGAACACCCGCGCACCATCGGTGGGCGAGGAAAAGGTCACGCCCTGCTCGGTGATCTTGCGACGGTGGGCCAGGGAAAACACCTGAAACCCGCCGGAGTCTGTGAGGATCGGCCCATCCCAGCGCGCAAACCCGTGCAAGCCGCCGTGGTCGCCGATCACATCCAGCCCCGGGCGCAGATACAGATGAAAGGTGTTGCCCAGGATGATCTCCGCCCCCAGCGCGCGGATCTGCTCGGGCAGGATGCCCTTGACCGAGCCATAGGTGCCCACCGGCATGAACGCCGGGGTTTCCACCGTGCCGCGCGGAAAGGTCAGGCGGCCACGGCGCGCGTGGCCGTCGGTGGTCTGGAGCTGGAACTGAAGTCGGGACATTGAAAGGCCGGGAATGGGGAGTCGGGAATCGGGAATGGGAAGAGCGGTTGGCAGGTGGCTGATCGTTCGGCGGATACCGCCTTACGATTCCCCATTCCCGATTCCCCAGTCCCTGCCCCACAACAACATCGCATCGCCGTACGAGAAAAAGCGATAGCGCTGTGCGATGGCGTGCGCGTAGGCGGCGAAGATGCGCTCGCGGCCGGCGAAGGCGGAGACCATCATCAGCAGCGTGCTTTCGGGCAGATGGAAGTTGGTGACCATCGCATCGACGCTGCGGATGCGGTAGCCGGGCAGGATGAAGATCTGGGTTTCGCCGGCGAACGGCAGCAGTTCGCCATCGGGTGCGGCGTCGGTGGTGCGCCAGGCGCTTTCCAGCGAGCGCACCACCGTGGTGCCCACGGCAATGACGCGGCCGCCACGGGCACGCGTGCGACGCACCTGCTCCACCAGCGCGGCACCGACGTTGAGCCACTCTTTATGCATCACGTGCTGGTCGAGCGCATCCACCCGCACCGGCTGAAACGTGCCGGCGCCGACATGCAGCGTGACGTGGCCGAACTCGACCCCGCGCTCGCGCAAGCGCGCCAGCAGTTGCTCGTCGAAATGCAGGCCGGCGGTGGGCGCGGCGACCGCACCGACCTCGCGCGCGAATACGGTCTGGTAGCGCTCGCGATCTTCCAGCCCCGGCTCACGGCGGATGTAGGGCGGCAGCGGCAGGCGGCCGGCCTCGGGCAGCCACTGCTCCAGCGGCAACGGGATGTCGAAGCGCAGCAGATAAAACTCGCCATCGCGCCCCAACACTTCGGCCTGGCCACCCGCGTCGAGCGCGATCAGGCTGCCGGCCTTGGGCGACTTGCTCGCGCCGATCTGCACCCGCGCCTCGCGTTCGCCCAGCAGGCGCTCGATCAGGATTTCCACCCTTCCGCCGCTGGCCTTCTGCCCGAACAGCCGTGCCGGGATGACGCGGGTGTCGTTGAAGATCAGCAGATCGCCCGGCTGCAACAGCTCGGGCAGATCGCGCACCTGGCGGTCGCTGAAGTCTGCAGGCGCTTTGGGTACCACCAGCAGACGGCTGGCCGCACGCTCGGCCAGCGGCGCCTGGGCGATCAGCTCGTCGGGGAGCGAATAGTTGAAATCGGACTTCTTCAAGGCGTGGCGGTGCAGCGGTTTGGGGGCGCTAGTTTAGCGGGACATGCACAGGCAGGTTTGGCAGCCTTTTCCTCCAAGCAAACAAGACCCGCGGAGGTCGCGGAGGTAGCAGATCCTTCTCCCGTCCGGAGAAGGTGGAGCGCAGCGCCGGATGAGGG